>JAJDYE010000040.1 GCA_022822905.1 Acidimicrobiia bacterium | reverse complement strand
CTTTTACACCCCCCGAACCCGTCACCCACGCCCTGCTGATCGGCGAGTACACAGGGCTTCAATGAAGGGGGGGCTTTTACACCCCCCGAACCGTGTAGGATGGGGGCATGGCAGCAACCCCCGACACCGATTCAATGAAGGGGGGGCTTTTACACCCCCCGAACGTCCGGGTCGGGCAACAGCTCGATCGTGTGGTTCGGGCTTCAATGAAGGGGGGGCTTTTACACCCCCCGAACTTCGCAACGAAGTAAAGATATTTCGCAATAAATTTGGCTTCAATGAAGGGGGGGCTTTTACACCCCCCGAACTTCGTGCTGACGCGGCCGGGGCGCGTGGGCTTGTCGGCTTCAATGAAGGGGGGGCTTTTACACCCCCCGAACTGGTCGCCGACCCGTCGCGCGAGTTCGTCGACGCCGCGCTTCAATGAAGGGGGGGCTTTTACACCCCCCGAACCCGCCGCGGCATCCTGCGCCGGCCAAAGGGCTGGGGGCTTCAATGAAGGGGGGGCTTTTACACCCCCCGAACGAAAAACAGGTGGCCCAGATCATCACCGACGCGCTCGATGCTTCAATGAAGGGGGGGCTTTTACACCCCCCGAACCGGCATGAGCAGCTCGTTCCGGACCGCAGCCGTCAGCCGCTTCAATGAAGGGGGGGCTTTTACACCCCCCGAACGGTGTCGCTGCCCGACAGCCTCACCGTCGGCGGCGACCTGCTTCAATGAAGGGGGGGCTTTTACACCCCCCGAACCCAGGAGCCCCAGGCGATGTCGCAGAACTCCTCGATGCTTCAATGAAGGGGGGGCTTTTACACCCCCCGAACACGCCATCCGCCAGTGGGAGGCCCGCCGCGACGGCCTGCTTCAATGAAGGGGGGGCTTTTACACCCCCCGAACCGCAGTCGGGCCGGGTGGTGTCGGTGTCGGTGGTCATGCTTCAATGAAGGGGGGGCTTTTACACCCCCCGAACCCCTCGCTCTAAACGCCTGCTGTGACCTGCTGGTGTGCGGGCTTTTGCGAGCGGTCATGGTTAGGAAGCATTTTCTCGGTCGTATTCACTTGTCAAGGAACGCCATTACTCTTGGATACATGCGGTTTCGAGCGCTGCCGGTTATTTCACAGCTCACCTCAGCGCTCGCATCACAGGATGACTGGGCCGCTGGTCGGCAGGGGGATGGATACTCCCATGAACTGGAAGCAGTCTCTGCCCCTCTGACTTGGGTCACCGATGTCGATCATAGCAATGGAGTCTTCAGCATGATGGATGATCTCTCCTAGTTCGGTCTTCATGGCGATCAGCTCCATGGCATCGAGGTCGCAGATGAATACGCTGTATTGCATCGACCAGCCGTAGCCAACCATCGTCTTGTGGACTTTCCGAAGGCGCTTGGGATCACGGATGTCATACGCCACCAAGAACCTCTTGCGTCCTTGTGCCATGGGTCACCTCGTCATAAACGGTACGTACTCGGGAATCTCGCCAAGCAGGTAAGCGCCCAGCATTCGCGCTTGAACTTCGAGGACGCGGCGGTAGGTGATCTTGTACTCATAGACTGGATGGGTCACTTCTTGATCAAGACGGCGTTCATAGGCCGCAATGAATGACCGACGGCCTTGCTGAGTCAGCGCAACACCTTGAGCTCTTACTATGAATCCTTTCTCCTGAATCTCACCATTGTTGATGACGTTGATCACAACTGAGTCGGCAATGAGGGGGCGGAACTCCTCAGCGAGGTCAAGAGCCAGCGCGGGACGTCCAAATCTCGGCTTGTGAAAGACACCCAAGTAGGGATCAAACCCCACAGCCAGCGTTACGGCAGTTAGGTCTTTTGTCAGCAAAGAATAGCCATAGGAAAGCAGACAATTTATGGGATCTCTAGGAGGTCTTCTATTTCGCCCTTGAAAGTCAAAGAAGCCCAACGAACCATCCTTCAACATCACCGAAAACTGTGAGAAATAGAGTCGGGCGGCTACACCTTCCACACCGAGCAGCGATTCGACAGTGTCTACCTCAGCAGTCTGATCCGCAAACGCCTTCAACTGCTCCAAGGTTGGCTTGACTTCACTTCGCGAGTTCCGTCGCAGCAGTGTCCTTGAGTTCCTGATCTTCCCTTCGATCATCTTTTGGGCTATCGGCAAGCCCGCCTGCGCTGCAATAGCAACCTGACGCCTCCGAAGCTCAACGTGCTTGGACGGCAGCCCATGGGCAATACCCTGGAACCACCCACCGTAGGAAAACCAGCAGACTGGAACCTGCTGATCGAACATCGCTCGCATTGCCTGGGAACTGATCTGCACATTTCCATAAATGGAAACTTGAGAGACATCAATCAGCCTGACCTCTTGGAGAACCTCCTTCTGCTGAGAAACTGTGATCCTTCCCTTCCTGACCCCGATCCTGGTTCCCTGCTCTGTCACATAGAGGGGTCGGGCCGCAGAATCCCTAGGTGTCAAGCGACGGGGCGGAACATCCGACCGGTCAGCCAGGAGGTTCGTCTCGTCAGGCAAGCAGATGCCCACGAGAGAACATCGAGGGCACTTGGGGCTGTCAACGAGCGGAGGCGGCGGGTCAGGAGAGCCAGCAACCTCCTTCAAGTCCCCCAGCACGTTCAAGGTCTGCTGCACCAGCTTCTCGTCGAAGGGCACCTTGACGCGCTCACGCGACTCGGCGAAGAAGATCTGACCCTCTGAGCAGTCATACCCGTTGTCCTGGAGTATGAGACCGATGGCGCAGATTTGCACAAGCTCAGGAGACCACGCGGGGCCATGCTTTGGCGGCCGTCCGCGCTTCACCTCAACCGGGGTGACCTTGTTCCCCTTGCCCTCGATGATGTCCGCTTTGGCGATTATCCCCAGGGCTTCAGAACTGACGGTGACTGACTTCGCCTTGCGCACCGGGCTGTCTTCACCGGGGCCGTCAATGCGCCCCCCACCGGCATCCACATTTCGATGGACATAGCGGCCCTCAACAGTGTCAGGGTTGTCCTCGAAGCGAGACTGGACCCACTCCAAGTAGAACAGCCGCGGACAGTACTCGAACTCGTTGACCATCCTGGCCGGAACGAGGTCAGGCACGTCACTCACGAGACCAAATCACCTCTGGAGGACCGAATTGCCGGAGCCGCCCTGGGCGCTTCTCAGAGATGATCGCCTCATGCCCGACTGGATTCGGATTCGTCCGGTAGAAACAGGCCAAGACCGAAATGGCTCATTGAACCGAGAATGATCGGGCCCCTGACCGGATGCTGGAACCTGATCTCAACAAAGGCTGCACGCCGGCTACCGCCTATGGCTTCTTTTGGCGGGAGTCGACGGCGACGATACCGTCGCGTATCACCATCGAGCACAGCTACTGACGCAGGCTCAGGCAGGTCGCGATACACCGAAAGTTCACGTGCGATCTCAGTTTGGATATGGTCGTCCCAGGAGAGCTTTTGGCGATGTCTACCGGGAACAAACGGAGTACGAGATATCCAGATGGGCGAGGGCCCGACGATTGCAGGGGCTACTTCTTCAATTTCACCGAAGGCAGCGACTGCTACTGCAATGTCAGGTACGCCACTGGCAGATCGACCAGCCCTGAGCCATTTGACTTGGGCGAGTGCCGCGAGTTCGTCCCCGCTGAGACGGCCCGGCGCCCACACCACGAGTGAGTCAATGGGTGCTCCAGCATCCGACCTGTGACCCGGTGCCAGCGAGAGGTAGTGGGCATGTTCGTGTCTGCCGCGATTTCGGTCTCCCGATGGTTGCTTGCCGCTAAGCGTTTCCGAGGGCACGCTGTGTTTCCTCAGTGCAGCCCGTCGAAGCAATTCACCGACAACGACGGCGTTGGAGATCGTGGGGCGGGGTCTGGGATGCACAGCCAATCGGACCGCTGCATAAGCAGGCCGCCAGTCGTCAGTTGCCGGGGGAGCGCTCTGCGTCAGATCAGCCTTTGTGTACGGAACAAGGTGGCTTCCAGGTGGAACGATTCGCCCGTTCTTTCTGACAGTGTCAGGGCTTTGAAGTAAGTCGCTCAACTTAAACGGCTGTTGAGGACACAGGACTTCGGTCTCTATGCGATCGTTGGACCCTGCTGGTCTCCACAGTTCCGGTGCTGAGTGTTCGACTCGGGGCACCAACTCCGCCTTGCAAATGGACTCGGATCTCCCGAGGTAGGAGAGAGCGGCTGCGATCTCACCAAGAGCTGCAGTTGGGCCTTCGGCCAAATCGACATCCCACTCAATGTAGACCGGCACTTGTGGATCGATAACGGCGAATGGGTCGAAGGTAAGCGTTGTGACCTGTTTCCCGACCGAATGATGGCCGACCTGAGGCATGTAGTGGCGCAAATGAGCAGGTCTCATCGTGGGAAGATGGAACATGGGAGGTTTTGCAAGCTGACTCAGAGCTGACTCAACATCCGCATCCCGAAGATGCGCACAGCAGGTCTTCCAGGTAGCAAACAGCGCTCGAAGGATGCGCCATGGTGACGGAGGCCACTCGGGTTGGCCTTCGTTTACGTTCCGCCCCCATTCAGTGGCGTGGTACTTGCCCCATGGAAACTCCACCTGGAGGATGGCAGTCACTACGAGCGCTTCTTCCCACCCGACCAGCGAACCACCAGCGACGACCCATCAGAGTCCTCTAGCTCATCAACTCCGCCACCGACGAGATCGCTGATTTCCGAAGCCAAAGCATCGATGTCCGGGAGTCCAGCTAGATCGTCGCCGTTAATCGGCTCGAACTCGCAAGCGGTACGTAGTCGCAGGCCCAAGTCAAGAATTGAACGAACTTCCCATCGCGCAATAGCGAGCAGCAACTTTGTCGCATTTGCAGATAGGCCATACGCCTCAATCTGTGCTGCGTCGATAGACACGTACAACGCTATTGAGCGGGCAGTGTATTCAGTGCGGGAGTACGGGACGTGTCCGTATCCTTCGGCAGCACCCCCCATCCCTTCGTCGATTGAATGCCGAACATCATCGCGCTTTACGCCGCCAGAATATGCCTCCTTGACATCAGTCGCCTCGATAAACCCAGTAAGCGCTCTGGCTATCTTGGGCTGGCCAGGCCACCGCTTATCGGCGAAGAACACCCCGTGTATAAGACACAGGGGATCGAGAGCAAAAATTGCAGCAGCTATTTCATTCAGAGAAAGGGGCGTGTCGTCAGCCAACTTGAAGCGATTGTAGATCTCGTCGACCATGTCTGTACCGTCAGTGGTGACACTTTCTTTCACGAAGGCCGACGCCAGCCGATGGGCCTCAGTACGACTGGAAGTCAGGTAGCGGCCGTCGTCGCCGGCAACAACCTTGACCCATGGTAGGCCCCGCAGCGCAGTGACAGGTTCTTGGTGCTCCTCGCTCCATCCAACGGCTTCAAATCGGTTTGCCATAGATTGAGCAGACTCAACGAGGATGGCATCGACCCATTCATTGTTCGGACCAGCCGGTTTCTGGAACTTGGCTGCGCCTAAGTCCGGAAATCCAGTGGGCTGAAACCGGTCTGAAGGGACAGCCTTCAGACCGATTGTGTACATCTCACGCTTACTCATGGTTTGGCTCCTGCCTTTCTCGACTCGCTGACCAGCGAGTCTCAACTGTGCTTTGATGGTTGAGTAGGAATCGAATCTGGCGCTGATCACCGGCGGCTCGGTCAAGGTGCAGCAACAATGCCGTCGCCAAGTGGCCGGGTTTGATGTTTGTTGGCTCGAAACTGTCAGCGATCAGCCTCCAGCCACGCCCCCGAAGCAGGTGGGCGGCCGACCTAGCTGCTGTGTGGGCAGCTCCGGAGCGAATCACTCCAACCCACTCGGGCCGTGGACGTACTGCGATTAATCGGTCGGGGTTCGGCTCTGTGTCCGTCGGGGCGACTGGAAGTCGCCCAGCAAAGAAGGGAGCGAGCACGACATAGATGGGGTGGCTCGCAGCATGTAGCCGGGCCAGCGGATCATCGGGAACAGCGGACAAGCAGTCGGCGGCAACGCTGAAGGCATCCTCCCATTCCAACAACAACAGGCCCGCCAAAATGTCACCTAGCCGCTGCTCGTCAAGCTGCCCATACAGAAGGTGCCCAATATCGGCAATATCGACTTTGAGGCCATAGTCGAAAGCGAAGGGCAGACCTGCAATGTGGTCGTGGCTCTCATTGTCAGACCGCTTGGATGCCGAGAGAATAGCGCGAGCACCGAAGGCTTCATCGAGGACATCGAACAGCGGACGGCGGCTGAAGTTGGGAACCCTTGGTCCGCTGTTCGACCAATCTAAGCGGTATCGGGCACGGCTTACTGGGCGGAGAAGTGTCGCAAGGCTTCCCCTGACTGCCTCTGCACCGCTAGGTGTTTCTGGGGGCATTCGGTCGCTCAGCGATGCAAGGCCGACGGCAATCCGGAATTCGACGGAACCATCATCAAGCAGCGGCAACCACTCTTGGGCCAATAACCCACCGATAGGATGAAGGCGCCGATCATCGCAGAATTTGGGCGATCGAGATACTGCCTGCTCGGCCTCAGCGAGTGCAGCAAGCACCGTCTGGAGCCGGCTGGCTCCACCATGGGTCGCGACAGCGAATTGTGCTCGATCTAGAGCATTCAACGCCGCGGTGACCGCACCAGGTCCTTGATTGGATCTGGCCCGGCGAACCCAGACATCGAGTTGGCGCAGAAGATCGACCTCGGGCCTCCCCTGATCGGTGACCTTGAGTCGCCCAATCGGAACAGCTAGAACGTTTTGTCCATGGCGCTCGCTGATTAGATAGCGGACGAACTCGTCAACTGAACGGTCAACGCCCAAGGTCGCAGCAGCTCGAACAAAGTCGAGTCCCGACCGTGCTTGGCTGCGCCCCCATTGGGACCGCCCCTCTGAGATGAAGTGCCGTATCTCCCTAAACGACATTTCATCTCGCCACAGCGGTGCCCACAGTTCGCCTTTGGGGCTTTCGCCTCCTGCTGCCGAGCCATATCCCACCGCCGTCGCCGCAACGGTGAAGGGCATGCTGGCCTTGCGGGAACCACCCATTTGGCTTTCTGCGCTAAGCCGTCGAGCTGCGGCGCTGGCAAACACCATGGCCCCTTCCATAGCGAGCACGAAACTCCACGGATTGGCAAGAGCTGCACCGTCGCCGAACGATGAGCTGTTTGGACCCCCTACACCGCCCGGATCGAACTGGCCAGTGCTGCCCTTATGAAGCTTGGCATTGTTGTCTTTAAAGAGTGCATGCCGGAGAAGAGATCTTCGATTTGAATGTTTCTTGCCTTCTGGCGCCAATTCACTGTTCTGCCCATCCAAGAGCCCGAGAGCATCCAAGTTCTTAAGAAAGGTGAATGAGATGTCCATGCTGCCGAAGTTTCCACCGGTACCCAAGATCAAGGGAAAAACGATGTCGTCATCTAGGAGAACGGCCGACGCGTCAAGCCAAGCGAGGGCTTCATCAGGGAACGTCGCTCGGCAAAGTTCGATAAACCGGGCTTTGTGCTTGCCAGGAATCTTGCCGTCAGTAATCAGTTCGTAGCCTCGGGCCTCTTCCCAAGTGACACGAGCAATCTTGATAGCCTTCCGATATGGTCCAAGCCGCTCCAAATTGCTGCCTTCGACCTTCCTCACAATCTTCTCAGAATCACGCTCCTGGCCATCCTGGAACCCTCCACGACCATTCCATGGGGCTATCAGCGGAGTGGGCTTGTAGTCCATGGCGAAGAACTCGACAAGACTGGTTTCGTCCAACTCATGGGCAGCAATGACCAGTTGGTCAGCATCCCATCGGGCCGACACATCGGAGTTGAATTGCTCGGCGATTAATCGGGTGACTCCAAGCCCCGCTAAGTAGCTGAGAAGCGGTTCAGCTTGACAGCCGTTCAGATGAATCGAGCTCATATGGATGCCTGGATGTCACGGCTTGCTCTCCAATCAGCACAGCGGACGATCATTTCAAGAAAGGCCAGCCGAAACGGCCCGAGATCGGCACGGTCACGCAATGCGAGAGCGCGCCGCTCATATCCATCATGACCTGCCGGAATAGTCAGATGGCTTTGTGGCACGGTCGAGCCTCCAAGGTTCACCTCGGGCAGTTCATCTCCCGGACCGACGCCGAGCGTAGTGACAACTGTGTCATTGATACCGGACTCCTCCGGTGGGCGGCGGATGGAAAGGCGGATACGTCCATGGTGGGATGCCACGAGATAAATCACGAGGTCGGTTTCGTGATGATCGCCCAACGCCGACGAGCCTTCACTCATGAGCGCTAACGCGGATGCCAGCTCATGGCGGAAGAACCGGCGCTTAAAACGCAGAGCCTTGCGACTACCAGTCTTGGCAAACGGGCCTCGGGCCTTGAGGGCAGTTCGTTCTTCCTCATCAGCAGTATCCAACGCGGCGTCCTGCCACACCTGCGACGCTTTTCCAATGTCGTGGAGCCGTCCTGCGACAATTGCAGCGCGGTTCATCTCGGGGCTGAGGCCGCCGGGCTCTAGCGCTCTAAGGAGCGCCGCGCATTCGCGTTCAACGTCAGCTAGATGCGCCGCAAGCGGATACCAGTCATCGCTGAGCGATGCGGGATCATCTCCCACTCTGATGTCGTCGCCAGGTGAGAAGCTGACTCCGGCAGATCCCGATGAGGACGGTGCAATCACGCCTACAGGTTCGCTACTCCGTGGATTCCAGCCGATTTCGCTGTCATAGCCCCCTTTACTTGCATCGAGCACTATCTCAATTCCGTCGTATAGGTCGCTGGCGCTGCATTGCATCCATGGTTGCCGATGGTCGCGGGACAGGTGGTCAAGACGCCACACCCGATGTTTCCTCAACCAAGTCTTGAGTTCTGAAATTGGAACGCAGCAAAGCTCGTCTCGTCGCGTGGACTTTCCCAACGGCTTGTTGTTGTCGATTTCACGCCAGGCCACCTGGACGGTGCGGTCGGACCCATCGCGTATGAAGCGAGCAACGTCGACATCGTTGCCGCTGAGATCAGGAGTGGTGTCGAATAAGTCGATTAGGTCTCTGCGGCGGATTATCGGGGTGATCCGGCTTGATGTGTGGACATCAAGGCACTGCAACCCATTGGTGGTCACGACTGTCCCAGCAAGCGATCGAAGTGCTTCTTCGGACGCCTGCACATCGCCCTCCCCGTAGGGCGGACTCTTCGGAGGCTTTGCCCACAACAACTGTGCATCGTGTTGTGTGCCGTCTCTGTTGCAGCGCCCAGCGCGCTGCACGATCGACGGCCATGGAGCAGCTTCGGTAAACAACAGCGCCGCAGAGAGGTCGACTCCGGCTTCGAGCACTTGGGTACTGACAACGATCTTGCCTGTGGGTCCGGGCGAGGACAGGGCGGCTGTTGTGTGGGCCTCACGATCAGCGGGTCGGTAGCGGGAATGCAGGAGCTCCACGTCGGCGTCAGGACAGAGCTTGTTCAGCGAACGCCAAGTGGTCACAGCACGTTCGACCGTGTTGAGCACGGCGAGAGTCAGAGTGCCCGGTTTGTGACGAAGAATAAGTTCTTCTGCAAGAGCTTGTTCGGGCTTCTGGTCAGGCAGTTCGATCTCTTCGATGGTGCGAACCGCTTCTAGGCGCCGACTAAGCGAGCCATGACGATCATGATCGCTGAGTTCTACGATGGACCCGACGCCAGGCCGATCTACCGTGCATAGGAGGCGGTCATCAACCGTGGCTGACATCCAAGTGCTTGCTGTTGGAAGCGCAGTGCCAAACACGTCGCGGAACGATTGGAGTTGACGAGTGTTCGGCGTCGCGACATCCATCAACTGGATCTCGTCGAAGACCCAGTGCGTCCCATTGTTGAATCCGCCAAATGACATGGGCCAGTTCCATCGGCTATCGGCATAGCCACGATTGAGGGCTCGGGACAAGAGCATGTCGATGGTGCCGACAAACACAGCCTCACGGTCGGGGGCCAGTCGCCAATCATGATCGCTCCATCCGACGCCACCTTGCACTGTGTGAAGACTGATATCTATATCCAGGCTGAGTTGCTCTAGCCATCGCTTGAAGCGTTCGCGGGTTTGCTCGACGAGGGTCCTCATCGGCAGAGCGACGACCAGCCAGTGGGGAGTGGCGGCGCGAACTTCGGCATCTGGATGAAATCGCCGACGATACAGCCACCCAAGCCCGACAGCTTCCGTCTTGCCACAGCCTGTTGGGATTCTCAGCAATTCCGGCAGACCTTCTTCAGCGACACCTCGCTGATAGTCGTACGGCCTAAAGCCGGTCGCCTTCTCATACACCTGGTCAAGATTCATGTCGTTCTGTGCCATAAAGGTCGATCAGCCACAGCCACCACCGACAACGACTAGACCAAGCCGCCTAAGTGACGTGTCCAGCCAACCCAGGGAAGCCCACCCATCTCCCTGTACTTGTGGGGTCATAAAGCCCTCTCCTCTTCATCTGTTGGCAGATAGTGTCGATGAAGTTATCAAGAGGTGATGACAATATGCCCTCAACCAAGAGTTACCAGCAGCTACATGAGCAGGTCGCTGCCCGGCCTGGTGCCGCGCTGCGGCTCGCAAAGCTGCGGAAGCGCACCTTGATGAAGGTGAGGCTCTTCAAGCTCTGTGGATGGCTGGGTAACCGCTTGGCGACAATCACCGACAGGAAGCGGCAGGACGACAGGGGCTAGCCGGAGCGGTCAAGCGGCTTGGTAGGCGACGACCTTGCGGTTGGCGAGCCTCTGCTCGAACCGGATAGCGGCCTCGACCTGTACGAGGTCGAGGCTATAGGCGTGGGCAAGCCACTCAGCCGGGTCCCCGGCTGTATACATTCCGTGAAGCACCTCGGTGCCCATGCGGGTGCCTTCGATAATCGGGGTTCCGAACTGGCGGCGAGGATCGAGCACGATGTGGGCATCTCGGCCGTCGGGCCAGTAGCGAACGGGGACATCTCCCTCGTAGTCAACCCGGTCGAAGAAAGCAACGGCGGATCGGGCCGCCGCCCGAGTCGCGGAATCAACGCCGATGGCATCGGCGTGGACAAGCGGGCCGGGATCCGTGCAGGGCTTGCAGCGGGCGAGTGGGTACGGGGCTTCGGAACTTCCCCGCCAGTCTGAGACGTACTCTCTGAGCCTCCGAAGCGGCATGCGCTGCTGCTGGCGGTATGCGGCAAGATGGCCCGCTTCAATGAACTCGCCCCAAGTGACAAACCTCGGTGTGGCAGAGCAGCCTGTTGCGCCCTTAGCCCTCAGGATGGGCGGCTGGCGCGTGCCATCAGCAGTGATGCAGCCGTCAAGCCACCTGCCGAGCGTCTGAGGTGCGATGCCCAGCAGCCGGGCAGCATCGCTCCTGCGATACATCTCGAGATCGAGCACAGCCGCGTCGCCCATCACCGTCCCTTCTTCTGCTGCGCTGAACTCGGTCCGTCAGGATACCCAAGAAGAATCTGGAATCGAACCGTTCGGCACATCGGACGATCGAAAGTCGGTCAGGCCGGAAGCAAAGGCAAGACGGGCAACGCCGGTCAGGATGGGGCAGTTGAGCGTTTTGGCCCGGGCGACTCAGCCGGCACCATACGACGGGCACGTTCGGCTTCAAGGGCGGCTACAGCATCTTCACTGGTCAACTGGCCTAGATCCCTTCCTTCGATACGCTCGATGACGTCTTCAAGAGTTGAGTCGGGTGCTGCTTGAGAGGACTCGTCGAGGCAACCCTGACCCTCAATGTGCTCGGAGTCGGCAGTGCTCACAGGGTGATGGCGTCTTCGAGGATGCGGTGGCGTTTGCGGGGCTTCAGGCCCTGAGAGGGAATGATGTCGATTTCGCATCCGAGCAGCGCTCGCAGCTCCGCTGCCAGGTCCGACAAGTTGAAGTAGGTGGTTCCCCATTGGTCGAAAATGGGGTTGTCATCCATGGCTGATCGGATACCCTGATCGTATTCTTCCCCGTCTGCCCTGTTCGCAGGGCATGGCGGGGCTACTTTTTTGGCCGCCGCAACCGGTCTTGCCTTGGCCTAGAGGTGGGGACGACGGTGAGCCGAAAGCTGTCACTGGGCATCGTTACACTGGATGCAATCAGTGGATGAGAGGAGCGCAATGTCAAACGCTCAGGTCGCATCAGCTCGTGATGTGGCTTTGGAGATCGAGCGGCGCTTGCCAGGCGTCGGCGAAGCGAAGCTGCACAAGTTGCTCTACTACGTGCAGGGGTACCATCTTGCGTGGGAGCAGGGACCGGCATTCAAGGAAGACATCGAGGCCTGGGAACTCGGCCCCGTTGTTGCCCGGCTCTGGCGCGACCGAAAGCACAGTTTTCTGGGCAAGCTGAGCCGATCAGTCAGATCTCCCAAACCACTGCCCAAGAGTGTGCGCAACATCACCGTCAATGTCATCAACAGACTGGGCGACAAGAGCGGTGCCGAACTCATCGAGGCTACCCATGCCGAGGACCCCTGGCGGCTTGCGACCGACGGGGGGCGCAATGTCGCCAACCAAGAGATCTCCCACCAATCGCTCGTCGATTTCTTCAGCACCGAACCAGACTGGGTACGGCAGATGCGCGAGCACGTAGCCACGATCCGCGACAACAAAGAATTCGTGCCCGATCCGCCGGGCGCCCTCGACGCCGTTATCGCAAAGCACTTTCCTAGGTAGGCGCGGATGGCCTCGCGACCATGGAAAACCAATGCCAGCGCGCGCGTCGATGAGTTCCTGAATCGTAGAGTCCTGGAAGAAGCCGATGTAGATGCCATACACGCGGCTATCCGCCGGTTGGAAATCGACCCCTTCGACATCCTGGCGAACAAGGATCTTGTTGGTGAGTGGCACCACCGCATAGGCCCCTCCGTTACCGTACCTGGCAGCACCTTGGCAATGACCTACCGAATAGACCAGGACCACTACTACGTCAACATCATCTCATTTGAGGTCTACCCCGACAGAGAACGCTGAGTAGGAGCGAGCTAGGCCGGAACGGCCGCCTTCTCTTTGGCGCGGAAGTGCGGAATGACGTGGTGGCCGAACTGGCGGATGGTTTCCAGCATGACCTCCTGGGGGATGGTGCCCATTTGGATCATGCACATGATCTCGTCGCAGCCGATGGCCTCGAGCTCGCTCACGTAGCGGATGGCGTCTTCGTAGTTCCCGTAGGCGTGCTCGATGTTGAAGGTGCTGGTGGCGTTGGGGCTGAGCGGGATGTTCATCTCGCTGATCTTGGCGTGAACGTTGCCCACCGCCTCGTCGATGGCCGCGGCGGTGTCCTCGTCGGCTGATCCGACCCTCGGCGGCGGTGTGCCCAGGTTCCAGTGCATGATGGCCTCGGCGAAGAACCGCTGGCCCCGGGCTCCAATGCGGAAAGCCTCGTCCCGGTCGTCGAGGATCGTGGTGGGGCATAGCGCCGAGAACCAGTTGTTGGGGTGGTCGCTCACGAATCGCTCCCCGGTGCGGGTGGCGATGGCCTCGTCGTAGGTCTCCTTCATCAGGCGGATCTCGTCGGCGCCGGCAAACCCCAGCACCAGCGCCCCAATGCCCAACTCGGCGGCCAGCCGCACGGTGTCCACCTTGGTGCAGGCCAGGTACAGCGGCGGATGAGGGTCTTGCACCGGCCGAGGCAAAATCGGGTGGGGTGAGATGTCCAGCAGGCCGTCCCACTCAAACTCGTCGTCGCGCCAGCAGTTGGAGATGATCCGCAGCGACTCCTCCACCTGGGCATAGGTGTCCTCGGGCTTCACCCCGAACGCCGACATCTCCTGGAGGGTGGCCCCCCGGCCCGCACCCACGTCCAACCGCCCGTCCGACAGCACATCCAGCATGGCTATGCGCTCCGCCGCCCGCAGCGGGTGGTTGTAGCCGAACGGCATGCACACCACCCCGTGGCCGATGCGGATACGGGACGTGCGAGCTGCCACCCAGGTCAAGAAGATCTCAGGAGCGCTCATGTGGGCGTACCACTTCAAGCAGTGGTGCTCCACCGCCCACACCCGGTCGAAACCCACCTCCTCGGCCAACACCGCCTGATCCACGCAGTCTCGGATGACCTGCTGCTCAACCTCGCGGGACGGATCGGCCATCTGGGCTTCGAAGATCATGGAGAATTTCACGCCGCCATTGAAGCACCCCCGGCCTGTCGAGCCCGAATGCTGGAAAACACGGCTGTTTGCCTGGCTGTCCGGTGGGGTCTGCCCAGAACCCTCTGGCTACCATCATCACGGCATGGACTTCGACGAGACCCCCCAAGAAGCCGCCTTTCGAGCCGAGTGCATTGAGTGGCTGGATGCCAACATCCCCCCTGACGGTGGCGGCGCCCGTGACCAGACAGCCATCACCATCTCCGATCCGGACGTCGAGAACGCCTACGTGGCCCGGTGCAAGGCCTGGCAGCGCACCAAATTTGACGGCGGCTGGGGCTCCATCACCTGGCCTGTCGAATATGGAGGCAAGGGGCTGAGCGGCATCCACGAGGGCATCTTCAAAGAGGAGGAGGCCAAGCGGGTGGCGGCCACCGGGGTGTTCGCGGTGGGCATCGGCATGGCCGGCCCCACCATCATCGGCCACGGCACCGACGCCCAAAAGGAGCGGTTCCTGCCCGCCATGCTCAAGGGCGAGGAGGTGTGGTGCCAGCTGTTCTCCGAGCCGGTGGCCGGATCAGATCTGGGCGGGTTGCGGACCACCGCGGTGCGCGACGGCGACGAGTGGGTGGTGAACGGCCAGAAGGTGTGGACCTCAGGCGCCCAGTACAGCGACTGGGGCATTCTGCTGACCCGCACCGACCCCGACCAGCCCAAGCACCGGGGCATCACCTATTTCCTGGTGGACATGAACACCCCCGGCATCGAGGTGCGCCCGCTGGTGCAGATCACCGGTGCGGCCCACTTCAACGAGGTGTTCTTGTCGGATGTGCGGATCCCCCACGAGAACATCCTCGGCGGGGTCAACACCGGCTGGGGGCCGATCATGACCACCCTGTCCAACGAGCGGGCCCTGATCGGCGGGTCAAACGCTCGGACCCGGTTCAACGAGCTGGTCAAGCTGGCCCAGCAGACCGGCACCGACCAGGATCCGGTAATCCGCCAGGAGCTGGCCAAGACCTACACCCGCATGGAGATCCTCAAATATCAGGGGTACCGGGTTCGCACCGCCACCAGCCGGGGCGAGCTGCCCGGCCCGGAGAGCTCCACCATGAAGCTGGCCATCTCGCTGCACTTCGGAGAGATGGGCGACTTGGTGATGGCCATGAACGGCGCCGCCGGGATGCTCCACGGCGACAACGCCCGAGACGAGGGGCGCTGGCAATACGAGTTCCTGGGCCAGTGGGCGTCGCGCATCGGCGGCGGCACCGACAACATCCAGCGCAACACCATCGGCGAGAAAGTGCTGGGCCTGCCCCCCGACATCCGAGTCGACAAGGGCGTCCCTTTCCGGGATATACCCAGCTAGCTCGCTCCGTAGACCGGCGCCGGCTCCGGCGAACCAGCAATAGAAGCGTGTACCGCGTCACCAACCTCAGCAGCAGCAAACTTGCGCCCCACATCCACGACGTGGCCGTGCTGCCAGCCGTCGCACACGTTGAGGGCCCCGCCGGCGATCTCGAACACCCGCCCGGTCACGTCGCACGCATCCGAGCCCAGCCACACCACTAGCGGCGAGGCATTGGCCGGATCCTTCTCGTCCCAGCCCTCGGGGGCCTCTTCCTCGTACATGATCCCGGCGGTCATGCGGGTGCGGGCGTCGGGGGCGATGGCGTTCACCGCCACCCCGTAGCGGCCCCACTCCGCCGCCTGCTGGATGGTCAGCGCCGCCACCCCGGCCTTGGCCGCGGCGTAATTGCCCTGGCCGATGGAGCCCAACAGACCGGCGCCCGAGCTGGTGTTGATGAGCCGTCCTCGCACGTTCTCACCGGCCTTGGACCGATCCCGCCAGTGGGCCACGGCGTGGCGGGCCGGGGCGAAGTGGCCCTTGAGGTGGACCCGCATGATGGCGTCCCATTCCGGTTCGCTCATGTTGGCCAGCATCCGGTCGCGCAAAAAGCCCGCGTTGCACACCAGCGTGTCGAGGCGGCCCCACGTGTCGATGGCCTGGGCGATCATGGCCTCGGCTTGATCCCAGTCGGCCACATCGGCGGCGTTGGCCTCGGCCTCGCCCCCCATGGCCCGGATCTCGGCCACCACCTCTCGAGCCGGTTCCGACGCGCCGCCCGAGCCGTCGCGCTCCACCCCCAGGTCGTTGACCAGCACTCGGGCCCCCTCGGCGGCGAACTCCAGGGCGTGGGCTCGGCCCAGCCCCCGGGCCGCCCCGGTGATCACCACCACCCGGCCGTCGGCTATTCCGGGCATGGTTAGAACTCCGGATTCAGCTCAGACGACACCATCCACATGGCGTAGTACTGGGCAGCACCGCCGTAGGCGTGGCCGATGGAGATCTTGGCCCCCGGCACCTGGTACTCGCCGGCGGTGCCCCTCACCTGGTTGGCCGCCTCAAGACAGCGGATCATGCCCGATGCTCCGATGGGATTGGACGACAAAACGCCGCCCGACATGTTCACCGGGAACGATCCGCCCAGCTCGGTGTCGCCGGCGTCGGTCATCTTCCACCCCTCGCCCTCCTCAGCGATGAGGTGCCCTTCCAGCCACATGGGCTCATACCAAGAGAACGGCACGTACAGCTCGGCACAGTCGATCTGCTCCCGGGGGTTGGTGATGCCCGCCTTGCGGTACAGGGCCTCCGAGCACTCCACCCCAGCTTGGGGCCGCACCGTGTCGCGCCCAGGGAACTGGCCGAACTCGGTGCGCTTGGCGTGGGAGATAACCCACGCCGGCGGACGGCCCGACTTCTTGGCGATGTCGTCGTTGCCCAGCACCACCGCGGCGGCCCCATCCGAGGAGGGGCACGACTCCAAGAAGTGCAGCGGGTCCCACAGCATGGGCGACTCCCGCACCTTCTCAATGGAGATGTCGGGCAGATGCAGGTGGGCGTAGGGGTTTTTGAGGGCGTTGAGCCGGTCCTTCACCGCCACCATCCACCCGATGTGCTCGGGCGCCTGGGAGCGGGCGATGTAGTTGCGGATCCACGGGGCGAATGTGCCGCCCGCGCCCTGGCCGCCGCTCTTGCCGCCCGACAGCGCCCAGGTGGCGTTGCCCTCCGACTGCTTCTCATAGGCGATGGTCAGCACGGTGTCGTACATCCCCGATTCCACCAGGTTCACGGCCGAGATGGCGGTGGACGCCCCCACCGACCCCGCGGTGTGGACCCGGTGGATGGGCTTGCCGATCGCGCCCAGCGCGTCGCACAGGCTCAGCAGCGGCATCATCACGCCTTCGAGGGCGTCAGGCGCCTTGCCGATCACGATGGCGTCGATGTCGTCGAAGGTGGCCCCGGCGTCTTCCAAGGCCCGGAGGGCGGCCTCCCGCACCAGGCCGTCCAAGGTCACATCGTCACGCCGGCGCTTGTACTTGGTCTGGCCGACACCGATGACAGCACAAGGTCGTGGAGCCATTAGATCGTCCTCTCCGCGATAGAGCCTTGCGCATTCTTCGAGAGCATTATCCGTCTCCTTCCAAGACGCAGAGCAGGTTCTGTTGCAGGGCCGGGCCGCTGGAGGCGTGGGCCACGCCCCGGCCGCCATCGCCGTTGCGGATGGCCCGGGCCAGTTCGATCACCCGAGTGAGGCCCACCGCCATGAACGGGCTGCCGGTGAGCGGCCCGCCCGACGGGTTCACCGAGGTCTCGCCATTGAGGCCTAGGGCATCGCGCAGGATGATCTCCTCAGGGCTGTAGGTCACGGTCAGCTCGGCGATGTCCACCGGGCCGTCGTGGAGGCCCACCCGATCGGCCGCGATGCGCGCCGACGGGGAGTCGGTGAGGTCCCGCAGAGTGGGGTGGTGCGAATCGATGCGGTGGTCGATGGCCCGGATCCACACCGGGTTGTCGCACAGCTCCCGGGCCTTGTCGGCTCGGGCGATGACCATGGCCGCGGCACCGTCGCTGGTGGGCGGGCAGTCGAGGCGGCGCAGTGGCTGCTGCAAGTAGGGCTCGGCCAGCAACTCGTCCACCGACAGGTCGCCGCTGAGCTGGGCATAGGGGTTGTCCTTGGCGTTGGCATGGCTGCGGGCCACCACCTCGGCGAAGTCCCTCTCGGTGGCCTTGCCCGCGGCGATGAGCGCCTGGGCTTGGAACCCGGCCTGAGTCCGGGGGTCCAGGCCGATGGGGGCATGCACATAGGGGTCGGTCTGGAGCGAGAACCCCTCCCGGTAGCTGCCCGGCGAGCACTTGCCCGAGCCCGACACCAGCACCGTGTCGATATCGCCCGACTGGAGTCGCACGAACCCCTCGAACAGGGCCCAGGCGCCGTCCATCTCCACGTGGCTCTCATAGACGGGGGGCCACGCCCCCACCGCGTCGATGTTCATGACGAAGGCGAACGGCATCCCCGACAGGTAGTCGCAGCTGCCGGCGATAGTGAAGTCGATGTCGTGGCGGTCCATCCCAACCTGCTCGATCACCGAGTTCACGCACGGCATGATCATGGCCGGCTCGCTGTCGTTGAAATGGGCGTGAGAAGGGGTCTGCTCGAACGCGACGATGGCCACGTCTTCAGCCAGGCTTACCATGAGTGCTCTTTCAGCTCGTCGGCGGGAATGTCGGGCTCACCGGTGGGCTCGAACCGGGCGTACACCGTTTCGGGAATGTTGCCGTAGCGGTTGTCGATGTCGGTCACCGACCGCTCCTCGGGGTCGCGCCAGATGCAGCGCATCCGCATCCCCACCCGCATCTCGTCCACCGTCATGTCGCGGATGTCGATGCCGATCACCGGCTGGTCGGTCCCGTCGAACAGGATCGAGCACCGCACATAGGGCTCGGTCTCGGTCTGGCCGTAGTACTGCACCGGGTTCAGCTCGGTGAACGCCACCACGGTGCCCACGTCGGACACTTCCACCTCGTCGGATTCGCTCATCAGCACCCGGGACATGTTGTCGTAGCCCCGACCCGGCACATACACCTTGCCGGTGACCGGGCTGCGCTGGCCGATGATCTTGCCGTCCAGCAGCCCTTGGGCGAACCGGGCCCGGTGGGGGTACAGCGGCTCGGTGATGCGCAGGCCGATGAGGTGCTCGGTGATGGTCACCGGCTCGTCGCCCGGCTGAATCACCTGCTCGGCGGCGTCGGCCTCGGGCACGAAGTACACGTCGGCAACAGAGCCGTGGCGCTCGTCTCGGAACTGGGCCTGCACCCTCATCCCGGTGCTCATGGCCTCGGGGTCGCCCCCGGTGTCCACCGCATGCACCAGGGAGGTGTGGGCCCCGTCCAGCTTGATGAAGGCGAAGCCGAAGGGCCGGTCGAAGGGGTGTTTGGCCGAGGGCTCGGCCACCCAGGTCCAGTTCACCACCTCCCCGCCGGGGCCAACCTCCACAAGGTCGGGCTCAAGCGTGGCGAAGGTGTCCGGATCGAACTCCATGGGCGGGCACAGCACCCGGTCACCGCAGCGCTGTCCGAGAATGCGGCCGTCGCGCAATCCGGTCAGAAACGGGCCGATGACCGGACCGGTGGTGCGGGTGTAGGGGTACTCAAGGGTGTAATCAACATCATGCAGCGTAGGCACGCCGGCAAGTTCATCACACGCCCACCTCCCTCAGCTAAGCAGACCAATTGCCCGTCATGCCCTAGAGCCTCCCCCAAAGCAAACGGGGTCAGCTCAAAGCGCCGAAGTAGTCAGTGACGTCGTCAATGTACAGATCGGGGGCTTCGAGGGAGGCGAAGTGGCCGCCGCGGGGCATCTCTGTCCAGCGGGTGATGTTGTACCAGTACTCCACCCATGGACGAGCCGGGAAAATACCATCGCCGGGGAAGCGGGCGTAGGCGGTGGGCACCTCCACCTGCCTGTCGGGGGCCGAGGATCCTCGGCCCCCGATTCGGGTCTCGTAGTAGAGCCGGTTGGCCGAGGCGATGGTGCCGGTCACCCAATAAACCATCACGTTGGTGAGCAGCTCGTCTTTGCTGAAGCTGGCCTCGATGTCGTTGTCGGGGCCGATGTCGCTCCAAGCCAGGAACTTCTCGACGATCCAGGCAGCCAGTCCGGCCGGGGAGTCGTTCAAGCCAACCGACAAGGTCTGCGGGCGGGTGGCCTGCTGCTCCCGGTAGCCCCGCTCCACCTGGTTGCGAGTCCGGCCTTCAGACCGGGCTGCCCTCTCCTCATCAGTCAGGTCGCGCACTGCTCCGGGCGGAGGCTCAGAAGCGATTATCAGGTTCAGATGGATGCCTGTGAGTCGTTCCGGGGCCTGGAGTGCCATCTGGGCGGTGACCATCGCTCCCCAGTCCCCGCCCTGGGCGCCGAACCGCTCGTAGCCCAGGCGGCTCATCAGCTCAAGGGAGGCCGCGGCCATGCGCCGGGGCGTCCAGCCCGGCTCAGAAGTAGGCCCCGAGAAGCCGTAACCGGGCAGCGACGGGCACACCACGTGGAAGTGCTCCCGGAGCGGCTCGATCACCTTGGCGAACTCGGTGATGGAGCCGGGCCAACCGTGGTGGATGACCAGGGCCATGGCGTCCGGATTGCGGCTGCGGGCGTGGATGAAATGCAAGTTCTGGTTGTCGATGACCGTGGTGTACTGGGGAAACCGGTTGAGCTCGGCTTCGATGGCCCGCCAGTCGTACTCATGGCGCCAGTAGCGGCACAGCTCTTTGAGGTAGTCCAGGTCGGTGCCCTCGTTCCATCCGGCACCGGGCAGCGGGTCGAACCACCGGGTGGCGTCCAAGCGGCGGTGCAGGTCGTCGAGCACCTCATCGGGCACCTCGATGGTGAACGGCTCCACGGCGGTCATAACAGCGGCTAACCGGTGCGGTCGTGGAGGGGGCCGGCAGGGAGGCGGCCGTCGATGTCGGTGAACCCATAGGCATCGGCCATGTCTCGGGCTGCCACGGCTTGGCCGGTGTAGCGGGACCTCTCGGCGTCGACGGCCAAGGCGGTCACCGCCCGGCCGGTGAACCGGGGCGATTCGGCCGCCGACAGGTCCAAGCTCGGCGGCAGTTCAACCCCAGAGTCGACGGCCACATCGATGCGCTCGGTGCGCACGAACCCGGGCCACACCGACACCATCGACACACCGGTGTCCCCGAGCTCGCGGGCGCAGTCGGCGGTCATACGGTCGAGGGCGCACTTGCCCACCCCGTAGGCCACATGCCAGGCGTACTCTGTGGCCCCCGACGAGCTGATGTTGGCGATCAGGCCGTCGCCTTGGTCGATCATCACCGGGGCGGCCTGCACCGAGGCCACGTAGGCCGATCGGGTGCCCACGTCCATCATGTCGTCCCAGTTGGAGATGGGCACCTCCCAGAAGGGCAGCATGGCGGTCAGCTCGTCGGGAATGGCAAAGGCGTTGTTCACCAGCACGTCCAAGCGGCCCTGTTCTTCGGCAATCCGGTCGAACACCGCCCGCACCGCATCGTCGTCGCGGTGGTCGCAGGCCACCGCGGTAGCGGTACCCCCCGCTGCGGTGATCTCCTCCGCGGTGCCTCCCACTGTGCCAGGTAGCGGATGCTGGCCAGTACCTGTTGTACGTCCGGTGATGTACACCGAAGCCCCGGCGGCAGCCAGCTCCAAGGCACAGCCCTTGCCGATACCCCGGCTGGCCCCGGTGACTAAAGCCACCTTCCCGGCCAGGGGTGATCCTTCCAAGATGCTCATGATGATTCCTCCGGTGGGTTGGCGCCTGGTGGGTTGGCAATGGGTGGGTTGGCAATAGCCATGGGGGGCGACGAGCACGAGGTGGACCCCTTGGCCCGGAACGGGGAGTGGCAGAAAACGAACCGGTCCACCTCGGCGGCGGCGACCTCCTCGCAGCTCAGCGACTCCCCCAGGCGGATGCCCTCTTTCACCAGCATGAGCTGGTGGCCCACCGACATCCACCCCTCGGTGGCCTCGAAGTCGTAGAAGCCCCACATCCAGCTGTCGGTGGACACCAGCGCCGGACGGTGGGAGGCCAACCACTTGTTCTCGGCGATCCACGGCCCGGGCGATCCAGACAGGAACCGCTCGGGGTCCTCCCGAGAAAGGCTGATCCACCCGGTGCGCAGACACAGAGCGTCGCCCGGCTCGGGATCAGGCAGGCCTTGGCGCTCCCAAGCCCCCTCGATCTGCTCAACAGTGATGCGGTGTTGGTCGGTGAGCCGAGGCAGCCCGGCCTGGTTCGTCTCCACATCACCGGTGGTCGCCGCAACCTGGGCGGACACATCAATCATCAGTCCCCGCGTGAGCAGCGGCGCCCCCCATGAGGGAACGTCCATGGCGGTCACCCCGTCGGTGCGGGCCAGATCCGTGCCCTGGTGGCCGTTGTAGAAGGTGCCGTCCACCGCGGCGTGGGTGAAGCCGTTGATCTTGGTGCTCATGTTGAAGGTGTACGACACCCGCTCCTCGGAATACCCCAACTTCGAAGGTCCCAGCCCTTGAGTGCCGCTGATGATCTCGCCCTCGAAACCATCGCCGGGGTCATATCCGGCGATCACCAGCTTCTGAGCGAACTCCCGGGTGCTGTAGGCGGGATAGCCGGGCCAAATGCCGTCGCCCATCGAATAAGTGCGAATCGGCCTGGTCAGATCCAGCATCCCCAAGGCGTCGGCCCGCTTCTGCTCGGTGACCTCGTTGTAGGTGCCCAGCATGTCGTCGGACCCATACCGGCTGGGAGCCCATGCCCCAGCCGCCGCCGCTTCTACGTCGAACTTCTCGTCGTCGAACATCACTGGCGCAGCCTAGCCACCATCATCAAGTTCGCTCAGGAGCGACGAAGAGGCGATCAGGCGGGGGCCGAGACGGTGAGGCGGGCCATTTCCCGGCGCTGGGGATAGTGGTCGGCCACCGCGAAGTGCTGGGTGCAGCGCTCGTCCCACAAGATCACGTCGCCCTCGGCCCACTCGTAGCGGATGGTGTAGTTGGGCTGGGTGGCGTGCTCATAGAGGCAGTCGAGCACCGCGTCGCTCTCGGCCCGGTTGAAGCCCACCAGATGGCTGGTGAAATTCTTGTTCACGTTGAGATAGCGGCGGCCGGTATCGGGGTGGACGGCAATCACCGGACGCTCGGTGCCCGGGAACTGCTCCTTGGTGCGGTCATACAGCTCCACCCCGGCCTTGGACTTGAACGACTGGCCCGCCCCCATGTGATGCCAGGCGCTGATCCCCTCCAGGCGATCCCGCAAGGTCTCCGACAGGCCGTCGTAGGCCGCGTACATGCTGGCAAAAATGGTGTCGCCGCCCCGGGCTGGCATCTCTATGGCCCGCAGCGTGCCCAGAATCGGCGGGTCGGGATCCCAGGTCACATCGGTGTGCCACTTGTCCTGGTAGGGCGGGCGCTCTTCATCGTCCACGATGCGCTCCACCTTGGCCTCCACCGCCCCCGCCACCCGGCCGATGGGATGGATGTAGGGCCGGCCCCAAGGGGCCAGCAATTCCATCTGGTGAGAGTCGTCAATGGACTGACCGGGGAATACCAGCACCAGATGCTCCAGCAGGTGCTTGTAGAGATCGTCGCGCTCACCGTTGGCCAGCGGTTCCCGCAGGTCGATGCCGGTCACCCGGGCCCCGAGCACTCCCCCGAACGGTTCTACGGTCCAATCGGCCATGCTCGGTGCCTTAGAAGAAGCCTCGTCCTTGGACGGCGGCGTTGGCCAGCCATACCTCGAAGTCTTGGATCGACTGCGACATGGCCTGGCCGATGAGGTCGAGCTTGCGCACCTGCTCGATGCGGGCACTGGCCTGCTCGAGCTCCCGCTTGGAGAGCAGCTCGCTGAAGATCCCACAGGCGTGGGCCAGGCAGATGATCACCACGTCGCGAGGGCTGGGGATCTCATCGCTGAACAGCACCCCCATGATCCGCAGCTTGACCTCCCGCTCGGCCTCGCCGTCGATCATCGGGTAGCGGCGCGACCGGAACACCCACAAGAAGCGGTCGTCCTCACGCTCCAGGATGCCGCGCTCCACCAACCGGTCCAGCGTCGCCTCCCTGATCTCCGGCGCCTTCTGGGAGGTCTGCTCCACCCAGTGCCGGGGGTCTTTCTCCTGGCCTTGCACCCCCTGCCCTTCGGCGATCATGGCCAGCGTCGGATCCAGCAGGTCGTCGCCCACCGGGGTGTCATCCACCAGGATCAGGTGTTCCAAGTCGGTGTCTATCCGGTTCTCCATGGCCAGCTCCATCAGCACCGCCCCAGCCACGGCCCGATCCATGGACGACTGGGGCACGTTGATGAACCTCCCGTCGTCGTCTCGCAGCAACAGGAGAAGGATCTCTTCGACAAATCTCAACATGGGAATCCCCTTTCCGCCTCTGCGCGGCGACCACCCAAAGCTCCCTCGACAAATCTCAACATAGGCCTAACGATAGGCGATGATTTCCTCGCCGTATTGATGCAGGGCCTCAACAATTTGTGAGCGTGTATCGCCGGCGATGAGGGCGGCCATCGCGGTCACGCCGATGGCGGCTTGGGCGGCAATGTTCTCCAAGTGCTGGTCGGCGTTCCAGCCCGGCGTGCCCACCGGCCCGACTTCAAGATCCATGTACTTGATGTCGATGGGCTCGGTGCGGCCCACCGACGCGGCGTGGTCGTGGAGATAGGCGATCATCTCGGCCAGCTCATCCAGGGTCTCCAAGTGGGCCGAGCGGCGGCGGGAGGCCAGTGCCGCCGGATTGGGCATGGGCATCCACCCCTGGGCCTTCTCGGCCACCCGGCGGCGGGAGAGCTTGGAGTTGCCCCCGATCCACACCGGCACCGGCGACTGCACCGGGGCGGGGAGACCGGTGCTGTCGGCAATGGTGAAGTTGAGGCCCTGGTAGTTCACCGTCTCGCCCGACCAGATCAGCCGCATCACCTCCAAGCTCTCGTCGAAAAGGGCATTGCGCTGGTCGAAGTCCACTCCCACCGCTTCAAACTCGGAGAGCAGATAGCCCACCCCCGCGCCAAGAATGACCCGACCTCCGCTGAGCCGGTCGAGGGTGGCCACCGTCTTGGCCAAGATGGCCGGATTTCGATAGGGCACCGGGGTCAGGTTGGTGAGCAACCGCAGCCGGGTAGTAGCCCCGGCCACCACCCCTAGCGCCACAAATGGGTCGAGGGCGTCGTGGCCCCCGCTGGCCAGCCACCGGTCGTTGGGCAGGGGGTGCTCGGTGAGCGAGCAGGAGTCGAACCCCGCCGCCTCGGCCGCCCGAGCGAACTCGGAAACGGCCTCGGCGGTCAGGAATTCGGGGTTCTGCGGATGGGCCATCAGCGGGAGGCCGAAGCTGAACTTCATTCCCCCAGTTTTCTCGATGGCCCTGTCTACGGGTTAATTGCCGCCCTCTTTGACCTCCACGGTGCGGCGGGCGAAGTCGTTGCCGTACACATCCACGCCAGCGGCTTCGAGGTTGGCAACCGCTTCCTCGGCAATGTCGGTGCGGAACGCCCCGGCATCGGGAGGCGCTTGGAGGATGCCCTGGGACGTGGCCACGTCGATGGTCTGGTCGTACAGAGCTTGGTCCATGATCCCGACCCCACCCGGTGATGGCCAGATGAGGGCGTTGATCTCGTTCATCATCCACGCCTGGTGCGCCGGTCCGCCGAAGGGCGGAGAGGCAGCTACCACGATGTCGACGCACTGCTGGAAGTTGTCGCGGCAGTGGATCCACCCTCGCAGCGACGCCTCCACAAAGCGCACCGCGATGTCGCGGTAATTGTCATCGGTCTCCAGCTTGTCGGCGTCGGCCCAAATGGCGTCTTGCAGCATGGCCGTGCCCACGTCATTCCAGTCGATGACCGAGAAGTCCTCGGGCTGGAACAGCTCGCCAGTGTCGGGATTGATGGTCTCGAGCACTTGGGCGTACTCGTTGTAGATCATCGCCTGAGCGGCGTCGACGTCGCCGTTGACGAGCGCAGTCATGTTGAAGTCCTGCTGCACCAAGGTGACATCGGACTGCGGGTCGAGGCCCACGCTGACGAGGCCGGCCAAGAGCTCGAACTCGTTGCCGAAGCCCCAGTTCCCCACCAGCTTGCCCTCAAGGTCGGCCGGACCAGTGATGCCGGCGTCAACGAACGACACCTGCAAGGTGCCGCTGCGTTGGAACACCTGGGCAATGTTGGTGATGTTCAGGCCCTCCTCACGGGGCACCAGCCCCCGCGGCACCCAGGAGATGGCGAAGTCGGCGCCCCCGGAGTCGAGGACCGTGGCCGGCACGATGTCGAGACCACCGTCGATGATCGTGACGTTTAGGCCGACGTCTTCATAGAACCCCAGGTCGCGAGCGGCAAAGAAGCCGGCAAACTGCGACTGCGGGACCCACTGAAGCTGAAGCGACACATCCTGGATTTCTTGGACTTCGTCGTCGTCGTTGCCGCACCCGGCGGCAACCACCACCAAGGCAAGAAGCACGGCGAGCAAGCGCCAGATTTTTTGTCTGTTCATGGTTTTTCCTTTCATGTTTCGCCTTCTTGGGCTCGAATCAACGAGTGCCAGGGCATCGCCACTCGCTCAAGAACAATTACGGCGAAATACAGCACCGCGCCGATGGCGGTGCCGGCAAGCACGGCGGCCCATGCTTCGTCGTAGCGGGTAAGACCCGCCGACTGCGTGATCATGGGGCCGAGGGCGTCTTGTCGCCCACCGAAGTACTCGGCGACGATGGCGGCGATGACGGCCAGTGATGTGGCCAGCTTCAGCGCGGTGAAGAAGAACGGCATGGCGTTGGGAATCCTCACCTCTCGGGTGATGCGCGACCGGCTGGCTGCATACGACTCCATGAGCTCGATCTGACTTCGATCCACCTGGGTGAGACCCCTAGTGGTGTTGATGAAGATGGGGAAGAACACCAGCGCCACCACGATGGCCTGGTTGGAGCGGGGAGAGGTGAGCCCGAACCAGTTGTTGAAGATCGGGGCCAGAGCGATGATCGGAATAGCGTTGACGGCCACGGCCAGCGGCGTGATGGTCTCGTTGGCGGTCCGGAAGCGAGTGACCAACAGAGCAGCGAGAATGCCGAGGATGATCCCAGCGATCAGCCCGGACCCCACGACGAAGCCGGTGATGCGGGCCCCCTGATACACCTCATCCCAGTTGTCGATCAACGCGCCGACGATCTCAGAGGGGGCTGGCAACACGAATCCTTGGGGGTTGAGCAGGGTCAACACGCCTTCCCACAAGCCGAACAGCACCACACCGGTCACGATGGGGGCGGAAAACCCCTTCAGCGTGTTCACCCTTCCACCTCCCTCAGGGCAATGCGCACCTCGGTGACCTTCTTGAAGAATGCGGGATCGTCTCGGGTGGCGGCGCTGCGGTCGCCGAGATCCACGCTGATGGTCGAGGCGATCGTCCCGGGACGAGGCGACATCACTACGACACGGGTGGAGAGATACACCGCTTCAGGGATCGAGTGGGTGACAAAGACCACGGTGGTCTCGGTCTCCTTCCAGATCCGCAGCAGCTCGTCTTGCATGTGCTCGCGGGTCATCTCGTCGAGCGCTCCGAACGGTTCGTCCATCAGCAGCAGCGACGGGCTGAACGCCAGCGCCCGGGCAATGGCTACCCGCTGCTGCATGCCGCCGGACAGCTCGGAGGGGTGGTGCTTGGCAAACTCGCTGAGCTTGACCAACTCCAACATTTCTGCGGCCCGGCGACGCCGATCCCCCTTCGACCATCCCATCAGCTCGAGCGGCAGCTCGATGTTCTTGGTCACGGAGCGCCAGTCGAACAAGCCGGCCGTCTGGAAGGCCATGCCGTAGTCCCGGTCGAGACGAGCCTGCTCCGCTGGCTTGGCATTGACCTGCACCGACCCGGACGACGGGGGAATCAATGACGCGATCAACCGCAGCAGGGTGCTCTTGCCGCACCCCGATGGGCCGATGAGGGTGATGAACTCCCCCGGCTCAACGGCCAGATCGATCTCGGCCAGCGCCTCTACTTGGTTGCTTCTGCCGGGGTTGAACACCTTCGTCGCCCCGCGGATGTCGATCACGAGCTGGGATTCAGCTTCGCCGGTGGACATGGCCTCGCTCACTGCTGATTCCTCACTCATGTCGTCGATTCTCGATTCTGATTGCCGACGACAACTCTCTCGACACCAGTCACCACGAGGAACACGAAGATCCCCAAAACTGCGGCTCCCAGCACGCTGGCAAACAAACGGTCGGGGCCGGTGGTGTAGTTGAACGCCTCGCGCAAGATGCGCCGACCGAGCCCGCCCTCGACTCCCGCGGAGATCTCACCCACAATGGCCCCCACGATGCTGGCCGTTGCCGCGATCTTGAGTGCGGCGAACAAGTACGGGAGTGAGGCGGGAAGGCGCAGGCGCCACAACGTCTGCAACCAGTTGGCGGCGTAAGACTCCATGAGCTCTTGGTTCTCCGGCCGGGGCGATTGCAGCCCTCGCAATCCGTTGACCGCCACCGGGAAGAACGTGAGGTAGGTGGCGATGATGGAGACCGACATCCAGTCCTGCCACTCCCACGGGAACACATCGAAGTTCTTGCGCCCCCAGATCACGATGATGGGTGCGATGGCGATGAGCGGAATGGTCTGGCTGGCAATCACGTAGGGGAGCAGGCCCTGTTCGAGCCGGCGCCACTGCGCCAGGGCCAAGGCGATGGCCATGCCGATCACCAGGCCCACCATGAAGCCGGCAAAGGCCTCCCGCAGCGTGAAGAGGGCCTCGTCGAACAGGATCTTCACATAGATCTGGTCTCGGCCCCCGGGCGTCTCACCGAATTGGCCGAAGATCTCGCTCACCGGGGGCATGTTCAGATCGTCGGTGCGGGGTAGAACCGATCCCACCACGGCCCATTCGTGCTGGCGGTCGTCGATGGCCTGGCCGAACGCCTTGTACCCGGTGTACAACCCGGCGAGCAACGCCATGAACAACACGAAGGTCACTGTTTGGCGAACGATGCGCACCACGGCGTCGCGGCGTTCCTCGTGGGCTGCCTGCTGCTTGAGACGGTGTTCGCGAACGAGAGGATCGTCCGTCTCAGCCATGGTGTCGATCTTCGGCATGCTCGTTCGCCCTTAGCCGCCCATCGCCGGGATGATCCGCTGGCCGTAGGCGTTGAGGGTCTCGTCCTTTTGGTCGTGCATGAGATAGATGGCGAACTGATCCACGCCTAGCGCTTCCAACTCGCGCAGCCGGGCCAGGTGGGCGTCCTCGTCGCCGAGAATGCAAAAGCGGTCGATGATCTCGTCGGGAACGAAGTCGGTGTGTTCGTGGCCCGCTTTGCCGTGCCCGCTGTAGTCGTAGCCCTCCCGGCCGGCGATGTAGTCGGTGAGCGCTTGGGGCACGCCCGCCCCCTGATCGCCGTAGCGAGACACCAGGTCGGCCACGTGGTTCCCCACCATGCCGCCGAACCATCGGCATTGCTCTCGCTGGTGCTCGATGTTGGTGCCCACATAAGCGGGCGCGGCCACGCAGATGTACAGGCTGTCGGGATCGCGGCCTGCCTCCTCCGCGGCCCGCCGAACGGCGGAGATGGTCCACTCGGCGATCGCCGGATCGGCTAGCTGGAGAATAAACCCGTCGGTCTCGCTTCCGCACAGGTGCAGCGCCTTGGGACCATAGGCCGCCATCAGCATCTTGAGAACGGACTCCCCTGCCCACGGGAAGTGCTGCTGAGTGCCGTTGTAGGCAGTCTCCCGGCCCTCAGCCAGGTCCTTGATCACCCTCATAGACTCGCTCAAAGTGGCCAGGCTGCAAGGCTTGCGGCCAATCACCCGCATGGCGGAATCACCCCGGCCGATGCCGCACACGGTGCGGTTGCCGAACATGTCGTTCAGGGTGGCGAAGAGCGACGCGGTAACCGTCCAATCCCGGGTGCCGGGGTTCGTGACCATCGGCCCGACGATCATGCTGTCGGTGGCCGAGAGCATCTGGCTGTAGATCACAAAGGGCTCTTGCCACAGCACATGGCTGTCAAACGTCCACCCATAGTTGAAGCCCCGCGTCTCCGCCCGCTTGGCCAACTCCACCACCCTCCATGCCGGTGGATCAGTTTGCAGGACAACGCCGAAATCCATTCCCTCACCCTCCGCTGGCGATCATCAGCCTGATCGGAGCGAATCTAGCAGGGGAACCCACAGCAGCGGCTGCGTACCAGATGCCTGCCTGATGCTTGTGTCGACGAAATATGGAGGCAGCGGTCAGAGGCCCTTAGCGGCAAGGGGAGCAAGGGTCAGTCTGCGAACATCTCGCGGGCCACCGCCAGCACCTGCGACATCGAAGACGGTGAGAGGCTGCCCAGCCTCCGCACCAAACGGGCCGAGTCCACCGCCCTGATCTGGTCCACCACGACATGGCCTCTGGTGTTGCGGAACTTGCAGGCGACCCGAAATGGGTAAGGATGGCCGCCGGTTGTCATCGGGGCAATCAGGCATGTGCTCCAGTGCTCGTTCAGTTCGTCGGGAGACACCACCAGCGCGGGCCGAGTTTTGCGGATCTCAGAGCCGATTGCGGGATCCAGTTCGCACAGGTAGACGTCGCCGCGCTTCGGGAACATCAGCCATCGCCTTGGCCGGGCACCCATTCCCACTCAGAAGAGTCGAAGCGAGTCTGTGGCCACCTATCTTCGCTGCCGGCTTCGCTATGCTCCCGACCTTGGCGTGCGGCGTCCGCCCAACCTGGCCTCACCTCTTCCCGCGGTTCGATCAAAAGACCGCCCTCGACGACCCTAAGCACCACCCGCTCCCCGAGCCCGGCTTCCTCAATGAGGGGCTTAGGTATCCGAATGCCTCGGGAGTTCCCGACCCTTACGATTGTCGCGTCCACAGATGCCTCCACCGTTACCCTGTCTTGGAAAATATGTAACCACATCGTAACCACAACCAACAAGAACCATTCGCGTTCAACGCCCGGCGCAAGTCGAAAGCACCTGGCCAAACGGTGGTCTGTCACTCGTTGGTGGGAAAGCCCAGGTCAACGGTGCTGGTGGCGGGGTCGGGCCAGCGGGAGGTCATTACTTTGGGACGGGTGTAGAAGCGGATGCCCTCGGGGCCGTACATCGTGGTGTCGCCGAAGAGCGAGTCCTTCCAGCCGCCGAAGGAGTGGTAGCCCACCGGCACGGGAATGGGGACGTTGATGCCCACCATGCCCGCATCGGCGTCCTCTTGGAACTGGCGGGCCGCCCCTCCGTCCCGGGTGAATATGGCCGCCCCGTTGCCCCACGGGTTGTCGGCGATGAGCTGAACCGCCTCGGCATAGGTCTCGCACCGCACGACGCTGAGCACCGGACCGAAGATCTCGTCGCGGTAGGCGTCCATGTCGGTGGTCACGTTGTCCAGCAGCGACACCCCGAGAAAGAAGCCGTCGTTGTCGAACCGGGTGTTGCGGCCATCCACCACCACGGTTGCCCCCTGCTCGGCGGCGGAACCGATGTAGCCAGCCACCCGGTCGCGGTGCTCACGGGTGATCAGCGGCCCCATGTCGGAGGCCGAATCGGTGCCGTCGCCAATCACCAGCTTCTCCATGCGGAGTTTGATGGCCTCCACCAAGGGATCGGCCACCTCGCCCACCGCGGCCACCACCGAGATGGCCATGCAGCGCTCCCCGGCGGAGCCGTAGGCCGCCGATACCGCCGAGTCGGCGGCCAGTTCGATGTCGGCATCGGGCAGAACCACCATGTGGTTCTTGGCCCCGCCCAGAGCCTGTACCCGTTTGCCGTGCGAAGTGCCGGTGGCGTACACGTAGCGGGCAATGGGCGTGGAACCCACGAAGCTGGCCGCCTTCACATCGGGGTGCTCCAGCAGCCGGTCCACCGCCACCTTGTCGCCGTTCACCAGGTTGAGCACGCCGGGCGGGAAGCCCGCCTCCTGGAACAGTTCAGCGATGAACATGGGGGCCGACGGGTCGCGCTCCGAGGGCTTGAGCACGAATGTGTTGCCGCAGGCAATGGCGTTGGGCGCCATCCACATCGGAACCATGGCCGGGAAGTTGAACGGCGTGATGCCGGCCACCACCCCGAGCGGGCGGCGCACGGTGTAGACGTCAATGCCGGTGGATGCCGCCTCGTTGTGGCTTCCCTTGAGATGCTCGGCCAAACCGCAGGCGTATTCGATGTTGTCGATGGCCCGAGCCACCTCGCCCATGGCATCGCTGTGGACCTTGCCGTGCTCAGCGGTGAGACGCCTGGCTACCTCCTTGGCGTTGTCCACCACCAAGTTCCGGAAGGCGAACATCAGGGTGGTCCGCCGGGCAATCGACACATTCGACCATTCCTCGAATGCGGCCTGTGACGAAGCCACCGCGGCATCAACCTCGCCGGCCGACGCCAGGGACAGTTGGCCAGTCTGTTCGCCGCTGGCCGGGTTGAAGACCGGGGAGGTCCGGCCCGATGTGCCGGCCACCTGCTGGCCGTCGATTAAATGATGGATTTGACGCATTCCCCCTCCGTTAATCCAGGTTCTAAATCAGGTAGGAGCTGAGGCCGCGGCGCAGATATTGCCCGTCGCCCTTGGAGCCCAGGTACTGGTTGTCGTCGATGATGACCCGGCCCCTCGACAAGACGGTGTCGACGTGGCCGCTGACCTCGATCCCCTCGTAGGCCGAGTGGTCGATGTTCATGTGGTGGTTCTCCACGCTGATGGTCCAGGTTGCCTGAGGGTCGTAGATCACCACGTCGGCATCGGACCCGGGCTGGATGATGCCTTTGCGGGGGTAGAGGCCCATCATGCGGGCCGGGGTGGTGGAGCACAGCTCCACCCAGCGGGGCAGGGTGATCTCCCCGGTGGCCACCCCCTGATAGATCAGGTCCATCCGGTGCTCGACGGTGCCCAGGCCGTTGGGTATGGCCCGGAAGTCGCCGACACCCAGCTCCTTCTGCTCCTTCATGCAGAACGGGCAGTGGTCGGTGGACACCACGGCAAGGTCGTTGGTGCGCAGCCCTTTCCACAGCTCGTCTTGGTGGTGGTCGTGGTGGGAGCGGATCGGGGTTGAGCACACATAGGCCGCGCCGTCCCAACCTTGGTCGAGGTGTTCTTCGAGGCTGAAGTACAGGTACTGGGGACAGGTCTCGGCGAATACGTTGGCGCCGTTGTTGCGGGCGATGGCCACCTGCTCCAGCGCCTGCTTGGCCGACAGGTGCACGATGTAGAGGGGGGCGGCGCCCACCTTGGCCAGCTGGATGGCCCGATGGGTGGCCTCCGACTCGAACTCTGCCCGGCGCACGTACCCGTGGTTCACCGGGTCGGTCTCGCCCCGCTCGTAGGCCTGCTCAGCCAGCACGTCGATGGCGATGCCGTTCTCGGCGTGCATCATCATGAGCCCGCCGTTGTCGGCGCACTGCTGCATGGCCCGCAGGATCTGACCGTCGTCGCTGTAGAAGACGCCGGGGTAGGCCATGAACAGCTTGAAGCTGGTGACCCCCTCGTTCACCAGCAGGTCCATCTCTTTGAGGGCGGCGTCGGTGACGTCGCCGATGATCATGTGGAAGCCGTAGTCGATTGCGCACCGCCCCTCGGCCTGCTCCATGCGGGCGTCGAAGCACTCGCGCACGTCGAGCCCATAGCTCTGGGTGGCGAAATCCACGATGGTGGTGGTGCCGCCCCAGGCGGCGGCCCGGGTGCCGGTCTCGAAATCGTCGGACGCGATGGTGCCGCCGAAGGGCAGCTCCATGTGGGTGTGTACGTCTACCCCGCCGGGAACGACCAGCTTGCCGGTGGCGTCGATCACCCGATCGGCCCCGTTCTCGGCTGACAGGGCCAGCTCGGATCCTGGTTGCAGCACGGCGACGATCACCTCGCCATCGATCAGGACTTCGGCCGGATCAGCCCCGGTCGAGCTCACCACTGTGCCGTTCTTGATCAAAATGGTCATGTTTTCTGCCCCCTATTCGTCCTCGATGAGAGTGGTCATGCTTCAAACCTGCTTGTCGATTTCCTCAATGGTCTCGAGAATGGCGGTCACGCCCTGGTCGATCTCCTCCTCGGCCACATCCAGCATCGGGGTGATCCGAAGGGCGTTTCCGTATAGCCCGCCCTTGCCCACCAGAAGCCCCCGCCGCTTGCAACCCTCCAGCAGCTCGGTGGCCCGATCGGCGTCGGGCTGGATCGAGTCCGGCGCCACTATCTCTATGGCCTGCATAAGCCCCTTGCCCCGCAGCTCGACGATCCACGGCGTCTGCTCGGCCACTGGCCGAAGCGCATCGGCCAATCGCTTGCCCATGCGCAGGGCGTTGCCCTGGAGGTCGTTTTCCCGCACGTAGTTCAAGGTGGCCAGCCCCGCCGCCGTCGACAGCGGGTTTCCGCCGAACGTTGAGAAGCTCAGGGCCTTGATGGTGTCCATGATCTCGGCCCGGGCCACGATGCCCGCCAGCGTGATCCCGTTGCCCACGCCCTTGGCGAAGGTGAGCATGTCGGGGACGATGTCGTGGGCCTGGTAGCCCCAGAAGTGCTCGCCGGTGCGCCCCCAGCCGGTTTGCACCTCGTCGGTCACGAACAGGATTCCCCGGTTGGCCAGCACTTTGTGCATCGACCCGAAGAACCCGTCGGGAGGGGTGGCGAACCCGCCGACGCCCTGGATGGGCTCGGCGATGAGGCAGGCCGCCGACCCGGTGGTCATCATGTCGAGGACTTGGCGAAGATCGTCGGTGCAGGCTTCGGTGAACTCGTCGTCGTCCAGATGCTGGAAGGGGCTGCGCAGCTGATAAGCCCCGTGGACGAAGTTTACCGAGAGGCCCGAGAGCGCGGTCGACGACCAGGAGGAGTGCGAGGTTATGGCCTGCGCGGTGAACGAGCGCCCGTGGTAGCTGTTGCGCATGGCCAGCACTTCGTTGGACTTTCGGTGGCTGGTGGCCAGCAAGATGGCGGTGTCGTTGGCCTCGCTGCCGGAGGTGGTGAAGAACACCCGGGCGTCGGGGATGCCGCTGATGGCCGCAATCTCCTCGGCCAGTTCGATCATCGGCTCGCACAGGTACAGCGTGGAGGTGTGCAGCACCTTGGACGCCTGCTCCTGGATGGCTGCGGTGACCGCGGGGTTGTTGTGCCCCACCATCGTGGTGAGCACGCCGCCGAAAAAGTCTAGGTACCGGTTGCCCTCCACGTCCCACACATAGCTCCCCTGGCCGCGCTCGATGCTGATGGGCTCGGCGTAGAGCGGCTTGACGTAGGAGGGGAGAATAGCCTGGTAGCGCTGGTGCAGATCGGCGTTGGAGGTCACGGCGGTGGGCTCAGGCCTCGGTGAGTGGCCCGTACATGTCGGGGCGGCGATCTCGGTAGAAGGCCCACTGCGCTCGGGTCTCGTCGATCATGGCGAAGTCGAGGTCGCGGATCACCAACTCCTCCTCCTGGTCAGATGCCGGATCCTCGACGAATTGGCCGCGGGGGTTGGCGAAATACGACGTGCCGTAGAAGTCGTTGTCGCCCAGCGGCTCGATGCCCACCCGATTGATGGCCCCTACGAAGTACATGTTGGCCGCGGCCGAAGCCGTCTGCTCCAGCTTCCACAGGTACGCCGACAGGCCCCGGCTGGTGGCCGAGGGGTTGAACACCACCTGGGCGCCGTTGAGGCCCAGCGCCCGCCACCCTTCGGGGAAGTGGCGGTCGTAGCAGATGTACACCCCGACTCTTCCCACTGCGGTGTCGAACACCGGATAGCCGAGGTTGCCGGGGCGGAAATAGAACTTCTCCCAGAAGCCCTTCACCTGGGGGATGTGGGTTTTGCGGTACTTGCCCAGGTAGGTGCCGTCAGCGTCGATGACCGCGGCGGTGTTGTAGAGGATTCCCGGCTGCTCTTCCTCATACATCGGCAGCACCAGCACCATGTCGTGCTTGGCGGCGATCTCCTGGAACCGCTTGGTGGTGGGCCCGTCGGGGATGGCCTCGGCGTAGCTGTAGTAGTCGGTCTCCTGCACCTGGCAGAAGTAGGGCCCGTAGAAGAGCTCCTGGAAGCACATCACCCGGGCTCCCGCCGCCGCGGCCTCAGTCACATACTTCTCGTGCAACTCGACCATGGACTCCTGATCACCAGCCCACGCGGCCTGCACGATTGCGGCCCTAACGACATCGGACATGGGGCGCCTCCCAAGCTCTCTTTGCGGCCCTTTCGGGGGTTAAATGCCCGACAGCGCTGACTTAAGGAATAAACCCCCGATTATTATCGAACTCAGCACTCCACCGCAAGAGCCTCTTCAACCCAATGATAACCCGTATCGACGACACACCCTCACCCTCTCCACTCACGCACCCCCTATCCACACCTGAAAGGAATAGCCCTCTTCAAGCCACGAGTCCTCATAATGTGGACGAGTGAACAGCAACCGCACACCTCCAGGCTGCAAGAGATTGGGGACAGGAATCCTGTCCACAGCAACATACTCTTGTACTCTGGTGGCGCTGGAGTAACCAGTTGTGAAAAGAACAGCCCTTTTTACATCACTTACAACGCCATTTCTGTCAACAATAGCAACGTAGGCTCGAAGATCATCAATGGCCTGGTAGCCAATGGGAGCACTCAAGGTTGGGTGCGAATCAGGAGTGTCAATGTAAGCGTAGAGATCTACAAAGCCAGCGGGTGTTTCAAAATCATAACAATATTCTTCAGTTCTCAGTCGCAAATGGACATCGTCCGCCTGGGTATCTTCCAGGCGTAGCCCACAAGGTAAGTCACCATAGGTAGCCACAAAGGTATCGATACTGACATGCTGATAGATTTTGAAATACCTATCAGTAATATATCCTTCATAGTCCCCCCACCAATACGAACTCTCCTCTAAGCGAGCGTCTGCTTCCTTTTCATACACTGAGCCTACTGCAAAATGAGCAATGCGGAACGATCGACTGATATCAACCTTCTCCGACAAGGTCGCTGAAACGTTGAATTCAAATTCTGAGTTAGAAGCACTCCCTTCCCAACCACCAATATAGATTTCAAATGGAGCACGTTCTCCTGGTTGGATGGTCAATGGCCACGCCCAAAAGTTTTCAGTATCTACGTTGTTCGCTCTCACTATCCTTACTACCACATCGCGGGCGAACAGCCGATCTGACACATTGTGAATCAATCCCCGCACAAATCCATCATCTGCTGAAACTGTGAAGGGATCAATAAGAATTGACTCTGCAAGCATTGGATATGACCGGAAATCATTGAACAAGCCATAATATCCCAATGGGACATCAAATGTGTGAGCTCGGGCACTCCCAATAATTTTATAGTCTTCTTTCGTCAAACCACCAGACCGGTCGCAGGACCCCGATGACCAACCCCTGTGTTCTTCTAAATTTGTATCACTCTGGCTAACTGCCCGTAATCGGTTCGATAAGGGCTCCATCGAATCTGCTTTACCAACCCACGTTTGGACGCCAGTGCGGCGAGAAAAAGCAGATGTCTCAGTCATACCTGTTATTTTCGCATAGATCTCCGGCGTTGTCCTTATCGCAAATGTTGGGTCGATTCCATCTGAGTCGAAATTGATAAACGAGGTTTGTGGTGCAACGATCCGCCTTCGCGTTCCGTCACTATCCTCATCAAATTCCACTTTAAATGGAATCGATTCTATCACATCCAATACGCGATTTGATTCAGTTATAGCCCGAAAAACTCGAATATTATTTACTTCAACGTGGAGTTTCTCATCGTAGTGCTGCGGGAACACACGTTCAGGTATATAGTACAAATCGGAATGTTGGAGCATGGAGAATTCAGATACAATGGCATCTAAGTCCACGCTGTCCACCAACACACTTGGATACGCCTGTTCAAATGACTCTCTACTTATAAGATGATGTTCAGGGCCTCGAGACCAATTCTCCCACTCCTCAAACTCGTATAGACGTTCATCAAATGTCATCAAGTACAAGGGGCGGTTTCCCGTTAAAGTCCCCGACCTATTGAAGTCATTACCAAAGGCTCGACTAACATCTACATCGGTTGAAAAATTGTAAGTGACATTGGCCAGAACATTGCCTGCAGGTTCACGCCTAAGAGTCCGAACTTCTTGATATCCCCATGGAGATATACGTTCGTTCTTAGTCCTAAAGTGAGGCGAGTCTATCGGAAGTCGACTAGGCACCCAATCAATAGCTATCTCAAAAGGAGCACGTTCGCCGGGCATGACTGTTAGTGGCCACTGCCAAGTAGCGCTGTCAGCACCATCCAAGGATTCAAGAGTGACAACAACATCTCTTGCAAACATTTTGTCAGAAAGATTGCGTACGAACCCTCGCGCCACACATTCCCTTATGTCAAATGACTCAACAATCAATTCATCTCGAGGTTCAGCCGGAACCTCAATGTCAAATGCATAAAAGTAGGAGTCAGGAATGTTGTTATAATCTTCAATCAATGGTCTTTCGACACGAATTGTCCCATCCTCTGTAAGAATACCGACATGAAAATGCTCTTCATCCTCCCATGGCTCCACCACTTGTATCTCTTCTTCTAGCTCACTTTCTGGATCTAAGGCAAAAAATTCAGCTTCAGGAGCATACGGTTCTCTATTTTTTTCAGATGTGGAACTTTTGCTGATTGCTTCTTCAGATTCAACATCTTGCGCACTTACCAGATAACCGTTAGAGAACTCTGATGTTGCGTTTGGTGGCAACGGAGTCGGGATTGAAACAGGTGTCTCTTCCACTGGTTGCAAACTAGGCGAGCCTGTAGGTGCGACCACTTCGGCAGCAGACTCTTCAATCGTATTTTGTGGAATCCCATCACTCTGCGATTCAGGCAGTTTAGAACCGCAGTAGGTCATCATAACAACCATGAAAACTACGGCTGCAAGCGCAGTCCTCCAATTTGAGATCCAGTTTCCTCCGTTCTGTGCCAGATTGGCTCTAGGTCTGGTATTCACAACACCTTCATACTCCTACCCAATCGCAAAAGACGACAGATTGTCCAAAGAATCGAAACGTATCGCAATGCTCAACTTGCAATTTGTGTCTATCTTCCGCGGTCCCACCATCTCGGAAGGGAACTGAGTCATCGTACCAACCTTCAACGATTGTGTTCCCATTCATGAAACTGTGATTTTCAATCTTTTCTCCAAATGGCTTGTATAATTCTTCTGCACAATCCATAGCTGCTATTCTCGGGTCTTTAGACTCAGGCGACACATCTCGGCCGGGACTGCATCGGACTACATCATTTTGGATTACGGATCGGTATATGGTCTTGTCGCTTGAAACAGTGTCAGAAGGCCAATATTGATAGCTGTTGGAACGAGGCCATTCGCGAGGCCAGACTGCAAACCTTGTATTCGTTAGAGTATCGGTAAAAGACAGGAAGGCCATAGGTACAGGTGTAGCACTTGCTGTCCAGTCAATCTCATCTTCTTTCACTTGTTGACTGTCTGAAGAGTCGGCAGATTTAGAGATTATATATTCGTAATCTGAAGGGTAGCCTTCGGCAGCTTCTAAGTCGTAGAGAAAGCATGGCATCGTCAGTTGGCTTGATTTCCATCGACATGTCCGCTGTTGAATACCGCCCTCTACTTGAGATGCTGTATCTACACTTCGAATGTTCAAATTTACTGACTGATAAATGCTGTCTGGGTCGCCTATATATGTCTTGTAACATTTTTCATTCTCGCTTGGAGTATCGCACGCAGACCACATTTTGATGGCCTTTTTGATTCCCGCGTCATCTGCTGACAACTTGCAATGCTCACCCAATAAGTAGGATGCCACACGGAGACCGCCTTCCCTAATATCTGCTCTTTGAGCATGATTTAACTGTTTGGTAATGTCCCAAGGATCCAGCTGCCAAAGCCCAACCCCGGGACTCCAATGTGCTCGGAGATATCCTGCCGTATCCATGTGGGAAAACAATCTCTCATTCAAACTCCTAGTCTTTTTCTTCACTTCTCCATTTTCCATATAAGTATGAGTCTGCATTTGCCAATTCAAATTATCCCATCGCGAAAGGGTCATTGGTGATGGGGCCCTGCTTCGGTGTTGTCCATCATTCAATTCATGGGAAGGCAGCATGAGCATAATTGCTGCAAGTTTTTTCTCGTCTATAGTTGTTTGGCAGCTATTCCACATGTTGGTGGGTGTTTTTATATATTGGTCTATCGCCGTCTTAGCGGCGTAGGCCACCCCTTTTATTGTTCCCTCCGTGAAATAGTATATTCCGTCATTTGAAATAAACCCGTCGGGTATCTTTGGGAGTGTTTTGATGTCGCAAGTGGCACTTGTAGTCCACCCCATGGGGGTCCAGGCCTGGACTGCTACTTCGTAGGTGGTCTCCTCAGCGAGCCCGGTGAAGGTGTGGGAGGTAGCGTTGGTGGCGATCCATTCGGGGTCCGTGTGTTTCCGGTCGCGGGCTATGCGGTAGTAGGCGGCTCCGTTGTCGGTCCAGCGTACGGTGCCGTCGGTGTCAGCGGTTTGTGGGCATTGGTGGACTTCCAGGTCGGCAGGCGCGGTTTGGCAGTGGGGGACGTGCCCGAGGACTTGCCAGCTCTGCCCGCTGTCGGCGCTCTTCCATACCGTGATCCAGTGGATGGTGTTCGGCTGGAGGCCCGTGAGGGTCGCTCCTGTGGTGCCTTTGGCAAAGGTCTTTGTGCCCAGGTATTGGAAGTTGCCGTTCTGGTCGATGAGCGTTCTGGCTATCCGCCATTGGTAGTCCCCGTTGGGGTCGTCCCATTCGATGTCGATGGTGCTGGTGGTATTGGCCTTGCATTCGACCGTGGAGGTGGTGTGATCGTCGGTTGCGCCGCCGCTCTCAGGCTTGTATTCCACCCCGTTGTCAGATGCCTCTTTGGCCTTTGCGATAGTGCCCGCCCTGAGCTGCACGGTGTATTGCATGCCGGGTTTGAGATCGGTGAAGGTGTGGGAATTGCCAGTGGACACCACGATCTCCCACTCGCCGCCCCCCGAGGCCCCAGACGCGCCCGATGAGCCCGCGGGGCTGACTCTCGCCAGGTAGATCTCTGCACCGTCGACGGGTTGCCATTGGATGGTGAGGGTGTTACCCCCGGTGGTGTGCCCGGTCAGCACTGGGGTGTCGAGGTGTTTGGTGTAGCAACGGGACGCGGGGTTCACTTTGTGCCATTTCTCGTCTTTTCCGTACCACCACAGGTGGATCTCATAGGCTGTGCCTTTGGCCAGACCGGTGAACTCGGTGCTGTTCCCCTCGTACGCTGTCCTGTAGTTGGCCCAAGAGCTGCCGGTCCAGATGGCCGCGTACCAGTATTGGGCCTCGTCTATGGGCGCCCATTGGAGCACGACGCTGTCAGACGTGGTCTGGTCGCAGTCCACCCCCGCCGCCGAGGTCACGCACCGGACCGTCGCAGCCTGCCCCCAGCCCTTCTCGCCGCCCGACTGCACGGTGACCGTGTGCATCGTGCCCGCCGCCAGCCCGGCGAACACACGGACCACACTCGCCGCATCGGGGGCGGGCTCGATGTCGTCGGTCCAGGCCCCGCCGCCGATCCTCGCCCGATACTTTGTCGCCCCCGTCACCTTCGGCCAGGTCACCGACACGCTGTTGGAGGTCGCCGTACATAACAGAGCCGGCGCCGCTATGTCGGCCAGGGTGGTGCAGTACACGCCTGCGAAGTGCTGGGCCTTGCCGCCCTTGACCGCCAGCACGCTCACCCAGTACCTCGTGGACGCAGCCAGACCGCCGAACACCACTGTGGTGGATGCAGTGCGCATCTGGGTCTGCGCGCTGTTGGGCACTGCCAGCTGGATCTTCGCCGAGTAGCCGTCCGCACCGACCACCGCGTCCCAGGAGAACCTGATCTGGGTGGGGGAAGCCTCGCACTCCAAGCCCCAACAGGCACGCCCAACCCGCCCGCCGCCAACAACCACACCAACACCACAGCCCACAAACGCCTACCCATACGCCCAAATGGTATCTACAGCCGACCCAACCCCAGCGTCACCCCCAGCAGACCCGGCGCGACGACACGGTTACCCACCCCACCAGGGCCGCCGCTAGTTCCACCCTCTAACTGGGAGCGAAATCTCTACTTGATGGAACCCTTGCCAGCCAGAACCCGGTCGAGCTCCGAGTGCATGTTCACGAGGCGGCAGTCGAAATCGCCCAGAACCAGCTCGTCGATGCCGTTCGAGGCCATCCCGGCTTGCACCCGCCCGATGCCGTCCAGGTCTTGGTTCACCACTTCGGCGATGACCGTTCCCTCAGGGAAGTGGATCATCTCGGGGGGTGAGCCGGAATTTGCTCGGTCTCCCAGCCGGTGGAACAGCCAGAAGTCGAAGTGGGAATGTCCGGCGTGGTCGCCAGGGCGAGCCCGGAAGATGGTGTACATGTCGCTGTGTACGTTCAGCACCACGTTGGGAAACACCAGATAGTGGTAGTCGTCGAGGATCTGCTCGTCGGTGTAGTGGCTGAAGTCCACATCCTCGGCCGCCGCTCGGTCCCGCACCAAGCCCACCGCCCAGTCCCGAGCGCTTTGGCCGGCCAGGTCCACTTCGTCATCGGGCTGGAGCCCCAGCATGGTGCTGTAGTTGTCCACGAAGGCTCGGGCCACCTCTTCTTGGTCGGCATCGGGGAATCGGGGCGAGCCGATCCCCAGGGGGATCTTCATCATGGAGTGGCCCCGGTCCCACAACTCATAGGTGGTGTTGAGCGCATCCATGAACCCCCGCAAGCCGGGGTGCAGCCCTTCCAAGTGGTAGGCCTCGTTGAAGGCGTCCACCGTGGTCTTCCAGTTGCCGCCCAGCGGGATGGTCCAGCAGGCCGTCAAGCTCCGCTCCCCCAAGTTGAAAGGGGCCAGCGTGTTGGGTACCGGGTCGAGGAACTCGTCGAGGTCGGGGCCGTTGGGGGATGGGTTGATGAACACCATCTGATGCCAAGTGCCCAGCCGAACCGGGGCCAGAGACAGGTTCTCGTTGGCCACCACGCCGAAGTGCTTGCGGTACACGATCTCCTTCAGCGACCCGTCGAGGCCGTAGCACCAGTCGTGGAACCCGCAACGCAGCTCGTCGGCGTTGCCCTTGCCCTCGCAGAGCTGGAACCCCCGGTGGCGGCAGGCGTTGTGGAACGCCCGCAGCTCTCCGTCGTGGTCCCGCACCACCAGATAGCTCTGGTTTCCGATGCGGTACTCGAACCAGTCGCCGGGCTCGGCCACGTCGCTGGTCAAGCAGGCAAGCTGCCAGGTGGACGGCCACAGTCGCTGCCGTTCTAGCTCGGCGTAATCCTCGTCGAGGTAGCGGGCCTTGGGCAGCCGGGCCGGGGCGCCGTCGCCGTTGCCGGGGCGAATCTGATAGCGGTCCAGGTCGATGCCCATGGCAGGTTGGGCGCTACTGGGTGCCGCGCACCAGCCGGCCGGGCCGGGCCCCGGTGTCCTTGCCTTGGCTGCGGGTCACCTCGCCCGCCACAACGGTGGCCACATAGCCATCCGCCTGCTGGTCGAGCCGGCGTCCCCCGGCGGGCAAATCGTACACCACCCGAGGAGAGCGCAAGGTCAGCGCCTGGTGGTCGATCACATTGGCGTCGGCCCGCTTGCCCACTTCAAGCGTTCCCCGATCGCCCAGCCCATACAGGGAGGCGGTGTCGTGGGTCTGCTTCTTCACCACCCACTCCAGAGGGAGCTGCTCGCCCCGGGTACGGTCCCTGGTCCAGTGGGTGAGCATGAAGGTGGGGATAGAGGCATCGCAGATCATGCCGCAGTGGGCCCCGCCGTCGGACAGCCCCGACACCCCGGCGGGGTGCAGCAGCTGCTCCCGGATGACGTCGTGGTTCTCCTCGACGTAGTTGAACATGGGCAGCATCATCAGGGCACGGCCGTCGTCCTCCAGGGAGAGGTCGTACAGCATCTCCAGCGGATCCACCCCGCGGGCTTCGGCCATGGCGGTCACGGTGCGGTCGTGGGTGGGCTCGTAGTCGGGCGGGTCGCCGATCACATACAGCTTGTGGATCATCGAAGCCACCATGCTGGGCATCTGGTCGAACAGCACGCTGGGGTCGGGGGGCAGGTCGTCCTCGCCCAAGATGGCCGACCGGATCGCCGGCTTCTTGAGCTCAGCTACGAGCTGATCGAAGGGCAGATGAGCCAGCGACGCAAACGTGGGCCGCTTGGCGAATGCGTGGTTCGTTTGAAAGCCGATGAGCATCCCGAAAGGACGACCGGCAATTTGGGGATACACCCGGGCACCCTCGTCAACCGCCCGAAGCGACTCGTCCATCATCTCTCGCCACAAATCGGGAGCGGCCTCCAGTTGCAGCAGAGCGAACGACACCGGCACGTCGAAGTGGGCCGACAGCCGGCGCATCCAGTCCATCTCCTTGGGCGGGGCCACTAGATCCAGCCCCGCCGCACCCGCCGGGGCCAGCTCGAACACCCCGGAACCGGCATCGGCCAGCGCCTGGCCCAAACCGAACAGCTCGTCCTCAGCAGCAAAGGTGCCCGGCACCGGCTCGCCGTCGATGGCCCGGTGGCCCAGCGTGCGAGAGGTGGACACGCCCAGCGCCCCGGCCTCGATGGCCTCGCGCACGATGGCGTACATGGCTTCGATGTCGGTGGGGGTGGCCGGCTCGTTCTTGGCCCCTCGATCCCCCATCACATAGCCCCGAACCGCGCCGTGGGCCACCTGAGCGGCCACGTCGATGGCCAGGTCGCGCTGTTCGACAACATCGAGATACTCCGGAAAGCTCTCCCACCCCCAGGAGATGCCCTCGGAGAGGGCCGCTCCAGGAATGTCCTCCACGCCTTCCATCAGTTGGATGAGCCAGTCCTCTTTGCCGGGCTGTACCGGGGCGAACCCCACCCCGCAGTTGCCCATCACCACGGTGGTCACCCCGTGGTTGGAAGACGGCTGGAGCATGTCGTCCCATGTGACCTGCCCGTCGTAGTGGGTGTGGCAGTCCACGAAGCCGGGGGTCACCAGCAGCCCAGTGGCGTCGATGGTCTCATCGGCCTCGGGAGCGGGACCGCCGCTGCGGTCCACCACCGCCACCTTGCCGTCTTTGACTCCGATGTGGCCAGTGAAGCGGTCGGCACCGGTGCCGTCCACGATGGTGCCGTTGGCAATCACCAGATCCAGCACTGCTCTTCCTCCCCAGGTTGCTACTTGGCGATGTTTGTTGTGTCTGCCGCTAGTTGGCGGCTCCGGCTCGGAGCAGCTTGCCGGGGCGGGCCCCGGTGTCTTCACCATTGCGGCGGGTCACTGCCCCGCTGACCAGCGTAGCGACATATCCGGTGGCCCTCTGATCGAACCGGCGACCCCCGGCGGGCAGGTCGGCCACCAGCTTGGGCGGGTGCAGCGTCAGGTGCTCGTGGTCGATCACATTGATGTCGGCCTTCATGCCCGGCTCCAGCGTGCCCCGGTCGGTGAGGCCGAAGAGGCGGGCGGTGTCATGCGACTGCTTGCGCACCACATACTCCAAGGGGAGCTTCTCGCCCCGTTGGCGGTCGCGAGCCCAGAAAGTGAGCAGCCAGGTGGGCATGGAGGCGTCGCAGATCGCCCCGCAGTGGGCCCCGCCGTCGGAAAGCCCCGACACTCCCGACGGATGCAGGAACATCTCCCGCACCGCGTCGGCGTTGCCGTGGCTGTAGTTGAGGAACGGGAACAGCAGCAACGCCCGACCGTCATCCTCCAACAGCAAGTCATAGAGCAGATCCTCGGTCTCCCGCCCCTGAGCCTCGGCGATGGCGGCCACCGACCGCTCGGGGCCGGGCTCGTAGTCGGGAGGATCACCCAGCACATAGATCCGATGGAGTTGGGTGCCCATGTACTCGGCGAACTGATTGGTGAACGAGCTTTCCTCCGACAGGATGGCTACCTTGCGTTCGGGCCGGCGCAGCTCGGCTACCAGCTCTTCGAGGGGCAGCTCGGCAATCTCGGCGAAGCTGGGCCGGCTGCTGAAGGCGTGGTTGGTCTGAAGCCCGATCAGGATGCCGTTGCACCGAGGGGCAATCTGGGGGTGGAGCTGGGCGCCCTCGGCCACCGCATCGGCCGACAGGTCCATGATCTCCCGCCACAGCTCGGGGGCGGCGTCCACCTGCACCAGAGCGAAGGTCACCGGGCGGCCGGTGGCGGCCGACAGGCGGCGCATCCAGTCGACTTCTTTGTGGGGAGCGGCCAAGTCCTCGCCAATCACTCCGGCGGGGGCCAGCTCGTACAGGCCGTGCCCCACCTCGGTGAGCGCCTCGCCAATGCCGAACAGCTCGTCCTCAGCGGCATAAGTACCAGGAACCGGCTCGCCGTCGATGGCCATGTGGGCGATGGTGCGCGACGTGGAGAACCCGAAGGCCCCCGCTCGCAACGCCTCGGCCACGATCTCGCGCATCTGGTCGATGTCTTCCGGGGTGGCCGGCTCGTTCTTGGCCCCCCGCTCTCCCATCACATAGGCCCGCACCGCTCCGTGGGGCACCTGGCAGCCGATGTCCAGGGACAGGGGCTTGCGCTCCAGGGCGTCGAGATACTCGGGGAAGGTCTCCCATTCCCAGGTGATGCCCTCCGACAGCGCGGCACCGGGGATGTCTTCCACCCCCTCCATGAGCTGGATTAGCCATTCCTCGGTGCCGGGCCGCACCGGGGCGAACCCCACCCCGCAGTTGCCCATCATCACCGTGGTCACCCCGTGGTGGGCCGACGGCTCCAGGATCGGATCCCAGGTCACCTGGCCGTCGTAGTGGGTGTGGCAGTCCACAAAGCCGGGGGTCACCACCAGCCCAGTGGCGTCAATAACCTCTTCGCCCTCCAGATCAGGGTTGCCGCCCGGGTACACCCCTGTGATTCGATCCCCGTCAACGGCCACATCCCCCGTGAATGGCTCACCACCGGTGCCGTCCACAATCAAACCGCCCTTGATCACCAGATCGTGCATAACGCCATGCTAGAGGGTGGCGTCTCCCACCGCCGATCCGCGGTCGCTCAGAACGGAACAATTTGCCGCGCTGGGGTAACGTCGTGGGATGGCTGAGATCGTCGTGTACCACAACCCCGGTTGAGGCAGTTCCCGGGGCGCGCTCGAGATCCTCGAGTCGCGGGGCGTCGAGTTCGACGTCGTCCAATACCTCAAGAACCCGCTGGGGCGGGACGACTTGGAGCGGTTCTTGGAGCTGCTGCCCAACGAGCCCGCTGATCTGGTTCGGCAGGACAACAACTTCAAGGAGCTTGGGCTGAACATCGGCGACTACCAGAGCGCCGGTGAGGTGGTCGATCTGCTGCTGGAGCACCCCAAGCTGATGCAGCGCCCGGTGGTGGTCCGCGGCGACAAGGCCGTGATTGCCCGCCCCTCCGAGCTCGTAGAGGAACTTCTGTGAGGCCACTTCCATGATGGGCAGGGGAGGTTCATTCGAACACGCTGCTGTGGCGCGTGCTGAAACCAAAGCACGGCGACAGCACGCTTCCGGCTCATCGAGGCGCTCGAAACCGCGGAAGACCCCGCTGGGCGACGACGAATTCCCCGAGAGCGCGACCATCGTGGCCGGGCCCGACGGCAAGCCGTATCCGGTGGCCGCGGTCTGGAGGCGGGCGCTGGCCCGGCTGATCGACGCCATCACCGTGTTCTTCATCCAGTGGATGCTCACCGTGATCCAAATCCTGTGGTTCATGGACGACGTGTCCAACCGGTGGCAGCCCGAGCCCTGGGGCCGGGCCACCGCAGCCATATTGGGCTACATCTTCTTCCACTTCGTGTACACGATGGTGTTCCTGCGCTGGAACGAGGGCCAGACCCCGGCCATGGATCTGATGAAGCTGCGGGCCGTGCGCACCAAAGACGGCAGCCACCTTGGATTGGGCCGGTGCGGCGCCCGATGGCTGGTGGGCGGGGTGTCGTGGATTGCGCCCCCCGTGGTGCTCGGCGGAATCATCGTGAACGCGGCCACCTACCTGACGGTCCCCTTCGACCGGCGGCGGCGCACAGTGTCGGACTGGGCGGCAGGAACCACAGTCATCGCCTACAACCGCGACAAGGAAGATCCCGACGGGGTGGCCGAGGAAGTGCTCGACGAGTTCGGCCGGCCGATGTCGGTGCGGGCCCAGATTCGGCGCAAGTACGGGATAACCGGCCTCTTCGGCGGCATGGGGGAATTAGGCGGCCGAAGGGGCAATCGACCTCCGCCGAGCCGGGAGCGGTCCCAGGCTTCCCAGACGGATTGAGATTCGCCTACCATGTCAGCCAGTTTGAGGGCAGTCCGTAAACGACGGGGGGAAAGCCGTGGCAGCTGAGCGTCCGCTCTTGGAGGTAGAGAACCTCCGCACCTATTTCGATACGCCGAGAGGGATCTTGAAGGCAGTCGACGGGGTGAGCTTCACGTTGGACAAGGGCGAGACCATCGGCATTGTGGGTGAGTCGGGTTCGGGCAAGTCGGTGCTGGTGCGCTCGATCATGAACATCTTGACCAGCAACGCCATCATCCCCGATGGCTCCGAGGTGTTCTTCGACGGCAAGGACACCCGCAACCTGAGTCGGAGCGAGGCCAAGCACTTCTGGGGCACCCAGATGGCAATGATCTTCCAAGATCCGATGACCTCATTGAACCCGGTCAAGAAGGTGGGCATCCAGATCACCGAGTCCATCCGCTACCACCTTGGTGCGTCCAAGCAGGAGGCCATGGAGAGGGCTCTGGAGCTCATGGTGCAGGTGGGCATCCCCGAGCCCCGCAAGCGGCTCAAGGAGTATCCCCATCAGCTATCGGGCGGGATGCGGCAGCGGGTGACCATCGCCATCGCCTTGGCCTGCAACCCCAAGCTGCTGATCGCCGATGAGCCCACCACCGCACTGGATGTGACCGTGCAGAAGCAGATCCTCGATCTGCTGGCATCGCTCCAAGAGGAGTTGGGCATGGCCATGATCCTCATCACCCACGATTTGGGCGTGGTGGCCGGCCGAGCCCGTCGCATCGGGGTGATGTACGCCGGAAAAATGGTGGAGACCGCCGACACCACCACGCTGTTCCACCACATGAACCACCCCTACACCGAGGCGCTGTTCAAGTCGATCCCCCGAGTGGAGCACCAGAGCCACACCCGGCTCGACGCCATCAGCGGCCGGCCGCCCGACATGGTTCTCGATCTGGTGGGATGCCGGTTCGCCCCTCGGTGCCGCTACGCCCAGGAGCAGTGCATCACCGACGAGCCGGACCTGTTCGACACCGGCCAGACCGGACACCGCCAAGCCTGCTTCTACCCGGTGGGATCACCAGAAAACGCCGAAGCGCTGGCCGCCAACCAGGCAACGGGAATCACCGCCGCCGGCCTCGACCTGACCGCCGCCGCGGTCTCCTAGCCCGGCGATCGCACTCTCGAGGAGGACTCACTAATGGCTGGAACTGGCAAAGTCCATATGAGGGGCACCGAAGCCCTGGTTTCCGTCGAGGACCTGGTGATGGAGTTCCCCGCCGGGCGCCGGGCCGTGGTGCACGCCGTGTCGGGCATCAGCTTCGACATCCTCGAAGGGGAGACTCTGGGCTTGGTGGGCGAGTCGGGCTGCGGCAAGTCCACCACCGGCCGGGCGATGATGCAGCTGCCCTCGCCCACGGCGGGATCGGTGCGATTCGACGGCGTGGAGATGACGGAGTTGTCCAAGGAGGATCTGCGCCGTACCCGCACCCGGATGCAGATGATCTTCCAAGACCCGATTTCGTCGCTGAACCCCCGGCGCAAGGTGAAGGACATCGTGGCCGAGGGACTGTCCATCTGGCACAACGATGCCGGAGACACGGCCGTCCAGAAAGTGAACGAGGTACTCGACGCCGTGGGGCTCGACCCCGAGGTGGTTTCCGACCGCCGTCCCCATCAGTTCTCCGGGGGCCAATGTCAGCGCATCTGCATCGCCCGGGCTCTGGTGCTCGATCCCAAGGTGATCATCTGCGACGAGCCGGTGTCGGCGCTGGACGTGTCGGTGCAGGCCCAGATCCTGAATCTGTTGGAGGAGATGAAAGAGCGCTACGGGCTGACCCTGGTGTTCATCGCCCACGATCTGGCCGTGGTCAAGAACGTGTCCGACCGGGTGGTGGTGATGTATCTGGGCAAGGTGTGCGAGGTGGCCGGGCCCGACACCCTCTACGCCCACCCCGCCCACCCCTACACCGACGTGCTGTTGGCCTCCATCCCGGAGCCCGACCCTGATCACCCGGTATCCGACCGGCAGATCACCGGGGAGCTGCCTTCCCCCATAAATCCCCCCTCAGGCTGCCGGTTCCGCACCCGATGCGAGAAAGTGCAGGATCTGTGCTCAGAAGAGGAGCCAGAGCTCCGGGAGATCGCCCCCGACCACTTCGTGGCCTGCCACTTCCCCAACGAAGTCCCGGTCAGCGTCAACGGCAACTAGCCGATCGGCATACAACTAAAATATGTAGCGGTAGACGTTGGTGTCACGCACTTCGAAGCCAAGCCGCCGGTAGAGGTTGTTGGCTGCTTCCCTAGACGGGCGAGAGGTCAACTCCACGTTCGCTGCACCGGCTTCGAGGGCCAGCTTCAATGCCGCTTCGTTAAGCGCCCAGCCCACCCCCTGGCCCCTGAACTCCTCGTCCACTACGACATCCTCGATGACGGCCCGCACCTTGGTAGGTATGCGGACAAGCACCAGGGTAAGACCGCCGACGATGGCACCGTGGTCCCGGGCAATCAGCAGCTTTGTTGATCCACTGGCTATAATCTCAGCCAACGCCTTCTTTGACGGCGGGGGGTTGGATGATGAGAGCTGGGGGATCAGCCGCTCAAAGGCCTCCACCAACTCATCCGTGACCTCTGAGGCCTCGGCTATCTCAATCGCCATGAGTGCTGAGATTACCTGCAATAGCCAGTAGGTTCAGGTCATGGACTTTATCACCTGGGTGGATGAGTCCCCCCGCAAGCGGCCGGCGTTCGTAGCTGCCTTCACCGGTTGGAACGACGCGGGCGATGCCGCCTCTGGGGCACTGGCCTGGCTGGCCAGCCGCTGGGAGACCACCGAGGTGGCCACGCTGGACCCCGAGCCGTTCTACGACTTCGCTGACACTCGCCCCCGGCTTCACTTGGAGGACGACGGCTCCCGGTCGTTGATCTGGCCCAGCAACGACCTGATGGCAGCCACCGTGACCGGCGCCGAGACGCCCGACGGCGCCGACACCGAGTTGGCCCTGCTGGTGGGCACTGAGCCTCAGCTCAAGTGGCGGACCTTCGCCCAGCAGATCGTGGACATGGCCCAGCGGCTCGACAGCCCGCTGGTGGTCACCCTGGGGGCGCTGTTGACCGACGTCCCCCACACCCGGCCCACCCCCATTTACGGCAGCAGCGACGACCCCGAGATGGCAGCCCAACTGGGCCTCACCCCCTCCAGCTATGAGGGCCCCACCGGCATCGTGGGCGTGCTCCACAACGCCTGTGCCACCGCCGGGCTGAACACCGCCTCACTGTGGGCTGCGGTGCCGGGCTACGCCTCGGAGATCCCCTCGCCCAAAGCCTCTCTCGCCCTGGTGCGAAGGCTGGGAACCCTGCTCGACCTCTCCCCCGACACCTCGGAGCTTGAGGAGATGGCCGAAAGCTACGAACGCCATGTGTCCGAGCTGGCCGACCAAGCCGACGAGACCTCCGACTACATCGCCGAACTGGAGAGCGCCTACGACCGGGAAGCCGAAGAGAACGGCGAAATAGAGGAGATGCGCTCCACCGACCCCGGCGAATTCGTCGACCAGATAGAGCAGTTCCTCCGCGACCAGCCCAGCTGACTACCATCGCTGCTGTGGAACAAGACGATGAAGCTGTTCCTGAGGCAGACGATGTCGTAGACCTCGCAGGTCAAGTCCGGGACATCACGGTCAGCGGGCTTCCCTACGGATACGACTACAAGGCAACCCGTTACGCTGACGTGATCCTCAAAGAGGCGTTCCCCGGCCGATTCCGCGATCTGACGAGGGCACTCGAGCAATTTAAGCCAACCCTTGATGAGCTGAGATCAGGCGGCGGCGGTAGAACAGTCTTTGTCGCCCGGTTCGACCAGTCTTTGGCGGACCAACAAGAAGATGGGCAGACCGTCTGGGGGAAACAGAACATAACCATCGAGAAGGCCCTCGGGTTCGAGGGGAATGTGGCTCCCGTCTCGAAAGTCAGAGGCCACGAGATCGACATGTTCGGCCTCGGCTCCTTGGAGCAGCCGCTACCTGGAATAGCCGTCGAGATGGAGTGGAACAACAAAGACCCATTCTTCGACCGAGACCTCATCAACTTCCAAGCGTTGCACCACGAGGGGGCTATCGCCGTAGGAGTGATCGTCACGCGAAGCGCCGACCTTCAAGATCTGATTTCCAAGGTCATTCAAAGCAAAGACGGTGGCTTCAAGTACGGAACGTCAAGCACTCACTGGGACAAGCTGGTCCCGAGAGTTAACTTGGGCGGCGGCGGTGAATGCCCGTTGCTTCTCATCGGGATCCGCCCCGAGAAGATCGAGGGCATCGAACTGGCCTACCAAGTCCGAGACGTTCTAGACGATGCAGAAGACCTAAAGGCCAATTGGCGAGAACTGGAATATTCAAGTTGGAGCGAGGCGAAGTCTGATTATGACGAGCTCAGGAATGAGGCTTTTGCGCTGATGCCGCCCGTCTCAAGCCAATAGCACTTCATCATCTGTCGGCTCAGCTGTAGGCAGGATAGAGCTGGCCTCGCGGAGTGACCTCCTCGTCGGCTTCAAGACCCCAGGACACCCAGTCTGGCCTGGAGTAGCGGGCAAACAGCTCCAGATATGGCCCGGGAGAGCAGTCTTCGATGATGTCGTACTGCTCATCAGGCTTGCGGGAATGCTCCCGCTTCCGGGTCTCGATCATGTTCACTTGGCGACGGCCAGGGGGCAGCGTCCTCATGCTGCCTCGCACCCCGAACAGAATCAGCTCTGTCACGTTGCGGAAGTAAAAGCCCACACCTCGACCGTCTGGCCCACCGTCCTTGCGCCGCTTCGCCCACACAATGTTCGACTTGTAGGTAAACCCCCACGACTCCAAGACCTGGAGCCCATCGGAGATGAGCGCATTGGGCACCCACAGATAGAGGTGGGCGTTCTCAGTCACGACCTCTGATATCGGTAGCGCCCGGATCTCCGCAGTGGTCATCGTGTCGTATCGGGAAAGCCGCCGATGTTCCGGCGCTACCTTTCCAGTGCGATTCATAAATCGCCACGGCGGATCGGCCAAGATCGTCGAAAACGGCCCTCCTTCTACACCACGGAGCTCGTCTGCGGCTGACACAGTTCCCGTCGCCCTCTCGGCGGCAGCTGCCAATTCTTCTCTCGACTTGGGCACGACTCGAACCTCATGCCCAAGAACCTCAGCTAGGGCAGCCACAGTAGAAATCTGAGGATTGTGCCCGTTCCCCGAGAACAGCCGCCGCACGGCCGCTGGCTGCGTCCCCGCCAACCGAGCCAGTTCAGTCTTGGACAACCCCGCCCTCCGACGAGCTTCGTCCAACTCCTTCAACAACAACTTCGACTCCATCCGAATCTAACCGTAACACCTGTGTTACGACTCCTTGGGTATTTGCAGGCCGCCTCCTCGCGCCAATAAGAAGCCGCACCCTACTCCCGCTCGGTGACAACTTGGTTGGGAGGGTGCGTGCTGCTAATCGGCTCGGCCGTTGCGCCAGGGTGGGGTGCGGGGGTGGTCGAAGAGGAATTCTATGGGTTCGCCGCGGATGGCGGCGAAGGAGTGGGACAGCCACCAGTCGCTGCCGTGTACGCCGTCGGGGAGGTTGTCGGGGCCGAAGAATCCAACATCGCTGCACTCCAGGGGGTGGGGATCGAGTTGGCCGCCCACCGCCCGGCACAAGAACACCATTGAGTACATCGGCACGGTGGTGAATCCCCGGCGCAGGCCGTCGTGGATGGCGATGGGCCGCTCCACCTCGCAGACAATGCCGGTCTCCTCCAGCACCTCCTTCACCACCACCTCTGAGGGGGAGTAGCCCACGTCGGCCCAGCCGGTGGGGTACAGCCACACCCCGGAGTCAGCCCGCTGCACCAGCAGGATCTCACCGTCGTTGTTGCCCACCACCGCGCCCACCGCCACCTTGGGGGTGACGTAGCCGGGAACACCGTCGCCCACCGACTTCATCCACTCGGCCACGAAGTTGTCGGGCGTCCAGCCCGTGCTCAGCGCGGCGGCCATGTCGGCGGCCACATGCAGCACCTCCTCGAACCGCTCCTGCTCGTACTTGTTGTCGGTGAAGGCCAGACCGGTGCGGGCGATCCCGGCCAGGGCCTCCGACCACCGCCTCAGGTCGCCTTCCCCTACTACGGCCCGGCCTTCGTCAGTCATGGCCGCTAGATGGTCCCAACCGCCCTCATACCCGGGTAGAGCAGGTATCGATGGCGTGCTGAAGGGCCAGATTGATCTCGTTGATGTGGTCTGGATCGGTCACCTTGCTCCCCTCGCCGTCGCGCACGTAATAGGCGTGGACCACATCCCCGCCCAGGTCTTGCGCCTTGGCGCTGAGGATGTCCAGCCCGAGCTGCGACAGGGCGCTGGTAACCCGGCTCAGCAGGCCGATGCGGGCCTGGGCGGCCAGCTCGATGATGGTGGCGGTGGAGGAGGAATCGTTGTCCACGGTCACCTTGGGGGCGATAACCGGCCGGGGGCTGAAGTCGGGCTCCACCTCGTAGGTGCTGATCCGCTCGGCCAATCGGGCCTCGATCGCCAATCGGCCGGCCAGGGCCTGCTCCACATAGGCGGTGACCTGGGACCAGTCGATTTCCAGGCCCAAGGTGCTCTCCACCTGGAACCGCTCCAGCGCCATCCCATACTCAGAGTGGGCCGCAGCCAGAAGCACCCGCAGACCGCTCAGCGCCAGCGCTCCCGCCACGCGGGAGAACATGCCGTGCTGGTCGGGGGCGATCACCAACAGGGTGTCGCCTTCGCCCAGCACCAATCGCTCGCCGGCCTCCATCATCCCCCGCTGCTCGGGGGTGGGGAACCTCGACGTGATCTCGTCGATGTCGCCGCCCTCCATCACGTGAGCGCAGCGGGCCACCAGCTCGCGTACCAGGCTGGCCTTCCAAGCGCTCCACGCCGAAGGGCCGGTGGCCACCGAATCGGCCTCGGTGAGCGCTCCCAGAAGGCGCAGGGTCTCCACCGAGCGGGCCTGGCGGGCAACGTCGGCGATGGTGTCGGGATCTTCCAGGTCGCGCCGGGTGGCTACGTCGGGCAGCAGCAGATGGTGCTCCACCATGGCCACCAGCACGTCCACGTCGGTGGGCGGATACCCCATCCGGTGGGCGATGTCGGCCACCAACTCCATACCCACCTCGGTGTGGTCGCCGGGGTAGCCCTTGCCGATGTCGTGGAGCAGGGCCCCCACCACCAACAGGTCGGGGCGATCCACCCGGTCGACCAGATCGGCGGCCAAAGCGGCGGCCTCGCACAAGTGCCGATCCACGGTGAACTGGTGGTAGGCGTTGCGCTGGGGACGGCTGCGATTGGGCGCCCACTCGGGCAGGATGCGCACGAAAAGGTCCATCTGGTCCAACGCCTCGATCACCGGTGGAGCGGCGGCGCCGGTCAGCAGCATGTCCACGAACGCCTTGCGGGCTTCGCCGGGCCACCGATCAGGCATGGGGGCCATCTGCTCTTGAAGGCACTCCAGGCTGTTGCGGTCCATACGCAGCCCATGGGCGGCAGCCGCCCGGGCCAAGCGCAGAGCGGTGCAGGGATCGGCGGCATCAGCGTCGGCGGCCAGCACCGCCCGGCCCTCATGCACCTCCACACCGGCATCCAACTCCGTGTTGTTTCGGCTGGTACGGCGACGCAGCCGGCGACGCCACTCGGGGGGGAGCTCGGAATCCCGCAGCCAGGCCCATATCTCGTCGCTGCGCCAGGCAATCGACCGGGCCGAGCTGGCGATGGCGCCCATCAGCTCATCGGCATCGGCATAGTCCAGCGCGGCGGCCACCCCATCCTGCTCTTGGAGCAGAAGCTGGTCGCCGGGGCGATCGGTGGTGCGGTGCAACTCGACCCGGGCAGCCAGGATCACCTCGTAGTCGGCCCGCAGCTCGCGGCTGTCGGCTTCGTCCATCTCGAACACGCCCTCTTCGGCCCACCGAAGCGCATGCACGTCTCGCAGCCCTCCCCGCCCCTGCTTGAGGTCGGGCTCCAGCTTGAACGCCACCTCGCCGCTGCGCCGATGGCGCTCGGCCACTCCCTGGGCCAGCAAGGGGAGCCACCGCCGGGCGCCGCGCCGCCACTGGCTGGCGTTGTCGGCAGTCAGATCGGCAGTCAGGTCGGCATCGCCCGCGATATGGCGGGCGTCCATCAGCGATGTGGCCGTGTCCAGGTCGGTCTTGGCCAAATCCCGGGTCTCCCGAGGTGTTCGCGCCGAATGGCCGAGCTTGAGACCCTCGTCCCAGATGGGATACCACAGCCGGGGGGCGACCTCGCCGATGTCAGGGCGATCGCGGTGCAACAGCAGCAGGTCGATGTCGCTATAGGGGCACAGCTCAGATCGGCCGTACCCGCCCACCGCCACCAGCGCGATGCCCTCGGGGTCGGCCACCTCGGCTGAGAAGATGCCCTGGAGCCACTCGTCGACGCGCCGGGCCAGCGCACGGCACAGAACCGCTCCCACCATGGCGCGGTCGGCAAGCAGCTCGCCCCGGCGCAAAGCGCCTGTCCCGGCCTCGCCAATCGCCACTGCCCGCCGAGGCTAGTGCCCTACCGGAGCGATGGCGATACAGGGCTAGGCACCCATAAGGGTGCCCAGGTACAGGCTGACCACCTTGGGATCGTCGAGGAGCTCTTGACCAGTTCCGGTGTAGGCATTGGTGCCCTGGTCGAGCACATAGCCGCGGTCGCATATCTCCAGGCACCGCCGGGCGTTCTGCTCCACCAGAATCAGCGACACGCCGCGCTCTGCAATCCGGGTGACCTGTTCGAACACCTCGTCCTGGTAGGCCGGAGATAGCCCGGCCGAGGGCTCGTCCAGCAGCACCACCTGGGGATCCATCATCAGCGCCCGGCCTATGGCCACCATCTGGCGCTGGCCCCCCGACAGCCCGTCGGCCCGATGGCTGCGGCGCTCGGCCAGAAGGGGGAACAGCTCGGCCACCGCCTCGAACCGCGCCTCGAAGGTGTGGGGTCTCTGGAAGACCCCCATCTCCAGGTTTTCCTGAATGGTCAGCCGAGGGAAGACGTTCTCGGTCTGGGGTACGAAGCCGATGCCCCGGGACACCAGTTCAAAGGGGGCCAGTCCGGTGATGTCCTCGTCGCCGAGGAATATGGAACCCGAGCGGACCTCCACCAAGCCGAACACGGCCTTCAGCAAGGTGGACTTTCCCGCCCCATTGGGGCCGATGATCCCGATGACCTCGCCGGTGTGCAGCTCCAGCGAGCAGCCGTTCAAGATGTCCACCCCCGGCAGGTAGCCGGCCACCACATCGTCGGCCCGCACCAGCGGGGTCAACCCGCTCGGCATGCTGCCCCCGCTCGGCGCGCTGCTCCCGCCCGGCGCGCTGCTCCCGCTCACCGCTCCGCCCCCGCTCGGCGCCGCCCCAGGTAGGCGTCGATCACCTGGTCGTCGTGGATCACCTTCCAGGGCGGCCCCTCGGCTATCACCTGGCCTTGGGCCAGCACCACCACCCAGTCGCTGATGCCGGTCACCACGTCCATGGCATGCTCTATGAAGACCACGCTGAGCCCTTCGTACACGAGCTGGGTGATGTGGTGCATGAGCGACTGGGCCAATGCCGGGTTCACTCCTGCCATGGGCTCGTCCAACATGATCAAGACAGGGTCGGCCATGAGCGCCCGGGCCACTTCCAGCAGCTTGCGCTGGCCCCCCGACAGCGTGCCGGCCAGCTCGTCTCGCATGTGCGCCAGGTTGAACCTCTCCAGCAGCGCTTCGGCCCGCTCGGTGTTGGCCTCCTCCTGTGATCGCCACCTGCTGGGGAACGGGGCGGCCCAGAGCCTCTCGCCCAACTGCCGGGGAGCGCCGAGCAGCACGTTGTCGATCACGGTGAGCTTGGCCAGCGATTTGGTGAGCTGGAAGGTGCGGATCATCCCGTTGCGGGCCAGCGCGTCGGCAGACGGGTTGGTGACCGCCTCCCCGTTGAACGACCAATGCCCGGTGTCGGCCCGCTCAAACCCGCTCAAGAGGTTGAACAGGGTGGTCTTGCCCGCGCCGTTCGGCCCGATGAGCGCGGTAGTGACCCCCCGCTGCACTTCCAAGTGGTCCACATCCACCGCCAACAGGCCGCCGAAGCTGCGGCTCAACCCGTCTACCTCCAAGATCGGATCAGGCTTTGGAGCGCCCGGCTCATGCGGCACCGTCAAGATGGGCTCGATGGCAGGTGCCCCTCCGTCGGGGGGAGGCAGTGCGGCCTCGCTCTGGTCCGAGGCGGCCTGCGGGGTCAGCTCATCTGGCATCGAGCTGCATCTCCGTGCGGTTGCCGACTATTCCCTGAGGCCTGAGCAGCATCAGCAGAATGAGCGCCACGCCCACCATGGCGACGCTGATGACCCCTTCGGCGCCGTCGAAGAAGTCGGCCACCACATCGGGCAGCCAGGCTTCTTCGACAATCTGGCGCAGGAACGACTCGATCCACTCCCGCAGGAACCAGAACAGCACCGCGCCCAGCACCGGGCCCAGGTAGGTGGCCGAGCCGCCCAGCAACAGGGCGGTATAGGCGAAGAAGGTCACCTGGGGCCGGAATCCGTTGGGGTCTGCCCCGGAGGTCTTGATGGCGTCGATCACCCCTCCCATCCCGCCTATCACGCCGCCGATGACCAGGGCCTGCATCTTGTAGGAGAAGACGTTCTTGCCCAGGCTGCGAGCAGCGTCCTGGTCTTCTCTGATCGACTTCAGCACCCGCCCCCAGGGGCTTCGCACCAACATGACCACCACGGCGGTGACCAGCGCCACCAACAGCCAGCCCACGGTGATCACCCAGAGCTGCTGGCCGGTGAACTCGAAGGTTCCTATGCCGTAGCGGTCGTGAGGCCCGTCGGGATACGGGTTCAGGTCGTAGAACGCGCCGGCGTCGAAGCTCACGCTGAGCGGGCCCCCGGTGAGGCCGATGGCATCGGTAGAGCCGATGAGAATCCGTATGATCTCCGCAGCGGCAATGGTGACCATGGCGAACATCACCGTGTTCAGGCGCAGGGTGGGAAAGCCGAGCGCCACCGCAAACGCCGCCGACAGCAAGAGGCCCACAACCACCCCGGCCCACAGCGACCAGCCGAAAGTGGCTACCGAGACGCTGGTGCCGTAGGCCCCCAACAGCAGGAACCCCACCTGGCCTATGTTCAACAGGCCGGTGTAGCCGAAGTGTACGTTCAAGCCGATAGCGGCCAGCGCCAATATCACTGCCTCGGGGCCGAATGCGGCCCGGGCCGCGTTGCCGAAGATGATGCTGAAATCCATCTAATCGCCCCCGGACCGCATCGACCCTGAATCCACCTAGCCCACCCGCTCCTTGATGCCGAAAAGGCCTTGGGGACGGAGCAGCACCATGCCGATGAGCGCGGCCAGCGGCACCACGAACTTGAGCTCGGGCGATATCCAGAGAGTGCTCACCTCCGTGGACATGCCGATGATGAGCGATCCGACCAGAGCCCCGAAGGCGGTCCCAAACCCTCCCAGTTCCACCCCGGCGAAAATCAGCAGCAGAAGCTGAAAGCCCAAGAACGGGTCGATGTCGGTGTCCAGCCCCTGGAACACGCCTCCCAGCCCCGCCAGCGTCGTCCCCAGCACCCAAACCCACAGCACAACCCGGTTCACGTTGATGCCCGAGGCCTCAGCCAGGCCGGGGTTGTCCGACACGGCCCGGGTGGCCTTGCCGAAGCGGGAGAACTGGAGCACCAAACCCGCCCCCACCAGCACTGCGATGATCGCCGCCACCGTGACCACCTCTCTGGGGGTGACCGCCCAGGGTCCGAACTCCCACCGCTGTTGAACCTGGAAGTCGGTGTAGGGAAGGGGCTCGGGGCCGAAGAAGAGCTGGATGAGCTGGCGACCGAGCAAAGAGAGGCCGATGGTGACAACCAAGAGCTGGAAAATCCCGAGCCGTTTGCGCCGCAATGGCCGGAACAGGCCGGTCTCCATCCCGGCGCCCAGCAGTCCGCACACCACCATGGCGGCCAGGGCGGCCAGCACCAGGTTCAGACCGCCCCACGAGGTGTTGAAGTACCAGGCTATAACCGCTCCAAATGTCACCAACTCGCCGTGGGCGAAGTTGACAAGCCCGGTGGTGCCGTAAATGAGCGACAAACCGATTGCGCTCATGGCGATGATGAGGCCGAATTTGAGGCCGTTGAAAACAGTCTGGGCGGCCCTCTCGCCGAATGGCGTGCCCTTGGGGGCTTCGCCCACCGCGAACACGACGGCCCTGGAGGCGCCCTGCAACACGGTTGCCCCGGCAGTGGACTGGTGCCCCTCTCGCAGGCTTATGCCCTCGGGAAGGGTCTGCTCGTTCAGCGTCACCAGATAGTCGCCCGCGGCGGGCACCTCGATTGTCCAGCGCCCGTCTTGGTCGGTGGTGGCCCGGCCCACCCGAGTACCCGACTCATCGGCTGCGGTTATCTCGACACCGGCGAAGAACTGGTCGAAGCCCAGTCGGAGGGTTCCCGTCAGCACCGTTTGCTGGGACTGGTCGGGCTCGCCTTCATTCTGGGCGAGGCCCGGAGCGGCCCACGCCACCAGCACAGCGAGCACCACACCGACCAGCACAACCCCTCTGCGCATCACCCGACACGTTAGCGGTTGGCTATTCGGCCCCCGGCCAATGCCGCTAGGTTTCGCAGGCGCTCTGGCAGGCGGCAACAATGGTGCCGTGGGCGACTCGGCAGGCGGCAACAGCAGCGGCGGCGCAGGCGCTCTGGCAGGCGGCAACAATGGTGCCGTGGGCGACATGGAGCAGCTTCGGCGCGACCTGGGAGAGATGGGCCGGGTTGTCGTGGCTTTCAGCGGGGGGGCCGACTCCTCGCTGCTGGCCTGGGTGGCCCACGACGTTCTGGGCGAGCGGGCCACGGCCGTTACCGCGGTGTCGCCCTCGCTGGCCCGCGCCGAGCGGGACGAGTGCGGGTCGTTGGCGGCCGAATGGGGGCTGCAATGGCGTGAAGTGCAGACCGCCGAGATGGGACAGGCCGCCTACGTGGCCAACGACGGCGACCGGTGCTACTGGTGCAAAGACGCGCTCATGGATGCGGTGACGCCTTTGGCCTCCGACCTTTCGGCTGTGGTGGCCCTGGGCGTGAACACCGACGACCTGGGCGACCACCGCCCCGGCCAGCGGGCAGCGGCCGAGCGGGGAGCGGTCTTCCCCCTGGTCGAAGCCGGATTCTCCAAAGCCGATGTGCGGGAGTGGTCGCGGCGGCTGGGCTTGCGAACCTGGGACAAGCCTGCGGCCCCCTGCCTGGCCTCGCGGATACCCTACGGCACGCCGGTCACGTTGGGGGCGCTGGCGTCGGTGGGCGACGCCGAAGCCGCCCTGCGGCGCTTGGGCTTCGCCGAGCTTCGGGTGCGCCACTATGGAGACCTGGCCCGCATCGAGGTGCCCGAAGCACGCCTGGCCGATGTGGTTGCCCGGCGCGCCGAGGTGGTGGATGCGATGCGCCAGGCCGGCTACCGGTACGCCACCCTGGATCTGGAGGGCCTCCGCTCCGGCAATCTGAACTCCGCCCTGGGCAAGGCCGTAGACGTCGGCCTGTCACCCCCGCGCCGTTGACCGACGACGAACTGCTCGCCGCTGAACGCCAGCTCGCCGAGTGCGCCCGGCAATTGGCCGAGGGCATCGTGCAGGCCCTGCCCGGCTGGGTGGTCTCCGCGGTGGAGAGCCGACTGCCCGATATGGGGCCCCACCACCGACAAGCCGCCGAGGCCGCCGGGGCGGCGGCGGCGGCCGCGGTGGGCGGCAAGGTGGCCCGGCTGCTGGCCGCCGACATAGACGACCAGCGGGAAAACCCCATGGCCGTCTTGCGCCGGGCAGTGATCTACCCCACCGAGGTGCTGAGCGCCGCCGGCGCAAGCCCAGTGGAGCGGGACGACTTCGCCATCGACCGGTTCCCCGACGACGTCTACAACCTGGCCCCGGTGTCGTTCAGCGACATCCACCCCGATCTCCAGGCCCCGGGCCTGACGTGGGGAGCGGCCAAGGCCTTCGTACACCGCCAACGCCACGGCTGACCCACACGAAGACGGTTCAGGGTCACAACCGCCAAACCTGGCATACTGGCGGTGTCAACAGGCGGGATAGCCGTCAATGCACGGGGAGTGGTGATGGACGCTGATACCGCATGGGTACTCGTATCCGCAGCGCTGGTCTTGTTCATGGTGCCGGGCCTGGCCCTGTTCTACGGGGGCATGGTGGGCACGAAGAACGTGCTCAACATGATGAACATGAACCTGTATTGCCTGGGCATCATCCCCATTCTGTGGGCGGTGGCCGGTTTTGGATTTGCCACCGGCGACTGGAGCTTCCCGCTGTTCGGCGACTTCGACGCCGCCTGGCTCAACGGGGTTGACGACATGGTGGCCAAGCGGGAATTCGTGTTCGGCATGACCTTTGCCGCCATCACGCCTGCGCTCATCTCCGGGGCGGTGGCCGGCCGGATGAAGTTCTCCGCCTGGGCCATCTTCGTGCCCGTCTGGTCGTTTGTGGTGTACTCGCCGGTGGTCTATTGGATCTACGGCGGCGGAGGCTGGATTGCCGATCTTCCGGCCCACGACTTCGCCGGTGGTACGGCCATCCACATCAACGCCGGTGCGGCTGCCCTGGCCTTGGTTCTTGTCCTCGGCCCCCGCAAGGGCTGGCCCCGCGACGTGGACTTCCCCCACAATCTGCCGCTGGTGCTGCTGGGTGCCGGCATCTTGTGGTTCGGCTGGTTCGGGTTCAACGCCGGCTCGGCGCTGGCCTCTGATCTCACCGCCTCTCACGCCTTCTTGACCACCTTCTTGGCCGCGGCCGCCGGGCTGTGCGCGTGGATGGTGGCCGAGACCGTCAAAGACGGCAAGCCCACCGCGCTGGGCATGGCCTCGGGCATTGTGGCCGGGCTGGTGGCCATCACCCCCGCAGCCGGTTTCGTGGGGGCCATGTCCTCCATCGTGATCGGCGCCGCGGCCGGGGTGCTGTGCTTTTTGGCCATCGGGCTCAAGCTTCGCTACAAGTACGACGACAGCCTCGACGTGGTGGGCATACACATGTTCGGCGGCGTCATCGGCGGCGTGCTGATCGGATTCTTCGCCGACTCCGGGGCCATCGCCGGCGAGGTGTTCATAAACGGCGTGTTCTTCGGCGGCGGAGAGCTGCTGGCCAACCAGATCATCTCCATCGTGGCGGTCATGGCGTACAGCTTCGTGGCCACCTACATCATCGCCATCGTGCTCCACCGCACCATTGGTATCCGGGCCTCAGCCGAGGATGAGAGCGTCGGCCTAGACCAGTCGCTGCACGCCGAGACGGCCTACAACAACTAGGGGGCCTGTCATAGGCTCCCTTGTCAGTCGGTGAGGGTGAGGGTGAGGGTGTCGGTGGGTATGTCGCCCAGGGTGTAGCCCGGTCCGTTGAGCAGGTGGATGACGATGGTCTCGTCGCCTTCGCGGACACCGTCTTGGATGAACAGCACCGAGAGCTTGGCCCAGCGGCGGAAGTTGTCGGCATCCGCGATGAAGGTGCCGTGGTACACGCCGTCGCCGTCGGGATCTCGCAGCCGCCGGTACAGCCTGTAGTCCTCATTGAGCGTGGCAGTGGAGACGTTGGTGTCTATCGCGAAATGGATCGCGAGGTCACTGGACGGCCACGGGTCCAGGTACACGGTCGGGTAGAGAGCGCGCTGATGCTCCGGCACGCGAATCGCCGAGCTGTTGAACCACACGCGAGGCGTAGTCGGGGTCGCGTCGTCATCGAGAATCGTCAACGTGTAGGAGCTCTGCCCGCCCAGCACATACCCGGCGCCGCCGCCCGGGGCGCTCAGCGTCAGCACCACCGTCTCGTCGCCCTCGTTGGCAGCATCGCCGGTGATGGGGATGTCAATGGTCGCGCTGGTGGTGTAGGCGCTCACGCTCACCGTGCCGCCCGGCGCCGTGTAATCGGAGGCAGGATCGGCGCTGCCGCCCACCGTGTAGCGCACCGTGATGGGCGACGTCGGTGCGGGCAGCACATGCAGCGTCACCGAATGCGTCCCCACGCCCTCGCTCACCGACTCGGCCGCGGATGCGAAGGCGGCCGTCGGAGTGCCGGGCGCCACGTCGTCATCGGTGACCGTCAAGGTGAACACGCCGCGCGATCCGACGCTGTAGCCGTTGCCGGCGCTCAAGGTCAGCACCACCGTCTCGTCAGGTTCCGCGGCGGAGTCGTCGGCCAGTACCACGCCGATGTCCACGAACGTCGCCCCGGCGCTCACGGCAGCCGAGCCCGAGACGGTGTAGTCGCTGCCGCGCGTGGCGGTGCCGCCGACGGTGTAGCCGAGGGTGATGCTGCGATGCGGCGCGGGGCTGAGATTCACCCGCACATTGCGCGCGCCGGTGCTCTCGGCGGCACTGGCCGCCGCGGACGCGAACTGCACCGACGGCACGTCGTCGTCGCGCACCGTCACCGTCGCAGAGGCGGGCGCGTCGAGCCGGTAGCCGGTGCCGTTGTTCAAGCTCACGGTCACCGAGCCGTCGGCCTCGTCGGCGCTGTCGTTCTGGGTCGGCACGGTGAACGTGGCGCTGGCGCCGCTCAGGCTCCGCGTCTTGCCGCTGCCCAGCTGCCCCGAGGCCACGAACTGGCCGCTCTGCGACACCGTGTAGCGCACGCTGATGGTACCCGAC
>JAJDYE010000032.1 GCA_022822905.1 Acidimicrobiia bacterium | reverse complement strand
ATGGGCGACGACATGGGCGACGACATGGGCGACGACATGGGCGACGACATGGGCGACGACATGGGCGACGACATGCTGGCTGATACCGGTGTGAACACACCGCTGCTGGCCATCGTGGCTCTGGCCATCGTGCTCGCCGGTGCGATGGTGCTCGGCCTCAGCCGTAGGCTGCGGACCCAGTAACACCGCCAACTGATCAATACACTCGGCGCCCCGGGCCTTCGGGTCCGGGGCGCCGGTCGTTATAGGGTCAGGTCATGTCCTACGAGCTGATCCTGATCGATGATCCTGCGCCTCATGTCCGGCGCATAACGCTGAACCGGCCGGAGAAGCGCAACGCCATCAGCACCCCCATGAGGAAAGAGCTATTGGCTGCCCTCCAAGCCGCCGATACCGACGATGACGTGCGGGTGTCGATCATCCGAGGTGCCGGTCCATGCTTCTCGTCGGGCTATGACCTGTCCGACTCGCTCATGGATGATCCGCCTCATTACACGGCGGGCGGCGATGGGCAGTGGTCCCGCCATGTAACCGACAGCTGGCTGGCCATCTGGGAACTGGCCAAGCCGGTCATCGCCCAAATCCATGGCTACGCCTTGGCCGGAGCATCGGAGCTGGCCGCCGCCTGCGACTTGGTCTATGTGGCCGACAACGCCGACATCGGCCACCCGGTAGTGCGGGTGCTGAGCCCGCCCGATTTCAACTACCACCCCTGGCTGGTGGGATTCCGCAACGCCATGGAGATGATGCTCACCGGCGACTCCTACTCCGGTACCGAGGCGGCGGCCATGGGATTCGCCAACCGGGCCTATCCCGAGGCCGAACTGGAAGAGCAGGTGCTGGAGATGGCCCAGCGGGTGGCCCGGGTCCCGTCCGATCTTCAACAGATCAACAAGCGCAGTGTGCATCGAGGCATGGAGGCGATGGGCACTCGCAACGCCATCCGCACCATGTCGGAGTACCAGGCCCTGGCCGGCAATGTGCCGTCGGTGCAAGATTTCAAACAGCGGGCCTTGGAGAGCATCAAGTCGGTGGTGGACCGCCCCGCCGCGGCCGGTTCAAGTGCCGACACCAAGGGAAGCTGATGCGGATTTGGCGACAACATGAGCTGGGCGACCCGGTCGAGTTTCTCCAGCTAGAGCAAGTCGACCCCCCGGAGTCAGCCCCCGGCCAAGTGGTGGTGGATGTTGAAGCCGTGGGGCTGACGTTTGTGGACTGTCTCATGGCTCGGGGCCTCTACCAAATGGAGACCAAGCTGCCGTGGTCGCCGTGTACCGAGGTGGTAGGCAGGGTGCGGGAACTTGGCGACGGGGTTGACCACTTGGCCGTCGGCGACCGAGTGGTGGGCATCGGCGGCGGATCGCTGGCCGAGCAGACCGCACTGCGAGCCAGCGGCGTTCACAAGCTGGCCGAAGGAGTATCGGCCGGAGCGGCCGCTGCGGCGCTGGTGAACTACGGCACATCGTGGTTTGCCCTCCACGACCGAGGACGCCTGGCCGACGGCGAGACCTTGCTCGTTCACGCCGGAATGGGCGGAGTGGGCTCGGCTGCGGTGCAGCTCGGCCTGATCGCAGGAGCAAGAGTCTTCGCCACCGCCGGCGGCCCGGAGAAGACGGCCCTGCTCAAGGAGATGGGTGTGGAATTGGCCATCGACTACCAGGAGACCCCCGACTTCGTAGATCTGGTACGAGCCCACACCGATGGCCAGGGAGTGGACGTGTGTTTCGACCCGGTGGGGGGCGACGTGTTCGACCGGTCCCGCCGGTGCATGGCCTGGGACGGCCGGCTGCTGGTGATCGGCTTCACCAGCGGGCGAATCGCCGATGCCCCCACCAACCACATCCTGTTGAAAAACTACTCCGTGGTCGGCGTCCACTGGGGCGCTTCGGTGGGTCGCAATCCCGAGCCGTCAGAACGAGCCCGGCAGGAGATATTCGCCCTCCTCGAAGAAGGCAGTCTCGATCCCCCGGTATTTCCCCCATTCGCCTTTGAGGATGTCCCCACCGCCCTCGACGCCATCTACCAGCGCCGCACCTGGGGCAAGGTCATCGTGGAGCTACGAGAAGCCCATCCGGTTCCGACACCAAAGCATGACCGCCAAGAAATCCAAGAATCGCTTGATCGAGTAGGCGAAGTAGTCGAGCGGGTGCTAGCCCAAACAGGTCTCGACGAAGAAGATCTTGTTCGTGCCCTTGTGCCCGACCACCAGCAAAGCTGATGCGAATCTGGAGGCAGTGTGAGCTAGGCGAGCCAGTCGACTTGCCAAAAATTATTGTGACACTACTGTCACATTCATGTAGCATCACCCCATCATCAATGTGGAGCTTGAACGCAGCGAAGCCTTGGAACTTCTAGCGCTGGTTATGGTGCATATAAACGCTGCCACGATCGCTGGAGAGGTCTCGCCTCGACTAGCCATGCTCTACCAAGCTCGCGACCGATTGATCAACGCCCTAGAGAAAGGCTGACCGGTGACAGACCAGGCACCAGACATCATTATCCGAACCGACAGCGCCGAGATAGCAATTGAGATGCTCAACCAACACCGGCCTAGTGACGACGCATTGGGCGCTGCGCTCGCGTGCGTCGCCCTCCACGCCGACCGCCTCGATCACGAGCAGGCCATTCGCGACAGCCTGATTCGCATTGCCCACCAAGAGGGCGCCTCCTACCGCCAGATCGCCCAGAGTGCCCGACTCGACCAACGCACCGTAGCCGCCATCGCAAAATCGGGTTAGAGATTAAGCAGGCGAGCCCCCGTCAAAGTTCGGACAAGCCAGTAACGACTAAGTCGGCAAGTCGGGGCGGACGATCACCACGGGGCAACTGCCATGCTGGGCGATCTGTTGGCTGACCGATCCCAGCAGCAGGCCTCGGAACCCACCCCGGCCCCGTGAGCCCACAACGAGCATGGCCGCATTGACCGATTCAGCGATCAACGTGTCGGCCGCCCGGCCCCGCAGCATGCGGCGCCTGATCTCCACCCCTTCGGCGTCTACCTCGGCCAATACCTCGTCGATAATGCTGTCTTGCATCCGCTTGACCTCAACCTCTAAGTCGATGGGGTCCAGCGGTACGTAGTTGAAGTCGGGCGAAGCAGGCACGTAGGTGGTGGAGTAAGCCGTCACCACATCAACGAAGGCGTTGCGGTGACGAGCTTCCTTGATGGCCCAGCGGAGGGCGGCTCGGGCTCCGCCCGATCCCTCCACTCCGACGACGATCCGGTTCTCCGGCTCGCTCACTTCATCCGCCATAGACACAGTGTATCTATCTCGTATCTACATGGGGTCGTAAGGGAAGTCGGCATCTACGCCTCCGTCGACCACCAAGGTGCGACCGGAAATGAAACCGGAGATGGGCGCCGAGAGGAAGAGCACTGCCCCCGCGATGTCCGACGGCACCCCCATGTGCCCCATCGGCACTGCGGCGTTATTGATCGCCTTTCGCTCCTCGTCGAATAACGCCTCCATGCGGGGGGTCAGGATCGTTCCGGGGGCCACGCAGTTGGCCCGGATCCCATAGGGGGCCAGCTCGATGGACACCGACTGCATCCACGCCATCAACCCGGCCTTGGCCGCCCCATAGTGGGCGTGGTTGGGGGCCGCAGTCAGCCCGCTCACCGAGGCGATGAACACCATCGTGCCGCCGCCGGTCTCCTTCATGGCCCGACCGGCGATCTGAGAGATGAGATAGGCGTGGCGCAGCACCATGTCGAATTGCCAGTCCCATTCGGCATCATCGATGTCCAGCACCCCGGACCATCCGGAAACCCCCACGATGTCCACGATTCCGTCAATCGATCCCATGGCCTGCCCGGCTTCGTCCACCAAGCCCTGTACGTCGTCGCGCTTGGTGATGTCGGCCACCCTGGCGATGCCGTTCACCTCGTTGGCCACTTGGTCGGCCCGATCCTGCTCGAGGTCTACGCAGAACACCGTGGCCCCCATCTGGGCCAGCGCATGGGATGACTGGCGACCCATGCCCTGCCCGGCGCCAAGCACGATGAAGCCTTTGCCGTCGAGCCGCATGAGCTGGGCGTAGTCGGGGACGGGTGAGGTATCGGACATTGTCAAGCCTCCAGTTCAGATTGCTGTTCGGACTGCGACGCCGCCACTTTACGGAGGTGTCGAACCACATCGGCAAAGTCGGAGTAGCCCCATTGCTCGGTGATCTTGCCATCGGCCAGGCGCACCATTTCGATCATGCCCCACTGGACTGCTTCGCCAGTGGGTTCGATTCCCAGCAGAGGACCGTTGTGGGTGCCTTGGGCTGTGATCTTGAGCACCACCAAGTCGCCTTCAGCCACGATCTCGTCAATGTGGTCTTGCCAATCGGGAAATGCCGTGCGCCATGTAGCAATCAGACGGCGCATCCCATCAGGACCCGCAGGCCCCGGTCCCACTCCGTGGGCTACGAAGTCAGCGGCCAGCACTTCGTCGAGCAGGTCCACTTGCCCGCCGTTCACGATGTCGCGCACCAACCGCTCCACCACGGCTTTATTGGCCGCCGGATTATCGGCGGCCCCATCATTCACAGCGGCCGCCGGATTATCGGCGGCCCCAGCGTCATCAGCTCTTGTCGCTGTGGTTGAGATTTCGGTCATGCCCATCGGGCCACAATGTCGTCCACGGTGACCATGGTGGTGAGAAAGGCCATGGTGTTGTCCATCACCGCGTCGCCGTAGTCGGCGGGGATGCCGGCTACCGCATCGCCGGCCAGCACCACCTGATAGCCAAGGTCAACGGCGTTGATCACGAGGCCCATCACCCCTACGTTGAGTGACACCCCGGCGGCCACCACCGTGGTGACCCCGAGATTGCGCAGGGTTTGGTCGAGCGAGGTCCCCATGAACGGCGACATCCCGTGCCAGCGGGCGATCTCGATGTCGGATGGTTGCGGGTCGAACTCCTGGATGACTTGGGCCGACTCCGACCCGATCAAAAGTCCGCCGGTCTGCTCGCTCATCTTGGCCGAAGCGGCCAGCATCCGGCAGTTGGCCACGCTCCCCGCTCGATCTTCCCGGAAATGGGCCAGGCAGTGCACCACCGGCACCTCGGCGGCTCGGGCCCCGGCGCACAATCGGGCCCCGGCGTCGATGGCGCCCCGGTCGAGCATCACATCCCGCAAGCCCCCCATGGAGGCCATATCGCCGATCACTCCCCGCTGGCATTCCATAGTGACCACTGCGGTGTGCATTGGTGACAGAAGCTCGTCCAAGTCCACAGGCATCGAATGAGACTAGCCCCTGGGGTCGTCCCTAGAGAGTCCGACAGGGCGGGGTCGGGAGTGGCTCTCGGTTGATCTGGGCTAGGAACCCGGCGATCTCAACCACATCGAGGGCGTAGCCCTGGTCGCGCTCTCCCCGGGCGACGGCGAACACCATTCCCCACACCTGGCCGTCCACGTTCACCAGCGCGGCCCCCGAATCTCCCGCAGCCAACAAAGAGCGAACTTCGAGTACTCGGCGGTTCTCTGCTTCTTGCCCGTAGAAGTCGCGTCCCTTGGCCCAGATCCTGCGTTTTACCGTGAAGGGAACGAACTCCAAGCCATCGTCGCGATCAACGGTGGCGGCATCACCCACATCGGCCTCAGCGGCAACCATCGGCGCCAGCACAATCGGTGAGACATCCAGACCCGACACGGAGATCGCGGCAATGTCCCGGCCAGCGTCGAATCCCACCAGCTCTCCGACTACTGCCTCGCCGTCAGGCCCGGTCACAGTGATCTCCTCAACCCCGGCAACCACATGGGCGTTGGTGAGCACCAAGCCGGTTTCGGCGACAAACCCGCTTCCTTCACTGAACTGGCCGCAGGCCGTGCCTTTGATGTGAACCGCGGCGGATCGGATCTGCTCGCGCTCAGCCAGCACCGGCCGCTGCGGTGCATCCAGCGCCCATGTGAGACTCCAACCCAGCAGCAGCCCGAGCGCAGCCAGCCACAGCAGCCACCGCCGCCATTTCTTCAACTGGTCAAACAGCACGCAGATCGTCGAGCGAGTAGTACGCCCGCAGCGAGGCCAGCAGGCCGTCGTCGTTGAACACGGCCACATCCACCACATCGAGTTCGTAGTCCACCCCATCGAAGCAGACCTGGGCCACCATCGGTACCGCTGCCTCATTGCCCGCCACCCGAACCGGCCCGGTCAACACCAGGGTCTCGGCCAGCTCGTTGCCCTCATAGAAGGCCCGTACGGCGTCGATGCCCTGGTGTACCGGCCCGCCCACCGGCACTTGGCACGAGCCGTCGGGGGCATAGAACGACACAATGGCCTCCTTGTCACCGGCACTCACGGCGGCGGCGTACCGCTCCATCACTTGGCGCATGTGCTGGGCTTCAACCATCGGGCACTCTCATTCTTTAAATGGCATTCTTTTGCTGGCATTCTTTTGCTGGCTTTCAGCTACCGGCTTTCAGTTGCGGGGAATCTCGCTCCACGGGGTGTTCTTGTCCACTCCGGGTTCCTTGGGCAAGCCCAGCACCCGCTCGCCCAGGATGTTGCGCATCACCTCCGACGTGCCCCCCTCGATGGTGTTGGCCCGCGATCGCAGGAAGCCCTTGACTGGCGATGGATCGCGATAGGAAGCGCTACCTGACTGATCGGGTCTTGACATCGGATAGCCCTGCGGGAACAGCATGGCTTCCGACCCCATCACGTCGATCAGGCACTCATAGATCCGCTGATTCAACTCGGCCGACACTGCCTTGCCCACCGATCCCTCCGGACCGGGCGTGCCCGCCGACGACAAGGTGCGAGCACGCCAGTTGGTCAACCGCAAGACCTCGGCCTCGGTCCACAATCGCACCACTCGATCCCGCAGCACCTGGCGACTGGCAGGATCCCGGCCATCGGCTTCGTCCCTCAGGCGCTCCCAAGCCGACACCAAGATGCCGATGAGCCCGCTACCCCGCTCGGGAACCCCGCCGCCGAGCGCCACTCTCTCGTTCATAAGGGTGGTAATGGCCACATTCCACCCCTGGCCCCGCTCTCCCAGCCGCATGGAGTCGGGAATGCGAACCTCGTTCAGGAAAATCTCGTTGAATTCGGCCTCGCCGGTGATCTGGTAAAGAGGACGAACCTCCACTCCCGGTAGCGTCATGTCGAGCACGAAATAAGTGAGGCCCCGGTGTTTGGGAGCGTCGGGGTCGGTGCGAGCCACCAGCATCCCCCATCGGGAACGATGGGCCAGCGAGGTCCACACCTTTTGGCCATTCACCACCCATTCATCTCCGTCGAGCTCGGCCCGGGAGGCCAAACCAGCCACATCGGAGCCCGCGCCCGGCTCGCTGAACATCTGGCACCAGATCTCCTCACCGGTGTAGAGCGGCCGCAGCAGGCGGTGGTGCATCTCCTCGGTGCCGTGGGCCAACACGGTGGGAGCACCCATGCCAATGCCGATGGGGTTGACGTTCAGATCGTGCCAATACCGGCTGCCCTTGCGCAGCTCCTCGTCCACCACGGTCTGGGCCTTGGGCGACAGGCCGAGCCCGCCTTTGCCTTCGGGAAAGTCAACCCGGGAGAGGCCCCGGTCGAATTGAGCACCCCGAAACTCGTATTGCGTGGCCGCCGCGGGGTCGACGTCGGCTAGGAGGTCTCGCACCTTCTGGCGAAGCTGATCCTCAGATATCTCGGCCACCGCTTGTCCTCTCAGGAATACCGATCGAAGAGCCGCCTGCAAGCATTCATCTCTACGAATACCGATCGCGCAACTGGCGGGCGATCACCATCTTTTGGATTTCGCTGGTTCCCTCACCGATGATCATGAGAGGTGTGTCGCGAAAGTAGCGCTCCACCGGATATTCCTCGGTATAGCCGTTTCCCCCGTGGATGCGCAGCGCGTCGGAGGCGATCTCAAAGGCGGCTTCGGAAGCGAACAGCTTGGCCATTCCCGCTTCCAAGTCGATGCGCTCTCCAGAGTCATAGCGGCGGGCGGCGTCGTAGGTCATGAGTCGGGCCGCGTGGAGCTTGGTGGCCATCTCGGCCAGCTTGAATCCGATGGCCTGGTGGTCGTAGATGGGTCGCCCGAACGTCTCCCGCTCCTGGGCGTACTTCATGGCCGCTTCCAGGGCGGCTTGCGCCACCCCAACCGCCCGAGCAGCGATGTTGATCCGTCCCAGCTCCAAGGCCGACAAGGCATAGCCCAGCCCGTGGCCCACGCCGTCGGGGCCGCCGAGTACGTTGGCGTCGGGAACCCGGAAGTCGGAGTAGGCCATCTCCACGGTCTCTACACCCTTGTATCCCAGCTTGGGGATGGTGCGCGACACGGTGAGGCCGTCGGCGCTCGGTCCCGGCTCTTTCTCCACGATGAAGCAGGTGATGCGCTCGTCGGGGGTTCGGGCCAAAAGCATCACCATCTGGGCTCGCATGCCGTTGGTCACCCACATTTTGGTGCCGTTGATGATCCACTCTTCGCCGTCGGGCACCGCCCGACAGCGGATGTTGCGGGTGTCGCTGCCCGCGTCGGGTTCCGACAGCGAGAATGCCGATCGCACCGATCCATCGCACATGCGGGGCAAGAAACGATCCCGCTGCTCGTCGGTGCCGTAGCGCCCGATCATGGTGGCCGCGATCTTGTGGGTGTTGAGGATGCCAGCCAGCGACATCCATCCCCGGGAGAGCTCCTCGATGATCCGGGCATAGGTGGTGGCGTCCAGTCCCAAGCCGCCGTAGGACTCATCGATGGTGGCCCCGAACAGGCCGAATTCGCACATCTGGGCGAACATCGCCTCGGGAAACTCGTCGGCGTGCTCGAGATCAGAAGCGTTGGGGATGACCTCCCGATCCACCCAGGTTCGGATCGCGCCGACCAACTCGTCGGCCAAGCCGGGGTCGGTGGGCATTCGATCAGCCTCTTCCGCAAGGCAGCAAGGTGGGCATCAGAGCCTTTCGATGAGAGTTCCGGTGCCCAGGCCGCCTCCGCAGCACATGGTGATGAGCCCCCACTGGCCGTCGGTGCGCTCCAGCTCGTGCAGGGCCTTGGTTACCAGGATGGAGCCGGTTCCTCCGAGCGGGTGGCCCAAAGCGATGGCCCCGCCGTTGGGGTTCACCCTCTCCATATCGGGCTCGTGCTCGGCAGCCCAGCACAACACCACCGAGGCGAATGCCTCGTTGATCTCCACCACGTCGATGTCGTCCATGGCAAGCCCGCTTCGCTCAAGCAGTCGGTGGGTGGCCGGGATCGGCCCTTCCAGCATCAACACCGGATCGCACCCCACTAAGCAGGTCTCGGCCACCCGGGCCCTGGGGGTGAGCCCGAGCTGCTCGGCCCGATCGGCGGTCATCATGAGCACTGCGCCGGCTCCGTCGGAGATCTGCGACGACGACCCCGCGGTGTGGACGCCCTCGGGTCGGGCTACTGGCTTGAGGCCGGCCAGACCTTCCAGGGTGGTCTCCCGCAGGCCCTCGTCCACGCTCACAGTGGCTGTTTCATCGGTCTTCTTGCCGTCCCCATCCAGCACTGGGGCCTCAATGGGCACGATCTGGGTCTCAAATCGGCCCTCGTCCCAGGCCCGGGCGGCCCGCTGCTGGGAGGACAGCCCGAAGCGATCGCAGTCCTCTCGGGTAACGCCCCACTTGTCGGCCATCCGCTCGGCTCCCTCGAACTGGGAGGTTAACTCGTAGTGGGCGAAGTAGTCGCGGGTCACCGGTCGGCCCACCCCGTCGGCCGACGCGTTCGACCCGATGGGCACAATGCTCATGCTCTCTACGCCGCAGGCCAGCACTGCGTCTTCCACGCCCGACTTCACCAGGCTGTAAGCCAAGTTCACCGCATGCTGCGAGGAGCCACACTGGGAGTCCACCGTGCTGCACGCCGTTTCCTCGGGCAACCCGGCGGTGAGCCACGCGGTGCGGGTCACATTCATGGCTTGGGCCCCGATCTGGTCCACGCAGCCACCCACCACCTGGCCAATGGCGGTGGGGTCTATGCCCGATCGCTCAACCGCGGCCGACTGCACCTGGCTTAGCAAAGAAGTGGGATGGACGGAAGACAAACCGCCGTTTCGCTTGCCCACCGGGGAGCGAACGGCCTCAACAATCACGACTTCGGTCATGGACCCACGATAGAGCCTCAGGCCCTTATTCAACCCGTCGAAGTCGGTCGAACACCAGCAAGTGGTTAGGGTCTTGAGCCGTGGGTGTTCGAGACGACGTGATTCAAGAGCTGACTGGACCGGAGGGGTTGTTCGAGCTGACCACCGAGGAGGTCCTGGGGCAGCCGGCGGCGGTTTTCGCCTGCCGGATGCGCTCGCTGCGGGAAATGGTGGCCAACACCGCCAACTTCGGCGACCGGGAGTTCTTGGTTCTGGAGCATCAGCGCCACACCTTCAACGACTTGATCGCCCAAGTGGCGGCCGCAGCCACCGCCTTGCAGCAGCGGGGCATCGGCCACGGCGACCGGGTGGCCATCTTCGCGGCCAACTGCCCCGAGTGGGTGGTGTCGTTCTTCGCCGCCACCAGCATCGGCGCCGTCGTCTCGGCCTACAACGGCTGGTGGACAACCGATGAAGTGGACTACGCCACTGCACTGAGCGAGCCCGCCCTGGTGATCGCCGACCGCCCCCGCTTGGAGCGGTCGGGCAAAGGCAGTACCGATGCACCGTGCCTGGTGATCGAGGACGACTGGGCCGACTTTCTTGCCTCCGGCGCCATCGCATCCCTCGACGACATCGATGTGTCCTTGGCCGAGGACGACCCCGCGGTGATCCTGTTCACCAGCGGGACTACCGGGCGGCCCAAGGGGGCGGTGGCCTCACATCGGGGACTGATCGGCTTCGTGCAGTCCACCATGATGAACGGAGCAGTGCGGGTGTTCACCGAGCTGCGTACCAATCCCCCGGCCGACGACGGCGCGGCCCCTAGCCCCCCGGCCCAGTCGGTGACCTTGGGCACCTCGCCGCTGTTCCACGTGTCAGGGCTGTACGGCACCACGCTGATCGGCATGGTCACCGGGGGCAAGATCGTGTACCGCCGGGGCCGCTTCGATCCCGAGGCGGTGCTCCAGCTCATCCAAGATGAGGGCGTCACCGCCTTCGCCGCTCTGGGCAGCATCGGCTCGCGGCTGGTGAACCACCCCCGCTTCGGAGAGTTCGACACCTCCAGCGTGGTCAACGTGGGCTTCGGCGGGGCGCCGGCCAGCCCGGCAGTGCAAGACCTGATGCGCCAGGCCTTTCCCAACGCCGCCCCCGCGGTGGGCATGGGCTACGGCTCGTCGGAGTCGGTGGCGGTCATCGCCGGCATCGGCGGGGCCGAGTACCGGGAGCGGCCCACCTCGTGCGGCCAGGTGGCCATCGGCTTCGAAACCGAGATCCGCGGCCCCGACGGCCAGCCGCTGCCCACCGGGCAAGAGGGCGACATCTGGTGCCGCAGCGCCTACACCATGCTCGAGTACTGGAACGACCCCGAGGCCACCGCGGCAACCATTGATGAGGACCGATGGCTCAACACCGGCGACATCGGATGCTTCGACGACGACGGCTACCTCTACATCAACTCCCGAGCCCGGGACATGATCCTTCGCAACGCCGAGAACATCTACCCCATAGAGATCGAGTACCGCCTCGACGCCCATCCGTCGGTGGCCGAGTCAGCCGTGTTCGGCGTGGAGCACGCCGAGATGGGCCAAGAGGTCAAGGCCGTGGTGGTGCCCGCCGGCGACGTTTCATTGGATCCCAACGACCTAACCGAATGGTGCAAAGAAGTGCTGGCCCCTTACAAGATCCCCACCCTTTGGGAGATTCGGCCCGACCCTCTCCCCCGGAACGCCGCCGGCAAGGTGGTCAAGCGCGAGCTGTATTCCTAGGCGACCATTCCCCTACCAAACAGGAAACTTGGCCTTGTCGGGGAGGCCCGAGCGCCCCACGACGGCTTCTCCGGCTTGCTGGCAGCGGTTGTAGAAGGATTCCTCGTCGATGGTGGTCATGCGGCCACCCTCCACCACTTTCTGCCCGTCCACGAACACGGTGTGAACGCCTCGGCCGTCGGCCGACCACACCAGCTGGTTCATCACGTTCAACAGCGGCCGCCATTCGGGTCGGTCCGTGTCGTGCATCACTACATCGGCCAGCTTGCCGGGCTCCAGCGAGCCGATCTCGTCTTGCATCAGCATGGTCCGGGCCCCGTCCAACGTGGCCATCTCGTAGGCCTTCTCGGCTGGGAACATCTGAGGATCCATGCGGGCGTCTTTGAACAGCCCGGCCACCAGGTAGGTGGCCCGCATCAGGTCGGAGTAGTTGGAGGCGTTGTTGCCGTCGGTACCCAGGCTCACGTTCGCCCCGGCGGTGACCATCTCGGGCATCTTGCCGATCTGGGTCACGCCGTAGCTCACCTTCAGCGCGGTGGTGGGACAGTGGACCACCGACGATCCGGCCTCGGCCAGCAGCGCGATCTCCTGGTCGTCGACGTGGACGCAGTGGGTGATGGCGGTGTCGTCTCCCAGCACGCCCAGCTCTCCCAGGTGCACCATCGGGCGCTGACCGAATGCCGCAATGAAGGTGTCGGGATCCAATGCGGCCGGGGACATGTGGAAGCTGAGCCCCACGCCGTACTCGTCGGCAGTGGCCCGAGCGGCCTGCCACAAGGGGTCGGAGCAGGTGGTGTGGCCCACCACCATCGACCACGCCCCCAACCGCCCGCCGGCAGTGCCTTGGAACCGCTCGACGGTGTCGCGCAGGTTGGCGATGGCCTCGTCGGTGTCTTGGCGGTACACGCTGGGCTCGGGGGGCAGATCCCACACCCATTTGCCGATCCGGCCCCGGATGCCGGATTCGACCAGGCCGTCCATCACCTCGTCGACAAACCGGATGGTGCCCGCCTCCAAGAAGCAGGTGGTGCCCGACTTGAGCATCTCCACCGCGGCCAACTGCCCCGACAGGCGCTCCTCCTCAGCGGTGTATACCGAATACAGCGGGCACAGCCATTGGAACACGTTCTCCTCAAACGGGGTGTCGTCGGGCACATAGCCCCGGGTAAGGGGCTCGCCGGTGATGTGGATATGGGTGTTGACCAGCCCCGGCGTGATCACGAATCGGTCACCGCCCACCGTCTCCGCGGCCTGATAGCGGCCCTCCAGGTCCGATGCCTTGCCCACATCGACAATCTGGTTGCCTCTGATGGCTACTGCGCCTTGCCTGATGATGTCGCGGGTCGGGTTCATGGTGACGACGTACCAGGCTTTGATGAGGGTGTCGATCTGCTCGGTCATGATGCTCCTCTATGTTGATCTTGCGGGTCCGGGCGGCGGCTCTTTAGGGGTTGTTGGCGCTTGTCCGGTGGGGCGGCGGGGTTTGGTGGCGGTGTAGGCGTATTGGTGACCTATGGGTTCTATTAGGCGGAGGTGCTCGAAGCCGGCTTCTTGGAGCCAATTGGCGGTTTGGGCGGCGGTAATGGGGAAGCCGTTTGTGGTGCTGGCCATCATGGTCATGCCCATCAGCGTGCTGTGGGGGCTCCATTGGGGCTCGGGGGCCACAAAGTAGTCGGCCAATAGCAGGCGGCCTTCGGGGCGTAGGATTTCATGCGCCCTGGCGATGAGACGTTGAGCGCCTTCTGGGCCCTCGGTGCGGCAGACGTGGCCCAGTACTGCGATGTCGTAGGCCTCGGGTTCGATTTCGATGGTGTGGAAGTCGCCGGGGCGGAACTCGCAGCGATCGGCCACGCCATGCTCGGCGGTGGTGCGCTGGGCCACTTCGATTACTCCGTCGAGGTCGTTGATCACCGCGGTGGCTTCGGGGCAGGCCTTGAGCACGGCGATGGCCCAGGGGGCTCCACCAGCTCCCAGGTCAAGTACTCGGGGGGCGGTCATGGCGCTGTAGCGCACTTGGAGGTCGGCCCGGGTGGCTGCTCGGAGAATTGTGGTAAAGGTGCCCTCAACCAGAGGGCGGTAGAACTCGGCCGGGTCGTCGTCAATGGGCTCGGCGGGCCGCCCAGCCCGAATGGTGTCGGCCAGCCGCGACCAGTTGTCCAGTGGGCCGGGGGCCACCGGCACCAGTGAGGACATTGATGCTGGGCCGTCGGTGGTGAGATAGCGGGCCGCGGTGTCGTTCAGGCCGTAGCGGCCGCCCACTCGCTCCAGCAGGCCGAGCACTGCCAGGGAGTCGAGCAGCGCTTCCAGGTGGGGGGCTGATACCCCAAGCCCCTCAGCTAGGTCTGCGGCGGTCACTTCGGGGGGGATACCAGGGTTGGCACCCCGGTTGGACAGGGCGTCGAACACGCCCATATCCAAGGCCGCAACCAGGACATGGAACGAGCCGAGCCCCCCGATCACCGCCCACACTGGGGAAGATGGCGGGGGCTTGTGGTCGGTCCACGGGCGGCCCACCCGCTCGGGAACATGGGACTTCTTCAGCTCGGGATACGGGGAATCAGCCACTCGTTCTCCCGAAATCCATGTCAGGGCTTCAGCAGAATCTTGCCGAAGAAGTCGCTGGCCAGCATCTTGGCCTGGGCGTCGGCCGCGTCGGCCAGGTCGAATACCGAGTCCACCGCGGCGGTGAATCCGTCGCCGCAGAAGGTGTCCCATGCCGGGCCGAACTCCTCGGGGCGGTAGGGGTCGGACCCCAAGATCTTGATGCCGGAGTGGAACACGTAGCCCAACGACGGGATCACCGCTTCATCACCGGAGGAGTTGCCGCAGTTCACCAGCCGCCCACCGATGCCCAGGGCGAACAACGACGGCCCGAACAAAGCGGTGCCCACATGGTCGAACACCATGTCCACTCCCGCCCCAGCGGTCAGCTCTCGGGCCCAGGCGGCCACGTCGCCGGTCCGGTTGTTGAGCGCATGGGAGGCGCCCAGCTCAAGGGCCCGCTGGCACTTCTCTTCGGTGCCCGCGGTGGCCAATACGGTGGCCCCGGCGTTTATGGCGAATTGGATTCCGGCCACTGACACCCCTGAGCCGGCGGCGTGGATCATCACCGTCTCACCCTCGGTGAGCCCGCCCACTTCGAACAGGGCATGGGCCGCGGTGAGGTAGCAGGTGGGGAAGGTGGCCGCGGCCTCCAACGACATGGCGTGGGGTACTGGGTAAACATGCGAGGCCGGCACCAGGCACCGCTCGGCATACCCGCCGTCGATGGTGGCGCCGATGATGCCCAGCTCCCCATACAGGTCGCCCTGGCCTCCCAGCTTGGAGCGGTCGTCCACCCCGGCCAGCGACGGGTCTACCACCACCCTGTCGCCCACGGCCACCTCGTCGACCTCGGAACCAACCTCCGATACCACTCCGGCCACATCCATGCCGGCGATGTGGGGCAGGGTGAAGCCAGGCATGGTGAACCAGCCATTGCGCTGCACCACGTCGAGCCGGTTGAGGGCAGTAGCCACCACATCCACCACCACGTCCACCGGGCCGGGCTCGGGATCGGGCACCTCCTCGTAGCGGAGCACGTCGGGGCCGCCGGGCTCGTAGTATCGCATCGCCTTCATTGCCGCTCTCCTTCGTCTCAGCCCGACTATTTCAGACCGCGGATGAAGGGCTGAGCCAAAGCGGCGGGTGGCCTCACCCGCCGGGCGAAGATGGCCATGGCCCCGATGGTCACCAAATAGGGCAGGGCCTGCAACAGCTCGGTGTTGAGCTCGTAGCCCAGCCCTTGCAGGGAAAGCTGGAACGACAAGGCTCCGGCGAACAGAACGCAGCCCCCCATGGTGCCCCACAGCGTCCAACCGCCGAATATCACCGCGGCGATGGCGATGAACCCTTGGCCGCCGATCACGGAGTCGTCGAAGGTTGCTAGACGGGCAAACAGGAAGTAGGCCCCGCCCAGCCCGGAAGTCAGTCCGGCGTAGTAGATGGACTGCCGGCGGCGGCGGTTCACGTCGATGCCGCTCACGTCGGCCGACTGGGGGTTCTCACCTGCGGCCCGAAGCTCCAGTCCCCAGCGGGTTCGGTACACCAGCCACCACGACAGTGGCACCAATCCGTACAGCAGATAAAACGGCCACGGCTCCCCGAACAGCGCCTGCCCGAACAGGGGAATGTCCACCAGGATGGGGATCTCCACCTCAGAGGCATAATCGGCTCGAGGATCGATCTCTCGGTCCAAGAAACCGGTGAGGCCCACAACCAGGATGTTGAGGGTGAGGCCGACCACGAACTGATCGGCGGTGAGGCGATGGCTCATCTCGGCCTGCACCACTGCGATGATCAAGCCGCCGACCCCGCCGAGCATCAAGCCCACCGCCACCGATTCGGCCAGGTGATAGCCGAGCGCCCCGGCGAAAGCGCCGCTCAGCAGCATCCCCTCCACGGAGATGTTCAACGTACCCGATCGCTCAGCCACCCACTCCCCGGTGGCGGCGAAGGCCAGCAGCGCGGCGAAGAGTGCGCCATTGATGTAAGTCGACTCGCTGGACAGCACGTCGCCCACCGCGGAGAAGAAGTCGATCAGCAACATGGATCGCCCTCTCCGCCTGCAAACGGCGTTTCTTCGATCAGCACGGCATCACACCCTCTCCGTAGCCGCGGCCCGGGCCCGGCGCCGATCCCGCAGGAAGACCACCGCAGGAGGAACCAGGAGGGCCAGCACCAACAGCCCCTGCACCACGTCGGTGATGCGGCTCTCCACTCCGGTGCTGTTCACGAAACCTGCTCCAGTGCGCAGCATGGCGAATACGAACGCGGCCACCACCGCGGGCAACGCCCGCTCCCGGGCCATCAGGGCCACCAAGAGGCCGGTCCAGCCGATGAAGTCGGAGAAGCCGGGCACCAGCCGGTAGTTGCCAAACGAGAATCCCCCGCCAGCAAACATGGCCGCCCCGGCAAGGCCGGCAAAGGCCCCGCCGATGGCCAGCGCGGTTGCCCCGTAGGTGGTGGACGACACGCCTGATCGCTGGGCAGCCCGGGGATTGTGACCCAGCATCCGCAGACGAAAGCCCCACACCGTGCGGGCCAGCACGTAGGCCACCGCTAGGGCTAGCGCCAACGCCACATAGACGGTGATGGGGAATTCGTTGCCGAATATGTCGGGGCGGGGGATCCGATTGTCCTTGGTCAACTGCTCGCTCACCAGGTTGCGGTTGCCGCGACTGGCCTCGTCGGCCAACAGCAGCCACTGCCACTTCAAGCCGTACCCCACGGCCTGAACAGCCACAAACACCAACAGCAGGGTGCTCAGCACCTCGGGCACACCCCGCCAATAGCGCAGCAGCCCGGCTGCCGAGGCCCAAACCGCTCCGCCCAAAGCACCGAACAAGAGCAACAGCACCACGTTCAGCGGACCAGGGCCGCCGATGCGGAAGCTGAAGAACACCGCGAATGCCGCTCCCATCAGCAGCTGGCCCTCCTGGCCGATGTTGATCAGGCCCGCCTTAGCCGAGATCACCGTGCCCAAGGCCACCAGCAACAAGGGTGCGGCTATTCCCAGCGTCTCCCCCCAGCGCCCGGGCGCCTTGATGCTGCCGTCTACCAAAGCCTTGAGTACCGGCCACCAATCACCGCCGGTAGCCTCCACGATCACACTGGAAATGGCCAGGGCCACGACCACGCTGAGGGCGTACATCACCACCCACTCCGATGCCCGCGCCCCCCGAGTCACCCTTCGCTACCGCCCATGAGCAGACCAAGCGTCTCAAGATTGGCATTACCATGGGAGAGTTCCCCCACGATCCGGCCCCGGGACATCACCACGATCCGGTCGGACAGTTCCAGAATCTCCTCCAGCTCGCTGGAGATCAACAGCACGGCCACGCCGTCGGCCGCGGTTTGGCGCAGCCGGTCGGTCATGTACTCGATGGCCCCCACATCCAACCCCCGAGTGGGCTGGGCGGCCACCAGCACATCGGGCTCAGCGGCCAACTCGCGGGCCAGCACCACCCGCTGCTGGTTGCCGCCCGACAACGACCACAGAGGGGCATCGGGCCCGGAACAACCGATGTCGAACTCCTCGATCATCCGCAGGGCCGTCTCGGTGGTCTGGCCCTTGTCCATGACACCGTGGCGGGCCACTCGATGAGGGTCCACCATGAGCAGGTTCTCGGCCACCGTCATGTCCAGCACGACGCCGGAGTCGTGGCGGTCTTCGGGAATGACGCCGATGCCCGCCTTAGCCATGGCGCCAGGGGCGCCGGAGCGGACTTCCGAGTCGTTGACCACCACCCGACCGGCATCCAGCGGAATCAGACTGGAAAGCAGATCGCCCAAGGTGCGCTGGCCGTTGCCCTCCACACCGGCCACGCCCATAATCTCGCCCGCACGCAGATCCAGGCTGATGTCGTCCAGCAGCCGGGCTCCGCCCCGTCCTCGCACCGAGACTCCCTCGATCCGCAGCACCGGCTCATCCGAGATCACCGTCTCCGCGGGCGGCCGGTCTTCGGGGTCGGCATCGACTGCTTCCTCGATATCGGCCAGGCCGAAGGCCGCCCGCTCCGAGCGCAGCGACACCTCCCGGCCCACCATGGCCCGGGCCAGACTGCGGGCATCGGCCTCTTGGGTGGGCCGGTGATCCACCACTCGGCCTTGGCGCATGATGGTGATCTCGTCGGTGGCGTGGAGCACCTCGTCGAGCTTGTGGCTGACTAGCACCACCGCCCGGCCTTCGGCCGCGACCACCTCTCGCAAGGTGCTGAACAGCTGCTCCGACTCCTCGGGGGTGAGCACCGAGGTGGGCTCGTCGAACACCAGGATGTGGGGGTCGCGGCGCAGGCACTTGATGATCTCCACCCGTTGGCGTAGCCCAGCAGTGAGAGTACCCACCCGAGCGTCGGGGTCAATTTCCAACCCGTACTGCTTGCTGATGGCCGCAACCCGACGGCGCACACCCGAAGAATCCAATTTACCGGCCTCGCCGAGGGCCACGTTCTCCCACACCGACAGCTGGTCCACCAGGCTGAAGTGCTGATGGACCATGCCAATGCCCAGAGCAGCGGCGGCTAGCGGATCGTGAATGGTGCGGGGCTGATCGTCAATGAGGATCGAGCCTTCATCGGGCAGAACCAGCCCGATGAGCACCTTCATCAACGTGGACTTCCCCGCCCCGTTCTCACCCAAGATGCCGTGGACAAGACCCCGGTACAGGGTGAGGTCAACCTCGTCGCAAGCGACGATCCCCCCAAAGCGCTTGGTTATCCCCGTGAGTTGAACGGCAGGCACCGAGGGGTCAGACCCCTCGGTGCCTGCCATTCCTGTCGTCGCGTCGGTCACCCGCCGCCGTAGGCGGCCCCGGAGATTCCGCCGAGCACGCCGAGCAGCTCGCCATCCGTGTTAGCTGCTTGGAAGGCATCGGCCAGCAGCGCCTCCGCTTCGGAAGATGCACCGCACAGCTCGCCGCCATTGAGGCCCTGCTCGGTCGGGAACTGATAGGTACCCCCCTCAGCTAGCGTGCCGTCGAGAATCAGCGGCAGCACCAGCCGGGCGTAGCGACCGGCGTCGAACACAATCGTGCCTGTCCAATCAATTCCATCGTCGCGAGAACAGATGTCACCTGGACCGGCCGCGAACACCGCAATCCCCTCGTCGGTGGCGAGTTGACCCACTGGGTTCAGCGCCCCGCCCAAATACGCGTAGGCCAAGGTGGCCCCTTCGGCAATGGCGTTGGTTAGCGCCGCGGTGGCGTTGGCCGAGTTGTCGAAGTCAAACGGGAAGGCGCCGGTGGCCACGTACTCCATGGTGAACGACGGGTCCACCGATTGGAGGCCGTGCACGGTGGCGTTATACGCCTCCTTCTCGAAGCCGAGGTCGCAGCAGCCCAAGAACACCGCGGTATCGCCGCCGTGCTCCTGCAACGCCGACCCCATGGCCACGCCGGCGGTGTAGTGGATGGGAGCACCCCAGTCGGTGGCCTGCGCCAATCCGGGGGTCTCCGGGAACCCAGCCCCGCAGTTGCAGTACCAGAAGATGTCGGGATACTGCGCAGTGAGGTCGGCCAAGGGCTCGGCGATCTCGCTGGCTCCAACCAGGATTACGTCCACCCCTTGTTCGGCAAGGTCAGACATGGCCTGGGCGGCCTCAGCGGCGCCGATGTTGTCGCTCACGATGGGCGGGGCAAAGCCGTTCTCGGCAGAAAACTCCTCGGCGAAATCCACCAGAGCCTGGTAATAGCCCTGGTCGTCGCGGGGACCGGCAGCGGCCACGCCGATGGTTAGGGTGCCATCACCATCCGCATCAAAAGTGTCAAGGAGTGCTGGATCAACTGAAGACCCACCATCATCGTCGTCGTTGCCGCAGCCGGCAGCCACCAAGGACACCAATGACAGCAACACCGCCATCAACCACAGCTTCCGTACGCATCGCCTTCTCATCGTTCCCCTCCTCAGGCTGATATGCCAGACCGACCGGCTAGGCAATCGCTCAGCAGCCTAACCGATTCGTTGTCATCCATACCTGCCCTCGGTATGCTGGCCCTGCTTCCCCCAGTAAGCAGTCTCATCCCGATGAGGAGAGCCTCATGGAACAAGTCATCATCGCCCTGCTGGGGGTCAGCATCACTTTGACCCTCTACCTCGACCGTTGCCGACGGGCCGACATCGCCCAATTGCGACAGGTGACGCATGATGGGTTTGCCCAACTCACCAGTGTCGTCATGGATCTCTGTGGCCGAGTGGGCCGTCTTGAGGGCCGGTCTGAAACCGCGGCAGACCCATCGCCGTAGCGTTTAACTGATCGCTCGAGGCCAGCTGGCTAGCTGCTGGAAGGCCAGTGTTGGCGGTAGCGCTGCACCAGCCAGCGGTTGAATTGCACGTGGGTTTCCTCCTGCCAGGAGTACCGTCCCCGCACCGCGAAGCGGGACCGCAAGCCCCGCTGAACCTTGGTGGTGGCGTCTTGGTCCTGGGCCACGAACACCTGCACCCCCTCGTCGCTGGCTTGGAAGAGGTGGTCGAACATGGGGTGCTCCAGCGCGCTGGGATGCAGCAGGTAGCCGATCTCCACGTCGATGGTCTCGGCCGATTTGGGTCGCACGATGAAGAAGAATGCCTGGTCGGGGGCGGTGCCGAAGCACAAGGTGGGCGGGATCAGGGCGAACGTCGACCGCCACCGCTCCTCCTCAGTGAGCTGAGGGAACACTGGCAGCAGGGCCTTGCGGGTGGCGTTGAACCCGCCGTCGATGTGGGTGTAGCCGTTCTCCCGGAAGATCACATTGGAGTCGTCCGACCACGGCACCGGGAACCGGGCCATCTCTGAGGGGCAGAAGTCTTGGATCACCTGGTGGAGGCGGTTGGCGTGGTATCCGTCGTTGAAGTTCTCGAACATCACCTTCCAGTTCCAAGGAAGGTTCTCGAGCGTGAAGGTGCCGGGACATACGCAGTTGTCGAGCTCGTAATTGGTGAGGTACGACTCGTAGCGCTCCAGGGTCGGGGCCAAGGGCGGAGCGTCGGGATTGAAGTTGACGAAGATGAACCCGTGCCACAGCTCCACCGCCAGATTGGGCAGGCCCCAGTCGTCGTTGTCGAAGCCCTCGGTTTGCTCCATGGCCGGGGCACCCATCAGCCGGCCGTCGAGGCGGTAACTCCAGTGATGGTACGGGCACCGGAAAGAGCGGCTGTTGCCCTCCCCCTCCACCACCTGCATGCCCCGATGCCGGCAGATGGCTGAAAACGCCCCGATGCTGCCGTCCCGCTGGCGAGCCACGATGACGGGCTCGGTGCTCACCGTGGTGGTGAACCAGTCACCCGTCTCGGGGATGCGGCTGGCCACCCCAATGCAGCACCACTCGTGCTCGAACAGCGCCCGGCGCTCAAAGGCCAGGAACTCCTCGGAGGTGTAGATCTCAGGGGGAAGGGTGACCGCCGTGGCCACGTCGGTGATGGAGTCGTCGAACGACGCCAGCAAATCGTTGGTCAACGTGGTCATGTGGTCACCCCCTTATCGCCTCTGCCTCTTGTCGTAGCAGGAATTTGCGGATCTTGCCGACGCTGGTGCGTGGCAGCTCGCCCATCAGCGTAAACGACCGGGGCAGCTTGGCCTTGGCCAGCCGCTCCTGGCACCACGAGGACAGCTCATCATCAGACGGAGGCGCAGCTGAGTCGGCCGGGACCACAAAGGCCACCGGCACCTCGTCGCGCACCGGGTCGGGCGCCCCCACCACCGCGGCCTCCAATACCGCGGGGTGGCTGGCCAACACCGACTCCACCTCGACAATGGATACGTTCTCGCCCGCCACCTTGAGCACGTCGGAGTGGCGGCCGTCGAAGTAGTGGCGACCGTCATCTTCGACGCGAGCCCGATCGCCGGTGCGGAACCATCCGTCGTCGGTGAACGAGGCTGCGGTGGTATCCGGGTCGTCCAGATAGCCGGCGAACAGCGTCGATCCGGGCTCTCCTCCCACCAGCACCTCGCCGTCGCGCACGATTACCTGGCAGCCGGGGGTGACCTGGCCCATGGACGACGGCACGGGATTCTCGTCTGGCTCGGTGAGCACGGCGGGGATGGTCTCGGTCATGCCGTAGAGCTGGCGAGGCCGGCATCCAAGCCAGCCGGCGAGGGTTTCGTACTGATCGTCGGCAATGTTCTGGGCGTACCAGCAATGGCGCAGCCCCACGCCGTCGACCGGTGCGCCCCGGGCCAGGATCATCCGCATCGGGGCGGCGAACAGGCTGGCGCAGGTGGCCTGGTGGCGAGCGGCCTGGGCCAAGATGCCGCTGGCGGAGAAGGCGGGCATCAGGGCCACCGATGCTCCGGTCCAGATGGCTGAGGCGAAGGAGTAGTACTGGGCGTTGGCGTGGAACAAGGGCAGCGCCACTAGCTGGCGGTCTTCAGGGGTCAAATCGGCCCGCTCGGCCATGACCTGTCCGCAAAAGGCGTAGTTGGCCTGGGTGATCTCCACCCCCTTGGGCCGTCCGGTGGTCCCCGAAGTGAACATCACCGCCGCCCGGTCCCGAAGACCCACTGTGGGCCAGTCCACTTTAGCGGTTCCTACTAGCGCGTCGAGATTGCCGCCAGCTTCGTCCACCTCAGTGATGGCCAACTGGGAGCTGACTTTCGCAGCCCCGCGGTAGACGTCGGCCCGATCGGTGGCGCAAAAGCCCGCCTTCGGCCGTGTGCGCTCAATGTGGTCGGCCAGCTCCGGCATCTTGCCCATGGGGTCGGATGGCACAACCCACGCCCCTAGCCGATTGGCGGCCAGCCACAGGGCCACGAACGCCGGGGTGTTGGTCAGCGCCAGATGCACCGAATCGCCCGGGGCCACCCCTCGTTGGATCAACCCGGCAGCGACATCGGTGATGGCGGCATTGAACTGCTCGTACGTCCAGGTAGCGGTGGTCCCGTCAGGCCGCTGGAAGATCAAGAAGACGGCGTCGCCGCCATGTTCGACTGCTCGCTCCCAAACGGACGAGAAAGTGACCGAATCAGCCATCGGGCGGCCCGTAGCCTCCGCCGCCAGGTAATTCGAGGCGCACCACATCATCGGGGTCGAGGGTGATCCGGCTCTGGGTGGTAACCGGCTCGCCGTTGACTTGGAATGAGCCCGCCTCGCCGGGGCCGCCGCCGAATATGCCTTGCGGCGGGTCGGACAGGCGGCTGGTCACCGCATTCAGCAGCCAAGGACGGGAGGTGTCCACGCTGAACTCGATGGTCTGGCCCTTGCCGCCGGGCTGGGCCCCCGGCCCCTCTGAGCCGGGGCGCAGAGCCTTGCGGGTGAAGCGCACCGGCGCGGAGGCTTCCACTACCTCGATGGGCACTGCGCTCACCCCGGTGGGATAGGAGCAGGCATCTAGGCCCGGCTTGGACGCCCGGGCGCCCACTCCTCCGGCATAGGTGAACATGGCGGTGATGAACGGGGTGCCGTCGTCGTGGTTGCCGCTAACCTGCATGGTCCAGACCGCGCCCGCCCCCTCGGCCATGGACTCCTCCGGCTTGACCTGGGCCAGGGCCTTGAGCAGGGCGTTGGGCAAGAACATCCCCACCACATGGCGGGCGGTGCCCGGCTGGGGCAGCACTGCATTCACGATGGACCCCTCGGGGGCGGCCATCTTGATTGGGGCCAGGCTGCCGTGGTTGTTGGGGATCTCGGGGTTCAGCACCGAGCGCACGGTGAACGTGGTGTAAGCGTGGGTGTAGTTGCGGACCACGTTGATGCCCCACGGGCTGGCCTCCGACGTGCCGGCGTAGTCCACCATGATCTCCCCAGCACCGGGATCCACCCGCAGCGAGCACACGATGTCGATGCGGCTGCCGTCGGCCAAGTCCAGCACCGCGTCGGCCTGGTACTCACCGGCGGGCAGTTCGGCGATGCTGGCCCGGGTGGCCGCTTCAGACCGGTCGATGATCTCGTCGGCCAACTCCTCGATGTCGTCGAGGTCGTAGGCGTCGCACAGAGCGGCCAGGCGCTGGGCACCCACCTCCCCCGATGCCATCTGGGCATGCAGGTCGCCGGCCATGTGGTCGGGCTGGCGGACATTGGACAAGATGAATTTCCACACATCCTCGTTGCGCTCGCCGCGCCTCATGAGCTTGCAGATAGGGATCCACAGGCCCTCTTCAAAGCAGTCCCGGGCCCCCGCCCCGATGCCGTAGCCCCCCACGTCGGTGTGGTGGATGGTGGAGCCGAAGTAGGCGATGGGCACGGGGTCGCCCCCGGCGTCCGGGGCGCGCCACACCGGCACCAACACGGTCACGTCCAGCAACTGGCCCGCGGTGAGATAGGGGTCGTTGGTAACCAACACGTCGCCAGGCTCGAGAGCCTCGGGGGGGAATTCGTCAAGCATGTTGGCCGCCCCGATGGCCAGGGAGTTGATGTGTCCCGGCGTGCCGGTAACCGCCTGGGCCACCATGCGGCCCCGCTTGTCGAACACCGCGTTGGCCAGGTCGCCGGCCTCACGCACGATGGGGCTGAATGCGGCCCGCTGGAGCGCCCGGGCCTGCTCGTTCACCACCGAGATGAGCGACTGCCACAGGATTTCCAGTTGAATGGGGTCGTATGCGGAAGGTTCCTTTGGGCTTGTTGTGGTCTTACTCATAGAACTGCTCTGGTTTCTCGCTGAGATCGTCATTTTTGAGTCGGTATTTGACCGCGAACCGCGACGAGACAAGCGTCGTAAGAAACCGATACCTCCCATCCGGGACGAATGATCGATGTCGTCTCCCGCTCCTCCACCAGGGCCGGGCCGGCAAAGGACATGCCGACCGCCAGATCGGCCCGTCGGTAGACCGGAACTTTGATCGCGTCTTCCTCTCGGCCGAAGACCGCGGTGCGGGTGGATACTGGCTCGGGAGAGCGGTCGGCGGCAGTTGGCAGCGATTCGGAATCAGCGATCTCGGCTGGGTCGGCTCGGGCCGACAGGCGCCAGGTGACCACCTCAATGGGCACGTCGTCGATGGTCATGCCGTAGATGCGGCGGTATTCAGCCTCGAACGCCCCCACCACGTCGGCGTCAGCGGCCTCCCAGGCATCCCCTTCGCCCACCCAGACGGTGATCTCGTTTCCCTGCCCGGTGTAGCGGGCATCAATGCCGTAGCGGAATCTGATGTCGGCCTCGGGCACGCCGGCGCTGAGCAGCACCCGGCGGCCTTCTTCCCGCAGCTCGTCCAGCAGACCGTCCCGGTCCGCGGCCGCCACCTCGGCCAGCTTCACCGGCATGGAGCGGGCCAGGTCGATGCGCACCGGCGACACCAGGGTCCCGAACGCCGACAGCACGCTGGCGTTGACCGGGAACACCACCCGATCCGAATCAAGCAGTTCGGCCACTCGGCAGGCGTGGGGCGGCCCGGCCCCGCCAAAGGCCAACACGGTGACCCCCCGCAGGTCCACCCCTCGCTCCACCGCGTGCATGCGGGCGGCGGCGGCCATGTTCTGGCTGACCACCTCGTACATCCCCGCCGCTGTGTCGGTGATCGAGAGGCCCAGACCGTCGGCCAAGGACTCGACGGCGGACTGCGCCAGCCCGGCATCCAAGGGCATGTCGCCGCCCAGGAAGGCTTCGGGATCGAGCAACCCGAGCACCACGTCGGCGTCGGTCACAGCCGGTTGATCCCCGCCCTGGCCGTAGCACGCCGGACCAGGATCGGCCCCCGACGACTCAGGACCCACCTTGAGCAGGCCGAACTGGTCGAGGTGCGCCAGGCTGCCGCCCCCCGCGCCGATCTCCACCAGGTCGACCGAGGGCACCGACACCGGAAAGCCCGATCCCTTCTTGAACCGGTACCGCCGGGCCACCTCGAAGGTGTTGGTGAGCGCCGGCTCGCCTTCCTCTACCAGGGTGGCCTTGGCGGTAGTGCCCCCCATGTCGAAGGCCAGCAATCTTTCCTCCCCCATGCGGCGGGCAAACCACCGGGCGGCCAGAGCGCCGGCGGCCGGTCCAGATTCCACCAGCCGGATCGGGGCGGCAGCCGCGTCATCGGCCGACACCACCCCGCCATTGGACAGCATCATCAGCACCGAACCGCCGAACCCCTCGGCCGACAGCCACTTCTGAAGCTCGTCGAGGTATGGCCCAATGATGGGCATGGTGGCCGCGTTGCAGGCCGCGGTGATCATGCGGGGGTACTCCCTGATCTGCGGCGAGATGTCGGCCGAGGCGCACACTGGCACTCCCAGCTCCCGGCGCAGGTCATCAGCCAGCAGCCGCTCGTTGGCCGGGTTGACGTAGGAGTTGAGCAGGCATACCGCTACCGATTCGACGCCGACCGCCTCCAGCTCTCGCACCAGCGCGGCCATGCTGGCCGCCGATGGCACCACCAGCACCTCCCCGGTGGCCGCGGTGCGCTCGTCGATCTCGAAGGTGAGCTCCCGGCTGATGGGCGGATCGGGAAACTCGATCTGGAGGTCGTACATGTCGTAGCGGTGCTCGTCGCGGATCAACAGGGTGTCGCCGAAACCGGTGGTGGTGACCAGGGCGGCCCGACCAGTCTTGTTCTCAATGAGGGCGTTGGTGATGAGCGTGGTGGCATGCACGATGGGAGCGGTGATCTTTCCGGGAGCCACCTCAGCTCGCCGCAAGAGCTGGCCCACCGCGGTCTGCACTCCTTCGAGAGGGGCGGCCGGGGTGGTGAGGGCCTTGTTGACGGTTACCTCACCGGTGGCGGCGTCCAACAGCACCGCATCGGTGAACGTGCCCCCGATGTCAACCGCCAGCCGCCAATCGGACATGGTCTAGCTCTCTACTGGTCCGGAGCGGGAATCGGACATGGCCTAACCGGCGAGCAGGTCGTCGCGGGGTGGGGCGAACACGTCGAGTATCCAGCACTCCCCGTACTCGTCGTCGCCGATGAACACTGAGTCGCCGTGCCACACCCCCTTGGGCGCGATATAGGCCTCGCCCTCGCCCAACACCACCCGCTCGGTGCTTTCGGGGTCGTCGTTGATGCGGAAGTCGAGCTTGCCCCGCACGACAATGCCGAGTTGCTCGTGGTGCTCGTGGCGGTGCAGGAACGATCCGGTGGCACCCCCGGCGATGCGCCAGAAGCAGAGCTGGAGCCCGTCGCCGGTGATGACCCGGCGGCGGAAGCCTTCCCGATCGGTGTCTGTGAACAGGTCGTCGTCGTAGAAGTAGCAATACTGGTTGGTCAGGTTCATGGCGGTGGCCCCGGTCAGTCGTCAGCGGCCAGGGCGGCAAAACGCCGCTGCTCCTGAGCCAGGTCCAAGGGGCGGATAATGGCCTGATTCTCTTCGTCGCCCCAGTGCTCGGCGGGAACCAGCCACATCACTTCGAACTCCAAGCCGTCGGGGTCTTTGGCGTACAGGCTCTTGTTGGCCCCGTGGTCGCTCTCGCCGTAGAGGGCATTTGCGTCCACCAGCCGCTGGCGAATGGCGGCCAGCTCGTCCAGGGTGGGCACCTCCCAGGCGATGTGGTACATCCCCACTGATCGTCGGCCGGCCGCGGATGGTTCTGCTCCGTCGCCGATGGAGAAGAAGGCGATGTCGTGGTGGTTCTCCGAGGCCGGCGCCCTCATGAACACGAACTGTCCCGGCTCGTCGATAATGGTCTCAAACCCCAGCACATCGGCATAGAACTCCTGCTGCCGCCGGGCATCGCGCACATACAACACCGCATGGTTCATCCCGGTGATCATGAATTGACCCTTCTCATCAACCCCCAGCGTAGCCAATGCCATCAGCTCACTCAGCAGGAAGACATGACCTCGGGCATCCCCGTGCCGCGATGTCTGGAAGTGCTTCTGGCCGAATTGAATATATCTATTTGAACTACTTATGGATATACTCATGGACTGTGACGAAGCGGCTGGTTGACATTGATGACGCCCTCCTGGCGGAGGTACGAGAGCTGACCGGTGTGGCCACCATGAAGGAGGCCGTCAACACGGCGTTGCGGCAGTTGCTCGACACCGAACTCCGCCGACAGCACTTGCTCCGACTTGAAACTGGCCGGGGAACAGACCTCGGCGACGATGAGGTCATGCAGGGCGCATGGCGCTAACTCCCCTGTACCTTGCCGACAAGAGTGCCCTCGCCCGATTCGATCATCCGCCGGTAGGCCACCGCCTCGGCCCGCTCCTGGTTGACGGTTTGATCGCCACCTGTCCGATCATCGATCTTGAGATCCTCTACAGCGCACAGTCTCTCGCCGACTATGAGGCCATCCTCACAGAGCGCCGCTCGCTGATTTCCTACCCCATCACTGAGCAAGAGACTGATCGGGCCATCGAAGTCCAGCACCAGCTAGCCCATCTCGGCCAACACCGAATACCCCTGCCCGACCTCCTAATCGCCGCCGTGGCCGAACTCAACGAGGTCGCCGTCCTGCACTATGACGCCGACTACGACCGCATCGCCTCCATAACCCAGCAACCCAGCGAATGGATAGCCCCCCGAGGCTCAATCCCCTAACCCGCTCCCCCAGTACGGGCAACCCGGATTACAGCTCGAAGACTTGGAGGTCGGGGCGGTCTTCTAGGAGGTAGTCGTTGGTCAGGTCTTCGGTGAGGTGGCGACCGTGGTAGGCGTCGAGGGCGTCGAGGGTGAGGCCGTCTTCCTGGTAGACGGCCAGCTCCCGCTCCGGCTCGCTTAGGCGGCTCACGATGTCGCCAGAGATGTGGAAGGTGCGCCCGGTCACGTGGCGGGCAGCGTCGGTACATAGCCACACCACCAGCGGGGCGATCTTGCGGGGGGCCAGCGCTTCGGGGCTGGTGTCGGGGGCAGGGGCGGAGGCGGCTCCCCGGGGGGCCATGGTGAGGGCCATGAGATCGGTCCACCGGGCGGTGCGGATGGCGTACTCCGCGGTGGACGCCCCCTCGGCCCGGGGCCGGATGGCGTTGCACCGCACCCCGAAGCGGCCCAGCTCACGGGCCGCGGTGCGGGTCAATCCGACCACGCCCTCTTTGGCCGCGGAGTAGGCGCAGTGCGACGGGTGACCGAAGCCGGACCCCGAACTGGTGTTGATGATCACACTGGTGTCTTGTTGCACCAGATGGGGCGCCGCGTGCTTGATCATGGCGAAATAGCCCTTGAGGTTGACGTTCACGGTGAGATCCCACTCCTCCTCGGTGAAGCGCCAGATGTCGTTGTTGCGCCCGGCGGTGGCATTGTTGATCAGGATGTCGAGGCGGCCGAAGGCGTCCACCGCCTGCTGCACGATCTCGGCTGCGCCGTCCCAGGTGGCCGAGGTGCTGCTGGCCGCCGCCTCGCCTCCGGCGTCGTTGATCTCCCCCGCCACCCGCTCGGCGTTGGCCGCCACCCCGTCGGGGGTCTTGCGAATACCCAGGTCGTTGACCAGCACCTTGGCTCCCTCAGAGGCCAGCAGATGGGCGTGCTCCCGCCCGATGCCACCCCCCGCCCCGGTCACGATTGCCACTTTGCCTTCTAAGCGATTTCCCATGGCGGGCACCCTAGTGGCCGGTAGCGAGCCGCCTTCAGGACTGGTTGAACGATGCTGCCGCGTCGCCGGGGCGCATCACGAAGAACTCCATGCCGTCGGGTCCGCAGGTGAAGGAGTACTCGTGGTTGGCGGCCAAGATGACCGAGTCCTTGGCCCCCAGTTCCATAGATGGCCCTTCGGCACCGCTGGGCCACACCTCGCACCCACCCGACACCACAATCAAGAGCTCGTTCTGGTCATGGCTGTGGGGCGGGACGTGGTAGCCCGCGGGCATGGTTGTGTACTGGCACCAAAATCCCCCCTCGCCTCGTGCTATGTGCTTGCGCCCGGCACCCAGCTCCTTGGCCTTCTCGATCAGCTCTTTGGGGGCATCGGTGTTGGCGGACTCGTCCACCCACTCGATGTCGTCAAACTTCAGCACCTTGGGCTCTGTGCTCATGGCACCATCTTTTCGACGGGGCGGACTTTGGGAGCGTTTTTCCAGTGGGGGACGCCATGCTCTTCGGTGGCGATCCACCACTCACCGTTGGTGATGGAGGCCCAGTGGGAGTGGTTGAGCTGGTGGAGGGTGAAGCAGGCCGACAAGGCGGTATTGAAGCCTTGGGCGTCCATGGTCTGGTTAACCGCCTCCTTGATCAACAGCGCGGCCATGGTGGGCACTGAGGCGATGCGCTGGGCGAACTCCAGGGTCTGCTCGTTTAGGGTCTCGTTGGGGAACACCTTGGACACCATGCCCATGGCGTGGGCCTCGTGGACGTCGATGGAGTCGCCGGTGAGCAACAGTTCTTTGGTTTTGCGGGGGCCGAACTCCCAGGGATGGGCGAAGTACTCCACGCCCATCATGCCCAGCCGGGTGCCCACTACATCGGCGAAGCTGGCGTCCTCGGCGCCCACGATCAGATCGCAACTCCACATAAGCATCAGCCCGGCGGCCAGCACCGGCCCTTGCACCTGGGCGATGGTGATCTTGCGCAGGTTGCGCCACCGCTTGGTGTTCTCGAAGAAGTAGTGCCACTCCTGGAGCATGAGCTTCTCCGAGCCCCGGCGCTGCCCGCCGTTGACCTGCCAGGTGGGGTGCTGGTTGGGGCCGGGCATGCGCTCCTCGATGCTCTCTTTGGTGCCCATGTCATGGCCGGCCGAGAACATCGGTCCGACTCCTCCCAGGATCACCACCCGCACATCGTCGTCGGCTTCAGCCACCAGGAAGGCCTCGTTGAGCTCCACCAGCATCCCTCGGTTCTGGGCGTTGCGGGCCTCGGGGCGGTTCAGCATGATGCGGGCAATCTTGCCCTCGTCCAGCGTCTCGTAGGTCAGGTACCGGTAGTCCATTTCCCTAGTCTCGCCCATCGGTAGATGCGGTGCGCTGCCGTATGCCGCTCTAGTGTCGCGACCGCCGCGAACCCATCTCAGGAGCGCCCATGGCTGAGAGAACCAGCACCGAGTCCCACCACATCGACACCGCCGGTCTGCGGTTCCACTATTTGGCCGCCGGTGATGAGGATGCCCCCGCTGTGGTGCTGCTGCACGGCTTCCCCCAGACTTCGCACATGTGGCGGCACCAGATCCCGGTGCTGGCCGAGCGCTACCGGGTCTATGCCCCCGACACCCGGGGCTACGGCGGCACCGACAAGCCCCGCGTCCGGGTCACCCGCGATCTGCTGGCCCGCGACATCGTGGACTTCATCGACGCCCTGGGCATTGAGCAGTGCTCGCTTGTGGGCCACGACTGGGGTGGGGTCATCGCCTTCAAGGCGGCCTTGGAGTACCCCGACCGGTTCACGCGGCTGGGGCTGGTGGACACGCTGTGCACGGTTTGGATCCCATGGGGCATCCACGGCTACTGGTTCAAGTGCGAGCCCGAGGCCGAGCAGTTCTGGGAGCGCTACGCCAGCGAGTTCATCAACTCGATTTTCGGCGGCATCGAGGGCAGCTACGGCCCGCCACCCCACTCGCCGTGGAAGGCCCCGGTGGCCGACGGCGAGACCCAAGACCCCGGCGGGGCCATGGCCGACTGGGACCCTTCCAAGCATTGGAATGCCGACGACGTGGAGCACTACCGGGCGGCCTTCGACCAGCCCGGAGCGCACTTCCACGCCGTGTCGTACTACCGGGACGCCCTGCCATTCCACTTCCCCGATGCCGACGGCAACCTGGTGTATCGAACCCCGGCCCAGGTGGCCGAGATGTGGAACCATCCCGGCCTGCTCTTCAGCCACCCCGACTTCGGCGTGTTTCCGGTGTACGGCCCCGAAGACCTCGGCCGCACCTACCCCCATCCCGCGCTGTACTTGTACTCGGCGTTCTTGATGCCCCAAGCCTTCGAAGACGGATTCCCCGCCGACGACCACATCCCCCACGGCAACCCCTACGCCGACTCCTTCATCGACCACTTCCCCGACTACCGGGCCCGCCCCGCCGCCAGCGGCCACTTCATCCCCGAAGAAGACCCCGAGCGCACCAACGAAGTGCTCTTGGCCTTTTTGGCTGGCGAGATCTGATCTGGCAGCTACTGTCCGCCGCTCGGCCTACTTGCACTGGGCGGAAGCGTCTCTCAGTCCCAGGCGACGTGCAACTCGGTAGGTCCGCGGAAGGTGATGTTGGGAAAGTAGTGGAGATCCTGGCCATCAACCAGGCGCAGCGACGGCAGCCGCTCGGCGATGATCTCCGTCACGATCTGAGTCTCAAACTTGGCGAACTTTGCCCCCAGGCAATAATGGACGCCCTTGCCGAAAGAGATGTGCCTGTTGGCGTTGGGCCGGTGTATGTCGAAGCGGTCGGGGTTTTCCCAGATGTCCCCCTGACGGTTGGCGGATGCGAAGTTCAAGAAGACGGCTGTTCCCGCTGGCACCTCCACGCCCCCGATAACCGTGTCCCGGGTGGTGATGCGCCGCCAGGAGATTTGGCTGGAGTTGAAGCGCAGCACCTCCTCAATGGCGTTGGGGACGAGGGCCGGGTTGGTGCCGACTTCTGCCCAGATGTCACGGCGGGGCAAGAGGCACAGCAGCGTGTTGCATATCAGCGCGGTAACAGCCTCGTGTCCGGCAAAGGAGAGGCCGTAGACAATTGACTCCACCTCCCGGTAGCTCAGGTCGTCGGGATCGGACTCGTGGGCGTCAATCAGCTCAGAAGCCAGGTCGTCGCCCCGATGCTCTCGCTTGGAGGCGGTGAACTCCCGGCAGTAGCGCCAATAGGCCAGCATGTGCTCAGCGATCTCGGTCTGCTCGGCGGGGGTGGGCTTCCCCCAGGAGAACGCCCTGCGGTCACCGCACCAGCCCTTGAGCATCTCGTCATCGCCCTCGGGGAAGCCGATGAATCGGAACACGGTTTCACCGGGCAGAGGGAAGGCAAACGACTCGATGAACTCGACTGGGGAGCCGTGGTCGATCATGGCATCGATCAACTGGTGGCTGCGGCGGCGGATGTACGGCTCGAGGGTCTTGATTCGCCGGTTTGAGAACCCCCGACGGGTGTACTGGCGGATGCGTCCGTGGTCGGGCTCGGGACGGTTGGACATAACCGCCACCGGGTTGAAGTCGGGGGCAGCCAGAATCGCCTGGGCTTCCGAGGCCAAGGGGAAGACTGGGTCTTGGACGTTGACCGAGGCGAACGTCTCATGATCGGTGAACGCCGCTTCGATGTCGGCCATGTCGGTGAGAACCAGATAACCCAGTTCGGGGGCATAGAACACTGAGTGCTCGTCCCGCAGCCCGGCGGCAATGGGATAGGGATCGGCCAGGTAGTCGTCGTCGAGCGGACTCCACCCCTCATGCACCGGGCATCCTGCGGGCGGGGGTGGGATCTCGGCTCGCTCTTGGTGGTATTTGTTGGCCGTCATCATCCCTCCTTGCGCCCGGACATCAGCAGAACCCGAGCCGGAACTGGCCGAGTGGCCCGAAATCGAAGCGGAACTCGTCGCCGGGACGCACGTCGATAGGCCGGGTGAACGAGCCGGACAAGATGACCTGCCCGGCCTCCAGCATCAGCCCGTGAGCGGCATATCGAGCAGCGAGCCAGGCGATGCCGGTTGCGGGGTTATCGAGCACTCCCGCGGCAATGCCCGTTTCCTCGATGACCCCGTTGCGGTAGGCGAGCGCGCCCACCCAGCGCAGGTCTGCTGCTCGAGGATCGATGCGGCGGCCCCCGCAGACAATGCCCGCGTCGGCGGCGTTGTCGGAGATGGTGTCGACCACGGTGCGAGTGCGCCCGGTGTCGGGGTCGCATCGATAAGTGCGGGCGGCCAGCAGTTCTGCGGCAGGCGTGACGTACTCGGTGGCGTCGAGCACATCGTCAATGCTGACGTCGGCCCCGGCGAGATCCCGGGCCAGCACAAAGGCCAGCTCCACCTCTACCTTGGGATCGCAGAACCGAGAGGCGTCCAGCGTGGCGTCGGGCTCGAACACCATTGCGTCGGTGAGAAATCCCGAGTCTGGGGTGTCGATGTGCATGGCCGCCTGCATGGCCCGCGAGGTGAGTCCGATCTTGTGGCCGGCCAGCCGCTCCCCCCGGCTGAGCTTGCGGTGGAGCCACGCGGCCTGCACCCGGTAGGCGTCGTCAATGTTCATCTCAGGGTGGACCGACGTGGTTTGGCGCACTTGGGCAGCTTCGATCTCGGCCTGGTCCAAGAGTGCGGCCTCGGCTTCCACCTGTTCAACCGTAAGGGTGCTGGACCCAGACGGGGAGGCGCTCATCCGGCTTCCTCAGACAGGTCGATGAAGTCGAGCGCGGCCAGCTCGTGTAACTCGTTGAGCAGCCTGTGGAGCCGGGCCGTTCCGAACTGCCGCTCGATCTCGGCGTATGCGGCCTCTCCCCTGGGGGCGAACCGGGCCATTAGCTGGCATCCACCGGGGGTCAGGCTGATCAGAGAGCGGCGACGGTCGTGATCGGGGGTCGTCCGGCTGATAAGACTCCGTCCCTCCAGGGTGACCAGAATCCGGGACAGGCTCGGCGACAGCAAGAAGGTGTGCTCGGCCAAGACGCCGACTTCCAGGCCATCGCCGGCGGCGGCCAGCGCCCGCAGCACCCGCCACTGCTGCTCAGTCAGCCCATGCTCGGCCAGCAGGGGCCGGAAGACCCGCATGGCCGCCTCCCGGGCCTTCAACAGAGCCATGGGCAGCGACTCGGTGAACGGACGCATGGCGATGCCGTCCTCAGCCCTCATGTTGTCGTCAGCCGTCATGGGACTCTGCTGCTATCGGGTTGCGGAGCGTGCCGATGCCGGGCACGGTCACCTCCACCACGTCGCCGGGTTGGAGCCAAACGGGCGGGCTTTGGCGGGCTCCCGCTCCCGTCGGGGTGCCGGTGAAGATCACGTCGCCGGGACGCAGCTCGGTGAACGTCGAGAGGTAGTGGACCTGGTACGCGATGGGATACTTCATGCTGGCCGGCGTGTCGTCTTGGCGGACCTCGCCGTTCACCGAGGTGGTGAGACGCAGGTCGTCGAAGTCGCCGATCTCGTCGAGGGGCACCAGCCAGGGCCCCAAGGCACCGGAAGAGGGCCAATTCTTGCCCTGGGTGACGTTGAACTTGGCGTGGCGCACCCAGTCTCGGATGGTGCCCTCGTTGCCCAACGACACCCCGGCGATGTGGTTGCGGGCCTGCTCGACCGGGATCCGCCGCCCTCCGGTTCCGATCACCACCGTGATCTCTCCCTCATAGTCGAGTTGGACGCTCTCCACAGGGCGGATCAGCGGCTGCCCATGGCCGGTGAGGGAATCGGGGAAGCGCACGAAAACCGACGGATAGGGCGCGTCGGTGGAATCGGAGTATTCCCCGCTACGCCCTCCGTAGTTCACCCCGATACAGAAGATCTTGGACGGCCATCGCAATAGCCGTTGGTAGGTGATCTCGCCCAAATCGACGTCGGGCTGCTCGCTGGCGAAAGCCCCTGCCTCGTCGAGACGGCCCTGGGCGATCAGTTCGTCGAAGTCGCCTGCACCATGAATGCGCCGGGACAAGTCGATCACCCCGGTGCCGTCGGCGCTGATCAGCCCGTAGCCAGTGCCCTCGGTGGTGGCATACCGCAAGAACCGCGTTGTCATGGGGAAAGACATGGGGTCATGGCAGTTGTCAGGATGGGAAGTCCGCAGATAGACCACATGCTAAACAATTGATTAGCATGTGAACAATCTCCCTGTTCTCGGACTCCCTTCAAGCTGACATGCCCCACATCACCATCGAGCACTCTGCCAACGTGGGCGTCCACCATGACATCGCGGCCCTGGTCGGCGCGGTACACGCCGCAGCACTCGAACACGCGCTCGCCCCGTCCGACGGACTCCGCACCCGAGCAGTCGGCCGAGACCACTACCGGGTGGCCGACGGCCACCCCGATCACGCGTTTATCGCCATCACTGTCCGCATCGGGCCGGGCCGGGACGCCGCGGCCAAGTCCAGCTTCCTCGAAACCGTCTTGAACGCGGCCGAGGCCTGCATCGCTGCCGAAGGCGGCCCGCTGGCGGTGGCCTGGTCGGCCGAGCTGACCGAGATAGATGAAATGTTCCGCATCAATCGCAACCACGTCCGCACCCGCATCCAGGCTGGACCCGTTGCCCAAGCCGAGGTGGACTCCCAGGATCAGCGCTGATGGCCTCCGCTTTGACCTACGAGGAGAACCTGGCCGCAGCCGGCCGGTACCTGCCCCGATTCGCGGCCGAGCCACTGCCCCTTCTGATCGGGGGCGAGCTAGTGATGAGCGCTTCGGGAGCCACGTTCGACAACTGCTCCCCCATTGACGGGTCGTGCTTGGTAGAAGTGGCCGCGGGTGATGCCGCCGACATCGACCATGCGGCCACCGCAGCCGCCGAGGCGTTCTGCGTTTGGCGGGCCACGCCGGGGGCCGAGCGGCAGCGCCTGCTGCACCGGGTGGCCGACATCATCGAGGAGCGGGCCCACCAGATCGCGGTGACGGAGTGCTGCGACACAGGTCAGACCATGCGGTTCATGTCGTCGGCCGCCTTGCGGGGGGCTGAGAACTTCCGGTTCTTCGCCGATCGGGCACCGGGCGCGGCCGACGGGCAGTCGCTACCGTCGGCCCATCACGTCAACTACACCACCCGCCACCCCATCGGCCCGGTGGGCGTCATCACTCCGTGGAACACACCATTCATGCTCAGCACCTGGAAGATCGCCCCTGCGCTGGCTGCGGGCTGCACCGTGGTCCACAAGCCCGCCGAGTGGAGCCCGCTCACCGCTAACCTGCTGGCCGAGGCGGTAAGCGACGCCGGACTGCCGCCGGGCGTGCTCAACGTGGTCCACGGGCTGGGTGAGACCGCGGGCCGGGCCCTCACCGAGCATCCGGACATCAAGGCCATCGCCTTTGTCGGGGAGTCGGCCACTGGATCGGCAATCCAGGCCCAGGGTGCGTCCACGCTCAAGCGGGTCCACTTCGAACTGGGGGGCAAGAACCCGGTGATCGTGTTCGACGACGCCCAATTGGACCGAGCACTGGATGCGGTGGTGTTCATGATCTACAGCCTCAACGGCGAGCGGTGCACCAGCTCCAGCCGCCTGCTGGTGCAGGAGTCGATCTACGACGAGTTCTGCGCCCGGGTGGCGGAGAAGATGCGGGCCGTGCCCGTTGGACACCCCCTCGACCCCACAGCGGTGATCGGCCCGCTCATCCACCCCCGCCACTGCGAAAAGGTCCGCTCCTATATGGAGTTGGCCCGATCCGAGGGAGCGACCGTTGTCGAGGGCACCCCGTTCGCCGAGGCCCCCGAGCAAGGCAACTGGGTGGCACCTGCGCTGCTCACCGGCGCGGCCCCCCACATGCGGATCGCCCGGGAGGAGATCTTCGGCCCGGTGCTCACCGCCCTGGCGTTCAGCGACGAGGCCGATGCCATCGAGGTCGCCAACGACACCGACTACGGCTTGGCCGCCTACCTGTGGACGAGCGATGTGGGCCGGGCTCACCGGGTGGCCCACGCGCTCGACGCGGGCATGATCTGGGTCAACAGCCAGAACGTACGCCACCTGCCCACCCCCTTCGGCGGGACCAAGGCCAGCGGCATCGGCCGAGACGGCGGCGACTGGAGTTTCGACTTCTACATGGAGACCAAGAACATCAGTGTCGCCCTCGATACCCATCACATCCCCAATCTGGGAGTTTGAGGGCGATGAGCCTGTACTACGTGCAGAAGTTCCTCTATCATCTCAACCGCGATCCGGCGGTGCAGGTCGCCTATCGGGAGGACCCCGGAGCGGCGCTGGCCTCCTACGAGCTGACCGACGAGGAAGTCGAGGCACTGACGGTCCCCGACATCGGCCTGCTGTATGTGCTGGGGGTGAACGGGCAGATCCTCATGCACTTCGCCGCCTTCCACCAGGTCGCCTGGGCCGACTATCTCCAGCAGATGCGCGACGGCGTGGCCGCATACGGTCCAGTGCGAGAAGGGGTGTACGCCATGACAGGATTTGAGGGAGTGGAGGGGGCGGCCTCGCCATGACTCTGGTCTATGCCGGGTGCGCCAGCCATGCGCCGGGCATCACCGGGCGGGCCGACCAGGCCGACCCCGAGACACGCGACGCCTTCTACGCCGCTTACGACGGGATGCGGGCTGACATCGAGGCCAGCGGCGCCGAGGCGCTGATCGTGCTGGCCGCCGAGCACTTCGCCAACTTCTTCATGGACAACATGCCCAGCTTCGCCATCGGGATGGCCGACTTCTACGACGGCCCCATTGAGGACCCGGCCTGGTTGGGCATCGACCGGTTCCGGGCTCCGGGCAACCGGGATCTTTCTCAACGCTTGATCTCCGAGGTCATGCAGACCGTGGATGTTTCCTACGCCGAGGAGTGGAAGATCGACCACGGCATCGCGGTGCCCCTGCACTTCCTGACCCCCCGTTTCGATCTGCCGGTAATCCCGGCCAACATCAACTGCCAAGGCCCGCCGCTAACCCCGCTGCACCGGGCGTGGGCCTTTGGGGAGGCCCTGCGACAAGCGGTCGACTCGGTGCCCGAGAAGATCGCCCTGGTCGGCACCGGCGGTATCTCCCACTGGCCAGCCACCCCCGACTCAGGCAAGATCAACGAGGCCTGGGACCGCGACTTCCTCGACCGCTGGCAGCGAAACGACCGCGACGCTCTGCTCGATTACGACGACCTGTCGGTGTACTCAGAAGCCGGCCAAGGCGGCTTCGAGATTCGCACCTTCATCGCAACCAGCGCTGCCGCCCTCGGGGCCCCTGGCACCGTCCACTTCTACGCCCCCATCCCGATCTTCGCCGTCGGCTGCACCATCGCCTCCTACGACTTGGAAGGCTTCCCGGCACCCGATTCGACCTGAGGGGCTGTTCAAAGAGCGGCCAGAGGCGACCGGTCAGTTCCGCCGAGGGAGACGGCTCCGGCGGGAAGGACGGACACTTCGTGCCAGAGGCGGAGCTGAATCTGACCGCCGAGCTCGCCGACCATTTCCAAGAATGATTCGAAGATGGCCAGATGCGTCGGATGGGAGCGCGACCATTTCTCGAGCGAGGCTAGGTCTCGGAACCAGCCGACAAAGCTGGTGGATTCCAAGTCCTCGCCGTCGAGGGTCTGCTCTTGGAGGAGGCGGCTGGATATGCATCCCGTATAGGGATTTTCGGCCAGATACTTGATGCCCGCGGTTAAGTGAGGGGCCACCTCCTCGAAGTACAGGCGGCGCTCTTTGTCCTCGCAGTATTGCCATATCTGCCCTGAGCGGATGAGGCACAAATTGGCCGGCAGAGGCGCTGCGGGTTCAGAGGCCAGATCTGAATCGGCGCTGGCCGGGATGCGGTCGCGGGCCGCCCCCCAGTACTCGTGGACTTCGGTGGGCTCGGCCGGGCTGAGGTTTCGCACCCCCGGGGTTTCCTCCGCGGTGGAGTGCAGCGTCTCCCACCGGTCGGCGGGGATGGTCGCAGCCTCTTCCAGCACCCCGGGCAATGAGAGGGATGCTCTCACGTCGGCGCGCTCTTGCCAGCGTTGGTACGCGCCAGCTTCGTCCCAATAGCCGAGGAAAACTGCGACAGGGTCGTTGTCGTTCGCAACTCGGGCCCGCTCCAGATGCGAAGGCGTGTCATCGCCGGAAGTGAGCACTCTCCTCAGTTCGCCCACTGCGGAGGTCGCGTCTGGACCTCGGGTGAACAGCATCGAGTAGACGGTCGCTTCTGGGAGTGAGACTGCGGTCCAGGCGGGGGCCTGGGGGGTGTGGCCTTTGGGTCGGTTTCTGGTCATGCGTCCTCCTTGTTCTCGCTGCTCGCTTGCCCGTTTGTCGCCCCGTTGGGGCCGTCGGGGGTTGACTCAGTCTCGCCGAGATATGCGGCCTGGAGTTGCTCTGGCTGGCTTCGCACCTCATCGGCCCGGCCCTGAAGCACTACCGCTCCTCTGGCGAGCACCGCGGCGTGGTGGCCGAACGCGAGCGCCCGATCGGCGAATTGTTCCACGAGCAGCACTCCGATTCCTTCGGCGAGCATGTCGGCGACTGCGGCCAGCATCCGGTTGACGATGGCGGGTGCCAGGCCCAAGGAAAGCTCGTCGATCAGAAGGACACGGGGTTGCTGAAGCACCGCCCGGCCCAGCACCACCATCTGCTGTTCCCCTCCCGACAGGCTTGCTGCCTTGACTGTGGCTCGGCTCCGCAGTTCGGGGAACAGGTCGAATGCCCGTTGCGGCCTTTGCGCGGCGACGAGGAAGTTTTCCTCCACGGTCAAGTTGGGGAAGACCGTCCGGCCCTGTTGGACATAGGCCATCCCGAGCGCCACTCGCCGCCGCCGAGACAGCCGGGTGATATCGGCGCCGCCCAGCAGCACCCGGCCTCCGGCTGAAGGGACCACGCCGCTGATCCCGTCCAAGAGGGTGGATTTGCCCATGCCGTTCGCGCCGAGCAGCACTGTCACCTCTCCGGCGTTGACCGCCAAGTTCACTCCCCGCACGACCGGTTGGCCCAATCGGTCGACGTGAAGGGCCTCAACGCTGAGCACCGCATCTGGGGCTGGCCTTGGCGGGCGGGTCACGACGCTCTTCCCAGGTAGGCGGCCACCACATCGGGGTCGGAGAGGACATCCGACGGGGTGCCGGCCGCTATGACGCGTCCGAAGTCCAACACGATCGCGGTGTCGCACAGCGAGGCGACCACGTCCAAGTCGTGCTCGATCAACAACACAGCGGTGCCCAGTGTGACTGGGACCAAGGCGAGAGCTTCCACAAATCGCTTTCTGTCGTGTCCGGCCAGGCCGGCAACCGGCTCGTCCAACAAGACGGCTTTCGGTCGGGAGATGACTGCGCCGCACACCTCCAGGATTCTGCGGGAACCCACGTCCAGCGCGGCGACCGGGGTGGGCGCGGGAGGAAGCGAGAACCACGAGACGGCCTCCTCGACCGGCAGGCCAGTGCCGGAGCAGGCGAGGTCCAGATAGCCGCCCACGGTCAGGTCACGGGGAGTGTGGCCCTGCTGGAAGGTCCGGCGCATGCCCAGCCTGGCCCGTTTGCGCGGGGGCAGCGAGGAGATGTCCGTCCCGTCGAGAACAACCCGGCCGCCATTGCTTCTCAGAAAGCCGCTGACGACGTCCACCAATGTGGACTTGCCCGCGCCGTTGGGACCGATCACCCCGACGAACCGCCCCTCAGTCACCGTCAAGCTGACATCATCGAGGGCCTGCACCGCTCCATAGGACACAGAGACATTGCGGATGTCGAGCATCGGGCCGTCCCCGCGAAGACGCGTCAGCCGGCACGCCGGGAGGGGGCTGGCGACCGGGGCGCGAGCAGGTGTTTCGCGGGGACGGCCCAGCCGGCTGACAAGGGCTCGCAGCGCGGCCGACAGGCCACCCTCGCCCTGGCTCAGCGCCAGCACGCCTCCGACGGCGAAGATCATGGGAGCGATGTCCTGGGGAAGGCCGAGGTCGCTCAAGAAATTGGGTATTAGACGGCCGAACAGGCCAGCGAGCAACGCGCCCTCGAAGTGGCCGGCGCCGAACATGAGCGCCGACGTCAAGATGGTCATGGACTCAATCGGCTGGAAGCTCGCCGCGCTCACGATCCCGTTCAGCGCGACCAGCAAGGCCCCTCCCAGCCCGGCAATAGCCGCGCTCACCGCAAACGCGGACAGCTTGGTCCTGACCACGCTGCGCCCCATGGCCGCGGTCGCCCGCTCGCTGCGTCGCACCGAGAACCACCATCTCCCGGTGCGGGAGCGGCGCAACACGGCCACAGCCAGGCCGACAAGCCCGAGAATTGCCGCGCAGAACAAGAAGAAGCCGGCATCGCTGCTGGCGAAGCCGGGCGGGCGAACCCGGTTGCCCTCGATCAGCCCAGGGAAGCCGTCGGCGAACACCACCCGGGCCACCGCGGCGCTGAACACCAGGGTGAACACTGCCAGGTTCAGCCCGCGGAGTCGCAGAGCGGGGATCCCCACCAAGATTCCCACGGCGAACGAGACCAAAGCGGCGAGGGGAAGCATGGCCAGATAGGGAAGCGATGTCTTGAGGTTGAGCCAGCCGACGGTCCACGCGCCCATCCCCGCGAACGACATCTGGCACAAAGACAAGAGCCCGGCATTGTCGTAGATCACCCCGACGCTCACCGCCACCATTGCGGTGATGAGCGCGCTGGTGAGCAGGAACAGCCAAAACGGATTCGCCGACCCCGCAACCGCAACCGCGGCCGCGACATACAAGGTGGACGCGACCAGATCAGCGCGCCGCATCCCGAACGGCGCCCATCGGGCGTGATCAGCGCGCCGCATCCCACACCTCGTGGCGTTGGGTCCACAACAAAACGACCAATGCGATGAGAAATGGAACAGCCCCCCGGTACTCGGCCCACGTCGGACGATAGGACGACACCGCCTCGACGACTCCGACCAGGATGCCGCCCACCATCGCTAACGAGAGACTTCGAAACGCTCCGATCAGCGCCGCGGCCATGGCGGGAAAGATCAGAAAACCCAAGCTGGAGAAGCTCCCCGGCAGGTTGGAGGCCACCACGATCATCCCGACGGCCGACACCAACCCGGTGAATCCCCACACCAGCGCCGTGCGGGCGAATAGCGGAACCCCCAGCAGTTCGGCCACCACTGGGAGCTCCGAGATAGCCCGGACCTGCGTCCCCACTCGGGTGGACGACAACACCCATCCCATAGATAAGACGGTGGCCAGCGCTACCAACAGCACGATGATCGTGCCCGCAGTCACGACCACCCCGCCCACTGTGAAGGACGCTCCGGGCAGGATCACCGGCACGCTGCGGGGTGTGTCGCTGAAGAAGCGGAACCCGGCTGCGAACAGGCCAACGGTGACTGCGATCATCGCGCCGGTGCGGACCGCCCCGTCGGCCTCGCTGAACAGCCGGGCGAACAGCAGTCCGACCGCCACAGAGATGGCCACCGAGAGCGCCACCCCCACAGCAGCTGCGGATAGGAAATTCCAGCCGCGGTCGTATAGAGCCGCGGCGAAGTACGCGCCGAACGCGCCGACGACGGCTTGGCTGAAGTTCACCACCCCAGCCATGCGGTGCAACACGACAATGCTCACCCCGAAGATCGCGTAGGCTCCGCCCGCTGCGAGCCCAGCGACCACCAAGGTGAGCATCCGCCGCCCCCGGGCTGCCTCAGCCGGGGAGGATGACCCAGTCGTCGGCCACGGTCACCCACTCTCCGTCCCTGAGCTCCACGAACTTGGACGCTTGGTTGGGAGCGTGGGCCTCCCCCGGGCCGAAGGTGTAGGGCGTTCCCAGCAGAGGAGTCTCATGCGGCTCCAGGGCTCGCATCGCCTCGGCGACCGACTCTCTGGTGATGTCCCCGTCGATTCCCTGCAGGGCGTCCACGAAGATCGTCGCCGCGATGTAGCCGCCCTGGGCGAACGACGTGAGCGGCACCCCAGCATCGGTCATGAGCGACCGCCAGTCGTCCAAGACCGGAGAGTCCGACCCGTAAGGCTCGAATTCGGAGTTGGCTCGAAGGCCGTTGCCCGCGCTGCCGAGCTGGGAGGCGATCGAGTCGGTGTAGTACGAGGTGAGGCCGATCCAGATGATGTCGGACAGGCCCTGGGACTCGATGGCCCGACCCACCGCCAAAGCGTGGGGCTCGACGCCGTCGATCACCACTGCGTCGCAGCCGGCGTCGCGGGCTTGCAGCATGAGTGGCGTCGGGTCGTCCTCCAAGGTGGCGGCACCGACCCGCAAAGTGAGGGTCTTGCCGGCAATTGCCTCCCAGCGCTCCACTGCGGCGTCAAACGCCGGCGCCAGGTCGGGTATGACGAACAGGTTGACGTTGCACACGTTCTCCAAGCCGAGGGTCTCAGACGCGTAGTACAGCGACACGGTGATCCCGGCATACGGTCCGGTGTTGACCGGGGAGATGTTCGAAGACAAGAAGCAAAGCGGGTCGACTCCCGTGCCCTGGATGGCATACACCCCCTGCTCGGCGTAGAAGGCCGAGTTAACCGCGCACTCCAGCGTGCTGGCCGAGCCGACCATGGCGACGACGTCGTCCTGCTCCACCAGTTTGCGGCCCGCGGTGGCCGCCCCTTCGGGACTGCCCGCGTCGTCTTCGACGATCAGCTGGATCGGCCTTCCGCCTATTCCGCCGCTGGCGTTGACCCTGTCGAAGACCGCTTTGGCCGCCGCAGAGGCTTCTGGGAACAGCGCGCCACCGGTGAGCGAGCTCACATTGCCCACCTTGATCGGCTCGCCGGTCGCCTCCGCTGGAGCCTCTTCCGGCGCCTCCGTGGCCGCTGGGGCCTCCGCCGCGGTGGGAGCCTCCGTGGCCGCTGGGGCCTCGGGGGCCTCCGCAGTTGCCGTGGGCGCGGCCGGCTGTTCAGTCGCAGTACCTTCGGCGTCGTCATCGTCGTTGCCGCAGGCTGAGGCCACCAGCACGAGAGCCAACAGCGTTGCTAGCAGCACGAGCATCTTTGGGTAGTTCTTCATGAGTTCCTCCCGGTATCGGTTGAGTTGGGTTGGCTTTGATCCTCGAATTCGACGGCGCTTTTGTCTGCCGGGCCTGCTGGCGGTGGCTCGTCGTTGGCGCCTATAACTTCCACGGCAAGCTGCGGCCGCTTGTCCAACAACAGCCGGGTGACATCGGGGCGGGAGTAGTGGCCGCTGGGATCAGCTGCGGCTTTGGACAGGGGTATAAGCGACAAGTCGATCTCGGCATACACGATTCCCTCGGCGTGCTCGTCGAGCAGATTCGAGATGATCTTGCCGTCGGGGGCATAGACCCGACTGCAACCCCCTCCGCCGCCGCCGAGCAGCGCTGCTTGTTCCTCGGTGTCGCAGAACAGCTCCATGCCCGCTGCGCCGGTCACGGTGGTGGCGGCGATCGCGAACGAAGACCCCTCGACCGCGTAGATCTGGGTGGCAGCCATATTCACCTCCTCGCCCAGCGCATGGGCCCCTCCCCGATACAGGCAGAACGACGGCCAAGACGCCACATGGACCTGCTCGCCCTGGCTGAACATGGCGAACTTCGTCAACGGCTGGAGATGCTCCCAGCAGTTGAGGGCACCGAGCCGTCCGATTCCCTCCACGTCGCCCACGTGAAGGTGGCTGCCGTCGCCCTCGCCAAACAGCGCCCGCTCCACGTGAGTGGGCTTGAGCTTTCGCCGGGTGAACAGCACCTCTCCCGAGGCGGCGAACCCGAACTGGGCCATGTACAGCGACCCGTAGTCCCTCTCGCTGGCACCCATGACCACGTTGATATCGTTGTCGGCAGCCGCTTTGGCCAGACGGTTGAAACCCGAATCGCCGACGACCATAGAGTTCTCGTGATACCTAGGGATGAACTGCATCCCCCACGCCTGGGGGCCGAGCCACATGAAATGGGGGTAGCCCGGCACCCAGATCTCCGGGAAGGCCAACAGCTTGGCCCCCTCGCCAGCAGCTTCGGAGATCAGCGCAACCGCCTTTTCAACTCCAGCGTCAGCATCCAGCCAACACGGCTCAGCCTGCACAGCGGCGGCAACAAACGGCTCTGGGGTCGTCATGGGCAACTCCTCCGACAACAGCGGCCCGCGCCGACAACGCAGGCAGACTCAGTACCCCTCATCATTGCGAAGCTAAGACCAAGACCCCGGTGACTGCTTCCCTGCCAGCGTGTAGTCTCTTGTCTCTCAGCGCACTCACCAGCTGAAGGGGAGGCCAGGAGAAGCAGCCGTGAGCATTTCAGCAAACACCGACAACGTAGCCCCCCGAGAGCGTTTCGATTTCTGGCACGAAGTGATCTGCACCGCCTACGTCCGCTTAGAGGCCGAGACGCTGCCATCAGACAACCCCTTCCACGCTGAGATCGCAATGGCCGAAATGGGCCCGCTCACCCTCAGCAGAGTGCGCTCAGAACCCCACGCCGTGCAACGCTCCCCAACACTCATCAGTGCAGAACCCCGAGACGAGATACTCGTGTCCGTCCAACTACGGGGCGAGGCGGTCGTACAGCAGGACGATCGCCAGGCAATCTTGCGGCCCGGCGACTTTGCGATGTACGACACCACCCGCCCCTACGACCTCATCATGAGAGAGCAGTTCGAGATGCTGGTGCTGCAATTCGACCGGCAGTTCCTAACCGAGCGCTGCCCCTCTCCCGAGCGTCTAACCGCCATCAGGATGGCCAACGACAGCAAAGTCACCGCCCCCGTCTCCTCCTTCTTGCGATCCCTGGAGCCAGTCGCCCTCGGCGACGACAACGCCGTCTCCCGCCAGCTCGCCACCAGCACCCTCGACCTGCTCGGAGTGGCGCTCGCCGATCAATTCGGCAGCGACAACTCAAGGGCCAAATACACCCAGCACTTCCTCAGAGCGTGTACTTACATCAACGCCTACGCGTCCGACCCCGACCTCACCCCCGCCAAAATCGCCACAGCAGTGGGGATATCAGTCCGCTACCTGCACGCCATCTTCAAAGAACACGACATGACGGTCAACCGCTACCTGATCAAGCGGCGCCTTGCCCGATGCCACGACGACCTCCTGAGCCCCCACAATGCATCGCGCACCATCACCGAAATCGCGCTCATGCACGGATTCAAGACTTCGGCCCACTTCTCGCGCTGCTTCACCGAGGCCTACGGCACGACTCCAACCGAAGTCAGGAAGAAAGCCATCAGCGAGAGACTGTGAGACCCGCACTCCGGTCAACTGCTCTAGCTAGCACTCACGGCAGCCGCGGAAGAGATCGAGGGCGAAACCGGGGTCATGGGTGACGACGTAGACATCCAAGCGCATAGTGGGTGAGTTCCAGAGCAACGGTCGCCGGGCTGAGCGGCGAGCAGTCCAGAAAACTGCAAGGCGCGATGGGTTCTGTGAACGGCAAGCAAACCTCGGTGTGGCGGGAGACCGGCGTATACCCCTTCGATATCGATATACCGGGCAATCCCGCCGACGCCACGCCGCGGTTCGCCGCCGACATGACCAGCGCCGCTGTCGGCATTGCCCAAGAGTGCGCTCGCCTGGTTGATGTCGTGCTGGGGACCGAGACCGACAACAGCACCAGAGCGAAAAGACTGGCCGCCGATGCCTCGGCCCGCATTCCCCTTATCGACCCCTCTTGGCCCGCGAGGATTGACGAAGGCACCTCAGGCACCCCTGAATCGGCGCAAGCGCAGGCTGTTGGTGACCACGAACAACGAGGAGCCAACCATGGCTGCGGCAGCGACAATGGGCTCCAGCACCCCGGCGACAGCCAGGGGTATGGCCGCGGTGTTGTAGACGAAGGCCCAGAAGTAGTTGCCTCGGATGGTGTTCATGGTCCGGCGGCTCAGAGCGATGGCGTCGGCCACCACGCTCAGATCGGACGACATGATGGTGATGTCGGCGGCCTCGGCGGCCACATCGGCCCCAGTGCCGATGGCGATGCCGATGTCGGCTTGGCTGAGGGCAGGAGCGTCGTTGATGCCGTCACCCACCATGGCCACCCGGCGGCCCTCGGCTTGGAGCCGGGCAATCTCGGCGGCCTTGCCGTCGGGTCCCACGCCGGCCACCACCCGGTCGATGCCCAGCTCATCGCCCGCGGCCTGGGCCCGGCGGGGATGATCGCCGGTCAAAAGCACCGTGTCGAGTCCCAGGGACTTGAGCGCGGCCACCGCCGGAGGGGCGGTGGCCCGCAGTCGGTCGTCCACGGTGATCACCGCTTCGGCCACCGAATCCCGGCCCACCAGCACCGCCACCCGGCCCATGGCCTCGACCTCGGAGGCGGCTCCGTCCACGGCCTCGGGCACCTGATCGAAGAGCGCCCGCTTGCCCACCCGGACCTCGCTGCCGTCCACCGTGGCGACCGCCCCGGTGCCGGGGTGATTCTCAAAGCCGGTCACAGCCTTTCCGTTTTCTGCCGCCGAGGCGATGGCCCGACCGATGGGGTGCTCCGAGCGGGACTCCACCGCGGCGGCCAAAGCCAGCAGCGCATCGGGGTCGCGGCCGGGGGCGACAATCTCCACCACCTCCATGCGGGCCTCGGTGACTGTTCCCGTCTTGTCGAACACCACGGTGTCGAGCTGTCGGGTGTCTTCCAGCATCTCGCCGCCTTTGACGATGATCCCGAGCTGCGATCCCCGCCCGGTGCCCACCATCACCGCCAATGGCGTGGCCAGCCCCAACGCGCAGGGACAGGCCACGATCAACACCGCCACCGCTGCGGTGAACGCCTCCGATGCCGGCTGTCCGGCGGCCAACCAGCCGATAAGCGTCCCTACCGCGATCGCCACCGCGGCGGGCACGAACACCGCCGAGATCCGGTCGGCCAACCGCTGGATGCGGGTGCGGTTGGTCTGGGCCTGCTCCACCAGCCGCATGATCCGAGCCAGGACGGTGTCGGCTCCCACGCTGGTGGCCTCTACCACCAGAGATCCGTTGGAATTGACCGAGGCCCCCAGCACGGCATCGCCCGGCCCGACCTCTTCGGGGACCGGCTCGCCGGTGACCATGGAGATATCCACCGCCGAAGCACCGTCGACCACTACTCCGTCGGTGGCGATCCTCTCGCCTGGTCGCACCACGAATCTGGTTCCCACCTGGAGGCTGGCCACCGGCACGTCGGATCCATCCTCCAACCGGGCCACCGGTGCCACCAGCACGGCCAATGCCCGCAGGGCGTCTCCCGACCGGCGCCGGGCCCGTTCTTCCAGATAGCGGCCGAGCAGGATCAGCACCACGATCACCGCGCCGGTCTCGAAATAGAGGTGGCCGTCGCCGATCTGGGCGGCCAGCACCACCGTCGACCAGATCCACGCTGCGGCGGTGCCCAACGCCACCAACGTGTCCATGGTGGCGGTCCGGTGCTTGAGCTGGGCCCACGCCCGTCGGTGGAACCCCCAGCCCGACCCGAACACCACTCCGGCCGCCAACACCGCGGCCAGCCAGTCCGACGCCTGAAAACCCAGGTCGAAGGCCAAGGCATCCACCATCGTCAGCAGTGCCACGAGGGCGCCAATCACTGCCGCGAGAATCAGCCGGTGCATCCGGGTGGGCTCCGCTGAGTGCCCGTCGCTGAAGCCCTCGGGCAAGCGGGCACCGTATCCGGCGGCAATGACCGCGCCTTGCAATTCGGCATCGTCGACGCTGTCACGACAAGCCACCGAAGCCCGGCCTGAGGCGTAGTTAACTCGGGCTTCGACAACACCATCGACCGCGTTCAGGCTGCGCTCAATCTGCGCGACGCACGCCGAGCAAGTCATGCCGTCTACCAGCAGCGTCGTCCGACGCATCGCCATGGGCTCAGTCTACGGAATGGGAGAGAAGACTATTCCTGAACCAGTTCGATGAGGGTGCCGAAGGCGCCTTTGGGATGGATGAAGGCGACGGTGGTTCCCCGAGAGCCGGGGCGGGGCTCGGCATCGATGGGAGTGGCCCCGGCAGCAACCATGGCCTCCAGCGCGGCGGCGCAGTCGGCCACCCGATAGCCGACGTGGTGAATGCCCTCGCCCCGCTTGGCCAGGAACTTGGCGATGGGCGAATCTTCCCTGGTGGCCGTAGTGAGCTGCACATACGAGTCGGCCACCTTGATCAGGGCCTCTTCTACCCCGTCGTTTTCCACGACCTCGCGATGCGCCACCGAGGCGCCAAAGGCCTTCTCGTAGAACGAAATGGCCTGCTCCAAGTCATGGACTGCGATGGCGACATGGTCGATCTCAGTGAGAAGCATGGCCTGGTCAGTCTAGGCCGACCCTCGGTCTGGTTCTGCTGTTCAAGCTGGCCCGTCAGGCCACATCGCGCCGGGCTGATTCGCCTTCCAACGACTCCCAGAGCTGGTCGCGCAGAACTTCGGCGTCGATGCCGTCTAACTGATTGGCCGCAACCACGCCCTCGATCATGTCAGCCAGCACTGCTTCCCAGATGCGGTTCCGGACCATGACCGAAACCGTCACTGAGCCGTCGCCATGGCGGACCAGCGTGCGGCGGCGGCCAACCTCTCGGGGCGGGCTGCGAAAGCTGGGCACAACCAGCTCCTGTCCTCGCACCGCCATCCCCAACTGGCGGGCTGCTTCGGCAAAGGCCAGACACCGGCCGGTTCTGCTCTCTTGCGGCCGGTTGTCGCCGTGAATGACCCGCATTCCCTGGGGCTCTCCCTCCTGGCCCTCCTGGCTTTTCTCATTGATTTCTCTCATACACCCAGTATCCCGATAGGAGTGACAGTTTCTGCTTTGAGCCCTAATTCAGATCGAGGACCTTGGTTCGGCCGCTGATCACCCACCACAGAGCGGTGGCGGCCAAGAGAACACCGGCCCCGCCCACGGCGATGCGGGGCCCGATCACGTCGGCCAGAAAACCCTGAAGCTGGGCGCCGAGAGGCAACCCGGCCAGCAAGGTGATGAGGTACAGGGCCAACACCTTGGCCCTTAAAGCCTCTTCCACCTGAAGCTGGATCACGGTATTTAGCGTGGCGGCAGTAGCGATGTGCGATGCTCCCAATACAGCCAGTGCCACCACCGCCAACCAGTAGTAGGGCGACACCGCGAATCCCAATAGCGCGATGCCATAAATCGGCCACCCGAATCCCACAAGGCGGCTGCGGGGTATGCGACTTCCCCTGCCGGCCACGAAGGGAGTGTTGAGCATCGCTCCCACTCCGGTGGCCGCAGGATGTAGGCCAGCGGCCGGTCGACGCCTGCGGCCCACATGGCCGAGAATCCCAGCGCGATCAGCGCTTGGGCCGAGTTGGTGAACGTCAGCATGATCCGCCGGGGGAAGCGGTCGGCCAGCGCCCCGCCAACCATCCCCAGAAACACCGCCGGCAAGGTCTGCATCATGGCAGCCAAGCCCACCCAGGTTCCGCTGTCGGTGAGGCGTTCGATCACAAAGGCCAGCGCGAGCATCTGCACCCATACACCAGAGTTTGAGATGAGAGCCCCGGAAACGAAGAGGCGATAATTCCGGTACGACAGCGCTTGCCGCGCGCGTCGAGGATTCCGGGAATCGGTCACTGCGCCAACTTATTCGCTGCACCCCTATTGTCATGACATGGCCCTTGTGCTCTGCGAGATCGACGACGGCGTTGCCACCGTGACCCTCAACCACCCTGAGGTGCGAAATGCGGTCAGCTTGGAGATGAACGAGGAGCTCGACTCAGTGTTCGACCGCCTGGAGGCCGATGAGTCGGTGGGGGCGGTGGTCCTTACTGGTGCACCGCCAGCGTTCTCTGCGGGTGCCAACCTCGACGAGCTGCTTGCCGCTGACGACCCCAAGAGCTTGAGCTCTATCTACGCCGGGTTCCTGCGGGTAGCCCACACCCCGCTGCCCACCGTGGCCGCGGTGAACGGTGCCGCAGTGGGAGCAGGCATGAACTTTGCCCTGGCCTGCGACGTGATCCTGGCCGGACACGGTGCGATGTTCGAGAGTCGGTTCCTCCAGATCGCCATCCACCCCGGCGGCGGCCACACCTGGCGACTGCGAAACATCTGCGACCGCCAGGCGGCTATGGCCATGGTGCTGTTCGGCGAGAGGCTCGACGGGCCGCGAGCCGCTGAGATCGGACTGGCCTGGAAATGCGTGGACGACGATGCTCTGCTGGACGAGGCCCGTCGCATGGCCCGACGTCCGGCCCGGGCCCCCCGAGGACTCACCAAGGCCATGAAGCAGACCATCCTCGATATGGGTGGGATCACCGACAGTGCGGCGGCGGTAGCCCGAGAAGTCGATCCCCAGGCGTGGTCAATGACCCAGCCCGAATTCAAAGAGCGGGTGGCGACCCTCAAGGAGGCCATCAGCAAGTCGGACTAGCCGGCTAGCTCATCCAGCCGGCCACCAGCTCCGGTCCCCGCACCTGCCACTCCTCTGCGGTGATGCCATAGCGAACGTGGTCTTCCCAACTGCCGTTGATCTCCAGGTAGCGCAGAGCGATGCCCTCGTTTCGGATGCCCAGCTTCTCCACCACCCGGCGACTGGCCTGGTTGCGGGGGATGATATTGATCTGCACCCGGTGCAATCCCAGCGTCTCGAAGGCGTAGTCGAGCACCACCACCAGAGCCTCGGGGGCGTACTCCCGTCCGGCGCGGCGATGGTCGATCCAATACCCCACATGACCGCTCTGGAAGGGGCCCCGCTGCACGCCCGACAGGTTCATCTCCCCCACCAGCCGACCCTCGGCAAACACTCCGAACCCATAGCCAGCATCCATCTGGCGCTCCCGGTCGCGAGCGCTGCACCGGGCGGCGAAGGCCAAGCGGTCTTCCACCACGTCGGGCTGGGTGCTGGGGGGCTTTGGTTCCCACGGGGTGAGCCACTCCCGGTTGGCCCGGCGCACCGCCTGCCATTCGGCGAAGTCGCTCTCCACCAGCGGACGCAACTCCACCCGAGCCCCGCGAAGCACATCCCCCTCCCGAACCCCCCGCAACCTCCCCCAAGCCCGCACTACCAGCAAACCTAATCGCCCGAACCGCTGCCCCGCCGGGGGATCAGTCCAACAAGCTCTGCACCATCCCATCAAGGATGTCCGACTCCGACACCAAGCACGACTCAAACCCGAAGTGCCGCATGATCTTCACCAAAACTGCCATGCCGCCCACGATGACATCGACCCTGCCAGGCTCCAGCCCCGGATTGAAGGCCCGATCAGCCCGAGACTCAGTGGCCAGCGTCCGGAACACGTCCTCAGCCGCTGCCTTGGTCAGCTCGAAGTGGTGGATCTTGTCCCGGTCGTAGGTATGCAACCCCTGTTCCACCGCCGCGGCGGTGGAAATGGTGCCGGCCAACCCCACGAACGTCCGGGCCTGTCGGGCGGCGGGCATCTCCCGGTCGACATCGTCGAGATGGGCACCGGTCACCGATATACAGGCATGCAACTCCTCAGGAAGCGGCGGGTCGCCGTGCAAGTATTTCTCGGTGAGCCGCACACAGCCCACATCCAAAGACATGGCCGCCTCGCAAGCGGTGGTGCCCACGCTCAGTTCGGTGGACCCGCCTCCCAAGTCCACCACCAAGAACGGCCCCAAGGCAGGGTCCAGCTCGGCGGTGGCACCCCGAAAGGAGAGGTGTCCTTCGGCCAATCCGCTCAGCAGTTCTGGGCGGGTTCCGATCACTGCCTCGGCGGCGTCAAAAAAATCATTGCGGTTGGCGGCATCCCGGGCCGCAGACGTGGCGGTGATCCGCACCGCTTCCACCTCGTGTCGATCCATCACCTCTCGGTAGCGACGCAAGCAGTCCAACGTGCGTTCGATGGCCCCCGGGGCCAAACGGCTGGTCTCATCCACCCCCTCCCCCAAGCGGGTGATGGTCATGAGCCGTTCCAGCGACTCGGCGGCGCCCCGGCTGACCAGCAGGCGGGTGGAGTTTGTGCCGCAGTCGATGGCCGCCACCACCGGGGACCTCACGCTGAATCCTCGACTTCTATGTGTTCGGCCACCCAGCGGCCGACCGGGTCGTCGCCCCCGGCCAAATGCCAGGCGTAGTGGGCGTGGAGGCACTTGACTCCCCGGCGGGTGCCTCCCACCCCAGCCGAGGGACGGTGTCCGGTATAGCCGTCGGGGATGGCGGCGTCCCGCTCGGCGGCGTAGCGGCGATGGGCATCGGCAAGCTCGTCGGGATCGACAGCTACTTCGGCCCGGCCCACTCCGCCGGCCGACTCCAGCCGGCTTACCCGCAGCACATCATCGGGACCAACCAGCCAATATCGGGTGGGCATGGGGGTACCGTCGTCCAAAAAAGGAGCGTTCCGCAGCACCCGGGGGGTGCCGTCGTCGGCTCTGACCACTATCTCGCAGGGACCCCGGGGAGCACGCCCCAGCAGGGCCTCGACTTGCTCGGCGTCGCTTCGGTTCAGCGTCAGCCCTTTTTCTTCTTCCTTCTCTTGAACAGCTTCCTGATGATCCACAGCACGGCGATGAGCCCGGCGATGGGCCCGAACTTCTTGGCCGCCGGCGGGCCAGCGACATCCAGCAGGTCTACTGCTTCGGGCTCGGGACTGGACACGGGCCTAACGCCGGAGTCGTCGGCGGAAGCGTCCGGCTCGGAGGAGGCATCATCGGATGAGGAGTCTGAAAGCATGGCCTCCAGATTATCGGCAAACTGATCCATGATCTTGGCGCTCACATCAGGGATCAGGTTGCGGCCGATCTGAGCCACCTTGCCGGTGATCTTGAGGTCGGTGGTAACCCCGACTTTGGTCCGATCGTCACCCAGCGCCTCCACCGTGGCGGTGATTGTTGCGCTGGCATTCCCCTGTCCCCGGGTCTCGCGGCCCTCAGCCAGAATGACCACCTGCATGGCATCTTGATTGCGTTCGGTGAACGTGGCCTTCCCCTTGTACTGGGCGTTGACCGGCCCGACCTTGACCTTGACCACGCCTCGATACTCCTCACCCTCGATCTCGGTGAGCTGGGCACCGGGCAAACAGGGGGCAATTCGCTCCACATCATTGAATGCGGCCCAAACATCGCTGGCCGAGGCGTTGACCTCGATCTCGTTGCTCATTTCCATGCTTGCAAGTCCTCCACAGTCACATCGATTCCGAACACTTCAAGACCATGCTTGCAAGTCCTGAACAGTGTCAAAATCCACCGGTTCTCCAGCACAGGATACTTCCGTAACCTGCTCGGGCCTCATTTGCATGAGCATTCTGGCCCCCACATCCCCGCTAGTGGGCAGCAGCGGCCAAACCGCCGCCCCCAGCTTCACCGGGGGGCTGCGGCGCCCCTTATAAACGGCGGTTACCAGATCGCCCTCGGCCTCAGCCACCGCCCGCCACGACTCAGCCCCCACGAGGGGCTGGTCGCCCAGCCCGATCACCACCGCGTCGTGACCGTCATTCTCGGCGGTGAACACCCCAGCCCGCAGCGAGGTGGCTTGACCCAGCTCCCAAGAGTGGTTCTCCACCAGCACCACCCCATCGGGGATCAGGTCGCGCAACTCCACCGCCCCGGTCACGATGTACACCGCGTCGAGCCCGGCCTCCAGCGCGGCATCGAGGGCGTGTTGCACCACGGCCTTGCCTCGAAACGGGGCTCGCAGCTTGTGGGTGTCTCCCCCGAAACGGGTGCCAGCACCCGCGGCCAGCACAATGGCGGCGGCGGTCATGGCCGCGCCCCCTCAATCAGATCGGTTTCGATGGTCATGGTCCGAAAACCTCGCCATTGGGGTGGAACGCCGACCAGGCGAACCAGAACTCGTTGGTGTGTACTACCGGGACGAGGCTGGCCCCCTCCAACTCCCCTTCGACCGCTTGGCCGAGCACGTTCCAGATCGAGCCGGTGCGGTTGTCGGCGAAGCGTCCGTTGCCTAAGGGTGAGAACTCAAGCGGCTCACCGTCGACCCGCCGGTCGAAGGCCAGAGCCGCCCCCACGTCCGCGCCGCCCGCAGTGACGGGGGAATCCAGTGCATCGGCGGTGCCCGGCGACCACAGCACCACCACTGGAACCCCGGCCACGGTGTCGTTGACCGCATCGTTGGCCTGCACCACGCTGAACGGGTAGGCCTTGTCATGGTCGTTCACCGTCACCCCGACGGTGCGCTCCAGCGCGGGGTAGCGATCATCCAGGATGGTGGAGTCGAAGAACCCGGGAATCGGGGCCGACCGGGAGGTGTACTGCACATAGGGATTGCGGCCATAGCTGCTGGCGGGACGGCCGGGCGGCGCCAGCACCACCCCATCGGGATAGCCGGCCTTGAAGTCTCCCCAAGACACGATGGCCGATGGAATCACGTCCAGGCGGCGGCCGGCGAAGGCTCCCACCAACCCCTCCCCGCCGATCTGCTGCCACAGCGACTCGGTGGCGTCGTCCCACATCACCAGGTCGCTGTGGCGCAGCAGCCCCGAGGTGCCGAACCGCAGGCGCTGACCGTTTACCACCGGATCGAACACCAAAGCGCTGTTACACAGCGGGCAGTAGGTGACCAGCACCGGTCGGCCATCGATCTCGTCGTTGATAATCTCATGGACGATGAGCATGGCGAGCGGATAGAAGCGGGCGGTATCCCCCACAACCAGTAGCAGGCCAGGTTCGGGGTCTGACCACCCGGCCTCCGATGCCGCGGCGAATTCGGGATCGTCGATGGGCGGGATGCGGTCGCGGATGGGGATCACCTGGATGCCGATGCGCAGTTCGTCGAGGTCGATGGTGCGGGTGGACCAGTCGGTGGCCCAGCCACCCGACACGTAGGCCAGATCCCCGGTAGGACCGTCGCCGCCGGTGATCACCTGAGGGGTAGGAAGGGCAGGAATCGGTGCAGATGTGGGGGAGATATCGGTAACAGCCGTCGCCGTGGACCCCGCGGTGGGGTCGGGCACCTGGGTTGCGTCGACTACTGCGGTGGCAGTGGGCGATTGCGGAGCGGCGGTGGGGTCGGCGGTCGGATCAGAGCTGCCACAGGCCGAGAGCACCAGCGCCGCCGCTACCAGCGGGGCGAGATGCTTCATCCCTCAGCCGGTTGGCGGTGGATGGGGCCTTCGCTGTCGCGCAGCGACGGAGCGACGTGGCCAGTGCGGTTGGCGATGATCTCGGCGCACACCGAGATGGCGGTCTCCTCGGGGGTGCGGGAGCCGATGTCCAGCCCGATCGGGGCCATCAGCCGGTCGATTCCCTTCTGGTCTACCCCCACCTCGTGCAACCGCTCCAAGCGGGTGGCGTGAGTGCGGCGGCTGCCCATGACCCCGATGTAGCCCACGTCGGTGGCCACGGCCCGCTGCACGGCAGGCACGTCGAATTTGGGGTCGTGGGTGAGGATGCACACCGCGTCGTGGGGGCCGAGCCGGTCGCCGTAGTGGTCGAACACCTCGTCGGGCCAGGCCACCATCACCCGGTCGGCCATGGGGAACCGCTTGACGGTGGCGAACACCGAGCGGGCGTCGGCCACGATCACGTTGAACCCCAGCAGCTTGCCGGCCCGGGCCAGAGCGGCGGTGAAGTCCACCGCCCCGAAGACGAGCATGATCGGCGGAGGCGAGAACGATTCGATGAACACCGACACATCGGTCTCGCGGGCCTGACCTTCGGCGCCGTAGTGGCGCACGCCGGTGCGTCCGGCGGCCAACTCCCCCACCGCGTCCCGGCTCACGATCCGATCGAGCTCGGGATGGCCCAGCGTGCCGAGGATGTCGCCGTCGGGCTCCACCACCAGCTTGGCCCCGGCGTTGTGGCCCTCGATGACCGTGGCCAGCGCCACCGGCCGCTCGTCGACAATGGCCTCCCGAAGCCGGTCGTAGAGTTCGGACACGGCTACCAGTCCAGCGGCTCGATGAACAGGTGGATGGTGCCCCCGCAGGTGAGCCCTACCGCGAAGGCCTCGTCGTCGCTGTAGCCGAAGCTGACCATCCGCCGCTCACCGGTTTCAAGGATGTCGAGGGCCTCGGCCACTACCGCGCCTTCCACGCAACCGCCCGATACCGACCCGATCACGTCGCCGTTGTCGCTGACGGCCATGGCCGCGCCGGGGTCTCGGGGGCCGGAGCCCTCCACGTTGACCACCCGGGCCAGCGCCACTTGCCGGCCTTCGGCCCGCCAAGTGTTCAAGTCGGCCAAGATCTCTTTCATCCAGATGCTCCGATCAGAAGAGATGGTTCCGCCGGGGCCTGGTCGTCGGCCAGCACCGCGGCGAGGCGCTCCAACGAATGCAGCGAATGGCCCTCGATGAAGTCGTCGATGTGGGGCAGGGCGGCGGCCATGCCCTGGGCCAAGGGCTGGTAGCCGGGGGTGGCCTTCAGCGGATTCACCCACACGAGTCTATGGGTCACCCGGTGCAATCGGGCCATCTGCTCGGCCATCACCTCGGGACTCCCCCGATCCCAGCCGTCGCTCAAGATGACCACGGTGGCCCCCCGGGCCATGCCCCGGATGCCCCACAGATCGTTGAACTCGGCCAGGGTGTCGCCCAGACGGGTGCCGCCCGACCAATCGCTCACCGCGTCGGCTGCCTCGCTCAGCGCCCGGTCGGGATCCCGCGACGACAGCTCTCGGGTGATGCGGGTCAGCCGGGTGCCGATGGTGAACACCTCCACCCGGCGGCGTCCCACCACCGCGGCTTGAACGAAGCGGATGAGCGCCCGGGCGTACGACTCCATCGACCCGGAGATGTCCAGCAACAGCACCACCCGGCGAAGCCGCTCCCCGGGCTCCGTGTACCAGCGGCGCACCGGCTCCCCCCCGCTGCGGATGGCGGCCCGCACCGTGCGGCGCAGCTCGGGATGCCCGGCGGTGCGGTGGGTGCGGCGACGACGACGGGATCGACGGGTGCCGCCGATGCGGGCCATGGCCCCCATGAGCCGGTGGGCCTCGTCGAGCTCGTCGTCGGTGAAATCGGCAAAGTCCTTGTCGCGTAGCACCTCGTGGCGGCTCCACCGCAGCGTTAGGGTGGGATCACCGGGGTCTTCGTCGCCCCCGTCGTCTTCACCGTCGTCATCGCCATCGTCGTCCACCACCAGGGTGATGGGCTGGGTGACCTCAACTACCGGGGTGGCCACCAGCTGCTGACCGCCGTAGTAGGCGTCGAAGATCTTGTCGTAGAGCTCGATGTCGTCGGGCTCGGTCACCAGGGTGGCCCGACCGGCCCAATACACCGCGCTGCGCTGCTCTAGTCCCACCGCGCCGAGCGCCTGGTAGTAGTTCACCGACGACCCCACGGCCACGTCGATACCCGCGCCTCGAAGCGCGTTGACGAACCCGACGGCGACTTCGTCAACCTGCACGGGATACGGCAAGTGCTGGGATCAGCGTCGACATGGCCAGCCGGTCAGAACTCATCCGGCTCGTGCTATGGCCTGCTCGATCAGGCCGCCGATGCCCTGGTCCACCACCCGCTGCTGGTCTTCCCGGTACTTGAGCACCGATCCCAGGCTGGCCTGGGTGATCTCAGGGGTCAGCTCGGCGGCGCCGAGTCGGCCCAGCGCCAGGCTCCAATCGATGCTCTCGGCCACGCCAGGAGGCTTGTACAGGCCCAGCTCTCGAAAGGTGGCCACCGCAGCGGCCACCTGTCGAGCCAACAGCTCGCTCACCCCAGGCGCCCGCCGGCCGATGATGGCCACCTCCCGTTCGAAGCCGGGATGCTCCACCCAGTGGTACAGGCACCGGCGCTTGAGCGCGTCGTGCACGTCGCGGGTGCGGTTGGAGGTGATGATGACTCGGGGGGGCGTAGTGGCCGCGAACCGGCCGATCTCGGGCACGGTCACCGCATAGTCCGACAGGATCTCCAGCAGGAACGCCTCAAACTCGTCATCGGCCCGGTCCACCTCGTCGATCAACAGCACCGGGGGCGGGCCCTCGACACCGGCGATGGCCCGCAGAAGGGGTCGCCTGATCAAGAAGCGCTCGGAGTAAAGCTCGTCTTCCAGGGCGTCGGCGGTCTCCAGGGTGGCGCCCCCGGTGGCCTCTGCGGTGCGCAGGTGCAGGAGCTGGCGGGAGTAGTCCCACTCGTACACCGCCTGGGCCACGTCGATTCCCTCGTAGCACTGGAGACGGATCAGCTCCCCGCCGGTCCAGGCGGCCAGGGCATTGGCCGTCTCGGTCTTGCCCACGCCGGGCTCGCCCTCTAGAAGCAGGGGGCGGTTCAGGGTCATGGCCAAGAACACGGCGGTGGCCAACCCCTCGTCGGCCAGGTAGTCACAGCCCGCCAGCCCGTCGGCCACTTCGGCAGCCGTTACGGGATCAGAACTCATAGCCCACCTCGGCGGCCGAAGAAGGCTGGGGGGCCCAAAGGCTGGGCGTTAGCGTCCAGCGGCTTCGAGCGCCCGGCGGGTGAGCACCCGGGCGAGGTGCTCGCGGTACTCGGGCCCGGCGTTCAGGTCAGATGGCGGATTGGTGCCCTCGGCCGCTGCTTCGGCCGCGTCGGAGGCCGATGCGCCTCCGGCGAGGGCGGCTTCCACACCGGCGGCCCGGACAGGAATGCTGTCCATGTTCACCAGGCCCACGCCGGAGTTGCCGTTGTTCACGATGGCCGAAACGCCCACGATGGCCCAGTCTTGGGCCCGGCGGTTGAACTTTTGGAAGCCCCACGTGGCGTCGGGCATCTTGGGCACCCGAATCTCGGTGAGCAGCTCGTCGTCCCCCAGAGCGGTCTCCAGGAAACCGGTGAAGAAGTCGTCGATGGCGATCTCCCGCTCGCCGCCCGGTCCCCGGGCCACCAAGGTGGCCCGCATGGCCAGCATCACCGACGGCAGGTCGGATGCCGGATCGCCGTGAGCGATTGAACCACCGATGGTGCCCCGGTGGCGCACCTGGGGGTCGCCGACGTGGCTGGTGGCCTCGGCCAGCAGCCCGACCTGCGACTGCACCAGCGCGCTGGTCTCCACGTCGCGGTGGCGGGTGAGGGCGCCGATGGCCAGGTGGTCGCCGGCGTCGTTGATGTAGCTGAGGTCGTCGAGGCGGCCGATGTCTACCAGCACTGCGGGGGTGGCCAACCGCAGCTTCATCAGGGGAAGCAGGGAGTGGCCGCCGGCCAGCAGCTTGGCCTCGTCGCCATGCTCGGCCAGCGCGGCCAGCGCCTCTTCAGCCGATCCGGCCCGGATGTAGTCGAATGCCGCAGGAATCATGACGAGGCCTCCGCGCAGTGCAATACCGCTTTGACGATGTTGTGGTACCCGGTGCAGCGACAAAGGTTGCCCTCGAGGCCGATGCGAACTTCTCGCTCGGTGGGGTCGGGATTCTCATCCAGCAGCGAGACAGCGGCCATGACCATGCCCGGCGTGCAGTAACCGCACTGTAGGGCGTGGCACTGGCGGAACGACTCCTGCATGGGGTGGAGCACGTCGCCGTCGGCCAAGCCCTCGATGGTCAAGAGGTCTTGCCCGTCGGCCTGCACAGCCAGCATGGTGCAGGATTTCACCGACTCGCCGTTCACATGGATGGTGCAGGCGCCGCACGAGGAGGTGTCGCACCCGATGTTGGTGCCCGTGAGGCCAACCACGTCGCGGATGTAGTGAACCAGCAGCGTTCGCGGTTCTACATCATGCGAATGGCTGTCCCCATTGATGGTGACCGTTACTTCCACGGCATCTCCCTAATCGTCTTCCGGGTCCGCGAGGAAATCTAGTACACCCACCCCCCCTCAGGTCACCCCGAGCGGCAAGCCAAGCCATTGGCCGCCGACAGCTCAGGCGGGGAGCCAGGCGAGGAGGGTGAAGGGACCTTCGTCGTCGGTGTGGTCTTCGAAGACCACTTCGATGGGCTGGCCGGCGACGGGCTCTTCGTCGCCTTGCCAGGTGGCGGGCAGGCACAGGTCGTCCTGTTCGTCGAGGCGGCCCAGCACCACGGTGTAGGGGGAGGCGAATCCGGGGAGGAAGGCGTGGTGGTTCACCACCCAGCTCTCCACCGTGGCCCGGCCCGACAGCGGTACCCAGGTGTATCCGAAGGAACCGCAGCGCCCGCACATGGCCCGAGACGGCCACCGCCATGCCCCGCAATCGTCGCAGCGCTGCAATTCGAAGCGGTGCTGGTTGATGCGCTCCCACCACGGTGCCGAGTCCCGCTCAGGATAGGGCCGGGGCTTGGGGGCTTTGTCGGCCGATCGGTCAACGGCGGTCATCGTTCCCAGACTGCCACAGTCCCGACCTAGAGTGGGCCGAGCCCAGCCAAGATCGCTGGGCAGCACCTATTCGGAAAGACCCAGAACAGACCAGTTGCCCCGACATGACGGCAGAGCGATGACGGCAAAGCCATGACGGTAGAGCGAACAGTGGCCTATCAGCGGGCGTCGCGGACGCTGATGGCCTCGGTGGTCCCCACCTCGGCGGCCATGGCTTCGGGGTTCGCCGCGGCTGCGGTGCTGGCCAAGGAGATCACCGGCAGCGAGACCCTGGCCGGGGTGGCTGCCGCCATGATGCAGGTGGGCAGCGTGGCGATGACCGTTCCCTTGGCTCGTCGAATGGCCCGACTCGGCCGTCGCCGGGGCTTGGTGGCCGGGTGGTCCATTGGAACGGTTGGAGCCACCCTTGCCTTTCTGGCCGCGGTGGCCGACTTCTATCCGCTGTTGGTGGTGGGGATCATCGGCATCGGTGCGGGTAATGCCACCAATTTGGCGGCCCGATTCGCCTCAGCCGACCTGGCCCCCGACGACCGGCGGGCCCGAGCCATTGGAATGCTGGTGTGGTCAACGACGTTCGGCGCAGCTTTGGGGCCAACTATCGCACTGGGCCCCGCGTCGGCGGTAGCTGGGTTCTTCGGGCTACCGGAGCTGTCTGGCCCCTATCTGCTGGGAATGGTCCTTTTCGTCATCGGGCTCACCGTCACTCATATATGGCTGCGCCCCGACCCGCTGGAAGTGCTGGGCACAGTGGGCAAAGCCGCGGCCCGGCCGGCACCGCTGCGGGTGGTGGGACGGCGAATCGCCACCGTGCCCGCCGCCCGGCTGGCGGTGATCGCCATGCTCACCGGCCAAGCCGTAATGGTGGGGGTGATGACCATGACCCCGCTGCACATGGACAGCGGCGACCACCATCTCCGGGTGATCGGCTGGGTGATCTCAGTGCATGTCATCGGGATGTTCGCCTTCTCCCCCATCGTGGGCTGGCTCGTCGACCGCATGGGCCCCTATCTCATGGTGGCGTTGGGCGGGGTGATCCTGTGCATTGGCGCGGAGACCGCGGCCCACAACAGCGCCGAGGACAGCGCCGGGATGTTCGCCGGCCTCCTGCTGGTGGGCTTGGGCTGGAGTTTCGGGCTGATCGCGGGGAGCGCTCTGCTCACCTCGGCGTTCCCGGTGGCCCAGCGGGTGGAGATGCAGGGAGGCGCCGATCTATTGATGACCGGTGGCGGGGCGATCGCCGGTCTGTCCTCGGGCGTGGCGATGGAACACTTCGGCTTTCACTCGCTGAGCCACTGGGCCGGGCTGGCCGCGTTGGTGCTGGTGGCAGCCGCAGCCGCCGCCTGGTACGCCGCTCGCCAGGAGCGAGCCGAGCCGGTTCCCACTGGGTAGCCGCCCCCTTCGCAGGCATTCAGTCAGCTATCGCGGCGCAGAATGATGGCCGAGGAATTGCCGGCCACATAGCCGGGCTGGCCGGTGGACAAGGCCACCTGGGCGTCGGGCACTTGGAAGCGCCCGGCGGTGCCTCTCACTTGGCGGACGGCCTCGTGCAGGTTGTTGAGGCCGTGGACGTAGCCCTCTGACAAGAACCCGCCGTGGGTGTTCACCGGCACCCGCCCTCCGGGGGCGGTTCCCCCATCGGCGATGAAGGCGGCGGCCTCGCCCTTGGGGGCGAACCCGTAGTCCTCAACTTGAACCAACACGAGGTGGGTGAAGGCGTCGTACAGGGAGGCGTACTGGATGTCGTCAGGGCCGACTCCGGCCATCTCGTACAGCCGACGGGCCATCTTGGCGGCAACAGAGGTGGTCCAGTCGGCCTGCACCCGGTTGCTGTGCATCATATGGCCGCCGCCCCAGGTCATCCCCGAGATCAATACCGGCGTCTGGCGCAGATCCCGGGCCCGCTCGGTGGTGGTGATTACCACTGCGGCGGCTGCGTCGGTCTCCAAACAGCAGTCGAACAGCCGGAACGGCTCCACAATCCAGCGGGAGGCGTAGTAGTCGTCCATGGTCATGGGGGCCCGCATCATGGCCCGCTCGTTGTGGATGGCGTTGGCCCGCTGTTGCACGGCGATGCGCCCCAGATCCTCAGAGGTGGTGCCCCACTGGCTCATGTGGGAGCGGGCGAACATGGCATACCACTGCGGCGGGGTCACCCAGCCGATGGGGTGCTGGTACTGGGTTTCCACGATGGCCGGCGGCGGGCGGCCCGTGCCGCCCATACGGTGCTCGGAGCGGGCGTTGATGGATCGCCACACCACGATGTGGCAGGCATGGCCCAAAGCGGCGGCACTGGCCGCGTGGCCCACCACCGAGTGGGAGGTGGAACCGCCCCCGAACTGGTCGCAGTACCAAGACAGGTCTTCCACCCCCAGGCACTGGGCCACAATGGAGGCGGTGATGGAGTCCTGCACTTGGTGGCAAGCCACACCGTCGATGTCCTCCCGACGCAGCCCGGCGTCCTCGATGGCGGCCATGATGGCCCGCAACGCCAGCGTGAGGGTGCTCACCCCCGAGTTCTTCGACAGCTCGGTGATGCCGATGCCCGCGATGGCGGCTTTGTCACGGAAGGGGTGTTGGCTCACTGTGACGACACTAGAGCGCAGCCGCTAGGTTCAGCGGCGTGAACGACTATCCCATCCACGTTGGCAGCATGCTCTTCACCCTGGTGGACCCGAATCCGGGCCACGAGAAGGAGTACAACCGCTGGTACGAGCGAGACCACTTCTACGCCGGGTGCATGATCGGGCCCTGGATGTTTGCCGGGTCCCGCTGGGTGGCACCCCGGGCGCTGAAGGACATGCGCATCACCGACGGCAGCGGCGAGGTGTCGCAGGCCAGCCAAGGCTCGTTCCTGGCGGTGTACTGGGTGCTCGACGGCCACGATGAGGAGCACTGGGAGTGGGCCGGCGAACAGGTGCACTGGTTGTACACCAACGATCGGGGGTTCGCCGAGCGCACCCACCGCCACACCATCTTGGCCGACGTGGGCTGGGCCGCCTACCGCGACGACGATCCCGTGCCGCTGGAACTGGCCCTCGACCACGGCTACGCCGGCATCGGTGTCGTGGCCATGGACCGGGCCGACGGTGTGAGCGAGGACGAGCTCCACACGTTCCTGCGGGACAAGGCCATGCCCGAGATGATGGCCGGCTCCCCGGTGGCCATCGGATCCACCTGGAAGCCCCGCCAGCGCGATGAGATCACCTCCAACTCCCCCATGGACCTGGGATCGGGCACCGGAACCGAGGCCCGCACCCTCCAGATCTTCTTCTGCGATGAGCAGCCCGACGGCTGCTGGGAGTCGTTCCAGGGCTATGTAGACGCGATCAACGGCTCGGGTTTGGCCAACGTCTGCTGGGCCGGCCCGTTCTACAAGACCGTGGTGGGCACCGACACCTACGTAGACCAGCTCTAAAGCTGGTTCCTCATCCTTACTGGTACGACACGAACGCCGGGTAGGGGGAGAGCGCCAGTACCTGCTCGGCGGTAGGGGTGGGGATGTCCTCGTCGTAGAAGTTCTTCCAGCCCCAATGGAACTGGCCTGCGTCGAACTCCCTGGTCAGCACATTCCAGGTGTTGTATTTGCTGGTCAGCGGACCTTGGCCGTCCATCTGGATCAACACCGCCAGCTCTGGAGGGGTCTTGATCTGGTGGCGGTTGGAGATCATGTCCAACCGGAATTGGTGGACGATCAGAAGCTTCTGAGGCAAGGCCTCTTCCCGAACGATCCCGGCCAGCCACTCCACAACCCGATTGATCTCCGCAGCATCGACGGTGCCTATCTGCTCTAGGTGGACCTGGTGGGGTTTGAGCCTCCACTCGGGATCGAGAGCCAGGCCGACATGGGGCAGGCGGAGGAACTCTTCGTAGTACCTGGCCTGGGTGAGGAAGTCGGTTCGCCCTGGTTGGAGGTCCAGCACTACATATATGTCGTTGGCCGCCGCAGTCTCGATCCAGGGTCTGATCACATCCCGGGCGGTCTCAGCCGAATAGTCGCCGTCGCTGCCGGCACCGGCTGAGGCGACAGTGGCGATGATCTCGAAGGTGGGCAGCACCACCGAGCCGTCGGCGTCGTAGCCCTCGGCGATGGATCGGAGGCGCTCCACCCCCTCCTCAGCGCTTTGTTCCCCCAGCACCCCGAGGGCCGACCCCGAAGGATGGCCGTAGATGGCCACTAAGCGGCGGTCGAAGCCCGCATCGAACATGAGCAGGCCCCCGCCAGGCAGTTCATCACCCCGGCGGATTACCTCCAGCTGCCAGCGGGCATCCCCGCCGGACTCCTGTAAGAATAATCCCCAATCGGGGGCGCCGGAGATCGCGTTGCGAATCTCCGGGGACAGGGCTCGGAGGTCGCCGGACACGATGAACACCTCAGCTCCGACTTGGTGGCCGAGGGCTGCCAACGGCACGCCCTCCTCGGCATTCCCGACGAGCCACACGGGGCCATCGGACAGCCCTTCAGAGGAAAAGGTGGCCTGCTGATCAACCGCAATCTGTTCGAAAGCGAAGTCAGACAGGGCATATCGAAGGACCGGGGCATCGAATCCGGCTGTCACGACGAGCTCCGGAGCAAGACGCCCAAGCTCACCCATCAATGGGAGATCGAACCAAGGGGCAACCAGCAGCAGGGGGCCTCGAATCCCGCGCGACATCAGCGTGGAAATCGCCGCAGGATCGTCAGCGAACGCCAGACCCACCTCGTGGGCGCATTCGTATATGACTTTCGATATCTCAATACTGGTCACCGCAAGAGCTCTGGGGGATAAGAGACGATCGCTGGCATCGGCAGCCGAAGGAGGATCAAACAAATCAAGCAGTGGTGTCGTCACGGGGGATATCTGAAGATCGTCGGGGATAACTGGCGAGCAATCGCGCTCAGGCTCAGCAGGCACCGCGGTTGCGATGGGCTCAAGAGACGGTGTGGGTTCGGGAGCCGCTGTGGGCTCTACGGTCGCAGCGGGCTTAGCAGTCGCAGTGGGCCCTGGAGGCGGCGCTGGCTCGGCCGACGGCGTGGCAGCGGACACAGTGGGGGTGGGGCTCGGTTGGGAGGGTGTTGCCGTCACAACGGCACCCGTTGGCTGAGAATCCGGCACCACCGCCGAGCTTTCAGAGCAGGACGACGCCAGCAGCAAGACCGCCAAGAGAACAACGAATCGACCGGGCAATTGACAACTCCCAGTCGGAGGCTACCCCGACCACAACTCTCTATAGTGTCAGCCTCTGACCTGGGGAATTACCCCTTTTTGGCCCACCAGGCATCGAGTCGGGCCTCGGTTGCCGCCCGATCCAGGTCGGGCTCGGCCCGCTTCAGCTCCAAAAGGAACCTGAGCGCCGCACCCACTTCGGGGCCGGGACCGATGCCGTAGCGCTCCATCACCTCGTTGCCGTCGATCAGCGGACGCTCGGCGGCACGGCGCTCCTCCTCCGCCAATTGGGCGATTCGGGCCTCCAAATCGTCCACGTGGTGCTGGAGATCGGCGGCCTTTTGGCGATTCCGGGTGGTGCAGTCGGCCCTCACTAGTTCGTTGAGATAGCCCAGCAGGGGTCCGGCCTCCCGTGCGTAGCGGCGAACGGCAGCGTCGCTCCAGCCGTCGGCGTAACCCTTGAACCGGCCCGACAAGCGCACTAACTCGCTCACGTCGTCTACCACCTGCTCGGAATAGCCCAGCTCGGTGAGCCGCTTGCGGGTCATGCGAGCGCCCACTGCCTCGTGGTGGTAGAAGGTGACCGTTCCCCGCTCATAGGAGCGGGTGCGGGGCTTGCCCACATCGTGGAACAGCGTGGCCAACCGCAGAACCAGATCAGCCCGGGTTTTGGCCACCACCGCGATGGTATGGGCCAGCACGTCTTTGTGGCGATGGATCGGGTCTTGCTCCAAGCGGAGCGCGGGAAGTTCGGGGACGATCTCGTCGGCGAGGCCGGAATCAACCAGTTGCCACAGCGGCGGGGCAGGGTCTTCGGCCAGCAGTGCGGCTGTAAGGAGCTCCCTGCGCTCGTCGACGGTGGTGGCTACCGCTCCTCCTTGAACACAACGTGCTTGCGGGCCACCGGGTCGTATTTCTTGAGCTCGATCCGCTCCCGGTCGTTGATGCGGTTCTTGGTGGTCACGTAGGTGTAGCCGGTGCCCGCAGTGGACTTGAGCTTGATGATGGGGCGCTTGTCACTGGCCATTGGTCACACCTTCTCGCCGCGCTGGCGCATCTGGGCCACAACCTTGTCGATGCCGTGCTTGTTGATGGTCTTGAGGCCTTTGGCCGAAACGTTGAGGGTGATCCACCGCTTCTCCGACGGCAGCCAGAAGCGGTGCTTGTGGACGTTCGGGTTCCACCGGCGCCGCGTTTTGCGGTGCGAGTGGGACACGTTATTGCCGAACGACGGGCGACGACCGGTCACCTGGCAGACCTTGGACATAGGGAACCATGTTACCGGCCCCGCTACCGCCTTCGACAAACGGGATAACGGCTGACAACAACTAACCCAACTAGTAAGGCGGGATAGGGTCGCCGCCATGAAACTCGGACTGGTCTGGGGATATTGGAGCCGCGGGATGCCCGAGGGCTTCGTGCCTCTTACCCAAGAGGCAGAGCGGCTGGGCTACGACTCGGTGTGGACCGCCGAATCGTGGGGCTCCGATGCCTTCTCTCCGCTGGTTTGGCTGGCCGCCCATACCGAGCGCATTCGTCTGGGTACCGGCATCGTCCAGCTGGCCGCCCGCACGCCCACGGCCACCGCCATGCACGCGGTGACTGCCGATCACTTGTCCAACCAACGCCTCATCCTGGGATTGGGCGTGTCCGGCCCTCAAGTGGTGGAGGGGTGGTACGGCCAGCCCGGCAACCGACCGCTGGCCCGCACCCGTGAGTACGTGGAGATCCTGCGGCGGGTGTTCGCCCGCGACGGGTACCTCACGTTCGAGGGCGACTACTACAACCATCCCTACAAAGGGGAGGGCGACACCGGCCTGGGCAAGCCGCTCAAGATCATGACCCATCCCCCCCGGGTCGACATCCCCATCTTCATCGGCGCCGAGGGCCCCAAGAACATCGCCCAGACGGTGGAGATCGCCGACGGCTGGCTGCCGCTGTACTACTCCCCCTTCCGTCCCGAGGTGTACGCCGAGTCGATCGCCGGGCGCTCCGACGACTTCGAGATCACCGTCCACACCACCATCAAGGTCACCGGCGACTCCGACGAGGAGTTAGCCGAGGCGCTGTTCCCCACCAAGGCCTCGCTGGGCTTCTACATCGGGGGGATGGGGGCCAAGGGCCAGAACTACCACACCAAGCTCATGGCCCGGATGGGATTCGAGGAAGAGGCCTTCCACATCCAAGACCTGTTCTTCGAAGGCCGCCGAGAGGAGGCCATCGCCGCGGTGCCCGACCAGTTCGCCGATGAGATCTCGCTGGTGGGATCGCCGGAGCGGATACGCGACCGGCTGGCCGCCTGGGAGGAGAGCCCGATCACCGGCATCAACGTGGGCGCCCGAAGCGCTGAGGAACTGCGCACAATCGCCGAGGTCATCCTCGGCTAGCCCAAGACTGGAATAATGACGCCATGACTGAGCCAATCACCTTCTACTTCGACCCGCTTTGACCATGGTGCTGGCAGACAGCCCGTTGGGTTCGTCAGATCGAAGACGCCGGTGAGGTGAGCGTCACCTGGGGATTGTTCTCGTTGGCCATCGTCAACTTCGACAAGCCCATGGACGAGTTCGACCCCGAGCGGGGCGTGGGGGTGCGCTCGCTTCGCACCGCCGTCAAGGCCCGCGAGGTGGGTGGCAATGACGGTATCGGCGCCTACTACCAGGCCATCGGCCGCCGGGCGTTCGACTTGGTGGAGTCGGTGGACGAGCTCGACACCATCCGGGCCGCCGCGGTGGACGCCGGATTCGACGCCAGCCTGGTGGACGACGCCTTGGCCGACGACAGCACCTGGGAGACGCTGAAGTCGGAGCACACCATCTTGTGCGACGAGACCCGCAGCTTCGGAGTGCCCACCATCCGCCTGGACGGCGGCGAGGGCCCGGCGCTGTTCGGTCCGGTCATCAGCAACCCGCCCGAGTCGACCGAGGAGGCGGTGGAGCTGTGGCGCCACGTGCGCTGGCTTACCGCTTACGACAACTTCGCCGAGCTCAAGCGCGACCGCCTGCCGCCCGATCTGGAGGCCTACAAGCGAAGGTATGGCGACGACGGCTGACGCTGTCGCCGAATCGACTGCCCCTCAAGCCGGGCCGAATCGGCCCCTGTGGCGACGGCGGGGGGCCAGGTGGTTTGCCGCCGCGGTGGTGGTCGCCCAACTGGCGCTGGTGGCCAACGGCTACCGCGACCCGCACAACTACTTCGCCTTCCAGCCGTTCAATGAGTCGAGCACCTACGCGGTGGAGCTGGCGCGGGTGCTGGACGACGGCCAGCGAGTGGCGGTGCCCAACGGCCGCTGGGAGGGCTACGACTGGAACGAGCTGATCGATTGGGGGCCGCTGCGGTCCCCCTGGTGCCAGCGCCACGCCTTCTCCGGGGTGGACGCGGTGGTGGACTTCTTGGACCACGCCCTGGACTGGATGGCCGACAACACCCCCGGTGACACCGAAACGCGCTACTGGGAGGCCACCGTCACTTACTACCGCAACGCCCGCGGCCCCCATGTCACGGTGATCCGCAGCCACGACCGAGAAGTGGGCGGCCCATGACGGCCACGGTTTCTTCGGCTTCGGACACCCAATGGCGGGACCAGTTCCACCGCTGGCTGGGCGAGGTGTTCGACGAGCCGGCCAGCGTGCGGGGGGCAGCCGTGCTGCGCATCGTGCTGGGTCCCTGCGTGATCTGGCACCTGCGGCCGTTTCTGGCCGACGCGCTGGATGGCATCACCTACCACGACCGCTTCCAGCAGCCGTGGTGGGCGTGGTATCCCAATGCTCCCGAAGGGCTGTACGTGGCGCTGCTGTGGATCGGGGTGGCCGCTGCGGTGCTGATGACGGTGGGCTGGTGGTCGCGACCTGCCTCTTGGGCCGCATTCACGGTGGTGGCCTACAACCTCTTCTTGTCACAGACCCACTTCCACCACAACCGGGCGTTTCTGGTGATCCTTTTGGCCGGGGTGGCCCTGTGCGACAACGGCCGGGCGCTGTCGCTGGACGCACTTCGCCGACCGCCGCCCGATGACCAGGCCTTGGTGTGGCCAATATGGCTGCTTCGGTTCGAGGCCGCGGTCGTCTACTTCGCCTCGGGGTTCTCCAAGCTGATCGACCCTGACTGGGTGGGCGGCCGGGTGCTCCATGACCGCTCTGTCCGCTACCAGAACGAGGTGCGCGACGCCATAGGCGACACGCTGGCCGACCCGGTGCTGGAGGTGGTGACTGCTCGGGCGTTCCACTGGATGCTCTCGCCCGCCGCGGTGGCCACCGAGCTGTTCATCGCCTTTGGTCTGTGGTTCCGCCGCACCCGGCTGGTGGCGGTGTGGGTGGCGGTGGCCTTCCACGTGGGCATCGAGGTGACCTCCCACGTGCAGGTGTTCAGCGTGATCGCCGTCGGCGCTCTGGCCTTGTGGGCGGTTCCGTCCACCCGCGACCGCACCCTGATCACCCCCAGCCGCTGGGTGAGATGGCTGGACTGGATGGCCCGGTTCGACATCACCGTGGCACCGGGGGCATCGTGGTGCATGGTGGATCGCGACGGCACCGTGCTGGAGGGGCGAGAGGCCCGGCAGTTCGTGCAGACCCGGCTTCCGGCCACCTTCCTGTTCTCCCGGTTCTGGCGGTACCAGTGAGCGCTTTGTCGTCGTTGCGGCGCCTCTTGTCGAGCAGAGCTCGACGCCGGCTGGTGGGCTGGGCGGTGGCGTGGGTGGTGATCGCCGCTCTATTGCGGGTGACGCTGGCCGCACCCGAGGTGTGCCCGGAATACTCCCCCGGAGACGGGCAAACCGCCATCGACGCCGGAGCCGACTGGATTGTCCGCACCCAGGAGCCCAGCGGTCGATACCTGTACGAATACGACCGGCGCACCGAGTCGGCAGTGCCGGGTTACAACCTGGTCCGCCACGCCGGGGGCACCATGTCGCTCTACCAGCTGGCCATTGCGCAACAGGGCCAAAACCACCAGGTAGTGGAGGCCGCCGACCGGGGCATGAACTACCTGTTGGAGCGGGCCGTGGACACCGGCAATGGGGGTATGGGACCGGCGCTGTCGCCCCGAGGGCCGGTGAAGACAGGGACGGCATCGCTGACGCTGGTGTCGCTGGCCCATCGGCGCATCCTCACCGGCGACCCTCGCTACGACGGCGAGATGCGGGCGCTGGGCCGGTTCCTGATGGGCCAGCAGCTGCCCGACGGGGGGATGCTCAACTTCTGGGATCCCAAGACAGGCGCACCGGTGCCCGGAGAGCGGTCCCGGTTCGCCACCGGGGAGGCCGCCTGGGGCCTGGCCCTGATGCACGAGGCCTTCCCCGGAGAGGGCTGGGACGCCCGGGTGTGGGCCATCATGGACTACTTGTCCACTGAGCGCGACGAGCTGGAAGAGCTGTGGCCCCCGCCGTGGCCCGATCAGTGGGCGGCCTACACCCTGGGCGAGATGGCCGAGTGGGGGCTGGAAGACCACCACCTGGAATACGCCCAGCGCCTGGCCGGGCGATTCGGGCAGATGATCCGCTGGGACGCCCAGCGAGAGGGCGTGGCCGAGCTCTCCCACCTGCCCATGCCCCGCGGCGGCGGCTACGGGACCATCCTTGAGGGACTGGGCGCGCTGGAGTGGCTGTGGCTCAACGAGCCCCGGCTGGCCGACGCTCCGCTGCGGGACCGGTTGGAGTGCGGGGCGGCCCGCCTGGCCGAAGCCCAAGCCGCCGACGGCGCTTGGTACTACGACGACTTAACCAGGGTGGACGACCAGCAGCACGCCGTCTCGGGCCTGTTGCTGGCCGATGTCAGTTTCAACCTCGGAGGAAACAAGCCATGAAAGCAGGAACACCATGAGCGGGCTCGGGTTGCCATCAACCGATTCGATTGACAAGGCCAAAGCTACGAAAGGGCGGCTGCCATGAGCGGACTCGGACCAGTGATGTTGATGGTGCTGGCCGCGGCCAACCCGGCCGCGGGCGCACTGAGCGTGGCCTGGCGGCCCTCCAACCGTGATCAGTGGCGACCCCGGGTGGTGCTGGCCGTGGCCGCGGCGGTGGGCGCGCTGTGGGTGATCGCCGCGCTGGCTGACCCCATCCTCGACGGCCTGTCGGTAACCACCGGCACCTGGCGGCTGGCCACCGCGGTGCCCTTCGCCATCGCCGGACTCCGGTGGATGGTGTGGCCCGCCCGCCCAATCCACGACGAACCCCGGGCCGGAACCCAAGTAGCGCTCATCGCCCTGACCGTGATGTTCACCCCCCAACTAGTAGCCGTAGTCCTGGCCACCGCCGCCCAGGACGGCACATGGCGCACCATGGCCGGCGTCGTCCTCGCCGCCGTGCTCACCGCCTCCCTCCTCTGGTTCCGAGCCGTCCCCACCCCCCTCCTCTCAGTGATCGCCCGCCTCCTAGGCGGCATCGCCGTAGTCCTAGCCATAGCCCTAGGAGTAGACGGCACCCAGACCATCTGAGCGCGGAAACCGACAAAACCAATGGCCATGCAAGAGAAAGCAACTCAATGAAATGAATTCAAGAATGCACAGGCCGCCACTCTCAAGGCGCAATAATCCTCAGGAAATTGAGGAGTATTTTGAGCTGCAGGAGGAACTCTCTGAGCCCTTGAAGTACTCACTACTCGATTTTGTCGACGGGTACTTTCGCCTCGAGCATACCAGGCGGCAGTTCGAGAGGCGCAACGACCAAGTGTTTCCTCATGATCGGACTGAAAGGCTGAAAGCTCTTTGGAATAGCGACAGCTTCCTTCTAGATGCTGTGGACTACATACTCGGTGAGCATTACGATTGGGAGGAAGTCAAGGGCTATCTTGATGACTCTCGCAGCATTTATGATGTGGGGCTAGACGACCAAGGAAGATACCAGCTACAGCGCCGCCAACCGCCAGAACTCTCAGAATTAGTTGAGACCACTCTCAGTTCGCGGGGCCGAGCATACGAACATTTGCGTCGAGCGGTATCCTATGCGTTTAGCCGTGAACCCCAACCGAATGATGCCTGTTTTGAATCCACCAAGGCATTGGAGGTTGTCGCAAAGCCCATCTTCACCCCGAATGACGATCTAGCAACACTTGGGAAGATGATCAGGGCTGCAGAAGACAAGCCCTCCAAGTGGATTACCGATTTCGGAGTTGATGGTCACGATGACATCAATTCAGTTATAGGTATGCTGAAATTGGTGTGGGAGACCCAATTCCGCCATGGTGACCCTGATGATCCGCTTGAAGTGCCACCGAAGAGGGCTGAGATGATCGTCCATCTTTCGGTGCTACTAGTTCATTGGTTCTCATCTGATAAAATTCGCCCAAAATGAGGTTCAGTTGAACAAAATTTCAGCCTGCCCAACTCAAGCGCCAATTCTCATTCCTAGCTGCTAGTGCATACTCAAGACGTTTGGAACCGTCTTCATCAATCGGTTCTAGAGCTCAATCGTCTTGCAGTGATGATGGCCTTATCGAACTTGCCCAACGGCGGGAGACAATTTGATCTCTTGCTTCTGGGTCAGGAACCGAGATTGTAGACGTTGGCGTTCTGAGCCAGAATATTCTCTCTTGATCCCTTTGTTCCAAAATTGGAAAATCTGAGGGGTCGATGCTGATGCGGGATAGCTGGCCGCCGTTGACGGTGTGGAACTCCCAGGTGACTAGCTGCATGACTGCATCACCCAGGCGGCTTCGGATGAGGTTCTGTAGGTGTTGGCCCCATAGGTCCTGGTCACCCCGCTCTCCGCGCTTAGAGAAGGTGGCGTAGTCGTCCTCCAGGCCGTGGACTGAGCCGTCGTCGGCTACGCCGACGAGGAGGGTGCCGCCGTACTCGGAGTTGGCGAAGCCGGCGATGGTCTTTATCACGGCATCTTCGGGGACACCGCCTTTGCGCTGCTCCCGGATGTCCCAGCGTAGGGTGGATTTGTATTCCAGGAACTGCGACTCTCGATCCGGTCCGAGCAAGTCTCCGATGGGGCAAATTCGCTGGCGAGCTACTGAAGCTCGTTTCTGGACGTTGACTGCGAAGATGTCCAGCACTTCGGTTTGGAGCTGCTCGCTGTCGAGGTAGGCGTAGATCAGCTCGCTATTTCGGTCGATGCGCGACAGCAGGGCCTTTTCGTAGCGAGATGGGAAGACGTGGGTGCGGAAGGTGTCCTCGTCGTTGTTCACCGCCTGATTCTGGATTTCGGCGTCCGCTATGAGATCGCCAGCCGCAGCCTCGAACACCAAGCGGTCCTCTTCGGTCCAGTCAGTTCCGAAGCGTTCGTTGATGCGAGCGATGATCTGAGAGAGCCGCTCTGCCTCGGGATCACTCAGCGGGCCCGTGCCCGAGTAGATCGTGGCCACCTCGCCCTCTTCATTCTCAAGTGAGATCGAGCCCTCGAATGAGACCTCGTGCCGAAGATGAGTGAGTTCAACCTCCGAACCCAAATCGATGCTCTGGCCAGGGTCACGATCTCGGACATGTGCGGCCAGTGCCCGACAGAAGAGGTAGTCGCGCTCAAGCTCGGGATTTCGGAACTCCACAACCAGCGACAGGAACCCATACACGCGCACAAACCGAGCCAAGGTGTCTCGGAATGCCTCCTGGTCATCATCGCCCAATCCCCTGAAGCGGTCGACCGCGGGCTGGAGGGCAGCGTCGATCTGAGCGTGATTGCCGTCTACCAACAGCAGCTTTGCAACCCGTTCAATCTCACCTGCGTCGAGAACGCCAAAGACATCAAGGTCGCGACGGGTATCGAACAGAAGGTTCGGGTCGGTCGGCGGTGCAACAGTCTTGCCGTGGTATACGGCGAACGCCTCGCCGATCTCATCAGCGTCGTTCACGAAGTCGATGACGTAAGTGCCGGACTTGTCAGGGTGGATGCGGTTGAGCCGAGACAAGGTCTGCACAGCTGCCAAACCCGTGAGGGTCTTGTCCACGTACATGGCCGACAGCTTCGGCTGATCGAACCCGGTCTGGAACTTCTCCGCCACCACCATGATCTGCCACTCATCTGTGTCAAACCGCTCAGCGGTCTGGGAATCCCCAAAACCGTTGGCCTTGGCCTCGGTTATCCCATCAACCTCACCTGAGAACGCCACCAGCACCCCGAGTTCATAACCCAAGTTGTTGGCATAGCCACGCAACGCGTCCCACATCCGCACCGCATGGAGCCGCGACGAGCACACCACCATCGCCTTGGCCTGGCCACCCACCTGCCTAGCGATCTTGGTGCGGAAGTGCTCGACGATGATCTGGGCCTTCTGCGAGAGGTTGTCGGGGTGCAGAGACACGAACTTGGCTATCGCAGCTCGAGCCTTGCTGGTGTCGTACTCAGGGTCATCGAGAATCGACTTCTCTAGGTGGAAGTACTGGTTGTAGGTGAGGTAGCCGGCCAGCACATCCTCGATGAAACCTTCCTCGATGGCTTGGCGCATTGGATACAGGTGGAATGGTTCGTGTCTGGTGCTGGCGCTAATCTCGCCGAACAGCTCCAGCGTGCGTCCCTTGGGCGTGGCGGTGAATGCGAAAAACGACAAGTTGGGCTGGCGGCCGCGAGCTGCCACAGCCTCAGCAAGCAACGTGTCGACTTCATTCGCTTCCAAATCCTCATCAAGCTCAATCTCCGCTGAACCCAGCGCTCGGCGAAGCTCTTTGGCCGCATCGCCGGTCTGCGACGAATGGGCCTCGTCCACGATCACCGCATAGTTGCGCTCGGGTAGCGACTCGACCTTGTCGAAGATGAACGGGAACTTCTGCAGGGTGGTCACGATGATCCGGGCCTGCTCGCCCTCAAGGGCCGCAGCGAGTTGCGCTGAGTTCTCGTCGATGCGCTCCACCACGCCGATGGCGTGCTCGAACTGGCTGATCGTGTCTTGGAGCTGCCGGTCGAGCACGACCCGGTCGGTAATCACCACCACCTTGTCGAACACCTGAACATCGTCGTCGGAGTGCAGTGACGACAGCCGATACGCCAGCCAGGCGATCGAGTTCGATTTTCCCGACCCCGCCGAGTGCTGCACAAGGTAGCTGCGGCCCGCTCCGGACTCCTTGGCATCGGCCTCCAATTGCCGCACGGCATCCCACTGGTGGAACCTCGGGAAGATCACCTGAGGGCGGGCCTTTGAGCCGCGAGAAGGCTTCTCCACATGGATGAAGCGGTGCAAGATGTCCATCCAGGCATCCCGCGACCACACCTGCTCCCACAGATATGCGGTGCGGTGTCCGTCCGGGTTGGGCGGGTTTCCCGCACCAAGCTCGTGGCCTCGATTGAAGGGCAGGAATCGGGTCCGTTTGCCTGCAAGACGCGTCGTCATAGCTACCGACGAGGGATCTACTGCGAAGTGCACCATTCCAACCCGCCCCAGAGTTCTGTTGTTGTGAGGCCGGCCAGTCCGATACTGGGCAATGGCGTTCTCGACTGTCTGCCCAGTCAGGGGATTCTTCAACTCCGCCGTCGCCACCGGTATCCCGTTGACAAACAGACCCAGATCAACAGTTCGGGCGCTGTCGGACTCAAACGGCAACTGCCGAGCAACCGACAGCACATTCGCCTCGTAACTCTCCACAAGTTCCTGCGTCAGCCCCTGGGCAGGCTTGAAGAAAGCCAGCTGGATCGTGACGTTCCGATCTACCACCCCACGGCGTAGAACATCCACCGTTCCCCGACTGTTCAACTCCGACGCCAATCGCTGCACAAATCCCGACTGCGCCTGGTTCGGGTCGCCGCCATAGGCCGAATCGACAAGACGCTCCCACTTCTCCGCCTGCGTCGCCCCGATGAACTCAAAGAGATCAGCCGTATCCACACCCGCCTGGACATTGAAATCCCGAGGCTCACCCCCGGCATTACCGACTTTGACCCGCTGATAACCCCCATGCTTGACCAGCCACGTGGCGATGTGCTCCTCGAATGCCGCCTCATCAGCAGGCATCAGCAGCCAACTTCCATTCGGTCCGACATCCAGAACACCCTACGCCGCGCCGATATCCGTGCCACCACAGTGCGCAGACGCAACATTGACCATTTTGCAAAACTTGCAAAGGAGGGCATCTGGTCGGCCTCCCTTGGTTGACGAACTTCTGCGGGTTCCCGATGTCCACATCTCCAGCGGCGATCTGCTTCCAGGCCGACCACTCAGAGATCGGATGGTTAGGCTCGTGGTTTCGACATGGCTGGGCTATTTTAGATAGCAGAAGCGACCTGGATGCGGAGGCTGTAATCCATGAAGCGGGATTTCAACGATTTGAACTGCCTGGTTTCATGACTGCGCCTGCACGCCTCCTGATATCCGGGGCCAGGGTATGAACCGCTCCGTGGCTGGCAAGCCAGGCCCTGCCGACAACGGGGGTGCTGTGATCGACCTGCTCGACAAGCCGGTGTATTCGATGGGCCAGACAGACCGGCTCCTCAGGGTCTCTGACGGCACGTCGCGCCGGTGGATCGATGGTTACGAGTCAAGAGGCAAGGTCTACGAACCACTGATCCGTGAGGCCAGGACAGGCTCTGACATGGTGACGTGGGGGGAGTACGTTGAGGCGCGCCTGATCTCCGAGTACCGGCAGCAGGGTGTCACGGTATTCCGCCTGCGGCCAGCGATCATGGAGCTGAGGGAGAGACTGGGGAAGAAGCACCCGTTGGCCTATTCGAGTCCTTTCACCAGCGTGGAGGGCCGGGAGCTGATCCTCGATGTGCAAGCTTCCACTGGCTTGCAGCCATCCCTCTATCTAGTGCTCAGGAGTGGGCAGCTTCTGATCCCCTCAATGGAGGTCGAGGGCTTCCGAAGGACTGCGGAGTACGACGAAGAACTAGGCTATGTGAGACGAATCAACATCACAGGGACCATAGCCGTCGATCCTAACTACGCGTCAGGGCAGCCCACAGTGGCAGGCCGGAGACTGCGCGTAGACTCGATTGTTGAAGCAGTCGAAGCCGGAGAGTCACGGGAAGATATTAGAGAGACCTGGGGCATAGACGACGGCATTATCGACGATGCTGTCAGGTGCATGAAAATCGCCTGAAGTGCGAACAGTATTCTTTGACGAGAACGTCATTGGGGCTGGCAGACTGTGCGCTCAAAACAATGTCTTCAGTTCGATAGTGTATCCCTCTCATCCGAACTTACCCGAAGTCACCGTCGAAATGGATGATGTCGATATTTTCGACATCATCGGCGAGAACGGCAAAGACTTGATCTACATAACACGAGATAAGAAGATCACAGCCAGAACCGCAGAGATAAACAAATTACTGAGCTCGGGGATCAGGGCGTTCATCATAACGGTGAGAAGAAGCCTCACGAAACAAGAGCAGTATGAACTGCTCGACAAGTTCAAGGACGACATCATTAGGCTCGACTCGGATACCAGCCCCCCGTTCATCTACAGAATCAGGTCAAACGAGATAATGCGATACCGCTAGCCAGGCTCTAGTGCGTGGTCTTGGGAAGCTCCACTGAGTTCGGCTCTAGACAGGGTTTCAGCGGCCATCCACTAACTCGCCGATCAGGGAGTCTCCTCGTTGTCGACGCTCTGCTGGCGAACACGCCAATTCTCTTCTGGGGTGCTGCACTCGGGAAAGTTATACACGATGGGTTTGTCGGCCTTGACGACAGACATATATTTCTCGACATGAAATCGCGGCAGACCTGTGCTCTGCATTAGGAGGCCGTAGGTCAGCAAATAGAACAAGAGCAGAACGTGCTCTGTGGGGACCAGCGCCCACTCCAAGGATGTATCTGGAAAGGCTGTAAGGTTATTGAGGTTCTGATCTACCCAGACCAATGCATCTCCATCCAAGCAATATACGGAATCAACTCGCTTGTCGATAGGTTGACCACGCTGCACATTTTCTAAACTCTGCCCTATCGTCTTTAAAGATGCCCTGTCAAATGAGAAGACGAAATACAGGATCGGGGGGTAGTAATATTTCTTCCCATACCTATGAAACTCCACTCCTGGGAAGTTGTGCGCGCCGCCGCCGCTGGTAGACACGACCAATTGAGGGCGGTCGCTCCACAGTGTAGAAACCCCAGACCTGTCCAGTTCCTTCACCGCCTTCGCTGCCTTCACAATGCTAGAGACATCCGACTCGCGTAGTTTCGTCTTCACTTCGATCACCGCAAGCACGCTTTCCGCTGGAAAGACTCCGTTCTCGCCGATTCGGAACATCGGGGGTGCCATCAGCGGGTTGTAGATGACGACATCGCACTGCTTAGATCGGTCTCCCTTCGAGTCGATGATCTCTCCTGTGCCGATGCCTAGACTCTCAGGCAAGTACTCCTTGAGGAACTCCTTCACCACTGCCTCCACCTCGTCTCCCTTGTTCCCAGCATGGTCGAATCCGCTTCTAATCATCGCGAGTCCGTGCTTCATTTTTTCACTCGCGTGGAACATAATTTCAGCTAAGCCGCTTTCATTAGAATCCATTGTGTCTCCTTTCTCTTAGCCGATTTGTATTTGACTAGTCAGGCATACAACTCCCCAAGAATTCTTTGCAGTCAAATACCAATGGGCCAGGCAGGATTACAGCATTTCGACCATGCCGTTGCACTCCCGAAGGCATTTGTCGCACGACACGGGCATCCCGAACGTAAATTCCGGGCCAAGTTCGCTTTCGAGTTCATCACGGGTTATTGACACTGATTGGATGCGGGCGTCTGGCTGTCTTGGCCGGCTCACGAGGGAGACCTCCATCAGATCTGCCCTTGTAATCAAGCGTCCGCAAACTTCGTCCCCATAGAGCTGTCCGGATATGTGATCGCAGTCTTCGGGGTCCTCCCCACAGATCGAGCACGCCGATTCTTCAATAATGAAGCCGGTGCTGCATCCCACCCTGGTGTGAGCTAGGGCAACCGGGCATGTCTGGCTGTAGCCCTCATCTGGCTCGAACTTTAGGTTGCACCCGAATGTGGTTCTCACTCGGCGGCCAGCATCGTCGAGGACCTTGTGTGCATGGTCGAATTGGTCGGAGTCCTCAAGCCAGTCAACAGCAGACCGCAGGATGCCCAGACCCTTGCGTGCCCGCCGCTCGGGCTCTCCTGGCAAATGCACAGCATCAAGTAGTTCGATTGCCTTCTGGACCATTCGTGACCCTTCTTGCAACTTTTGTTGCCCCCTTTGCACGTCTATGTAGTGCGCGGTGCGAAAGGCCCCTGAGCCGTACAAGGCGGCGACGCCCGAGATGTGCGCAGTGGTGTCGCGTGCGGTGCGAACAACGGTCACAGCCGATTCTCTCCCCCGGCTTGACCCTCGCCATAGAGGCGGATCGCTTCAAGGACTTTGTCACCGTCACCATGACCCTCGAAAAACTCGACCGTGCCGTCTGGCCGCTGACGCCCGAACCGCACATGTAGCCTCGTCCGCTGTAGTTGCAACGCTCCAACAATCTGGCGGATCGCGTTTACGAGCAGATTGACGCAAGTCTCTGCTCCCAAGTCATTTGCGAACACAAGAATTGGCACCCAGCACTCCGCCGCATTGAGCGAAATCTCTTGTCGTTCGCTGCGTTCGATGGCGTGTTCAACGGTGCGGTCATTGGAGCGGAGGATCTTCACCATGTCCAATGTCGTGTCCGGGTACGGATTCTGCACCCGTTCGTCGGCCGGCTGCTTCCTCCCTGGGAAACCGGGAAGGACGATTACATCAGCATCCGGCCATGTCGGATCCCATGCACCCAATTCCTCCACACGACGTAGTGCTGGCAATTCCACTGGTCAAGGGTACCTTGGGTATTGACCATTCCCTCCTCACCGTCGGATTTCTGAAGTCGCAAATCCGACCGTGGCTGAGCTTTCCCTGCCCGTGCCAGCAACCTGAATTATGCACGCATCTAGGTGCGCGACTGACGTAGGAAGCTGGGTCAGGGATGCAGACGCCACGTCCTCTTACCGGGGAGGCAGTACGACCGCTGTGCAACACTCGGAAAACGTGGTCAGTTTGAGGGTTGATGATCAGGCCGCGCGTTCTGATCGGCTCATGGCTGCCACCGATTTCGAGTCGAACAAAGCCCCTTCCGAGACGAGCTTGAATGACACCCCTAGCCCACCGGTCGCCGCCCACTAAGCGAGCGGGCTAGAGGTTCACCCACTTCGGCGCAGCCGGATCGTCGCTAAGAGTGCTTCGTCACTGTAGTACCGCACGGCAACCTCGTCCTCAGGCACCTCGGGACCGCTGCCTACGCTGGCATCAAGCTCAGCAAGCGTCACAGGCTGCTCGGCGTTGCCGTCGCCGTTGCGAATTCGGGGTAAAACGGTCATTTGGTAAGCCCTATTGGATTAGCTCGCGGTTGAGCGCCGCTGGTGCAGGCGATGTGCGGTCTGGAGGTTCAACCAAAGCTCATGAGTGGTACCGAAGGCCTGGGAGATGGCAGCTGCGGTCTCGTCGGTGATCTCCTTTGTCCCATCCAGAATCTCCGACACGACCGGAGTCGGCTGGCCGATGATCTCTGCGAACTCAGTCACCGTCCACTCACGCTCGCTCAGTTCGTCGTGAAGATATTCGCCAACGGGGAACGCCTCGACAGGAGTGCAGGTTCTATCCATAGTCGTAATGGCGGGGATCCGGCCCCAGGAGCCAAGCAGCCCCGTCACACCCTAGTTCCGACCTCCACTTGCCCCGTCAGAATTTGTCATCGAGGCCCGTAGAATTACACATATGTCATACATAATCAGACCACCGCGGCCGTGGGGGCGGTCCGTTGATATCCCAGCGGTAGCCGGATTCTCGCTGGCCTGTGCCGGGACGGGGATGCTGGCAATCGAGGTCAAGCTTCGCGGGTGGTGGGGGTTCATCACATCTCCGGTAGACCTGATCATCGTGCTGGGACTGCTCGCCCTGTCAGCTTGGCTTTCCATCTGGGCACTCGATCGCACCGACGGCTGGTGGCGGGTACTGGCCTTCGCTGGTGTCGTGATTTCCCTGGTCGCGTTGGTGGTTCTGCTAATCCTCCTCGTTCTCTGGGTACTTGACGAGGAGCCAGATGCCTTCGCCAGAAATTCAAACCGGCGACGAAGGCGCAAACGCAACTACCGAAGGCGCAGGCGATCATCGTGGTGACGGCCCGCCGCTATCCGGACCCGGCACCTACGCCCCGCGGCGGCGTAGACCCCAGATCGTCCTCTCAGCAGGGGCTTGTGCATGACTCCGGCACCACTTCAATGATTGGACCGGTCCTCAAGCCCAGCGTCGACCTTCTCAATCTTCTCAAGTCAGCCGCGTACCCGATGCAAGCATTGGCAGCTGGGCATGCCCAGACATCCGGTCCTAGAGGAGCGGCCAGGTTCCCAGCTGGTGCTACTAGGCTGAAGCGGCTGACCCGCTAGATGGAGGAAACATGAAGCTGGTCAAAGTGCAGGTGCAGAATTTTCAGAGTGTCCGAGATTCCGGGACTTTCGACGTCGGCGACCTCACGTGCCTGGTAGGCAAGAACGAGGCAGGGAAGACTGCCCTGCTTAAAGCCCTCTATCGGCTGAATCCGATCAACTCCGACAGCACCAATTACAGCGTGACGGATGATTATCCCAGAAGCGAGGTGTCCGGCTACGAGTCCGATGTCACTGCGGGTCGGCGACAGCACGCCGAGGTGGTGAGGGCAACATTCCAGCTTGACGAAGAGGACGTAGCAAAGGTCGAGGAATCCTTTGGGAAATCGTGGCTGATGGATGGTTCCCCAACACTGGTCCTGAGCAAGGGTTACGACAACAACCTCGTTGTGGAGTCCCTTAGCATTGACCTAGAACAAGCCATTCAACACCTCGTAGGGTCGGCCGACCTACCGTCCACACTCTCCGAGGCTCTGAGCACCTCCACAAGCTTGGAGGAAATGCTCACTCACTTCGAGGAAGGAACGTCGAGGGATCCGGAAGCCAGTCTGCAGGCAATCCTGCAAGGAATCCAAGAGCAGGGCATGGCCCTCTACGTGTATGACCAAATCTTGGAAGAGCGGCTGCCAAAGTTCCTGTACTTCGACGAGTACTACCAGATGACGGGCCAGGACAACCTCGCAGCTATCCGAGACCGGAGAGACGGAGGGACCCTCTTGGATTCCGACTACCCCCTCCTCGGCCTAATTGAGCTGGCGGGGCTGGACCTAAACCAGATGCTGGACCCTGGGAACACTCAGTCACTCGTGGCGCGACTGGAAGGGGCAGGAAACAACCTGACTCGACAAGTCATGGACCATTGGTCGCAGAACCGCCACCTGCGTATGAAGTTCGATGTGCGGGCAGCCCAACCCGAAGACCCGCCCGGGATGACCTCTGGCACGAACATTTGGGGAAGGGTGGAGGACACCAGACACATGGTGACCACGTCGATGGGATCCCGATCGCGTGGCTTCGTGTGGTTCTTTTCCTTCCTCGCCTGGTATTCGCAACTACGCAGCAGGGGGGAAAATCTCATACTCCTTCTGGACGAGCCGGGCCTATCTCTCCATGCTAGGGCCCAAGAGGACTTGCTTCGATACTTTGACAAGGAGCTCGTTCCCCATCACCAAGTGGTGTACACAACCCACTCCCCATTTATGGTAAATCCTTCTCGGTTCGACCGAGTCCGAATTGTCCAAGACCTCAGCATCGAAGAAGGATCAGAACGGCTCAGCCCAGAGCAAGAAGGCACTAAGGTGCTAACCGAGGTGCTCAATGCCACTCCCGACAGTCTGTTCCCACTGCAGGGAGCATTGGGATATGAGATCCACCAAACATTATTTGTCGGACCCAACTCCCTCGTTGTGGAGGGGGTATCCGACCTACTTTATATCCAGGCAGTTTCCGAGATATTACGCGGTGCTGACAGGGAAGGGTTGAGTTCGGAGTGGACCATCACACCAGTCGGTGGCTCAGGTAAAGTACCCACATTTGTGGCCCTGATTGGAGCGCAGTCCGGCTTGAATGTAGCTGTGCTTGTCGACTACCAAGTAGCAGACCGTCAGAGCATCGAGAATCTGTACAAGGAAAAATTGTTGAAGAAGAGTCAGGTATTAGCCTTCGCTGGCTTCACAGAGGCAGACGAGGCAGACATAGAGGATCTATTCGGTGCTAGCTTTTACCTAGATCTGGTCAACGCCGAGTTCGGGACAAATATCCAAGACAGCGACTTGCCACAGATAAGCCAGCGGATCATATCCCGTCTAGAAAAGCATTTTGAGAATGCTCCCCTTCCCAATGACTTGAATTTCAACCACTATCGACCAGCCCGCTATCTGTCAGAGAACACGGGAAAACTCCAGATTCCGGACGACGCGCTTGACAGATTTGAATCAGCGTTCAAGGCACTCAACAGACTCTTGAAGAGCTAGCTGCCAGTGTAGACCTTGAGGCAAGATATTACTTGATGTCCAGCTCAGATTGTAGGCTCAAAGATTTGATACCGGTACCGGTATCTTTCCAATTGTAACTTCTGCAGCCAATGTCCTTCTTCGCTCGCCAAAGAGGAGAATTTGGGCTTCCAGTTTATTTTGCGCTTTCCTAGTCAACGCCTCGGCTTCCTCAAGCTCATCCGCTATAGCCTGTTGCACATGCAGGGGTGGCCGAGGCACTCGCAATGATCCAATAATATTGCGGTTGATTCCACCTACTGCTGATTTCTTGGCATCTATGTCAAGCGGTATCGAGCCTAGAAGATAATACACCCATTGAGGATAATTCCCCCGGAAATCCTTTACATAGAGAGTGGTGTTTAGTGGCCAATACGGCTCATCGATGAAGAATACCTCACCAACCGTTCCGTACCGTCCTGTCACCACACCCGGACCGTCAGAGATCGCGATGTTATGGGAACCAGACACACCTCCAGAGCTAACAACAGGAATCTCACCCTCGATTCGGCCATCACTAGGTGTAATGTCCATAGAGGTTGTTGACGCGGCTGGCTGGTGTGCCGTTGATGGCGGTGTGGTGCCTGTGGAGATTGTAGTGGTGGACCCAGGTTTGGAGCCGTCGGCGTCGGTCGGGTTCTGATTTGAATTTGTAGTTGTAGAGGAACTCGTCTGCGAGGGTGCGGTTGAGCCGCTCGACCTTGCCGTTGGTCCGGGGCCGGTAGGGGCGGGTGCGCCGGTGGGCGGTGCGGTTCTCGCCGAGCGCGTCGGCGAACACCTTGGAGGTGAAGTTGCGGCCGTTGTCGGTCATGACGGCGTCGACGCCGACGCCGAGCCGGTTGAACCAGCCGCGGGCGTTGCGCCAGAACCCCGCGGCGGTGTCGGCGCGTTCGTTGTCGTGCGCTTCGATGTAGGCCAGGCGGGAATGGTCGTCGACGGCGACGTGCAGATAGGTGTACCCGAGGCGGCGGCGGGTGTTGCGCCTGGCTTTCGCCGAGCCCCTGCCGTGGACCCGCCACCCGCCGCCCGGGGGCACCTTGGCGACCTTCTTCACGTCGATGTGCACCAGCTCGCCGGGGTGGGCCTTCTCATAGCGGCGCACCGGCTGGCCGGTCGGCCGGTCGATCCACGCCAGCCGGTTCAGGCCGTCGCGGCACAGCACCCGGTGCACCGTCGAGGCGGGCACCCCCACCCGGGCGGCCAAACGCTGCGGGCCCAACCGCTTGGACCGCCGCAGCCGGCAGATCCTCTGCTCCACCCGATCAGGGGTCTTCGCCGGACACGAGCGGGGCCGGCTGGAGCGGTCCGCCAACCCCGCCGCCCCCTCGGCCTCGTACCGGCGCACCCACTTGTCCACCGTCTGGCGCGAACAGCCCATCTGGGCCGCCACCGCCGTCATCGACTGGCCAGCGGCCACCCGCTCAACCATCACCAACCTCGAATGCGGCGACAACCGCGGCCGCGGCGCACCCCTCCGAGCCGTCGCTGCACTACTGTCGTTCACTGAGCCTCCGTTCGCAGTCCGGGATCACAACAGACCCCACACTGCCACGGAGGCTCAACCCATCAAAGGACCAGAACCGTCAACAAGGTCCATGGGCATTACACCTAGGGAGATCATGGCCTCTTTGCAGTTCAATGAGGATTCCCACATTCATTTCTTCCCATGGCTCAGTCAGACCTCCGCCTCGCACGGGATCTAAGCCGCAGAGGACTCTACTGCGACGCAACTCGATCCAGCGTTCTTCGAGGAGATCAACTAGTTGGCGTTTCATGGAGACGATAGTGTCGATTCGGGCTGTTTCGGTGTCGAGATAGGAAGCGATGGCACGCTGTTCCGATAACGGAGGAAGCACTCCAGGAATATCGCGGAACTGTTCCCAACTGATGTCGAACTGCGATGGCGGCATGTACTTGCCTCGGCGTTCATATTCGCTGATATAGAGCAGCGTTCTAAGTAAGTGATGCACAAACTTTGGATCCGCTTCCTCGGACACTTCTGCGACGAAGTACGCGGGACTAATGATCCCATGATGGTCGGAAACGCCAAGAGCGCCGTGCGGCTTCCCCAATTGGTTCACCACCAAGTCGCCGGGTCTCACTTATTGATACCCGTCGAGATCACGAGATGGTGCTACGCGACCGTCGCCGTCCTGCCTCAAAACAACCCCCTTAGGCAGGTTGACTGACAGGAGTGGTAAGTCAGGACGATTTATTCGCTTGCGCCGTGTAAGGAACGAGCGGAGCTTCGTTCGTTTCCAGTCGGATGGCTGGCAACCTGAATAGAAAGGCCAGTTCATTCTGCCAACTCGATTAGCAGCGCACGGATCTCTTGTTCGAGCCCACTGATTTCTACATCAATCTCGGCAAGTGGACGGGGTGGGGTGTAGGTGTAGAAGTGGCGGGTAAGGGGGATCTCATAGCCGATCTTGGTCTTGTCGAGATCGGGCCAGACGTCGGAGACGTAGGGGTGAACTTCGGCTTGGATGTAGTCGTCCACTGCTGAGCGGTACTCGATAGTTTGGAGGCGGGCAGTGGGGTCGGATTCGAAGGCCACTGTCGTTGGGGGCAGGGGGAGGTTTTCGTAGTCACGTAGGTCGGGGTCGGGTTTGGGGGTGCCAGCTCGATCGGTGATGATGGGAGCGTCGGGGTCGCGGGCGGCAAGGGCTTCTGTGACAGCCTTGACGAGGGCGGCGGGCTTGTCGGCGGTGGCTTTCAGAAGGGCATCTTGCACTACTTGCTTAGCTGCGGTCTCGGTGGGGTAGACCTCGCCGTGGTGGATGCGGAGCTCAGCTAGCAGGGCTTCGCGCTGATCGTGGTCGAGCTTGGCGATCTTCTTGTCGGACCCAACGGCACCCAAAGTGTCGTCAGTGATCTCCCAGCGGAGTCGGAGAGGGCGTTCGACGGTGATGCGGAGGAAGCCGAAGCTCTCGTTGGGGAAGATCTTGACTTGGGGGCCTTCTTCGAATGATCCGTAGAGGCGGGCGATCTCGTCGATCTGGTCCGCCGACAGCTCTTTGCGTTTCTGGCCCAAGCTCTTGTTCATCTTGGTGAAGTGGTCGCGGGCGTCGACCAACTGGACCTTGCCGCGGCGCTGCGGAGCCTTTCGGTTGGTGACCACCCAGATGTAAGTGGAGATGCCGGTGTTGTAGAAGAGTTGGTCGGGGAGAGCGACGACTGCTTCGAGCATGTCGCTCTCTATGATCCAGCGGCGAATCTCCGACTCGCCTGAGCCGGCACCTCCGGTGAACAGGGGTGACCCATTGAACACGATGGCCAGTCGGGCACCGCCCTCGCCGGAGCGCTTCATCTTGGAGATCATGTGCTGCAAGAACAGGAAACTGCCGTCGTTGATGCGAGGTAGCCCGGCACCAAAGCGGCCAGCGAAGCCTTGGATGGCGTGCTCGTCTTTGACCTTGTCAGCCACCATCTTCCACTCGACTCCGAACGGAGGATTGGCCAGCAGATAGTCGAACCGCTCGTTCTGGTGCTGGTCGTCGTCAAAGCTGTTGCCGAACTTGATGTTGGAGGCCTCTTGGCCCTTGATCAGCATGTCGGCGCGACAGGTGGCGTAGGTCTCGGCATTCACCTCTTGGCCGAACACCATCAGGCGAGCCTCTGGATTGAGCTGGCGGAGGTAGTCCTCGGCAACCGACAGCATCCCGCCGGTGCCGCATGCCGGGTCGAGCAGCGTCTTCACAACGCCCGGCTTGGTGAGCAACTCATCGTCCTCCCGAAATAGGAGATTAACCATGAGCCGGATCACTTCTCGGGGGGTGAAGTGCTCGCCAGCGGTTTCATTGGACAGCTCGGAGAACCTCCGGATCAGCTCCTCGTAGAGATAGCCCATGTCTAGGTCGGACACTGTCTCGGGGCTCAGGTCGAGGTCGGCGAACTTTGACACCACGAGGTACAGCAAGTTGTGGTCGTTAAGCCGGTCGATCTGCACGTCGAAGTTGAACTTGTCGACGATGTCGCGAGCCGACTCGGAGAACCCCGCGATGTAGTTGCGTAGGTTCCCGGCCACGTTGTCTGGATCGCCGAGCAGAGTGGCGAAAGTGTGCCTGGAGGTGTTGAAGAACGACTGGCCGGCGAACTTGGCCAATAGCGGATCACGGTTCTGGAGAGTGTCGGGAAGCCGCCCCACCGCTGCCAGCACCTCATCCTTGGTCGGCTCCAGTACGCAGTCCAACCGGCGCAACACCGTCAGTGGAAGGATGACCCGGCCGTACTCCGACTGCTTGTACACGCCGCGCAGCAGGTCGGCCACCGACCAGATGAATGCTGCGTGGTTGTTGACTTTCTCGCTTTCCATCTGACTCCAACCGGACCCGCGAAGGGGTCGGCAAGCTCAATCCGTTCTGATCGCGAGTGGAGTGTAGGTCATCTCAGCTTCGGCGAATCTCTTGGAGGCCGTCGGTTGGGGTCCAAGTGTCTATCAGCACTTCTTGGCCGTGGACCTACAGGAGTTCAACTAGAGCTCAACCGGCAACAGCAGCGAGGACATGCTGCTCGCTCAACTCGGGGAAGTCACCGGCTATCTCCGACGGCGTCATACCTGCTGCCAGATAGTCCAGTACGTCATTGACTGTTATCCGAGTGCCAATGAAGCAGGACTTGCCGCTGCGAACACCAGCCCGCGTCTCAATCATCGTGGTGAGCTCCACTAGAAGAAGCATATTCAGCAGGCCAAATGCAACGAAACGACATCCTCTGAGATCAAGCGATCTGTTTGCCTGAAGATCAACGCGCACCGGCTCGGGTCGAATGTGTCACAGGCGTCAATAAGGTGGTCCCTGTGTAGTTGCAGCGACCTTCGCACGGGTGCCGCATGAGGGTTGGGTGTGTGCTGGCCACGCATTTGAGGGCGAAGGTGGAGATGAGCCGGCATCGCCACTTGGAGGACAGCCCGGTTTTGATCGTCGATGGCGATCCGTCGGCGGCGAGGACTCTGGTGGTCGACTACTTCCCCGCTGCCGTGGGGGTCAAGGAGGGCATGACCCTGGAGGAGGCGATGTCGCACCACGCCGACGCTGTGGTGCTGGACGCCGACGAGCCCTGCTATCGGCGGGCTTTCCGCCGAATGGTGGCCGACCTGCAACAAGTGAGCGACCGGGTGGAGGCGGCTGATCTGGGCACGGCCTACGTCCGCCTCGACGGGCTGGAGGGGATCTACGGCGGCGAATCGGGCGCGGTCGCCGCGCTCATGGGCGCGGTTCCCGCCTTCTTAAACCCCCGTGTCGGGGTCGCAGACGCCAAGTTCCCCGCCTTCGTTGCCGCCCGGGCGCGCTCGGGCCCGGGCGCCTCCCGGGTCACCGGCGATGTGGAGGCTTTCCTCGCCCCTCACAGCATCGACCTGCTTCCGGTCTCGGCCGGCACGAGGAGCGAAATGCACCGCTTCGGCCTGCACACCATGGGGGCCGTCGCCTCGGTGAGCGGGCATCTGCTCTCCGACCGGTTCGGCCTCGAGGGTCTGCGGGCGTGGTCGTTATGCAACGGCATCGACGACAGCCCCGTGGTGCCGATGCCGTGCGAGGAGCCGGTGGTGGAGCACATCTCCATGGCGCTGCACCCTTCTCTTGAGGCCCTGTTGATGGCGGTAGACACCGTTTTGCTGCGGGCCTTTGCCCGGCCGGAGGCAAAGGACCGCCTCGCCGGGTCGGCGCATTTGCTGTGCGAGGCGCCGGGCTGGCCGGCGTGGGAGCACAGCGTGCGGTTCAAGCAGCCCGTCGGAGCGTGGGAGAGGGCCTCGGAACTCATCCGGCACCGGCTGGAGGCCGACCCGCCGCGCCGCCCCGTCGAAGAGGTGACCCTCACCCTGTCGGATTTCACCGGCGAGTCAGTCGCCCAGCTGACGCTGTTGAAGGACGCGCGGCGAGACCGCCTCGGACGGCTGGTGGAGGCCGACCGCCGGCTGCGGCCGCTGATGAGGGGCGACCACGCTCTGTACCGGATCGCCAGCGTGGCGCCGTGGCATCCGGTGCCGGAGATGCGGTTCCTCCAGATGCCCCTCGACCCGTCGGCCCAGGACACCATCCGGCCGCTTTTGACGCCGAGGCCGGTGGACGTGCGCGAGAACTCGAACGGCGAGCCGCGGTCGCTGCGGGCGGGCCGGCGCTGGAAGAAAGTGGCCCGTATCGACGATCGGTGGACATTCGACCTGTGGTGGCTCCCCAAGCCGGTGGCCCGCTCCTACTACCGGGTCGACCCCGGCGACGGTCGGCTGATCACCCTGTTCCGGGACCGTACCGACCACCGCTGGTACCGGCAAAGCGCCTGATCGCGAGCTGTCGATGTCGAACTGGGTGGAGCTTCGCACCAAGAGCTTCTTCTCCTACGGGGAGGGGGCGTCGCACGCCCACGAGCTACTGGCGCAGGCCAAGCAGTACGGCTACCCGGCCCTGGCCCTGACCGACACCAACCTGTGCGGCGCGCTGGAGTTCGCCCGGTTGGCCAAGAGCCTGGGCACCCAGCCCATCACCGGCGCAGAGCTGACCCTCACCGACGGCTCGAAGCTCGCCCTTTTGGCCAAGACCCGGGCGGGATACTCCAACATCTCGCGCCTGTCCACCTTGGCCAACGCCGCCGACCGCCAAGACCCGAAGCTCGACCCCTCCTGCCTGCCCCACCACTGCGAGGGCGTGGTTCTTTTGACCGGCGGGCGCGACGGCCCCTTGTCCCGGCTGGCGGCCGACGACCGCTTGGGCGAGGCCCGCGGCCTGTTGCGGCAGTACTTCGACTGGTACGGGCCGAACTCGGTGTACGTGGAGCTCCAGCAGAACTTCCTGGCCGGCGACACCGACCGCAACCGCAAGCTGGTCAGGCTCGCCGCCGACGCCGGCGCCCGGGTGGTGGCCACCAACGACGTCCACTACCACACCCCAGAGCGCGCCCGACTCCAGCAGGCGCTGGTGGCCGCCCGGCTCAACACCACCATCGACCAAGCCCTGCCCCATCTGCGGCCCAACCACCATCTGCACCTGAAGCCGCCCGCGGAGATGGAGCGCCTCTTCGCCGAGTGCCCCCAAGCGGTGTCCAACACCTTGCGCGTGGCCGAGCAGTGCGGCTTCGACCTCAGCACCGACTTGGGCTACGGCCTGCCCGACGCGGCGGTTCCCCCGGGCCGCACGCCCCTGAGCTACCTGGAACAGCTCTGCCGGGAGGGTGCCGTTCGGCGGTACGGGGGCGTTACCGCAGAGGTGGAGTGTCGTCTGGCCGAGGAGTTCGGCCTGATCGAGCGGCTCAACCTGGCCGGATTTCTGCTGCTCTACCGCCAGATCGCCCTTCTGGCCCAGCAGATCCTGGTGGAGCGAGGCGAAGTCGGCCCCGACACGCCGCTGGAGGAGAGGCCGCCGGGCCGGGGGCGGGGCTCGTCGGTAGCCCTGCTCGTGGGCTACCTCATCGGCATCAGCCACGTGGACCCCCTGAAGTGGGACCTAACCCTGGAGCGCTTCATCTCCGAGGACATGACCTCGCTGCCCGACATCGACCTCGACTTCCCCCGGGGGCTGCGAGACGAGCTGATCGAGCGGGTACACCGCCACTTCGGGCCCGAGCACGCCGTGTTGGCCGGGGCCATCACCACCTACAAGGTCAAGGGCATCATCCAAGACCTGGGCAAGGCCCTGGGACTGCCCCCTGAGCGCCTCAGGCTGCTGTCGAAGCGGCTGCACTCCCACCACGCCGCCGACCTGCGCAGTGAGATGGCCGATCTGGCGGAGTTCAAAGACAAGGTGGACGCCCCCGGGTGGCGGGATCTGCTCGATCTCGCTCCCCAGCTCATGGGCGCTCCCCGGGGGCTGAGCCAGCACGTGGGCGGCATGGTGCTGAGCAGCTCGCCCATCCCGGAGATGGTGCCGATCCGGGCCGGAGCCACCGACGGCCGCTACATCATGGACTGGGACAAAGACAGCGTGGCCGACGCCAACTTCGCCAAGATCGACATCTTGTCTCTGCCGGTGCTCGACCAGATCGACGAGGCCCTCGACCTCATCGAGGAGCGGGAGGGCTGCCGGCCCGACCTGGGCCGGATCAGCCCGGAGGATCCCGACGTGTACGACATGATCAACGCCGGCCAGTGCAAGGGGGTGTTCTTGCTCCAGTCCCCAGCGCAGCTGAAGATGGCCCAGCGGTTGAAGTCGCGCAACCTCCTCGACCTCGCCTACCAGGTGGCCCTCATCCGCCCCGGCGTGGGGGTGCAGGGCAGCGCGGTGTCGCAGTTCGTGGAGCGCTACCGCCATGACGCTGACTGGGACTATGACCATCCGCTGGAGAAGCGGGCCCTGGAGCGGGGGTACGGCATCATCGTGTGGCAAGAGCAGGTAGTGCAGCTCATCGAGGACGTGGCCGGCATGACCGCGGCCGAGGCCGACGAAGTGCGGCGCGCCTTCGCCCGGCCCAACAGCGAGCACCTGATCGCCATGCACTGGGAGCGCTTTGCCGAGGGTGCCTGGCTCAACGGCGTGCCCGAGGAAGCCGCCAAGAGGATTTTCTCCAAGATCAACGGCCACTACATGTTCCCGGAGTCGCACTCCCACGCCTTCGCGGTGAGCGCCTACCAAGCGGCGTGGCTCAAGCGCTACCACCCGGTGGAGTTCTTCACCGCGCTGATGAACAACCAGCCGATGGGCTTCTATCCGTTGGAGACGCTGAAGCAGGACGCCCGGCGCTTCGGGGTTCGGTTTCTGAACCCGTGTGTCAACGCGAGCCGAGCGGCGTGCTCGCCTGAAGGCGACTCGATGCGGCTGGGGCTTGAGCTCATCAAGGACGTGGGGGCAGAGTCGGCCAAGCTCATCGTGGCCGAGAGGCAGCGCCAAGGCTCCTATGCCTCCGCCGGAGATCTGGTGCGTCGGACCGGGCTGAAGGACCAGGCCGTGCTCTCGCTGGTGCTGGCCGGGGCGTTCGACGCCATCGCCTCGAACCGGAGAGAGGCCCTGTGGGAGTCGGGACTGCAAAACCGGCCCTCGGGAGGCGGCCAAACCGCCCTTTCTCTGTCGACGGACGATCGCGTGCCCCAGCTCGCCGACTTCACCGACCAGGAGAAGATGATGGGCGAGTACCGAACCATGGGCATCTACCCCCGAGGCCATCTCATGGAGTTCCTCCGGGAGGGCCTCGGCGCCGGCGTGATGCCCACCGCAGAGGTGGAGGCTCGCAAAGAAGACGAAGCGGTCACGGTGGCGGGCTGGCCGGTGGCCAGGCAACACCCCCGTGGGCGCGACGGCACCGTCTTCGTGACCATCGAGGACGAGACCGGCGACACCCAGGTGATCATCTACTCCGACCTGTTCGCCCGCCGCCGCCGGGAGCTGAGCAGCCAGGTGATCGTGGTCACCGGGAGGATTTCCCGGTGGGACGGGACCGTGAACGTAGTCGCCACCGACGTGCGCGCCATCGACTCGGGCGTGGCCATGCCGCCGTCGCACAATTGGCACTGACACAATGCTCGGGATGTTGGTGGGATGCCCCCGTCGCCCGCATAATGGGCGGAGATGTGTGGCCGGTACAGCCTGACCTCCAGCCTGAGTGAGCTGGCCCAGCGGTTCGAATTCGACAGTGAGCCTGAAGGCTTCGTGCCCAGATACAACGTCTCACCCACCCAGCAAGTGCTGGCCGTGGTCGGCGGCCAAACTCGTCGGGCCGGCTTCATGCGCTGGGGTCTGATCCCATCGTGGTCCAAGGACGGCCTTTCCAGCCGCCCCCTCATCAACGCCAGAGCGGAGACCGTGGCCGAGAAGCCGTCGTTTCGCGACTCGCTGAAGCGCCGGCGGTGCCTAGTCCTGGCCGACGGCTTCTACGAGTGGCAGAGGGTGGGCGATGCCAAGCGCCCGATGAGAGTCACCATGCGCTCGGGTGAGCCGTTCGCCTTCGCCGGGCTCTGGTCAAAGTGGACCGATTCGGATGGAAGCTCCATCTCGTCGTGCGCCATCATCACCACCGCGGCCAACGAAGTGCTCAAGCCGATTCACCACCGAATGCCGGTAATCTTGTCGAAGGAAGTGGAGGACCTCTGGTTGGACACCGCCCTCGACGACTCCCAAACACTGACCCAGCTCCTTGAGCCCTATCCCGACGACGCCCTGGAGGCCTACGAGGTGTCTGCCCTGGTCAACTCCGCTTCCAACGACGTCCCCGAAGTCACCGAGCCCATCTCGTGAGGATGGCATGAAAGTTGCCCGCAGTGGAGCAGCTTGCCTTGTAGCCGCAATCGCCATGGTGGCTGCCGCCTGCGGCAATGACTACGCCTCTGCGCCGCCCCCGCCAACCGCGTCGGCCACTGCCCAATCCACCGTCGAGGCGACCCTGGAGGCCACAGCCACCAACACCGCTGCCCCCACGGTCGAACCGACCAGTGCGCCCACACCTCCGCCGACCGAAGTACCACCGCCCGAGTCGACGCCGGCCACCACCCCGATGCCGACCGAATCGCCCACCGCCACTCCCCCACCCACCCCCGAGCCGACGCCTGAGCCCACCCCTACCCCTGATATCGGCACCACCATCGAGGTGGAGGTGGCGGGTGGCAAGCCGGTGGATGGGGTGCAGCGCTACCGGGTCGACGCCCGAGATTCCGTCACCATCATCGTGAGCGGTGACACCACCGATGAGCTCCACATCCACGGGTATGACCTGGTGGTGCCCTTCGCTCCCGGCCGGCCCGGAACCATCACCTTCGAGGCTGACATTCCTGGCATCTTCGAGGTGGAAACCCACCACCACGGTGATCTGGTGATGGAACTCCAAGTGGGATGACCGCTTATCTGGGCTCGGTGCTGGCCCACGGGGTGGGGGCGCGGGGCGACCTGCCCCTGCCGTTCTATCTGTTCGGCATCGGGGCTGCCGTCGCCCTGATGGCCACTTTTGTCAGCTTGAGCTTCTTCTGGCATCGGCCTTGGCTGCCCGCGGCCGCCTCAGGCCGGAGCTTCGGGACAGCGGCTGGCCGGGTGCTCGACGTGATAGCGGTTCCGGCTCGGCTGGCATCGCTGGCGTTGTTCGTGCTGGCCCTGGCCAGCAGCGTGAGCGGCGCCGCGGTGGGAAGCCAGCGGTTCGGACCGCTCACGGTGTACGTGGCGCTGTGGGTGGGGATGGCGATGGTGGCCGCGGTGTTCGGCGATGTGTGGCGGGTGCTCAACCCGTTCGAGACCATCGCCGCAGCCATCGAGTGGACCGCAAAAAAGCTGGGGCTGCCCACGATTGACGACACCGGCGAGATTCCCGGCGGCTACTGGCCTGCGGTGGTGGCGCTGTTCTGGTTCCTGCTGTTCGAGCTCTGCTACCACGAGGGCACTACCAACGAAGCGGTGGGCGGGGCCATGATCGCCTACACACTGGGCATGGTGGGCGGATCGGCGGTGTACGGGAGGCGCTGGGTCCGCCAAGCCGACGGTTTCGGCGTGCTGTTCTCGCTGCTGGCCAAGATGTCGCCGCTGTACCGAGACGACACCGGCGCGGTGCGGCTGCGGGCACCGCTGTCGGGGCTGACCACCGTGGCCCCCCGCATCGATATCTTGGCCGTGCTGCTAGTGGTGCTGGGCGGCACCACGTTCGACTCGCTGGCCGGCAGCACCCTGTGGCCCGATCTAGTGGGCACCCACCGGGGTTGGACCTATACGGGTATCAACACCGCGGGGATGATCGTCGTCATCGCCATCATGGCCTTCCTCTACTACTTGGGATCGCTGGCCGTGGGGTGGTTCACCGAGCAGAGCGCCTCCGAAGTCGCCCGGCGCTTCGCCCACTCCCTGGTGCCCATCGTTTTGGGCTACACGGTGGCCCACTACTTCTCGCTGCTGGTGCTCGACGGCGGCCAGAATTTCCTGCGCCTGCTGTCCAACCCATTCGACCGGGGGTCCAATTGGTTCGGAACCGCCGACTGGGCGGTGAACTTCTTCCTGGTGTCCACCGACGCCATCGCCTGGGTGCAGTTCCTGGCCATCGTCCTTGGCCACATCGCCGCGGTGCTGGTGGCCCACGACCGGGCCGTGGAAACCAGCAACGCCAGCGAGGCCACCTGGGCCCAGCGCCCCATGCTCCTCGTCATGGTGTTCTACAGCGTGGTCGGCCTCTGGCTGCTCCAAAAGGCCTAGCTGAACAACTCGGAATACAGTGGGACATGGCATCGCAAGCCGAGTTGGCCCACCTCAAGAACGACGAGCCGCTCGAACACGTGCTGGAAGTGCTCGACGCCGACGGGGCGGTGATCGTGGAGGAGTGCTTCAGTGACGAGGTAATCAACCAGATCCTGTTCGAGCTGATGCCCTATGCGGAGAAGCCCGACTCCAACCGGACCCATATCAGCCCCACGATCGCCGCTTTCTTCGGCGAGCACACCCGCCATGTGACCGGCCTGGCCTCCAAGTCGCCCACCTTCGTGACCGAGGTGCTGCTGCACCCGCTGATGTTGGGCATCGCCGACGCGGTGCTGGGACCCAACTGCGCCGGCATCCAGGTGAACGTGGCCCACATGCTGGTGGTGGGGCCGGGGGCCCAGGCCCAGTTCCCCCACCGCGACGAGGACGTGTGGGTACACATGCCCCAGCCCAGCCCCGAGATGGAGCTTTCGTCGGTAACCGCGCTGTGCGACTTCACCACCGAGATCGGCGCCACCCGAGTGGTGCCCGGCAGCCACCGCTGGGAGCTCGACCGCCAGCCCGAGCCCCACGAGTTCGCCGATGCCGAGATGCCCGCCGGGTCGCGGGTGATCTATTTGGGGTCCACCATCCACGGCGCCGGCACCAACAGCACCGAAGACCAGCACCGGCCCGCCTTCCACCTGAGCTACATGCTGGGCTGGCTGCGCTCCGAGGAGAACAACTGCCTGGCCACCCCGCCCGACATCGCCCGCACCCTCCCCCGCCGGGCCCAGGAACTGCTCGGCTACGACATCCACTACGCCGTCGATGACGGCGGCGGCTACCTCGGCGCCCTAGACCTCAAAATCCCCGCCGACATGCTCGCCTCCGGCGAACTCTAGGCACCCTGGCCAGAAGGCAAACGCCACCGGACGATTGGTCAGTCCGGGACTACGAGGGTGTCGCCGACTTGGATGGTGCCTGCCACAGTGACTTCGGCGTTGGTGCCGAAGCAGGCAAAGGCCCCGTAGTCGAATTCCTTGCGGGCGGTGGCGGCGAGCACTTGCAACACGCTCTTGGCTTGCTCGTAGCCCGGCTGGGCCAAGGTGGTCATCACACAGCGGGGAGTGGCGTCACCGATCCGCAGTTCAGCGTCGCCGATCTTGACATCGAGATCTTCCCAGGCCAGATCGGCAAACTCCCCTGAACCGCTGTGGTCGTGGGCATCGAGCACGACGTTGGGGCGGAATCGCTGGGAACCGAGTTTGATGCCGTCCAGCAGGGCGGCGAGGTGCGCCATTGACTGGTTGACGATGATGTGGACGGCCGAGGCATCGACAAACGAGGTCTTCTCAGTGAGCGCAGCGACGGGCAGGTCGACCTCCACGTCCGAGAGGACAGTGCCCGGGATCTCCGGCCACTCGCTGCCGTAAGTCTCCTCGCGGCCTTCTTCGACTTCCACCACCTGTACCGGTTCTCCCAGTGCCCCGGTTAACGCGGCATCCAGCTCGCTGCTGCCCGCGATGTACTCCCGCCCATCGGGGGCACTGACGATTACACCGCCGTCGGCATGGGTGTCCGCGCTCCAATCGAGGAGTTGACCATAGGGACGGGGCCGCTTGGCACTGGCGATCTTGCCCGTCTCGGTGTTGCGCACCGCCCATCGCCGATCCCCGACGATGGCGCTGACGCGCAGCTCAAGGCTCTCGACCCGCTCCCCGCCCATCGACTTGATGGGATACCGCCACAACTCAGCAATGGAATAAGTCATCATTCAGCGCCCCCGTTCGTACTCCCCTCCGACGCGCCCCTTTGGAGTGCAGGTCTGGATTCTGCCCTAGGAGCCGACTTGCGGGGTGTCGGGCTCGCTTGGACTCGGGTCGTCACTGCTGCACGCGACGACGCCGAACAACATCGCCGCTGCCAGTATCCCGGCGACGAGTCGCTTCCTCAGAACGGGCATCGGCCCAACCTACCTTTGCGGCGCGGCTCAAACCAATGGCTTCGACCGGGCGACGATCACTAGCGAGGATTGCTTGCGAACCAGCGGGCACTCGCGTTGTAGACCATTTCGTGGGTTGACTGGAAGTAGACGAGCAAGACTGCGCCCGACTGTCGGGCGAATACGGGGGCGGGGTCTCCGGCCCCGAAGTAGGTCTCGGTGGTGATCGACAGATGGTCGGGAACCCTCCCCCGGCCGAATAGGTCCACCTCTTCGGCGCTGAGGCGGTCGTCGGGGTCGGCCAGCTGATTGAACACCTCGGCACCCACACTCGGGGGCACGAACTGATCGCGGATGCCCTGAGCGATAAAGATCGGGACCGCCTGGTCGCGGGCCGACTCCAGGTACGTCGTCGGACTGCGGTCCAGACACTCCTCCTGTGCCGAGCCAGCGCCCCTCGGGTCACCTCCACATGCCAGCCAGATGTGGTTGGCGTAGCCCAGACCCGCCCTCCTCGCGTGCTCGTAGAACTCCACGAGGTCATGCGGCGGACCCCAGACCGAGACCGCGCCGACCTTATCTGGGTGTCGCCCAGCAAGGAGGAGCCCCATCATCCCGCCGCCGGAGTAGCCGACGACGTACACCCGATTGGCATCCACCCCTGCCTGGGCGACGGCATAGTCAATCGCATCCGCCGCGTCCTGGACCGCCAAGTCGGATCCGACCGCGTTGGCGTTGTCGTTCCTTCCTCGGAACTCGGGGACGATGACTGCCCATCCATTTTCCTGGGCCCACATCGCAAAAGGAATCCCGGCGTGCTGGGTGTACGGGGCGCTCCAGGAGTGCAATATCACCAACACGGGCTTATCGCGGACACCTCTCGGAGCTAGCCAGAAGACGGGTTGTTCGGTGCCGTCCGCGGTCGAAATGATCCGAAGCTGCTCGATTCCTGGGACCGACTGCTCCCACCGAGACCGGCCGGAGGCCACGTATTTGCTGAAGTCGCGGATCATGTAGATCCGGTCAAGCGATTCGAATGTCACAGGATTGAGTTCCGGCAGAGAGATTGTGGTCGTGGTAGTCGGGGAGGGGGCGGCCGCCGCCGTAGAAGTAGCCGCCGCTGTAGGAGGAACAGTCGCCGAAGAGGTAGCCGCCGCCGTAGGAGGAACAGTCACGATCCGAGGGGCCTCCGTAGGGGGGACGGTCACCGTAGGGGGAGCCGTCGCCGTGGGGGAACGGTCTCGATCTGAGGGTCCGCCTTGGTCTCAACAACTTCCCCCGCGAATCCGGCAGCACTCGCCGACTCACCGGCATCACGGCCGCTGGCAGACAGCAGGATCAGCAGCAGGAAAACCGCAATTGTGACTCCTATGCGTCGGGTCGTTTCCATGCCGTTGGGTGTCGGAGGTATCTCCCGCCGTCCTTTCAGCGCAGCCTCTGCGCTCCTGCTGACGATGCGTTATCGTCAGCTGATCCGGGCTGCGAAAGTAGCACTAGGAGGAGGTTCGATGCCGCGGATCCCCGCGCTAGATGGATTGCGCGCCGTAGCAATTGCGGCTGTGGTCGCCTACCACATCGACAGCTCCGTCGTGCCCGCGGGGCACTACGGCGTCTGCCTATTTTTCGTCTTGTCGGGCTATGTGGTCACCGGCTCGCTGCGTGCCGAGATGGAACGCACCGGTCGGGTCGACCTCGGCTCGTTCTATCGAAAACGAGTGCTCCGGCTGCTTCCTGCCCTTCTGGCCGTCTGTCTCGTAATGGTCGCAGTGGGAACCGACTGGTCCCGCTTGATCGCTGCGCTCGGCTTCTACGCCAACTATGCGCGAATCGAAGGTCTCGACCTGGAGCGGCTGACTCACACCTGGTTCATCGCGGTGATCGCCCACTTCTATCTGCTGTGGCCGCTCTCCATCGCTGCCCTACGAACCAGGCATCTGGAGAACCGCATCGTCGGAGGTCTGGCGCTGGCTGCCATCGTCTGGAGGGCAATTGCCATCGAAGTCATGTCACCGGGCTGGGTGTACAACGCCACCGACACCAACGCCGCGGCACTTCTGGTGGGGTGTTGGTTGGCGGTAGCTCGACCCGCCACGTGGCGGTTCGCGATGTGGGCGGTTCCGGCACTGCTGGCGCTAATGCTGGTGCCCGCATTCGGCAACACGGACACAGCCGTTCTCTGGGGCGGTTTCGCAGCCCTGGCACTCAGTGCGCTCACAGTCCAGTACGCGCTGACTAGCCCCGAGTGGTTGGCGAACCGGGTCTTGTTGCGGGTGGCCGAATTGTCCTTCGGGCTCTACTTGTGGCACTACGTGTTCATCCGCTCTGACATCGCCCTCTGGCTGGCCCTCGTCCTCACCGTGGCGGCGACCGCCGCCTCGTGGTATCTCCTCGAAAAGCCCGTCCTGCGTTGGGCGGCAAGGCGGAAGGGTCAGGTTCGGACACTTCCAGCGCTATCGGCGTAGCGGTCGGCGCCATGAAGAGTTCCTCCGTTTTCCGACAATTGCTCGCGCTGGCCGGTGCTGCGTTGTTCTTCGCGGGCTCCGTCCTGTTGTTGTACGAGAGGGTGATCAAGGAAGACGATGATGCTCCTGACGTTGCCGTCGACAGTGATGCTCCTGCCACTCCGGTCGACGGTGACGGGGCGGTCGCCGTGCCCGCACCGACTGAGACGGAAGGCGCGGACGCCGAAGACGCGGAAGGCGGGGATCCTTCCGCCGTCGAGGTCACAGCGACCACCGAACCGGTAGAGGACGTGCCCGCGGCTCCAGCTGCACCTCCATTCCCGAACCAGTTCGAGCCTTTACCCAATGATGTGCAGGCCGACGCCAAGCGGCTCGGTGCCTTGGTGGCCTACAAGATCACGAACTACGGCCCGGACTCGTCGGTGATTGAATTGGCGGCGGGGGTGACAGCCGATCCTGCTCGCGCCGAAGCGCTTGCAATGGAGGCGGCGACAGTGCATCACCCCGGGATGTGGTCACGCGGCACGATCGAGTACCCCCAACTCGGAGGTCACCGTGACGACCGAATCTCGATAATGGTCGTGGTCCGCCAGGAGCTTGGCGAGGAGGGCTCAACGGAGGCCGAGCGAGCCGAGACCCGGACGATGGACGTGCGCCTTGTAAGGGGCGATTCAGGGGCGTGGGAGTTCGAGGAGCTCGCTTCGGCCGGAGGTCAGCCGGTCGCTCGGCCTGAGGACCTCTCGCCCCTTGCCGCCTCGGTGGTCGACGATCCCAGAATAGATCTCCCCGATACCGCGATCTGGGACATCTACTCCGGGAACACCGATCCCGCACTGCTCGAGGCGATGCTCGACATCGCCGAGCGAACCCCTTACTCCGTCATCGTGCTGAAAACCGGACACCCGTACAACGTGTTCGGAACGGAAAGGGTAAGCAATCACACGGTGGGCCGGGCGGTCGACATCCACGAATTGGATTCAGAGCTGGTAATCAACTCGCACGACACGACGTCATCTATCTATGCGCTGTCCGAGTGGCTGGTGTCGCGGGACGACATCAGGGAGTTCGGAAGTCCGTGGCTATTCGAAGACGCGGTTGCGCACAACTTCACCGACGAGGTTCACCACGATCACCTCCATGTGGGCGTCCACCCGGAGGGTTACGCCTCGGCGTGAGTCCCGACGACGCCCGGGCTCGGAGCGCGATATGCCCGGTCGAGCCTTTCTTTGCGTTGTGGCTTCAGGGTGCGGTTCGGAGCGAATTTAGGATTTTACCTGGGGTTTTCGGGGGGTAAGTGTCACTGGGGTCGGTATAATTTCATGTATGGAACTTGCGTTGGACCCCGGTACAAAGCCCGGCATGGATCCCGGTGCGAGCAGTGCTCATGGCGGTGCTGGTGCATTCGTTGGCGGGGGTTTCGGGTTCCCTGATTTTTCCGAGGCAGGTGCTTCGGAGTTGTTGGGTTTGATGGGCGAGGCCGATCTGTTTCGCCGTCGGTGCGAGGGCTATCTGGTTGGGCTGGTTGCCCGCTACGGCGAGCTCGAAGGCCCGAGCGCGGCGGCGACGGTGTGCCACCAGCTCGGCATCAGCGCCTACCGGGCCCGCCAGCTGGCCAAAACCGCCCAAGGCGTCGCGGCCTTGCCCGAGGTGCTGGGCGCGGTGCAACACGGCCGCATCTCCGCGGATCAGGCCGGACAGGTGGCCGAGTCGCACAAGCGGGCGCCGATGAGCGCCCAAGACCAACAAGAGCTGTTGGATCTGGGCGGCTGGCAGAACCACGACGAGTTCAAAAGGACCGTGGCGGCCCGCGAGGACCAGCGCCGCGCCGCCGACGGGATGAGCCGCTCCGAGCGCCAGCGGGCCCGCCGTTCCGCCAAGGTGTTCGACGGGACCGGCGGCATGGTCGTTTTGCACGCCGAGCTAGACCCGATCTCCGGCGATCGGGTCAAGACCGCGCTGGGCGCCATGAGCACAAAGATGCTCGGCGACGACATCGCCTTCGACCCGATCCGCACCTTCGAACAGCGCAACGCCGACGCGCTGGTCGCGCTAATCACCCAACAACCCGCCGACATCGCCGACCCGGTTGCGGGCGGACCTGAATGCGGGACCCGCCCGCAGAAAACGGTGCTAGTTGTCTCCGCCGACTACGACGCCCTCAACCGCCGACTCACCAGCGCCGGGCTCATCGACGGCACGCCCATCGATCTAGACGAGCTCCGCCGCATCGCCTGCGAAGCCGACATCGTCCCCATGATCTTTGCCGCCGACGGACAGCCCCTCTACGTGGGCAAAACCCAAAGAGCGCCCACCAAAGCCCAAAAACTCGCCCTCTACAAAAGAGACCGCGGCTGCGCAGGCTGCGGCCTAAGACCCCAGATCTGCGACGCCCACCACATCCAACCATGGGACCAAAACGGCCCCACCAACATCACCAACCTCGTGCTGTTGTGCCCCCGCTGCCACACCAAAGTCCACAAACATGGCCACACCATTGAAGCTGACACCAAAACCAGCCGATACCACCTCAAACCCCCACCCCGACCCAGCCCCATAACCCACCCCCTACCCGAACCCCTCCGACAACCAACCGCCGCCTAGCCCCAAGCCAAGACGAGTGCGGCTGATTCAAAATCCAATCTTGAATCAGCCAAGCGCCCCCGGCAGTGTGTTGGTTCAGGACATGTGCAACGCATGAGTCGAGACATGTGAAACGCCGGGGTCCGCTGATGTGGGTGGATGAGCTTGCGCCGGTCGGTGGTGTTGTCAGTTGTGTTGGAGGGCCGCACCCAGGCCCAAACAGCC
>JAJDYE010000037.1 GCA_022822905.1 Acidimicrobiia bacterium | reverse complement strand
GCGCCGGGCGGGCCGGGCGGCGCGGGGTTGCCCGCCGAGCCCGCCGGGCCGATAGGTCCGGGATCGCCTTGGGGGCCTTTGGGGCCGGGGGGGCCGGGGTTGGAACCGCCCGAGCCGGGCGGTCCAGGGGGCCCCTGGGGGCCTTGCAGTCCGGGATCGCCGGCAGGCCCCTTGGGGCCGGGCGGGCCCGGACTGGTCCCGCCGCCGGTACCAGGCTGACCAGGCGGGCCCGGCGGACCAGGCGGGCCCTTGGGGCCTGGAGAGGAACCGCCCCCGCCACCGAAGAACCCGCGCGGGCCTTGCGGGCCGGGATCGCCCGGCGGGCCCGGCGGACCAGGCGGGCCCGGCTGGACGGCCTCCTGGGCCCGGGCGCCGGGCTCGACCGCCGGCCACAACAACGCGCAAAACACAACCAGCACCACCGCCGCAGCCCAAGCCGCAACGCCACGGAGATAAGCTCGCACCACCACGTCAGGGGGCGCCACAGGTGAAGCTGGCGAACTTCGTCCAGCTGGTGCTGGTCTTCCGCCAGAACTCACAAGTCACGCTGGAGCCGCTGCCTGGCACTCTCAAGTACAGAGCGCCCGTCGGCGGCGTCCCGCTGGGAGAGGTGTTGGTGGGGTCGTCGGTTCCGAAGTACACCTCGAGCTGATTACTGGCCGCATTGCCCGGGGGGCCGGCAGTCCCAGAAACGCCCGGAGGGCCGGTCGCACCTTGAGGGCCTTCATCGCCCTTAGAACCCTGCAAGCCCGGCGGACCCGGCGGGCCCGAGGAGCCCGGGGGCCCCGGGGAGCCCGGGGAGCCATCAGCGCCTCGAAAGCCCCGCGGGCCCGGGTCGCCCGGCGGGCCCTGCGGGCCCGGCGCGCCGATGCTGCCCAGGCTGCCGGACTGCCCCGCGGACCCCGGCGGACCCGGCGGGCCCGGCGGGCCCGGCGGACCCGGCGGACCCGAGTTGGACGACCCCGGCGGACCCTGCGGGCCCTGAGGCCCTGGCTGCCCCGGCGGACCAGGCGGGCCCTGCTGGCCCTGCTGGCCGGGCGGGCCCGCAGGCGACGACCCCGGACTGCCGGCGGGACCCTGTGCCCCCGCGGCGCCCGGGTCGCCCTTGGGACCGGGCGGGCCCTGAGGACCGGCGCCCGACGTCCCCGCTGGGCCCGGCGGACCCTGCTGGCCCTGCGGGCCCGGGTCGCCCTTGGACCCCTGGGGGCCTGCGGGACCAGAACCCCCGCCGCCGGTGCCCGGAGGCCCGGGCGGACCCGGATTGCCCCGCGGACCCGGAGGACCAGAACCTCCGCCGCCTGAATAGCCGCTGGGACCGCGCGGCCCCCGCGGACCCGGATCCCCCTTGGGCCCCGGCGGACCGGGTGGCCCCACAGCCACCGACACCCCGGCCATGTCGCCTGAGGTGCCGCCATCGGTACCGGTGTCAGCAGAAGAATCCCCGGCCCCATCGCCCGCGTCGCCATCGCCGGTGCCTGAGTCATCGCCGGTATCAGTGCCCGTACCCGCATCGCCATCGCCGGTATCAGTGCCCGTACCCGCATCGCCATCGCCGGTATCAGTGCCCGTACCCGCATCGCTATCGCCGGTATCAGTGCCCGTACCCGCATCGCCATCGCTGCTGCATCCGCCGGGCACCGCGTGCTGATCAATGCCGAACTGGCACCGGTACACGTCCAACAAAGCCCTTTGGGCTGCGATCAGCTCCTCAGCCGCGGCAGTGTCCTCCACCGCTGCGGGCTCTGCGGGAGGCAGCACCGGAAGGCCTTCGGCGCACCCGCCGGGCACCGCGTCCACATCCGCGCCGAAACGGCACCGATACTCGTTCAGCAGCGCCTCCTGGGCCGCCACCAGCTCCGCCTGCGCTGCGGCCAACTCGGCCTGCTCCTGCACGCCGGGCTGCGCCGAAGAAGAAGCCGAGAAACCCGCCGCGGCCAAAGCCAGACAAGCGCCAACCGCCGCAGTGCGCTTCATAAATTTAAAGGCCATACAAACAGGAAATGCTAGTTACCCCCCCCCCCCCCGCAAGCCTTTGTGCCCTGCGTAGAGCAGTGCCTTCCGCCATGCCCCGAGGCAGGCACACAGTGGCGCAGCGAGAACTCCTTCGCAGTGCCGCTCTCCGCTGCTCTTCTACTCCACGACTACTCCCGATGAGCCCAGACGATGTCCACGTCGTACTCCTCGAACAGGGAATCCGAAGTCATCAGGGGAACATCCATTTCTCTGGCCTGAGCGATCAACAGCCGGTCGAAAGGGTCGCGGTGGTGCAGAGGCAGACCTCCGGCGTGCAGAGCGTGCGCATGCTCTATGGCTACTGCCGCAAGGCCAGCGCTCGCGATCCTGCTGGGCACATATTCCGCCGGCGGCTCGGGAAGATCCAGCCTGCCAGTGGCGTGCTTGATGGCGATCTCCCATGACGATACCGCCGAGATCAGCACCTCCTGGGCTGGATCGGTGAGTCTCGACTTGGCCGGCCCAGACAGCCGCTCAGGCGCGGCGTGCATCCACAGAAATACCTGGGTATCCAAGAGGACAGGCAAGCTCACCGTCCTTCAAAGGCATCGAGCAGATCGTCGGGAAGGGGATCGTTGAAGTCGTCGGGCACTTCAAAGCGCCCTATGTCTCGACCCAGCTCTCGGGGCTCTCGAAGCATTACCGGCACCAGTTTCACCACCGGCACCCCAGACCGAGTGATAACCACTTCCTCCCCGGCGCTCGCCCTCTGGATGAGCCTCGAAAGAGTTGTCTTCGCCTCGTGTACGCCCACAGTCAACATGCGCCAAGCCTACCAGCCTCACAGCAATCCTTAGCTAAGCATCTAGTCGTGGATGAAGGCATGATCTACAGCCCGGCCCGCGGCGAGTCCGCCTTCACAGCGCCGCTCTTCAACGAGTTCATGAAACGCACAGCGCCCAAGCGATAAGCCTGGAGATCGCCCGTGCAGACTCTCCCCATATGGCCCTGCGGGGAGTTTGTGCGCGATGCGGGGAGTTTGTGCGCTAGGCTTTAGCAATGAACGACTCTGCGGAGGCTCTAAGCGGGCGGAATCCGTTTTCCCCGGGGTTCGGAAAGGCCCCTGTCTCCCTAGTCGGACGGGACGAGACCATCGACGATCTCTGCGAGAGCCTTAGGGCGGGCCCAGACGACGAGCGGTTTACCAGCATGGTCATGGGAATACGAGGCTCCGGCAAAACTGTCATGTTGACAGAAGTTGAAGATCGCATGGCGAGCGAAGGCTGGCTGGTCATTTCCGTGGACGGCGCTTCTAGCGGACTCTTGGGACGCATATCAGACATGATCGGACAAGCTTCGCGAGAGCATGAAACTCCCGACCTGGAGAGGTTCGCCGCCCCCGTGTCAAAAGCGACGAGCACTGGCATCAAACTCGGACCATACAGAAAGGTGTGGTCCGCGCAAACAAATCCGCCACAGGACATGAGCCTGCGGGAGCGTCTCACGATTTTGGCCAGGATCGCCCAGCAGCACGATATAGGGGTCCTTCTCACCGTGGACGAGCTGCACAGCGCCGAAAAAGACGAAGCCAGGCGATTGGCAAACGACTTGCAGCACATCACGCAGCGCAAGAAGCTGCCGCTTGCCTTCGTGGGGGCTGGCCTATTGGAAATCCAGTACACCTTGATGGAGGGCAAAAAGAACACCTTTTTCAAAAGGTGCAACCCCTGCAAAATGGCCCCGCTGTCTGTCCCCGACGCCATCCAGGGCCTCCGCGTCCCCATCGAATACGCCGGAGGCAGCATCGACGACGATGCCCTGCTTGCCGCCGCCCGATCTGTGGGAGACTCGCCCTACAGATTGCAGCTGATCGGCCATTCCGCATGGAAGGTGGCGAATGCACCACATGGGGCAATAGACGAATTCGCGGTCAGCCAGGCAATACATCATGCAGATGAGGTTGTTGCCAGAAATATCAGCGAGCCCGCCTTCTACGACCTCTCAAGCACCGAGCAGCAGTATTTGGAGTCCCTTGTCATGTTGGGCGAACAGGGAACGAACAGCCGCATCGCCACAGTGATGGGAAAAGACGAGAGAGATGTCCGCGGGATCGCCCGCAGGCTTGATCTGGCCGGCTACATACGCAGGCAATCGGGAAAAGCCGCCGCCCTGACAACCCTCGTCCCGCGAGAGATCATCATCCAAGAGTGCGACCTGGACATAGCCGACACCCCTCACTGGGCCGAAATTGACACCATCGGCCCGTCTGCACCACACATCCCATCATCCCGATCCGCTGCCTGCCGACGGTGGATGCCCCGCTCCAAAGCGTATTGTGTGCTGCCCCGGAATCATTCCGGCAGGTGCCGCTCCAGATAGAGGCAGAACCTCTATCCGCCGCCGACTTGGATTGCTCCAGAGCTCTCCACGCACCCGGACCAACAAACAGGTGACACATCAGGCTGTTGTGAGAGTTCGTCGTCCAGTATTGCTGGATGGAGGAGGATCACGGCTATGGCGAGGCGTAGGTGACGGGGTCCCGTTTTTGAGTCCATGGGTTATGGGTGTTTTGGGTTGTGTTGTCGGGCCCATTGGGTGGCGTAGGCGGCGGGTGTTTTGCCGTCGAGCGCCCGGTGGGGCCGGTGGTGTGCTTGGACAAGGTCACGGTCGCCAGGGGCCGCTGCCCCGAGTTCCTGCGATGCGACAACGGCCCCGAGCTCACCGCCGCCGCCCTGCGCGATTGGTGCCGGTTCACCAGCACCAAGACCAGCTGCATCGACCCCGCCTCGCCCGGGCAGAACCCCTGAGTCGAGTCCTACGGAGCCAATATCGAATTAGTGAAGTTAGCCTGGCAAGAGCGCCTCGTAACCAAGCGCTCAGCCGGTGTTGCGGAGACCAGCGGCGATGCCGTTTACCGTCAAAAGCAGGGCCCGCTGAATGCTTCGGTTGTCTGCGGGAGCACCGGTTGCGGCTCTCGACCGGGCCAATAGTTCAACCTGCAAGACGCTGATGGGGTCGAGATAGGCGTCGCGCACAGCCAAGGTTCGCTTCAGCACGGGAAGGTCATTGAGAAGGTCGCCGCCGGCCAACTTGGAGATGTGGGCCACGGTCAGGTCGTGCTCTTCGGCGATGGTGTCGAAGAAGTGGTGGAGTTCGGGGGCAACCAGGCGGTTGACATAGTGACGGGCAATGGCAAGATCGGTCTTCACCAGGGTCATTTCAACGTTGGAGACGAATGTGCGGAAGAACTGCCAATCCTGGTACATGGTCTGAAGCTGTTCTCCGAAGCCAGCCTGCTGCGCCGCCTCCATTGCGGTGCCCACTCCGAACCAGCCGGGGATGATCTGGCGCGACTGGGTCCAGCCGAACACCCAGGGAATGGCCCGCAGATCGTCTATGCCGGCCTCAGCGCCCGACCTTCGAGCCGGTCGTGAGCCGATATTCATTGCAGCCAACTCCTCTACCGGGGTAGAGGTCTGGAAGTACTCAACGAAGCCAGGGGTATCGAGCAGGTTGCGGTACGCCTGATAGGCGCGTTCGGACATGAGCTCCATGACGTCGTTCCAAGCTTCGATGCCGCCTTGGCCGTGGCGGGGATGGCGGTGGGCCACCGTGGCCTCGACCACCGCCGACAGGGCCAGGTCTAGATTGCGCTGGGCCAGGCGGGGCAGTCCGTACTTGTCGGCGATGACCTCGCCTTGTTCGGTGATCTTGACCGCACCGTTCACAACCCCAGCGGGCTGCGACAAGATGGCCGCGTTGGTGGGGCCTCCACCCCGCCCCACTGTGCCGCCTCGCCCGTGGAACACCACCACCTTGATCCCGAACTCAGCCGACACTTCGGCGATCGCCCGCAGCGCCTTGTGGATCTCCCACTGAGAGGTCGTGATCCCACCGTCCTTGTTGGAATCTGAGTATCCGACCATTACCTCTTGCGCATTGCCCCTGATCTCAACCAGCCGCCGGTAGGCGGGCACGGCAAAGAGCTCTCGGAGCATGGTGCCGATTCCGCGAAGATCGGCAATGGTCTCGAACAGCGGCACGAATCCGAGGCGGGCGATTCCGCTGGGGATGTCCACCAATCCGACTTCACGGGCCAGCACAACGGGGGCCAGCACATCGTCGACCCCCTGGGTCATCGACACGATGTAGCTCCCGATAGCCCCATCTCCGTGTTGATCGAGGGCGTGACGGAGAGCGGTGAACAGGGCCAATGAGCCTCGCGCGTCCGGCCCCGCGGGTGGGGCCAGCGGACGGCGGCTTTCCAGTTCGGAGGCCAAAAGGGCGGTGCGCTCGGGGCGCGACATGGTGCTGTAGCCGGTATCCAGCTCAGAAAAGAGCCCTTCGAGGGCCAAATGGTGGGCCGATGCGCTTTCGCGTATATCGAGAATGGCGAGGTGAAAGCCGATCATGGCCAGAATTCGCCGTACCCGGGCCAGGCGGCCCCGAGCCAGCAGCGACCCCTCATTGGCTTCCAGCGACTGAGACATGACGGCCAAGTCGGCTTCCACTTCAGCAGGCGTCCTATAGGCCCTCGGTCCGGGCGGCAGGTCCATCGCTTCCAACAGGCGCTGATGGATCACCGAGCAGCGCTGGCGATAGGGCTCGCCGGCGCTCAGCTTGCTGAACCGAGAGGCGATGTCGGGGAAGCCGTCGCGGTCGGTCTCGAGTTGAGCCTGCATTTCCTCGGTGATTCCAGCAACCGCCGTGCTCACCGACAGCTCCGAGGACAGCTCCTCGATCTCGGCCACCAACAGGCGCAACGCCCGACCTCGCTGGAAGGCCAGCACCTCCAGCGTCGTTTCCGGGGTGACATTGGGATTGCCGTCGCGGTCGCCTCCCACCCAAGAACCGAACCGCACTGGCACCTGAGGCCCGTCAAGCGATCCTCCGATGGCCCGGAGCACAGCATCGACGTCATCGAAGAGCTCGGGTACGCCGTCGGCGGCAATCTCGGTGAGGAAGTAGAGGATGGACCGAGCCTCGTCCACCGGATCGGGCCTCTCCCGGCGGAGCTCGTCGGTCTGCCAGATAGCGTCGATCAGCTCATCGATCCGGCGGTCGATCCTGCTCTGGTCGGCCGGTCCACAGCCGCTCTCCCCCCGGCGTTCGATGAGTACCGCAATCTCGGTGAGCTTGTCGAGGATCGACCGGCGGGATGCCTCAGTGGGATGGGCGGTGAAAACCGGGCGCAGGTCGGCTTGGCGGATCGCAGCCACGATCTCGGCCTCGTCGATTCCCAGCTTCAAGAGCTTGTCCACCGCATCGCCGAAGCGGAGGCTGCCGGCGAGGCCGGCGGCATTCAGGTCTTCCACGCGGTGGACCTGCTCGGCGGTGTTGGCCAGGTGGAAGTAGACGGTGAACGCCCGCACAAGATGGATGGCCTCGACCACATCGACATCGTCGAGCAATTCGGCCAGAGCGGCGCCCGACTCCTCGTCGCGCCGCAGGCCCCGGGCCATGGCCCGTACCTGCTCCACGCGCTCAAGCAACTCAGGGCCGTGCTGGCGAACCAGGGCATTTCCCAGTTGAGTGCCCAGACGCCTGATGTCGTTGCGAAGCGCGGAGTCGATTTGGTCGAGTTCGTCAGCCGGCACCATGGAATTCAAACATCCATTCTACCGACCGATCTCCAATCGCTTTGCTCCCCGCGAAGTGTCTACCCCACCTTATGCCAGTACAAGACGCAATTGATGTGGAGGCTCTGGCGATGAGAATCGGCGACGTGGTGAAGGCTCTCGGTTCAACGGTCACGGCGCCTGGGACGAATGTTACACCAGCGCCTCTTGCGACATCGACGCCACATAGCCGATAGCGGGATCGGCCTGGCCTTCGAGCAAGTCGCGGTAAACCGCCTCGATCGGTCAGGGAGAACTGGAGCCTGTCGCCGAAATGGGTGTGTACCCCCGACCGAACTGCCGCACTTCCCGCCATGTCGACCAGGCCCGACGCCGCTGCGGGATCGAGTTGGTGGATGTCGTCGTAGACGACGACTTCGTCGTACAGGTCCAAACCCTCGACGAAGGCGAGATTGCGGGAAGATGTGAGGCCCACGCTGCGGTGGCCGCGACGGGAGGGGCAGAAGGCCAGGCAGATCGAGGTCTTCGATGATGCGCTGGTCACCAGGGTCTGAGAGGCACCGCGAAAGCCATGGTCGCCCAAGAAGTCGTCGGCCAGAAACGACGTCATGAACAGGCCGCGGAGCAGCAGGAACTCGTCCACTCGGTCATCGCGGGACATGATGTCGCCGCTGGCTCCTTCAACTATTGCCAGTAAAAGGCGCACTACTATAGGGTCTTGCCATGCCGCGGTACGGGGTGCTGAACGACGCCTACCTGGGGTCCTGGCTCCAGCGAGACGAGCCTGGCGGGCCCATGTGGGCGCTCAACCTGATGAAATACCGCCCCGTCGCCGACTACCGCGACGGGCGGGAGACCTCGCTCAGCGGCATCGAGGCCGACGATGTCTATTCGCCGGACGAAGAGCTGAGAGCCGTGGGGGCCCGCATCATCCTGCTCGCTCCGGTGGTGCATCAACTGATGGGCGACGACACGGTCTGGGACCGCATCGCCATCGCGCAGTACCCCTACCGGGCCGCGATGATCGAGATGAACATGCGCGACGATTTCCAGAAGGCTCATGCCCACAAAGAAGCGGGCATGGAATCCACCATCGTCTTGGCCTCATTCCCAAACGAGGCCTCATTCCCAAACGAGAATGGCCCAATTCCGCCCCAGCTGTCGGGCACCGATCCCGAACGGCTGCTCCTGCTCCAAGTGGTGGCCGACGCCGATCACCACGATCTGGCCGAGGGAATCGAAGCCACCCGCATCGGACGGTTCTGGGTGGAGGACTGGTGCATCGGCGATCACCGCAGCTTCGCCGAGGCTCGTTTCGACCTTGTTACGCCGGATGCCGCCGAGGAACTCATCGCACGCGCCCCAGTCCGAGACGATGCCAACTACGCCGTGATCGCCGACCCGGCCATCGACGACGTGGCCCGATCGCTAACCGACCCCACCCGGGTCTTGTTCTAGTGCTCATCCTTCGGACCATCCGGCGGGTCGAGCGGGCAAACCATCTCGAGGTCTGGGGCCCGGTCGTCGACCGCTGAGCCGATCAAGTGACTGCTACCGTCGAACGAAGATGACCGATATCGACCATCCCGACGCACCGGTCGACGGGCGTGTCGCCCGCCGAGAGCGCAATATCGAAAACGTTCTCGACATCGTCATCCAGATGTTCGCCGAGGAATCTCTCTTTCCGACCATGGAGCAGATTTCCCAGCGCTCGGGCCTTTCCCTACGGTCGCTCTACCGGTACTTCCCCAATCCTGGAGAGCTCCTCGAGGCCGCGATCCATCGCCATCGCGAGCTAATGAGAGACGCCGGCCACCTCCACAGAATCGGACAGGGTCCTCTCGATCGCCGAGTCGATGACTTCGCGGCCATGCGGCTCAGGCTCTACGAGAAAGCCAGCGCGGTGTACCGGGCCGGGTTGCACAATGCACCTCTTCATCCCCCGATTCGCGACTGGGTGGCCCGAGCCCGCGACGATTTCCGCAACCAGTTCGAACTCCAGTTCGATCCCGAGTTGTCCTCCCTCAAAGCCGCTGACCGCCAGGCTGTTCTGGCGGCTGGCGACGCGCTGTCCCAGTTCGACGCCATCGACTATCTGCGACGCCACCGCCGCTTTTCGGTGTCAGAGACCGAAGCCGTCCTCCGCTCTGGGCTGCAAGCCCTGCTCCAACCCTGAGCTAGACGGCTGGGGCCTTCAGGGGCGCAGCGAAGGTTGCGGAGCCATAGGCCGAGAGCCTAAGTTTTGCGTGTATTACTGGCAAATGATTGCTGCGAGAGACCCGAGGACCACCAGCACCATCCCATAGACCCAACCAACCGGGAACCGCAAAGGAGCAACAGATGGACATCGTGTTGACCGGGACCGGCTCGCCGCTGCCCGATGCCAATCGAGCGGGCCCGTCCACCCTCGTCAAGGCGGGCGACACCCACATCCTGGTGGACGCGGGCCGAGGAGTGGTCATGCGCATGGCCGGAGGCGGCTCTCTGCCTGCGTTCTTGGCCGCGGTGCTGGTCACCCATCTGCACAGCGACCACATCTGCGGCCTCAATGACGTGATCACCACGCACTGGGTCATGACCCGGGGAAATGCCGAGCTGGCCGTATACGGGCCGCCGGGCACAGCCCAGTTCGTGGAGCGCCAGCTGCACGCCCTGGAGGCGGACATCGGCTACCGCATCGAGCACCACGACGCGCTCACCAATGGGCCGAGAGTGCGGGTAACCGAATTGGCCCCCGGTGAGGGCTTCTCCGTCAACGACGTTGAGGTGACCACGGCAGCCACGGCCCACGCGCCGGTACGGCCCACCATTGGCTACCGGCTCGAGCACAACGGCTCGTCGGCCGCGCTGGTGGGCGACACCATTCCCTGCGAGGGCGTGGACCAATTGGCCGCCGGCGCTGATGCCTACGTGCAAACGGTGATCCGCCGGGACCTGGTGGAGCAGATCCCCAACGACATGGTCCAAGACATCCTCGACTACCACTCCGGCGTGGTGGAGGCGGCCCAGACCGCGGCCCGGGTGGGCGCCAAGCGGCTGGTGTTGACCCACATGGTGCCGGCACCCACCACCGAGCAGTACCCCGAGTGGATTGCGCTGGCGGCCGAGCACTACGAAGGCGAGATCATCATCGGAGACGACTTGACCACCATCGCCACAGGACAGGAGTGACGCCATTGGCTGACTCCTCGGCCCAAGCTCCGTTCCCCGGAGTGATCGGCAAGACCCTGGCCGACTCGGAACCGTTCTTCGAACAGCCGCCCCATCCCGGCGAGGATGCGCCCAACGTGGTGGTTGTGCTGCTCGACGACACCGGCTTCGCCCAGCTCGGCTGCTACGGCTCTGACATCGACACCGCCAATGTGGACCGACTGGCCGCCGAGGGCCTTCAGTTCACCAACTTCCACGTCACCCCGCTGTGCTCCCCCACCCGGGCATCGCTGTTGACCGGGCGCTCTCAGCACACGGTGGGCATGCGGTCGGTGTCGAACCACTGCACCGGCTTCCCCCACCAGCTCGGCCACATCACCAACCATGCGGCCACATTGGCCGAGGTTCTCAAAGCCGAGGGCTACGCCACGTTCTGCGCCGGCAAGTGGCACTTGACGCCGTCCAAGGACACATCGGCGGCCGGTCCCTTCGACCAGTGGCCCCTGGGTCGGGGATTCGACCGGTTCTACGGATTCCTGGACGGTGAGACCGATCAGTTCCACCCCGAACTCGTTGTCGACAACCACCACACCGACCCCCCGGCGGGCCCCGACGAGGGCTATCACCTGAGCGAAGACCTGGTTGACCAGCTTCTTCAGATGATCCGGGACAGCAAGGGAGTTCGGCCCGACCGCCCGTTCTTCGCCTACCTGCCCTTCGGCGCCACCCACGCCCCCCATCAGGCCCCGCCCGCCTACTTGGAGAAGTACCGCGGCCGCTACGACGAGGGCTGGGACGATGTGCGCCAGCGCTGGTACCAGCGGCAACTCGAGTTGGGGGTGATACCGCCGGGCACCGAGCTGGCCCCCCGCAACGACGGGGTGGAGCCCTGGGACAGCCTGCCGACGAACCAAAAGCTGCTGGCCAGCCGACTCCAGGAGGCCTTCGCCGCCTTCCTCGACCACACCGACGACCAGATCGGGCGCTTGGTGAACGGCCTGCGCCACATTGGCCAGCTCGACAACACCATCTTGGTGGTGCTGGCCGACAACGGCGCCTCCCAAGAGGGCGGGCCCTTCGGCGTCATGCACGAGATGAAGTTCTTCAACGGCATACTCGAGACCCCCGATGAGGCCGTCGAGCGCCTCGACGACATCGGCGGCCCACACAGCCATACCAACTACCCCTGGGGATGGGCCCAGTGCGGCAACTCCCCGTTCAAGTGGTACAAGCAGAACACTCATGAGGGCGGCGTCCACGTCCCGATGGTCGTCCACTGGCCCGACGGCATCGCGGCCGACCAGCGCGGCACCAAGCGCCACCAGTTCATCAACGTCTCCGATCTGGCCCCGACGCTGTACGAACTGTTGGGGATCACGCCGCCGAACACGTTGAAGGGCTATGAGCAGCTCCCGGTTACCGGCCACTCTTTCGCCACCGTGCTGGGCGACGCCTCCGCCCCGGCCGCCAACCGGCTCCAGTACTACGAGTTGTTCGGCTCGCGGGCGCTGGTGGCCGAGCAGCACGGCATCTGGTGGAAGGCCGTCACCCGGCACATCCACGGCCAAGACTTCGACGACGATCGTTGGGAACTCTACGACCTCTCTGCTGATCCCTCGGAGTGCTTCGACCTGGCCGCCGACCAGCCGGAGAAGCTGGAAGAGCTGATCGGGCTGTGGTGGGAGGAGGCCGATCGCCACGGGGTTCTCCCGCTGGACGACCGGACCATCGAGCTGTTCGCGCCGAGGCTGAACGACCGCTCGCCCCACCCCACCAGTCGTAGGTACGTGTACCGGCCGCCGATCTCCCCGATCCCATCGTCGGCCTCCCCGTCGCCGGGGGGAAGAGCATGGGACTTGACGGCGAAGATCACCAGGGCCAAAGGAGACCAAGGGGTTGTCTGGGCCACGGGCAGCGCCAGCGCGGGAATATCGGTGTTCGTGCAGAATGATCGCTTGGTGGTCGACTACAACGCTTTCATGGATCGCACCATCGTGGAGTCTGAACTGCCGGTGCCCGAGGGCTCCAGCATCCTGGCCGTGAGCCTCCGCCGCACCAGCCGCACTGCCGGGGACTTGAGCATCGCCATCGATGGGAGAGACTGTGGCCGAGCCGAGCTGCCGTTCATGATGAGGTTGATCTCCTTGCTGAGCGACAGCATCGGCTTCGATCACGGTTCTCCGGTCTCGGAGCGCTATGAGGGCTCGTTCGAATTCACCGGGGAGATCCACGAGGTGGTCATCGAGCTCGGAGCGCGGTCAGCCGCCGATGCCGAGACCGCGTCCCGGACCGAGATGGCCCGGCAATGACAGCGGTTGCACTCGGGGGCCTTCGGCCATGAGCGAGACCACCCGACTCGGGGGCCTTCGGCTATGAGCGAGACCACCAGAACTGCCGTTGTCGCCGCCGATGCTGATGCTGTGTGGGCCGTGCTAGGAGACTTCGGGGCCATCAGCAAGTGGGCGCCCAACGTCGATCACTCCTGCTTGATGAGTGAGCAGACCGAGGGCGTCGGCGCGGTGCGCCGAGTGCAGGTGGGCCGCAGCTCCCTGGTGGAGCGGGTGGTGGAATGGACTCCGGGCTTATCCCTGGCCTACTCGATTGAGGGACTTCCCCCGGTGATCCGCACGGTGGTCAACACCTGGTCGCTCATGGAGATGGCCAGCGGGACCCGGGTGTCGCTGACCAGCCGAGTGAACGCCGGACCACGGCCACCGCAGCAGCTGATCGCCCGGATTGCGGCCCAGCGCTTGGCCCGAGCCTCGGAAATCATGCTCGCCGGACTCGAAAGCCATCTGGCCATGGCCTCGGGAGCAAGCCCATGACCCTTGGAGCAAGCCCGCGATCGCTGGAGTCCGACCGATGACCGATCGTCCCGACGTGGTTGTGATCATGACCGATCAGGAGCGGGCCGCCCCGCCCTATGAGAGCGACGAGCTGCGCGAGTGGCGCCATCGCACCCTGGTCGGGGCCCGGTGGTTCGAGGACCACGGGGTTTCGTTCATGCGGCACTACACCGGCTCGCTGGCCTGTGTGCCCAGCCGTCCTACGCTGTTCACCGGCCAGTACCCCGACGTCCACGGCGTGACCCAGACCGACGGCCTGGGGAAAATGTGGAACGACTCTCGGATGCGGTGGCTGCGCCCCGGCGAGGTGCCCACCCTGGGGCACTGGTTCCAGGCCGCGGGCTACGACACCCATTACCAGGGAAAGTGGCACATGAGCCACGCCGATCTGTTCGACCCCGCCACCGGGGGCGCGCTGGCCACCAACGACAGCGAAGGCGCAGTGGACGAGATGGCAGTGGGGGCCTATCTGGATGCCGATCCGCTCGGTGTGTTCGGGTTCTCCGGATGGATCGGCCCTGAGACCCACGGCCCGTCGTTCTCCAACACCGGATTTGTGCGGGATCCGCTGATCGCCGACCGGGTGGTGGCCTGGCTCCAAGACCGCTACGCCCGCCGACGGGCCGGCGATGCCGAGGCCGCCCGCCCGTTCTTGCTGGTGGCCAGCTTCGTGAACCCCCACGACATCGTGTTCGCCCCGGGATGGCTGCGGCGGGGCAGCCCTCGCACCCCCGGCGTCGAGGATCCGCCGCCGGTGCCGCCGTCGCCCACCGATAACGAGGATCTCTCCTCCAAGCCCGCCGCCCAGATCGCCTTCCGCGCCTCCTACCTGTCGTGCTACGGGCCGCCGCCGCTGATCGAACGGGCCTATCGGACGCGGGCCCAGGGGTATCGCGACCTCTACCACCGCCTCCACGCCGAGGTGGATGGCCCGCTCGACCGGGTTCGCCGCGCCGTCACCGAGGGGGGATCAGAGCACGCCGTGCTGGTGCGAACCGCCGACCACGGCGAGCTGTTGGGCGCCCACGGCGGCCTCCACCAGAAATGGTTCAACCTGTACGACGAGGCCACCCGGGTGCCGTTCGCCATCGCCCGGATCGGACGCCACGAGACGACGGGCCGCCAGATCGACGATGCTCCCAGCTCCCATGTCGATCTCGTGCCGACGCTGTTGGCCGCCGCCGGCATCGACCAGCAGGAAGCCGCCGGGCAACTCCAACAGACCCACACCGAGGTGCACCCCCTTCCCGGCCGCGATCTCATGGCGGTGGTCGACGGGACGTCGGCGCCCGACACCGAACGGCCGGTCTACCTGCTGACCCGCGACAACATGCCCGAGGGCGATTCCGGGGCCAGCGCCATGGCCCGGCAGATGGGCCGGACGGTGCGTCCGCCACTCCCGCTGCGCATCCAGGTGCCCGCCCACGTCGCCGCCAATTTCGAGGGTCTCGTCGTCCGGGTGTCGGATGCCACGGCGGCTGGCGGTGCCGGCCGCCTGTGGAAGATCGTGCGGAGCTTCGACGATCCCGACACTTGGACCGAGCCGGGCGTGCGCCACCTGGCCGCGAGCGGACCGGCCGGGCCGATCCATCGATCTGAGCCCCTCCCCGACCAGTGGGAGCTGTACGACCTCGACGCCGACCCCATCGAAGCCAATAACCGAGCGAGCGACCCGGCGGCCTCAGCCGTCTTCACCCATCTCACCAACCTCTTGGCCGCCGAGCGGACCAAGTGCGTTCCCGACCGCAACCAGCCTTGGCCCTACGCCGAGCGCATCCCCTTGGAGGGTCCCACGGCCAAGACGCCCCCGCCCCCTGCCCGTCTGCTGCGCAAAGCGCTCCAGCAGGTGGGCATGCATCCCGATGACCAACGTCGCTTCAAGGCCGATCTCACCGGGCGACGAGCCCTGGTGGTGGCCACCAACCACGGGAGGCTCGACATCGGCAAACCCACCGGTGTGTTCTCCAGCGAGATGACCGTGCCCTATTACGCCTTCTTAGACGCCGGTATGGAGGTACACGTGGCCAGCCCGGCCGGCGGAGAGATCCCCGTGGATCCCCAGTCGCTGAAACCCGTGATCCGCACCGAGGCCGACGACCGCTTCCTTATCGACGACGACCTCCGCCAGAAGGTCACCGAGTCGCTGGCGGTGGGAGACCTCGACATGGCCGACTACGACATCGTGTACCTCGCCGGAGGGTGGGGAGCGGCCCATGACTTCGGCTTTTCGCCCGATCTAGGGGCCCAGATCACCGAGGCCAACCGGCTGGATCGGGTGATCGGCGGCGTCTGCCACGGCCCGCTCGGCCTACTGCTGGCCACCGGGCCCGACGGGGAGCCGCTGGTGAAGGGGCGCCGGATCACCGGGGTGACCGACAAGCAGGTTCAAGAGCTCGGCATCGAGAGCACGCCCCACCATCCCGAAACCGAATTGCGGCGGGACGGTGCGGTCTTCGAGAGCACCACCCGGTTCCGCGACGCATTCGCCAACCACTGGGTGGTCGACGGCAACCTGGTGACCGGCCAAAACCAGAACGCCGCCCCCATGGTGGCTCGCGAGATGATGCAGCTCGTCGCCAAGGCACCCACCCGAACCTAACTGCGACTCAGTTTTCATCTTCAGCCTCGGTCGGCCAGGTCGTATTCGGCCATGCTACGCAGCAGCAGGGCTCGTACTGGTGTCGAAAACCGCTACAGCTAAGTGTCGAAAACCGCTACTACTAAGTGTCGAAAACCGCTAGTATCAGATGTCGAAAACCGCTAGTCTATGATGGTGGCTGAGTACAGGGAGCGGTTGGCTGACCGGTTGATCGCAGAGTTTCTCACGGAGCTGCCCGCTTTGGCGATTGTTGGGCCGCGGGCATCGGGAAAGACGACCACAGCCGTGCGGCACGCCCGCACGGTCATCCGGTTAGACCGCCCTGCTGAAGCAGCAGTCGTTGCCGCTGACCCCGATACCGCCCTAGACGGCCTGCCTGAGCCGGTTCTTCTCGACGAGTGGCAAGAAGTGCCCGAAGTGCTCGGCGCGGTCAAACGAGCCTGCGACACACAGCCGCGACCAGGCCGGTTCATCCTTACGGGATCGGTGAGAGCCGAGATCGAAGCCAAGACATGGCCAGGCACGGGCCGGGTGACTCGCATCGCTATGTATCCCATGACCGTAGATGAGCAACTCGGAACCCCGACGACCCCCTTCGTCGACCGGATCGCCGCCAACACCCCAGCCGACGCTCCGGGCGAACAGCTGAACTTGCGGCACTACCTAGACATGGCATTGCGAGGCGGCTTCCCCCAAGCGGCTCTATCGCTCACCCCCCAGGCCCGCCGGGGCTGGCTCGACACCTACACCGAGGAGATCGTGACCCGCGATGTCCAAATGGCAGGCACCGGCCACGACAGCGTCAGACTGGGCCGGTACTTCGAGGCGTACGCCCTTCATTCGGGCGGCATTGTGGACGACACCACCCTCTACAGCGCAGCCAATGTCAACCGGCAGACCGCCTTGGGCTATCACGAGTTGCTCAGCCGGATCTATGTCATCGACGAGCTGCCGGCATGGACTTCGAACCGGCTCAAGCGTCTGACCCTCGCCCCCAAACGGCAACTCATCGACTCATCGCTGGTGGCCGCCATAACCGGGGCCACCCATGAGACAGTCATGCGCGACGCAAACCTGCTCGGGCGCCTGCTGGAAACCTTCGTCGTCGCCCAACTGCGGGCCCAGGCCACCGTGAGCGAGCACCGCTGCCGTTTGTATCACCTCCGCCAACATCACGGACGCCACGAAATCGACGTCATCGCCGAACTCGACGCGCAGCACGTCGTCGGCATCGAGATCAAAGCCACCGCCGCGCCCGCAAGCGATGACGCCCGTCACCTGGCCTGGTTGCGCGACAGCATCGACGACCGATTCCTAGCCGGAGTCGTACTCCACACCGGCCCCCGCTCATTCCAACTCGGCGACCGCCTCTGGGCGATCCCTATAAGCGCTGTGTGGAGTTGACCCCGGCCAGCAGCCCAGTGGCGTACCCCGCGTCACTCAGAAGGTGGACAAAGAATCACTCCGGGGTGCTAGGGGCGCTGCCTTGGATCTGCTCAGGCTGCTGATTGGTGTTGGTGGGGAGGTCGGCCCGGCGATACCCGGCTGGGCCGATCCGGGCATCTGAGCTGATACCGGCCGGTTTCGGGGTCGTTTTCGATGGTATGGCCGTGTTTGTGGACTTTGGCGTGGCATTTGGGGCACAACAGCACCAGGTTGGTGATGTCGGTGGGCCCGTTGTGCTCCCAGGGCACGATGTGGTGAGCGTCGCAAGCCTGCGGGCGGATGCCGCAGCCGATGCAACCCCTGTCTCTTCGGTACAGGGCCAGTTTCTGGGCTCTAGTCACTGCTTTTCGGGTTCTCCCCGCATAGAGGGGCTGCCCGTTGGCGGAGAAGATCATCGGCAGGATTTCCGCGTCGCAGGCCAGCCGACGCAACTCGTTGAGTTCGATGGGGGTTCCGTCGATGAGCCCACAGTTTTTGAGTTCTCCTGTGATGGCGTCGTAGTCGGCGGAGACGACTAGCACGGTCTTCTGCGGGGCAGGAGCGGCGATGTCTTCGCAGCCCATCCCGCCGGGGCCGAAACCGCCGCCGCCTTGGCTTGCTGTTCCCGCGGCGGGCTGTTGGGTGATGAGCGCTACAAGGGCATCGGCGTTGCGCTGCTCGAAGGTGCGGATCGGGTCGTGGGCAAAGTCATCGCCCAGCATCTTGGAGCTCATAGAACACAAAACGGTCTTGACCCGCTCGCCCGCCACCTGGTCCAACTCGGCGTGGAGCACCACCATGCCGCCTGTGCCGTCGAACACCTTGGCGCTGCGACGGGCCCGCTGGCGCTCGGCGCGGCCCATCCCGTCATCAGCGCGGCGCTGGTCCTCGCTGGCGACCACGGTCTTCTTGAACTCGTCTTGGCCCTGCCATCCGCCCAACTCGACCAGTTCCTGCTGGTCGAGGTCACTCATCGGCGTCCGCTTGTGCGACTCGGCCACCAGCCCAGCCTGATCAGCAGAGATCAGGCCTTGCTCGGCAGCGCTGAGCACTTCGGGCATCGCGGCGAGACCCTCTGCTGTCCTTGCAAGCTGGCGGGCCCGATGCGCGCTGATGTTGAGCTGGTGGCACACCCGTCGCTGCCGCCGACCGTCCTTCAAGCTCGCCGAAACGGACAACTAAGCCCACCAAATAGGCCTCTACCCGGCGGCGGCACAAATCAGCTTGTGCCATCAAGCCCAACAACTCCGAACGATCAGCTTTCGAATAGTCAGGAAATCTAATACCCGAACCAGCACCGGCATTCGAACCACTGTCTTTGGAAATGCTTATAACTTCCATGTCTGTGATTATACCGGCGGCAGTGACAACAATCACCTTGATTTACGCTGCGATTTGCGACCAGCTTCTTGCCACTGGCCCGCCAGAAATTGACGGCTGATGCTGCTCGGCACCGATTCAGCAAATGTCAACTGACGACCAGCGCACATCGGCGGTGAACTCCACCGGTGGTTGCAGCGTATCGGCCATGATGGCCGGTGTGTTAGCAGCAACCAACCGGTGGAGGTTTCCAGTATGGCACGGCGGCTTTGTTTCGAGGAGCGCGTCCGGATCGAGGAGATGGCGGGGGCGGGGCACAGCGCCGCTGAGGCGTCGACCAAGTCCCCGATATGGGTCAGATCTCGATGGCCAATGCCGAGCGGAGATCGGTGGATGAGGCGGCCACTATTAGTCGGTACTGGCCGGGGTCGACCACCCAATCGTGAATTTCGGGGTCCCAGCGGGCGAACGACCGCTCGTTGAGGGTGACCTCCGCGGTGGCGGTCTCACCGGGGTCGAGGGTGAGCTTGGCGAATCCGGCCAGCTCTTTGGGGGGCCTCGATACCCCGCCGGAGGGCGGGGACACGTACACCTGCACCACCTCGCTGCCTCGGCGCTGGCCGGTGTTGGTGACTGGAACCGTCACAGTGCGCTGGGTGTCCTCGCCGCTGGCTTCAGCCTCGCCCCACTCGAACGTGGTGTAGGAGCCGCCGTGGCCGAAGGGGATCATCGGTTCGATGGCCCGGGCGTCGTACCAGCGGTAGCCGACGAAAATCCCCTCGCCGTAGCGCACCACGCCGGCCTCGCCGGGGTAGTTCAGATAAGCGGGCGTGTCCTGCTCCCGCCATGCCCAACTGGTGGGCATCCGCCCCCCAGGATCGGCGTCGCCAACCAGCACATCGGCGATGGCCTCCCCCGCCTCTTGGCCCGGGTACCAGGCCAACAGCACTGCTTTGGCCCGGTCGAGCCACGGCAGAGTCATCGGGGCGCCGCAATTGAGCACCACCACCGTGTTGGGGTTGGCGTCGAGCACTCGCTCCACCAGCTCGTCTTGTTGGTTGGGCAGCTCGATCGAGTCGCGGTCGCCGCCCTCCGACTCCCATTCGGCGTTGGAGCCGACTACCACCACCGCGGTATCGGCCTGGGCGGCCAGCGCGGCGGCTTCGTCCAAGTTTTGCTCGCGATCCATGTCGGCCAACTCCACCCCCACGTCCACTATGCACACCCACTGGCGCCTCTCCCTGGGGATGTGGTCGAGGCGGATGTGGTACTGCCGGCCGGCCTCCAAGTGCAGATACCCGTGGCCGCCGTGCAGGCCGAGGCCGGCGCCGAACCCGTCGACCTGGTTGTCGGCCACTAGCTGGCCGTCGACATACAGGCGAGCATGGGCGAAGCCGAGGGCGCACAACCGGTGCCGCCCGGACTGCTCGGGCGTCATGGTGAACTCCAGGCGCACCGACAGGGTGTCGCAGTCTTCGGGCCAGTTGTCGCCGATCCACGCATTGAAAGGCAGGGGACGGGTGAGAGTCTCGAACGGCTGGCCGTCGAACCCAATGCTGTTGTAGAGCTCGAAGCTCACACCGTCGGGAATCCAAGACTGGGGAACCGCGTCGGCGTTGCGGCGCATTTCGAGACCGGTGGCGTGGCCGATCAACCGCGGGCCGAGCCGCTCCCCCAGCGACTCCAGCACCGAGGTGGTGCGATGGGGAATCAAGCTGGCCGAGCCGCCGCCCAACAGGGCCGTATCGGCCGCGGCTGCGCCGATGAGCGCCACCGTGCCGTCGCCGGCCAGCGGCAAGAGGCCGCCTTGGTTGCGAACCAGCACCATCGACTCTGCCGCGGTGCGTCGGGCCAACTCCCGGTGTTCAGGAAGTTCGATGCTGGCCTCGTCGTGGTCGGTGGGCGTGTTGAGGCGACCAGCCCAGTGCAGGAAGCCGACAATGCGGCGCACCTTGTCGTCGATGAGCGATTCGTCCACTTTTCCGGCCTCGACCGCCTCTTGAAGCTGGCCCCTTCCCCACCATCGGCCCGGACCGGCCATCTCCAAGTCGAGCCCGTGGAGAGCGGGCGCCACCGTCTCTTTGATGGCGCCCCAGTCGGAGACCACGAAGCCGTCGAATTCCCACTCCTCTTTCAATATGCCGATCAACAGATCCGGCTGGGCGCAGGCGTGGTGGCCGTTGACGAAGTTGTAGGCGGCCATGACGGCCCGGACCCCGGCTTCTTTGACGGCGGCCTCGAACGGGGGGAGGTATATCTCCCGCAGGCTCCGCTCGTCGACGTCGACGTTGATGGTGAAGCGCTCGAACTCCTGGTCGTTGGCCACATAGTGCTTGACGCAAGCGCCCACCCCCTGCGACTGGACGCCGTTGATGTACGCCACCGCGATGCGCGAGCTCAGCTCGGGATCCTCGCTGTAGCTCTCGAAATGACGGCCGCCCCTCGGGGAGCGGTGGAGGTTGACCGTGGGGGCGAGGATCATGTCCACCTTGCGGTCGGTGGCCTCGGTGCCCAGAGCTTGGCCCAGTTCGAGGACCAGGGCGGGATTCCAGGTGGCGGCAATGGCCGACGGCCCGGGCACTACCAGACCCGGCCCCATGGTCCGGCCCCGCACCCCGACCGGGCCGTCGCTGACACACCAGCCGGGAATCCCAAGCCGCTCACAGCCGGGGATGGTCCACGGGCTCTCGCCCACCACCATCCGGCACTTCTCCTCCAGTGTCAGATCGGCAACCAGCGCTTGGACATCAGCCATGAGACCCTCTTTCAAACATCCTCTGGACAATTTTTCTACCACTGGTATATTTTGCGTGCAACGGCGACGGGATCAGGGGGAATGCGATGAGATACCGACCGACGTTGATGGCACTGCTACTGGCGCTGGCAGTGTTCGCCACCGCCTGCACCACCGGGGGTGGCGGCGAGGACGAGCCCGCGGCTGAGGAGGCCCCGACCGCGGCAGCCGAAGAGCCGGCGGCCGAGCCGGCCGCGCCGGCCGAAGAAGCTCCCAGCGAGCCAGCGGCAGAAGACGACGAGCCCGAGCCGGCCGCGGAAGCCCCCGAAGAGCCGGCCACCGACGACGAACCCGAACCGGCGCCGGAGCCCACTCCCGAGCCCACGCCGATCGTGCTCACCGCCAGCTTCCGAGGCGTCACCGAGGACACCATCCGGATCGGTGTCGGCTTCTGGGACGTCTCCTTGTTCGGCTTCGGCTTCTTCGGCGACCCAGAACCGGTGTGGGACGCCCTTACCGGCGCAGTCAACGCCGAAGGCGGCATCTACGGCCGGTCGTTGGAGCCGTACATCGCCGGATTCAACCCGGCCCTTCCCAATGAGATGCTGGCGGCCTGCATCACACTCACCGAGGATCACGAGGTGTTCGCCGTGCTGGGCGGACTGCGGGGCGACGCCAACTACTGCGTGTCGGAACAGCACGAGACCATCAACGTGGGTTCCCAGGTAAACGCCAGAGGAGAGCTTTTGGAACGGGCCAGAGCCCCTCTGGCCAGCTTCAGGCTCTCGGGGACGGCCGGGGAGGAGGTGTTCATCACCGAACTAGCCCGCAGAGGGTGGTTCGACGGCGCCAACGCGGTGGGCGTCCACTATGACGGGTCCGAAACTCAAGACCGGGTTGAGGATGTGGTGAAAGCGGCCTTTGCCGACATCGGGGTGGAAATCGCCATCACCATGAACATCGACGACCTCGTGCTCGACGAAGACGCCATTGAGAGCCAGACCGAGATCATGCAACAGCAAGTGGCCGACGCCGGCATCGACCGCATGGTGATCTTCGGGGCGGCGGCCACCGGCCTCGTCACCTACGGGGACTTGGGAATCCAGATGGCCGCGGTCGACTCCACCAACTTCAACACGGCAATTTCCTCGGGCATCGACCCGATGGCGCTGGACGGCACCATCGCCACAGCCGATCGACTCAATCTGCCCTCCGATTCGGTGGATGCCGAGACCCAGAAGTGCCTCGATGTGGTGATGGCCGCGCTTCCCGACGAACGCTTCGAGCGACCTGGTCCGGGAGTGGAGAACAGCGAGGAAGACCCCAACTACTGGAACTACACCGTGTTGGCGTGCCGCGATCTGTCGCTGTTCGTTCAGATCGCCACTGCGGCCGGGCCGGAGCTCACCAACGACTCCTTCCAGGCCGGACTGGACTCGCTCTCGCAGTCATCTCTGCCTGAGATCCCGTTCTTGTCGTTCGGGCCGGGCAAGTACAACGGCAACGACACCATGCGGTTTGTGCAGTTCGACGGCGACGCCGATGAGGACGGAGAACTCGTCGGCCTCGGCGACCCTGTCGACCTGACCCCGTGACCACCTAGCCAATTCACAGACGGACCACTAGATGACCGAAGCGTCGGGCGACCGCCGCAGGTTCGCCGACTTCAGCCGGGCGCTGCTCGATGAGGAGGCGGCCCGAGAGGCGGCTGAGGCCGATCAGCTAGAGATCCGCGCCGATGAGGACCTCCCCGGAGTCGGCGAAGAGGCGATCACGCTGCGCCAGGCAGTGGCCACCGGCGGCGTTGGCGTGCTGGCCGTGTTGGGCACCCTCGACGCCGTGGATGCCTTCCAGCTTGCCATCCCCAGCCTGCTTGGACCCGAGATCCAGGACAGCTTCAATGTGTCCGACGCCGGTCTGGCGGTGATGGGGATCGGAGGTCTCATCACCACAACGCTGTGCGCCATCCCGATGGGCAAGATGGCCGATCGGGTCAACCGCATGCGGCTGGTGGGGCTGGCCACCATCTTCTGGAGCGTGGCCATGTTCACCAGGGGGTTTCAGGCCTCCGCACTGGGGTTCTTCATGGTCGGTGTGCTCATGGGCATCGGCACGTCCAACACCTTTCCGGTGCAAGGGGCGGTGCTGGCCGACGCCTACCCCATTTCATCTCGAGGCCGGATCTATGCCGTAAAGAATGTGCTCGGCCGGGGCGGTGAGCGAATCGCCCCGCTGTTGGTGGGCGGCCTCATGCTGCTGGTGGACGACAACTGGCGATGGGCCTATTGGGTTTTTGCCTGGCCCACCTTGTTCCTGGGGATCTGGGCCCTGTTCGTTCCCGATCCCCCCCGGGGGCAGTTCGAGCAGAAATCGGTGATCGGCGAGGTCATGGAGGAAGACGACGACCCGCCCCGGGTGTCGCTGGGGGCGGTTTGGCAGCGCCTCATGGCCATCAAGACGCTGAAGCTGGCGTGGATCTCGTTCAGCATCATCGTGTTCTCGATCATCGGGCAGAGCTTCCTGGTCAACCTGTTCTTGGATGACCGGTGGGGCCTGAGCCCATTCGAGCGGGCCATGATCGGGTTCGTTCCCGGGATGCTGGCCTTTGCCGCGGCGCCGTGGGCGGCCAAGCGCTACGACGCCTTGTACCGCGAGAGCCCGGAGCGGGCGCTGGCCTGGGTGGGCGCACTTTTCTTCCCCATCGCGGTGGCCATCCCCATCCAGTTCTTCATGCCCCATCCCGTGCTGTTCGCCGCGGTGGGCATCGTGCCCGCAGTGTTGAGCGTCGTGATCTTCGGCATGATCTCGCCGCTTCTGGTGGGTGTGGTTCCCTACCGGCTGCGAGCCCAGTCCACCGCCCTTTCGATCATGGTGATCTTCTTGGGCGGCGGCGTGCTCGGTCCCATCGTGGCCGGATTGCTTTCCGACGCCACCGACGAGCGCACCGCCATCTTGATCGTGGCCATCCCGTTCAAGATCATCGGGGGCGCGCTGTTGATCTGGGGGGCGCGGCACATCCGCCACGACCTGTCGCTGGTGGTGGACGAGATCGAAAAAGACCACGCCGAGCTGGAGCGGCGGAAATCGCATCCCGACCAGTTGCCCGCCGTCGGATTGCGGGACATCGACTTCTCCTACGGGCCGGTGCAAGTGCTGTTCGGCGTCAACCTCCATGTGGACCGGGGCGAGACCCTGGCGCTTCTGGGCACCAACGGGGCGGGCAAGTCGACGATCCTGCGGGTGATCAGCGGGCTGGCCGTGCCTTCTCGCGGCGTCGTCTCGCTGCACGGGCGGGATATCACCCTCACCTCGCCCCAAACCCGGGTGGACATGGGCATCCAGCAGCTTCCCGGGGGCAAAGCAGTATTTCTGCCATTGTCCATCGAAGACAACCTCCGCACCGGGGGGTGGACCATGCGGCGCAACCGGGCCCAGCTCAATGCCCGGATCGAACATGTGCTGGAAATCTTCCCCGAGTTGGCCGATCGGCTCGACGAGCCCGCCGGTGAGCTCAGCGGCGGGCAGCAGCAGATGCTGGCCCTGGCCATGGTGCTGATGCATGAGCCCGACGTGCTGCTCATCGACGAGCTGTCGCTCGGCCTCGCCCCCGCGGTGATCGGCGAGCTGCTGGAGATCGTGGAGCGGCTCAAGGCCGAGGGCCAAACGATGATCATCGTGGAGCAGTCGCTCAACATCGCCGCGGCCCTGTCGGATCGGGCGGTGTTCATCGAGAAAGGGCAGATCCGCTTCGACGGGCCGACCGCGGAGCTCGCCGAGCGGGGCGACATCGCTCGGGCCGTGTTCTTGGGCGACGACCGCACCGAACCGGAAGACTCGTCGTGATCCTCGCCTTCGAGGTCGGACGCCAATTCGTCTTCATCGGCGCGGTCAACGGGCTCTCTTACGCTCTGTTGGCCCTCGGCGTCATCCTCATCTACCGGTCGAGCCGCATCATCAATTTCGCGGTGGGCGCCACCGGGGTGCTGGCCAGCCAGGTGATGGCCCACTTGGTGATCCGCTACGGCGCGCCGTACTGGACCGGGGTGGTTCTGGCCGTGCTGGCCGGGGCCGTGTTCCTGGGGCTGGCCGAGCTGACCGTGGTGCGCCGCCTGTTCACCGCCCCCCGGGTGATCCTGCTGGTGGCCACCATCGGGCTGGCCCAGCTGGCCCAAGCCCTCATCTTCGCCCTGCCCGAAGCGTCGGCGGCCGACAAGCGGCATCGGTTCCCCACGCCGTGGAACAGGGAGCTGGAGTGGTTCGGCATCCGCATCGAGGGAGGCGAGTTTGTGTTGTTCATCGCCTCCGCCGCCGCGGTGGTGGCGCTGAGCATCTGGGTGAAGTGGTCGGCGTGGGGTCGGGCCATTCGGGCCACCGCGGCCGATCCCGACCGGGCTCGACTGGCCGGAATTCACCCGGGGCGGGTGTCAACGGTGGTGTGGGCGCTCACAGGAGCGTTCGCTGGGCTGGTCACGGTGTTTCAAGAAGCCGATTCCATCGGCTCGTTCGTGGCCACCAGCCCCGGCCACGCCACCATGACCCGGGTGCTGGTGGTGGCGGTGTGCGCCTCGTTCGTGTCGTTCAGTGTGGCGGTAGCGGCCGGGATCATCCTCGGCATCGTCGAGGCCCTGGTGAGGGTCAACTACCCGCTGGATCTGGGGAGATTCGAAGCCGTGCTGCTGCTGGTGGCGATTCTCGGGATCGTGGCCACCACCCGCCGCGGCGCCCCTGACGAGGCCGGCGCCTTCTCGTTCAGCCCTCGGATTCGCCCCATTCCGGCCCGGCTGCGCTCGATCTGGTGGGTTCGCCACCATTCTCGAGTCCTGGCCGCGGTTGGGGTGGCCATTGCCGCGGTGGTGCCGGTGTTCGTAACCACGGCCAGCCGCACCTTCCGCTACAGCGAGATATTGCTGATGGCACTGGCCGCCCTTTCTCTGGTTGTGCTGGTGGGCTGGAGCGGGCAGATCTCGCTGGGTCAAGGCGCTTTCGCCGGCCTGGGCGCGCTCACCACCACCGCGCTGGTCAACGGGAACGACCTCGGACTTGGGCTCGCCGGGTTCGACGTGGTGGTGCCCATGCCCGAGCTGCATTTCTTGTGGGCTGCGGTGTGGGGCACCGCCGTGGCGGCCGCGGCGTCGGTGATCATCGGCATTGGCGCGCTCCGGGCCCGGGGCCTGTTGCTGGCCGTGGTCACCTTGGCGTTTGCGGTGGCGGCGGAGAAGTTCTTATTCACCCGGCCGTTCCTCAGCGGAGGCAGCCAATCTGCGGCGCTTCTGGAGCGGGCCCATATCGGGCCCATCGATCTCGCCCCCCAGCGAACATTTTTCTATCTGGCCCTGATCGGGCTGGTGCTGGGGGTGGCGTTCACCGCCCACCTGCGCCGCACCGGTATCGGCCGCCGGATCGTGGCCACCAGGGAGAACCCGTCGGCCGCAGCCGCTGCCACGGTGTGGCCCACCGGATCAAAGGTGCTGGCCTTCGCCTTGGGCGGCGGGCTGGCCGGGTTCGCCGGGGCGCTGCTGGCCGGTCTGTACTCCACCGTGCTGTTCTCGTTCTTCTCGGTGGACACCTCGTTCAAGGTGGTGGCCATCGCGGTGATCGGCGGCATCGGCTCGGTGATCGGTCCGGTGCTCGGAGCGCTGTGGGTGATCGGGCTCCCGGCATTCTGGCCCGATTCTGCCCTGATCCCGGTGCTGACCAGCAGCCTGGGAATTCTGGTGCTGTTGATGTACGCGCCCGGAGGATTCGTGCAGCTCTGGTACATGGCTCGAGACTCGTACTTCAGCTGGCTGGCCCAGAGGAAGCCCGCGCCCCTGGTGCGGGGGCGCGACATCCCCGCACCACCATCGATTCCCGCACCACCATCGGACATCGCGTTGGCCACCAGCGAGCTCACCGTGCGCTACGGCCCGCGGGTGGCCGTGAGCCGGGTGAGCCTCGAAGTGGGCCACGGGGAGATTGTGGGGCTTATCGGGACCAACGGCGCGGGCAAGACCTCGTTCATGAATGGGGTGGGCGGCCTGATCCCCGCAAGTGGCCGAGTGGAGATCTACGGAACCGGCGTGAGCCGGCTGGCGGCCCATCGCCGCCACCGCCACCATCTGGGCCGGGCCTTCCAGGCCGCCACCTTGTTCGGTGACCTCACCGTGCGCGAGACGGTGCAAGTTGCTCTGGAGCGGCGGGGCCGCACCCGCTTCTGGCCCGCCGCCCTGGCCCTGCCATCGGGCTCCCGGCACGAGCGGCGGCAGATCGGGGTGGCTGACGACCTGATCGGCTTCTTCGGCTTGGGCGACTTCGCCGACAAGTTTGTGGCCGAGTTGTCCACCGGCACCCGCCGGATAGTCGAGCTGGCCTGCCTGGTGGCCGGCGGTTCTCGTCTGCTCTGCCTCGACGAGCCCACCGCCGGTGTGGCCCAGCGGGAGGCCGAGGCTTTGGTGCCGTTGCTGCACGGAGTGCGCCGGGAGCTGGACGCCTCGGTGCTGTTGATCGAGCACGACATGCCGCTGGTGATGTCCATCAGCGATCGCATCTATTGCATGGACGCCGGGGAGGTGATCGCCGAGGGAACTCCAGCCGCGGTGCGCGACAACCCCCTGGTGGTGGCCAGCTACCTCGGCACCGACACCAGGGCCATCGCCCGATCAGACGCCAGAGCCGACCTATGACCTCTGCCTTTGCCGATCCTCCGATCACCCCGAAGGCGGCGGCCACCCGGGCCCGGCTCTTGGAGGTTGCCGCCGAGGTGTTCATAGAGCACGGCTATGCCGCGGTCTCGCTGCGCGACATTGCCAAGGCCGCCGGGGTCACTAAAGGGGCGATTTACGGCCACTTCCGGTCGAAAGGCCAGCTATTGGTGGAAGTGATCCGGACCCAGCTGGCCGAGCGCGACGCTCGGTTCGACATGAATGCCGTGGCTGAGCAGCCGATGACCGCCTTCGTCCAATTCATCAACCCCGACAGCCGCGATCTGAGGCTCTTGCAGATCGATGCCGCCGCGGCCGCTCGCCATGATCCCGACGTGGCCGCCGGAGTTCAGGAGATCTTCGCCGCTCGCAGCGCCTGGATCCTCGATTCCCTCAGCCACCTCGACCATCCCGAAGTGCTGGTATACATCATCAATGCCCTTTCGGCGGGCATCGGCGCGCAAGAAGCCCACGGCCGCCCCGCCCCCGATCCCGATGTCTGGTCCAAAATCGTAGGCAGGACATTTGGAATGTTGGACCCGCCTTCGCGACAAGCTTGATCTAGTACTCGATAGGAACCGGCTCCTTCGAAGCTTGCACTGGCTGACCGTCACGCAGCACCTCGGTCCAGTCCTGATTGAACGCCTGCCATCCCTCTGAGTGCGACGAGGCGTAGTGGTACACCATGGCGGCCCGCATCCCATCGGAGAGGTTGTCGGTGGATCGATGGCGGAGGTGGGAGTGGAACACCAACAGGTCGCCCGGCTCCATGAGGACCACCTGCTCATTGTCGGTGGGTACATCGACGATCTCGACATAGGCCAAACCGGCGCCCTCCCGGGTGTCGGGCACCGCGTCGTGGATCGGCTCGGTGTGAGAGCCGGGGACGATCCACAGCGGGCCGTTGTCGGGGGTGGCGGCGGTGCAGGCCAGCCACACCCCCACCTGGGGCAGAGGGGTCATGCGGAAGTAGTAGTCGTCTTGGTGCCAGGGCTGGCCGAGGGTGCCGGGGTGTTTGAAGATGAACTGTGAAAGGAAGCAGTCGACGTCGGGACCGACGAGGTCGCCCATCATCGACAGCAGCCGGGGATCAGTGGCGAACTCATGGAACACCGGCTCGCCCCGCATGACCCGGAAGATCTTGGAGACGCCCACCTCCGGGGTGGCGGGATTCTCATTCGTCTTGTCGGGAGTGATGTAGAGATCGGGCCGCTGCTCCCCTGCCGCATCGGCCCGGGCAATCTCAACGATCCGCTCAACCATGGCGTCGGCAACAGCCCGGTCGGCGAACCCCCTCTCAAGGAAGAACCCGTTCTCCTCCCAGCTCCCCCGCTGCACCTCGGTCAACCCCATCGCCCAAAATATACCAACGGTCGATTCTCCCGGCGAGCAGAGCGATTCCGCTATGGGGCCGGGTCTATGACCTTAAGGAGGCGGGTGCGTTCAGCCCATTGGGTGATCTGGTGATCTGCGGTAATGAGTCTGTGGCCTCCAACGATGGCCGTGGCAGTGATGAAACGGTCCAAGGGGTCTCCGTGAAATCCAGAAGCACCCAACAGCGACGACTCGACGGCGATTTGTGCTGACACGGGGATGATGCGGAGGCCGTTGTCCATGCATTCCTTAGCCCACGCTTCGGGGGACATCTTCAGATTGACTTTGCCCCTCAAGTGCAGCCGAGTGGCTTCAGCCAGTACTACAGATGAAGCGGCAAGTTCGCCGTCTGCTTGGGCGCGGTTCAGCATTTCGTCGGTTCGCGTGCCGACCCGCGGGTTGCCGGTGATCCACCACAACAACGTGTGGGTGTCAACCGTTGTCATGACGCTCGTACCAGGCAACTGGATCGAGGACCTTGTCGGGATTGTCCTCAATGTCGAATGACTCGTCGTCCCAAACTGAGGACACGATGTCGCCATAGATCTCTATCCGGTCCTTGAACAACCCGCTCAAAGGAACAAACTCCTTTTGGGCGGGGGCGAGCCGGGCAACGGGCTTCTTGTGGCGGGTGATGATGATCTCCTGGCCGCTTTCCTCGACCTCGCGTATGAGCTGTAGGCAATGAGTCTTGAACTCCCGTGCCGCCACTGTGTGAGTCTTGTGGCTATAACCTGGTGTGTATTGAGTCATAACAATAGTTTCCATTCATTTCAATGTAGTTCCTGTTGCAGAACCCATCAAGTACACAGATACTAGTCCCTTAATGTGGTCACAAAAAGCAGTTTGTCTTCGGCCCTAGTCAGCGACATACCGCTACTGTGAACACCATGGTTGAGGAACGCCGTTCGATCGGGCTGGAAGTTGAGGTGCCGGGCACGCCCGAGGAGGTCTGGCGGGCGGTGGCTACTGGGCCGGGAATCTCTTCTTGGTATGTGCCCCACACGGTGGAAGAGCGGGCGGGCGGCTCGGCTGTGGCCTCGTTCGGGCCGGGCCCGGAGATGCAGATTCCTGGGCGGGTGGCGGTGTGGGAGCCGCCTCGTCAGATCTGTTTCGACGGAGGCGAAGGGGTTGACGGGTTGACGTTTGAGTGGACCGTTGAGCCCCGGGGCGACGACAGATGCGCGGTGCGGTTGGTGAATTCCGGCTTCGGTCAAGGCGGAGAATGGGATGCCCAATACGACGGCATGGTCGAAGGCTGGAAGCTGTTCATGTCCAACCTGCGGCTGCACATGGAGCACTTCACCGGGCAGACGGCGGCATCGGTGCTGCCCACCGCCATGGGGGCCGGCTCACTGGACGAGGTTTGGGCCGCTCTCACCGCCGCACTGGGGATTCCATCGACACCAGGGGTCGGTGAGCGGATCGAGGCCCGAGCTTCCGGTGTGCCTGCGTTGGCAGGCACGGTTGCAGACGCCGCCCCTCACAGAATCACCCTGCTGCTCGACCAGCCCGCGTCCGGCACTGGCTTCGTGACAGTGGAGTCTTACGGCGAGCACGCCGGAGCGTCGGTATGGCTGTACCTCTACGGAACCAACGGGGCCGAGGCTGCCGATAGGGACGGGCCTCTGTGGCAGCAATGGATGGCCGATGCGCTAGGAAGTGGCCAATGAACGCAGTGCAGGGACGCAAGATCCTGGTGGTGGGCGCCTCATCGGGGCTGGGCCGGGCCACCGCAATCGCCCTCCAGGGCCAAGGCGCCGATGTCGTGTTTGCCGCCCGGCGCCGCGACGTGCTCGAAGAGGCGGTGAGCGAGGCCGGGGGCGGCCATGTGGTGGCTATCGACGTGCTCGACCCGGCCAGCATCGAGCAGGGGGTGGCCGAAACGGCGGGTGCCCTCGGCGGGCTCGACGGCATCGTCTACACCTCGGGCATGTCGCCCATGGCGCCAATGGCGGAGTTAGACCTGGACGACTGGCAGGCGGTCTTCGGCGTCAATCTGTTCGGTCCGAACCTGCTGATCAAAGCCGCCCTTCCCCACCTCAACGAGGATGCGGTGGTGGCCGCGGTGTCGTCGGACTCCACCGATATGCCCCGCCACTCGCTAGTTCCCTACGCCGCGTCCAAACGGGCCCTGGAAGCGACCATGGAGGGATGGCGCACCGAACTGCTGGGCAACCGCCGGTTTGTGACCGTGATCCTCGGGCCGACCATGCCCACCGAGTTCGCCAATTCCTTCACCCCCGACGCCTTCGAGGCAGCCATTCCCCACTGGCAGCGCCAGGGATTCCGCACCGGAATCATGAACGCCGATGAAGTAGCCAATGGCCTGGTTTCCTGCATGGACGCCCTCTTCGCCGCCCCCACCTTCGGGATCGAGTCGCTCCTACTGCGCTCCCCCGAGCCCGAGGTGGCCATGGAATACTCCACCGACGTCGATCAAGGCTGACGAGCGCGCGGGTGACTGCCTAGCTCAGCACCCGCTGCATGAACCGGGCGAGCCGGGACTTCCGACCCGTGGTCGCCTCGGAACGGTCGGCGATGCCCATAATCCCCAGCGCCCCGTTGATGCCCAGCCACCGCAGTGGCTCAGGCTCCCAACGCCGCGACCGGTGTCCCACCCACGGCAGGTCGGTGCGGGACGAGTCGGCCTCGGTGATCAGCTCGGCCAGAGTCCGACCAGCCAGGTTGGCGGCGGCCACCCCCTCGCCCACATAGCCTCCGCCCCAGGCCATGCCGCTGTCCCGGTCGAAGCCGACCGACGGGAACCAGTCGCGGGGCACACCGAGCACCCCGCCCCAACGGTGGGTGATGGCCACATCCGAGAGCATGGGCAGCAGTCCGACCAGCGTCTTGATGATCTTCTCGTGGGTGCGCGATCTCTGCTCCACCGAGCTCACGATTCTTGAGCCGTAGTTGTAGGGCGCTCCCCGTCCTCCGAACGCGATCCGGCCATCAGCGGTGCGCTGCCCGTAGATGACCATGAACCGGTCGTCGGTGAACGTCTGCCGGCGGCTCAATCCGATGTCGTCCCAAAGCGCGTCGTCGATGGGCTCGGTTGCCACCATCAGCGAGTACAGCGGAGCCAGGGAGCGACGATTTCCCTCCAGCGTTCCGGTGTAGCCCTCAAGGGCTCGCACCACGGTCTCGGCTTTGACGACTCCGCGGTCGGTTGCAACGCGACCTGGTTCGATGGCGGTGGCGGCTGTGCCCTCGACGATCTTGCCCCCCAGGCGCCCAACTGCATCGCCGAGCCCTCGAACCAACCGGGCCGGGTGAAGGGCCGCAGTGTGGGCGAAGAACATCCCGCCCACCACCCCGGTAGCGGCCAAGTGGCTGCGGGCCTCGTCTGCGCCGAGCATCCTCATGTCTTCCTCGGTGAGCCCGTAAGAGCCATGGAAGAGCTCAACCTGTTCGCGCTGGCGGGTCAGGTGGGCCCGATTGCGGGCGAGGCGAACGGCGCCGCCCTTGGCGTAGTGGCAGTCGATCCCCTCGTGCTCGGCCACTCGACCCACTTCGTCGACCGCATCGTGCAATTCGTGGAGAAAGCGGCGGGCCGCGTCGTTGCCGGCGGCGGCCTCGTGCCGCCAGGGGCCAGCGGCCAACTCCCCCACGCACCAGCCGCCGTTGCGGCCCGAAGCGCCAAAGCCCACGATGTCGCGCTCTATCACCATCACCCGAATCGATGCGTCGATGGACAGCAGGTAGTACGCAGTCCACAGCCCGGTGTAACCCCCGCCCACGATGGCGACGTCGACATCAGTGTCTCCATCGAGCGCTGGGCGGGGCTCAAGCGACCCAGGGCAAGTGTCGTGCCAAAACGACCGGTCCCGATAGCGGTCGCTCATGAGTCGAACCCCACGCCGAAGCGGTCGAGCAGACTTAGCCACAGACCCCGCTTACCGCCCCGTCGATCCGACCGTTGGAGGGCCTTGCGGGTGAGCTGCACACCGGCCCACCGAGCCGGCTCCGGAGGGAACGGCACTGGGGGCTTGCGCACCATCTGGAGTTCGGTGCGCTCGGTTCGTCGGCCGAACACCAAATCCAGCGCTACCCGGGCCCCGAACCGACTGGCCCCCACCCCCAGGCCGGTGTACCCCGCCACCCACGCCAGACGACCTCGGTGGGCGGTGCCCCAGGTCGCAGTAAATCGGGTAGTGGTGCCGATGGGCCCGCCCCAGCGATGGCTGAACGACAGCCCTTCAAGCTGGGGGAACGTCTCAAAGAAGTGCTCGGCCAGCCGGGTATGCGTCACATCGCTCTGGTCGTGGCGAGCGCCCACGCCGTTGTTGAAGTGGTAGGTGGCGTCGTAGCCGCCCCAAAGAATCCGATTGTCGGCAGTGAGCCGGTAGTAGTGGAACAGGTTGGACACGTCGCCCAAACCCTCGCGCTCGGCCCACCCTACGGAGGCCATCTGCTCAACAGAGAGCGGCTCGGTCACCAGCACATGGTCGTACACGGGGATCGTGTAGCGGCGGGGGCGTCTGACCGGACCGTGATAGGCATTTGTGGCCATTACGGCGCGATCGGCCAGAACTCGTCCACTGGGAATGTGAATTTCGAGATGGCTTCCTTTGCGGTAGACGGCATTGGCCAGCGTGTCATCGTGGACTGCGCCCCCCAATGACTCGACGGCTGACCGCAGCCCCCAACCAAGTCGGGCCGGATCAACCAAGGCCACGTCGTTGCGCCGGATCATTCCCCCGAGATAGGTCGGGGAATGCACCCGGGCCTGCATCTGCTCGGCATCCAGCAGGTCGACGTCCTCACCGAAGGCCCGATAGTGCTCGATGTCCTCGGCAAGACCGTTCATGTGCCAGGGCTCGGTGGCCACCCCAATCTCGGGACAGAGTTGGAAGTCGGCATCAATACGGTGACGCTCGAGGCTGTCAGCCAGTCCGGAGAAGTTCTCGCGGCCAAGCCTGAGCAGGGTCTCGATCTCTTCCGGCCAATGAGAAAGTCCGTTGGCCAGCCCGTGGGTGAGCGACGAGTCGCAGAAGCCGCCATTGCGGGAGCTGGCCCCGAACCCGCAGTGCTCGGCCTCAAGCACGGCCACCCGCAAACCCGGCTCGTCCTCCAAGGCCTGAAGCGCGGTCCAGAGACCGGTGAATCCGCCGCCGATGACCACCAGATCGACTTCGATTGTTCCCGCCAGCGGCGGTGTGGCGACCGGGGCGTCGTCGCGATCCGACCAGAACACCGCGGGCTTGGCGGCAGCCAGGGCCTGCGGTGCCCAGCTCTTCGAGCTCAGTGCTTCACCATGACGTGCTTGAGCTCGGTGTAGTGGTCGAGGGCGTAGAGCGACATGTCTTTGCCGTAGCCCGACTGCTTGAAGCCGCCGTGGGGCATCTCCGAGATGATCGGGATGTGGTCGTTCACCCACACCGTGCCGAACCGCAGTCCCTTGGCCATGCGCATAGCCCGGCCCACGTCGTTGGTCCACACGCTGGCAGCCAGCCCGTAGTCGCAGTCGTTGGCCCAGGCCAGCGCCGTCTCCTCATCGGGTACCGCCTGCACGGTGATGACCGGGCCGAACACCTCGCGCTGCACGATCTCCGACGCCTGGTCCACGCCGACCACCACTGAGGGCTGGTAGAAGTAGCCCTCGCTGTCACGCGGGCCGCCCCCGATGGTTATCTCGGCACCGGCTTCGGCCGCCCGGTCGACGTATCCCGACACCCGGTCTAGCTGCACGTCGGACACCAATGGGCCCATCTCGGTGTCCTCATCGGTGGGGTCGCCGGTGACCACGGAGCCGGCGGCATCGGTGAGCTGGGCCACAAAGTCGTCGTGCACCTTGGACCCGGCGATAACCCGGCAAGGGGCGGTGCAGTCTTGGCCGGTGTTGTAGAAGCTGTTGTCGCGCAGATTGGCCACCACTGCCTCGATGTCGGCATCGTCGAACACGATCACCGGCGCCTTACCGCCGAGCTCGAGATGGACCCTCTTGAGCGAGTCCGACGCCTCCTGGGCCACCGACTTGCCGGCGGCCACCGAACCGGTGAGCGACACCATGGCCACATCGGGATGCTGCACCAGCGGCACTCCGGCGGCTTGGCCCTGCCCGCAGACCACGTTGAAGACCCCGGGAGGAAGCACGTCCTGGAGCAATTCGGCCAACCGCAGCGTGGTGTAGGGGGTGAGCTCGGAGGGCTTCAACACCACCGTGTTGCCAACCGCCAGCGGCGGGCCGAGCTTCCATGTCGCCATGAACAGCGGGTAGTTCCACGGGGCGATGGAGCCCACCACCCCGATGGGGTCGCGGCGCACCATCGAGGTGTAGCCCTCGAGGTATTCACCGGCGGCCTTGCCGTCGAGGAAGCGCCCCGCGGAGGCGAAAAACCGCCAGTTGTCGCACAGCTGATCCATCTCGAACTCGATGATCGACACCGGCTTGCCCACGTTCTCGCACTCGAGCTCGGACAGCTCGGCCACGTTCGCCTCCACGATGTCGGCCACCTTGTGGAGGATCTCGCTGCGCTCCCGGGGAGTCTTGGCCGACCACTCGGGGAAGGCTGCGGCTGCCGCTTGGACCGCGGCGTCAACATCGGCCGCCGAGCTGGACGCCACCTCGCCGATCACCTTCCCGGTGGCCGGATTCACCACCTCATCGGTCGCCCCCTCAATCGCCGGCTGAAAACTCCCGTTGATGTAGTTGTCCGTCAGCATGATTCTGCTACCCCCGCACTCTTTGTCGCTTTGCTCATATTGCAGCACCAAACCCGCACAATCAAGCCCCTGTTTTGGCAAAAACTAGTTGTCGAATCGAAAACCACAACCGAATCGGTTGCGCTAGTGGCCTTTCTGGTGTTAAATCGGTAATCGCCAGTCGGAGTAGGGGGCACCATCGATGCAGCACGACGATCTGGTCGCGTTGGCCGACCGCCACTTGTGGGGCCACTTCAGCAGCCTCGGCAGCGCGGTCGACCGCATGCGCATCATGGAGCGAGGCGACGGCTGCTACGTGTGGGATGCCAAAGGCAACCAATACCTCGACGGCTTGGCCGGCCTGTTTGTGTCCCAAGTGGGCCACGGGCGCGAGGAGTTGGCCGAGGCCGCCGGGCGCCAGGCCTCGCAGCTCGGCTACTTCCCGATCTGGACCTATGCCCATCCCGGAGCAGTGGAGCTGGCCGCCCGTCTGGCCTCGTTCACGCCCGGAGATCTCAACCGGGTGTTCTTCACCAGCGGCGGCTCGGAGGCGGTGGAGTCGGCTTGGAAGCTCGCCCGCCAGTACTTCAAGGTCACCGGCCAGCCCGAGCGGCACAAGGTGGTCAGCCGCGACCTCTCCTATCACGGCACGTCTTTGGGAGCGCTGTCGATCACCGGGCTGAAGTCGATACGCGAGCCCTTCGAGCCGCTGGTGCCCGGAGCGTCCCATGCGGCCAACACCAACCGCTACCGCTGCCAGATGTGCGCGGGCTTCGACGCCTGCACGCTGGCCTGCGCCGACGACATCGAGCAGGCCATTTTGCGGGCCGGTCCCGAAACGGTGGCCGCGGTGTTCATCGAGCCGGTGCAGAACGCGGGCGGCTGCATCGTGCCGCCCGACGGGTACTTCGCCCGACTCCGCCAGATCTGCGACCGCTACGGGGTGCTGCTGGTATCCGACGAGGTCATCTGCGCCTTCGGCCGACTGGGCAGCATGTTCGGTTCAGAGCGGCTCGACTACGTCCCCGACATCATCACCTGTGCCAAAGGGCTGACATCGGGCTACGCGCCGATGGGGGCGATGATCGCCAGCGACCGATTGGCCGAGCCGTTCGTGGGCACCGACGAGTCGTTCCTGCACGGGTTCACATTCGCCGGGCATCCAGTGAGCTGCGCGGTGGCCATGGCCAACCTCGACGTGTTCGAGAAAGAGCAACTCCTCGACCATGTGATGGCCAACGAAGCCGCCTTCCGGTCCGCCCTGGAAGACCTGTGTGATCTTCCCATCGTGGGGGAAGTCCGGGGCATGGGCTACTTCTACGGCATCGAGCTGGTGAAGGACCGCGACACCAAGGAGTCGTTCACCGAGGAGGAATCCGAATCGCTGTTGCGGGGCTTTCTCACCAACCGCCTCCTCGACTTGGGCTTGATCTGCCGAGCCGACGACCGGGGCGAGCCGGTAATCCAGCTCTCCCCGCCGCTGATTGCCGGTCCCGACGAGTTCGACCGCATCAACCAAACACTGCGAACCGCACTCACCGAAGCCCAAGGACGGTTCAACCGATGACCGCGGTATTCGACCTCGACGAAACCGACAAGGCCATCATCCGCGAACTCCAGATCGACGGGCGCCTCCCCCACGCGCAGCTCGCGCCGCTGGTCGGGCTGTCGCAGGCCGCCACCCGTCAGCGGGTCAACCGGCTGATCGAGCGGGGAGTCATCCAGGTGGTGGCGGTGACCGACCCGGTGGCACTGGGATTGGGCTACCAGGCCCTGGTGGGAGTCACCGTATCGGGTGATGCCCGGTGCGTGGCCGACGCCATCGCCGAGATCAGCGAGGCCGAGTACGTGATCATCGTGGCCGGGCGGTTCGACATCATCACCGAGATCGTGTGCGCCGACAGCGATGCCTTCATGTCGGTGGTCAACGACCGCATCCGGGCCATTCCCGGCGTGGTCACCCTGGAAACGCTGAACTATCTGCGACTGGTCAAGCAGACCTACAGCTGGGGCACCGGCTGATGAGCGATCGGGGGGATCATCAGGTGAGCGAGCAGATCGCCGCGGTGAAGCTCACCGCCATCACGAAGCGCTTCGGCTCGGTGGTGGCGGTGGACAACGTGGACCTGGAGATCGCCGACGGCGAGTTCTTCGCCCTGCTCGGGCCGTCGGGGTGCGGCAAGACCACCACCCTGCGCATGGTTGCCGGCCTGGAGTTCCCCACCGAGGGCAGCCTCAAGATCTTCGGCGACGAGGCTGGCACGCTCCCGCCCAACAGGCGCCCCGTGAACACCGTCTTCCAGGACTACGCCCTGTTCCCCCACATGACGGTGGAGGCCAACGTGGCGTTCGGGCTCAAGATGCAGCGGGTGGCCAAGCACGAGATCACCGGCCGGGTCCAAGAGGCCATCAGCCTGGTTCGCCTCGAGGGGTTGGAGCAGCGCCGGTCGCGGCAGCTCTCAGGGGGCCAGCGCCAGCGGGTCGCGCTGGCCCGGGCGCTGGTCAACCGGCCCAAGGTGCTGCTGCTCGACGAGCCGCTGGGCGCCCTCGATCTCAAGCTGCGCCAAGAGATGCAGGGCGAGCTCAAGGCGCTCCAGCGCGAGGTGGGCATCACCTTCGTGTTCGTCACCCACGACCAAGAAGAGGCCCTGACCATGGCCGACCGGATCGGGGTGATGAACGAGGGCGAGCTCCTCCAGGTGGGCACTCCGGCGGAGATCTACGAGCACCCGGTGAACCGCTTCGTGGCCAACTTCATCGGCCAGACCAACCTGCTCGATGCCTCCGTGGTGTCGAACGACACGGTGTGCCTGGCCAACGGGGTGCATATCCCCGGCAAGTCGGACCTCCCCGTCGGCACCCGGGTGGCGGTGTGCCTGCGACCGGAGCGGGCCGGGATGCACCCGCCCGAAGGGGTGCCCGCCGATCAGCAATCGGTGGTCGGCCGCTTAGAGAGCGTGACCTATCTGGGCAACGCCCTGGTGTACACGGTGGTGTTGGACTGGGTCCGGTTGGAGGTCCGCCGAGAGAACCAGCCCGGTGGCTACCGGCCCCATGTCGGCGAAGAAGTGGCGGTGTCGTGGACGCTCGACGCAATCTCGGTGGTGCGGGCATGACCATGGTCGCAGACCGGCCCGAGGGGCTCGAGGAAGCGTCCGTCGCCACTCCCGAGTTCGAGAAGGCCGCCGAGCGGGCCGCGTCTCGGCGGGGCTTCCTGCTTTCGCTCCCGGCCTACGCCTATCTGGTGCTGTTCTTCGCCGTCCCGCTGGGCATCGTGATGATGTACTCGTTCGCCACCCGGAACCGGTTCGGCGGGACCGACCTCTCGGGTTGGAACCTCAACGCCTACCGCAAGCTGGGCGAGCCCATCGTCCGGGACATCCTCTTCCGATCGCTGTGGCTGGCCATCCTCACCACCTTGATCTGCCTGGTGGTGGCCTACCCGTTCGCCTACTTCATCGCCACCCGCACCCCCCTGATCCGCAACCTGATGCTGGTGTTCGTGATGATCCCGTTCTGGACCAACTTCTTGGTGCGCAACTACGCGTGGCGGGTGCTGTTGGGCAACGACGGGCTGTTCACCAACATCTCCGAGGCCCTCGGCCTGGGAGAGCGGGAGCTGCTGTTCACAACTTCTGCGGTGGTGATCGGCCTGGTCTACGGCTTCTTGCCGTTCATGGTGCTGCCCCTGTACGCGTCGATTGAGCGGATCGACCTCAGCCTGGTCGAGGCCAGCCGCGATCTCTACGCCTCAGGCTTCCAGACCTTCCGGCGGGTTCTGCTCCCGCTGTCGATGCCGGGGGTGATCGCCGGGTCGATCTTGGTGTTCGTTCCCAGCCTGGGCGCCTATGTGACTCCCGAGATACTGGGAGGGGCCAAAACCACCCTGCTCGGCTCCTACATCGTCACCCAATTCCTGACGGCGAGGAATTGGCCGGTGGGGGCGTCGCTGTCGTTCGTGCTGATGGCGGTGATGCTGGTGGCCACCCTGGTGTACTTCCGAACCGGGGGCAGGAACCTATGAGCAGCACGGTCCAGCCCCGGGGCACCACCAAGATCGCGCTTACCGCCCACTCCTGGCTTGTATACCTGTTCTTCTTCGCCCCCATCTTCGTGCTGATCGTGTTCTCGTTCAGCGACGACAACAACGTGGGCCGGTGGGGCGGCTTCACGCTGGAGTGGTACCAGGATTTCGTCGAGCACAACCAACTCCAGAACGCGGTGTGGGTGTCGGTCCGGGTGGCCCTGCTCTCCACGGTCATCTCGGTAGTGCTGGGCACGCTGGCCGCTTTGGCCCTGGAGCGCTTCAAGTTCCGGGGCCGCAAGGTGTTCGACGCCCTGCTGTATCTCCCCATCATCATCCCCGACGTGACCATGGCGGTGATGATGCTGCTGTTCTTCTCCGAGTTCTTCGACTTGCTCGACGCCTGGTTCGGCTTGGACCTCCAGAAGGGCCTCGGCTCCATCACCATCAGCCACATCGCCTTCAACATCAGCTTCGTGTCGGTGGTGGTGCGGGCTCGACTGGCGGGCATGAGCGAGGTATTGGAGGAGGCCGCCCTCGACCTCTACGCCACCCGGTGGAAGACGTTCCGCTATGTGACCTTCCCCCAGATCGTGCCCGGAGTGGCGGGCGGGGCCCTGTTGGCCCTCACCCTTTCGCTTGACGACGTGGTCATCACCCAGTTCGCCGCCGGCCCCGGCGCCACCACCCTCCCGGTGTTCGTGTTCGGCCTCATCCGCCGGGGGGTCACCCCGCTGATCAACGCCACCTCGGTGCTCATGTTGGCCGCATCGGTCATCCTCGTGGCCCTGTCGCTGGCCTTCCAGCAGTTCAGCGGGCGCGGTGGGCGCCCGTCGCTGCGCGCCGCCCGCGAAGCCGTGTCCGCTCCACCCAAAACCAACACCCAAATCAAAGAGGGGATAAACCAATGAAAAATAGAAAACTGTTTTGGCTGCTCTCTGTGCTGCTGGCCTTCGCGCTGGCAGCCGCAGCGTGCGGCAATGATGACGATGACGGAGGTGGGATCGCCGACTGCGAGGTCAACGAGACCGACGGCAACCTCAACATCTTCAACTGGGCCGAGTACATCGACGAGGAGCAGCTCGCCGCGTTCTCAGACGAGTTCGATGTGAGCGTGACCATGGACGTCTACGACTCCAACGAGGCCATGCAGCCCATCGTGGCTGCGGGCAACTCGGGTTACGACCTGATCGTGCCGTCGGACTACATGGTGGCCATCCTCATCGCCGGCGGGACCGTCCAGCCGTTGAACAAGGACGCCATCCCCAACATCGCAAACATCTCGACCGATTTCCGGAACCTGATCTACGACCCGGCGGGCGACTACTCGGTTCCCTATCAGTGGGGCACCACCGGCATCGCGGTGGACACCGAGGCGGTGGGCACCGACTTCCCCCGCACCTGGGGTCTGATCTTCGATCCGGCCATCGCCGATGAGCACAGCGGCTCGATCTCGCTGCTCAACGATCCCCGGGAGACGATCGGCGCCGCCCTCAAGTATCTGGGCTACTCGCTGAACTCCACCGACGAGGGCCAGCTGGAGGAGGCCACCGACCTGGTGGCCAGCGCCCGCGGCCGCCTGGCGGCGTTCAACACCGACTCCGCCGACGAGTTCCTCACCACCGGTGAGACGGTGATCGCCCACGGCTACTCGGGCGACATGTTCACCCAGTTCCTGGAGACCGACGACCCGTCGCGCTACGTGTACTTCGTGCCCGACGAGGGCGGCACTCGCTGGATTGACAACATGGCGATTCCGTTCGACGCCGGCAGCCCGTGTACCGCCCACACGTTCATCAATTGGCTGCTCACCGCCGAACAGGGCGCTGCTCTGTCGAACTGGAACTACTACTCCACTCCCAATGCAGCCGCGTTTGGAGGGCTCGACGAAGACCTCCAAGACTTCCTCAGCACACCTGGGGTGGCCCCGGTGGAGATCTTGGAGGAGATCCAGGACACCGGCGACTTCGAGGTGAAGTTCTCCGACGCCTTCATCGAGGCCAAGGGCTAACCGCCTCGGGCCAGTAGGCGTACTGGAGTCCTAAGGTGGCAGACATGCCTCAACCCCTCGGGGGCAATCAGATGCCCCGTTTCGCGGGCATCGCCACCTTCATGCGGCTTCCCGGCCGGTCGGTGGCGGCCGATCTTGACGTCGCCGTCGTGGGCGTGCCGATCGACATCGGCACGTCCAACCGGCCGGGGGCTCGCTTCGGTCCGAGGGGAATCCGAGACGAGTCGGTGCTGGTCCGGCCCTACAACATGGCCACGAGGGCGGCGCCGTTCGACAGCCTGCGCATCGACGACATCGGCGACGTGGCCACCAACCCCTACAACCTGGCCGACGCGGTGAACCGCATAGAGGCCTTCTACGACGATCTGCTCCAGCACGATGTGATCACCGTGTCGATGGGGGGCGACCACACCATGGCCCTGCCCATTATGCGGGCCATGCGGAAAAAGCACGGCCCGCTGGGGCTGATCCACGTGGACGCCCACACCGACATCAACGACCACATGTTCGGCGAGGCCATCGCCCACGGCACACCGTTTCGCCGGGCAGTGGAGGAAGGGCTGCTCGACACCCACCGGGTGGCTCAGATCGGGGTGCGGGGCACCGGCTATGCCGCCGACGACTTCGACTGGTCCCGCGAGCAGGGCTTCCGAGTGGTGCAGGTGGAGGAGTGCTGGAACCGATCGCTGGACCCGCTCATGGCCGAAGTGCGAGACAAGGTGGGCGGCGGCCCGGTGTATGTGAGCTTCGACATCGACGCCCTCGACCCCGCCTTCGCCCCCGGCACCGGCACCCCCGAGATCGGCGGGCTCACCGCACCCCAAGCGTTGGAAATCATCAGAGGCTGCCGGGGCCTCAACCTGGTCGGATGTGAATTGGTGGAAGTGGCCCCCATCTACGATCCCACCGGCGCCACCGCCTTAACCGCCGCCAACCTCCTGTTCGAGATGCTGTGCGTGTTGCCGGGGGTGCAGTACTCGGACTGAGCGAGCTCTTCTACTGGGTATCGGCCAGAGGGACGGTGAAGGTGGTGGTCTCGGTGCCGTTGACGAACACCCGGTAGGTCTGGCCGGGGGTGAGGGCATCGCCGAAGCGGATCACCTCTTCAACCACGACCCTTTCTGCGTCGCAGTCGATGGCCCATGGGGTGGGCGGCGGGACGGTGAGGGTAATGGTGGCGTAGATGTCCGAGCCGCTGATCTCGAACGACTGGCTGCCCCGGCGGACGCAGTTCTCAACGGTGGACTGGAAGTGAGCCACCAGAATTATGACCTCGGGGTGATACTCCACTACTTCGGCCCCGATCACTTCGACCTCTTCTTCCACATATTGGCGGGAGTTCTCCTCGCTCCACTCCCCGGTGGGGTCGGGTGGTGGTTGAACGATCACCAGAACCATGTCAACTCGAGTGGGGTTGCCCCGGGTGATCACGTCGTAGGCGGTGTCGTTGATGAAGGCCAGGCGGCCGTCGGACTCGGTGATCCGGGCTTGGATGGAATAGGTATTTCGGGGGTTGATGTCATCTTTGTTGTAGTACACCTCAAACGAGATGGGCACCTGCCCCGGATTGGTTATGACCTGCTCGGCGATCAGCTCAGAGGCCACATCCATGAGAGACGTGTCCCGAAGCTGCACGGTGACAACGGCACCAGGACTCAGCGCGATCCGCTCGCGGTAGGTAACTGTCCCAACTACCGAGGCGTTGGCATCGGGGGCTGCGGTTGGAGTTGCTGTTGCGGTCGCCGTTGTTGTCACAGAAGGCTGCGGCGTGGTGCTAGTAGCAGTGGCACCCGGTGTAGCACCCACCACGGCGACTGGCTCCTCATCGGCACCGTCACCGCAGCCGGCGGAAATCAGAAGCGCAAGTGCCAGACCGATGGTGGCGATCAGTTGAGTCGTGCGCTTGGCCTTCATCGGCGAACCTCGCTCTTGGGTAAGTCTACGGCTGGGCCGACGCCGCTTGGCTCGACCTCTTTAGATAAGACGACGCAACCGCCTGCTCAGGTTCCCGGCCTATTGGGGCCGGGGGCGGCGGGGTAGGAAGGTGCTGGTTCGCTGGATGTACTCGTCGTAGCCGGGGCGCTTCCTCTTCATACGGTGCTCCACCATGGGCACGCCGGACACTTTGACCAGGATCCAGGTGATCATCGCCGGCGCGATCAGGCCCACGATCCCGATTGGCGTGGAGGCGGCCACCAAACCGATACCCCACCAGGCAGTGGCATCGCCGAAGTAGTTGGGATGGCGGCTGTAGTGCCACAGGCCTCGATCCATCAGCTTCCCCGCGTTGGACGGATCGGCCTTGAACCGGGCGAGCTGCCAATCGCCGATGGCCTCGAAGCCGAAGCCGATCAGGAATACCACGGCGCCGATCACCCACAGTGCACTCCATCCCTGGTCAGCGCGGCTGATGCCGATCATGAGGGGGAGCGACATCACCCACATGGCGGCGGCTTGCAACCCGAACACCCGCAGCAGGCTGGTGAGCCAGAAGCGGTCGCCGGCTCGGCGGCGCATGGACTGGTAGCGGAAGTCCTCTTCTGCGCCGATGTTGCGAAACGCCAGATGGATGGCCAGGCGAAGCCCCCACGTGGTGGCCATGGCCACCAACAGGGCAGCCCGCACGCCGTGTCCGTCGGTGACCAGCAGGCTCACCCAGGCCACCACCACAAAGCCGAAGCCCCACAAGATGTCGACGATGCCGGCGTCTCGAATCGCCACGCTGATTGCCCACACCGTCAGCATCATTCCGGCGATCACCGCCGCTACCACCCATAAGACCATCTGCGATCAGCGTACCGTTGTGGGTTGTGGACTCCACCGACCGTCACGTGTTGCTGACCTTCACCAACCCGGTGATCGGTCAGGAGGCCCGGTATCACCAATGGCACGAAGTCCATCTCCACGAGGTGGTGTCATGCGATGGGGTGGCCAGCGGGCAGCGCTACCGCATGAGCCCCGACGCCGACGTACTGACCCCCGAGTGGATGCGCACCCACGCCGACCGCGCCGATCTGCCGATGCCGTTCGAGTTCTTGGCCGTGTATGAGATCGAAGGCGATCTGGCCGCGGCCATCGAGGCAATTTCGACCAAGGACGACTACTCCATTCGCCCCGGCGACAGCCTCGACCACGACACCGTGGCCAGCTGGGCCTTCACCCAGACCGGTGCCCAGATCGGCTCGGCCAGCCCCGGTGAGGTTGACCATCTGGGGTTCTCGCTGGCCAATCCCACCGAGGGCAACCTCGAGTGGTTCGAGCACTGGTACACCATCCACTACCGGGAAGTAATGGCGACCCCTGGCTTCCTCACCGGGCGGCGCTACTGGGCCGCCGCCAACACCCTCACCCCCCAATGGGCCATCGACCACGGTGAGGTCGGGACCAACGGGATGCCGTTTCAGCACCTCGTTGTGTACGAAGTGGGCACACCGTACGCCGAAGCCAAACCAGCCCTAGAGGAGCAGCGGAAGAACTTCACCGTGTTCCCCGACGGCGCCATGGACTACAACGAGATCATCGCCTGGCGCTACACCCCATTCGGCGACCGAGCCGAGTGACCCCGGACGCCGACCCCTCAGCCTCAACTACTACGACCCTTCGGACATGACTGGAGACTTCTCCGGCTTCGAATTTGGTCCGAATAGGACCACCAATGGCTAGGATTGGACCAGTGGTTCACCTTGAGCTTGAGCGAATCGAAGCCTTGGAGCTGATGGGGATGGTCCTCGCCCACCTCAACAATGCCGAGGCAGCTGGTGATTTGTCACCGCGTATTCCGATGTTGATGTCGATTCGAGACAAGCTGGCCGACGGACTACGGGAGCAGCCATGAGCTATCGCGATGTAGATGTGTCCGCAGTTGATGCCTTGATGGACAAGTACCGAGGCGGCTTTGAAGACGAAGTTGGTGCCGCACTAGCTGTGGTTGGCCTTAGCGCAGACCGGGCTCACAGGGAGATGGCAATCCGAGACGACATGATTCGGGTGGCCCATCGCGTTGGCGCCTCGCTCCGCCAACTCGCCGAGGCTTCGGGACTCGGCCGCAAGACGGTGACCGCCATCGTCGAATCCGATCAGACACGAAATTAAGGGAAGGCGTTATGTCTGACGAGATTCGAACCTTGTTGGCCCGCTACGCCGATGCGGTGTGCCGTTTTGACGCCGATCAGTGGGCGGCCACCTGGGCCACTGATGCAGTTTGGGAGATGGGCCCGATGACCAAGACCGGTCGGGATGAGATCTCCACGTCCTGGCAAGGCATGCTGGCCCGCCTCGACGGCGTGATCCACGCCTATCTCAACGGCTGGGCCGATCTTGATGAGGAGGCCGGCACCGGCACGGGGCGCTGGTACGTGATCGAGCACTTCAAGCGTCCCGATGAAGACCCCATGACCATGTACGGCTTCTACGACGACGAATATTGCCGAGAAGACGGCCGATGGAAGTTCGCCCGCCGAGCCCTCCACCGCATCTACTACGGCCCGCCCGACATGTCCGGCGACTTCACGGGCTTCGGTCTCCAATAGTAAGAGTGTCGCAACCAATCTTGAAGGGGCTCAATGTCTGACAAGCTCGCCAACATTTTGAAGAAGCCAGGAAGCACGGAAGCCGTCGACCCGACTATTCGCGAATACGAGCGCCGATTCAGGCAACTCAAGAACAGCGATTCAGGCAACGGGGAAGACGACCACGAAGAGTTCAACAATCTCTATTACGACGTGGCCACGGACTTCTACGAGTACGGATGGGGCAGGTCTTTTCACTTTGCCCCCCGTGTGGCCGGGGAGAGCTTGGAGGCTTCCATCAGACGCCACGAGCACTTCTTGGCCCACAAGCTCGAGTTGCGACCTGGGATGGTCGTGGCCGACCTCGGTTGCGGCATCGGCGGCCCGCTATTGGAGATTGCCCGCTTTTCCGGGGCCAAGATCGTCGGTGTGAACAGCAACGCCTACCAATTGGAACGCGCCCGGAAGCTGGCGAAAGAGGCGGAGCTCACCCATCTGGCCGATTTCCTGCACTGCGACTTCTTGAACGTCGATGCCCCTGACGAGTCGTTCGACGCGGTGTACGGCATTGAGGCCACCTGTTGTGCCCCCGACAAAGAGAGCATCTACGGCGAGGCCTTCCGCTTGCTGAAGCCCGGGCAGTGCTTCGCCGCTCACGAATGGTGTCTCACTGATCGCTTCGACGCTGAGAATCCCCTCCACCTCAAGGTCAAGAACAACCTCCTGTTGGGAACGGGGCTGACTGACCTGGACGACCTACCAACCGTTGACCATGCGCTCAAGTCGGTGGGTTTCGAGATATCGGAAACAAGGGACCTCGCGATACCCACTGGCCCGTCGATTCCCTGGTATCAACCCTTGGTAAGCCCGGGGTTCTCTCTGACGGGACTGCGCGCCTCGGCCATTGGACGCTGGATGACCACCCAGTCGCTACGGGTGCTCGAGGCGCTTCGCGTCGTGCCGCAAGGAGCAGTTCGCGTGTCGGAAACCCTGAACATCGGCGCCGAGGGCCTGGCCGAAGCAGGCAAGCTCGGCATCTTCACCCCGGCGTACTTCTTCCTCGCCCGCAAGCCGGATTAGCGAGACGCTCGATTAACCAGCCAGGCGAATATGGGGTCGGTGGGGCGGGTGGGCATCATCTCGGGGTGCCATTGGACAGCGACCACGTGATCGCCCATCTCCACGCCCTCGATGGTGCCGTCGTCGGCTCGGGCGGTGATGGTGAGATCATGGCCCAGATCGGCCAACGTCTGGTGATGGAGGCTGTTCACCTGGGCTGAGGGGCCATACAGCTCATGCAATGTGGAGCCCTCGGCAAAACTCACCTGGTGGATGGTGGAATCGATGGGCAAGTCGAAGCGACCGTGTTCGGGCACATGCTGGTGCAGCGTTCCACCCTGGTGGACGTTGAGCACTTGGATGCCCCGGCAGATGCCAAGCACCGGGACTTCGGCATCGAGGGCGGCAGAGAGCAACGCCAGCTCTAGATCGTCGCGCTCGGGCTCGAGGGGCAACAGCTCGGGATCGGGATCGGACCCATAGAGGATCGGGTCGACGTCGGTTCCCCCGGGAAGGACGATCCCATCGAGCCGCTCTCCCACCGCTGTGGGGTCGACGTCTATAGGGATGTGAACCGGGATGCCGCCGGCTTCAATGACGCCGCGGGCGTAATCGGCCATGTACAGATCGACATCGCTCTTGGCCATCGCTTCGGGAAAGCCGCTGATCTCCGATGCCTGCTTGCGCCGGCCGGGCAGTCCTATCAATGGGAGTTTTGTGGTCACCGAATTGTTCGCTTCCAAACGCTCTCGCCGGGAACGTTAGTTTGGTTTGCGGTGGCTGCTCCGGTTCGAGACGTGGACGGCGCAATCGCCTGGCGAGAGGCCGGCGAAGGCGACATTGTGCTGTTTCTCCACGGCCTAGGGGGTTCTCGGATTGCGTGGGAGCCCCAGATCAAGGCGCTCTCCGACCGGTGGCGCTGTGTGGCCTGGGACATGCCCGGTTACGGCGCGTCGCCGCCGATCAGCCCGCTCACATTCGAGGCCATTGCCGACGCCATAGCCGAGCTGCTCGACCGGCTGGGGGTGGAGTCCGCGCACCTGTGCGGCTTGTCGTTCGGAGGGCACCATGCGCTGCACACCGCCCTGCGCCATCCCAACCGGGTCAAGTCGCTGGTGCTGGCTGACACCAGCGCAGCGTTCGGGGGCGACGGGACCGACCCCGATGAATGGCGCCGACTGCGAACCGCACCGCTGGACGCCGGACTCAATCTCGCCGACATCGCCGACGACGTGATCGCTGCCATCACCGCCCCCGGCTTCGACGGACCCGAGCGCGACCGGACGGCGGCGGCCATGGCCCGCATCCCCTCGGCCGGGTTCCGGGCCGCGTGCGGACTGCTCACTACCCATGACGTGCGCCACCGCCTCGGCGAGATCACCGCTCCCACGTTGGTCATGGTGGGCGAGTTGGACGAGGAGACGCCACCGGCCTATGCCGCCGAGATCGCGGAGGGCATCCCCGACAGCCAGCTGAAGATGATCCCGGGGGCAGGCCACCTCAGCCCTTCGGAAACCCCCGACCTCTTCAACCGCCTGGTAAGCGAGTTCTTGGGTTCGCTCTCGGCCGCTCGGCCATGATGGGCTTTGACTTGTCGGCTGCATCTCCGCCATGAGAGGAATCGCACCATGAGCGACTACGACCGGATCCGCGTGCTGTGGCCCGACCATCTCGGCCTGGCTCGGGGCAAATACCTGCCCGTGCATTTGGCCGAGCAGGGCACCGGCCACTGCATCACCACGTTCGCCCTCGGCTACGACCGCAGCCTGATCCCGGCTCCCGGCGCCTATCTGCTGGAGGGGCTCCCCGACGTTGTGGCCTCATTCGACCCCGACGAGGTCCGCCCCAGCTGGGAGGACGACGCCACCGGCGTGGTGGTCGGCCATCTGGACTTCCGGGGTGAGCCCTACACCGTCTCGGCCCGCCATGCCCTTCAGCAGGCCATCGCGGCGTGGGCCGACCTGGGCTATTCGCCCAAGGTGGGTATCGAGTTCGAGGCCTATGTGCTCCAGCCCGACGGCGAAGGCGGCTGGGAGCGCTGGGACACTCCCCGGTCGTTCGTCTACGGCACCGGCCGGTCGGCCGACCCGACCGGGCTGATCGACGACATCACCCGCACTGCCTGGCGGTGCGGGTTTCCGCTGGAGAGCATCAACGCCGAGTACGACGAGTCGCAGTTCGAGCTGACCCTGGAATACGACGACGCCCTCAAGGCCGCCGACGAGGCGTTTTTGTTCCGGGTGTTGGCCCGGGAGGTGGCCCTGAGTCACGGTCTAGACCTCACCTTTCTGGGCAAGCCGTTCGTGGGGGTGGCCGGCAGCGGGGTTCACGTGAACTTCTCACTGGTCGACGCCGACGGCCACAACGCCTTCAACGACACCACAGCAGATGACGGCCTATCGGCCCTGGCCAAGGGGTGCTTGGCCGGGTTGGTGGCCCACCATCAGGGGCTCATCGCGCTATGCGCTCCCACGGTGAACGCCTACCGGCGGCTCCAGCCCGCAGAGCTCAACGGCTACTGGGCCAACTGGGGCCACGACCACCGCTGCGCGGCCAACCGGATGCCCGAGGCACGGGGGGCCGCCACCCGGATCGAGAACCGGGTGGGCGACGGCGCGGTCAACATCCACCTCGGGGTGGCCACCATCCTCCAAGCCGCCCGCCTCGGCGTGGTCAATGAACTGGAGTGCCCCGACCCGCTCACCGCCGATGGGTTCGAAGAGGTCAACACCGATGTGGGGGCGGCGCCCAGCCTGGCTGTGGCCTTGGAGCATCTAGCAGCCGATCCGGCGCTGATGTCCGCTGTGGGCGACGTCCTGTGCCAGAACTTCATCGCCAACAAACAGGCCGAGTGGGAGCGCTACATCGCCGCGGTGGGCGAGGACGTGTCCGGCGGCGAGGTAACCCAGTGGGAGCTCGACGAGTACCTCATGTACCACTGAGGAACCCGGCAGGGGGCTAGTCGGCCAGCACCTCGTCCAGATACCAGTCAACGAAGGCGTGGCACTGCTTGATGTTGGCCATCTCGTGCTGGCGGGTCTCCTCCATGAGCTGGTCGAAGTCCACCCCGCACTGGTCCAAGTATTCCTGGGGGGCGAGGCGAAGGAACGACTCCACATGGGCCACGTCGACCTCGGGGTGGAACTGGGTTCCCACCGTGTTGCCGATCCTGATGAGCTGCACCGAGCTTTCGTTGCGGGCCAGCACCTCGGCGCCGGGGGGCGGGGTGAACCGGTCGTGGTGCCACTGCATCCACGGTCCCGGCCCGGCCGGGTTGGGGCCGTCCTCGCCGTCGTCAAGCTGGAACCAGCCGATCTCGGTCACCGGTGACACCTCGACTTCGCCGCCCAGCGCCTCGGAGATGAGCTGCCCGCCAAAGCAGATCCCCAACACTGGCTTGCCCTCCTCATGGGCCTGCCTGATCATGCCGAGCTCTTCGTAGATCCAGGTGTCGACCTCGTCTTTGTCGGTGAGCGTGCGCACCGAGCCCATGGGCAGCAGCAGGTCGTAATCGTCCATCGACGGGAAGGGCACGGCGACGTTGGGGTAGTCGTAATCGTGGGTCACCACGTGGATGTGGACCTCGTAGTCCCGCTGGCGCAAACGGGTGTCTATCTGGCCGGGAAGACCGTCCGGCTCGTGGGCGATGGCCAGGGCGCGCTTCACGGGCTGAACCATAGATGCACCTGGCCCGTTCCGGCGACCGCTTCGTATTGGCCGAATTGCTCGCCGGCAGCAGTGCAAGCCGCCCCGCCGAGGGCACCCACCATGGTCAGGTAGTGGCCGAAGAAGCCCTCGGGGGCGTGGGTGGAGAATTCGGGCAGGTACCCAAGCACCCCGGCGTGATCGCCCTTGATGAGGCAGTCGATCACGTGCTCGTCGGCGGCTCTGGCCTCGGGGGTGCGCAGATGCAGCGACGGATCAGCGCCCTCATGGTCGCGGAATTGCCGCAGCGGCCAGAACCGGTGGCTCAGACCCCCGCTGGCCAAAACCACCACCCGGCGGTCCAAGTCGGCCACCGCTTGGGCCAACAGCTCGCCGAACAGCAGGAAGTCGTCGGGTTCGGCGGTCTGGCAGATGCTGGCCGATACCCAGGCCTCGTCGCCCTGGAGAAACGGCAGCAGGTTGATGGTGGGATAGTGAACCGGCAGATGGGGGTCGTCGATGGCCGTGATCCAGGTGTCGTCCCGCCCGATGGCCTGGGCGGCCCACGCCTCAGCCAGCTCCGGATCGCCGGGCATGTCATAGGCCACCTGGCACATGCCCCGGGGCAGCTCTTCTGAGGTGAACAGTCCACCGCGGCGGTCGTGGGAGGTCACGATGTGCTCAACGGTGGTGAACCAGTGGGTGTCCACCACCACTACAGTGTCAGCGGCCAGCGGGCGCAGCCGCTGGGCGCCCAAGTCATGGAGACCCTGGTACAGCGTGGTGTCCTCGCCGTCGTTGAGGTATCGGCGAATCTCCTCAGGCAGCACCAGCGTGGGAACGTGGGAGACCAAGCCAGCTCCGACTATGGCGCCCATCACACCACCTTGACCGGAAGCCGCTTGATCCCGGAGATGAAGTTGGAGCGCAGTCGGTCGATCGGGCCGGCGGGCTCCAAGCGGCTCACCCGCTTCATCAGCTCTTCAAACACCAGCCTCACCTCCATGCGGGCCAGCCAGGCCCCGAGGCACAGGTGCGGCCCGTTGCGGCCGAACGCCATGTGGTCGTTATGCTCGCGGCCCAAGTCGAAGCGGAACGGCCGCTCGAATCCCTCGGGGTCGTGATTGGCGGCCACAAACCAGATCACCACTTTGTCGCCCGCCCGGATCTGCGAGCCCCGCATCTCAACATCGCAGGAGGCGGTGCGGCGGAAGTGCATGGTGACCGATCCGCTGCGCAGGATCTCCTCCACCGCGGTGATGGTCAGACCGGGGTCGGACTGCCACGCCTGCCAGAGATGGGGATGGTTCAGCAGGGTCCACATGCCGTGGGTCATGGTGTAGCGGGTGGTGTCGTTGCCCGCGGCCACCAACAGGGTGAGGAAGTTGTTGAATTCCAAGTCGGTGAGGGGGTCGCCGTCGATGGTGGGGGCCAGCAGCTTGGTAATGATGTCGTCTCGGGGACAGACCCGCCGGTCGGCGGCCTGGTCTTGGGCGTACTGGAAGATCTCGATGGCCGCGGGGCTGCGGAACGGGACCATCCGGAACTGTTCGGTGTCGGTGAGGTCCACCGGAAAATCGGTGAAGTCGGGGTCGGTGTTGCCCAGGAGTGCGTCGCCCCAGGCCACCAGCTTGCGGCCGTCGGTGTCGTCGGTGCCCAGCAGGCGGCCGAGCATCCTCATGGGGAGCTCCTCGGCGATGTCGTGGACGAAGTCGAACTCGTCGTTGGCCAGCGCTTTGTCGAGCACCTCCCCCACCAGCTCGCGGATGGAGTCCTCGAATGTCTCCACTGTCCGGCGGGTGAAGCCCTTGTTCACCAGGCGGCGCAGCCGGGTGTGCTCGGGGGGGTCCATCTCCATCATGGTCCGCCGGGCCTCGGTCTGCTCGGCGTCCATCTCCTCGAGGCGAATGCCCAGCGACGAGGTGAACGTCTCGACGTCGCGGCTCACCGCCAGGCAGTCGTCGTAGCGCAGGATCGACCAGAACCCGGCCCCGTCGGCCTCCTCGGTCCAGTGCACCGGGTCTTCTGCCCGCAACCGGGTGAACGTGGAGTGGGGGACGCCGGCCACGTAGGTGTCGTGATCAGTGATGTCGGCGTCGTCGGGACCGAGATCGGCCAGGTAGTCGTCGGCATAGGCCGGGATGGCCATCACTCAGATTCCATCGGGTTGGGGGCGGCCCACAGCGTGGTGCCCCCGGCCATGGAGTTGCCCACCTGCCGGTAGTAGCCGCCGATGATCTCAAAGGGCGCCAAGCGGGCGAGCTCCTCGGTGAGATTCTCGGGCAGCACCAGCTCGGCATCGCCGCTGAACACGGGGCCAAGATCGGCATCGTAGCCCCGCATGGTGACCAGCTCGTCCAGCGAGTCGCGCCCGTCCATCTCGATGGCCGGCATCTGGCGGCTGTGCAGCATGGGGTGGCTGTTGACGAAACCGGGCGACTCAGCGGTTCCCCGGATGGTGAACCGGGCCTCGGCGATCCGCCGCCCCCATGTGCTGAGGGTGGCACCGAACTGCCCGCCGGACTCGAGCCGGGGTCCGGCCTTGCCGTAGGCCACCGGGCGGGTCATCCAGATCTCGCTCATCTTCTTGGGGTAGCCCTGGACATGGCCCCGGGCCATGGCGAAGTCCTTGTCCACCCAGATGTAGGCCGCCCGACTGAAGATGTGCCCCTGATAGGTGCAGCGAACCACCAAGAACACCTCCTTGTACTGGGCCCGGGCCGGGTCGAGGATCTCCTCGAAGGTGTCGCTGCAACTCTGCCAGTCGGCCCAAATGAGGGCCACGGCGCCGGGGTCGTCGTCCACCAGCTCCAGCGGCTCGGGGAGGAGCTCGGCCACATTGGCCGGATCGGTGCGGAACTCCACGGTGAGCATCTCTCCCGAGTAGTGCCACGGCGGACCCGGCAAGATGCTGCCAGCTCCGGTGGGAGTGCGGGGATACATGAACCCTTGGAGGTCGGCCACGCCGACAGTATATTCGTTTGGTACCAAACGACTCAACTGGGCTAACGCAGAAGAGCGCCGTGGAAATAGAGTCAAGGCTGTGGATAAGGGATTTGTGCCCGTCAAGCGCCGGAAGACGCCGTGACACTCGCCGATCTTGCGGCACAAGATGGAGTGCTGACCCCCGAGCGAGCCGACCTCGTGGAGCGGGTTCGAGCATTAGGCCCGGGTCTCGCGGCACGCGCCGCCAAAAACGACCGGGACGCCGCCTTCCCCTTTGACAGCTGGCGCGAAATGGCTGACGCCGGATTACTGGGCATCTGCATTCCCGAGTCGGCGGGCGGATTGGGCGCCGACTTCGTGGGCTATGCCCTGGCGTCCGAGGAGCTCGGGCGACATTGTGCGGCCACCGCATTGACCTTCAACATGCACGTGTGCACCACGCTGCTGGTGGGACAGATCGCCGACGATATGGACCTCGACTCCCAAGAGCAGTCCGCGCTGCACGCACGCCGGGCCGGGCTGTGGCAGGGCATTGTCGAGCAGGGTCACATTCACAGCCAGCCCTTCTCGGAGGGAATCGCCGCCGGGGCCACCGAGGGTTATGCCACCACTGCCGTGCCGGTGGACGGCGGCTACCGGGTGAGCGGGCGGAAGATCTTCGCCTCGCTCAGCGGGGCGGCGCATATCCATAACGTGGTGTGCGTGGTGGAGGGTGATCCTCGGGTCCGCCTGCTGGGCGTGGCCGCCGACTCCGAGGGCCTGCACATCGAGGGCGACTGGGACTCGCTGGGGATGCGGGCCACCGACTCCCGCAACCTGCTGCTGGAGGATGTGTTCGTGCCTGTCGAGCGCGAGTGGATCCCGCCGGGGATGTTCGACCAAGCCGCGGCCCGGTGGCCGTACTTCTTCATGACCCTGTCGTTCGCCTACATGGGCCTGATGGGGGCCATCATGGACGCCACCGCCGAGTACCTCATCGGCGACGGCGGGCCGACCGCCCGGCGCTCCCACCCCATCAAGCAGCAGGGCTGGGCCGAGATGAATCTCATCTACGACCGGGCCCAGGCGCTGTGCTACCGGGTGCTGGGCGAGTCGGGCGTCGATCCCGAGCCAGCCGCGGTGCGGCGGGCGTGGAGCTCGATGGTCACCACCATGGACGGCGCTCCCCAACTGGCGTCTCTGGCGCTGCGGGTGTGCGGCGGACGAGCACTGCTGCGGCCGTCTCGCCTGGAGCAGTTCTACCGAGACGCCCGGTGCGGCGCGGCCATGCACCCCTGGAGCATGGATGTGTGCCTCGAACGCCTTGGCCGAGCCGGCCTCTTTGACGACGCCACCGACACACCGGTGTGACAAAGGGGCGGCCACCGATGATCGAAAGCACCTGGGTGATGCGGTATGCCGAGCAGTTCGAGGCGTGCAAGCTGGTGCCGACCGAGACTGCGGTTGTGCTGTCGGAAACCCGGAGCCGACCCGAGATCGTTCAGACCGCCCGCCTGGCCCTGTCGCAATGCGGGGTTGACCCCGTGGACGTGGTGGTAACCACGCCGCCCAACGCCGGGCCGGTGCCGATCCGCTCCACCGGGGCGTCGGTGGCACTTGCCGCCAATCCGGCAGCACTTGGGGCGCTGTCCAATGCCGAGTTCATCGTGGACTGCACGGTGGAGGGGCTGCTCCACGCTCCCGAACTCGGCCCGATCCTGGCCAGTGGGGCCAGGGTGCTGATGATCTCCAACGAGCACCCCGAGAACACCGAGCGGTGGCCCCACGACCCGACCCTGGCCGATCGGGTGGCGACCGGTGTGGCCTGGCTGGAGCAGGCCGAGAAGATGGAAGTGGCCTCCGATGCGGGCACCAAACTGACCGTCGACCTCACCGGCGCAGTTCGGGCCGGGTCGCACGGCTGGTGCACCGATCCGGGGACCATCGCCCACTGGCCCGGCGGACTGGTGCTGGCATTTCCCGCCGCGGGGACGGTGAACGGCACGGTGGTGCTGGCCCCCGGCGACGTGAACCTCACCTTCAAGGAGTACGTCCGGGATCCGGTGACGCTGACCGTGGTGGACGACTACATCACCGCCATCGAAGGCAGCGGGGTGGACGCCGAGCTGTTCCGCTCGTATCTGGCTGCTTTCGAGGAGCCCGACGCCTACGCCGTGAGCCATGTGGGCTGGGGCATGAACACCTCGGCTCGTTGGGAAGCCATGGCGCTGTGGGACAAGGCCGACCACAACGGGACCGAACTCCGGGCTTTCGCCGGCAATTTCCTGTACTCGACCGGGGCCAACGAGGTGGCCGGAAGATTTTGCCGAGGCCATTTCGACTTGCCCATGCGGGCCTGCACCGTGACCTTGGACGGCGCTCCAGTGGTGGTGGCGGGCGAGTTGGTAGCCGAATTGCTTCCCGATTGACGGAATTCGCCCGGATTGACCATTGACAGCTCTGAGCAGAAAATGTATTTTGGATTTTGTATACAAAGGTCGTTTGCTCCCAAACGATCTTTCCCGTAAGGTTCGCGGAACCTGACCGAGGAGGGGGAGTTCATGAAACTCAAGTTCAAGTTCTTGATCGCTTTGCTGGCGGTTTTTGCCCTAGCGGTATCCGCCTGCGGCAACGACGACGATGATGGCGGAGCCACGTCGGCACCCGATGGCGCCGAGGTTGACATCAACGCCGTATTGGCTGCCGATCTGAACAACTGCGAAGACGCGCCGACAGGCGATCCCATCCGGGTGGGCATGGCCATGGACTTCAGCGACGTGGTGGGGTTCGTGGACATCCCCGGTTCCAAGCTGGTGCCGTTCATCGCCGAGAAGGCCAACTGCATCGGTGGCATCTTCGGCTCGCCGGTGGAAGTCCGGGTCGCCGAGGTCGGCGACGACGCGGTGCTGGCAACCCAGGAACTCCTGGATTGGGGCGCCCACTTCCTAATCGGCCCCCCGTTCGCCGACTTCGCGCTGCCGATCCTCCAGACCACCGAGGGCCAGGTCCCGCTGTTCGTAGCCGCCTCCACCGAGCCCACACTGGCCGACGCCTCCAACAACTCATACCTGGTGACCTTCGACGACCACGGCATGTCGGGCGCCGCCGCCCAGTGGGCCTGGGACCAAGGCATCACCCGGGCCATCGTCTTCACTGAAGGCGAGGGCATCCCCTACACCGGCGTCAACCCCGACGCCTTCATCGCCAAGTTCGAGGAACTCGGCGGCGATGTAGTCAGCGTCCAGACCTACGTGTGGGCCGCCGACACTGACTTCTCCGCCCAGGTCAACGAAATCGCCGGCATCTCCCAGAACAACGAGGTGGTCTTCTCGGCCGCCCTCGGCTTCCAGGTCACTGCGCTGCGAGGCCAACTCGAGGGCCAGGGTCTCGACGGCTTGACCTATATCGGCACCGACGCGCTGGACGCCACCGGCATCCAGTTCGAGGACAACAACGAGGGCATCGCCCACACTCCGCATACCAGCATCTCCCCCGGTGACCGCATCGACACCATGCTGGCCGACTATGAGGCCACCAAGGGCGAGGCGCTGGAAAGCCGGGGCTTTATGGCGCTGTACGTGGACTCGATGTTCCTGGGCATCCAGGGCATCTTGGACTGCGGCTGCACCAACCCAGCCGACATCGGCGCTGCGGTGGCCCAGATTGAGGGCTTCCAGGGCCTGACGGGTGAGATCACCTTCGCCGGCACCAACGGCATCCCGCCCAAGGCTGTGCCGATCAACCGGATCGTCGACGGCGTGGACACCCTGGTTGCCACCATCGGGTAACCGCAGGCCGGAATATTCAGGCCTGTTGCTCCCATACGATTAGCACCATGCTCGAAGTTTCGAGGTTGACAACCAGATACGGTGCGATCTCAGCGCTTCGAGACGCCGGTCTGCGGGTTGGGTCTGGTGAGGTGATCGGCCTCATCGGACCCAACGGCGCCGGAAAGACCACGCTTCTGGGGTCGATCGCCGGTCTCCTCTCCCCCGCGGCCGGATCGGTCACCTTTGAGGGAACCGACATCACCGGCAGCTCGCCGGAGAAGTTGCTGCGCCTGGGTGTGGCGCTGGTGCCCGAGCACCGGCGAATCTTCGGCGATCTCACCGTGGAGGAGAACCTGAAGATCGGCGGAATCACCCAGTCCCGCGAGGAACGGGCCGAATTGCTCGACGAGATGGGCGAGCAGTTCCCGGTGCTTCGGGAAAAGCGAACGGTGGCCGCGGGCTATCTCTCGGGAGGGGAGTCGCAGCAGCTGGCCATCGCCCGGGCGCTCATGTCCAAGCCCCGGCTGCTGATGATGGACGAACCCTCGCTCGGGCTGGCCCCCGTGCTGGTGAATGTGGTGTTCGAGTTGATCGAGGCCCTCCGAAACCAAGGACGAACCCTGCTGGTGGTGGAGCAGAACGCCACCCGCATGCTGGAGGTGGCCGACCGGGCCTACGTCTTGCGATCGGGAGAGATCGTGGCCGAAGGGACGGGAGCCGAGCTACGGGAGCGCCCCGACCTGTTCGACACCTTTGTCGGAGGCAACGGGCAATGACCGAGCTGCTCCAGAACCCGGGGAGACGCGGCCCATGACCGAGCTTCTCCAAAACCTGATCGACGGTCTAGGTCGGGGCAGCATTTATGCGCTTTTGGCGTTGGGCGTGGCGGTGATCTTCGGCGTCATGCATCTGCTCAACTTTGCCCATGGCGAATTGATCACCGTTTCGGGCTACGTGGCGTTTTGGACTATCAGCGAGGGCTGGTCGTGGTATTTGGTCACCCCGGTCATCATCGGCACCGCCATCGTCACCTCGCTCGTCATCGAGAGGGTTGCATTCAGCCGGGTCCGAGGCAGTTCCGATTTCACGCTGTTGTTGACGTCTTTCGGAGTCCATTTCGTGGTGTCGGCCATCTTCTTGCTCTACGTGTCCGCGTCGGTCAAGACGTTCTCGGAACCGGGATGGGTGGCCAACACCTTCCCAATCGGCTCGCTGAACATTGAGGTGTACGACGCGGTGGTGATCGGGGTGACGCTGGTAACCCTGTTGGCCACATCCTGGCTCATCCAGCGCACCATGTTCGGCCTGGCCCTGCGGGCGGCGGCGGCCGACTTCGATACCGCCCGGCTCATGGGCGTGCGGTCCGACACGGTGATCCGGGGGGCATTTGCCCTGTCCGGCCTGCTGGCCGGAATTGCCGGCGTGTTTTGGCTCATGCGATCGGGGCACACCACTCCAACTGTCGGGATCACCCCCATGCTCAAAGGGGTGTTGGCCGCGCTGATCGGTGGCTTGGGAAGCCTGCGGGGAGCAGTGCTGGGTGGCATCGTGCTCGGTCTGGCCGAGGTTCTCTTGCGGTCTCGGCTACCCGACTCGGTGGCCAGCCTCACAGAGGGATTCGTGTTCTTGATGATTGCCCTCTTGTTCATCTTCCGGCCCCAGGGCCTTATCCGAGTAGCCCACGCGGAGCGGGTGTGATGGCCGAACCGCGCGGCCCCAACGCCGCCCACGCAGGGATGTTCCCCAACTTGCGCCGCGACGTGGCCTTCCCCATCGTCGGGGTGGGGCTGCTGTTCGGCGTCTTCGTTGCCGTCGGGCTGTTGTATCAGAGCTCTTTCGGCGGGGCGGGCGAGCGCCTGGTCACCACCGCCATGATCAACGCAATCATTGTGCTGGGTATCCAGATCTATGTCGGGAACACGGGGGTGCTGTCGTTTGGCCACATCGGGTTCGGGGCCATCGCCGGCTATACGTTCGCCATCTTCGCCATCGCGCCAGCCGAGAAAATCAAGCGCATTCCCGATGCGCCGCTGGGGCTGACCGATGTGGACATGGGTTCTTGGGGGGCAGTGGGCGTCGCCATCGCCGTCACGGTGGTGGTGGCCGTCTTTGTGGGCATCGGCCTGGCTCGCTCCGGGGCTGAGTCGGGGGCGGTAGCCGCCACCGTCATCACGCTGGCGCTGTTGTTCGTGACCCACGAGGTGGCCCGTCATTGGCCGGAGTTGACCGGTGGAGAGCGCGCCGGCCTGTCGTTCCGCATCGGGGGCAAACTCGACACCCGAGTACCCATCTATTTGGCGCTGGCCGGTGCCCTGGTGCTGGCCCGCCTCTTCGCCCAGAGCCGGCGGGGCCGATTGGCCAAGGCGGGAAGGGAAGACGACTTGGCGGCCCGGGCCATGGGCGTGAACCCCATGGTCCAGCAGATGATTGCCCTGTTGACTTCGGTGGCCGTGGTGTCGGTAGGGGCCAGTTTGAAGGTATACGAGACCGGCTCGCTCCTCCCCGAAGACTTTTTCTTCTTCTTCACGCTGTTGACGCTGACGATGCTCATTGTTGGAGGTCGCAACAGCGTCACCGGCGCGCTGTTCGGTGTGGCGGTGATCACGGTGGGACGGGAGTTGGCCCGCCGAATGGGTCAAGACGGATTCGAGGTGTTCGGGCTCGGACTCGACAGCGAGCCACTGGACTGGATCTTCCGCGAGAACCTCCAAACCGTGTTCCTCGGCGTGGCCATGCTCGGCTTCATGATCTGGAGGCCCAAGGGCCTGCTCAGCGACTGGGAGTTCGACGACTGGCTCTATCGACGGTTCACTCGGACCCAGAGCGCCCCCCCAGTCCCGCAGGCCACCATGAGCGACGAAAGCGAAGCCCGGCTCGAGGTGAGCGACGTCAGTGTGGTTTTCGGCGGTTTCCAGGCGCTCTCCCAGTCAGGCTTTGAAGTGAGCAGCGGTGAGGTGGTGGGGATCATCGGCCCGAATGGGGCGGGCAAGACCACCATGCTGAACGTGATTACCGGGCTTGTTCCCGCAACCTCCGGGCAGGTGCGGCTGAACGGCAAAGAGCTCATCGGCACCCCATCACATGAGGTAGCCCGAGCCGGCCTGGTCCGCACCTTCCAGAACCTGCGGCTGTTCGGGTCGCTCACCGTGCGGGAGAACGTGGAGGTGACCCGCCTAGTGGCCATCGCCGAGCACGACGACCGCTCCACCCCCGAAACCGATGTGCTCGTAGCCGCCGCCGGGTTGTGGGACCACCGGGACCGGCGGGCCAGCGAGCTGGACTACGGCAACTCCCGCCGCCTGGAGTTGGCCCGGGCCTCTGCCGCCCGGCCGCTGTTCCTGCTGCTCGACGAGCCCACCTCGGGTATGAGCGACACCGAGTCGCTGGCCATGGTCGAGCAGGTGCAGACAATGGCCGCGTTGGTAAGTGCAGGCGTGGTGGTGATCGACCACGACTTGGACTTCATCATCGGGATCTGCGATCGCATCTACTGCCTCGACCGCGGCTCGGTCATCGCCTCCGGCACCCCCGTGGAAATCCAAGCCGACCCTGCGGTGCAGGCCGCCTACCTCGGATCGTCGGCGACATGACCGAGCTGGCCGTCTTCCCCGATCCCTACCAGGGCACCCGTCCACCGACTCGGCGGCGGGGCGGACTGGCTGATGAGGTAGTGCTCTACGTTAGGGAGCAAATCCTGACCGGAGCCCTGAAGCCGGGGACCAAGATCGACCAAGAAGCTCTGGCCGCCGCGCTCGACGTCAGCCGCAGCCCGATCCGGGAGGCCCTGGTCATTCTCGGCCAAGAAGGGTTGTTGGACCTGATCCCCAGGCGGGGTGCAGTGGTGGCCGACCTGACCCCAGAAGACATCGTCGACCACTACGAGCTGTTCGGCGTAGTAGCCGGCCGGGCGGCGGCAATCGCGGCGAACACACTGGACGAGGAGGAGATCGAGCAGTTGCGGGCCATTCACGATCGATTCGTCGATGGCACCAACGACGACCTATCGGCGCTCAACTGGGCCTTCCACCGCATCATCAACCGCACCGCCCCCCGCCGGACGCGTTGGCTGCTGCGGCTGCTGGAACGCTCAGTGCCGGCCGACTACTACGAGTTCACCGACGGCTGGGACGCCCAGGCCGTTCAACACCATGCCGACATCCTCGAAGCCATCGTCGACCGCGACGCCGAAGAAGCCCGCCGCCGTATGGAGCACCACCTCCACCAGTCGGGCATGGCGGCGGTGGACCACTTGGCGCGGCAAGGATTCTGGGAGGACTGAGTGGCTGCTGTCGCCGAAGACTTCGAGTTGATCCGGACTGAGGTCCGGCGGCTGTGCGACAAGTTCGGCAACGAGTACTGGCGCGAGCTGGAACCCAGCGGCTATCCCGAGGAGTTCGTAGCCGAGCTGACCGCTCATGGATGGCTCGGCGCGCTCATCCCCGAGCACTACGGCGGAGGCGGGCTGAGCCTGGCGGGGGCGTCGGTGATCGTGGAGGAGATCTCGGCCAGCGGCGGCAACCCCAGCGCCTGCCACGCCCAGATGTACGTGATGGGCACACTGCTGCGCCACGGCTCAGAGGAGCAGAAGCAGCGGTACCTCCCCCTAGTGGCCGACGGGCGCAAGCGGTTGCAGGCCTTCGGGGTGACCGAGCCTGCCGCCGGATCGGAGACCACCGCCATCCGCACCCGGGCCGAGCGCGACGGCGACACCTGGCGCATCAACGGCCAGAAGATCTGGACGTCGCGGGCCCTTTACTCCGACCTGATGATCTTGCTGGCCCGCACTACTCCCGCCGACGAGGCGGAGAACCGTATGGACGGCCTGTCGGTGTTCCTCATCGAGTTGCGAGGCGACGACGGCGATCTGGTGCCGGGGCTGACCATCAACCCCATCGGTACGATGATGAACCACAACACCACCGAGGTGTTCTTCGACGATGTGGTGGTGCCGGGTGACGCCCTCGTAGGCGTCGAGGGCCGGGGCTTCCGCCACATCCTCGACGGCATGAACGCCGAGCGGATCCTCATCGCCGCCGAGTGCATCGGCGACGGCCGCTTCTTCTTGGAAAGGGCCAGCGAGTACGCCAAAGGGCGAGAGGTGTTCGGGCGGCCCATCGGCATGAACCAGGGGGTGGCCTTCCCGCTGGCCCGGGCCTACACCAACCTGGAGGCCGCCGATCTCATGCGGTGGAAGGCGGCCAACATGTTCGACGCCGGAGAGCCGTGCGGGGCCGAAGCCAACATGGCCAAGCTGCTGGCATCGGAGGCCTCTTGGGAGGCCGGCAATGCCGCGCTCAACACCCACGGCGGGTTTGGCTTCGCTCAGGAGTACGACATCGAGCGCAAGTTCCGCGAGACCCGGCTCTACCAAGTGGCCCCCATCAACAACAACCTGGTGCTGGCCTTTGTGGCCCAGAAGTGCCTCGGCCTGCCCAAGAGCTACTGACATGCGCGCCGTCGTACTCGAAGCCCGGAAATCACCCCTGATGGTGGTAGACGACTACCCCGAGCCCGGTGCCGACGGCACCGAGACCATCGACGTCATCGCCTGCGGGCTGTGCCACTCCGACCTGCACGTGGTAGACGGAGAGTTCCCGAGCCCGCTACCCATCGTGTTGGGCCACGAGGTCACCGGGTTCCATTCCGATCTGGGGCCGGTGATGGTGTACGCCCCCTGGGGGTGCGGACAGTGCCGGGAGTGCGCCGACGGCAACGAGATGATCTGCGCTGATGCCACCGAGGCTGGCCTGGTGGTCGACGGCGGCTACGCCGAGCGCATGGCCATCGCCGACCGGGCGTACCTCTACCCGCTGGGCGATCTCGACCCAGTGGCCAGCGCGCCGCTGGCTTGCGGGGGCCTCACCGGATATCGGGCGGTGCAGCAAACCCTGGAGACGCTGCGCCGACCCGGCCGGAAGCGTCGGGTGTTGGTCATAGGCGCCGGCGGGATCGGCCAGTTCGCGCTGCGCTACCTCAAGCTGCTGTCCGACGCCGAGGTGCTGATCCTCGACCGGGCCGCCGACAAGCGGGCCACGGCTCTGGCCATGGGCGCCGACGGGGCGCTCGACGCCGACGACGAGCTGCCGCTCTGCGATGCGGTGGTCGACTTTGTGGGCAGCAACGCCACCCTGGCCACGGCGGCCGGCGCGGTGGCCAGGCAGGGCATGGTGGTGGCCGTCGGCCTCTACGGCGGACGCGTCCCGTTCGGCGTGGGTGCTGTCCCCCACGAGGCCCACTTCATGTCCAGCATCTGGGGCACCCGGTCGCAGCTGGGCGAGCTCCTCGATCTGGCCCGCCGGGAATCGTCCATCATCGCCCCGGTGGAGACCGTGCCCTTCACCGACGCCCAGCTGGCCCACGACCGATTGCGCGCCGGCGATGTCGAAGGTCGCCTGGTGCTCCTGATCGATCAGTCCCATGCCAACTAGCCCGTCAGAGAGGTACTCGAACCATGGCTGAGCCCACCAGCATCGATGACTTCCGCACTGCCTGTGAGCAGGCAGAAGTCCACACCGTCGAGGTGGCCGCACCCGACACTCTGGGCCATATCCGGGGCAAGCGGGTACCGGTGGAGCGGTTCTTCTCGACGACCATCGATGGCGGCCTCAACATTGCCGATGCCATTTTCGCGTTCGACATGCAGAACGACCTGCCCGACCACCCCTACATCAACATGGAGTCGGGCTTTCTCGACTGCCACCTCGTCCCCGACGTCTCCACCGGGCGCATCTTCTCCCATCGTCCGGGTTATGCCCTGGTGTTTGCCGACACCTTCGATCCCCACGGTGAGCCCCACCCCGCCGCCCCCCGCAACGTGCTGGCCGACCAGATCGAACGATGCCGCCAGGCTGGGTTGGATCCGGTGGTGGCCACCGAACTGGAGTTCTACATCTGCGCCCCCGATTGGACCCCGGTGCAAGACCACATCCAATACTCCTCGCTCACCGACGCTCTGGAGCTGGAGGACTGTGTGCGGGATATGCGCCACGGATTGCTAGGGGCTGGCCTGGAGTTGGAGTCGTCCAACCCCGAATACGGCCCGGGCCAGATGGAGATCAACATCGGCCACGCCGACGCCATGACCTGCGCCGACAACACCGTGCTGCTCAAGAGCATCGTCAAGCAGGTGGCCGTCCAGCACGGCATGCGGGCCACCTTCATGCCCAAGCTGTGGACCGAGCCGTCGGGATCGGGCATGCACATCCACACCAGCCTGTCTGAGGGCGGAGCCAATGCCTTCGCCGACTCAAACGGCCTGCCCAACCAGCTCATGGGGCACTGGATCGCCGGGCTCTTCGAGCACGCCGAAGCCATGACGCTGCTGGGCGCCCCCACCATCAACGGCCCCAAGCGCATCCGCCCCTACACGTTCGTGCCCACCCACGTGCACTGGGGCCTGGACAATCGCTCGGTGCTGTGCCGATGCATCTGCGAGGCCGACTCGCAGGCCAACCGGGTGGAGTTCCGCTCGGCGGGGGCCGACGCCAACCCCTATCTGATGATCGCCGCCGTTTTGGCCGCCGGCCTCGACGGGATCGAGCGGGCGCTGCCCTTGCCGCCGATGAGCGAGGGCGACATGTACGCCGATCCCGGCGACTCGCGGCCGCTGCCTGCTGATCTGGCCGGGGCGATCGCCGCTTATCGAGACAGCCCGCTGGCCGAGATGCTGGGAAAGGTCTTCTCGGAGGGCCTTTTGACCCTGGCCGACCACGAGCTGGCGATGGCTCCGGAGAACTCGCCCCATCCCGACGAGGTGAACAACTGGGAGCGGGCCCGGTATGCGGAGCACTGCTGACATGGCTCCACCATCGGCTGCCGCGGTCGACACGCCGAACGTCACCGATCCCAGCCTCTATCTGGAGGGGATCCCTCATGATCGCTTCGCCCAGATCCGCGCCACACCCGGTCTGGCTTGGCATCCCTATGAGGACGGGGGATTTTGGGCCGTCACCCGCCACGCTGAAGTGCGCCATGTGTCCCGGAACCCGGAGCTGTTCTCCTCGGCCATCGGCCACACCAACCTGTGGGACCTGGAAGCCGACGCGCTGGAGGCCCGACGATCGCTCATCGACACCGACGCCCCCGACCACACCCGGCTCCGTCGCCTGGTGGCCGGCGCCTTCACTCCCAAGAACATCCGCCGGTGGGAGGAGACGGTGCGAGCCATCACCGGCGAGCTGCTCGACGAGTTCGTGGCCCAGGGTGGCGGCGACTGGGTGGACATGGTGGCCGCACCGCTGCCCATCCAGGTGATCTTGACCATGCTCGGCGTTCCTACCGACGACGCCGACTACCTGGTGGAGCTGTCCAACTACCTGGTGGAGGGCACCGGCGACGCCCAATCGATCCCCCCCGATGCATTCGGAAACACCACCGAGTTGCGCTTGCTACCGTTCAACAGCCCGGCCAGCCATGCGCTGTTCGAGTACGGCGAGGGCATGCGCCAGCAGCGCCAGAACGATCTCCGAGATGATCTGGTCTCGCACTTGGTGCAGGCCGAATCCGACGTCGAGCGGATGTCGCGAAACGAGTACCGCAACATGTTCCACCTTCTGGTATTCGCCGGGAACGAAACCACTCGCACCGCCATCAGCCACGGGGGGATGGCGCTGGCCGCCTTCCCTGATGAGTGGCAGCGGGTACTCGACGACCCGGGGCTGATCGACTCGGCCGCCGAGGAGGTCCTGCGGTGGGCCACCCCGGTTATGCACATGAGGCGCACGGCCACCACCAACTCCGAGCTGGCCGGCACCCCGATCGCCGAGGGCGACAAGGTGGTGATGTGGTACGCCTCGGCCAACCGCGACGAGGCGGTTTTCGAAGACCCGTTCCGGTTCGACGTAAGCCGGGCCAACAGCAACCATTTCGCCTTCGGGGGCGGCGGCCCCCACCTGTGTCTGGGAGCGTTTCTGGCTCGGTTGGAGGTGACCGTGCTGCTGGAGGAGATGGCCAAGCGCTCGATCTGCTTGGAGCAGACTTCCGAGCCGGTACGAGCCCGGTCGAACTTCGTCCACGGCGTGCTCTCGGTGGGCATGCAACCGGCCGGAGGGACCAACTGATGGCCGGCGAAGAAATGGTGCGGGTTGCGGTGGATCAGGAGCTGTGCATCGGCGCAGGTGTCTGCGAACTGCTCGAACCCGAAGTGTTTGAGTTGGACAACGACATAGTCATCTCATCGGTAACCGGCGACGAGCTGCTGCCCCGAGCCCGGGCCGACGTGGTGGTAGACCGCTGCCCCAGTCGAGCTATCGCCATAGTGGAAGAGGAGTTGTAATGGAGACCTACAACAACTGGATCGACGGGGGGTTCGCTCCCCCGCCCAACGGACAGCGCATGGCCACGGCCAACCCGTTCTCCGGGGAGCCCTGGGCCGAGGTGGCCGACGACCCCGCCGCGGTGGACGTCGCCGTTCGGGCGGCTCGGCGGGCGTTCAACGACGGGCCCTGGGCCACGATGGCGGCCACCGAGCGGGCCCAGCTGATGCGCCGCCTAGGAGAGCTGCTGACCCGAGATGCCGAGCTGTTGGGGCAGGTTGAGACCCGGGATAACGGCAAGATCATCCGCGAGACGTCGGCTCAGGCCAAGGGCTTGCAGAGCTACTACGACTTCTTCGCCGGGATGGCCGACAAGATCGGCGGGGAGCAGCTGCCCAGCCCGTCGCCCAACTTCTTGGTGTACACCGAGCGCGAGCCCATCGGCGTGGTGGGAGCCATCATCCCGTGGAACTCGCCATTGGCCCTACTGACCTGGAAGCTGGCTCCGCTGCTGGCCACCGGGTGTACTGCGGTCATCAAGCCTTCCGACTTGACCCCGGTCACCGCGCTGATGCTGGCCGAGCGGTCTGCTGAGGCCGGGTTCCCTCCCGGCGTCATCAACGTGGTGACCGGCGGAGCCGAGGTGGGCGCGGCCATCACCTCCCATCCCGATATCGACAAGATCACCTTCACTGGCGGTGGGGCCACCGCCAAGCACGTGGCCCGGGCCGCGGCCGACAACCTGACGCCCACGGTGCTGGAGCTGGGCGGCAAGTCGCCCCAGATCATCTTCGCCGATGCCGATCCTGAGGCGGTGACCAACGGGCTGTTGGCCGGGATCTTCGCCGCCAGCGGACAGACCTGCATTGCCGGGTCGAGGGCCTACATCCACCGGGACATCGCCGGTGAGGTGGTCGGACGGGTGGTGGCCCGGGCCGATGAGCTGGTGCTGGGAGATCCCGCCGATACTGCCACCGAGATGGGCCCGGCGGCATCCGACGCCCAGCGCGACCGGATCTTGGCCATGATCGACCAGGCCCGCTCAGAGGGAGCCACCATTGCCGCGGGCGGAATGGTCGACCCCGACCTCGGCGGGAGGTTCGTGCGCCCCACCGTGATCACCGAGGTGACCAACCAGTCCACCATCGTGCGCGAGGAAGTGTTCGGCCCGGTGCTAGCGGTGCTGGAATTCGAAGACGAGGACGAAGTGGTGAAGCTGGCCAACGACAGCGACTACGGGCTGGCCGCCGGCATCTGGACCAACGACATCCGCCGGGCCCACCGAGTGTCGAGAGCACTTCGAGTAGGAACGGTGTGGATAAACACCTACCGAAACGTAAGCTACATGGCCCCGTTCGGCGGCTTCAAGCAATCAGGCTACGGCCGGGACAACGGCCTCGAAGCCATCGACGGCTTCCTCCAAACCAAAACCGTCTGGATAGAGCTAACCGGCGCCACCCGCGACCCCTTCGTGATCGGCTAAGCACGACTGCCATGGCAATCCCTTTGCTTTCACTCCTCTTACGCCCTGATCAACTCGATCAGGGCCCAAACGCCTGAACTGGGATTGGACCTGGGCGGCGATCCGTCCCCCTCGTGCTTGATGTCCAGGTTCCGGGCTCGCTGGCTCGCGTCGTCAAAACGGCTGTAGAGGAGGTCCATCGCCTCTCGAGACAGATTCTTTTCACACCCAAGAAGTTCCGCCGATCTCGACTGGGCCTTATGTCTGCTGATGTAGGAGGTCTGATCCTCGAAGTGGAGGATGAACCACAGTTCAATGCAGGGATTGGAAATGGCCAGGCAGATCCCATTGTCTTCCGCTTTCTGGACAGCCTCCCTCATGTTCGGATGCGAATCCACATCGAATACGCACCAGATCTCGTCATGAGCCCGTCCTCGGCCTCTTCTCTGCTCACGCGACTCTGCCTTCCTCGTCGAGACGGCCCTCTCAACCAGTGACAGCGGCACGCCGTGGAACGGATCAACAGAGATCAAGAGGCTGTCCCGGTACTCCCGCCGCCAGGGCAGCAGGTAGCCACCTTCGGTCTTTTCTCCCTCCGTGAAGACCAAGATCTCCCGGCGCGTTCGGTCTTTCTTGGCACGACGAGGCGCCCCGGTGGAACGCTCTCTCAATGGTCGACTGCGGCGACGGCAGAGGCAAACTCTTGTTGATCAAGGATCGGCGTTGCGCCGTATCGCCCTTCCAAATAGCGCTTGCCGATCGCCTCTTGCTTACGCGGTTCAAGGTCGGCGAGTGAATAGAGGCTCGTGCTTCCGTCCCCATACTTTTCCATAAACCAGATCTGATCGCGTCCCAGCAAGCGGTCGCCAACTGAATCCCCGAGCAGAGTCGAGTCGTGAGAGTTGAAGACCAACTGGGCCCGCCGAGGGTTCGTTTCCGGTTCTTGAAAGAGGCGAACTAGCTCTGTCGCTAGTGCAGGATGAAGACTTGCGTCAAGCTCGTCGGCAAGGAAGACAGAACCTGACTCAAGCGCCTGAACCACAGGGCCGATCAGTCCGAACCAAACGCGAGTTCCAAGCGACTCGTCTTCAGCTTGGAGTGGGATCTCCTCTCCACTAGTCCCTCGATGAATGAGCTCAACACCAAGCTCTTCAAAGGTGGGGCCCTCGTCGCCCTCGGGCTCCTCCTCGATTCCTTCCAGAATTCGCACTGCGCGACGGAGGCGGTCCTGCATGACCGGATCCGGCTCACGCTTTTGCGCCGAGGTGATCCCGAGGTCAGCAGCCTGGAGTAGAGCTAGGACACGTTGGCAGTAGAGGTCTTCTCCAAGCATCCGCGTCGTAAGCGCTTGCCGCCAAGGCCGGGAGTCAGCTTCAGCCAAGATCAAGTTGCGGCTGAACCACTGATACAGAGGCAGGATCGCCGCATGCTTGGCCGATGCTGCTGTCGACAGAAACAAGGCGTTGGAGCGAATTAGCTCCTGGACCGCGCGGGTCTTTTGGCGCTCTACCATTCCGGGCTCGACATGATCCCCCTCGCGGTGAAAGATCAATGCTGCTCGACCCTTGGGATAGCGGTAGGCCCACTCTTCGATAACGCGTTCATCATCGATCAGAAAGCCGTACTCATGGCGTACTCCTTCTAGAACCAGATCGATTTCGAATCGTGACGGTTGGTTCCGGGTGTTCTGGTCGAGAACGAATGGTCGCCTTCGGACTCGCCCTTCTAAGTCGCCAAGGCGGAATGAGTGGAGGACGAGCCAGCGCATGTCGTCCATCACCTTGAGCAAATTGCTCTTTCCGGAACCGTTTGCGCCGAAGACTCCCGCAACAGCCAGCACACCGATGGGTGAGCCGCCTTCTCGCCACTCAACAGTCCGTACGAACCGATCCTCAGCCAGTCCGGTCGCCATCAGGGAGAGTTCCACGCGGTCTCGGAAAGATCGTACGTTTTCAGCTCTGAACGCGGCGAGGGCGGAGGGCTTGTATACGAGCGTTTCTTCCATGCCAAGCCCAGTATTGCAGTAAACCTGCGGAAAAAGCCAGATGATCTTGCAAAATACGACTGATAGAGTGGACACCATCCCGGTCAGCGTGCCCTTGGCCAGATCACACTCGGTAGCCAAATGCCGAATCGGATCTTGCTAGCAAATCAGCACAACCCCGCCGTATGATGACATCTAGAGCTGTTCTGGCGGGTGACCGCTAGGAACGAGAACTGCCCCCTCTCCAAAGGTGGGCAGTTCTGCTTTCTAGATCCAGCGACGAGACAATTCCGATCAGCGATTCTTGCGCTTGGCCCTCTCCTGGCTTTCCTTCACGTACTCGTCGAAGAGCTCTGCTGCAACACGGCGGCCAAATGCCTTGGGGTCCACAGGCTGGGGAAACGGTGAGCGTACCCTCTTGGCGCTCCCATCCGATAGCTTCTGACGCTGTGCGTCCTCAGCGCTATTCGTCATGGCTTCTCTCCCGTTATGCAAGCGTCTTGGAGCCTTCGAACGTGGCCAAAGTAGCAGGGACTGCACTGAGCACAGTGACAACATCTCGGACATGCCATGGCGTCATATGTGATAGGCCCAACCGGCGCGCTTCCGACGGTCTAATCAGAGGCGTTGGTGGTGACTGCTCGCAGGAGGCGGGCCAGGTCGTGCTTCTCGGCGACGCTGAGGCCACCGCTCATTTTGGCTTCGAACTCGTTGAACTGGGGGAAGAGTTGCTCGATGGTCTTGAGGCCAGCCGGGGTAAGGGCCACGGTGACTCGGCGGCGGTCCGACTGCATGCGGGTGCGCTCCACCCGGCCCTGCTTCTCCAAGGTGGTCACCATTCCGGTCAACGTGCCTTTGGCCAAGTCGCACTCGGAGGCCAGTTGAGCCGCCTCCATCTCGCCCCACACCCACAGCACCCACAAGATGGTGAAGCCGCCCCACGACAAACTGGCCTCGGCCAGAACCTCCCGCTCGGCCCGGCGCCGCACCGCCGCCGCGGCCCGATAGATGTTGGAGATGGCCTGCATCGAGTCGAAGTCGAGAGGCTGGTCGCCCAACCGAGCCTGGATGTCAACCTCGGCATCGAGGAGGCGTTCGGTGGGAGTGGAGTCGGCTGGCATGGGATCTCTGGGTAGATTGCCAGACATGCCCGAATACCGCCGCATCCTCCTTGATGGTTACCCGTGCCATGTCGAACGCATCGGCGATCGGCTGGTGGCCAGCGACGGCCGATCGGTAGCCATCGACGATGCCGTCCATCTAGCGCCGGTGGCGCCCACCAAGATCATCTGCATCCATCTGAACTACCGCAGCCGGGTGGAGGAGTTCATGACCAAGCTGCCTCCGGCCCCCACCTACTTTCACAAGCCCATCACCGCGCTGACCGGGCATAAGAGCGACGTGGTGCGACCCGAGGGGTGCCAGTGGCTGAACTACGAGGGCGAGATCGCCATCGTGATCGGAAAGACCTGCCGCAACGTGTCCCCCGCCGAGGCCGGGGACTTCATCGGCGGCTACAGCGTGGCCAACGACTATGGCCTCCACGACTTCCGGGACACCGACGCGGGGTCGATGCTGCGGGTCAAGGGCAGCGACACGTTGTGCCCGGTGGGCCCCGGGCTGGTCACCGGGTGGGACTTCCGGGGCAAGCGCATCCAGACCATCGTGAACGGTGAAGTCAAACAAGACGCCACCACCGACGAGATGGAATGGGACATGCACTACATCGTGGCCGACATCGCCCGCACCATCACGCTGGTACCGGGCGACATCTTGTTGTCGGGAACCCCGGCCTTCTCCCGTCCGGTGGTGCCCGGCGACGTGGTCACCGTTGAGGTCGAGGGCTTGGGAGCGCTCACCAACACCATCGTGTCCGGCCCCACACCCATCCGAGACGATGTGGGCGCACAGCCGTCCGACTCGGAGGAAGTGCAGTCCACCGCCAAGGGCGGGGATTGGGAGTTCCGGGGCATCCGCGCCCCCCTAGGCCCTGGTGCCCAGCACTACGAGTCCACCGTCGAGGAGGAATGACCCCCGTGACCCGCCAGGATATCGGCGGCGTTTCGGTACCGACCGACCACCTGATCGGGGGCGAATGGGTTTCCTCACCCCAGCGATTCGAGACCCGGTCGCCAATGGGCTGGGAGCACCTGGCCGACATCGCCCGAGGCGATGAGGCAACCGCCACCGCTGCGGTGGGGGCCGCCGTCGAGGGGTTCCAGGCGTGGGGTGCCTTTAGTGTCGAAGAGCGGGCCGACGTCCTGCATCGGCTGGCCGACCTGATTGAGGACTACAACGACGACATCGCCCTGGTGGAGACCCTGGACATGGGCTTTCTCCATGAGTCAATGAAGCAGCGGCTGGTGGCCAGGGGCGCTCTCAATTTCCGCACCTACGCCGATCTGATCACCGGGCACGAAAACCGCACCTGGGATGCAAAGAGCATGAGGAACCAAGTGCAGCGCATGCCCGCCGGACCGGCGGTGGTCATCACTCCCTGGAATGCACCGTTCATGCTCAGCACCTGGAAGCTGGCCCCCGCGCTGGCCGCGGGCAACAGCGTCATCCACAAACCGGCTGAATGGTCGCCGCTGTCGGCCGCGCTTCTGGCCGAGCTCACCCTGGAGGCTGGCTTCCCGCCGGGGGCCTACAACCTGGTACAGGGAATCGGCGAGGATGTGGGTGCCGCGCTGGTGGCCGATCCCCGGGTGCGACGCATCACGTTTACCGGATCGCCAGAGACCGCCCGCCACATTGGACGGGCCGCGGCGGCCAACATCGTCCCGTTCACCGCTGAGCTGGGCGGCAAGGGCCCGTTCCTAGTGTTCGCCGACGCCGATCTCGACGCCGCCGCCCATCGGGCTGCCTGGCAGTTCGACGATTCCGGGCAGGTGTGCCTGGCCGGCACCCGAATTCTGGTAGCCGACGAGGTCCGGGACGAGTTCCTTGAGCGATTTCATCATCACGCCGATGCACTGGTGCTGGGCGACCCCCGGGATTCGGCCACCGACATCGCCCCGCTGGCCCACCCCGACCACCGCGATCGGATCCACGGATTCGTGGAACGGGCCCGAGCTGCGGGCGACGTCATCGTGAGGGGCGGCCAGCCAGTGAAGAACAGCCTCCACTACGAACCGACGCTCATCCAACCAGCCTCCAACGACAGCGAGGTGGTGCAGCGGGAGATCTTCGGCCCGGTGCTCACTCTCCAGACCTTCGCCGACGAGGCCGAGGCCATCGCCTTGGCCAACAGCACCGACTATGGCCTCTCCGTTCAGATTTGGACATCGTCACAGGCCCGGGCCGAACGGGTGGGCGCAGCCGTCCGGGCCGGCTTGGTGTGGGTCAACACCTTCTTGGTGCGCGACCTAACCGCCCCATTCGGCGGCTGCGGCATATCTGGCATCGGCCGGGAGGGCGGTGACTACGCCCTCGACTTCCACAGCGACATCAAAACTATGATGATCCTCGACAACTCGACTGAGTGACCGCGTTTGGTGATTGCATTATGACAGCAATGCGGTCATAATGGTGTCATGACTGTGCAGATCACGATTCGGGGGGTACCTGAGGAAGTCCGCGATGAACTTTCAGCCCGGGCTGCGCTCAACCGGCAGTCCATGCAGGAGTACTTGCGCGGCGAACTTGAGCGCATTGCGTCCCGGCCGACGCTGCGTTCTTGGCTTGACGAAGTGCAGCGCCGAAAGGCCGCAGCAGGAACCGGCGTCCCGACCTCGATGATCCTCGAAGACCGAGACGCTGATCGGAGGTGAGTGCCGTCGTCGACGCCTCCGTGCTGGTGGCCGTGCTCGTCGACTCTGAGCATGACGGTCCATGGGCGGAAGAGGCGATCTCAACTGGCCCACTGGCCGCACCAGAACAGGCTCTGGTCGAGGCCACCAACATCCTTCGTCGACAAGAGCTACGGGACATCCTCACACGACTGGAAGCGACAGCCGCCCACCGAGACCTGCTCCGCCTTGATCTCGACCTCTACCCGTTTACGCCCTTCGCTGACCGCGTATGGGAACTCAGGGCCAACCTCACTAGCTACGACGCCTGGTACGTGGCGTTGGCCGAAGCGCTCGATTGGCCGCTGTTGACCCTCGACCGCCGGATCAGCCGAGCAACCGGCCCCTTGTGCCAAGTGGTGACTCCCCCACCCTAAGCGGGCTGCTACATCGAGCGGGAGGGGTCCATGGGGGCGGGGGCGGCTTTGGCCATGGAGTCTTGCTGGAAGGTCATCACCAACTGGCCTTCGGCGGTGAACACCTCGCCTTGGCCGTAGACCCGGCCGTTGGCTGCTTTGGTGGCCTGCATCTGCACCAGCAGCCACTGGGATACGTCCATGCGATCCAAGAAGTGGAGCGTGTGGGCGATTACCCCGGTGGACAAGGTGCGGTGGGCGTCTTCGATGCGGACCGTGTCCCGATGGGGGCGCATGGCCAGACCGATGATGTTGCCGCAGGTGGCCCATCCGGCGATGCCCTGGCTGGCGGCTTGAGATTCCACCCCCGGCTCGTAGCGGTGCCAGGCCCGCTCCACCGGCACGCCGTCGATCTCCGGCTCGCCGGGCACCGGACGCCAGTCGGCGCCGGGAAAGACGAAGGCGAAGCCAGGGTCCAACCCGTCGGGGCCGGGCACGTCGGGCATGACCGGGTCGTGGCGCATGAGGTCGTCGTCCACCGTGCTCATCAAGATCAGCGCTCGGCTGAGCAGCTTGCCCCCCTGGGTGGCGGTGACCGCATCGCTGGCCCAGGTGCGCCCGGCCTGCATGGAGTCGACGTCCACCTCGATCGGCAGGGTGTAGGTACCCGCTCGGGCGAAGATGGCATGCACTGAGCGGATGTCCTTGGAACTGCCGGCCTCCCGATCCGACGCCATCATCATCTGGGCCATGAGCTGACCGCCGAATACCACATCGCGCCCCTCAGCCGACTCCGCCGGCTGGAAGACGTGATAGCGACGCTCTCCGACCTCTGTGAGCTCCAAGATGTCAGGCAGTTGGCCGCTCATCAGGCGCGACGGCTCATTCATCCATCCCGAACATGGCCGGGTCGAAGTCCATCATCCCGGCCATGACCTTCACGAACGGGTCGTCCCAGGCGTCCACCAGCGAGGCGTTGGTGTGGCCCTGGTCCACCAGCAGGTTGATCCCGTTGATGCCGCTGGCCGCGTCGCTGCTCAAGAACAGCAGGGTGTCGCCCATCTGCTCGGGAACCAAGGTGGGCACATCGGCAGCCTCCCGGTAGCTGGCTCCGAATCCGAGCCACAGGTCGGCGTTGGCTCGGGCCAAGGGGGTGTCGGTGGGGCCGGGCATGATGGAGTTGATGCGGATGCCCCTTTGCAGGAAGGGGAACGCCTGGCCGGCCACGTAGCCGTTGATGGCCTGCTTGGAGAACATGTAGCTGTCGGTGCCCTCGTTCTCGTCGATCCACGCCGCAGCGGTGTCCCAGTCCGGGGTGGCCAGAAAGTCCTGAACCTGCTCCAGGTTGCTCATCCAGCCCAACCCGGCCGCTGAGGAGATAAAGCTCACCGAGCCGCCCCGGCCCAGCTTGCCGGCCTTGATCAGCGCCTCGATGAGATGGCGCTGCGATGTGAAGTTGATCAGCATGAGGTTGCCGGTGCCGTCGGCCACCCCCGCACAGGCCAGCACGGTATTCACTGGGCCTTCGATGGCCTCGATGGCCGCGTCCACGCTGGCCTGGTCGCCAAGATTGACGTTGATGTACTGCCCGCACTCATAGGTCACGTCGGCGATGTCCAGCACAATGGTGTGTCCACCCAGTGCGGCCGCCTTCTGGGCTGCTGCCGCCCCCATACCGGTGGCACCGCCCACCACCAGCACCCGCTTGCCCTCATAGTTGACCAGATCAGCCATATCCGTTGCCCTTCTTGTGCTTGCTTGTGAATGGTCTAGCCGATATTGGGAGACTTCTGACAATGAGCAGAGGGCAACCCAACATCGCTATCGCCCACTGGCCGGGCATGGGGCTGTTCGGCGAGGCCGACCACGACCGGCTACGGGCGCTGGGACCGCTGTTGAACACCGAGCCCATCGGGGCGTGGGACGACGAGGCCTACGCCGTGCTGGCCGAGGCCGAGGTGATCGTCGGCCACTGGGGGTGCCCACCGCTGGACGCCGCCATGCTCGATCGAGCCCCCCGGCTGGGGCTGTTCGCCTACGCCGCGGGAACGGTCAAAATGACCCTCACCGACGCGGTGTGGGACCGCGACATCCGGGTGACCAGCGGGGCCAACGCCAACGCCGAGCCAGTGGCCGAGTTCACCCTGGCCGCCATCTTGTTCGCCAACAAGGGGGTGCTGTGGCGCCGGGGCCCGGTTGACTTCTCGGCCATGTCGGCTATGGGCGACAGCCAGTGGGGCAACTTTGGCCGCACCATTGGCATCGTGGGGGCATCGCTGATCGGTCGCCGGGTGATCGAGCTGCTGCGCCTCTTCCCCCACCTGTCCGTGACGCTTTACGACCCCTATGTGAGCCCCGAAGAAGCCGCCTCGCTGGGCGTGGACAAGCTGGAGTTGGACGAGTTGTGCGCCACCGCCGACGTGCTGTCCATCCACGCGCCGGCCCTACCCGACACAATGCACATGATCGGTGCCGCACAACTCTCGGCTCTGCCCGACGGGGCCACGGTGATCAATACCGCTCGCGGCCCTCTGATTGACCACGAGGCGATCCTGCCTCACCTGGCCTCGGGGCGGCTCTATGCGATCTTGGATGTAACCGACCCTGAGCCACTGCCCGAAGACAGCCCGCTGTTGGCGTTGCCCAACGTGTGGATCAGCCCCCACTTGGCTGGCAGCCAGGGCACCGAGCTGGCCCGCATGACCGACTACGCGATCGAGGAGATCCGGCGGTGGTCGGCCGGAGAGCCAGCCCTCAACGAAGTGACCAAAGAGCGATTGGCCACCATGGCATGAGCATGGACCTCCGCTTTCCCGAGCACCCTCTGGCTGAGGCCACCACTGCCGGGGCACTGGCCGACCGCCTGGTGACGGCGACGACCCAGAAGATGGCCGAGTTCGAGCAATCGGCCGCCCCTGGCCTGGAATTACCCGGCCTGTACGCCGGTCACGCGGTGCTCGATGACACCACCGCCGACCTCATGTATGTGCTGGGATTGCTCATCGAGTGCGGGGTCGACGAGGTCGCCGGCTGCGACCTGCAAAGCCGAATCCCGCCGCTGATCGCCTCGCTCAACCCCGCCGCGGTCGAGGGGTTCTACAGCTATCGGGTGGGGGAGACTGTTTTGCGGCTCGGCGGCCTAGATGCGCTGCCCGCCGAACTGCACGACACCGTGCTTGACGCCGTGCAGTCCAAGGAGATCATCGCCCGGCTCAACGACACCGATGCCATCCCTCCCAATTTCGCGGTGGTGGCCACCCGGTGCCTGCGGGCTCTGGCTCGTCTCCGGGGCGACGACGAGCCTGTCGAGCTTCCCGGCTTGTTGGATCGGGTGCGATCGATGTTCACCAGCCCCACAGGCTGGCTCAATGACGGTATGGGCGCGTGGGTCCACTACGACATCTACACCCCCGACATGTACCTGTTCGCCGAGCCGCTGGTCGACGAGCTTGGGCCGGGGTGGGCGAGCGGGCTGTCGAAAGTGCTGGTCGACCTCGACGATGTAGCCCTGCCCGGGGGGAGCATCGTGTGGGGTCGCTCCATCGGTGCGCTGGGCATGGCCATCACCATCGAGCTGGCCGCCATCGCAACAGGGCGCGATCTGAGCGCCCCTCAAGACCGCTGGCTGGCTCGGGCCGACGCCACGCTCGACGATTTGCTGGAGTGGTTCCCCAACGGCGTCATCGCCGCCCACCAGAACCGGGCCGCAATGTTCTACCGGGGTCCAGCCAGACGGCTTCAGATGACCTTGGACATCTACGGAAAGCTGCTGCTGTCCGCTCTGGAGATGCGGCGCAGACCAGAGGTGGCCAGCGCTCCGACTACCGACGCCTTCCTCCCCGCCGAGCGGTTCATCCGATTTGATGATTCCGAGCAGGCCGCGGTGTGGTCTTATCGCTCAAAGGCGCTGTCGTTTGCCCTGCCGACCGTATTCGGATTCTCTGCCGACTACGCCCCCTCGCCGCGGGGCCCGGGACTGTTGGAGCAGCCCACCTCAGGCCATCCGGTGATGCTCCCGGTGATAGCCCCACGAGCCCGAGACGAGGCGGCTGGCACCAGCGATGCCCCGCTGATTCCAGCCGGTCTGCCCACCTCGGTGGAGCACAACCCGGGCTCGGTCAGCATCGTCCACGACGGGTGGGCACCAGCGGGCAGCGACGAGCCGACGGTGGCGGGCCGTCGTACCGCCACCTACCGAGTGGAGGGCCGTTCGCTGGTGGTTGCTGAACAGCTCCAATTCGACGACCCTGACCTCCCCGGACCACTGACCCTCACAGTGGCCGAGCCCGCCGGGTGGCCGCTGGACGTGGAGTTCGACGCCGGTCGGGTTCAGGCCATCGACACCGAAGGGATCGCTGAGTGGCGCAGCTTCTGGGGCGAGCTGCCCCGGGTGTATCAGGCTGAGATCCAACCAGCAGAGTCAGTGGATTTCACCTGGAAGGTCACGCCCCGCCTGCGGGTGGCCAGCACCATCCACGGCCACCCCTACGACCGATCGCTCTACGACCCGCTGGCCGATCGGGTGGTGGCCACCGGCGCGGGCATCCCCGACGACAAGCTGGTGCGAAGGCTGCGAGACATCGACGTGCTGCACATGGCCTGGCCCGAATGGTGGTCAGGCGTCAACCCCGAGCGCACCGCCGAAGTGCTCGGGCAACTAAAGGCCACCAACACCGCCATCGTGTGGACCCAGCACAATCTTCTTCCCCACTTCTTCAAGACCGACGAGGCCGCAGCCAGCTACCAGCTATGGGCCGAAGCGGCCGACGCGGTCATCCACCACAGCCAAGCCGGCTACGACGTGGCATTGGCCACCTACCAATACGGTCCCAACACCGAGCACCACGTCATCCCCCACGGCCATTGGGGCCGCGAGTACGAGACGGTGGCCCACACCACCCGCGAAGATGTCGAACTGGCCGAAGGCTGGGCGCCATGTGGTCTGCGGGTGGCGGTTATCGGAACCCCTCGGGTGGAAAAGGACCTCCAACTAGTAGTGGACGCAGTGGCCGCATGTGCCCGGGACGACATCCAGCTAGTGATCCGGGTGGACCTGTCGGTGACTGTTCCCGACGATCCCCGGATCATCGCCGAGTTCGGCCATCTCGATTTCAGCCAGTACCTGCGGCGCGTGAAGGCCTTCGACGCGGTCATCCTCCCCTTCGCCCCCTCCGGGATGCTCACCACCGGCACCGCCTTCGACTGCATCGGAGCAGGCGTACCCGCCATCACCAGCAACTGGGACTTCTTCGACGAGACCTTCGAGGGCGCCGACATCCGCTACGGCGAGAGCGTAGAAGACCTCACCCGGTGCCTCGACGAACTCAGCCCCGAGGACTTGGACCGCTCCCGCCAAGCCCTGATCGACCTTCGCCCGACGTTTGAATGGGGCCCTATCGCCGAGCAAACCCTGGCCGTTCTTGAAGCGGCCGCCCTCAGCAAGACCTGACGCCAAGACCGTGGTAGAACCCACATTTGCAGGCATCGATTAAGGACATCTAATGAGCGAGTACAGATACGTCGATTACGAGACCGCTGACGCGGTAGCCACCATCACACTGGCCCGGCCCGAGAAGGCCAACGCCCAGAACGAGCGAATGCTCGACGAACTGCACCACCACTTCCTGGCTGCGGAGTACGACGACGACGTGAAGGTGATCGTGCTACGGGGCGAGGGCAAGCACTTCTCCGCGGGCCACGATCTGGGCGGCGGCGCCCCCGACCCCGACGCCGTGTCTTTGGCCGAGCCCGACGGCAGCTGGCAGCTAAACAAGATCTACCGGTGGGAGGCCCGCAAGTATTTGGGCTACTCCTGGCACTGGCGCAACATCCCCAAGCCCACTATCGGGGCCATCCAGGGCAAGGCCATCGCCGGGGCCCTCAACCTGATCTGGCCGCTGGATCTGCTGGTGGTGGCCGACGACGTGGAGTTCTCCGACCCGGTGGTGCTGATGGCCATCGGCGGGGTGGAGTACCACGGCCACACTTGGGAGTTGGGCGCCCGCCGGGCCAAAGACCTGCTGTTCACCCAGCGCACGCTGGGGGCCGAAGAAGCCGTCCAGATCGGGGTTGCCCGGGAGGTTGTTCCCCGCGACCAACTCTGGGAGCGCACTCATGAACTGGCCGCGCAAATCGCCAAGAACAACGCCTTCGGTTTGGCCCAGGCCAAGCGGGCGGTGAACCAGACTCTCGATGTGCAGGGCTACTACACCGCCCTTCAATCGGTGTTCGACGTCCACCACACCGGCCACGGCAACGCCATCAGCGTCAGCGGCTATCCCATCTTGATGCAGCTCGACGAGATGAAGCAGAACCTGAAGAAGCAGTAGCCGCCTGATGCCGCAGAACCACCCCGACCGCTAGCCGGCCCGGAATGGCCACCGACTACGACGCCATCTTCAAAGCCTACGACGTTCGGGGCACCGTGGGCGATCAAATAGACGCCGACGGGGCTCGGGCCATCGGAGGCGCCTTCGCCCGGTTCGTGGCCTCATCGGGGGCTACCGCGGTGCTGGTCGGGCGGGACATGCGCCCCGAGGGCGAAGAGTTCTCTGCCGCGTTCGGCGAAGGCGCGATGGACCACGGCATCGACGTGGTGGACGTGGGACTGTGCGCCACCGACATGCTCTATTACGCCTCGGGCTACCTTGATCTGCCCGGAGCGGTGTTCACCGCCTCCCACAACCCCGTGGGCTACAACGGCATCAAGATGTGCGGCGCGGGCGCCGCGCCCATCGGCGCCGACACTGGCTTGGAGGCCATCAAGGCCATGGCCATCGCCGGCCCTGATCCGGCAGCTATCAAGGGCAGCCGCACGAGCCGCGAATTGCTGAGCGACTACGTCGCCCATGTCCGCTCGTTCGTGGACGTGGACGCGCTGGCCCCGCTGCTGGTGGTGGCCGACACCGCCAACGGCATGGGCGGCCTCGTAGTGCCCGCCGTCTTCGAGGGGCTTCCCTTCGTGCTCGACCACCTGTATCCCGAGTTGGACGGCACCTTCCCCAACCACCCGGCCGACCCTCTCCAGCCCGAGAACCTACGAGACCTCCAAGACCGAGTGCTGCAACTAGGAGCCGATGTGGGGATGGCCTTCGACGGCGATGCCGACCGCATGTTCTTGGTGGACGAGAGCGCCCGGCCGGTATCGGGGTCGCTGACCACCGCCATCATCGCCCGCACGGTCTTGGAGCGGGAACCCGGCGCCACCATCATCCACAACCTGATCTGCTCCCGGACTGTTCCCGAGGCGATCGCCGAGGCGGGTGGCACGGCGGTGCGAACCCAGGTGGGCCACTCCATCATCAAGCAAGCCATGGCCGACACCGGCGCCATATTCGGAGGGGAGCACTCAGGCCACTACTACTTCCGGGACAACTATCGGGCCGACAGCGGCCTGATCGCCGCCCTGATGGTGCTGGAAGCGCTCAGCCACCACCCGGCGGGCCTGTCTGATCTGGTGTCGGACTTCGACCGCTATGCCGCATCGGGAGAGTTAAATGCCGCGGTGGAAGACGCTGCCAGCGTGATCGAGCGGGTGGCGGCCACCTATCCGAATGCCAGCCAAGACCGGCTCGATGGGCTCACCGTGGACCTGGGCGATTGGTGGTTCAACCTGCGCCCTTCCAATACTGAGCCCCTACTGCGGTTAAACCTCGAGGCCCCCACCCCCGACGAGGTGCAACAGCGGGTGGCCGAAGTCCAGGCCCTTATCGCCTGAATAACGCGCCGTTTCCAGCCCATATCCCGGTTTAATGAATTACACAGCCGGGGAGAGGAATGCCCCCCTCCCGTCCTCCTCTCCCCGGCTGCGCCGTAACTTAGTGGCTTCATTCCAACCTCGCACGACGGGTCGTTGCCCGAACCCCCGCAGTCGGCTCAACCGATGGTTATCAGGGTGGTGCCGGCCAGTACGGCGCCGATGCCGACGGCCTGCCACCAGCGCAGGGTGTCGTCGTCGAGTATCACTGCTAAGGCGATGGTCACCACCGGGTAGAGCGAGCCGGCCACCGACACCTCCCCCACGGGGCCTCGCTGGACCCCGGCGATGAAGGACGCCATGCCCAAGCCGCCGGCGATGCCTCCGGCCAGGCCGGCCAGCCGCAGGGAGCGGGGCAGGATCTGGGGAATGCGCCTAGCCCGGGTGACCAAAAGCATGAACACCAGGGCAGCCGCCCGCTGGGTGGCAGCGGGCCACATGCCGCTTTCCACGCTGGTTCGATCCAACAGCACGATGGCTGCGGTGAAGGCGAGTCCGCCGAGGATGGCGTAGGCGATGCCTGTGCCGACGTTTGTCACGGTCTGGGGCACGATCACCGCCAACAGCAGCCCGGCCACAGCCACGGCGATGCCAATGTTGGCCGCCAGAGTGGGGCGTTCGCCGATGGCCAGTCCGTAGACCAGCGGCCCCAACGAGGTGAAGGCGGCCACGATGGGCGAGGCAATGGCCGAGGAGGACACGGCCAAGCTGTGCCACATGGCCGAGAGGGCAATGGCGATGAGCGCTCCCGAGGCCGCCCCCAGCAGCAAGTCGGCGGCAGTGATGGCACTAGGCACAATCACTAGCAGCACCATCGTGATGCCCAGCCCGCCCACGAACGCGGTGCCCACCGTGGTCATGGCCTGGGCGCGCCGACTGCAATACCGCCCGAAGTAGTCGGAAACGCCGATCAGCCCCGACGCCAAAGCCCCCAGCAACACCGGCATGCCCTCCGCACGCTAGTAGCCCAAGAGATGCCTGATTGCTCACCGGCTATCTTCTGTTTCGCACGGGAGGTCCAATTGTGCCGACTCGAGAGCCCACCATCCGAGAGATGCCGCCGCCCCCGCACATTGTGGGGTTGCAGCACTTCATCACCTATGCCGAGATCGACGAGATTCTGCGGTCTCGGAGTTTCCGGCAGGGGTCGCATCAGGAAAGCCAGCCGTTTTTTGGGCGCTCCCTGTTGACCATCGACGGCGACGAGCACTTCGAACGCCGCCGGCTGGAGGCCCCGCTGTTCGCCAAGGCCGCACTCGAGTACTACGAGCACACCGAGTTGATTCCGCTTATCGGCAAGACACTGGAGGAGTGCCGGGATAACCGGGGCGACGACGGCATCGTGCGGGCCGACCTCTGCGTGCTGCTGCGCACCATGCTGGCCCGCATTGCCGCGGCCACCACAGGAATCGACGGGGTGGACACCCCCGAGCGCACCACCGCATTCCGGGAGTACGTAGAGCAGCTCGGCACCGGCGCCACCGTTGAGTGGTCCACCGAAGACCACGATGAGGTGATCAGGCGCATCCTGGCGGTCCGCGACGACTTCGACCGCGACTTCTTCGCCTCGTCGGTGGCCCGCCGCCGGGCCCTCATCGAGCAGTTCCACCAAGGCGAGATCGAAAGAGACGAACTGCCCGTCGATCTGATCACCATGCTCTATCTGCATTGGAACGACGACTGGGATGAGGGGCTGCCCATCAGAGAGGCCTGCCTGTTCCTGGTGGCGGCCACCCAGACCACCACCCATTCGGTGCCCCACCTGATCGCCCACCTCGACGAGTGGTTCGACGCCCACCCCGAGGATCGAGCCAAAGTTACCGACCGGGAGTACATCAAACGGGCCGCCCATGAGGCGCTGAGGCTGCACCTGCCATCCCCTGCCTTGCTGCGGATCGCCAACGAAGACGTGACGTTGAGCAACGGCAAGACCATCGCCACCGATGAGCGGGTGGCGTGCCTGTTCACCCCGGCCAACCGCGATCCCAATGTGTTCGGCCCCGATGCCGGAGAGTTCAACCCCTATCGGGAGGTCAGCTCGGTGAAGCCCTGGGGTTTGACCTTCGGCGGCGGAGAGCACATCTGTATCGGGCGCACCCTGGTCACCGGCCTCTCGGCCCGCACCGACAACGACGAGGGCACCGACGGCACGCTGGTCAACATCGCCAGTGCGCTCTACGACGCCGGCATCGAGATCGACCCCGACGATCCGCCGGCCTACACCGAGGCCAGCCACCACGACGCCTACGGCCGCTTCCCGATCCTGCTGACCAAGTTGTAGGCGAGCCATGAACGAGGAGCAGCTGCACGTCACCGTCGACCACCTTCAGTGCCAGGGGGTGGGCTACTGCGAGCGGGTCGCGCCCCGGGTGTTCCGGCTGGGCGACGACGCCCTTTCACACGTCATCGACAAACATCCGCCCGAATCCGAGCGAGAGGCCGTCGAAGAAGCGGAGACGCTCTGCCCCAGCCGCGCCATCCGTTACTGATTGCCCCTGTTCTTATGCTTCGGGGTTGACGAGTCGGCCGACGAACAGGAGTGCGCCGGTTTCTTGGTGGGTTATGGCCCAGAGGAATGGCCGGTCGGCCACAACGGTGAGATCGGGCTCGGGAGGCGCAGACTCGGCGAAGGCCGCGGCAGTGGCGGCGGCTGCTTCGGTGCCCTTCTCGTCCACGATGACCTTGGCGCCGTGGAGGGCGGTGGTGATGAAGATACCGGGGGCAATGCCGTCGAAACCTGCGCCAGCGCAGAATCCGAGCGGACAGAGCCATTCGAACAGATCAGTGGGCGGAAGGGTCTGCTCCCACTTGGGCATGGTGAGGTGGACCAATCCCTCTTGGGCCATATCGGCCAGCCCAGTTAGGGCTTCGGCGTTGAGGGAATCCTCGACCGCGGCTAGTCCGACGAGTTCGTGGGGGACGATAAGCCACATGGCCAATTCACCCCCTTGATAGGGGAGCTCCACCGCATCGGCGTGGATGAATCGGACAAAGCGGCGTTCTACTGGGTCGTAGTCGCGCATGAACGGCGCCGCCACTTGCTGGCCGTCGGCGGTGGTGAACTCTTCTACCCGGGTGAAGTCGGCCAGGAAGGGCACGAGCCAGTCGGCCTTCAGATAGACGGTGTTCACCAAGATCAGCTTCTGGTTCCTGACCGAGTTCTCATTGACGATGGTGGGAACAAGCCCGCGGGTGCTTTCCGACACCCAGCCGTTGATGGCGTTTGCTGCATTGCCGGCATCAGCAGTGTCGACCGGTTGGATGGCCGCTCCGTAGTGGGCTGAGGCGATGTCAATGAAGGCAGACAGCGGCAAGAACTCGTCATCGGGGAAAAGCCGATTGGCCACTTCCAAAGTGGTGGGTTCGGCCGATGCCTCGGCCAATCGTAGAGAGACGGCGTTGGCGGCACTGTGGATGCCCATCTCCGGAAACCCGAAGATATTGTCAAGTGCTTCCCCGGAATCAGCCGATGCTCCGGCCCGGCTGAGGCTGAATGCGATGCCAATGCTCATCGGGCTGGACACCGCATTGCCCTCTAGATGTCGGTGGAAGTCCCATCCGGCGGCGTTGACTCCGGCTACCCACTCGCTTGCGGGGGCTCCCGGATCAATGGGCAGACGAGCAACGGCCAGCGGCAACGCGGTCGATACCGCGGGCTCAGGGGCGATGGTTGCTGTGGAAGAAACTTCAGGGGTCGCGGTTGGAGGTGATGCTCTCCTCGTGTCTGTCGAACCGCAGGCCAGCGCGATAGAGCCGAGCACGACAATCAAACCGATCAGCTTCGCCATACTTGTTTGACGCCCCAGACCCTTCACGGGTTCCCTCGGGGTTGGGAATTAGAGCGCTGCTCGCAGAGCCGCAAGGTCGCGTTGGGCGGACTGAAGGATGTAGGCCGGGTGGTCGAACTCGGCGTCGTCGCGGCCGAAGCCCCACATGCCGTGGGAGAACTCGATGGTCCAGGTGGCGGTCGGGGATGCGGCGCCTATGGCCTCGGCCGCTGGCCGGAGCACTTCGCTCACTTCGGCGGCGCTGGTGGACTGAGGAACCTCCGCCACCTGAACGTGAACGTGGCGTACCCGATCTCCGAGCACACTCAACGGCTCCGACCACTCGTCTCGGGCCATGGGATGAACGTGAACGATGGCTCCTAGCCGGCCGGCGTCGGCAATGGAGTCGAACATGTCGCGAGCCACGTTGGGATCCTCAGCCACCGTTCCAAAGTGGCATTCGCACAGCAGCCGGGCGCCGTCGGGCACCTCAGCCTCGAAGCGACCGAGCCGCTCGGTGTAATCGGCGACGGAATCGGGATCGCTGCCCACGTTGAACTTGACGCCCTGTGCACCTACTCGCTCTATCCACGCCGCGGTCTCGGCTCGGTCGGCATCGTCGGGCTCGTCCCAACTGGTGTAGCAGCTCAGGATTCTTATGGGGATCTCCGAGGCCAGCAGCGCATCGAGTTCCTCATCGGGCACCGATCGGGCGTGGCGCTCCCACAGCTCCAATCCGTCGAACCCCGCCTCGCCGATATTCGCCAGCCACTCGGACACCCGGATCAACGGATGCCCTCCGGGCTCGGCCAAACCCCAACGGTTCGGCTCAATGGCCACTGTGCCCAAATAGATCTGCCCCGTCATCGTGGAGCGGGTGACGAGAATCGAACTCGCGTCATCAGCTTGGGAAGCTGGGGTTCTACCACTGAACTACACCCGCAGGTGTCCGGCACATTAGCCAAACAGACGTAGTCGGTGCCTGTCGGTTAGGCAACGAGCACAACCTTGCCGAGCTTGCCGGGGACGGTGAAATACTCGTAGGCCGCAGGCGCTTCAGACAGAGGGAAGGTGCGGGCAAGGGGAACCCGGACTCGACCCGAATCCACCAACGGGAGCACATGGTGCTCCACCTGCCGGGCGACGGCGGCCCGTTGCTCCAGGGGGCGGGGCCGCAGAGTGGAGGCAAAGAGCCGGAGCCGCTTGACCATGAGCAGAGCCAGATTCAGCGTGACCTCTGACCCCGCGCCCACGCCGATCACCACAATGCGCCCTTCGGTGGCCAGGGCTTTCAGGTTGGCGGGCCAGTTGGGGGCACCAACCAGCTCGAGGATCACGTCGAACGGGCCGGCATCGATGAAGTCCGCAGGGTCGATGGCGTGCGCCACCAGCTCGGCCACCGCGCCGCGAGAATCGGGATTGCGCACAGTTGCGGTCACCTGAGCGCCAGCCGCTGCGGCCAGCTGCACGGCGGCCACGCCCACCCCTCCCGCGGCACCATGGATGCACACCCGCTCGCCCATGGCCAGCCCAGCCTGGGTGAACAGGGCGTCGTGGGCGGTGGCGAACACCTCGGGAAATCCCCCGGCGCTCTCCCAGTCCATCGGCTCGGGCACCGGCATGGCCAACAGCTCGTCCACCACACAGAACTCAGCCTGCCCTCCTCCCTGAACCACCGCCATGACCCGGTCACCCGTCGAAAACCGCTGGCAGCCCGGACCGGCGGCCACCACCTCGCCGGCCATCTCCAGCCCTCCGGTGGTCGGCGCACCGGGCGGCGGGGGATAGCCGCCTCGGGCCTGGGCGATGTCGGCCCCGTTCAGCCCTGCCGCCCGAACCGCTACCAGCAGTTGCCGGTGGCCCGGCTCCGGGTGGTCTACCTCGCCGATTGTCGCCTGGCCGCCTTCGAAAACCACCGCCCTCATCAGCCCTGCAATGTAGTGGTCAAAACGGCCCATGGCGGGGGTGTCGTAGTGATATCCATGCCGTAGGCTTTGAGCCATGGCCACGCTGACTCAAGCCACGTTCACCCGCATGGACGAGTCCACTGCTGAAGACTGGGCGGCAACCGCTCCGGCCCACCACTACCTGGAGCAGGGATTGGCCGACCGTGTGCTGCGGGAGCTGCGGGATCTGGCCGCCGGGCCCCAAGGGTTCGCCGTCGACCGGCTGACCCACAGCATCCAGACCACCCATCGGGCCGAGAAGGCCGGGCGGGACGACGAATACCTGGTATGCGCGCTGGTCCACGACATCGGCGACCTGCTCAACCCCTACAACCACCCCGACCTGGCCGCGGCCATCCTCAAGCCGTTCGTGTCAGAAGAAAACCACTGGATGGTGCAGATGCACGGCGTCTTCCAGGGCTACTACTTCTGGCACCACGTAGGCCTCGACCGCAACAGCCGCGACGCCTACACCGACCACCCCCACTACGACCGCTGCGCCGAATTCTGCGCCGAGTACGACATGCCTGCGTTCGATCCGTCCTATCCCACGCCACCGCTTGAGCACTACGAGCCGTTGGTGCGCGGCTTCTTCGCCCCCAAAGCGTGATCCTCTCCGACGTATCCATCCGCAAGGAACTGGAGGCGGGCCGCATCGAGATCGAGCCGCTGGCCGACGGCGCCATCCAACCCTCGTCGGTCGACCTGCGCATCGACCGGCATTTCCGGGTGTTCCGCAATCACACCGAGGGGCTCATCGACGTCAAGAAGAACATGGATGCCCTCACCGAGCCAGTGGAGATCGAACCCGACGGGGTGTTCATCCTCCACCCCGGCGAGTTCGTGCTGGGCTCCACCCTGGAGCGGGTGCGGATCCCCGACGACCTGGTGGCCCGGCTGGAGGGCAAATCGTCGCTGGGCCGACTCGGGCTGTTGATCCACTCCACTGCCGGGTTCGTGGACGCCGGGTGGAACGGCCGCCTCACCTTGGAGCTGTCCAACGTGGCCACCCTGCCCATCACCCTGTACGCCGGGATGAAGATCGGCCAGATCTCCTTCATTCGCATGACCACCCCCGCCGAGAACCCCTACGGCTCTTCCGAGGCCGGATCCAAGTACCAAGACCAAGCTGGCCCCATTCCTTCCCGCTACTGGAAGAACTGGTAGGAACATCACTGTCTGGCATCATCCGATTTGAGCCGATGCCGCTTTGGTTGATCAGCCGACAATTCAAGGGAGATGCCTGATGACGCTGATCGACGAGCTCGCTGAACTGCTGGGCGATGGTCTCCTTCTCGACGACGATGCCCGCAGAAGTCGAGCCCGCGATACCTGGCCCCGCTCGGAGTTCGACCAGTGGCAGGGGCAGTTGCATTTGCCCAAGGCAGTGGTGATGCCGTCGACAGCTGAACAAGTGGCTGCGACCGTGCAGTTGTGCCGGACCCACGGGGTACCCATGATTCCCCGGGGCGCCGGATCGGGCTGCGTGGGCGGTGTCTTGGCGTCGTCCAACTCGGTGGTGATCAGCACCGAGCGATTAAGCGGGCTGCGGTGGCTCAACCCGGTGGACGGCCTCGCGGCATTCGGAGCGGGCACCATGGGGATCGACGCAGAGAACCGGGTGCGGGAAGACGGCTTCACCATCGGTCACCGGCCCCAGTCGATCGAGGTGTCCTCAGTGGGGGGATGGGTGGCTACCCGGGCGTCGGGCCAGTACTCCACCGCCTACGGCAACATCGAGGACATCGTCTACTCGGTGGAGGCCGTGCTGCCCGATGGGTCGATCTATCGGTCGCGCCCCACTCCCCGGGCATCGGCCGGGCCCGATCTGCGCCAGCTGCTGTTGGGCAGCGAGGGGACGCTCGGGATCATCACCGAGGTGACCTTCTCGTTGCGCCCGCTCCCCGAGCCGGGAGTGCGCCAGGCGTTCCACTTCGAGGACATGAGTGCGGGAATCGACGCGGTGCGCAGCGTGATCGTGCCCGGTTGGCGACCCCCGGTGGTGCGCCTCTACGACGCGGCCGAGACACGCCGCCACTTCCGCGACCATGTGCCCAAGGGACGCTGCGTGGCCATCTTTCTGCACGAGGGACCGCCCGGGCACGCGGAGTTGGAGGCCGTGGCGGTGGCCGAGCTGTGCCGGGCGGGGGGAGGCGAGCCAGCCGACCCCGGTGCGGTGGACCACTGGTTCGAGCACCGCAACACCGTGCCCACTTGGACCGAGCTCTTCGAGCAGGGCCTGGTGGCCGACACCATCGAGGTGGCCACCGGTTGGCGCCACCTGGCCCGGCTCCACACCGCGGTCGTCGAGGCCATCAGTGCGGTGCCCACGGTGATCGCGGCCACGGCCCACACCTCGCATGCCTACCAATCCGGGGCCAACCTCTACTTCACCTTCGCCGCTCAGCCGTCTGATCCCGACGAGTACCAGTCGGTCTACGACGCCTGCTGGACCGCCGCCATGGAGGCGGCTGTCGACTGCGGCGCCGGAATCGCCCACCACCACGGTATCGGCCGCGTCCGCCGCCCCTGGATGGCCGACGAGCACGGCGACGCCGGCATCGGCGTCCTGCGAGCCGTCAAACAGGCCCTCGACCCCCAAAACCTCATGAACCCCGGGGTCTTGATCCCCGACTGACAGCCTGCCGTCTAGGGGGCTCGCAGCATGGCTACGCCCATGCAACGTCCCGCTCTGCCGGACTGACCGCGATGGGTGAAGAAGCGCCGGGCGTCCAGAGTGTCCATCCGACAGTCTTCAATGTTCTTGAGCCACACACCGGCATCGAGCAGCTGCTGTTTGACCATGAACGGGATGTCCAGATGCGGCTTGTCTCCCACGTCGTAGAGAACCGCCGGTTGCTGGTGGAACTCCCCTTCGGCCTGCATGGCCTCATTCATTGAGACCTCGAGGGAAAGCGGCTGAAGACACGGCCCAATGCCAGCCTGGATGTCTCGCGGACGACTATCGAACTCCCGTGCCATGGTCTCGATCGCCTTCTGGGCGATGCGCCCGATCGCCCCGCGCCATCCCACATGCACGATGCCGATCGCCGGTTGAGCGGGGTCGAATAACACCACGGGCGCACAGTCGGCCACCAAGACGGCCATTGGGAGATTCGGCGTGCTGGTGACCAGCGCATCGCACGCGGCTACCCCTAACTCCGCCGGATCGGCCCCCCGACCCCTGTCCTGCTCGCCGACAACCTTTACCCGAACCCCATGCACCTGACGGGGCACCACCAGGTCCCTGAAATCGAAGCCGAGGTTGTCGCCCGCGACCTTGCGGTTGGCGACAACCCGCGCCGCGTCGTCCCCCACCTCGAAGCTCAGGTTGAGGCTGCCCAGCTCCCCCGTGCTCACGCCACCCTCACGACCCGTGACCGCAGCCAGCGCCTGGGACCCGTCAAAGCTGAACCGGACTGAATCCATTGAGTCCTACCCTAGTAGTATTTCCGGTATGAAAGTTAGTGTCAGCCTGCCCGAAGAAGATGTGGAGTTCCTCGACGACTACGCCCGAAACCATCAAATCGCCTCACGATCAGCCACCCTGCACCGAGCGATCCGGCTTTTGCGGGCATCTGAGCTGGCGCAAGACTACGCCGAGGCCTTCGAACAGTGGGATAGCGAAGAGAGCCATCTTTGGGACTCCGCCGTTTCTGACGGTCTGGCATAACGCCGATGCGTCGAGGAGAAATCCGCATCGTCAACCTCAGCCCCACTATCGGTGCTGAAGCTGCTCGGACGCGCCCTGCGGTAGTCGTCAGCAACGACGAGGCCAATACCACAGCCGCCCGCCTGGGACACGGAGTGGTCACCGTTGTACCCATCACAACCAACACCGAGCGGGTCTACCCATTTCAGGTGCTGCTGACCGCTGGCGATTCCGGTCTCGATCGTGACTCCAAGGCCCAAGCCGAGCAAGTCCGGTCGGTCTCCGTCGAGCGAGTTGGCCGCCTGATCGGCCAGGTTCCCGTCGACTTCATGGCCCGCCTCGACGATGCCCTCCGCCTCCACCTCGCCCTCTGACACCATCATGTACTGACCTCCATAACCGGGTGGGCACGGACCAAGTCCGATGACTCAGGCGCTGAGCTCGGCGAGGAGGGCGGTGGCCAGGGTTCGGTAGTGGGATTCCTCGTTGTAGAGGTGGGCGGAGATTCGCAGCAGGCGCTCGGGCGGGTCGGGCCAGGCAAAGACCGGTACCAGGATGTTGTGCTTGTCGGCCAGAGCGTCCATGAGAGGGTCGAATATCTCTGATCCCGAATGGTCGGCGGGCGGGACCGGCACCGAGGCGATGGACCCGATCATGTCCTCTGGTGCTGGGGGCTCGATGCCCAGGGCGTCGAGCAGGATTCCCCGACCGGTCAGGCACAGCTCCCGAATGGCCTTCCGGACCCCGGGCCAGCCGTCGGGGTGCATGGCGGCCACCGCGTCCAGGGCGTCGGGCACCGTGAGCCAGGCGCTGGGATCCTGGGTTCCCGTCCAGTCGAACTGGGCATGGAAATCGCTGCTGCTCGATGGCCAGCCGCCGTTGTAGCCGTGGCTGATCACCGGGGGGTACACCCCCTCTCGGCGGTCCTCCCGAACCCAGAGCAACGCCGCGCCCTTGGCCGCGCACATCCACTTGTGGCAGTTGGCGGTCACGTAGGAAACGCCCAAAGCAGAAACGTCGAAGTCGATCATCCCGGGGCCATGGGCTGCGTCCACCAGCACCGCCACATCGGGCTCCAAGGCGGAGGCGAGCTCGGCCACCGGCATCACCAACCCCGTTGCCGACGTCACTGAGTCGATCATCAGGACGCGGGTGCGGTCGGTGACGGCCCCGAGCACGGCATCGACTATGTCCTGGGAGGACTCCAGCGGGAACGGCGCCCGGGCAGTGACCACTTGGGCACCGGTCCGCTCTGCCGAGACCACTGCCGCGTTCACACAAGCGTTGTATTCATGGTCGGTGATGAGGATCTCATCGCCGGGGGCCAAGCTCGCCTCCAACGACCGCATTACCGCATTCACGCCGGTGGTGGCGTTGTTCACGAACACCAGCCCCGCCTCATCGGCCCCCACGAAGTCGGCCACCACCCGGCGGGCAGAATCCAACTCGTGCTGGTATTCGTCGCCAACGAAATACCTGGTGGGGTTGGCCTCCATGCGCCGACGCACCCGCTCCTGCGCTTCCAGCACAGAAGCCGGCGTCGCCCCAAACGACCCGTGGTTCAGATGCAGCACCCCGTCTTCAAGCAGCCACGGACTCACAGAAACCACCGCCGAACCCTACAACGGCTTCCTCGCGGGAAAACACGACTTTTGAGGGGCGATCACCCTCCATTTCGGACGCAACCAAGGCTCGCCCGTATCATGCGGCATCGACAGGAGGCGACGACATGTCTGATACGAACCTGGCCGTCGGCAGCCAGATCCATCTCGGCCACTCGATGATCACTTTTATCGAGCCGCACCGCGGCGAAGGGCTGCACGAGTACAACCGCTGGTACGAACACGACCACGCCTATGCCGCCATGCTGGCCGCGCCGGGCTGCTTCGCCTACCGGCGCTACGTGGCCCCGAGGCGGCTGAAGGACCTGCGCTTCCCCGCCGACGGCGGAGTTGCCGATCCGGTGGACAACGGCTCATTCATCGCCCTCTACTGGATGGAGGAGGGGCGCGACACCGACACCTTCGGCTACTCGTTCTCGGTCGGCCCCGACCTGTTCGCCGCGGGCCGGATGAACCCCAACCGCGACCACGTCAGTACCGCTGCCTACGACTTGGCCGGGTCGGCAGGCCGAGGACCGGCCCCAGTCCCCCCTGAGATCGCCCTCGATCACCCCTACGCCGGCCTAGTGGTGGCCTGGATCAGAGGCGACAGCACCGAATCGGTTCTTGCCGCCGCCTCAGCTCTGCAGGCCGAACGCGACCCGGAGCTCCTGGCCGAAGGCAGCCCCATCGGCCAGATCATCGACTTCGTGCAAGTGGCCAAAGAGGGCGGCCTCCCACCCCTCACCGGTGAACACCCCGAAGTCCTCCGCCTCTACTTCTGCGACCAAGACCCCGAACACTGCTGGGACACCTTCACCACCCTCGCCGACGACGTCGCCGCCCAAGGCGCCCGCCTAGAGCTAGCCGCCCCCTTCATCCCCACCATCCCCGGCACCACCCAATACCTAGACGAACTCTGGTAGCAGCCCTAGTGCGTGTTCGGGGACATGACAGCGGTCCAGAAGGTCATCATGTCTTCTACGAAGAGGGGGGCGAGGTCGGGGGTTCCGGCGATGTGGGCGCCGCGGGTGGCGAAGCCGGCTTTGGCGGCGTAGAGGAAGCCGTCGAGCGACCTGGATGGCTTGGATGTGGGCCTGGACCTGGGTGGGTGAGCACCAGTCGTCGAGGTCTCCGATGATCGCCCGGACCTGTGTGCTACCCACGGTGGGGTTGAGGAATTGGTGGCCGCACCAGGGGTAGGCGGCGTACACGCCTGCGAGCTTGGGGGCGTTGGCCGCTGCGGCCAAATGCACGGACGCCGCGCTCAGCACCGCGGAGCCACCGCGGCTGTGGCCTTGCGCTCCGATTCGCGAGGCGTCGATTTCGGGTCGGGTCGCCAGAAACTCGGCGGCGGCCAGAACATCCCAGGCGCTGGCCGCTATGGAGTACTGGATCTGATTGTCCACCGTGGAAACGACGCCCCGGGGGCCGAAGGGATCAATGGCGCATGCTGCGATTCCGGCATCGGTGATCGTCGCCGTGTGGGACAGGTGATGCTACTGAAGGCCCAAGCTGCCGGGAACGACGATCACCACCGGAAATGGCCCAGCTCCATCGGGCACAAAGAGCTTGGCCCACAGGTATAGGCGCGGCATCGCCGCCGTGTCGGAATTGGCCTGATAGAAGTTCTTGGGATTGGCCGACGGAATGGTCAGCGCCTCGCCAACCATCCCATTGGCTAGGCAGAAGTCGTCGTCGTAGACAGCCCCGTCATCGTCCACCAAATCACCCTAGTGGCCTCTTGACCACCGCCCCGGGTGAACACCTTCGATACGGAGGAAGCGACATGACCGCTCCGAGAGAGCCCGCACAAGGCGAGGCAGGCTCAGATAATCAAGAGAAGCGCTTAACGAGGTTGTCCAGGGTGGTGGCGATGGAGCCTTCGATGAGGTCGTCTTTGATCAACCTCATGGTGAGGCGCGGGAATCGGATATCTCTGTAGTCAGCCGACTCGGTTACCCGGGTGCCGCCCTCTACGGGCTCCAGCTCAAAGCGCCAGCGGTTTTTGACCAAGTGGCACCAGGCGATGAGCCGGTTCTCCTCGTACTCCACCACCTTGCTGGTCACTCTGTAGGGGAAGCCGTACGCCTTCATGGCAATCCTGAATTTCGACCCCAGTTTCATGGACCCCTGACCGGCGATGAGCCTTTGAAGTGTTCCAGAGCCGTCTATCTCAACGTGGCGGGCCGGGTCGGCCAACAAGGCGAAGATCTCCTCGGGAGCTGCGGGAACCACTCGGCTGGAAGTAAAGAGTCGCTTGCTCATGACAATCGCTCAGCCTACGTGAATTCAGGTAGCAAGGGTGGCGAGATGGAGCCGCTAGTGGCGGGGGCAGGATTTGAACCTGCGACCTTCGGGTTATGAGCCCGACGAGCTACCAGACTGCTCCACCCCGCGTCGAGTGGGTTGATTACTTTACCCCCCTCCCGCCGGGCTGTCACCTGGTTTTCCATGATTCGTTGGTGACAGCCCGGCGGTCGCCAGGGGGTTCGGCGAGCTTGTTGGGTAAGCGGGCTAGGCGGGGTCGGCGAGGGCTTGGATCTCGGCCACGGCGATGGGGTGGGGTGGGGCGGTGAGCACTTGGGTGGGGACGGCGGGAGGCGGATTGGTGCAAGGGCCGCCGTTAAACACGCACGCCACCGAGACGTCCCAGTAAGCAGTGAGAACTACTTGGTAGCGGAGGTCGGGTTGGTTGACCGATGAGTAGCGGTAGTAGTGGTAGCAATTGGATGGCTGGTCCAGCGGGTCGCGGACAGGGTCGAAAGCCACCACGTCCTCGGCGTCGCACCACAGCGTGGCCCCGTCGCCCATGGCAATTCGCAGAAAGCCCATCCGTCGGGGAGTGGCGGTGGCGGTGAGGGTCAGTTCGTGGCCGTCAAGCGTGGTGGTCACCGTCTCTGACACTGGGGCGCGATCGGCGGCCGGCACCCACACATAGGTGGGAAGCTGCACAATGGCGATCTCGCCGGGCGCGGTCCGCGTGGTCGGCTGGGGGATGGTCATCTGGCCCCAGGCCTCGTTGCGCAGCCGAGTGGTCTCCTTCAATGAGGGCGGCAGGGGTGCTTGGGGCGGGGCGGGCTTGTACACCCAGAACGTGACGAGCTGCGTTCCTGCCTGGGTTTGGCACAGCTTCAAGACGTAGGTCTCGTCGGGGTCGGGGGCGATCACATAGTCGTTCTCCAACCAGGCGTTCAGCTCGGCGTAGTTGCCCTGTTGGAAGTAGCAGGGCGGCGTCGATGGGTTGGCCGGATTTGTGTCGGGCTCAGACACTCCAGGGATGTCCACTTCGATCCATACCCCGATCTCCACCTGGCCGTCTTCCGTTTCGACCGAGGTCCCCTCGTCCTGCTGCCGCCATCCAGCGGCCGAACCCGCACTGGAAACCGCAAGCACGCAGATGGCGGCCGACACCAGCAGAGTAGTGCGTCGCATTGAACTTCCTTTCGGGCCTTCGGGGGCGCGCGTGGCGCGAGAAGGGGGAAGCTCAGGGGGAAGGGGGCAACTCTCCTATGCCAGCCCTCAGATGTCAATAGGCAGTTTGCAACTGGGGTCTAACCACTGTTCGGCTGACCACCAGCGCAATCAACGAGAAGCACCCGCCGGCGAAGAAGGCCATCGAGTGCGACGACACCTCCACCACACCGCCCAGGATCAGCCCGCCCAAACCGATGGCCAAATCGAAGGCGATGCTGAAGGTTCCGATGGCCTGGCTGCGCCGGTTGATCGGCGCCGATTGGATGGCCATTACAAACAGGGCCGGGAACAAGAATGTCTGGCCCATGGCCAAGAGAGCGGTGCCTACAAACACTCCGGGGATCTGCGTCCACAGGGCTATAACCCACAAGCCGGAGGCCGAGAACGCGTAGGAGAGGGTGCTGGTGCGCTGGGGCCCTAGTCGGTCGGGCAGACGGGCCAGCAGGATACGCAGGCTGATCACCATTATGGCGAAGGTGGCGAATACCGCCCCGGAGTGGGCAAAGCCGATGTCGTCCACATGCAGCTTGATGAAGGCCAAGAACCCCGAGTAGCCCATCAGGCCCAGTCCCAACAACAGGGCCGGTCGGGTAGCGGGCCAGTGGATGAACGAGTTGGGCCACCCCGACTGGGCACCCTCAGGGCGGCCCTGCATGGAGACCGCGGCCGACGCGGTGCCCAACGCGCACAGCACGCCTCCCAGCACCCACACCGCGTCGGTGCTGAGGGCAGATTGCAATTGCTCGCCAATAATCGGTCCTGCGGCCAGTCCGGAGTAGACCGTGACCGAGAAGTACGACGTGGCCTCGCCGCGGCGATGCTCCGGAGCCATGTCTTGGACGGCTGCCGCAATACCCACGAAAAACGCTGCCTCCCCCAAACCGGTCAGCAGCCGGAACAGCACCGCCACCGCCACCGAGGACACCCACAGGTTGCCAAGAATGCCGAGGCCGGCCAGCACGCAGCCCCACACCCCCAAGAATCGACGTCCCTTGGAGTCGCCCAGCGGTCCGGCCAGCGGTCGGGCCACCGCGGCCGAGAGCCCGAATCCGCCCACCGCCAGGCCTACTGCCACCGGCCCGCCCCCCAGGTCGTTCTCCACGAAGCCCGGCAGCACCGGATACACCAGTCCCAGCGACATGAAATAGAACACGCCTCCTAGGCACAGCACCGCGAACCGGGCCGTGAGCAATGGCTGGGAGTCTCGCACCGGCGGATTATCGCCGATCATCAGGGCAGCACCGGCGGATTATCGCCGGTCATCGCAGCAGCACTCTTGACTATCGGCGATCTTCGAGAAATGGATAGCGCGACCGAACCTGTTCTATGCGGGCGAGGTCGATTTCGGCGTACAACACGGCCTCCTCACCCTCAGGCGCGCCAGCCACCTCAATCCCGAAAGGGTCGATCACCACGGAATCGCCCTGGTAGTCGATGCCGCCGCCGGTGCCCACCCGGTTCACCCCCACCACGTAGGCCTGGTTCTCGATGGCCCGAGCCACCAGGAGCGCCGACCAGTGGGCCCGGCGGGGTGCGGGCCAGTTGGCCACCACCACATAGCAGTCGGTGTCGTGGGCCAGACTCCAGAACTCGTCGGAAAACCGCAGGTCGTAACACACGAACGGCGTGATCCTGACCCCCTCGACGGTCACAGTTAGACGCTCCGCCCCCGCGGCGTAGTGCTCGTGCTCGCCGCCGTAGGAGAACGGGTGGATCTTGTCGTAGACCGCGGCCACCCCGTCGGGACCGGCCAGCACGAACCGGTTCACGGGCAGCTCGGCTGCCGAAGAGTCCCGCACCGGTACCGACCCGCACACCCACACCCCGTTGGCCGCGGCCTGGTCGGCCAGAAAGCTCGCGCTGGGTCCGTCAGGGGCCTCGGCCACCCGGTCGGAGGCCATGGAGAATCCGGTGGAGTACATCTCGGCCAGCACCACCAGCCGGGCCCCTTCGGCCGCAGCCTGGGCCACCCTGGGGGCCAGTAGCTCGAAGTTGGCCTCGGGGTCCTCCCACACGATGTCGTGCTGAACGACGGCGATCTTCATAAGCCACCCCCCAACTTTGCCAACCGCTCCACCGCTTCGTCGAGCACTTCAGGGCGCTTGCAGAAGGCGAACCGCACCAGATGCCGCCCCTCGTCCTCGTTGTCGTAGAACACCACGCTGGGCACGGCCACCACCCCGCACAGCTCCGGCAGCTTGCGGCACAGGGCCATGCCATCGTCGAAGCCCAGCGGCCGCACGTCGGCGGTCACGAAGTAGGTGCCCGCTGGCCGGTACACTTCGAACCCGGCGGCGGCCAGCCCGTCGGAAAGCTGGTCGCGCCGGGCCATCAGGTTAGCCCGCAGCCCGTCGAAGTAGTTGTCGCCCAGCCGCAGCCCCACCGCAATGGCGTGCTGGAACGGCGCCCCGTTGACGAAGGTCAAAAACTGCTTGGTCGTGGTGACCGCGTCGCGCAACTCCGGCACCGCGCACACCCAGCCGATCTTCCACCCGGTGAATGAGAACGTCTTGCCTCCCGACGACACCGAGATCGTGCGCTCCCGCATCCCCGGCAGCGAAACCAGGGGGATGTGCTCGCCGTCGTAGGCCAAGTGCTCGTACACCTCGTCGGTCACCGCCAACAGGTCGTGCTGGCGGCACAGGTCGGCGATCAGCTCGAGCTCCTCCCGGTCGAAAACCTTGCCGGTGGGGTTGTGGGGCGAGTTCACCACGATCATCCGAGTGCGGGGCCCGATGGCCGCGGCCAGCTCGTCGGGGTCGAACCGATAGTGGGGAGGCCGCAAGGTCACCAACCGCCGCTGGGCCCCGGCCATGGCAATCCCCGCGATATGGGAGTCGTAGTAGGGCTCGAACAACACCACCTCGTCGCCCGGTTCCAACAGCGACAGCATGACGGCGGCGATTGCCTCGGTAGCCCCCGCGGTGATGAGCACCTCGGTGTCCGGATCAAAATCCAGGTCATAGAACCGCTTCTGATGCTCCGCCACCGCCAGACGAAGATCGGCGATCCCCAGCCCCGGCGGATACTGGTTGCGCCCCGCCCGAATAGCCGCCACCGCCGCATCCGCCACCTCCCGCGGCCCATCAGTATCCGGAAACCCCTGCCCCAAATTGATAGCCCCCGTAGCCAAAGCCAAAGCCGACATCTCCGCAAAAATCGTCGTCCCAAACTCCACCAACCGCTCATTCAAAACCCGCTCCGGCACGGCAGAAGCTTAACGGCCACCCAGACTGCTTCTGTGCTCGATATGCCTATGTGCTAGCAACCACACCATGACTTCTGATGCACAGTCTTACGGCGGCAAAGTCGGCAACACCGTCGCCGACTCCACCCCCTGGTGGCCCACCCCAGTAACCCCGCCGCCGAACAGCCCCAATGTGGTGATGGTCGTCCTCGACGACGTCGGCTTCGCCGACCTGGGCTGCTTCGGCTCCGAAATCGAAACCCCCACCATGGACGCCCTGGCCGCCGCCGGCCTGCGCTACAACAACTTCCACACCACCTCCATCTGCTCCCCCACTCGGGCGTCCCTGCTCACCGGACGCAACCACCACTCGGTGGGCATGGCAGTGGTGAGCAACTGGGACACCGGCTATCCCGGCTGCACCGGTCGCATCAGCAACCGGGCGGCCACCCTGGCCGAGATCCTCCGCCCCGCGGGCTACTCCACGTTCGCGGTGGGCAAGTGGCACTTGGCCCCCATCGAGGACACCACCCCCGCCGGCCCCTTCGATCAATGGCCGCTCCAGCGGGGCTTCGACCGCTACTACGGCTTTCTGGACGGCGCCACCAACCACTGGGACCCCGACCTGGTGGCCGACAACCACCACATCGATCGGCCCGACAAGCCCGACTACCACGCCACCGAGGACCTGGTGGACCAGGCCATCGCCATGGTCACCGCCCAGACCTCGGCGTGGCCCGAGCGGCCGTTCTTTCTGTATCTGTGCTTCGGCACCGGCCACTACCCGATCCACGTCCCCAAGCCCTACGTCGACCGCTACAACGGCCGCTACGACGCGGGCTGGGGGGCCATCCGAGAAAAGCGGTACCACCGCCAGAAGGGCAACGGCATCGTTCCCGCCGACACCGAGCTGCCCCCGTTCAACCCCGGCGTGCCTGACTGGAGCGACCTGAGCCCCGACGAGCAGAAGGTAGCCGCCCGGATGCAGCAGGCCTATGCCGGAATGCTCACTCACACCGACGAGCACCTCGGCCGGCTCATCGCCACGCTTGAGGAGATCGGCCAGGCCGACAACACCGTTTTCGTGCTGCTGTCCGACAACGGGGCCACCCAAGAGGGCGGCCCGTCGGGCCACGAGAACGCCATGCGCTATGTGAACGGACTCGCCCCCCGGCCCATCGACCAGCAGTTGGGCAATATCGACGACATCGGCGGGCCTGGCAACTGGATGGTGTACCCCATGGGCTGGGCCATGGCCGGCAACACGCCGCTTAAGTGGTACAAGCAGAACACCCACGCCGGCGGGGTGCGCGACCCGCTCATAATCTCCTGGCCAGCCGGGATCGCAGACGGGGGCGCGGTGCGCACTCAGTACCACCATGTGAGCGACATCACCCCCACGCTGCTGGAGGCCATCGGCCTAGAGCCACCCGCCGAGGTGGCCGGGGTGCACCAGATGCCGATGGAGGGCACCAGCATGATGTACTCCTTCAACGACGCCAACGCCCCCACCAGCAAAGCCGAGCAGTACTACGAGATGTTCGGCCATCGGGCCATGTGGGTCGACGGCTGGAAGGCGGTTACCCGCCACATTCCCGGGGAGAACTTCGACGACGACCGCTGGGAGCTGTACCACCTGGATCAGGACTTCTCCGAGGCCCGGGATCTGGCCCAAGCCGAGCCCGACCGGCTGGCCGCGCTCGTCGACCGGTGGTGGGAGGCGGCTCGGGCCTACCAAGTGCTGCCCTTGGACGACCGCATCCTGGAGCGGTTCCACGTGCCCAAGCCCCGGCCGATCACCGGCCGGTCCCGATTCGTGTACTACGACGGGGCGTACATACCCAGCGACGGCTGCCCCGACCTCAAGAACGTGTCCTATGAGATCACCGCGGAGTTCAGCCGAGCCGATGGCGACGACGGCACCCTGGTGGCCTGCGGCGACGTGGCGTCAGGCTTCGCCTTGTTCATTCAAGACGGGCGGCTGGTGTGGGACTACAACATGGCCTGGGAGCACTACGTGGCCGAGACCGAGCCCTTGCCCTCCGGCCCGGTCACGGTGACCGCCGCCTTCGAGCGAACCGGCAGCCACGCCGGCATCGGCCGGCTCCTGGTGAACGGCGTCGAAGCCGCCTCGGTGGACATGCCCATCACCCACAACACCCACATTCACGCGGTGGGAATCAGCGTTGGCTTCACCAAAGCCCCGTCCCCCAGTCCCCGTACCAGCGGCCAGTTCCCCTTTGCCGGCACCCTCAGCCGAGTGGTGATCGAAGTGGCCGACGACCGAGAGCTGCCCGATCAACTGCTCGTTCTCGACTGAGAGCGAAGAGCGGCCCCGGCCCGGCATTAGGTAGGTCACTACCGGACTCGGCCCACCGGGCCGGAGCCGCATAACCCGACAAGATACCAACACCAGTTAGCGGGCAGCAGCGCGATATTTTGGCCAAATGGCCGCCGGTGACCAGAAGTGGAGCTTTGTGGTCGCGGCCAATCGCCTCCCGGTCAGGCGGGTGTGGGAGGGCGACACCGCCCAATGGGTACCCAGCCCCGGCGGGCTGGTGTCGGCGCTGCGGCCGGTCATGTCGGGCAATCCCGACGCGGTATGGGCGGGATGGACCGGCGTTCCCGGTCCGGGGACTGATCCATTCGAGGTCGACGGCTTCCAGTGCCATCCGGTAGGGGTCAGCCAGGGAGAGCTCCAGCTGTTCTACGAGGGGTTTTCCAACGCCACATTGTGGCCCCTGTTCCACGACGCCCTAGTGCCTCCCGAGTATCACCGCACCTGGTGGGATGCCTACCGAACCGTCAACCAGCGCTACGCCGCCACCGTGGCCGACCTCGCCGCCCCCGGCGCCACGGTTTGGATCCACGACTACCACCTGCTCCTGGTTCCCGGCCTGCTTCGGGAGGCCCGACCCGACCTACGGATTGGGTTCTACCTCCACATCCCCTTCCCGGCCCGCGAGCTGTACATCCGGCTGCCTTGGCGGGCCGAGATCATCGACGGCTTGCTGGGTGCCGATTTGATCGGCCTGCAAACCCCCTTGGGTGCCGACAACTTTTGCCGGGCAGTGAACCGGATTACCGGAGCCAAAACCACCGGAAGAGTGATCCAGCACAACGGGCGGACCAGCCAAGTGGGTGCCTTCCCCATCGGCATCGACACTGACCGGATCGCGGGCTTGGCCGCCGACCCTTCCGTGCAGGCCCGAGCCGCTGAGATTCGCGAGACCTTGGGCTCACCCCGCACCGTGCTGCTAGGAGTGGACCGCCTGGACTACACCAAGGGAATCGAGGTGCGGTTGCGGGCCTTCCGGGAGCTGTTGGCCGAAGGGCGGCTGTCGGTGGACGACTGCGTGTTGGTGCAGATCGCCGAGCCCAGCCGCTCCCAGGTCACCGGCTACGCCGAGGTCCGCCGAGAGGTGGAGCAGATGGTGGGCGACGTCAACGGGAACTTCGGGGTGATGGGCCGCCCGGTGGTCCACTACCTGCACCAGAGCCAGCCCATCGAGGAACTGGTGGCCATGTACCTGATTGCCGACATCATGGTGGTGACCCCTCTGCGCGACGGCATGAACCTAGTGGCCAAGGAATACGTGGCCTCCCGCCCGGACAACACCGGAGTGCTGGTGCTGTCGGAGTTCACCGGGGCGGCCCAAGAGCTGCGAACCGCCGAGCTGATCAACCCCCACGACATCGAGGGCCTGAAAACCGCCATGGAGACCGCCGCCCATCGAACCGGCGTCGACACCGTTCCGGCCATGCGAGCCATGCGACGGGTGGTGCGGTCCAATACCGCTCAGCGCTGGGCCGAGCGCTTTCTGGCCCGCCTGGAGGCCTGCGAATGAACGAGGCCAGCCCCATCATGGTGGCCGAAGAAGTGGACGCCCGGCTGCGAGAGCTGGCCCGAGTGCCGGTGCTGCTGGTGGCCTGCGACTACGACGGCACGCTGGCTCCCATCATCGACAACCCCGATGAGGCCCGACCCCTCCGGGAGTCGGTGGCCGCGCTGCGCCAGTTGGCCGCCATGCCCGACACCCATGTGGCGGTGATCTCGGGACGGGCGCTGCGGGATCTGGCTGCGTTGAGCCGACTCCCCGAGGAGATCCACTTGGTGGGCAGCCACGGCACCGAGTTCGACGTCGGCTTCGCCGATGACCTGTCCTCCGAGCAGCGGGACCTGCGCGACCGGGTACTGGGGGAGCTGAACGACATCGCCCGGCGCGACCACGGGTTTATCGTCGAGCCCAAGCCGGCCGGAGTCGCCTTCCACTATCGCAAGGCCGAGCCCGAGATCGCGGCCATCGCGGTACAAGACGTGCTGAGCGGGCCGGGCTCTCGGGATGGCGTTCACGTCAAAACCGGCAAGATGGTGGTGGAGCTGTCGGTGCTGGACCTCAACAAGGGCGACGCCCTCGACCGGCTGAGAACCGACGTTTCGGCCGAAGCGGTGATCTTCGCCGGAGATGATGTGACCGACGAGGACGCCTTCGCCCGGCTTACCGGACCCGACCTCAGTCTGAAGGTGGGGCCGGGGCCGACCCTGGCCCGGGGCCGCCTACACGACCCCCAGTCAGTGGCCCAGATGCTGGCCCTTGTGGCCGAGCGTCGGCGGGCGTGGCTCATGGGTGAACACGACCTGGCTATCGAGCGCCACAGCCTGCTCAGCGACCAGCGGACAGTGGCGTTGGTCACCTCCGACGCCTCGGTGAATTGGATGTGCCACCCCCGGGCCGACTCACCGGCGGTGTTCGCCGGACTGCTGGGGGGCGCCCGAGCCGGACATTTCTCCATCAGCCGCCATGACAACAGCCCGCCCATCTCCCACCGCTACCTAGACGGCACCATGGTGGTCGAGACCCGGTGGTCTGATGTGACCGTTACCGACTACCTGGACTGCTCCCGTGGGCGGCCCTTCAAGTCGGCGGGCCGCACCACCTTGGTCCGAGTCATCGAGGGCACCGGGAAGATCGACATCGAGTTCGCCCCCCGCTTGGACTTCGGCCGGGCCCCCACCGGCCTGCACATGATCCACGACGGCCTAGAGATCACCGGCGCCGCCGAGACCATGATGCTGACCGCGCCTGGATTGAGCTGGGACATTGTGGACGACGGCCCCCATCAGACCGCGGTAGCCCATGTCCAGCTCGACGGCGCGCCGCTGGAGCTGATGCTGCGTCTGGGCGTTCCCGGCCGGTTTGGCTGGTCGGAGACTGCTGAGCCCGATCGCCGCGAGGCCACCGAGCAGTACTGGCGCGACTGGACAAACAAGCTCACGCTGCCGTCGGTGGCCGCCGAGGAAGTGGAGCGATCAGCGCTGGTGATCAAGGCGCTGTGCCACCAACCCTCGGGAGCGATCCTGGCCGCTGCCACCACCAGCCTGCCCGAGGTGATGGGCGGCGTCCGCAACTGGGACTACCGCTACTGCTGGCCCCGAGACGCCAGCATGAGCGCAGCCGCGCTGCTGGCTCTGGGCAGCAGCCAAGAGGCCTGCCATCTGCTGGATTGGATCCTCGACCGGGTGGAGCATCTCCCCGGACCCGAACAGCTCCGCCCGGTGTATCCCCTGGTCGGCGACGAAGCCCTGCCGGAGGCGGTGCTGCCCGAGCTGGCCGGTTACGCCGGGAGCCGCCCGGTGAGAATCGGCAATGCCGCTGAGCACCAAGTGCAGCTCGACGTATTCGGTCCGGTGGTGGACTTGGCCTGGCGACTGTGCGAGGCCCAAGTGACCCTCACCGACCACCACTGGGAGGTGGTCAAGGCCGTGGTGGGGGCGGTGGCCGCCCGCTGGCACGAGCCCGACCACGGCATCTGGGAGGAGCGTCGCCCGCCCCGCCACCACGTCCACTCCAAGGTCATGTGCTGGATGGCGGTGGATCGGGCCATCAAAATCGCCGAGCGCATCGACCCCGAGCTGGCCTCCTACTGGAGCCCGCTTCGCCACCGGATCGCCGCCGATGTGATCTTGAACGGGTGGAACGAGCAGCGCCGCTCCTACACCACCGCCTACGGCTCGACTGACATGGATGCCAGCCTGCTGTGGATCGGCCTGAGCGGGCTGTTGCCCCCCGACGACTCTCGCTTCGTGTCCACCCTCAAGGCGGTGGAGAGCGAGCTTCGAGACGGCCAGACGGTGTACCGCTACCGCCACGACGACGGGCTGCCCGGCGTCGAGGGCGGGTTCTTGATCTGCGCGTCGTGGCTGATCGAGGCCTACGCGCTCATCGGCCAGCTAGACGACGCCCGTGCTCTATTCGACCGCTACCTCGACCTATGCGGCCCCACCGGCCTGCTTCCCGAGCAATACGACCCCGCCAGCGAGCGCCTCCTGGGCAACCACCCCCAGGCCTACTCCCACCTCGGCCTGATCAACGCCGCAATAGCCCTCTCAGGAACAACTAGCGGATCGGAGCATCGGTAGGGCGGTGGGTGGCCCCGCAGGTGGACCTGGCCGCACCGACGGCCAGGCCGCCGTAGGTGACAGGACCCGCCGCCAATCGGGGGATCAGTTAGAAGCAGCGCTGCGGAGGTCGGCCAACGTCTCCATCCACCACAGGTTGGTCACCGTGGTGTTGCCGGGGAGCGTGGCCAGGCAGTCGTCGACTTGGGCGACCACTTCGGGAAGATCAGCAGCGGCAAGACGCAGGTCCAACAGTCCGTCTACCACCCGGGAGCGGCTGGTGAGCTCTCCATCGATGGCGTCCAGCAGCCGATCCACCAACTCGGTGATCTCGATGAGGGCCGCTGGGTTGCGGACGGTTTCCAATGTCACTGCTCTCTCCTTCGCTACCGGTTGAGGTTACAACCGCCGGACACCCGGATATGTTCCCTTCGCTCCCATGCTATCGACCCTAGCGACATTCCGCGAACAGGGTTCTTTGCCCCCGTGGCTATCAGGCCAGCCATAATTGACCTTGCTATGACAAAGCACATGAAAATCGATCGATATTCGCGAGTGGTCGCGGCCCTGCTGGCACTAGTCCTGCTAGCCGCTGCCTGTGGCAACGACGACGACTCGCCTCCACCGGACGCCTCAGGGCCCACTGCGGCCCCGGCCACAGATGAAGAGCCTGCGGCGGCCCCGACACAAGCCGAAGACCCCAGCCCGGAAGAAGAGCAGCCCACCAGCGTGGTCGTCGGTCTGGAGCAGGAGATCACCAACTTCAACAACTTGACGGCCGGCGACAACCTCCTGGCCGGTCGCCAAATCACCCGGGCTATCTACCCCACCTGCACGCGGACCCGCCCCGATTTCTCCTTTGAGCCGTACTTCTGCGAAACCCTGCCCACCATCATCCAAGAGGACCCCCTGGTGGTGGAGTACCGGCTGCGAGCCGACGCCATGTGGAGCGACGGAACCCCGGTGAGCTCCGACGACATGGTGTTTTATTTCGAGAACTGCAACGACCCCCAAGATGACTGCGCTGCCACTCAGGGCTTCGACAGCGCAACCTTGGAGGTGGTGGACGACAAGGCCGTCCGTCTGAGTTGGCCCGAGGGCCAGCCCTTCGTGGAATACATCTTGCTGTTCTCCGGACCGTTCCCGCCCGCCCACCTGGGCCGGGACTGGAGCGAAGGCTTCCGCACCGATCCAGGTGTGGGCGCCGGTCCCTATGTGGTGGACGAGTACAACCCGGGCAGCGATCTGACACTGGTGGCCAACCCCACCTGGTTCGGCGAAGGTCCCCATATCGACGAGGTCACCTTCCGGTTCATCAGCGACGTGGGCAACCTGCCCCTCGCGCTGGAGAACGGCGAAGTAGACGTGATCTATCCGCAACCCCAAGTGGACTTAGTGCAACAGATCAACGGTATAAGCGGAGTGGAATCCTCCATCACCTTCGGCCCCACCTGGGAGCACATCACGTTCAACACTGCCACCGTTCCTTTGGAGGCGCGCCAGGCCATCGCATTAGCGCTCGATCGAGAGCTGATCGTGACCGCGCTCATGCGGCCGTTCTCGGAGTCGGCTCAGCCACTGGGCAACCGGATCTACATGAACGGCCAAGCCCAGTATCAAGACAACACTCCCGCTGAGTTCCAACAGCGGGACGTGGCCGCGGCCCGCGCCGTGCTGGAAGCTGCCGGCTGGGAGCTCGACGGCGACGTATACGCCAAAGACGGACGGCAGCTGAGTCTGCGCATCCGCACCACCGGAGGCAATGACCGCCGGGAGCAGTTCCAAGAACTGGTGCAGAACCAGCTGGCTGAAGCCGGAATCAGAATCACCATCGACAACCTGCCCGGAGGCGAGATCTTCGGTCCGGTGTTCGGCTCAACCAACGACCCTCCCGGCCCCCCCGGCGACTTCGATCTGGTGATCTTCGCCTGGGTGGGCGGACCGCTGCCGGCCACATCGGCTCTTCAAGTGTTCGGCACCGGCAGCGACAGCAACCCCGGCGCCTACGTGGACGATCAGGTCAACGAACTGCTGGTGGAGGCCACCTTCACCCTCGACGCCAACCGCCAAGCCGAGTTGCTCAATCAGGCCGACGCCCTCATGTGGGAAACCCTCCCCAACACGCCCGTGTACCAGCTCCCCTTCTTCTTGGCCTGGAACGAGAACCTCCAAAACATCCAAGACAACCCCACCTTGGAGAGCTTCACCTGGAACCTGGAAGAGTGGGCGCTGGCCAACTAGTGGTGCGTCGCGGGTTTGTTTGCGCGGTTGAGGGCTGTGGGTGTCCCTGGGAGGTTCAAGATGGCCAAGCTGACAGACTTTGGCCATGGGAGACTTCGGCGGAATCACTAAGTGGGCAGAGCCTTTCGACTCATCGCTCCCGCTGCCAGCCTTCCGCCTTCCCAACCGCCACTCCCGCTATCAATCCTGCGATGACTGCCTGCATATCTCCCTCAGATTCTGAACACGGCAGCGGCACCTAGACCATACACGACCAAATCAGCGGCCCGTCCCAAGTCGTGGGGGCTTCAGGCGTTCGCCTCTGCGCTGCTGCTCTATCGCCTAGACCTGAACCAGAACCATCCATACCACTTGAACAGATTGGCTATCCGAGCTACTCGCCCAATGCTCGATCACACACTCCTGGATTGAACGGCTTCAAGATCACGAAGGCAGCGTGATACCCATGCATTCGGCGAGGGTTTGAACCGCCCTGGTTTTTCTGGAGGGCTTGGCTCTAGCAGTTCACGTATTTGAATGTCGAACGGTCGCGGTCCTTGTAGAGGTGCTTCACATTCTTGTTTGTATAGTGCGCGAGTTCCTCCGCGACCTCGCCGCTGAACCCCCACCGTTTGCGCGACTTCCCAATGTCTAGTTCCCAGTCTCGGTCGCCTGGCTGACGCTGTCGCCAGCTATCTGCATCTATCCGGTACACCTCGCGGATGACCCAGCTGCTGACGGCAAAAGCAAATTCGGCACCATCGCGGCGATCCCCGAGCGGCCACCAACCATGCGTCGCCTCATACAACTCGTCGGCGGACATCACCGGAGACCAGAGATGGGGAATGCGAAATATGATGACCCGCTCCACGATCTCAGGTGCTGGCTGAGCGTCAAGGAGCGACACCGCAACTTCTGTGGCCATCCGACCCCGGGTCCAAACGTGATGGCCTTCGACCTTGTTCGTGAGCTCACTTAGGCCGAGAAGCTGGATCGCTGCCGCTTCGATCTCGAGTGCTGTGCGACCTGTGAGGCCGAATCGGAGCAACTCGTGTCGCACCTCGCAACCCGCTGCCCGAATCTCCCTGATCCGCTCTAGCTTGTCGCTTGAGGTCTCCCTGTCAGCAAGAGCGTCTAGGGCGTGGTCAAAGACACGGTTCCCATTTCCCTTGCCTACATAGAAAATCTCACCGTCCCGCGGATCGATCAACAGATAGACGTACGCCTTGAGCTGCTCGCTTACGTAGGGTGTGAATTCGTTCAACTAGCGGACCTTGTCGGTTGCGTGGCGGTACTCTTTCGGCACTATCGCTTCGCCGCGTTCGCCTTCTTGTGTTACTTCGCCGGTAGTCAGATTGATTGTCGTCCTCAGGGTTGAAGGAGGGTTCTTGTCTGGGCAACAGCTTGCAGTGATCGCGTATGTCGAGTGCCGGTAGACCAGGTCGAACCAGCTGAAGAACTGCCTGAGTTGCGTCCTATCCTCTGCGATGCCGGGTATTCCATGCAGTATCTGGTACATGCGGCCGGTTGCATGCTCGAAGCTGTGGAAGAACTCACGCAGCGAAGTGGGCAGGTCTGGCCTGTCGGCCCGTCCCAGGGCTCTGATGTGATTCTGCAGGTCCAAACAGCCCTGATTCCACCGGTCGGCTTGTGCTGATCCGTCTTCGAGCAATTGCCTTCCTTCTGCTTGCAGACACAGATGGGGCAGGGGTCGGTGATTGACCGCAGGGTCTCCGACGCACACTCGACGCAGACCCACCACGGCCCTTGTTGGACGTAGCGGCAGAACTTGCAATCGGGAAAATCCCTACGACCCTCAGGCTTGGACATGGATGTGCGCTACAGCATCGACGGCTGGAGGAGGAGCTTCTCGCTGGCGGTGTGCAGCCTGGCCGAGTCGGCGACCTTGCGCACAATGTCGTCTACGGATTGGACTTCAATCGCCTGGTTGGACTCGACCATGGATCTGGCCCATTCTTGATTGGTAACCAGGGACTTGATGAGGAATACGCGCTTGCCGTGCTCAAAGGCCAACCGAGCCTGCATCTTGGCGCCCGAGGTCTTGGACGCCTCGATGACCACCGTGCCCTGGGAGATGCCAGAGGTGACCTCGTTGCGCTTGCGAAAGGTCCACTGAGCCGGTTTGGCCGTCGGGAAGAACTGGGAGACGACAAGCCCGCCTGACGCGAGGATCTCATCGGCCAACTCGACATTCGACGTCGGGTACGTCGTGGTGACGCCGGTGCCGTAAACGGCAATGGTCCTCCCACCGCAGTCCAGGGTTGCCCGATGAGCTGCGCTGTCTATGCCCTTGGCGAGACCAGAGGTGACTGTGATGCCCTGTTTGGCGAGCTCGCGGGCCATCTGCTCGGCGCGGCTGATTCCCTGGGTGGATGGTTCGCGGGTTCCCACAACGGCGACCGATCTTGCGTCTCGGTTGGCGTCGAGCGGCCCCCGGTAGAACAGGAATGGCGGGAGGTTGTGGATGAAGCGGAGGTTTACAGGGAAGTCGTCATCGAAGATCGTTGTCAGCTGGGCGTCTACTGTGCTGGCCGCCTCGAGTTCCCGGTCGGCCTGCGCAAAGGCCGAAGCCCATTGGCTCTCGGTGGCGGTTGCGGCAATCCAGCCAGTGCGCTCTGCCCGGGCCCCGGACTCGACCACCTCACCGCTCAGCAATCCTTCAAGAGACTGTTCTCGGTATGCCTGGCGGGCAATTACCCCCCAGTCGCAGCGGTCTTCACCCACCGACAAGCTGCACAGGGCGAGAAGACCTAGTTGCTCTGGTGTTGCCTCGACCATTGAGACCCCCCCTACTCGTCGAACGTCTTCAAGGGCTCAGCCATTCCGGCTGTCCTCAGACTATAAGCACGGCCAGTGACAGTTAGGCACCTGTGCCCCAGGTCAAATGAAGATCGAATTCGTGCAGGGACACGATTTCGGCCAGGTAATTGCCCAACGCTGAGATGAAATCAGGGAGGTTCGGGAAGTTCTCGTCTAGCAGGAGGCGCATCTGGCTATGCGGCTCGGGGAAGGGCTCTCGGTAGGCGGGACTCAAGGCCGATTGCGTCGGTGATGCGGGTTTCGTCAAGTTGGGGGTAGAGGGCGATGATGTTGTGTACGTCGAGGCCGCGTTCGCTGCGCAGGCCGTGAATCGTGCTGGTGGGGATGCGTGAATCGATAATGCAGGGCTCGCCAGCCACGACGTTGGGGGAAATGTAGGTGTGCTCAGACGGTCGGATGAGGCTCGGACCCCAGAGGTTGCCCTTGGAAACATCTTCGATCGGTTCCACTAGTTCGAACACGTCCAGAAATGAGATCAAGGCGCCGAAAACCTGCTTGCCGGTGAGGCGGTCGATGTGCTCCTGGCCGATCAGGAAGACCATTCCGTCGCTTCGAACTGTCGGATCGTCGGCAATCGTCGGATCGATATCGGCCGCGGCCAGTTCGCCTCGAAGCAGGCCGATGCGCCCAGCGGCGTCGTCGCGGTTCATGCCCTTGCCGCGAAGCCAGGCCATCAGGCGGGCATAGACAATGTCGCGATACGACCAGCCGTAGAGGCTGCTGTTGCTCCAATCGGGGACGAGGACGCCGGAATGGCGCCAGTCACGCAGCGTGCGGGCTGGAATCCCGGAGAGCTGGCTGGCGCGCTCGCAGGGGTAGTGGCCCCTGGGAGATCGCAACGCAGACAGGATGAGCTGGCGGTCGGCTTTGCTCAAGGAAGTGTCGATGGCAGTCATCTCCTGTCCAGACACGCCTGCGAAGGCTACAAGCAAAATGCTAGTTCCAGGCCACATGGGCCAAACGGCAAGCGTCGATTAGCCCGAGCGGGAATAGCGCTAGCGTTCAACGCAGTGCTCGGGTACGCGACACGCAAGCTGCTCATATCCGTCGTCGTCCTGTTCTTCGCCACCCTGGTGGCCTTCTTGCTGGTGGCCACTGTCGACCCCATCGCCGAACAGCGGGTTTTTCTGCTGTCGCAACCCGGCGGCGCCGAGCAAGTCCAACGGCTGGAAGCCAGCCTGGGCCTCGACAGGCCCCTTATCGAGCGCTACGGAAGCTGGCTGGGCGACATGTTCACCGGGGACATGGGCACGTCCACCGACAACGGGCGGGCGGTCACCACCTTGCTGGGCGAGGCCATACCGGTCACCCTGCGGCTGGTGATCGCCGCCACCGTCATCTCGGTGATCCTCGGCGTGGCGGTAGGGGTGGTGAGCGCGATGCGCCAGTACGGGAAGTTCGACAACATCTCCACCTTCTTCGCCTTTCTGTTCTTCGCCATGCCGGTGTTCTGGCTGGGAGCGTTGCTCAAAGACTTGGGCATCCGGTTCAACGACTGGTGGGGTCGCCGGATCTTCTTCACCATCGGCGAGCAGTCGCCCCGGCTTGATGCCGACTTCTGGGGGACGTGGGCCGACCGGGCCGGCCACATCATCCTTCCCGCCCTCACCCTGATCGCGATCCAGCTGGCCGCCACCAGCCGGTTTCAGCGCTCGGCCATGCTCGATGTGCTGGAGAGCGACTACATCCGAACTGCCCGAGCCAAAGGGGTGCCCCGGCGCCGGGTCATCACCCACCACGCCCTGCGCAACGCCCTGCTTCCGGTGGTGAGCTACACCGGGCTCACGTTCGGAACGCTGATCGGCGGCACGGTGGTCACCGAGGTGGTGTTCAACTGGAAAGGCATGGGCCGGCTGTTCCTAGAGTCCCTGCTCAACGGAGATGTGGCCGTGACCCAGGGATGGCTGTTGGCGGTGGGCATCTCGGTGATCATCGTCAATCTGCTGACCGATCTGGCTTACGGCTCTCTAGATCCGAGGGTGCGAGATGGCTGAGGCCAATCCGCACCGACGGCGTGCCCTTACCGAACTGGACCCGAGGGTGCGAGATGGCTGACATCCCGGCCAACGTGTTCGCCGACGCCCCGACCGAGACAGAGGTCCGATCGCAGTGGCGGCTGGTGCTTCGCCGCTTCCTCGCGCACCGGCTGGCGGTGGCCGCAGGCGTCGTGCTGGTGGTGGCCTACTTGTTCAGCTACCTGGCCGAGCCGCTCACCGGCTGGGGCTACAAGGACTTGTCCCCCGATCTGTCGCAGGGGCCGTCGGGCGACCACTGGTTTGGCACCGACACCATTGGCCACGACATGTTCGCCCAGTCGATGCGGGGACTGCGGGTGTCGGTTCACGTCAGCCTGGTGGTGGCCGGCATCGCCACCGTGCTGGGGTCGGTTCTAGGCGCGGTGCAGGGCTGGTTCCGAGGACGAGTAGACGGAGCCTTGGGGCTCTTGGTGGACTTCTTGCTGATTCTTCCCCTGCTGCCGGTGCTGATGGTTCTGGGCACCCGCACTCGGGCCAGCGGCGGCAGCTCGCTCATGTTCGTGGCGGTGGTGATCGGCCTGTTCCTGTGGGCGCCGCTGGCTCGGGTGGTGCGGGGCGAGGTGTTCTCCATCCGGGAAAAGGAGTACATCGAGGCGGCCGAGGCCCTGGGCGCCTCGAACACCCGCATCATCTTCCGCCACCTCATCCCCAACGCCATGAGCTCGATCATCGTGTACGCCACCCTCACGGTGGCCACCGCCATCCTGCTGGAGACCGCGCTGGCCTTTCTGGGCTTCGGCATCCAGCCCCCCGAGGTGTCGCTGGGATCGCTGGTGGACGAAGGCCGAGACGCCGCCCGCACCAGGTGGTGGCTGTTCTATCTGCCGGGGGCGGTGCTGGTGCTGCTGGTGCTGTGTGTGAACTTCGTGGGCGACGGCCTGCGCGACGCCCTAGATCCCCGCCGGGAGCAGCGGCGATGACCAGCCCGGCCAGCCCCCGAGCCGAGGTCCCGGTGCTGTCGGTGCAGGACTTGGAGGTGGTGTTCCCCACCCCCGACGGCGACGTGCAGGCGGTGCGGGGGGTGAGCTGGGACATCTACGAGGGCGAGGTGCTGGCCATCGCCGGCGAATCCGGCTCGGGAAAATCGGTCAGCGTGATGGCCGCCCTGGGCCTGCTGCCGAGCACCGCTCGAGTAAGCGGCACTATTTCCTATCGGGGCCAAGACGTGACGGCCATGGCCGACAAGGAACTCGAAAAACTGCGGGGATCGGCCATCTCCATGGTGTTCCAAGATCCGATGACCTCGCTGAACCCGGTGATGACCGTCGGAGCCCAGATTGCCGAAGGGGTCCGCGTCCACCAGCGGACGAAGACGGCCATCGCCCGGTCTAAGGCAGTCGAGCTGCTCGACTTGGTGGGCATCCCCAATGCCCCCCAGCGGGTGGACTCCTACCCCCACGAGCTGTCGGGCGGGATGCGCCAGCGGGCCATGATCGCCATGGCCATCGCCAACGACCCCGATCTTCTCATCGCCGACGAGCCAACCACCGCCCTCGACGTCACCATTCAGGCCCAGGTGCTGGATGTTCTGGAGCGGGCCCGGGAGGCCGCTGGCTCAGCCCTGGTGGTGATCACGCACGACCTCGGCGTGGTAGCCCGCACCGCCCACCGGCTGCTGGTGATGTACGCCGGTCGGATAGCCGAGACCGGAATGGCCGACAACGTGTTCGAACGCCCCGCCCACCCCTACACCGCCGGCCTTCTCGACGCCATACCCCGCCTCGACGCCCCCAAGGGCACCCGCCTGATGCCCATCGACGGAACCCCGCCATCCATGCTGGCCCCACCCCCCGGATGCGCCTTCGCCCCCCGCTGCCCCCGAGCCACCGATATCTGCTCTCAAGAGACCCCCGAGCTACGCCCTATAGGCACCCAGCTCACCGCCTGCCACCACGCCGAAGACCAATACGGCGAGGCCGAAGATGTCTAGCCCCGCCGACCTGCCGGATGGAGCAACGCCGCTGGTCGAAGTCACCGACCTAGTCAAAACCTTCCCCATCAAGTCAAAAGGCGTAGTCCGCCGCACCGTGGGCACAGTCCAAGCCGTAAGCGGCGTGTCCCTGCACATCGATCAAGGCGAGACCCTAGGCCTGGTAGGGGAATCAGGGTCCGGCAAATCCACTATCGCACGCTGCATCCTCCGCCTCATCCAGCCCACCTCGGGCTCAGTGCGAGTCAAAGGCCAAGAGCTGGCCGACCTGAGCCGCCGCCAGCTTCAGGCCCTGCGCCAGAACATGCAGATCGTCTTCCAAGACCCGATGGCCTCCCTCGACCCCCGCATGACGGTCTCGTCCATCATCTCCGAGCCCCTGCGAATCCACCGCGCCGACGAGGACGTCCAGGCCCGGGTGGGCGAACTACTGGAGCTGGTCGGCCTGAACCCCGAGCACGGCAACCGCTACCCTCACGAGTTCTCCGGCGGCCAGCGCCAGCGCATCGGAATCGCCCGAGCCCTCGCCCTCGAACCCGAGCTGATCATCCTGGACGAGCCGGTGTCAGCCCTCGACGTGAGCATTCAGGCCGGCGTGCTCAACCTGCTGGAAGATCTCCAGCGCCAACTGGGGCTCACCTACCTGTTCGTGGCCCACGATCTGTCGGTGGTCCGCCACATCTCCGACCAGGTGGCAGTGATGTATCTGGGACGGATCGTGGAGACGGGTACCGGACCGGAAGTGTACGAAACCCCGGCCCATCCCTACACCCAGGCCTTGCTGTCCGCTGTACCCATTCCCGACCCCAAGCTCGAGAAGAGGCGGCGACGCATCGTGCTTGAAGGGGATGCGCCCAACCCCGCCTCTCCCCCTTCGGGATGCCGCTTTCGGACGCGATGCTGGAAGGCGCAGTCGATATGTGCCGAGTACGACCCGGAGTTGCTAGATCTGGGCATCGGACACCCGGTGGCCTGCCACTTCCCCACCCCCGACGACCTGATGGGGTCAGAGCAGGGATAGGGTTTCGCCCAGTGTCCGACATCGTTATCTCCGCCCGAGGAGTGCAAAAGAGCTACGGGTCGAACCACGTGCTCCAGGGCCTGGATTGCGATGTCGGACGGGGCATCACCGGACTGCTGGGACCCAACGGCTCGGGCAAGAGCACGTTCATGGGGCTGGTCTTGGGACTGCGCCCCCGCCAGGGCGGCACGCTCAACGTACTGGGGGTCGACCCCGACCAGAGCGGGCCTGAACTGCGAGCCCGACTGGGCTATGCCCCCGAGCACCACGATCTGCCTGACGACGTGCAGGCTGCCGACTTGGTGCGCCACATCGCCCAACTCCACGGGCTGCCCCGACGGGCGGCCACCGAGAGGGCCAGCGACGCCCTCTGGCAGGTGGGCCTAGGGGAAGAGCGGTTCCGCCCCATCGGCACCATGTCTACCGGGCAGCGCCAGCGGGTGAAGATGGCTCAGGCCATCGCCCACGACCCCGACCTGTTACTGCTCGACGAGCCCACCGACGGCCTCGATCCAGTGCAGCGCGACGACATGCTGGCCCTCATCCGCCGAGTGGGCAGCGAATTCGGCATCGACATCCTGCTGTCGTCGCACCTGCTGGAGGAAGTGGAACGGGTGTGCGACTCGGTTGTCATCCTGGCCAACGGCGTAGTGGGCCACAGCAGCGCCCTCGACGGCCTCGGGTCGGCCGCATCAGGGGTGAAGGTGGAGTTGGACTCCGATCCCCAGCCTCTGGCCAGTGCACTGGCGGCCCGAGGCGCGCAGGCAACCATCGACGGGCATATCCTCACCGTGACTGGTGTCGACGAGATCGGCGATCTGGTTCGGGACCTTGTGGCCGATCTGGGCTTGGGCCTGCGCCGTCTGGAGCCTCGCCGGACCACCCTGGAAGACGTGTTTATCGAGGCCTCCCGATGACCGAGGCCCGCATCCACGATCGGGGCTACTTGGCCTACGACGGTCCCCGCCACGGGCCAGGGCGCGCCATGGTGGTCTTGAGCTATCACACCGTGCAGCGGGTGCTGGGCCTGAAGCGATCCAACTGGCAGAAGGTCATGCCAGCCATAGCCCTGCTGGTTGCCTTCGTGCCGGCCATCGTGTTCATCGGCCTTGCAGCCCTGCTTCCCGCTAGCAACGACTTCGAACTAGGGGATCCGGCCGGGTACTACGTGCCCATCTCCTTCGTGTTGTTCTTGTTCACCTCCTTTGTGACCCCCGAGGCTCTCTGCACCGACCGCGGCAGCGGCATGCTGGGGCTATATCTGGCCTCTCCCTTGAACCGGGACACCTACCTGGCCTCCAAGTTCGTTGCCGTGATCGCCGTGCTGGGCGTCATGACGATCGGGCCGACGCTGCTGATGCTGATCGCCTTCACTCTGGAAGGCATTGGCCCCGACGGCGCTATCGACTGGTTGATCGAATTCGGCCGGGTGCTGGCCTCAGGCCTGGCCATGGCTGCCTTCTGGGGCTCGCTGGCGCTGGCCATTTCCAGTCTCTCCCCTCGCCGCACACTGGCCAGCGTGGCCATCTTCGTCAGCCTGCTGGTATCCGCCGCAGTAGGCGATGGACTGGCCGAAGGCGCCGAGGTGGGCGACTCGTTCGCATTGCTGAACATGATCGCCCTACCCATCGAGACCGTCTACCGCATCTACGGAGAGGTCAATCCCGACGGACCCCCCATCAGAAATGTGGAGACTCTGCCGATTCTTCTCACTTTCCTCGGGCTCATCGTCGTGTTCGGGTGGTTTGCCCGCTGGCGCTACCAGCGAATCGAGGTCACCGGATGAGCACCCAAGCGGGACCGCCGCCCATGGTGCAGGCGGCTGGTGCGTCTAAGTGGTTCGGCGACCTGGTGGCGGTGTCGGATGTGAGTTTCAGCATCGGCGCCGGGGTAACTGCCCTGCTGGGGCCCAACGGAGCGGGGAAGTCCACCATGCTGCGGATGATGTGCGGCTTGGCCAGGCCCTCAAATGGGTCGGTGACCGTGCTGGGCAAGGATCCCCGATCCGATGTATCCGTGCTGGGCCGCATCGGCATGGCCCCCCAGCAGGAGTCGCTGCTCGATCACCTGAGCGGCCGGGAGTTCGTAGAGCTGGCCGCCCAGCTGCATCACCTCCAATGCCCTGGCGATGCCGCCCGCCAGGCCATTCAGACCGTTGAACTCGATCCTGACGACACCCGCCGGCTCTCCACCTATTCAAAGGGGATGCGCCAGCGCATCAAGCTGGCCCAGGCCATTGTCCACGATCCCCTGGTGATTGCCCTCGACGAGCCCCTCACCGGGCTCGATCCCCGACAGCGGCGGGAGATGATCGAGCTCTTCCACCGGCTGGGGTCGGAGGGCAAGTGCGTGATCGTGTCCAGCCATGTGCTCGACGAGGTGGAGCGATTCGGCTCCCGGGTGCTGGTGATGGCTCAGGGGCGGCTGGCCGCCGAGGGGGACTTCCGCGAAATCCGCAACCTAATGGACGATCGGCCATTGCGGATCAGCATCCGCACCGATCAGCCCCGAGAGCTGGCCATTGCCCTGCTGGACCGGGGCGTCATCTCGGGATGCCGCTTGGAGAACACCGACCTTGTGGTGGTGGACACCACAGACCCTGCCGCGTTTCGCCGGGCGGTAGCTCCTGTCGCCCGTGACCGGAACGTCTCGCTGCTGGAATTGCGCCCGCTCGACGACGACTTGGAAAGCGTCTTCCGCTACTTGGTGACCCAGTGAACACGCATCGGGAGACCCAGTGACAACGCATCGGGAGAAACAGTGAACCTCGCGGTGTATCGGGTTATCCTCCGCACTCAGCTGAGCCCGGCCCGGTTGCTGGTTTTGGCCGGGCTGAGCGGCGTGGCCATTCTGCTGGCCTTTATCGCCAGAGCAGCCGACGACACGGTAGAAGTCGCCACCCAGACCATCGCCAACTTCGGCATCAATATCTTCGCCGCCTTCATCGCCTTGTCGCTGGGCTCAGCCGCGCTCGGCAATCTGGTGGAAGACCGCACCCTGGTGTATCTGTGGCTACGCCCCGTCAGCCGCCATTCGATCGCCACCGCAGCCATGGCCGCAGTGTTGACCGTGGTGGCGCCGATCTTGGTGGTGGTCATGACCGTGGCTGCGGTTGTCACCGGGGTCGACGACTTGGTGGCGGCAACTGCGGTGGCCACCGCGCTGGCAGTGTTCGCCTACTCGGGGATCTTCTTGGCCTTAGGTCTGCGGTTCAAACGATCCCTGCTTATCGGGCTGGGCTACATCGCCATCTGGGAGTTGCTGATGTCGCGGCTGGGCGACTGGTTTGCCCGCCTCTCCATTCGCAGCTATCCCATGAGCATCCTGTCCGACGCCACCGACGTGAGCATGCGGCTGGCCGACCGCTCCACGCTGGCGTCGTATATCGTGCCGCTGGCTGTCGGCGTGGCCGGACTCCTCTACACCTCCTGGCGCCTCAACCGCACCGAGATCGACTAGCCGCTCGGGCTGTTGGTCAGACAGGGGCGTAAGATTCCCCCATGCTTGACATGATGGTTGCCCCCACCGCCCAGCACATCGGGGAAGACGACCTCCCCTGGGCCTACGGCGAAGACGGCATCGGCCTCAAGGTGCTCCAAATCAAGGAGAGCGAGGGGCTTTGGGTTATCAAGAACCAGTTCCCACCGGGCTTCTCGGTGCAGACCCACAAGCACACCGGTCAAGTGTTTGCCTACACCAGTGCTGGAGCCTGGGGCTACAAAGAGAGCGACTTTCTGAACCGGGCCGGCTCGTTCCTCTATGAGCCGGCCGGCTCCGTTCACACCCTCTACACCCCCGACGACAACACCGAGACCACTGAGGTGTTCTTCGCCATCTGGGGTGCCAATCTCAACATGGATGCCGACGGCAACATCGAGAGCATCACCGACGGCCAGACCGTGCTGATGGGCTATTACTTCATGCTCGAAGCCCAGGGCACTCCCCGGCCCGACAACATCCTGGTGGGCTGATTTACGCTGGCACTATTGATCGGGTGGGCACCCGCAGTCTCGCCAGCTTGACCAGTTCACTCGCTGGAAGCGGTGTGCCGTCTGAGATGCGGGCATTGGCCAATTCCCTGCGGGTGGTGTCGTAGTCGGCCACCAGCACCAGCGCGACGCCGGCGGCTTTGCCCTTGTCGGGATGCAAGATGAGCTCGGCCAGCGCATCCGCGGCGCGCTGGGAGTGGGTGCGCCTTGCTTTGGGGTCTTCGGCGCGCCACATCTCCCGCTCCCTGTCGGCCAGCATTCCCGCGATGTGGCTGCCGGTGACCGGATCGAACCCGGCGTTGAGCACATACATGCCGGTGTCGCGGTGCTGGGCGGTGTGGATGCACGCCGAGTACGGGGTCGACTATCTCGGCGGCGACCCGCAGTGCGTGTGGGAGGCCGTCGAGCGGGTCTTTTTGCACGGCGGGTTGGGCGGCTGGGAGATCACCCCCTACAGCGTGTGGACCGGCTGGGCCGAGACGTGCTCCAGCGTGTTGGACATGGGGCGCCCTGAGCTGGCCTGGGACTCGCGGTGCAACGAGATGGGCCGGGCGATGGTGCCCATGCTGAAGCTCAGCATCGGAGCCCAGTGCGCCCAGGACTACGACTGGCGCAGCCGGTGGGAGGCCAACTGGGCCGACTACGGGCGGTGCGGCGAGCGGGATGCGCTCACCCAGGTTGGCCGCACGATCGCTGAGATAGCCGAGCACCCCGATAACGGCCACCCGATAGCCCGACCCGATCTGCTGTTCCCCGACATCCCCGGCGACACCCTCGTCATATGCTGACCAGAAGCCGCGTCGCCCGGCTCGCCGCCATGGCGATGCTCACCTCGGGGCTGATCCTGCGCGGCGACCTGCTGCCGTCAAAGCTGGACACGGAGGAAGACGCCGACGCCAAACCCCGCCCCGATCCGCTGCTCGCACCCGACAGCGGCAGCCGGCCCTGGTCCCTGAGGTTGATGCCGAGCAACAAGGACAACAAGAACCCGGACCCGACGACCACCAACCCCGGCAACAGGCCCGGCGAGGAGGAAAAGCTCGACGACCGCAAAGACGCCACTGGAATCCCCGATGGCAGCACTCCCGAGCCGGTGGAGGAGTCGCGCTCGTCGGCCGACGGGAACTGGCCTGCCACCGACTCGGACGGGCAGGCCAGCACATGCGTGTACGGCAACACGCCCGGCCCGGACAACGACGGCGACGGCAACCCCGACTACTACACGTACACGCCGAAGACCCGCGATGTGGACAACCCGAAGGGCGACAAGGGCACCGGGCTGTCGCCGACGTCCTGCACACAGCCGCCGCGTCCAGAGGTCTCCGCACCACCGAGGCGATATTCCACTCCGACCGCGGCCCGCGATACCTCTCCAGGGACTCCGCCTCGGCGCTGGCCCGCAACCGGATGCGCCAATCCGCGGGGCGGGCCGGCAACCTCTGGGACAACAGCGTCGTCGAGCCGTTCTTCTCATCGCTGAAGCGAGAGTCCTCCGCACAGACCCGGTTCGCGACCCGAGACCACGCTCGCCAGGAGATCTTCTCCTGGACCGGCCGCTACAACAGCCGGGGAATCCACTCTGCCCTCGACTACCTGACCCCCACAGAATGGGAGGACCACCACCGACAACCACTAGAACAAGCCGCACAAACCAAATGACCGGACAACAGGGGGAACCTCACATTGCTCCTCTCCTTGCAGAGCATGTCTCCACGAAAAGGGGGAATTCTCAAGCCGCCTTGTGGGAGATCGGCGACGGTGCGTGTCGGGGTGAAAGCCGATTGTCGGTGTTACAGTGCAGGCATGTCACAGCCCACGGCCCAGCTTCCGCTTGAGTGCTGGTTGGATGCTGCCCTTGCGGGGGCGTCCACCGAAGAGGTACGAGATGATGATGGAGTCCTCGTGGGATGGTGGGCCGAGAACCCTGAGTGCCAGGGTGCATCCGCCTTTGGCTCCACTCCCGACGAGGCCCGCGGCAAACTTCGACAGGTGCTCTACGGATGGGTCGAACTCGGCCAGCAGATCGGGCAGCCGATACCCACGTTTCACAACGGGCTTGTCGCTGCGCCTACATGAGCAGGCGGGTCCCTCCAACCACCCGCCGCGAACTCATCAGGTTCTTGACCGAACGCGGATGGATAGGACCACGGTCAGGAGGCAATCACGAGTACATGATCAAGGGCACCCACAGACAAGTCATCCCCAACGACAGTGAGATTGCCGGCCCGTTCCTGCTTCGATTGCTCAAGCAAGCAGGTTACACACGGGAGGAGTGGCTGAACCGCTAACCGCCTCAGCCAGCCCTGCGGGCCGCGCAGCCATCGGGCAATTTCGAGGCGCTAGACGGGCTGCACGCCGAATCAGGCAATTAGGGCGAGGTTGGCCTGGTCTTCGGTGGGGGGTTGGTGGGCTTGTTGGGTGAGGTCGGGCCAGGCGGCGGCGAGGCTGTTGTAGGCGAGGGCGTCGGCGGCCCATCCGTTGCGGTCGCAAATGTGGTGGAGACGGTAGGCGAGGAGTCGGGCCGCGTCGGCGAGTCCGCCGACCTGGGCGAGGAGTCGGGCGGCGGCTTGTTCGCCTCGGGTTTCGAGTTTGCGGGCGAGGTGGTTGGTGATCTCCCAGACGGTGAGGCGCTCGTCTTGGGCGGGAGACCAGTCCTCGTCGAACTCATGGCGGGGTATGAGGCGGACTCGGCCGGCCCGGGACTCGACAATGCCGGCCGACACGAGGCCCTCCACTGAGGTGTTGCGGGATTTGGAGAGCTGCTCGGCTGAGCCGTAGTCGCCGGACTCGAAGCCATGCTGGGCGTGCCAGGTGAGCGCCCAGCGGGTGTCGGAGTCCAACTCGGCCCCAGTTTCCTCCAGGGTCTCGTCGAGCACCCGGTTGACGGCAGACAGCGCGGCCCGCACCCCCACCTGTGCGCCGTCGGCCTCGATCACCCGGCTGTACCGGGAGAAAACCGCCATGCCCGGCCCGATGGCGGCCTGCGCCACATCCACCGGCGCGATGTGGGCCTTCTGGAGGTCGCCCTCGAAGAACTCCTCGGCCGCATCCCTGTCGCCGCCGTGACGGTACGACGCCGCGATCAACTCCTGCGCCTTGGGCGCCAGAAGCGTCGAGCACACATCCGGGAACACCCCACCCACCGTGCGTCGCAGCCACACATAGAAGAAATCCGACAAATCCGCATAGCCGATATTGTCGTAATACGGCGGATCCGTCGACACCATGACCACCTTCCGAGCAGCCGCAGTGGCATCTAGTTCGCTTGCCCTTCCAGCGATGTGAACAAGAGAAGGCAGGGATTGGAGCACATCGGCAACAATGGAAAAGGCAGTCTCCAAACTTCCAGTGGAAGTGAAAAACGGATTCGCCTCCGCGAAGTCCCAAATCATGGAAACGGCTTGCCGCCCGAAGAAATGCTGTGCCTTTGCTCGAGCTGGACGACGGCACCCGCGTCGAGGCCGTCGCCGAGCACCGCCGCAAGCCCCAGCCCGAAAGGCCGCGGTGAGCGGCCCGCGCTTCTACCCGCCCGGCGACCGGGGGCGGGCCAAGTCGCCGGGCTTGCGGGCCGCGGCCATGTGGTACCCCCACGAGGTGATCGAGTTCGAGCGGCCCCACCGCTTGCCAGACGACGTGATAGCCCGCCGCTGGCGCGATCGCCACCGCCGCTGCAAAGCGGCCTGACCCCATCGAACAGGGATACCGCCGTACCCCGTAGAATGGCCACTATATGCTGCCCGAGTATGAGTCCGTGCTTGTGGGATGACGAACACCCACTGGATGCGCTCCACGACAGAATGAACCGCATAGCCGGGATGCGCTCCCTACTCGCGAAGTGGGAGGAGGAGATTTGCTGGCTCATGGCCGAATAGGCGCTATCGCCGCTGATGCCGAAATGCAGAAGGTCCAAGTCCGCCGCCGCATCGACTCGGTAGCCCCCCACGCCAGAGACCACAACAGGCCGAGCTGACTTGACCGCATGCCCGGTGCGCTGACCCCCCGCCACCGGCCCGCACACTCGCCCAGGGCCTCGCCGGCCAACGGGCCGCTGAGGGCTCGCCGCCCCAGATCGACCCCAAATCCCCCCATTCTCGGCCTCTCAGCGGCGAGTTACGGGGTTTGACCCCAACCTCAGGCACCCCCCCTGGACTCAATCGACTAGGGAGGCCCTAACCGGCCCCAGCGGGCTCTAGGAGCGACGTGGAGGCCCTGGCCCGAACCGAGGTGTATGGTGGGGGGCTATGGACGAACACAACCCCCCACCACACCCCCACGACAATACCGACTCTGGTGCCACAGAAAAACCCGGAGCTACAGGGTCCAAACTGTTATCGAAGTCGGCTTTGCCAAGCTGGCTGACGTGGGGTCTTGTGGCAATCTGGTTTTACGTCATCAGCAGATTCGTCGATCCCCATATCCTGAATCTAGGAGACGGGCCTGAAGTGATGCGCGGCCTAGCCGTGATGTGGTGGGTTTTAGGCGGACTAGGAATTTGCTGTGCAATATGGTTAGCGGTAAGAGCGATCCGCCACTACGCCCGAAGACGCTTGTGAGGCGCTCCACCCCTAGCCGGACTACTTGGCCAGCCCCGCGGTCGCTCTTGCAACCGACAAGAGCGCTATGACAAATCCCTCAGCGGCTCGCCGCTCAGCGAGGCTGATGGGTGGTATTGGTGCCGTTGTTGGGAGCATCGCCTTTTGGTTGGGCTTTGGGCTGGTCGGCTCCTGGATCGAAGGTTGGTCGGGGATGCCTCTAGGGGTGAGTGTTCTGGTGTGGTGTTTCTTCGTGCTGGTGCTGGTGGTGACCGGTGTTTCTGTGGTTGAGAAGAGATATAAAGCCCGCCGGAGCTGCCCTGATGCTTAGCGGCCAAGCCTGACTCCTTCCAACACACGCTAGCGCCGCGAGGGTTCGTAGCCCTTCCACCCTCCGGCTGAGTCGCCGCCGATCTTCCCTGACTGTTCGGCGGACTTGCCCGCTGTTCTGTTGTTGCAGCAGGTTCCCGCCAGCTACCAAAGGCTGCGTGGACATGGACGTACACAATCCCCGCCAGGCCAGACAAGTTGTGAGGCTCGAGCGGTATTGCTTGGTTCCCCTTCGGGTCTGGCCGCGGCCTTTGGTAGCTCGAAAGCTCGACCTTCCCGAAGGGAGCCACCAAGATGGCCGCATCCAACAAGCGGGGTGTCTGGCGTGTGCTGGCGGTGCTGGTCCCGGCGCTGTTGCTGGCCGCCGGGCTGGTGCTCGCAGCCCCCGACAACACGCCCACCGCCGAAGCCCACCAAGTCGAATGCAAGCCCACCGGCGACTTTGGGTGTTACGCCTACAACTACACCCACACCCACCCCAAGCCCACCCCGGCCCCCACGCCCGCGCCGACGCCGAAGCCGGAGTGTCCCGGCGGCAGCCACAAGCACACCGGCTGGGGCGGCTGCCACAGCATCTTCCTAGTCCACCCCAAGCCCACACCTGCGCCGACGCCGAAGCCGGAGTGTCCCGGCGGCAGCCACAAGCACGCCGGCTGGGGCGGCTGCCACAGCATCTTCCTAGTCCACCCCAAGCCCACACCCACCCCGAAGCCGTGCAGCTTCCTATCCCACCGCCACGGCTCGACGGGGGCGTGCCACTACACGCTCAAACAGTGCAACGGAACCTGGATCGACCACGACGCCACCTGCCCGCCCAAGGCGAAGCCCACCACCACGCCCGAGCCCACGGCTGACCCTGATCCCCCGCCGACCCCCAGGGTTGATCCGCCCCCCACTCCGGCCCCGACCCCCAAACCGGGCGGCAACGGTTGCAAGCCGGGCGAGCATCCCCACGGGAACACCTGCCACGCCGACCATGCGAAATGCGCTCCCGGTAAGTACGAAGACGAGAGGGTAACGGTCTACGGCCACGTTCGCGATAGTCACGGGGATGTATCGGTTCTCGGCTGCGACACCAGGCCCAACACCGGCAATTGCACACCTGGCAATGTTCCCGACGGCCAGCACCTCCATACCCGCAGGGGGGAGACCTTCTGCCATGCAGACCACCCCTGCCCGGCAAGCCACAGCTACACACCGCCGCTGCCGATCATCTATTTCGTATACACCTCGGCAACTGCCGAGCTGATGACGCACGAACAGCTAAACGAATACTACAAAAGCGGTAAAACAGCCTCAGCGAACCTCGGCAAATGGGAAAAGGACGGCTCCCATGACTGCTACAAGGCTGTAGAAGATACAGGCACAACGATCAACCTTTATCAAATCGTTGTTGACGGTGTGACGCATTTAGTGAGAGAGGGCGGGAAGATCGCTATCAAAGGCGTTGATTACGTCATTGAGGGCGGGAAGATCATCATAGACCAATACGACAAACTCCCCGGCCCTGCAAAACACGCATTAGAGCGTGCTGCTTTGCAGTTCATAGGTGGACTGCCCCTCGCCCAGTTTTGGACTCTCTTCAATTTAGCGGGAGAGGCACTGAAATTGGCATGTGCCAACAGCCACACAAGGGCAGTGTCAAGCAATGGGATAGCTGCTGTTGGCGGTGCGTTGCTAGCTAACAGCGGGACGACGGTATTGGCTGCTTTGGGAGTAACCGCGCCACCACTTGCAGTAGGAATTGGTATTGCTTTTGGAGTCGGTCTTACTACTCACTATGTGCTCGAATATGGCTGCCCGCTTGTGGATAAATACCTCAATAGCGATTCCGATTCCGACGATTCAAGCCAGTCAGTTCCTGGTTCTGTTTCTGGTTTGTCTGCGAGTGCTGGGGTGGGGGAGATCGCGGTTTCTTGGACCGCATCTGCAACAACCCCTGGGGCTGGTTTCGGGTATCGGGTGCAGTGGATGTCGGGGGCTCAGAGTTGGGCTGAGTCCGAGGCTGCGGACCAGTTCGAGGATTTGGAGCATGGCTCGGACTTGGCGACCTCGTACACGATCAGCGGGCTTTCGGGGGGGTCGGCCTATGACGTGCGGGTGGCGGCGTTCAACGCCGAGGGGTTCTCTGATTGGGTTTCCGGCACCGCCACCCCCACCAAGCCGAAGCCCTCTTTAGCGTTCGACTCAGTTTCGTGCCAGTCGTCGGGCTCGGGCTGGGTCATATCGGTTTCTTGGAGCAAGACCCCCGAAACCCTGAAACCCGACATCTGGGCAAACGAGACAAAAAACCGCGGCCACCGCGGACTCCAAAAAGCAGTCGCGGGCACCTCGACGACGTTCGACGTGCCGAACGCCGGTTGGTACCAAATCGGAATGCAGGCCAAGATCGCCGGAAACAAAAAAGTAGGCGACGACAAGCCGGTGCGCTGCCGCTAGAACCGCACCCCCGCAAAACCCGAGACCGCTAAACCCGCCGAGGCCCGCTCAGGGCCGCTGTGGCGGCCCCGCTGGGGCGCTTGTGGGGCCGCTGGGGTCCGGCCCGCACTTTCCTTCTCCCCGGGGGTCCAGGGGCTCAACGCCGCCCAGATCGGCTCTCAGCGGCAGGGCCCCGGCCCGTTTCAAGGTGTATGGTGGGGGGCATGAAGTACCAAAACCCCCCACCACACCCCCCCGACAATACCGCCCTGCGCGCCAAAGCCGACAAGAACTCAACAAAAGTGCTGCTGGTCGTTGCGGTTTTTAGTGGGGCCAACGTCTTGTTCATCTCCTATGTTCTTGCGGGGTCGGCCGGTTCCTGGATTGCGGATTGGTCCGGGACACCTCAAGGAGTGCTCCCTTTGGTGTGGCTTCTCTTCGTGCTGTTGCTGATCGTTGGGTTCATAATCAGGTGGAGCCGAGTCAAGGCCCGCCTGTACCACCGGGGTTCGTAGCCCTTCCACCCTCCGGCTGAGTCGCCGCCGATCTTCCCTGACTGTTCGGCGGACTTGCCCGCTGTTCTCTTGTTGCTGCAGGTTCCCGCCAGCTACCAAAGGCTGCGTGGACGTGGATGTACACAATCCCCGCCAGGCCAGACAAGTTGTGAGGTTCGAGCTGTATTGCTTGGTTCCCCTTCGGGTCTGGCCGCGGCCTTTGGTAGCTCGAAAGCTCGACCTTCCCGAAGGGTGGGTGAACTCCATCGGGGGTCGCGACGGATCGGCCAGAATGGCCGGTCAGGAATGTCAGCGACCGACCGATGGAGGTTTTCGGTATGGCACGGCGTTTGGATGCGGGCGAGCGCGCCTGGGTCGAGGTGCTGGGCTTGGTCTCCGGCGCTCTGGAGGCGTTGAGGGAGCGCAAGGACGACCTCGACTTGGAGTTGGTCGATACCGAGGCGGTCGGCGGCTACCTGCTGGCCCTGGTGCTGTTGGAGCCCGCTTTGATGTCTATGGGCGGGGCGCTGGCCGGCCTGCTCGACCTGATGGAGGAGACCGAGTCCAACTGGAACTGGCCCGCTGGCTCCAGGCCCGCATCGAGGCGTTGGTGGACTGGTGGTTGGCGTGGGCCAACCGCGACCCCGCCGAATGGGAGGAACACTGAGCGCCCCTAGGCACCTAGGGGCCGAAGGTGTATGGTGGGGGGCATGACCATTCACAACCCCCCACCACACCGCGCCAACGGTACACCACCAGTTGGTCCTACTGCTCTTGGTGCCAGCCTCTGCGGTGCCGTAATGAGCGTGGGCCTTTTCTATGACGGCATTCCTTGGATTGCGGATTTGTTGGGGGTGCCTGGATGGGTGGGCCATCTGGTGTGGATTTTCCTCTTCGTGTTGCCAATGGCTGTTTTGGGAGTGGCTGGCTCAGCACTGGTGTGGAACAGAATTGGTGCCCGCCTGCGCCGCGGCAACTCCTAGCCATCCCCGATACCCGGTTGGGCCGGGGAACATTGCTGTTGATCCCTTTCGCCACCTGAGTTGAGCGTGGCTGTTCGGCGGCTGTTGCCCGCTGTTCCCCCTTTTAAGCAGGTTCCCCACCAGACACCAGAGCCTGCGCAAAACCCAGAGTGAATCAGTCCGACAGACCCCCGGCTAGCCGCCAGCGGATTCCAGCAGCGACTCCAGTTCTTCGATGAGGCCGTCGAGACGGCGGCGGTCCTCGTCGAGGGAGTCTTGGGTGGTGCGCAGCTCGGAGATGAGCTCGCTCAGCGCCTGACGAGTGTCTGCGTCGATGGGCGCCTCATCGGAAATCGAGGGGTCGGCGGGGACAGACGGCTCGGGCTGGGCATCGCCATCGTCTCCGCTGAGAACTGTGGGCTCGGCGGGCACCACCGTCGGGCTGCCGGGGTCGGCCAGGGCATTCAGCGCTTCCTCCAACGTCGGCCGAATGGTAAGCACGAAATCGTCGTCGTTGCCGATACCGGCGATCACCTGCTTCACCTGGGGCAGTTCGGTGTCGCCGGTGGCCTGCACATACACGGGACGCACGAACAGCAGGGAGTTGCCCACCGGGATCATCAAAAGGTTGCCTTGAAGCACTGATGACCCCTGCTGGTTGAGCTGGGTGAAGGCGTCGGCAATCTGGGTGTCGGCCTGGATCTTGGCATCCACGATGCTCGGGCCGGGGATGCTGGTCCCCGGCACGGTGTACACCACCAGTTCCCCGTACTCGTCGATGTCGCTCTTGGCCGCAATGAACGCGGTGAGCTCCTTGCGCTCATCCTCATCGTCGCCCGACCCCGACACCGGAACGAACGTCCGGAAGATCACGAAGTCCACATCGTCCTCTTCCGGAAGCTGGAGAAGCTGGTAGAACGGACGGATTCTCCGCTCGAGCTGACGGGTAGCCGCGGCGGTGGCCGTCTCCTCGGCGGCGATGGCCTCGGTCACCTCATCCAAGAACGTTCGAGCGGTGATACGGGTGCCCGGATCCTGGGCCACCGCCCAGGTCACCGAGTTGGCATAGAAGGTCTCCGCCTCTTCAGGGTCGATGAAGTAGCGGGCCCACATGGAGGTCTGCACCCGGAACAAGTCCTCGGGATAGCGCAGGTGGCCCTTCAGGTCGGCCGGCATCCGGTCGAAGTCCTGGAACAGTCCGGGGAAGATCTTCCGCCACGCCTGGATGATGGGATCACCGGGGTCGATCACATAGAACGTGGTGGTGCCGTCGTACGCGTCCACCACCACCTTCACCGAGTTGCGGACGTAGTTGAATTTCTTGTGCAGGCCACTGCCATTCGCCAGGTCGCTCACATCGGGCACCTGGCCGTAGGGATACCGGTCGCTGGTGGTGTAGGCGTCCACGACGTACACCACTCGGCCATCGGAAATCACGGGATAGGGATCAGCGTCCAACTCCAAGAACGGGGCCAGGTTCTGCACTCGGAGGCGCAGGTCCCGGTTGAAGATGATCCGGGAATCGCTTTCCACGAAACCGGATATCAGCGGATTGATGTCACCAAAGCGCAGGGCGAACGCCGCCTGGCGGAAGAAGCTGCCAATGCCCACCCCGGCCTCGCCGTCGTACTCGAACGGAACCGTCTCGTTGGCCTCGGTGTAGTCCACCTCGGCAATCGAGGCCCCGACGATGGCGTAACCGGTAAGTCCCTCGCCGATGTAGAGCTGCGGCTGGGTCAACTCGAAGTCGTCGCTGGCCATCACCGGCACGTCGCCCACCGCGAAGTCGGGGGAGCCCTGGGTGGTAACCGAGTTCACCGGGGCCACTGCCACGCCGTACCCGTGGGTGTACTGGATGTGACGACCCTCCCACGACTGCTGGGGCACGTCGGCCACGTTGAGCTGGCGGGCGCCGATCACCACCTCGGTAATCTCCCCGTCGATCTCGTAGCGGTCCACGTCGACCTCGCCGCCGAAAGTATAGAAGGTGCGCTCCGACTGCTCCACCTGGAAGGCGTTGGGGACGATGTCGGGGTCCAACAGCCGAATGTTGCGCACGCTCGGGTTGCCGGCCAGCTCCTCAACGGTTATCACCGTGTCGAGCTCGTCTAACGAGATAGTGGTGACGTTGTCTGCCGTATCGTCGTCACCGGGGTTCTTGTCGAAACCGAGGGCGTGGCGGGTGGCCTCAATGTTGCGATAGATGTACTGCGCCTCTTTCTGGGACTCCTCCGGCTCGACTTGGAATCGCTGGATGATGGCGGGGTAGATCGCGCCCATGACGATGGCCACCACCATCCACAGGCCCACCGCGGTCACCGGCAGCACCCAGCCCCGCTGCCAGATGTTGATGACCAGCAGCACTGCCGACAGCACTGATATCAGCAACAGCAAATTGAGCGCAGGAAGCTGGGCGTTGATGTCGGTGAAGGTGGCGCCGTCCACCGGTCCCCGAGAGGAAAAGTTGAGGCCAAACCGGTCGTAGTAGTAGCCCACGGCCCGAACCAGGGCGATCAGGGCCAAAAGAACCGACAGGTGGACCTTCACCTGAGGAGTCACCCGCTGCCCGGTGGTCTGCACCCGGATGCCGCCGTTCACGTAATGGGCGATGGCGGTGATGACGGCCACGATGATGAGGGCTCGGAAGAACCAGCTGATCAGGAACTGGATGAACGGCAGTTGGAAGACGTAGAAGCCGATGTCACGGTCGAACTGAGGATCATCGATGCCGAAATCCACGCTGTTGAAGAACAGCATGGCCTTCTGCCACTCTCCCCCGGTGCCGCCGCCCACGATAAGGGCAAACAAGATGGCAATCACCACGCTTACCAGCCGCCGGCGATGGCCAACCGCGTCGTGATAGTGGCGTATCAGCTCCTCTTCAGGACCCGGTGGGCGGGTTTGGGGCGCCAACCGGTCGGCAATTGCCAGGTTGGAGTACATGAGGAGGAAGAAGGCGGCGATGAAGATGACCGACAAGACGATCTTGTAGACCAGAATCTCGGTCCAGACGTCACCGTGGCCCAGGGAGTCGAACCACAAGTAATCGGTCCACATGCGGGCCGTACCCCGCAGAGACAGGATGGCGGCCAGCAATACCACCAAGATGAGACCGGCGATGATCTTGGACCGGCGCGAGAAGCGCGGGCGAGATGGCGGGCGCGGCCTGAACACATCTCGGGGATTTCGCATACCGATTGGAGGTTAGTCCTTGCCGACCGCGGATTCGGCAGCGTCCCGCCCGTCTTCTCGTTGCTTATCCCCCTGGGATCGAAGACGAGCGAAGATAGCGTCCACATCGCGGCTGTCGTCAGCACTGGCCACCGCGGGATGATCGGCCGCAGCCTCCACCGGATCGGGCTCGATGGGAGGCAGCAGCGTCACGCCCTCGTGGACCTCGGAAGCAGAGTCGATTTCGGGAACATCGGGAGGGGAATCGCCATCGGAAATGTCGGGAACGACCGCGGGTTCGGGGATCATCCCCACGTCCTCGGCATTGTCCAGCTCCGACAGCAGGGCCAGGTCGGTGGGCTCAGCCTCGTCCTCGATCCGGCGGGCGGCGGCATCGGCCAGCACTTTGGCCTCGGCTAGCGAGAGCCTGGCCGTCTCCATCGACTGGTCGATGGAACTCCGGGCATCGCTCAGCATTGAGATGAGCTTGTCGCGCCCGGCTCGAAGCCGCTCCACCTGAGCCCGGGCACCCTGGCGACGCCGGGCCATGTCCCGCAGCACGGTGAGACGGAGGGCTTTGGCCTGCTCCACGATCTCCCGGCCCTGGGCCCGACCGTGCTCTACTTCGGCCTCGGCCTGATCTCGAGCCTCCTGGAGCAGGCCTGCCACCGCCTGCGCCTGCTCGTACGCCTGCTCCAGCAGTTCGGCCAGCTCGTCGGCTCCGGGGAAGTCCTGGTGCGAACGCAGCTCCTCGAACGTCGCTTGGAGCTCTTCAGCCAACCGACGGGCCCGGGCCGCCATTTCGTCGGCTTCCGTCTGGGCTTGCCGACGAGACGCCTCCACGCCGCTGTCGAGCAGCTTGACCCCCTGCGAACTGAACTCAGAATCCGGCTCCGACTGCTCTTCGGCCTGGGCCACCTGCTCTCGAAGGTCTCGAATTTGCTGCTGGCCTGCTTTGACCTGATTGCTCACCGACACCAAATAGGCCTGGACCTGCATTTGGTCGAAGCCTTTGCGAGTAATGGCAAAACTCTGGCCGGATACTTGGGCAGGGTCCATCCGCTCAAAGGGAGTTTCAGAAGATGGGCGCTCGGCCATCGCCAAATCTTAGTTGCCGGCCAATGCGTCCAATGCCTCCTGCAAAGTCTCCACACCCACCACCTGCATGTCGCCGCTGACTTGGTCGAGGGCATCGCTCAGATTCAAAACGGGCACCAGCAGCAGGTCTACTCCGGCCCTTTCCGCGGCGATGGCCTTCTGATCAACCTCGCCGATCGCCCCCACCGAGCCGTCGAACGTGATCGTTCCAGTAGTAGCCACCCGCTGGCCCCCCATCAGCTCCCCGGGAGTCAACAGGTCGATGATGCCGAGGGTGAGGGCCAACCCGGCTGACGGCCCTCCGATCTTGCCGCTGTCGATTTCGACCTGCACCGGAAGATCCCCGATATCCACCCGCTCGCGCGCCCCCACGCCGATCAGCGCCCGCCCCGGCTCGTCGGAAGACTCGATGAGCTCGACCGCCACCGCTTCCACCTCCCCGCTGTCGGCTCGCTCCACGTCCAATACCACCGTCTGACCCGCGCTCCGCAAGGCCAAGACCTCGGCCAAGTCATTCAAGTCGGACGCGGGCACACCTTCGATACCCACGATCACGTCGCCCCGCTCCAACACTTCCGCGGCGGGTGTCCCGCTCATCGCATCGGCCACGATGACTCCAGAGGCATGACGGGGGATCTCATAGCCCAAATGCTCCAGCGCCACCACGACGGCGGTGTGCTGAGAAGTCTCCATTCGCAGCTCGTTGAGTCGACGCAACTCGTCGCGGGTGCCACCGCCGGTGAACGTCCGTTCGGGCTCGATGTCGACCCCGGACTCGAATTCGGCGCTGATTCGCTGCCAGATGTTCAACCGCTGGCTGACCTTCACGGTCACCAGGGCGATCTCGCTTTCCGGAGGATAAACCTCAGCCCCCGTAACGGTGACCCGCGACGGCACATCTTCCACCGAGCCGGGCCGAACCGCTACCTGATCGGTGCGCCAGAAGGTGAACACAACCGAAGTGACCACCAGCAAGAAAATCAGCACGGCCACGGGAACCAGCCAGGCCAAGTTGCGCCGCCACCAAGACGGCCCCCGGTTTTCGGTGGGTGGAACTATCCTGGGTGGCTCTGTGGTCGACTGGTCGCGCATTCGTATTTCCCTCTCTGACGATACTTGGGGCACGCTGAAAAGCTGGTGGCAGCATCGGTGGGAAGACTGGCGGGAGGCCAGGGCCGAGAGAGATGTTTTGGCCTCCTACCGGGCTGATTACGGTGAAGAGGCGCGGTTTCGCTGGTGGCAGCGCCTACGGGCCGGTGTCGGACTCTTCTTTGTGATCGTCTTGCTGGGGGCGGGGCTGACCATGTTGGTGGGGCTCTTCTTCGTCGGCCTCACAATTGCCTTGGAAACGCTGGTGTGAGCGGACACCCAGAAGACAATCAGCCCACCCGCAGGATCGCACGGCGCGATGCGGTGATCGCCGGGCACACCAGCGATGAGGCCACGGCGAGGGCAGCCCAGCATGAGGAGGACCCCCAAGTGCGGGCATCGGCACTCGGGGCTTTAGACCGGATGGGCGCGCTGGCCGACGAGGAGCTGCGAGCCGCGTTTCGCGATCCGTCGCCGAAGGTGAGGCTGCGGGCTGCTGCTTTGACCGTTGGTCGCACCGAGGTGTCGCCCGCTCCCCTCTTGGACGACCCAAGCGATGATGTGGCAGAGACCGCCGCATGGGCCTGCGGGGAGCGGGACTTTGAAGATCTCGGCACCGTGACCCGGCTAGGAGAATTGGCCGCCGATCACTCGAATCCCCTGGTGCGGGAGGCAGCCGTCGCCGCGTTGGGAGCGATCGGCCACCCTGCTGGACTCGAGGCCATTCTGGGGGCCACCACCGACCGAGTGGCGGTCCGCCGACGAGCGGTGCTGGCGCTGGCCCCCTTCGACGGCCCCGAGGTGGAGGCTGCTCTCCGGCGGGCAGCGGAAGACCGAGACTGGCAGACCAGAGACGCGGCCGAACTGCTCATCAACCCTGATTGACTCGGCCCTACTCCATGAACCCAAATCACTCCATGAACCCAAATCACTCCATGAACATCGCCTGGACGTCCTCGAAGGACTCCAGACAGCGGCCCGCTCCCATCACCACCGCCTCCAGGGGAGCATCCACCAGGCTCACCGGCACTTCTGCGGCCTGGGACAGCCGATCGGCCAGACCCCGCAGCAGCGAACCGCCTCCCACCAGGTGGATGCCGTGGGTGATCACGTCCTGAGACAGCTCCGGGGGGGCTTCCACCAGGCAAGCCACCACCGAGTCCACGAAAGCGGAGACTGGTTCGGCAATGGCGGTGCGCACTTCGAACGGCGACAGCACAATGGTCTCGGGCAGGCCGTTCATCAGATTGCGACCTCGAACTTCGGCGCTGCACTCCCCGGGAACGTAGGCCGCGGAGCCGATGGTGATTTTCACCTCTTCAGCGGTGCGCTCACCGATGGCGATGCCGAACTCGCGTCGAACAAAGGCCTGGATTGCGGCATCGATGTCGAACGAGCCCACTCGGATGGCCTTGAGAGATATGACCCCGCCCATCGAGATCAGCGCGGTCTCGCTGGTTCCCCCACCGATGTCCACCACCATGTTGCCGATGGGCTCGTGAATGGGCAGCGAAGCTCCAATGGCCGCAGCCAGGGGCTGCTCAATGAGCCGGGTCTCGGCCGCCCCGGCCCGACGGGCCGCCTCCACCACCGCCCGGCGCTCGACTGCGGTGATCGCCGACGGCACGCAAATGACCACCTTCGGACGACTGAACCGGTTGACCCCTGCATCCATCAATAGCAGGCGGATCATGCGCTGGGTCACCTCGAAATCGGTGATCGCCCCCTTTCGCAACGGGCGAACGGCAACGATGTGGGCTGGCGTGCGTCCGATCATCTGCCACGCCTCTCGGCCCATGGCCAGCACCTCGTTGGTCTTGCGGTTCAACGCGATCACCGAGGGTTCGTTCAGGATGATCCCCTGGCCGCGCGCATAGACCAGGGTGTTGGCCGTGCCCAGATCGATCGCCAGGTCTCGGGCCATGGATCAGCCGGCGAGCTCGCCTGAAGCAGAGACCGTGTCGGCCTCAGGGGCATACCGGTCATCAAGGGAGGCAACTGCGTCGGCCTCAGAGATGTGCTGGGCTTCCAAACCCCAGCTCTCGCCGCCCTCCCAGGCCTCCTTTTTCCAAATGGGCACGGTGGCCTTCAAAGCATCAATGCAGAACCGGGCGGCGGCAAAGGCCTCCTCGCGATGGGGCGCAGAAACAGCCGCCACCACCGCCGACTCCCCGATCTCCACCCGGCCCACCCGATGCAGCATCGCCACCCGTCCGATATCGGGCCACCTGATCCGAGCCTCCTGCGCCAACGCCTCCAAACGGGGTGTCACCTGCTCCTCGTAGGCCTCGTATTCGAGCACGGTCACCCCCGGCCGACCCTCCGAGTGGTCGCGGGCTGTGCCGCTGAACAGGACAGTGCCGCCGCAATCCGGACGACCCACCCAAGCAAGCACCTGGTCTAACGGCAGCGGCGCCTCGCTAAGCCCTATCCACACCTCAGCGGTCTCCGGCGGATTCACAGACTGAGTGTAAACCCTGACACTCTCGTCGATTCACTCCGATCATCGGCCACCCATTGACACTCCTGCCCAATCATCCCCACAACCGTTATCGGAGTATTGCCGGTAACCTCACGGTGTGAGCGAACCCGACTCGCCCGAGGAGTTCAACCCCTTCAAAGGGATGCCCATTTTCGGGGACCTGGGCAAGCTCTTCTCGCAGCAGGCAGCGAACACCTGGGAGACGGCGCGCCAGTTCGCGGTGGCAGTGGCCACCGAGGGCCAGTCGGAGCCCAATGTCGACCCCGCCGACCGCATCACCCTGGAAGAGCTGGGCCGGGTGGCCGAGCTCCAAGTAGCCAACGCCACCGGCCTGTCGACAACCCGCCAGGGCCAAGCCGCCACGATCGTGCCGGTGACCCGAACTCAGTGGGCCACCGCAACCCTGGAGGCCTACCAGGATCTACTGGAGCCCATCGGGAACGTGTCGGGGCGGGTTGAAGCGGAGGAGGCATCCTTCGACCCCGCCCAAGCCATGTTCGGCCAGATCATGAAGATGATCGGCCCAGTCATGCTGAGCATGACCGCCGGAAGCATGGTGGGCAACCTCGCCCGCCGCAGTCTGGGCCAGTACGACCTGCCCATTCCCCGGGATGGCTCGGATTTGATGGTGGTGCCGGCCAACATCGACGCGTTGGCCGACGAGTGGAGCTTAGACCGCTCTGACCTGCGGCTTTGGGTGTGCTTGAGCGAACTAACCCACCATTCGGTGCTGACGATCCCCCATGTGAGCCAGCGGATCGAAGAGCTGCTGGCCGATTATGTCCGGGGATTCGAGGCCGACCCCGGTGCTCTGGAGAGCCGACTGGGCGAACTGGATCTGGCCAACCCCGATTCACTGGGCGATCTCCAGTCGGCACTGGGCGATCCCGAGATCATCCTGGGGGCGATCCAATCGCCGGCCCAGCGGATTCTGCTGCCCCAGATCACGGCCTTGGTGACGGTGATCGCCGGATATGTCGACTGGACCATGGACAGCATCGGACGCGGGCTCATCAGCTCATACCAGCGCCTCAGCGAAGCCCTGAGGCGGCGACGGGTGACAGCCGACGCATCTGACCGCTTCATCGAGCGGATGTTCGGCCTCGAGCTCAGCCAAGACCAGTACGACCGGGGATCGGCCTTCGTCAGCGGGGTGGTGGAACGGGCGGGCGCCGACGGACTGGCTCGGCTATGGCATTCGGCCCGGGAGCTGCCTACGCCTGCTGAGGTTGATGCCCCCGGTCTGTGGCTGGCCCGAATCGACCTCCCTGAGTAGGCGTCCGCCGCAGCCAGAAGAGCACCGCCGCCACTGCGGCGGCTACGGCAATAAGGATGAAGCCCACTCGGGCGGGCATGGGGATGACCACGGGGATGAGCGCGCCCACCACCCAGAAGATCTGGAAGCGGGTCTCAAAGACGGCAAACGCCCGCCCGTGATTGGCCCCCTCGGCGTCGCGCTGCACGATGGAGTCAAAGGAGAGCTTGCCCGCGCTGGCGGTGATCCCCACCCCCAGGGCCAGCAGCAGCGTCGAGCCGTATCCCCCACCCCACGCAGCCAGGAGGCCCACAAAGAACAGGGCGACCAGCGCCGTGCCGATGATGATCTCCTCACGAATCCGGTCCCGCAATTTGGGGGCCAGAAGCGAGCCGACCAAAAACCCGCAGACCAAGGCGGCCGCTACCAACCCCAGCTTCCACGCCGGGCTGGCGTCAGAAGCCACATCGCCTTGAAGGGCGTGGCGGACGCCGGCGCCGAATGCCTTGCCCACCCCGGAGAGGTTCACGTCGTCGGCGCCACCCCGCAAGGCGAACGCCGCCAGAAAGGTCATGAATCCCACAATTGCCCTCAGTGTGCCGGTGGCTGACGCCGCTTTGCGGATACCTATGCCGCGGAGTTTGCCCGCCTCCTCATCGTCAATCTGCTCAGGGGCAATGCGGCCTTGGGGCAGCGACAGAGCGGAGAGCGCCGCCAGGATGTAGACCACCATGGCCAGACCCACTGTCCACGATGCGCCCCCCAGCAGGTTGGCCAGCAGCGCCGGACCCGCGCCGATGAAACCGCAGACGCTCCCCACCAGCGCCAACCGGGCATTGCCCCCCACAAACTGCTCTTCTTTCGGCAAGATGAGCGGCACCATGGAGGCCTTGGCCACGCCGTAGCTCTTCTGGAGAATCAGCATGGCGAAGGCAAGGGGGAACAACAGCAGCGAATCCATGTTGGAGATCATCAGGAAGGCGAAGAACGCCCTCCCCCCATTGATGGCGAGGATCATGGGACGCCGTCCGCCCCGAAAGCGGTCCAGAGCCGGGCCGATCAGCGGGCCTACCACCGCGAACGGGGCCATGGTCAGCAGCAGATAGAGGGTGACCCGGAATCGAGCTGCGCTGGGATCGATGGAGAAGAAGAGAGAACCCGCCAGCGCCACGGTGATCATGGCATCGCCCGCCGCGCCAAGGGCATGAACTCTCACCAGCCGCAAGAACGGAACGTTGATCACGTCTTGAAGATTATGGCCAAGATCAAGGTGGCGCGGGTTCCGCAGGAACGCCGGTGGCGTACTTGTAGCCCAGGCCGCGGATGGTCACGATGCGGCGGGGCTTGGAAGGATCGTCTTCGATCTTGGACCGAAGCCGCTTGACGTGGACGTCGAGCGTCTTGGTGTCGCCCACATAGTCACTGCCCCATACCTGATCGATCAGCGCGTCGCGGGTCAACACCCGGCCGGCGTTGGTCAACAGCAGTTCCAGGAGGTCGAACTCCTTCAGCGGCAACTCGATTGGCTCGCCCCGCACGAACACCTCATGGCGCTCGGGGTCGACAGCCACATCGCCCACCTCGACGACTTCTCCCCGGAACGCCTCGCTCTCTGCCGTCCATCGGGATCGCCGCAACAGCGACCGCATGCGAGAGATCAACTCGCGCAGGCGATAGGGCTTGGTCACATAGTCGTCGGCCCCCACCTCCAGGCCAACCACCGCATCGATCTCCTCGCCCTTCGCGGTGACCATGATGATGGGCACTTGAGAACGGGCTCGTATCTGTCGGCAGACGTCCACCCCGGATACCAAGGGCAACATCACGTCGAGCAGCACGATGTCGGGGGAATAGGCGTTGAAGAAGTCCAGGGCCTCCTTGCCATCGCGAGCCACGTTCACGGTGAAACCCTCACGGGTCAGCCCCACCGTCAGCGCTTCGACGAACGACTCCTCGTCTTCGACAATGAGAACCCGGCCCGACCCGCTCATGCTTTTGCGCCAATGGGTTGCAGGAATTCGGACATCGGCACTACCAGAGTGAACGCTGAACCTTCACCAACGGTCGACTCCACTCGGACTTCTCCCCCGTGGTTGGTGGCCACATGGCGCACGATGGCCAAACCCAAGCCCACGCCGCCATCGGTACGCTCTCGGGACCGGTCCACCTGGTAGAAGCGCTCAAAGATGCGCTCTTGGTGGCCTTGGGGAATCCCATAGCCCTGATCGCGAACTTCCACCTCAACCCATTCTCCCTCCAACCGAGTTGTGACCTTCACCGGTCGAGCGGCCTCCGAATACTTGACCGCATTGTCCAACAAGTTGAACACCGCGGAGGTGAGCTGCCGACGGTCAGCGTGGACCACCAGATCCAGCGCGGGGAGAACGGTTTCGATGGGAACCTCCTTCTCCTCTGCGGAGGGCTTGGCCCGCGAGAGGGCATCGCTGATCACATGCTGGATCGCGATTGGTGCCCGCTCAGAAGACTCATCGCTTTCGATCCGGCTGAGCTCCAGCAGATCGTCCATGATGTCGGACAGCCGAATGGCCTCGGCCTGCACCCTCATCGCCAGTCGGGAGGCCACCTCGGGATCGCGCTCGCCAGCCAGGGTCTCGGCTAGCAGACTGAGCGCCCCCATCGGAGTCCGAAGCTCGTGGCTGATGTTGGCCACAAAATCCCGGCGCATGGCGTCCAGTCGCTGAGGCTCGGTGATGTCGTCGATGAGGGCAACCGAGCCGTAGTCCCGGCCTTCCAACGCCAGCGGCATGGCGCTCACCAACATGCAGCGGCGAGGGGGTCCAAACAGCTCGACCTCCCGCTCAACCGCTCTCCCCCGGGCCGCCTCGGCCAAGAGTTCGACCACCGCGGCCTCCACCAAAGCCTCCCCGTGGCGGGCTTCAGTGAACTGCCGGGCGAAGGAGTTGCGGTACAGCACATTGCCGGCGTCATCGGCCATGACCACTCCTTGGGTAATGGCGTCCAACGACAGCCGGAGACGAGTCTCGCTTTCCGCCACCTCGTCCTCATGGCGGCGGTGCATTTCATCGTCTCGGCGGCGGCTCTCCTCGGCGTCGACAAAGTGCCGGTGCTCCCGCCATGCCACTGCCCCGACCAAAACCAAGCCCACCACCGCGGCCAGTACAACGAGGGCCACGATCACGGGTCAATCCTCGTCGGTCTCTTCGTCGGTTTCGTCGATGTGGGGGTGTTCTTGCCCCTCGTTGGCGCCACCACCGGATTCGTCGAGGTGCTGATGCTCTCGGATCTTCAATCGGGCCGACCCGGTGTGCTCGGGAAGCCATCCCGTCACCATGTACACCACCCGTTCCCCGATATTCACCGCATGGTCGCCGATGCGCTCGTAGTACCGGCTGATCAAGCAGAGCTGCACAGCGGCCTGAAGGTCGATGGCCCCGTCGTTGTGGGCTTGGAACACGGCCTGCACACAGTCGCGGTTCAGGCCGTCGAGCTGGTCGTCGATGTCGTCGAGGGCGGCGGCCAGTCCCGCGTTGCCGTCCACGTAGGAGTCGATGGCCAGACGCATCAGCCGGCAGGCCTCTTCGCTCATCCTCACCAGCAGGCCCCGGAGGGTGGCATCGTAGCGGGTGCCGTAGATACGCCGAGTGGCCTTGGCGATGTTGACGGCCAGGTCGCCCGACCGCTCCAGTTCGGCATTCAAACGGAGGGCGGAGCTGAGGGCCCGAAGATCGCTGGCCATTGGGGCCTGGAGAGCCAGCACATGGTGGCAGCGCTCCTCTAGGTACACCGACAGGTCGTCGAGTTGGTCGTCGCCGGTGATGAGTTGTTGGGCCAATTCCAGGTTGGACTCAAGCAGCGCCTCGGTGGCCCGAGGAACGGCCTCGGTGACCAGCGCGGCCATGCGCACGATTCCAGCCTGGATCTCGTCCAGTTCTTCGTGGAAGGACTTTCGCAGTTCTCCCACCCCGGGCTCTGGAGCGGTGCTCAGCCGAACCGCCCGGTGACGTAGTTCTCGGTCCGCTCGTCGGAGGGGTTCGAGAAGATGGTCTCTGTGCGGTCGTACTCCACCAGGAGCCCGCACCGCTGGTCGGTGGTGGAGTCGAGTTGCGCAGTGAAGAACGCCGTGCGGTTGCTGATACGGGCCGCCTGTTGCATGTTGTGGGTGACGATCACGATGGTGTAGTCGTTTTTGATCTCCTGCATCAGATCTTCAATGCGGGCGGTGGCGATGGGGTCGAGAGCAGAGCACGGCTCGTCCATCAAAAGCACATCGGGATCGACGGCGATGGCACGGGCGATGCACAGGCGCTGCTGCTGGCCGCCGGACAACCCGAGGGCGGAGTCCTTCATCCGGTCGTTTACCTCGTCCCACAGGGCGGCCCGGTTCAGAGACCGCTCCACGATGTCGTCCAAGTCGCTCTTCTTCTTGGCCATTCCGGTAACCCGGGGGCCGAATGCGATGTTGTCGTAGATCGACTTGGGGAACGGGTTTGGCTTCTGGAACACCATGCCAATGCGGCGGCGAACCTCAACCGGGTCCACCCGGGGGTCGTAGATGGGCACCTTCTGGAAATCCAGGCGGCCCTCCACCCGGGCCGTGGGGATGAGGTCGTTCATACGGTTGAAGCAGCGCAACACCGTGGTCTTGCCGCAACCGGAGGGGCCGATCATGGCGGTGATCTCGTGCTTGTACACCGTGAAGGAGGCATCTTGCACGGCCCGAAAGTCGCCGTAGTACACGTTCAGGTCTTCCACTTCGAACACCGCGTCGCCCACGGCATCCGGGGCGGCGGCCTGCACCGCTCGGTCGAGATCCAGGCCGAGACGGGGAGAGGCTTCCGGTTCTGCTTGCTCCATCTGGTCGGTCCTTATGCTCTCAGTGACAGCTTCCACGAGTCATCCTCTCTTCTTTTCGAAGTGGTTGCGCAAGAAGATGGCCGCTGCATTCATCAGGATAACGAATACCAGCAGCACCACTATGGCCGCCGCCGCGGCCTCGGCAAAGCCCGGATCACGACCCGAGTTCTGCACCCACTCCACGATGATCACCGGCATGGCCATGAAAGCCTCGGCGTTGATGGCGCTGAGGTCGAAGAAGCTCGGATTGCTTCCCAGCCGGCCGGTGACCGCGCCTACCAAAAGCAGCGGAGCGGCTTCGCCGATGCCTCGTGACATAGACAGCAGCGTCCCGGTGAAGATGCCGGGCGCAGCGTAGGGCAGCACCTGGCTGCGAATCATGGTCCACTTGGTGGCCCCCACCCCGTAGGCCCCCTCCTTAAGCCCTTGGGGAACCGCCCGAATGGCCTCTTGAGCGGTGATGATCACAATGGGAAGCACCAGGATGGCGAGCGTGATGCCCGCGGCGGCAATGGACTTGCCGCCAGTGAGGTCGCCCAGGCTCTTCACGAACAAGAACAAGCCGAGCAGGCCGTACACAATTGAGGGGACCCCAGCCAGGTTGCGGATGTTCAGCTCGATGAACCGGGTGAACCGGTTCTTCAGGGCGTATTCCTCCAACCAGATGGCGGCGCCGATGCCGATGGGGAAGGCCAGCACGGCCACAAAGACGGCAATCCAGAAGGTGCCCACCAAGGCTTGATGCACGCCCAGCTTGGGATCGTCGGAAAGGGAGCGCATGGTGCCCGCCAAGAAGCCGCCCGGCCGTCCGGTGAGCACACCCCAGGAATCAACCACCACATCCACAATCAACACGCCGAGGATGAACAGCGAGATCAAAAGGGTGGTCAGCAGAGTGATCTGAAACACTCGTCCCCGTACGTCGGTGGCCCGACGCTCCATGGCCTGCACCATCACCTTGCTGGTGCGATCCCCGATCAGCCGTGCCTTGGCCATCAGTACTGCTCTCTCACTCGGTGGACGAAGCGGTCGGCCACCAGATTCAAGCCGAAGGTCACCACGAACAGCACCAGACCCACGAAGAAGAGGCTCTGGAAGGTGAGGCCCTCGCCCACCACGCTGTCGGTTCCCCGGGCCAAGGAGGTCATCCCCGCCGTCATGGTGAGGCTGCCGTCCAGCGGGTCGTGGGTGTAAACGGCAGTTTGGGCCGCACCTCCGGCCATGAAGACCACCATGGTCTCGCCCAAGGCCCGAGAAATGGCCACGATGAACGCCGCCATCAAGCCTGAGACGGCGGCGGGCAGCACAACTCGCACCGTGGTGGTGATCTTGCGGGCCCCCAATCCAGAGGAGGCTTCCCGCAACGACATGGGCACCGCCTTCATGGCGTCCTCAGAGATGGATGCCACCAGTGGAACCACGAGAACCCCTACGCCGATACCGGCGGCCAGCAGCGAGCCGGCTGCTGGCCCCCCGAAGAGGGTTTTGACCACGTTGGGGGCTATCCACTCCAGAGCGAAGAAGCCGAGCACCACGCTGGGAATCCCGGCCAGGATCTCCAAGATGGGCTTGAGAGTCCGCCGGACACCAGGTCGGGCGTATTCCGACAAATAGATGGCGGCGCCTAATCCCAGTGGCCCAGCCACGATCATGGCGATGCCAGTGATGATCAAGCTGGCCACGATCAGCGTCTTGATGTCGTATATGCCCCGACGGGGGAACCAGCCGATATCCCATACCGCGCCCCAATCCACCTCGACCATGAACGTCCAGGCTTCGGAGAACAGCGACCAGATGATCAGGCCAGAGATCAACACCGACACCAGCGCGGTGGCCCCCAGAGAGTCTCTAATCAACCGCTCCTTGCGGGCCTGCCGGGGGTTCGCCGCCAGCGATTCGACGGAGAACCCCTCAGCAGGATCGACACGGGTGTCGGTCACGAGCACACGCTACTGGTCATCGGCACTGCCATTTGGCTTCTCCGGTTTAGCGTCCGGCCCAGTTGGCCCGGGTGGCGCCTTTGGCGTCGTCGGTGAGGTTCACGTAGCCCACGTCGCTCACCGCGGTGCCCAGGCCGTCGTCGCTCATGTAGTAGTCGACGTAGGCGACTAGGGCCGGGTTGGCCGCCGCTTTGGCCTTGTTCACGTAGATGTACAGCGAGCGGGACACGGGGTACTCGCCCGAGGCGATGGTGTCGGCGTTGGCGCCCACGCAGCCGTCGCCGCCGTCCACATCGAGCAGCTTCACGCCCGAGGCGTGGGCCGCGAAGGCGAACCCGACCCAGCCGAAGCTGGTGTCGCTCGACTGGATGCCCTGGATGATCACGTTGTCATCGGCGTTGGCGTTGTAGTCGGGACGGGTGGTGGCGTCTTGGCCCCGCTCGTCGGCGATGTCCTCCAGCACGATCTCGATGAAGCTGTCGAACGTACCCGACTCCTCGCCCGGACCGTATATGTCCAATTCAGCGTCCGGAAGATTCGAAGTAGTGAGCCCCAGCGAGCCGGCGTCCGACCACGAGCCGAACCCGGTCGACTCCGGCCCCACCAGGCCATAGATGTCGTTGAAACTCACGCACCCCACCGGGTTGCCCTCGCCGGTCATCACCGCGATGCCGTCGATGCCCACCCGCAACTCGACGAATTCGATGCCGCTCTCGGCACAATCGGCGGCCTCGGAGTCCTTGATCGGGCGGGAGGCGTCGGAGATGTCGGTCTCACCCTCGCAGAACAGCTTGAAGCCGTCACCAGTGCCGGGACCGTCCACGGTCACCTGCACATCCGGCTCCACTTCTTCGAACAGCTCAGCCACCCGTACCGAGATCGGCTCCACCGTCGACGAACCCGAGATCGTCACCGACCCGGAGATGCTGCCACCGGAATCGCCGCCGCTGCCACTGTCGCTGCTGGAGCTTCCCACGGAATCGCCGCCGGAATCAGTTTGTCCCGCCGAGTCTGGGGCTGCGCCCCCATCGTCGTCATCGTTGCCGCACGCGGCCGCGACGAGCGCGAACGTAGTCATAAGCCCGATTATCAGTACGAGCAGTCTCGGTAGCCTCACATGTCCTCCTTGAATGCACGCTGAACACACCGATCAGCGCAAAGGGTCAGCCGTAAAACTAGGAAGGGCGGGTTTCAGCCCCGCCGCGACTGTCTGAACGGGAGGTGAACAGGGACGAAAGCTTTGGAGCGGCCCAAATCAGGCCAGCACGCTGTCGCCCATCAGGGCCATGAATGCGCTCACGATCTTGAGGTCGCGCTCGTTGGTGAAGTAGTTCAAAGACTCCACCAGGGGCACCCAGGCGATGGCGTCTACCTCGAGAGTGGGGGTGAAGCTGCCGGAGATGGCGTCCATCTCCCAGTAGTGGACTTGACGGGTCCGGCCCCTTCGATCGGCGTATTCCACCATGTCGAGCTCTCGGCCCAACTCGCAGACGAAGCCCGACTCCTCGTGGACCTCGCGCAGAGCGCACTCCGCCAACGTCTCGCCCGGGTCGAGTTTGCCTGCGGGCAGCGACCAGTCATCGTGCTTGGGCCGGTGGACCATCAGAACTTCCAACTCGCCGTCGCTGTGACGGGTAACAAGCCCGCCTCCGCCGAGTATGACCGCTACTGTTCCGAAAGGCACGGAAGTTAACGGTAGGACTTGAACGCGCCGAAAATGCGGATATCCAGCTGATCGGCTGCGGTCGATCAGCTAGGAGATTGCGGCTACGGCCAGTCGCTCAAAGGCGGTATGGGCTTCAAAACCGCCCTGGGAGTGGGTCCGCTGCCAGCTCCCGTCAGCCAGGAGATCCCAGGCCAGCGTGTCATCTTTGAGGTTGTATTCCAGCACTTGGTCGAGGCGGTGGCGCAGCTCCGGGTTGACCACCGCCACCAGAGCTTCGATTCGGCGGATGAGGTTACGGGGCATGAGATCGGCGGAGCCGATGTAGTAGGCCGGAGCGCCGATGTCCTCGCCGTTGCCGAAGTAGTAGATGCGACTGTGTTCCAAGTACCGCCCGATAAGGGAGCGGACCCGGATGGTGTCCGACATCCCAGGCACCCCGGGGCGAAGACAGCAAATGGCCCGCACGATCAGATCGATCTCCACTCCGGCCTGGGAGGCCTCATAGAGGGCTTCCACCATCTCGGAATCGGCCAGGCTGTTCATCTTCATGATGATCCGGCCTTCGGAACCGCGGGCGGCCTCATTGCGGATCAGCTCCGTCACCGTGGGGCGCAGGGCTTGGGGCGCGGGCACCAGGCGGCGGAATTGGATGTCGCGGCCGTAGCCAGTCAAGGAGTTGAACAACTGGGTCAGATCCACCCCGACCTCGGGGTCGGCGGTGAACAGCCCCAGATCGGTGTACACCCGGGCAGTGATGGAGTTGTAGTTGCCGGTGCCGATGTGGCAGTAGCGGCGCACACCGTCGGCCTCTTCCCGCACCACCAGACAGGTCTTGGCGTGGACCTTGAGACCCACCAGCCCGTAGGCCACGTGCACGCCGGCCTGCTCCAGCCGGCGGGCCCACTCGATGTTGGCCTCCTCGTCGAAGCGGGCCTTGAGCTCCACCACCACCGCCACCTGCTTGCCGCTCTCTGCGGCCCGGATGAGCGACCGAACGATCGGGCTGTCGCCCGAGGTTCGGTACAAGGTGAGCTTGATGGCCAGCACTTTGGGGTCGTTGGCTGCCTGCCAGATGAACTCCTGCACGGTGGCGGTGAAGGAGTCGTAGGGATGGTGGACCAGGATGTCGCCCTCGCGGATGCGGGCGAACAAGTCGATCGGCTGGTCTCCCGGCGCTTTGGAGGGCAGGGGATTGACCGGTTTCCACGACGGGTTCTTTAGATCGGGGCGGTCCACCGCGAACAGATCCCACAAGCTGGACAGCTCCAACAGGGTGTCCACCTCGTACACGTCGTCGCGCTCGATGTCGAGCTCCTCGATGAGCAGATTGCGGATCTCAGACGACACCAGGTGCTCCACCTCTAGGCGGACCACGCTGCGGAATCGGCGGCGGCGCAGTTCCACCTCCACCGCGGCCAGCAGGTCTTGGGCCTCGCCCTCGTCCACCGCCAAGTCGGCGTTGCGGGTCACGCGGAAGGCCACCGTCTCGGTGATCTCCATCCCGGGAAACAGGGTGGGGAGGTGAGCAGCCACCACCTGCTCGATGGGAACGAAGCGATGCTCGTCGGGGAGTTGGAGGAAGCGGCCGAACGTGGCTGGAACCTTCAGGCGGGCAAACCGCTGGTGGCCGTCGGCCGGGTCGATCATCAGCACGCCCAAGCTCAGCGACAGATTGGATATGTAGGGGAACGGGTGTCCGAGGTCCACCGCCAGAGGGGTGAGCACGGGGTAGATGCGGTCGTCGAACTCGCCGGAGAGGAACTTGCGGTCTTCGTCGTCCAGATCGTCCCAGTTCAGAATCTCGATGCCGGCGTCGGCCATCTCCACGGTCAGGCCGCTCAGGCAGCGGGCCGCCCGGTCCATCTGGCGATCTACTTCGATGCGGATCTCGTGGAGCTGCTGGGCGGCGGTGCGGCCGTCGGGAGTGGTGCCGGTGAATTGGCCGGCCATCTGGTCTTTGAGACCTGCCACCCGAACCTGGAAGAACTCGTCCAGATTGGAGCACCAGATGGCGCAGAACTTGACCCGCTCCAGCAAGGGCAGCGATGGATCCTCGGCTTGGGCCAGTACCCGGCTGTTGAATTCCAGCCAAGAGAGCTCGCGGTTTATGAACCGTCCAGACTCAGCCTCAATATCGATGGATTCCAATTCCATGCTGCGCTGCTTTCGGGTCTACCCCTCTCCCCTGCCGTCGGTCTCGCTCTGCTCATCTTCTTCGTCGTAGCCCAAGTCCCAGTCGATCAGCAGGTTCTCGCGCTCGGCGTCCCGGTTGATTCGCTCCCGATTCCTGCGGAACTGCGGATCATGGGGGGGAAGCAGCAGAAGGCGGGCCTCGGCCCGGGTTCTGAACTGCTCGATGAGCCCCGAGTCGCCAAAGTCGGACATGAAGTCCCAATGGGGCGCCACTGGGCCCATATAAACCACCTTGACGTGCCCAACCGGCGGCTCGGGCAGGGCATCCATGGTGTCAGTCATCGCGTTGCTCCTGTGGAATCGGGGCCGAGTCATTCTAACCGCAATCAGGCGACATCCCGAATGCGCACTTCAACGGTCAAACCTCGCCGCGACACCCCTCCTCCATGCTTCCCGCTATGATGGGCCTCCGGACAGCCGATAGCTCATGAATTCCCTTTTGCGAGGGAACTTTTGGCTGAGGTGGGGCGTCTTACATGCGGGGGCATGTAATCAATGGAGGTCCCATGAACGAGAGCTGGATGGCTTACGGCAGATGCGTCGAAGAGTCGCCCGATATCTTCTTCCCCAGCGACGGGCTAGGAGTGGAGAAGGCCAAGAAAATCTGCCAGGAATGCCTGGTGCAGGAGGCTTGTCTGGCCTACGCCCTGTGCAATCGCATCAAGCACGGGGTGTGGGGCGGGCGCTCCGAGCGCCAGCGCCGCCGGATGTTGCGCCAGGCCGCGGCCTGAGGGTGATTTTCGATTGAGGAACTGGCGTCCGCTACGCCATCACGGAGCGAGAGGCGGCAAGCACTTGGGGGGCCATGGTCTCGGGGCCGGCCGCGGCCAGAGGAGTGCTGAACACCTCGGGGAACCAGATCGGTGTGGCACCCGAATCAGTGATGATGCCCAGGACCTCGGCGAAGTCCACCGCACCCTCGCCGGGTAGGAGTCGGGCGGTCATGGTCTCGGTGGCGATGTCCATGTCGTCGGGGAGCTCGACGGCGGCATCGCACAGCTGAACCACCCGCAGCTTCTCGGCGGGAATCTGGCGCAGCAGATCGGGGTTGGGGCCGCCGGGCTGGCGGAACCAGTGCCACGTGTCCACCATGATGCCGCTGTTGTCGCAGTCGGCCCGCTCGATGATCTCCCACGCGGTGGCCAAATCAGGGATGCCGGTCCAGGGGAGGAACTCCACGCTCACCTGCAAGCCGGCCTCGGCCGCGCCCTGGCACAAGGTTCGGAAGCGATCCACAACATCGTCCATGGGCGGCAGTGTGGCCTCCATGGTGACCGCCACCAGCTCCCGGCTGCCCACCGCATTGGCGTACTGGCCCAGATAGGCCACCTCTCCTGCGGCCGCGTCGCGGTCGGAATTCAGCCAGCCGAAAGCAGCTTCAGCCACTGGGTGGGCCAATCCGAGCTCCTGGAGCCGGTCGACCAGCCAGGCGGTATCGACCCCAGCCGTCCCCAAAACGAACGGCCAAACACTGATGCCGGTGTAGCCCGCCTCGGCGGTCGCAACCAGCGACGACTCCAACTGGTCGAAATTCAGCTCGAAGGGATTGACGCACAGCGTGCCCAACGACATGACGAGCTCTTCGGAGGGCGAGGCTGCGGTCATGAAGGCGAGATATTAGATGAAGCTGTGGAGTGGAGCTATGCGTCGGTGGGCTTCTCGTCGGCGCTGTCCTCGGCCTTCGAACCCTCGGTCACGCCTTCTTTGAATTCCTTCTGGGCCCGACCCAGCGAGCGGGCCAGCTTGGGGAGCTTGGCCCCGCCGAACAGCACCAGCAGGATGACCAAGACGATGATCAGCTCCGTTGCCCCAAGATTCATGGGCCAAGGCTACCCCGAAACCGCGCCGACTGCGTCAACAGGGACAGCTCAAGCGCCGGACGTGTCAGCTACCGCCTTCAGCGGCTCCCGCACCCGCGTGAGTCCTCGGGCCCGGCGTACCCGGCGCCGCTCCCGCTCGCTCATGCCACCCCAGATCCCGAATTTCTCACCATTCACAATGGCGTATTCCAGACATTCTTCGCGCACCACGCAGGCCCGGCAGACCTCCTTGGCCTCTCGGGTAGAAGCCCCCCGTTCGGGAAAGAACAAATCGGGGTCAACCCCCAAACAATTGGCCAGTGCTTGCCAAGCCCGACCTTCGTCGCCTGTCTGCGAAGGCTTCGCAGTCGTCTCCACCAGTCTCATTGCGCCCTCCTGGAAATGGAAAGTGTCGCCCCCTGCCCGTCGCCTCCGAATTCAGGACCATTAAGTACATGAAAAGGAAACAACGCGCTTGTAATTTCAACAACGTAACCTTGACACGGAAATGTGCCAAACGCAAGAAGAAATTTTCTGAGCAGGAAAAACTTGCTGGGGCGGGAGTGCTCGCCTTAGCGGCTGAGCGGATAGGGGGACTGTCAGACGATCCCTTGTCAAGCGGCGAGGGGTTGGGGCTGTTCGGTGTGATTGTCGGCGGGCGCAAGCGCGGGTGGTTGCCGCTGGGCTTCAGGCGGCTCTTCGACCGGTGGCCGTGTTCGGTGGCCTGCGGGTTTCCCCGGACTCCGACCCTGCCCGTGGCCATCCCATCTTCGCTGGGAGCTGTTCTTTGAGGTATTGAGCGGCAGGGGTGTGCCGGGCTTGGAGGCCTTTGGTGTATTGGGCGGCGATTTCGGCGGTGTCCCATCGGCCTGCGAGCATGAGGCCGGGCATCTCTACGCCCCATTCGGCGAGGTCTTGGGCCATGCCGATCCGGGGGGAGTGGGTGGTGATCCCGGCGGGGTCAATGCCTGCTGCCAGGGCTGCGGCCTTGAACCGCCGACGGGCGGTGCTGGGCGAGAAGCCGAATATCAGGTCGCCGGGGCGGGCGTCTTCTGGTTTGATGCGGGCGAGGGCCTGCGCGGCGTATTCGGAGATGGCAACGGCCGCTCCTTGGCCTTTCTGGTCGGATTTGGAGCGGCGGATCCATATAGTGGCCAGCCCGCCGCCTTCAAAGAAATCGACGTCGCCCCACCTGAGGGCGAGCATCTCGGAGCATCTGAGAGCGCCGTTGTGGGCGACGACGACCATAGCGATGTCGACATCGGCGCGCCTTTTGGCTTGTTCGGGGGTTTCAAGGCGCCCGCCGGGCTGGTTGTGCCTCGGCGCGGGGGCGGAGCCGATGATCTGCTCGATGTGCTCTGCGCGCAGCGGATCGGCTTGGCGGGCGGCGACGCCCCTCTCGGCGGCGTGGCGGACGATTCCGGCCAACAGCAGGCGCACCCGCGGGTGGCGGGCCGGGTTGGCACCGCTGAGGCCATTGAGCTTGTAGGCGACGGCGGCGAGATAGGTGCGAAGCGTGGACGGCTTCTTCCCCTCCATATAGAGCGCGGCGAGCCAGCCCACGATGCCCTCCGCAGTGGCCTTGGAACCCCGAACGCCATTCGCATCCGCCCACCGCACCCAGCTGTTCCAACCCGTCTCATAGGTCTTGCGGGTGTTCTCAGACAGCGCCGAAGCCTCAACCTGGGCTATCAGCCCCTCGACACAGCAGCCAAACTCGGCGGCACCGCCGTCCGCGGCGCTATGCAAACACATGACACGGGGGGGGGGGGGAGGGAGACATTCATCGCCGCATTCCTAACCGACAAACATGGCGTCCAACGAGCCGAAAACAGCAAAAAACCGCGAAAGCCGAAAACGGCCAATAAATGCCTTTACCTGCTTAGTACAGCCCAACCCAGCCTGTCAACTGTTCCCGAAACCGATTCGGTGGAAGTTTAGCATCCAACAGGCGAAAGCCCTGTCATCCAGCCAAAACAGCCTTTAGAACATATGCCCGTGCTTGTCTGACAGAGAGGCTTTCCGCCGAATGCACGGTGCTGGCTGGCACAGAGACCGCTCCCGCTGCGCCCCAGCGCGATCCGAGGCATGAACCGCTCGCCCTTGTTTTGCAAATTCCCAGCTCGGCCCAGGTTTCCGCGTCCGCAACTCCAGCAATCCCCGCTCCATCCGCAGGGGCCTGAACGCGGCGAATAAAGGCATATATCCGCCGCATACCCGACCTCGGAGGAGAGCCGTCCCATGTTCAAGCTGAAAAACCACGGAAACCCGAACGGAACTGCCGACACGGCTCCGACAAGGAGGTGCAGGAAGCGGAGGGCCAGCGGGCTCACTGTGTTTGCAGTCTCCGCCGTGCTGTTCAGCGCTGTCGCTATGCCTGCTGCCCAGGCTCACGAGCCCGAGCCCGATGTGACTTGCCCTGTTGGGTACTCGCTGAACGGGGACAAGACCGAGTGCACCAAGACGACGGAGAGACGCCTTGATCCGTCGTGTCCTGACGGTTACGAGTTGACCACTGTTTTGGGCAAGCACCGCTGCAAAACGGACGTGGAAGGGACGTGTTCCAGCCCTTACACCCTGACTGTGATCAGCGGCCGGGACTGGTGCCGGAAGACAGCGGGCCTTGATCCGTCGTGTCCTGACGGTTATAAGTTGACCACTGTTTTGGGCAAGCACCGCTGCAAAACGGACGTGGACGGGACGTGTTCCAGCCCTTACACCCTGACTGTGATCAGCGGCCGGGACTGGTGCGTATCCGACGGGCCCGCGCAACAAAAGCCGGGCTGCGCTGCCGGTTACACCCTGAAGAGGTACGTCCTGGTGCCGCCGAACGAGCTCATCACCTGCGAGCGCACCGTGGGCACGCCAGGCTGCATAAGCGGCACTCTGAGCAACGAGAAGTGCGTCACGACCACGACCACGTTGGCGAGCTACCGGTGCGACTCCGGCACGCGCGGCACCGGAGCGTTCGGCATCCCCGTCTGCCGGCTGATAGCCAACGAGCAATGCCCAGCCGGCACGAACTACATCTACTCGGTCTGCTACAACCCCGTGACCCGCGCCATAACCGACCCGACCTGCCCTTCGGGCTACACAGACAAAGGCGCATACTGCGGGCGCTACGTGGTCGCCACCCCCTACTGCACATCGGGGACCCTTACGTCGACGCGCACCCACTGCACGACCACCACCACGACACCCACGACATGCACATCAGGAGACAAAACAGGCAACAGGTGCGTCGACACGCAGCCGCCCACGTACACCTACTCGTGTGCAGACCACTCGCGCCCCAACCCGAACAACCGCTGCGTCTCCACGACATTCCCTGACTGCGGCCTCAGGCCCAGAACCGGGCAGAACAAGTGCGAGGTCACCAGAACCCCCGACTACGACACCTGCAACACCGGAACCAAAACCAACAACAAATGCGTCAGCACCTACACAGCTGAAATCAAGTCCACATGCCCCGCTGACCACGATCCCCAAAACGGCAAATGCTTACATCCCGTAACGCCTGCGAAGGTGACATGCCCCAATGGTTATCAGCACGGATCAGGACTGAATGGTGGCGAACCTCCGTATACCGCACCCAGCGGCAGCTATTGGCGCTCCACAGCGGCCACCAGCCCAGTGCTGCCTGTCCACACCTGCTGGCAGCTTCACCAAGCGAGCTGTCCGTCCGGGCAGACGCTAGGCCGCGCCCTCCACGGCCCAACTCTTTCGCGGCTCCTCGTCGGCTACAAGACCCAGGCAGCGCCCGACGGTTACAGATGGAAAATAGAGTCCGCGAATCCGCATTACGCCTGCCTAAAACTCGAAGAGGAAGGCAAAGACATACTCGAGATCATCATCGGCGGCGTGAAATACATAGCCATCAACGGTTATACATATGCCGTCAAAGGCGGGAAAGTCGTCATCGACAATGTAGAGCACGCAGTAGACGCAGCTGGAAAACTAATCCCCAACTGGAGCGGCGTAATCAACTCGGCTCTCGATGCCGTATCCACAACCGTGGATGCAACTTTACACGCCTACAAAGTCGTAAATGACGCGTTGCAGGTAGTCCTATGCGCGCCGTTGGTCGGCACAACAGCCGCTTTTGCCGCTGGCGTTTTTGTTAGCAGTATTTCCGGTAATCCCTTATTAGGTACCGTGGTGGGGCTTGGTGTGAGTGTTGCGATTAATGACAATTGCGGCAATCCGACCATTTTCGATCAAGTCGAGCTACTCATTTATTTGGCCGTGGGCGCGGACGCCAGAGCCAAAGTCAAGGCATACGAGATATATGCAGACGAAGAGAAAATCGGTGTGACCGTATGCGGGCCACTGGAGGGCCTGACCTTGACCACACTTCTGTCAGATATCGTGGCCTCCTTGGCGAAGAGCCCATGGTATGACATCGCTGACTGGAGCATTTCCGTAAGCCACGAAATCTCGTGTACCGCGGGCGGTGATGATCCGCTCTCGGTTCCGGTTCCGGCTTCGGGTTTGAGGCTGGCGGCGGGTGACAAGCGGATCAGGGTTTCTTGGTCGGCGTCGGCCACGGCTGCGGCTGATGGCTTCGGGTATCGGGTGCAGTGGAAGACCGCGGCCCAGACTTGGAAGCAGTCCGAGGCCTCTTCCCAATTTGAGGATTTGGAGTTCGGCGACGCTGATTTCGCCACGTCGTACACGGTGACGGGGCTTTCCAATGGCGTGGCCCACAGTGTTCGGGTGGCGGCGTTCAACGGCGGGGGCTTCTCGGCGTGGATCGACGCCACCGCCACCCCCGAAGCGCCCAAGGTTGCGGCTCCCGGCGCGGCTTCTGGTTTGAGGCTGGCGGCGGGTGACAAGCGGATCAGGGTTTCTTGGTCGGCGTCGGCCACGGCTGCGGCTGATGGCTTCGGGTATCGGGTGCAGTGGAAGTCGGGTTCTCAGTCTTGGACTGAGTCTGAGTCGGCTTCCCAGTTCGAGGATTTGGAGTTCGGCGACGCTGATTTCGCCACGTCGTACACCATCACCGGGCTTTCCAACGGTGCGGCCCACAGTGTTCGGGTGGCGGCGTTCAACGGCGGGGGCTTCTCGGCGTGGATCGACGCCACCGCCACCCCGGCGAAGCCCAAGCCCGCTTCTTTGGTGTTCGAGTCGGTATCGTGCGCGGTGTCGGGCTCGGGCTGGGTGATCTCGGTTTCTTGGAGCAAGTCTCCCGAGACCATGAAGCCGGACATGTGGGTGAACGAGTTGAACAACTTCCGCGGGCACAGCGAGAACAGGAGCGCCGTTGCGGGCACCTCGACGTCTTTCGACGTGTCGAAGGCCGGTTGGTACACCCTCGGAATGCAGTTCAAGCCCGCCGGGCAAAAGAAGGTGGGCGACACCGAGCATGTGAACTGCCGGTAGGCCCGGCAGCGGCCCCGCAGCGCCTCCAGGGGCGCTGCGGGGCGATCCCCGGCGCGCCGGGGCCGAGGTGGCGGCTCGATCAGCTGGGGGGCGCTGTGGGAGCTGCTGCGGGCATGCTTGGCGTCCGGTTCGGTCTCCGCGGCCGGGTGGCGTAGTTGCAAGGAAATACGCGAACGCACATAATGGGGTTGTTGTGAAGCTGAATATCGGCAAGGATCGTCGGAAATTGCCGTGGTATGAATACCTGAGCACCATGGTCGGCGGCCTCGTAGGTCTCCAGGTCATCACTTTGTTGGACGGTTTAGGTTTTCTTATCGCGGCTGCTGGCGGTCTTGCTTGCGGCTTTGTGGCGCTTTTTTTGGCCTATGGATTAGGCAAGCGGCTTGGCGATTGGTTTCCCGCTCTCAAAAGCGAGCACGTTGGGTACTTCGACCGCTGACGGGCCGCTGAGCTCGGAACAGGCCAAGGCGGTGGCCGTGGCTGTGGTGAAGTGCGAAGACCTGGCGGCTGTTGCCGGTGAGGCGCGGGAAGCTCTGGCTGGCGTGGTAGCGGCTGTCGGCTAGCACCCCGCCGCTGCGTACGTCGCGCTGTGAGGTTCCCCCTGTTGTCCGGACACTTGTTTTATGCGGCTTGTTCTAGTCGTTGTCGGTGGGGGGTTTGATTCACTATGGGTTTTGCGCTGGTTCTAGGGATTGGAGCAAGCATGGGATCCATGGATGCAGAGCTTCGTCCGGCGGCGACGCCTAGGCGGTATTCGCCTGGGCAGAAAGAGCAGGCGGTGCGGATGGTGCTGGCGCTGCGCTGGGCACCTCGGCTGGGACGGTGGCGCGTGTGGCGCGTCAGCTGGGCTACGGCGTGGAGTCGGTGCGCAAATGGGTGCGTCAGGCCGAGATCGACGCGGGCGACCGTGCGGGGGCGACCTCGGCGGAGAGCGGGGAGCTGCGGCGGCTGCGCCAGGAGAACCGCGAGCTTCGCCGGGCGAACGACATCGTCCAGCGGGCGGCGGCTTTTTTCGGGGCGGAGCTCGACCGCCGACAGCGGTGATCGTGCAGTTCGTCGACGCCAACCGCGCCGAGTTCGGAGTCGAGCCCGTCTGCTGTGCGCTGCAGGCGGCTCCGTCCACGTACAGGACCGCCAAGCGCCGGCCGCCGTCGGCGCGGGCGCTGCGCGACGCCCCGATGATGCCGGTGCTGCTGGCGCTGTGGCAGGCCAACTACTCGGTGTATGGGGCGCGCAAGCTTTGGGTCGCCGCCCGGCGCGCCGGCCACGACATCGGCCGCGACCAGGTCGCCCGGCTCATGGGACAGCTGGGGATCCGGGGCGTGAAGAGGGCAAAGAAGGTGCGCGCCACCCGAGCGGACCCCGCCGCTGGGCGGCCCGCCGATCTCGTCGAACGGGACTTCACCGCCGAGGGGCCCAACCAGCTGTGGGTCGCGGACCTGACCCATGTCGCCACCTGGTCGGGGGTCGCCTACGCGTGCTTCATCACCGACGCGTTCAGCCGCCGCATCGTGGGCTGGCGGGTAGCGTCGAACATGCGCACCCAGACGGTCTTCGACGCGCTCGAGATGGACCGCTGGACCCGCGGCGCACGCCTGGAAGGACTCGTCGCGCACTCCGACGCCGGCAGCCAGGCCGGATTCAATCGGTGGTCGCAACACCGGGTTGTTGGTGGGAGTGTAGGTGCTCGGTGAGGGCTTCGGCTGGGGTCTGACCCTTGCTTACGACTGGCCGGTGTGCCTTTGCGTTGATCTGTCGGCACTGGTCGGGCGGCGATCAACGCAGCGCCGGCTGGATGCACTGGTGGAACACCCACCGTATCCACGGCTACCTCGACGACCTCTCACCCGACCAGTTCGAAACCGCCTACGCTGCAGCGAAGACCGACCACGACAGGACAGAAAACCAAAACATTCAGTCCTGCGTGAAACAGTGAAGGTGTGTGCGGGGCGGGCCGTGGGCGTCTGACTTGGCGTGAAACTGGCCCCGTGCGTTGCGGGTGCCTTGCTTGGGACTCGTCGGTGTTGGCGGTCCGTCTCGGGACTTGCCAGATGCGGCCGGTCCGGGACGAGCGGCGTGACTTCATAGGAATCTGTGCGGCAGATGCCTCATCGCTGTTGTGTCCGTCCCGGCTCGCCAGCCGCTTCGAGAAGAAGGACAACAGCATGCCAGAGTCACAACAGGCAGTGATCGCAGGGATCGACTGCCATGCCGTTTTCCATATCGCCGCCGCGCTCGACCCCCTGGGCCGGGTGCTGGGCACCGAGTCGTTCCCCGCGACGTGTGCCGGCTATGGCTCGACCCATAGGTGGCTCGCGTCGTTCGGCCAGGTCGCCGCGGTCGGCGTCGAGTCCACCGGACCCTACGGGGCGGCCCTGACCCGGTCGCTGTTCGAGCGGGGCTGTCGGTCAGTCGAGGTCAACCAGCCGCACCGGCACCTTCGCGCCCGCCGCGGCAAAAACGACGCCATCGACGCCGCGGCCGCGGCCCGCAAGGTGCTGTCGGGCGAGGCGACCGCCGCGGCCAAAGACACCACCGGCATCGTTGAGGCGATCCGCCAGCTCAGCGTAGCCCGCAGCAGCGCCGTCAAGGCCCTGTCGGCAGCGTTGTGCCAGCTCGGCGACCTGTTGGTCACCGCCCCCGCCGCACTGCGCGAGCAGCTCGACAACTTCACCGAGCCCGACGCCCTGGTGGACGCCCTCAGACACGGCCACGCCGAACGAGCCGACGTCGACAAAGGCGGCTACGAAGTCGCCAAACTCATCCGCTATAAATACTGCGAAGGCGATTTAGTGTTTGGCCGCTGGTTCGCGTGCAGCAACAGCAGATGCCAGAGCACCCACAACGCCAGGTATGCCGGGTCAACCGACAGCGTCCGAGTCGAGACCATCTCAGAGCTGGCCGACCCGACCGGGGGCACACAGCAGCGGCTGTGCCGGTGGGGAAGCGCAGGAACGGAAATGGTCTGCTATCTGTTCGACCTGGACCTCCAGGAGGGACACGCGTTGGACTGCTGCCCGACAGGGACGACCTATCCCAGCGACTACACCGGCAGCTACAACCCCTACACGCCCGAGGCCGCGCCGTTCATCTCCTTCACCGACACCGAGACATCTGCCGACTTCTCGACGAAGTATGCGGTGTGGCCGAAAGCGTGGCCCTCGTCCTCGGCGGGTCTGGCATGGCCTGCGACAACGGCCGCGGGCACAGGCGAGGCATCCAAGGCGATCATCCGGGCCGTCAGAGCAGACGAGGGAGCCCGTTTCAGCCCCTACAACGACGACAGCAACCCCGCCAGAAAGGGAATCGCCTACCACGGTCTGGTGAAGCTTTCCACCGAGACCGTCGCCCAGTACGAGGACCGCATCGAGAAGGAGATCGCCGAGCTCAACGGCGGAGCGCTCACCGTGAACAATAGCGACAACAACTACGGGCTGAGCGCCGGGGGCAAAGGCCCGGAGGGATGGTTCGACGGCACGGTCAACGGACGCGACCTCCAGATCTACAACTGCCCCGGCACGATCGACGACACCCTTGTCGAGGCTTGCTGGGTGAGCACGAACACCGCCGCCGGCAATAACTCGGATTAGGGAGGGATGACCAATGGGAGACGGAAAGGCCGGCCGCACCCAGCGCCGCAGACCGCGGCGGAACACGATATGGCGGGCCGCTGTTGCGGTGGTGTCGCTCGTCGCGTTCGGCTGCGGACAGGACTCCGAGCGCGCGGTGCAGGTGGTCGGCCAAGCGCCCGCTGCCACCAGCACCGCACAGCCCGACTCTGAGATAGCCTCCGATTTCCCTGCTCCTGCGGCGCAGCCGGGCACTGGCAGCACAGGGCAGCCGCCGGGACCTGGCGACGACATCCCGGGGCCGAGAGGCGGATCCGACGGGCCGTCCGGTCCCGTCGGAAACACGGGCGGCGGCGACGGCGGCGGTGTCGGTGTGGTTCCCGGTGAAGGGGACAGTCCCGGCGGATTACGGCTGTTGGCGCCCCCGCCGCCCTATGTGGGGGTGGCCAATGAGGTCTACGACATGTGCGACGACCAACAGTCCTATGTGGCGGTGATCGGACGGTTGCTGGGGCCGGGCGATGAGATCACCCAGGAAGACCGCGACGCCATCTCTTTTTTCCGCCGGGTCAACGAGGTGTCGTGCAACGAGCCGGGCGGGCGCCGCTACGTATATATGAGCGACTTCGGACCTGGAGGCGCATTCTCTGCGGTAGAAGCTGCCGTTGAGGACTATAACGACCGAAGTGTGGGCTATCCCGAATCGAAGATAACCCATCCCAAGGACATCCCTTTGGGATATTTCGGCCATCTGGACTGGGACTTCCCGCTGGAGGACTTCGACGAGGTGGCAGTGGTCGATGGCTCGGTGCTGGTACGCGACGGTGTCGTGCGCGGCCTGGTGCGCAACCTGTCCAAAACGCAGTTTGCCCGCGAGGTCACCGTCACCGCCCGTCCCGCTGTCGGCGAAGAGGGCAGCAACAACAATGCCCAGCCGGTCAGCGGGCGCTTCCCGCTGACGGTGCAGCCCGGCGAGCGCGCCCCGTTCGAGATCGAGGGCTGGACCGGGAGCGAGAACCCCGAAATGATCGATCTGACGGTGAGCGCCAAACTGTCCACCAGGGTGGACATCACCCGCTCGTTCTCGTTCGGCACCGGCGGAACAGTCACCGCCCGCGCGGTGGACGAGGAGTTCTTCAAGAACTTCGTGCCCGACTTCGTCTACCAGGCAGAGAAGCACAAAATCGGCGACGACGGCCGGCTTATGATCGAATACATCAGCGCAAGCCTCACCGCCCCCACATCGCATCCCAGCCTCGAAGACCAAGTCCTCAACCAGAACATCAAAGACCTGCGCGTCTACATGGCCCTAATAGGAAACGGCCAAGTCCACGACATCATTGAACCGCCCCTGCACGTACGGGCGTCATCGGCAGGCCATCCACACCGTTATCCACAGGTCATAAGCCTGCCAACAATCTACGGCGGCGCACCCTTCTACGGCTTCGCCATCGTCTTCATCCCCGAATACTCCTGGCACATATGGACAGGCGAACCAGGACCCCTCGACTACAACCCCCGCACCATCCCCGAAACCCCCCCGCCCACCGTGGACCCCGACTACAACCCCCCAGAACCCCAACCACCCACCGAGTAACCGCCGAGGCCGCAACGACACCCCCAACGCCCCAAATCTCAGCACTCTGCTAGAGGGGCCGACCGCCCAGCATTTTGCGCTTGTGCTCCACGAAGTCCACCAACACGTAATCACCCAGGGTTTCCGGGGTGGTGAAGAAGGCCCGACCGCCGTTCATCTTGGAGATCTGCTCGATGAAGTTGGTGAGATAGGAGGTGGCATCCAGCATGAAGGTGTTGATGCGGATGCCCTCCCGAGTGGCCCGCATTACTTGTTCCAGGGTCTTGTCCACCGTTTCCCGAGCCGGCGGATAGGAGAAGAAGGGCCTCCCCTGCTCGTCCACATGGGCGGTGGGCTCCCCGTCTGTCACCATGATGATCTGCTTGGTGCCGCTGTGTCGGGCCAGCATCTGGCGGGCCAGCATGAAACCGTGCTGCATGTTGGTGCCGTACACGAAGTCCCACGACACCTCGGGCAGCTGCTCGGGCTTCACCTCTCGGGCGATCTCGCTGAATCCCACGATGCCCAGGAAATCCCGGGGGTACTGCGAGCTGATGAGGGAGTGAAGGGCCATGGCCACCTTCTTGGCCGGCAAGAAGTTGTCCCTCATGGGCATGGAGAGCGACAGGTCGAGCATCAAGACGGTGGACGACCGCACGATGTTCTCGGTGCGCTCCACCTCGAAGTCCTCCGGCGACAGCTCCACCGGTGTGCCGCCCCCGGTGCGCTGGATGGCATTGCGGATGGTCCGCTCGATGTCGAGGTTGAAGGGGTCGCCGAACTCATAGGGCTTGGTGTGGTACTCCCGCTCGTGGCCGCCGCCGAACATCTCCATGGCGTGCTGGCCCACCCGGTCTTGCTGGAGCTTCTTGAAGAGGTCCGACAGGGCGTTCTGGCCGATCCGGCGGATCGCCCGGGGGGTGAGCTCCAGACGACCCTCCCGATTCTCGATCAATCCGGCCTCTTCCAGGAGCTTGGCCAGATCGGCCATCTGCTCCAGGCTCTGAGCCGCCTCATCGCCCATCAGCTCCCGGGCTCGGTCTATGTCCACTTCGGCCAGCGCGCCAGGGTTGTTGGCTGATCGCAGCAGGTTGTCGAGCTGGTCCAAGTCGCCCAGCTCCTGCATCATCTGGGCGGCTGAGGCGAAGTCGAGCGGGTCGGCTCCGCTGAAGTCGTACGAGCGGTCCCAACCGGCATCGGGAAACATGGCTTGGAGGTTCTGGGAAAGCTGGTCCACCTGCCAGCGAAGGTCCATGTCCTGCAAGAGCTGCTCGGCCAAGCCCTGGAGCTGCGCCCGCTGCTCGGGCGTCATCGACGCCATCATGGCCGACATGGCCGCCATGCGCCGGGCCATCACCTCCAACAACTCGCTCAGCGTTCGGGGGTTCTCGGGGAAGAAGTCGCCGAAGCGCTCCATGAAGCTGTCGAAGTCGGACTGAAGGCGCTCGTCCAGCATCCGGTTGCGCTCGGCCGGATCGTCAATATCGGGGGATAGCTGCTCGTCGGCCGTCTGGCGCTTCTCCAACAGGCTGTTCAGCTCGGCCATCATGTCCTTGGCCCGGGCCAAGTCTTCGGGGGAGAGGTTGTTCATGCCGTCGGTCATCTGGTTGACGTAGTTCTGCATGAGCTGCTGGCGGAGCTGCTCCACCAAGTCGTCAAACCGCTGCTGGGCCTCCGATGAGGCGAACTGGTAGTTCTCCAGCTCTTTGATCTGGCCGGCCAGATCGGGGGGCAGCATGTCGAGCTGGAACCGGCGCTGGTCCACGGTCTCTTCGGTGATGGCCGCCCGGCGCTCATCGCCCGATTCGGCCGCGGAGGCGGCCAGATCGTCGAGGGCATCGCGCTCCATGTCGATCACATCGCGCAACTCCTGGGCGATGTCGTCGTAGACCCCGCCAAGGTCGTGTTGCTCCAGCCGCTCCTGGCGGCGTTGACGGAGTTGCTCCATCATCTCCCTCATGCCCTGCACCTGCTGGCCATCGACTTCGAAGCCCTGCTGGAGGAGCCGCCGAAGGGCGGCGTTGACATCGCCGTGGTAGAGGAGATCGTCGTTCATCTGGGCGAACAAGTCGGAAGTGGAGAAGTCGAACCCAGTTTGGGTGCCGTCCCAGCGGGAGTAGGCCACCCGGTGGGCTGACCGACGCCGGGCCCTTCGCCATCTCCGAAGCATCCCGCCAACCTACTCTGAACGAGATGGATGGCCATACCGGTCCTGATCTCGCCTGGGGGTGGACTGCCGACTCGGTGTCGCTGGAAGGGGTTGCCCCCGCGGCCGACTGGTCGGTGTGGGAGCGGGAGGGACGGGCACCCCGGTCGGGCGAGGGATGCGGCTTCGGCATCGACTTCCGGGCCGACCTTCAAATGCTGGCCGAGTGGGGCTTCACCCATTGCCGGCTTCCGGTGGAGTGGGCTCGCATCGAGCCTGAGCCCGGCAGGTTGGACCACGACGCCATTGACCGGTATCTCGACGTGCTGGCCGCGGCCCGCGACGTCGGGCTGAAGACCTGGCTGGTGCTCCAGAACACCACCCTGCCGGGGTGGTTTGCCGACGATGAGGGCGGCTGGAGCACCCGGCAGGGGCGGACGCTGTGGTGGGCTCGCTGGGTGGATCGGTGCGGCGAGTGGTTCTCCGACCGGGTGGCCGGGTGGGTGCCGGTGGAGGATCCGGTGGGCTGGGCGGTGCGAAGCCGCCTGTTAGCCCTGCGCCCTCCGGGACGGCGCAGCACCGACGCCGCGGTGGAGGCGGCCCAGCACGGGCTGGAGGCCATGTTCGAGGCCTGCCGCCTGCTCCGCAGCGGGAGCCAGCCGGTGATGGGGGCATTCGGCCTCCACACCGTTTTCGCCGCCGACCAGCGGGCCGACACCCTCGCCTGGCAGGGCTGGTGGGACCGGCTGCTGTGGCGGAGCTGGATCTCAGCGCTGACCGACGGGGAGATCATTGTGCCCGATCGTCCGATAGTGGCCCGCGAGGAGTTTCGGGAGGCGATCGATGTGGTCGGAGTGTGCTTCGACGCTCCGGTCTCAGTGGACCAACACGGCCACCTCGGGCCCTACCCCCCTACCGCCCGGTGCGACGACTCCGGCTTGGCCCCCGAGCCCGAGGAGTTGGGCCGGGCGCTGGCCCGCCTGGCCGACATGCTGGGGGATGTGCCGCTAGCGGTGGCTGGCACCGGCGTGTCCACCACCAATGAGACCTGGCGCGATCAACTCTTGGGGCGGACGCTGGATCAGGTGGAAGCCGCGAAATCCGACGGCATCAACGTGGTGGGGCTATTCGTCGACACTGCGATGGACGGCTACCACTGGCACCTGGGGCGATCATCAGCCCGCGGCCTCTTCGACCAAGACCGCAATCCCAAAGACGCCGCTTTCACCCTGCGCGATCGGATAAAGGGTCAGGTTCTTCCTCGATAGACGGCGGCGCCGGATATGGACTCCTTGTTGAGGCGTTTGGAGAGGTGGAGGCCCTCCAGCACAAACTCAATGCCGCTGGCCACCAGAGCGGGGTTCTCGAGATCGCCGGGCTCGTAGCCCAACGCCGCCAGTGCGCCGGCAAACGCCGGCGCCTCGTCAACCAGGGCGGCATAGTCGGCCGAGGAAATGTCATCCCCCGCGTTGACCACCCGACCCTCTTCAAATGCCTCGATCACTTCCTGCTGCACCTCGAGTTCGACCGCGTCCTTGAAGGCTTGGCGAACGGCCTCTTTGCGGAGGGTGCCCACAATCTCGCTGTCTCGGCCGTCCTCGATGGTCTCGATCTCAATCTTGCCCATGGTGGAGGGGGCGAGCGCATCCAAGTCGGTCACTCGGGGCACCGCCGCCGCCTCGCCACTGCGCAAGGCCCGCCGGATGGCCGCAGCAGCCAGCGTCTCGTAGTTGGACACCGTCAACCGCACCGACACTCCCGAGCGCTGGTTGATGTGCGGGCTCTGTCGGGCCAGATGACTGAGGTACACCAGCACCTCGCACATGAAGTCGGGCATGATCACCGGCAGGTCGGCCTCTGGGACTGTCGCCTCCTGCTCGGTGATGTCCAGTTCGATGTCTACATCGGTCGGGTAGTGGGTGCGGACCTGGGCCCCAAAGCGGTCTTTGAGCGGGGTGATGATACGGCCCCGGTTGGTGTAGTCCTCGGGATTGGCGGAAGCGAACAACAAGATGTCGAGGGGGAGGCGGATCTTGTGGCCCCGGATCTGCACGTCGCGCTCCTCCAGCACGTTGAGCAGCCCCACCTGGATGCGCTCGGCCAGATCGGGGAGCTCGTTGATGGCGAACACCCCCCGGTTGGTGCGGGGCACCAGGCCGTAGTGGATGGTGAGCTCGTCGGACAGATAGCGGCCCTCGGCCACCTTGATGGGATCCACTTCACCGATCAGGTCGGCAATGGAGGTGTCGGGAGTGGCCAGCTTCTCCCCGTAGCGCTCGCTGCGGTGGACCCAGGCCAGCGGCGTGCTGTCGCCTTCGGCGGCGATCAGGTCTTTGGCGTGCTTTGACACCGGGTTGTAGGGGTCGTCGTTGATCTCGGAGCCGGCCACGATGGGGATCCACTCGTCGAGCAGGTCGAGAACCAGGCGGATCATCCGGGTCTTGGCCTGACCCCGCTCGCCCAGGAAGATCACGTCGTGGCCGGCCAGCAGCGCGGTCTCCAACTGGGGGATGACGGTGTCTTCGTAGCCCCAGATGCCGGGAAACAGGTCTTCGCCAGCCCGAATCTTGCGGATCGCGTTGCGACGGATCTCGTGCTTGACCGACACCGACTGCCAGCCGGATTCCTTGAGCTCTCCGAGAGTGGTGGGTTGCGACATAGGAGTTGAACCCTACTCCCTTGTCATCGCCTAGCCAGTCGAGGGCTCGGTACGGCTAGCCGCAGGGAGTGGGGCGCCGGTACCGTCGGCAGGAGAGCGTTCGGGCTGCTGGTGGCCCGAAGCGGAGGCAGACGATGGCCCAAGCCATAACGAGAGTGAGCGCGCCGCCGCCGGTGCGGTCGGAGCCCAAGATCAAGCTCCCTTGGCCGCTTAGCATCTACCAGACCGCGGTGGGCAAGAAGTGGGTGATGGGCCTCACCGGGGTGGCCTTGCTGGGCTTCATCGTGGTCCACATGATCGGCAATCTCCACCTCTACGAGGGGCCGCTGGAGATCCACGAGTACGCCGAGACCCTGCGGGATCTGGGCACCAAGCTCCTCCCCCGCACCTGGCTGCTATGGATCATGCGCATCGGGCTGATCATCGCCTTCGCCCTGCACATCCACTCGGCCTACTCGCTGAGCCGAATGAGTATCGCTGCTGATCAGCGCTATCCGGGCGGCCGGAACTACATCGCCGCCAACTTCGCCTCCCGCACCATGCGGTGGACCGGCCCCATCATCGGGCTGTACCTCTTCTACCACCTGGCCGACCTCACCTGGGGCTGGTTCAACCCCGACTTCGTTCGAGGCGACCCCTACCACAACGTGTCGGAGAGCCTGAGCAGCATCCCGGTGGCGATCCTCTACATCGTGGCCAACACCGCTCTAGCGGTTCACATCTTCCACGGCACCTGGAGCATGTTCCAGAGCCTGGGGGTGAACAGCCCCCGCTACAACCACCTGCGCCGCTATCTGGCCGCCGGGCTGGCCGGGATCATCCTGGTGGGCAACCTCAGCTTCCCGATCTTCGTGCAGGCCGGGGTGATCGACGACGATGGCCGCTCCATCGTGGAGGAACTCCAGCACGGCGCCGCTGAGGAGGAGGACCACTGATGCTCGGCTCGCTCGACGCCCGTATTCCGGCCGGATCGCTGGACAGCAAGTGGACTGACCACAAATTCTCCATGCGGCTGGTGAACCCCAACAACAAGCGCCGCTTCGACGTGATCGTGGTGGGCTCGGGGCTGGCCGGGGCTGCGGCCGCGGCCTCGCTAGGAGAGCTGGGCTACCGGGTCAAGGTGCTCACCTACCACGACTCCCCCCGCCGGGCTCACAGCATCGCCGCCCAAGGGGGCATCAACGCGGCCAAGAACTACCAGAACGACGGCGACAGCGTGTACCGGCTGTTCTACGACACCATCAAAGGGGGCGACTACCGGGCTCGGGAGGCCAACGTGTACCGCTTGGCCGAAGTGTCGGTGGACATCATCGACCAGGCCACCGCCCAGGGCGTGCCCTTCGCCCGAGAGTACGGCGGACTGCTCGACAACCGCTCCTTCGGCGGCGCCCAGGTGTCCCGCACCTTCTACGCCCGGGGCCAAACCGGCCAGCAGCTCCTGTTGGGGGCCTACTCGGCGCTGATGCGCCAGGTGACCGCCGGCACGGTGGAGTTGCACACCCGCTCGGAGATGCTGGAGCTGGTGATGCACGACGGCCGGGCGGTGGGGGTTGTGACCCGAGACCTCATCACCGGCGAGATCACGCCCCATTCGGCCCACGCCGTGGTGCTGGCCACCGGGGGCTACGGCAACGTGTACTTCTTGTCGACCAACGCCAAGATGTGCAACGTGACTGCGGCATGGCGGGCCCACCGCCAGGGCGCGCTGTTCGCCAACCCCTGCTACACCCAAATCCACCCCACCTGCATCCCGGCCAGCGACGACTTCCAGTCGAAGCTGACCCTGATGTCGGAGTCGCTGCGCAACGACGGGCGCATCTGGGTGCCGCTGGCCCACGACGACGGTCGGGCGCCCCACGAGATTCCCGACGCCGACCGCGACTACTTCTTGGAACGCAAGTACCCGGCCTTCGGCAACCTCGTGCCCCGCGACGTGGCCTCCCGCAACGCCAAGACGGTGGTTGACGAGGGCCGGGGAGTGGGGCCGTTGCGCAACGGCGTCTACCTGGACTTCTCCGGTGCCATGGCCCGCGACGGCGAGGCGGTGATCCGGGCCAAGTACGGGAACCTGTTCGACATGTACGAGCGCATCACCGGGGAGGATCCCCACCGGGTGCCCATGCGCATCTACCCCGCCACCCACTACACAATGGGCGGTCTGTGGGTGGACTACGAGCTGATGAGCAACGTGCCCGGCCTGTTCGTGCTGGGCGAGGCCAACTTCAGCGACCACGGCGCCAACCGGCTGGGGGCCTCGGCCCTCATGCAGGGGCTGGCCGACGGCTACTTCATCCTGCCCTACACCATCGGCAACTACCTGTCCGACTTCTTGGGCGACCCGGCACTGGGCACCTCTGAGCCGGTGTTCGCCGACGCCGAGCAGGCGGTGGCCGACGAGATGAACCGCTGGCTGTCGATCGGGGGCACCCGCTCGGTGGACCACTACCACCGGGAGCTGGGCAAGCTGGTGTGGGACTACATCGGCATGGCCCGCAACAAGACCGGCTTGGAGAAGGCCCTGTCGGAGATCCCCGCCCTGCGCGAGGAGTACCACCGCAACGTGCGGGTGCTGGGCTCGGCCGACACGCTCAACCAGTCGCTGGAGAAGGCCGGCCGGGTGGCCGACCTGTTCGAGCTGGCCGAGCTCATGGCCCGAGACGCCCTGACCCGAGAAGAGTCCTGCGGCGGCCACTTCCGGGAAGAGCACCAGACCACCGATGGCGAGGCCATGCGAGACGACGAGAACTTCACCCACGTGGCCGCCTGGGAGTGGAACGGCGAGGGCACCCCCCAAACCCGCCATCGGGAGGAACTGGAATTCGACAACGTGGAGCTAACCCAGAGGAGCTACAAGTGAGCGCCGAGATCAACCTCACGCTCAAGGTGTGGCGCCAAGCCGGTCCCAACGCCGAGGGCCGTTTCGTGACCTATGAGGCCAACGGCATCAGCACCGATGCATCGTTCTTGGAGATGCTCGACATTGTCAACGAGCGGCTCATCGAGGCGGGCGAAGAGCCCATCGTGTTCGAGTCTGACTGCCGGGAGGGCATCTGCGGCACCTGCGGGCTGATGATCAACGGCCAGGCCCACGGCCCCCAGAAAGGCACGGCCACCTGCCAGCTCCACATGCGCAGCTTCAGCGACGGCGACCACATCGTGATCGAGCCGTGGCGGGCCACGTCGTTCCCCGTGCTTCGGGACTTGGCGGTGGACCGCCGGGCCATGGACGCCATCATCGGCGCCGGCGGCTACATCTCGGTGAACACCGGCGCCGCCGCCGACGCCAACCTCACCCCGGTGCCCAAGGAGACGGCCGACACCGCCTTCGACGCCGCGGCCTGCATCGGCTGCGGAGCCTGTGTGGCCGCCTGCCCCAACAGCGCGGCGCAGCTGTTCACCGCGGCCAAGGTGCAACACCTGAACCTGCTCCCCCAGGGCCAGGCCGAGCGGTGGGCCCGCACCGAGGCCATGGTAGAGACCATGGAGGCGTTCTTCGGCTCGTGTACCAACCACGGCGAGTGCGAAGAGGCCTGCCCCAAGGAGATCCCCATCGACTTCATCGCCTGGACCAACCGCGACTACATCAAGGCCAAGGTGAAAAACCGCAAACTGGTCGGCTAGCGATAGCGTCAAAGCATGACCACCATCACCGCCGACCTCTCGGTCGACAGCGGCCAGGACTTCGCTGTGGAACTCCGCTCGGGCTCGCATCTGTGGGCGGCCGACGAGCCCGAAGACCTGGGAGGGGGCGACACCGGCCCCAATCCCTATGAAATCCTCCTGTCGTCAGTGGCGGCCTGCACTTGCATAACCCTGTCGATGTATTGCCAGCGCAAGGGGTGGAAACTCCACTCGATTTCGGCCCGCTTCGAGCACGACCGGGTTCACGCCCGCGATTGCGACGACTGCGAGGCTGACGCCTCGGGCTATATCGACAGAGTGCGCAGCCAGATCTTCATCGAGGGCGACTTCGACGACGACCAGCGGACCCGTTTGGAGGACATCGCCCGTCGCTGCCCCGTGCGCCGCACCCTCGAGGGGGGCATGTCCTTCACTACCGAAGCAGTGTTCGCGGGCTAACGCCCGGGCGGTTCACGGGTTCTCCTTTGAGAATCAAGTTTCTTTATTCAGACCGTGCTTGCTTCGAATTCGCTCAGGCAACGCCTGCACCTTGGCTCGCATCTCAGCGAGTTCTCGACGGGCTTCATCCCGCTCAGCACAGATGCTGTCTCGCAGCGATTCCACTTCTTCGCTGAGCGCGGCAACGTCGTCTCTGATGCCCTTGACCGTGCCTTGGTCGAAGGCAGTTTCGGCGGCAGCGACCACCGCTTTGAGCGAGGCGAGAAGCTCCGTGCCGAGCTCACCAACCGGACTCAAGGCTTCAACCGCGGTGTGCAGCGCAGCACGAGAGCCGTTCAATGCATCTGTGGCATGGCTCTGTTGCTCTTGGAAGTCGGAAAGGGCAGCCACCTTGTCGCGTAGCTCTTCAAGGACACCCGTAGCGTCGGCAAACCGTTGAACAGAAGCATCAAAGGAATTCAAAGGGCCGGCTGTGTCAGTCATCTGCTTCTCCTTTCTGCCATCGCCATCGCTGGGGTTGGAAGCACCCCAGCGCGGTCGGCGGCATGGTGAGCTATGTCGTTGGCTAGTGAGACGCCTTCAGCAAATTTGAAGACAGCAAGGTCGGGACTGCGCTTCCAGTTCGAGTCGAGCCATGCCTCCACCAGATCACAGTGTGGGAGTGCGGCACGGGCAGCGGCAACGACCGCTGCGGCCATTGCCAGCGGCTCGGCAACAGGTTCAGGCATTGCTGCTAGCCAATCCAACACCTCCATCGCCATCTGGTCTGCGTCAGCCGGATCAGCCCGATATCGCTCAAGAGCGCTTTCCACTGACTGACGCAGGCCCCATTCGAGCTCATCCGCCGATCCGCCGAGATGCACTCCTGCAATGGCACGAGAAGCAAGAAGCCCAGGGTGATCGGGATAAGACCCCAGCAAGCGGGCGGCTGCGGCCCGCCACTGCCGGGCATCGTCGACACTGGCTATCCCCCTCCACTCCCCTATCCAATCGGAGTAGGAAAACAAGACCTGCTCAGCGAGACGCTGAGCGGTGGTCGAGGGGACGCCTTCGGACAGATAGTCGAGAATGCCCTGGCGGACTTGCTCCCCATCCTTTTGCCCGACCGTGGCGAGTTCCCACATCGCATAGAGACTCCGCTGGCGAGCCTTGCCAATCGTGTCATAGACGAATTCGGCCAGCATCCTGCTGCACTCCCGGACGGCGCTGAAGGCATCGGGAAGGCGGGGTAATCGAGCCCGGAATGCCTCAACTTGCCCCGGCTGGGAACGGGCCACGAAACGAAGCAGGCCATCGGCAATCTCCTCTGGACCGACATCTGAAACAACGACGACCGCCTTCTCGGTCTTGTCCCGCCCTTCGAGGCAATAGTCGTCGACAACCCCGAGAACCGCGAGCCGATGAAGCGCGCGCTTGGAAGCATTCCGCTCATCCTCCCGCTCGCCAAGGAGGATGTTTCGACTCGAGCGGAGTTTTCTATACACATCCACAGTCTTCTCAGCATCCTCGCCCAAGCTGGGAAATGCCTGCTCGTGAAACCACAGCACTGTAGATATGTCGTCTGTTTCGGGCCTCTGTCTGCCCTGGCTGGATGAGGGCAGATTCCGCTCTGATTCCAACCGCTGCCTGCTCTGCGCTGCACCGTTCTCGGCGAGTATCAGCACGCTCTTGGCCGGCTGCCGGTTGCGGCCAGCCCGACCCACCTCTTGATAGAAGGCCTCGATCGACTGAGGCAGGCCATAGTGGACGATCCACCTGACGTTCGGCTTGTCAATACCCATGCCAAACGCCTTCGTGGCAACAATGGCCGCGGCATCGTCTTGCTTGAACTTCTCAGCGTTGCGGAGCCTCTCCGTGTCCCATTCCCGCCGGTTGTGGCTCTTCGGAGCCGTGGTGGAGAACCCGACTGCGGTAGGAATGACCGATCTGACGGCCGCAAGCGTTTTGTCCATGCTCCGGTGCTTGCTGTTCACGGTGGGGATGAACACAATCCCCGGCAGCCTCCCCCGTTCTCGAAAGGCCGACGATTGCTCGTCGAAGGATGCCGGCAAAGACCGGAGCACATCTTTGAGGATCGCCTCAGACATGGCCGGTTTGATTATCTCCACTTCATAGGAGAGCTCTGCCCGGTCGAACGACGCCGGACTGATGATGCTTTCCGGGGTGTCGCCAGAGATGCCCAATTGGAAAAGAACGTCGGACAACACCGCCCGCGACGCAGTGCCAGTCAACGCGAGAATCGGCACCCTACCGATACCCGACGGATCGCACACCCTCCGGGCAGTCCTGCCAAAGTTCAGGTAGGCGGTGCGAAAGTCATGCCCCCATTCCGAAACGCAATGCGCCTCATCGACAACCACAAGGCTCACAGGATTGGACCGAGTTGATGCGGCGAGCATGTCCCGAAACTTTTGTCGCTGTAGCCGTTCCGGGGCCACGAACAAGAAGTATGCGTCTTCTGCTGGGCCCAGGCCGCTCGTGCTGTTCTGGGCGGTGATTCCCGCGGCGCGATCGATTCCCTGGGCCGCCAACCCGCCGATCTGGTCGTCGATCAGCGACGTGATCGGATCAACCACCAGCAACCGACCGGGGAGAATCAGCCCCGCTAGTTGGTAGATCATGCTCTTGCCCGCTCCAGTGGGAAGCAGCACGGCACAGTCATTCCCGCCGAGCGCCGTCTGAATCGCCTCGAACTGTCCTGTCCGAAACGAGTCCTTTGCTAATGCCGCGTTCATCACTGCTTCTAGAGCCTGACGCAATCGGTTGCGGTCGCCGCCCCCAGGACGGATGTCCACCCGGCGGCGAACAGGGTCGGCGGGTAGGGCCGGTACTCCAGAGGAGCGGACCACTACCGCTGGTGGTTCTCCGTCTATTGGGTCGGGAAGCCGCTCAAACGGGGACCAATGGGAGCCCAACAACACCCGAACCGAAGCAGACTCGCTCCACCTAGCATCATTGCTTCCTGCTTCGGCCCGCAGATAACTGAATGGGGTGGAGTCTTGTCGCCGGTAGATGAACTCCTCGCCGCCCCGGCAAAAGATCGCTACCTGGGGGGCGAGGTTGGCAGCACCCCATATTTCGGCAATCGCCGCCAGCGTCTCCAGATACGGACCGATCAGCCTCAGCGACAGGCCCGTCGGGTCGGACACTTTGATCACCCAGCGATCCCCCGACAGGAACCCGGCATCGATGGCCTCGCAGACGGCGAGCACCAACCGATGCGTTTGAATCGGCCCCCACACCTTCGGGTGCCAGGCTCCACGATCAGATTGGACATCTATTCGCTGACCGAAACGAGCTTCGACGACCACCTTGAACACTTCTTCAAGGCCCGGACCGCGGCCTGCTCGAAGCTCAGATGTTGGAACCCGTACCGTACGAATTCCAGCCCCTTCCAGCGAGCGATCACGGTCTCTGTCAACCAGTCTCGCTTCCTTGTGCTGACCGCCGTCTACCTCGAACACAACCGGTGCCGACCCTGGAGGGCAGAACAAAAGGTCGCATCGACGCTCGCTCTCGACCTCCGCTTCTAGGCCCGCCGCGAAGATCAGCTTGTCGAGCGGCGGCTGCGGAACCAACCACATCGCAGCACCCGGCCGGTGCTCCTCAATCCGCTCAACAAGTCGTTCTTCGTATTCTGAGTCGTACCAACCCCCAGATAAAGCAGACTTCCCCTTCGACGGAACCAAGAAATCCTCATCAGTTGGCTCTGGAAATCCGACACAGGATTCGAGGAGCTGGCTTTCCGCGTCAGGGTGCATCGGAGGCGCAGCACCCCTGGCCAGCAACCTCAGCATCGACCCAACCGCCGCTGTCTCCACCGCCGACAACCTATTGGCAGACTGTTCGTCTTCCCCGCGCTCACGGGCAATCCAGCAGCCCATTAGGTGCTCAGCGCGCCCCTCACAAAGCGACCTCAGCGAACCACCCGCCGATGCCAAGCGAACCATCCACCCATCTCGTGCATACGTCCCATCGGCCCAATCCACTCTTCGCCGCCGGTCCGTATTGTCAGCTTCAGTCTCCACGTCTCTTTCCATTCCAGGCTCATCAGTTTTGGGCGATGGCTGTCCTAGCGTCTCGGTGTTCCACTCACTGCCAATCTGAACCCTCCCCCAACAGTCAGGGAAAGTCGGACAACCCCAGAAACGACTGCCTACGTTCTTGCCCTTTGTGGCCGTCCTCATCACCATTTCCAACCCGCATTTGGGACAGGACGGTGGCTCTGCGGCCTCCAAGGTGCTATCGCCTGGTGCCATTCAATTCGCTCACATTGCTGCCAGAATCACAACACTTGAGAGTACTGGGCCATCTCCCCGCACTGAAAACAGGAGTTTGCCGAGGTCAAATTTCCCGAGCCTGCGCGGAATCGTGGGGTTGGGGGTGGTTGAGGGTCCGTGATCTGGGGTCGGGGCCCTGCTGGAATCGGTGATGCCTATATCGCCTGTCCAGGAGGGCCCCGATGGGTTCAGATGTTATGCGGGTGCGGTTGCACCTGCGCCGGATGAGGGTGTTGGAGGTGGTGTCTGACACGCCGTTCGAGCTGGTTGTGGGGGTGGAGTCGTCGGTGCGCCGGCCGCGGTGCCCCGACTGTGGTTCGGGGTGCTCGAAGACCCATGACGTCCGCGTCAAAAAGGTCCGCGATCTGGAGGCGTCGGGCCGGGCGGTGACGCTGTTGTGGCGTCGCCGCAGGATGGCGTGCGGAAGCTGCGGCAGGCGGTTCTTGGAGGACTGCCCGGCGTTCGAGGGCCCGGTGACGGCCCGTCTGGCCCGCCGTCTGGTCGCCGACGCCATGGCGATGCCGATCCGGGCGGTGGCCCGCCGCCACCGCGTCGGCTGGCACCAGGTCAACGAGTTGGTCAAAGCATGGTCCGCTCTGGTGGCCGAGCGGCGGAGAAGCCGGCGGTGCCGTGTGCTTTTGGCGGACGAGACGTCCATCCGCAAGCGCCACCGCTATGTGACCGTGGTCGTCAACGCCGACACCGGCCGCACCCTGGCCATGGTCCCGCACCGCAGCACAGCCGCCCTATCAGGCTTTTTCGCCCAGCGGGGCCACAAATGGTGCAAACAGGTCAAAGTCGTCGTCACCGACGGGTCCCCCGCCTACCGCTCGGCCATCGACGCCCGGTTGGGCCACGCCAAACACGTCCTGGACCGGTTTCACGTCATCAGATGGCTCTCCGCCGGGCTCACAGCGGTGCGCCGCGACGTCCAGCGCCAACACCGCCAACCCGGCGAGCCGGCGTTCGACCCCGGCGTGTTCCAAGCCCGGTTCTTGATGCTGCGCCGACAAGACACCCTCACCGACACAGACCGGGCCCGCCTCGACGGCCTCTTCGACGCCCACCCGAAGCTCCGCACCGCCTGGGAAGCCCTCCAAGAACTACGCGGCCTCTACGAGGCCCAAGACCACGACAAAGCCCTGCAAGCCCTCGACCGGTTCAGCGACCTCTACCTCACCGGCCAGATCCCCGAGTTCCACGACACCGTCAACGCCATCATCGAATGGTCCGACGAGACACTCGCCTGGCACTGCACCGGCCGCCCCTCAAACGGCCGGATCGAAGGCGCCAACAACCTCCTCCAAGTCCTCAGACGCACCGCACACGGCTTCACCAACCCGACCAACTACCAAGCCAGAGGCCTCCTGATAACACGACCCCCACACCGACACCGGCAACCCAAATCCCACACATCCGCGCAGGGCCAATTTCCCGATTGACGACGACTAACGACCGCTCGGCTCTTACCCTTTGAGTCGTGAGCGCTCCTATGGCGATCTCCAGTAGCTGATGCCTTACCTGTTCGATGTGGTCTAGAGCAGCAGAGGTCACCCAGCAGGTGGCGCGGGGTTTGCTCATGGGGGCGGCTGATGTGGTGCCCGGCGTGTCGGGGGGCACGGTGTCTTTGCTGCTGGGGATTTATGCCCGGCTGATCGACACCGTACGGGCTGCTGCGGGCGTGCTGGGGACGCTGCTGAGGGGTCGGTGGCGAGAGGCGCGGGCACAGCTGCGGAGCTTCGACTGGTGGTTCGCCGTGCCGCTGGTTGTGGGCATCGTTGTAGCCGTCGTGGCGCTGGCGTCGGTGATCGACGAACTGCTGACCGACGAGCCCGAAGCCATGGCCGGGCTGTTTTTCGGGCTGGTGGCGGCATCGGTGGTGGTGGCCTGGAAAATGGTGGAGAATCCCAGCGCAAGGCTTGCCCTGACCTCGCTGGTGGTGGGCGGGTTGTTCTTCTGGCTGCTGGGATTCCAGTCGGGGCCGGTGGCAGATCCGACAGTTCTGGCACTGTTCGGGTCGGGGATCGTGGCGGTATGCGCCATGCTGCTGCCCGGCATCTCCGGATCGTTCATCCTGCTGATGCTGGGGGTGTACCCCGCCGCGATCGCCGCGGTGGACAACCGCGTCTGGGCTGATCTGGCCGCACTGGCCGTGGGGGCAGTGGTGGGGCTGGCCCTGTTCTCGAACCTGATCGGCCGGGTGCTCGACCGCTGGCATGACCCCACCCTGGCTGTGATGGTCGGACTGCTGCTGGGCTCGCTGCGGGTGCTGTGGCCCTGGCCCGCCGGAGTGGGCGTGATCAGCCGCCACGCCGACGAGGCTGTCGACGGCACCGGCTTGGCCTGGGCTCCCGCCACCGACTTGTGGCTCCCCGCCATCCTGGCCGCCGCTGCCTCCTCCCTGGTTCTCGTTCTCTCCCGCCTAACCCGCTCGCCAGACTGAACCCCAGAAAATAGACAAGCCCCGACCGGAGTCGGGGCTGTCGGCCCGAGGCTACTCACCCCGGGGTGGTACAAGGAATACGTTACATCTTGGAGCGACAATTCGCCACGATTTTTCAGTCCTCTGGATACTATTCACTACCTGGGCAAATGTGTCACACCCCGTGGCTAGGCTCAGATTCACATGACTGCCAACCGGGTCGTCGCCTACATCGACGGATACAACCTCTACCACGGGCTCATCGATGCCCGTTTACGAACTTCGCGTTGGCTGGATATCCGCGCAGTATGCAAATCTCAGATGCGGAAGGGCCAGCAACTCGAATTCGTCCGCTATTTCACTACTCGAGTGCGGAATAACCCAAGCAAGTCTGAGCGACAGTCGCGATTTGTCGATGCCATAGAAGGGTTGGGGGGAGTCTTCATCGACTACGGGTATTTCCAGTCAAAAGACGTGCACTGCTACTCGTGTGGGCATTCGTGGCACCAACGCGAGGAAAAGAAGACCGATATCAATATCGCCGTACGTCTTTTGGAAGACGCTCACGACGATAGATTTGATATTGCCATTTTGATATCCGGTGATGGGGATTTGGCACCAGCCATTGATTCGGTTCGCTCACGTACACCAGAGAAACGGATCGTGGTCGCTTTCCCACCTAAGCGAAACTCCTTTGAACTGCAAAGGGCGGCCCACGCACACAAGAGAATTTCGCGAACCACCATTCTCTCCTGCCATCTGCCGGCAACAGTCACTACGTCATCAGGACACCTGATCCAGGCTCCAGAGGGATGGCTTCCCACACACGCGAAATAGATGCGTGCCTCTTCAAACTAGACCTCGTAGCAAGTTCTGCTCGGTCCACGCAGACCCGTCGGAACTAGCGACCAGGGATCGCTCCAGACGGGCTCGCTGAGAGGTCTCAGGGTGGTCGGCAGGGAGGGGGGCGGAGGCGATGACAGTGCCGTCGGTTGGGCCGTTGGTCCACTCCTGGCCCCACCAGGCGGGCAGGCCCTCCCAGTGGAAGCGACGGCCCCGGCCGTCCAGCTCGATCGTCTCATCACCCACCAGCACTTGGCCGTGGACAATGTCCAATGAGTCGGGCGACGACTCCCATTCCAGCTCTAGGCCGTAGGGCACCCGGTCGCCCCAGCCCAGCCCGAATACCTCTTCGGGATCGTCGAGGGCCACTGCAAACGCCTCCAGGTCCACGGTGAAGTGCTCGTCGGGAATCTGTTCGGTGAACTCGGTCCACAGCCCGGGAGCTCGAAGTTCCAGGGTGGAGGGCCGGGGTAGCGGGGCGTCGGTCTCCAGCAGCATCACCGGGCGGCGGTCGGGACCGACCAGCGCCGACCAGAACCAGCTCCGCCCCAGGTTGGGCCACAGCGTGAGCTGCGCATAGCCCCCCACCGATCCGTCTGGCGCAGCGAAATCGCCGTACCACGACTCGGCCCACAGTCGGTGCGTCGGTGCAGAAGTCATATACCTACCTCAGTACGGTAGGACTTGGTGCTGGAGTACTTGAGCGACGAGTGGATCGAGGAGGCAGACGCCGCACTGCGAGCGTCGGGGTTGTGCGCGCCGGACGGCGATCGATTCGCGGTCCAACAGCAAGTGGGTGAGGTGATATTCCACATGGTGTTCGACGGTGAGGGCGCTCGCGTCAGCTCTGGGCCAGCCTCCGATCCTGAGGTGGCTTTCAGCCAAGCCCGCGAGACGGCGGTGGCCATTGCCAAAGGAGAGCTGTCGGCTGAGGAAGCAGTGTTGAATGGGGAAGTCACGTTTGAAGGCAACCCCATGGCTCTGTTGTCCCACCGCCGGCTACTGGCAAGAGCCGAAGACGTCTTCGCAGAAATGCGGGACCGCACAATCTGGAACTAATCCACAGCGCCGACCAAGGCCGACGACCACCGACCGGCCTGGTCAATAGTCGAGGCCCTTCTTGGCCAGAATCTGGCGGTCGAAGGCGTGCTTGACCTTGACCATCTCGGTGACGGTGTCGGCCACGTCGATCACCTCATCGGCCATATCCCGGCCGGTGAGGATGACGCTTACCTGCTCCGGTCGAGACTCCAATGCCGCGGCCACTTCGGCGGCATCGATCCAATCCCAGGTCATGGCGTAACTGATCTCGTCCAAAACCACCAGGCGGTACTCGCCTCCGGCGATGAGCTGGGCCGAGAACTCCCAGGCAGCTATGGCCTTGGCTCGAGACTCGTCGAGATCGTCGGAGTCCCAGGTGAACCCGTCGCCCGCCGAGAACCACTGCACCCCGAGCTCTCGGCACACCTTCTCCTCGCCGGTGTTCCAGTCGCCGCTCTTGAGGAACTGCACTACCGCCACCGGCCAACTTTGGGACACCGCCCGCAGAACGGTGCCGAAGGCCGCGGTGGACTTGCCCTTGCCATCACCGGTGTTTACCAGCACCAGCGATGAAGCCCGTCGCATCTCAGACAGGTCGTAGGGGCGCTCTTCCTGGGGGGTTGCGTCGGTGCTCATGAAGGCTCCTTGTCATGCCGACGGGATGCGGGCAATACCACCAACTCGCCGTCGATTGGTTGAACAGTAAGCGGCGTGCCGTACACCGCGGACAGCAGATCGGCATTCAGCACCTCGGCTGGTGTGCCCTGAGCCACGATCCGGCCGTGATCTATCAGAATGAGCCGGTCGGCAAATCGGGCTGCGGCGCTGAGGTCGTGCATGGCGGCCAATACGCTCAGCCCCTCGGTGCGGCGCAGATCGTCCACCAGTTCCAGCACCGACACCTGATGGCCCACGTCGAGGGCGCTGGTGGGCTCGTCCAACAGCAACACTGGGCATTGCTGGGCCAGCGCCCGGGCCACCACCACCTGCTGGGCCTCCCCGCCCGACAGCGTGGACACAAAGCGGTCGGCGAATGCCGTCAGCGCAAGGCGATGCAGCACCGAGGACACGATCTGGCGATCAGCCTGCGATTCACGGGCCAGCCACCCGAGGTGCGCGGTCCGTCCCAACAGCACATATTCGGCCACGGTCATGCCCTTGGGCAACACTGGGAATTGCGGCACCAAGGCGACATCGGCCGCTCCCGGCGCTTGTCCATCACCAAGGGCAATCGCCCCGGAGTAGTCGGCCAATCCCACAATCGACCGCAGCAATGTGGACTTGCCGGCACCGTTGGGGCCGATGATGCCGAGCCACTCTCCCGGGTCCAATTCCAGATCGACGCCACAGACCACTTCGTGGTCGCGGAACGAAACCCGCACGCCATGGCAAGAAAGGGCCGGCGCCTCGCCAGCTTGCGAGGGGGCCTCCAACTGTCCGGTGGTGCTCATGTGGTGCTCCACCGGTCTCGCCACAGCACCAGAGCGAAGAACGGCGCCCCGACGAAGGCGGTCAATATCCCCACCGGCAATTCCTCCGGGGCCAGCAGGGTGCGGGCCCCGATGTCGACGAAGGCCAGAAACGCCGCCCCCACCAGCGCGGAGAGGGGCACGATCACCCGATAGCTGTGACTGATCAGCAGCCGGACAATGTGAGGCACCACCAGGCCCACAAAGGCGATCAATCCGCTCACCGACACCGCGGCCGCGGTAAGCAGCGAGGCGGCCACGATCACCGTCAGGCGGGAGCGAACCGGGTCGAGGCCCAGGGAGCGGGCCTCGTCGTCGCCCACCCTCAGCACGTCGAGATGACGGCGGTGGACGTGGAGCACCGCTCCGCACACCGCGACGTAGGGCAGCAGGAGCCAAATCTCCTTCCACCCGGTTGTGTTGAGCTGCCCGAACAGCCACGACAGCACTTCGCGGGCCCGGTTCTCATCCAGTTGCTGGATGGCATAGGTCTGCGCCGCGGAGAACAGAGCGGCCATGGCCACTCCGCCCAGCAGCAGGGTGGCCGGCGATGCGCCTCCGCCCCGGGCGATGGCCATTGACGCCAGCACCGCCACCAGCGCCCCCAAGAAGGCAGCCGCCGGCACGGTGTCGAACGGCCCCCAGCCCAGATCGAGTCCGAACCCCAGCGCCAGCACCGCGCCGAAGCCGGCCCCGGCCGAAACTCCCAGCAAATAGGGGTCGGCCAACGGGTTGCGGAACACTCCCTGATAAGAAGCGCCCGCGACAGCCAGCGATCCTCCCACCAACATGCCCAGCACCAGCCGGGGGAGCCGGATCTCAAACAGGATGCTCTCCTGTTGGTCCGACAACGAAGACTCAACGCCGATCAGCGGAACCCAATCGAATAAAGAGGCGAAGATTCCGCCCACCGGCAGCCCCGCGGCCCCGCTGATGGCGCTGAGAAATCCCACCGCTACCAACACCGCGATCCCGATCAGGGTGGCCGAAACCGACAACCCGAAGGCGCGTCGCACTGCCGGATGAGCGGCATCGCTGTCCGTTAAGGCGGTCGTCGGGAGGGAGGCCTCGGCCAACGCTCGACCTACTAACTCGGCTCGGCCACCGTCTGGAGGGCCTCAGCCACCACTTCGATGAACTGGGGCAGCCGCGGTCCCCACCGAGAGGCGACGTCGGCGTTGACCATCACAATGTTGCCGTTGCGCACTGCGGCCACTTCGCCCCACCCCGGCCGGGCAGCCACGTCTTCGGCGGTGTAGCCCACCAGATCGGTGATCACAATGAGCTCGGGGTTTGCCTCAACGATGTACTCCTCGGTGAGCTGGGGATACCCGTAGCCGTCGGGATCGACTTCATCGGCGATATTGACCACTCCCATGGCGGCGTACACCGCGCCAATGAAGCTGTTGGAACTGACCGAGAAGTAGGTGTTGTCCAGCTCGTGGTACACCCGAACCGGCACATCGGGAGCGGCGGCCAGAGCGTTGTCGATCTGGGCCTGCAAGTCGACAACCAACGCGGCGGCTTCATCTGTTCGCCCAACCGCGACTCCCAGCTCTTCGATGGACTGGTACCCGCTGTCGAAGTCAAACGGAGCCGAGCTCAACAGCACCGAAACGCCAACCGCATCCAGTCCGGCCATCAGGTCGTTGGCGTCGTTGGCGATCACCACCAAATCGGGCTCGTAGGAGAGCACCGCCTCCACGTTGGGATCCCATCCCGACAACCCGGTGACCGGAGCCTCCGGAGGGAAGTAGGAAAACTCATCTACGGCCACCACCTGCTCACCCGCCCCAATGGCAAACAGGACCTCCGTGGCCATCGGAGACAGCGACACGATGCGCTGAGGCCGCTCTGAATTGATGACATCGTCATCGTTGCCGCAGGCGGTCACCGCAAGAGCGAGCGCGAACAGCAGCGCAAAGAAAACACGGAAAGGACGTCGGGGCATTCAGCACCTCCTGTAGATCGAGGAACGGAAGCTCGATCGGCAGGAGCCCTGCCCTCGAACCAACCCAACCCTCGGGGCTTATGGCTCGTTTCAGCGCAAAGCTCGACCGGACTTACTGGCTCAGGGCCAGTTCACCGTTGCGGGACAGTGCCGGAATCTAACCGGACTTCGCCTCCACGCCGCCCCGCAGCATAGCCGCTCAGTCGGCGGCCGCTCAGATCAAGCCCAGATCGGCCACCGTGTCTCGTTCTTCGACCAGTTCGGCCACGGTGGCGTCGAGGCGGGTCTGGGAGAATTCGTTCAGGTCCACGCCGTCCACAATCGACCACTGGCCGCCGGCGGTGGTGCAGGGGAACGACGAGATGAGGCCCTCGGGCACGCCGTAGGAACCGTCGGAGGGCACGGCCATGCTCACCCAGTCGCCCGGAGCGGTGCCATGGACCCAGTCGTGGACGTGGTCTATGGCGGCGTTGGCGGCTGAGGCAGCGCTGGACAGGCCCCGGGCCTCGATGATGGCCGCGCCCCGCTGCTGCACTGCGGGGATGAATTCGTCGGCGATCCACGCTTGGTCGCCCACTGCCTCGGCGGCCGACTGGCCGCCCACCCGGCAGTTGAACAGGTCGGGGTACTGAGTGGCCGAGTGGTTGCCCCAGATGGTCATCCGGCTCACATCGTCCACAGTCACTCTCAGCTTGGCCGAGAGCTGGGCCACCGCCCGGTTGTGGTCGAGGCGGGTCATGGCGGTGAACCGCTCGGCACCGATGCCGTCAGCGTTGTTCATGGCGATGAGGCAGTTGGTGTTGGCCGGATTGCCCACCACCAGCACCCGCACATCCGATGCCGCCCCGGCGGCCAGCGCCTTGCCCTGGGTGGTGAAGATGGCGCCGTTGGCCTCCAGCAGGTCGCGTCGCTCCATCCCCTTGCTCCGGGGCCGCGACCCCACCAATAGGGCGTAGTCCACCCCGTCGAACGCCTCGTTGGGATCGTCGGTGCACACCTTGTCGGCCAGCAGCGGGAAGGCGCAGTCGTCCAGTTCCATGGCCACTCCGCCCAGGGCGTCCATGGCCGGGGGGATCTCCAGCATCTGGAGCACCACGGGCACGTCGGGGCCGAGCATCTGGCCGCTGGCGATGCGAAACAGCAGGCTGTAGCCGATCTGGCCGGCCGCGCCGGTCACGGCCACTCGCTTGGGATCGCTCACCGACAGGTCTCCTTTGGTCGGAGTGTGGTTGTCGTCGGGCGGCTAGAGCCGGTCGACGATGGCCGACGCGAACTCCGAGCACTTCACCTCGGTGGCCCCGTCCATGAGGCGGGCGAAGTCGTAGGTCACGATTTTCTCGCCGATGGTGGCCTCCACGGCGTTGATGATGTCGTCGGCAGCGTCGTCCCAGCCCAGGTGCTCGAACATCAAAACGCCCGACAAGAGCACCGATGACGGGTTCACCTTGTCCTGACCGGCGTACTTGGGGGCGGTGCCGTGGGTGGCCTCGAACACGCCGTGGCCGGTCACGTAGTTGATGTTGGCCCCCGGGGCGATGCCGATGCCCCCCACCTGGGCGGCCAAAGCGTCGGACAGGTAGTCGCCGTTGAGGTTCATGGTGGCGATCACGTCGAACTCGGCCGGGCGGGTGAGCACCTGCTGGAGGGCGATGTCGGCGATGGCGTCTTGCACCAGGATCTTGTCGCCGGCGTCGCCGCCGCAGTCGTCCCAGCCCACGGCCACGTCGGAGAACTCCTCGCGGACCAGGTCATAGCCCCAGCCGCGGAACGCCCCCTCGGTGAACTTCATGATGTTGCCCTTGTGCACCCAGTGGACCCGCTTGCGGTTCCGCCGAACCGCGTAGTTCAACGCGGCCCGCTGGAGGCGCTGCGAACCCGTCTTCGACACCGGCTTCACGCCGATGCCGGCGTCATCGGCGATGTCCCAGCCCAGGGCGTCGTGGAGCAAGTCGCGCAGCTTGGCGGCCTCGGGGGTGAAGGCCTCCACCTCGAGCCCGGCGTAGATGTCCTCGGTGTTCTCCCGGAAGATAACCATGTCCACCAACTGGGGGTTCTTCACCGGAGACGGCACATTGGTGAACCAGCGCACCGGGCGCAGGCACACGTACAGATCCATGATCTGGCGGATCGACACGTTGAGGCTGCGGAAACCGCCCCCCACCGGAGTAGTCAGGGGGCCCTTGATACCGATGAGGTACTCGGTGAACTTCTCAATGGTGTCTTGGGGGAGCCAGTCGCCAGTCTCGTTGAACGCCTTTTCCCCGGCCAGCACTTCGATCCACTCGATCTTGCGGCCGTGCTTGCCCGCGGCTGCGTCCAGCACATGCTTAGCCGCCGGCCAGATGTCCACCCCGGTTCCGTCGCCCTCGATGAACGGGATGATTGGATTGTCAGAGACGTCGAGCTTCCCGCCAGCTCCGATTGTGATCTTGTCGCCCATATAAGGCGAGCATACCGACGGGCCTTTGCCCCCAACGAAGCCAAGAAACAAGTCCCAGCAAGGGCCAGGAGGCTTGCCGCAAACGATGCCGAATTGGGGGGAATCGGGCCATACGCTGCCTAGTTGATGGCGCGGATAGCAGATTTGCTGGGTGACCGGCCCACACTGTCGTTCGAGTTCTTCCCTCCCTCCGACGAGGTGGCCGCAAAGCAGTTCGACGACACGCTGGAGCAGCTCGCCGGTCTGGCTCCCTCGTTCGTGTCGGTGACCTGCGGGGTGGGGGGCGACGGTCATGACCGCACCCGCGACATCGTGACCGACATCTGCCGGGATCGGCCCTTCCCGGCCATGGCTCACCTGACCTGCGTCGGCCATACCCAACACGGTGTCGCCGCCCTGCTCGACAATTACGCGGCCGCCGGGGTGGCCAACATCTTGGCCCTGGCCGGCGACCCGCCCGACGGATCGGCCATCAGCGGCGACTTCCGCTACGCCGCCGAATTGGTGGAGGTGGTTCGGGCCCACCCGGCCAAGTTCAGCATCGGAGTGGCCGCCCATCCCGAGGTCCACCCCCGTTCGGTGAATAGGGGCTCCGACCGGGCGTTTCTAGCCAGCAAGCTGAACCAGGCCGATTTCGCCATCACCCAGTTCTTCTTCGACCCCGCCGACTACACCCGGCTGTGCAACGAGCTGGCCGACCTCGGGTGCCATCAGCCAGTAATCCCCGGCGTCATGCCCGTGATCTGGCCCAAAAGCATCCGCCGCTACGCCGCCATGAACGGCTCCACCGTGCCTGAGCCCCTGTTCGCCGATTTGGAAGCACTGTCCGGCCCCCATCGCATCAACGCCGCCGCCGAAGCCGCCACTGAGCTATCCCAATCGCTCCTAGACGCCGGAGCCCCCGGCATCCACCTCTACACCCTCAACCGCCCCGAAGCATCACTCTTGATTACCGGGCCGGTTTTCCCTTCTAGGGGGTAAGCTGGGAATTCGATGGCTACAGACCAAGACGACTTCCACATCTCGCCCGAGCGTCTCGCCGAGCTGCAAGCCATTTCCGACGCAGCCCCCCACCCGATTCCCAAAGACGCTAAAGAAGCACCAACAGAACTGGTCGAAGCGCTTCGCGCTTCGGCATTGGCCTATTTCGTCCATCTGCCTATCTCAGAGCAGGTCGAATACATGGTCCGCGTATCAACTGAAGAACAAGAAGACATCCTGGCCGACCTCCCCGAAGAGCATCGGGAGCGTCTGTTTATCGAACTAGGTTCCGTGACCCTCAAAATGCCCTGACTCCTCTTGGCGATTTCGACCAACCCATCATCCTGGAGTCGGCTCGAAGACACGGCCAGAGCGATTTGGACATATTTCGCGCCGTCCGGAAACCGCTGAAGATCGCAGACGACGTGCCGCGCCCTGGAATCGCGACAGTGGTCGGCCTCAACATGCTCGGTCTCCCCATTGAAGTTCTGGTTGACACCACGTGGCCCAACAAACCAGTGGCGTTCCATGCCATGCCGATCAACGAGCGCCGCCAGCGCAAACTTTTGGGAGGCTGACTAAGTAACGATGTCCGCGACTTGGGGGCCGCTGTGGAGCCCCGGTGTCGTAAATCAGGGGCAAAGTCGGAACAGCCGGGTTCGGGCGTCTAGTGGCGGAAGTGGCGTTCGCCGGTGAACACCATGGCCATTTTGTGCTCGTTGGCGGCGTCTATTACCTCTTGGTCGCGTACTGAGCCGCCGGGTTGGATGACGGTGGCGCATTGGGCTTCGGCGGCGGCGTCGAGACCGTCGCGGAAGGGGAAGAAGGCGTCGCTGGCGCAGGCGCCGCCGGCGGCTCGGCCGGCGGCTTTTTCGGCGGCGATGCGCCCGGCGTCGCGGCGGTTCTGCTGGCCGGCGCCGATGCCCACCGCCTGGCGGTCTTTGGCCAGCACGATGCAGTTGGATCCCACCCGGGCCGCCACCCGCCAGGCCAGCTCCAAATCGGCCCACTGTTCGTCGGTAGGGGCCCGCTCGGTGACCACCTGCCAGGAAGAGCGGTCCATGGTGACGATGTCGGGGGTTTGCACCAGGGCAGTGCCCCCGAGGGTGCGGACTTCCAGCTCCGCAGCCTCGGGCGGCGGGGCGTGGAGTACCCGTAAGTTCTTCTTCTTGCCCAGCAGGGCCAGCGCGGCCTCCTCGTATTCGGGGCCGATGAGCACTTCGGTGAACACGTCGGCCATGGCCTCGGCCATCTCGGCGGTGACCGGGCGGTTCACAGCCACGATCCCCCCGAAGGCGGAAACCGGGTCACACTCGTGGGCCCGCCGGTAGGCGGTGGCGATGTCGCCGGCCACGGCCGCCCCGCACGGGTTGGCGTGCTTGATCACCGCGGCGGCCGGGTCGTCGCCCAGCGAGTGGGCCAAACGCCAGGCGGCGTCGGCGTCGAACACGTTGAGGTACGACATGGCTTTGCCCTGAAGCTGGGCTGCCTGGTCCCACCAGCTCGACTGGCCGGCGATCCGATAGCGGGCTCCGATTTGGTGGGGGTTCTCGCCGTAGCGCAGCACCTCTTGGCGCTCCAGGGTCAGCGACACGGTCGGCGGAAGCGGCTCGTCATCGGCGTCGGTCAGCCAGTCGGTTATGGCCGCGTCGTAGGCGCTGGTGTGAGTGAACGCGATGCGGGCCAGCCGCCGCCGGGTCGCATCAGAGAGCGTGCCGTCAGTCTCCAATTCGTCGAGCACTGCCAAGTAGTCGTCGGGTCGTACCACTACGCCGACCCGCTCGTGGTTCTTGGCTGCGGCCCGGACCATGGCCGGTCCTCCGATGTCGATCTGCTCAACCGAGGGGTCGGAACGGAAGGGGTAGAGGTTGCTCACCACCAGATTGATGGGGAAAATCCCCCGATTATCCATGTCCTCAACGTGACCGGGATTCGTCATGTCGGCCAACAGGCCCCCGTGGATCGCGGGATGGACGGTCTTGACCCGGCCGTCCATCATCTCGGGCGCGCCGGTCACTTCCTCCACCGGTATGACCGGGATCCCGGCGTCAGCCAGCGCTCGCGCGGTTCCACCGCTGGAGATGATCTCCCACCCCAAGGCCACCAGCCGCTGGGCCAGATCGATCACCCCGGTCTTGTCGTACACCGACACCAGCGCCCTCGGCGGGTGGTCAGCTCTCCGGCTCATAAGACGTACCCTCGGTCGAGTATTTCTCGGATAGTGCGAATGTACAGGTCGCGCTCCACCGTTTTGATGCGCTCATGCAGCGTATCCACAGTGTCTCCGGCCTCAACCGCCACCGCCTGTTGGGCCAGGATCGGCCCGGCATCCACCTCCAGGGTGGCCACGTGCACGGTGCAGCCGGTGACCTTCACCCCGTACTCAAGGGCGTCCTCCACCGCGTGCCAACCCGGAAAGGCAGGCAGTAACGACGGATGGGTATTGAGGATGCGTCCCCCATAGGCGTCCTGCATCGGCTGATCCAACACCGTCCCAAACCCCGCCATGGCCACCAACTCGATCCCCTCGGCCTGGAAGCGCTCGGTTACCCGCCGGGTGTAACCCACCCGGTCGAAATCAGCCCCAAAGCTCTCCCGCTCCACCAGCACACAGACCAGCCCGTGGCCCGCGGCCACTTTCTCGGCCTTGCAGGGCCGATCCACCAGTACCAGCGAGACGGGCAGTCCGCTGTCAGCCATGGCATCGAGAATGGTCCCACTGCCCGATGCCAGCACCGCTAGTCGCATCGAGCCGAACCTACCACCCGCCTCGCGGGCTGCTCGGGATGTCTTTTGGCCAGTCGTTTCGCCCCCTCGGTCAGAGGGCAGCGACCACCTCGTCCATGATGTCGCCGGCCTCGCTGGGGCTCTGGCCGATGCGGACTCCGGCGGCGGCCAAGGCGTCCATTTTGGCCTGGGCGGTGCCTTTGCCCCCCGACACGATGGCGCCGGCGTGGCCCATCTTCTTGCCCGGCGGAGCGGTGAGACCGGCGATGTAGGCCACCACCGGCTTGGAGACATTGGCGGCGATGAACTCAGCGGCCTCCTCCTCGGCCGAGCCACCGATCTCGCCGATCATCATCACCGCTTCGGTCTCGGGGTCTTCCTCGAAGGCGGCCAGGCAGTCGATGAACGAGGTGCCCGGCACCGGGTCGCCGCCGATGCCCACGCAGGTGGTACAGCCGATGTCCTTCTGCTTCAGCTCATACAGCGCCTGGTAGGTGAGGGTGCCCGAGCGGCTCACTATCCCCACCGGGCCGCCCTCTTTGGCAATGTGGCCCGCGGTTATTCCGATGTTGGCCTTGCCGGGGCTGATGAGACCGGGGCAATTGGGGCCGAGCAGCCGCACGCCGGGATAGTCGGTCTTGAGTTTGTTGAAGAAGTAGGCCTCGTCGTGCATGGGCACGCCCTCGGTGATCACCACGATCAGCTCCACCCCGCCCTCGGCGGCCTCGAGTACCGCGCTGCGCACCCCGGCGGCGGGGATGAACACGCACGACACGTTGGCCCCGGTGGCTTCCACGGCGTCGGCCACGGAGGCGAAGATGGGCACGCCCTCCACGTCGGTGCCCGCCTTCTTGGGATTGGTTCCAGCCACCACCTGGGTGCCGTAGTCCCGGTTCAGCATGCCGTAGTACCGGCCCTGGCTCCCGGTGAGGCCCTGATAGACCACCTTGGTGTTCTCGTCGACGAAGATGCTCACGATGCGGCTCCTTCGGCGAGGGCGACGGCTTCTCGGGCCGCCTCCAGCATGGTGGGCGCCATCATGAGCCGGTCGCTCAGATGGGGCTCCAAGAGCGCTCGGCCCTCGTCAGCGTTGGTGCCGTCGAGTCGGATGACGATTGGCGAGGCGATGTTCACCCGGTTCATGGCCTCGATGATGCCGTTGGCCACTTCCTCGCCCCGGGTGATGCCCCCGAAGATGTTGATGAAGATGGACTGAACGTCGGGGTCGTTGTTGATCACTTCCAGCGCCCCAGCCATCACATCGGCATTGGCGCCGCCCCCGATATCCAGGAAGTTGGCCGGTTTGCCCCCCACCTGGTTCACCACGTCCACCGTGCTCATGGCCAGTCCGGCGCCGTTGGCGATCACGCCCACCGAGCCCTCCAGGCCCACATATTGCAGCCCTTTGGCGTGGGCGGCGGCCTCCCGCTCGTCGCGAGGCTGGGTGGCGTCGAACGGGGCCAGGTCATGGCGGAATCCTGCGTTGCCGTCGAGGGTTACCTTGGCGTCGAGCACATGCACCTTGCCCTCGGGGGTCACGATCAGCGGGTTGATCTCCACCAGGTCGGCGTCGCCAGAGGTGTAGGCCTCGTACAGCTTCAACAGAAGCTCCACCGTTTGGTCGGTGACGTCGGGGTTGAGGTTGGCGGCCAGCACCCACTGGCGGCACTGGTCCTCGGTGAGGCCGTGTACCGGGTCGACCCAGATCTTGGCGATGGCGTCTGGGGTCTCCTCCGCCACGGTCTCGATCTCCACCCCGCCCTCGGCCGACAGCATCCCCAGGTGCTTCTTGGCCGACCGGTCGAGGGTGAAGCTCACGTAGTACTCCTCGGCGATGTCAGACGCCTTCTCGATCCACAGGTTCTCGACGATGTGGCCTCGGATGTCGAGGCCCAAGATGTTCGACGCATGGGTGCGGACGGCGTCGATGTCGGCGGCAAACTTCACACCCCCGGCCTTGCCCCGACCGCCGGTGTGTACCTGGGCCTTCACCATCACCGGCGTTCCCAACCGCTCCGCAGCAGCCACCGCGTCGTCCACGGTGGTGACCGCCTCACCGGGCGACACCGGCATGCCGTATGACGCGAAGAACTGTTTTCCCTGATATTCGAATAGATCCACGGGCTCCCCAATGCAGTGCGATGACCAAGTTTGCGGTGTGATTCGACGATGGTTCGTACCGCCGTTGCTTCGCCGCGATACTAGGAGCAACACCGTCTGTGGGAGCGAACCGAGGAAGGACTCGTGCCTGTCGCATCTGGACCAAAAATCACTCCGCTGCGAGCGGTTGTATACACCGTGGTCAGCATCGGGCTAGGCGTGGGCCTGGTGTTCGCGGTGGTGTCGCTGGCCGGCTCTGATCAGATCGAGGTGAGGCTGGGCGACGACGATTTCAACGCCGGCGATGCCGAGAACCTGGCCGCCGAGATCGCCGAGCGGGGCCCGGTGCCGTGGGCCCCGCTGAGCCGGGGGCGCAGCATCTGGATCAACCACATC
>JAJDYE010000003.1 GCA_022822905.1 Acidimicrobiia bacterium | reverse complement strand
CTCCTGGCCCGCCACGTTCACCGCCCGCACCCGGTAGCGCGGCGACGAACCCCGCGCCTCGTCCGTGTCGTGAAAGGGCGGCACGAACACCGGGGCAACGGGTAGCCAGCGGTCATTATCCTCGTCGAACCGCTCCAACTCGTAGTGCGACACCTCCCAGCCGTACAGTTCCTCCAGCGGCGTCCAGTTCACCTGGTGGCCATGTGTCAATAACGGGTTAGAAATGAGCCGAATTTACGGTTTAAAATGAAGCCACCCGGATAGTGCTCAGCGATTCTGTCAGTTGTTGTGGTTGTGGTTTTCGCCGGCCTCCTCCGGCGTCGGGTTGAGTTGTTGGTGCGAGGGGAATAGCCCCGCCTGGCGTTTCTCTCTGAGCCGGTAGCTCTCGCCGCGGATGTTCAGCACGTGGCTGTGGTGCAGCAGCCGGTCCAACACGGCCGAGGCAATCACGCTGTCACCCAGCAGCTCGCCCCACTCGCCGAAGCCTTTGTTGGAAGTCAGGATGATGCTGCCGCGTTCGTAGCGGGCCGACACCAGGGTGAAGAAGGCGGTGGCCGACTCCCGGTCGTAGGGCCAGATGCCGAATTCGTCCACGACGAGGACCTTGGGGGCCAGGTAGACTTTCATCCGCCGGTCCAGGTTGTGCTCGAGGCGCGCCTTGCGGAGGTCTTCCATCAGGTCGTAGGCGCGGACGAAGTAAGCCCCCTGGCCGTTCTCGATGGCCCTGAGGGCCAGGGCGATGGCCAGGTGGGTCTTGCCCACGCCGGGCGGTCCCAGCAGGAGCACGTTGGTGGCCTCGGCGACGAAGGCCAGATTGGCCAATTCCTTGACCAGCCGTTCATCGATGGAGGGCTGGAAGGCGAAGTCGAATTGTTCCAGGGTGCGCTGGAAGGGCAGATGGGCCATCCTGGTCTTGGTGGTGAGGTAGCGCTGCCTGCGGGCAGCGACCTCGGCGCCCAGCAGTTCGGCCAGCATCTCGGGATAGGGCAGCTGCTTGTTGGCGGCGGCATCCAGGGTGTTGTCGAGGATCTCGACCGCCTGCTTGAGTCCCAGGGTCTCCAAATGTTGACGGGCTTGTTCCAGGGCGATCATGCCACACCTCCCGCCACCAGTTCGTAAACGTCCAAAGAGCGGCGTTCCACCTCGCCAGCCGGTATCTGTACCGCCACGGCCTCCTTGCGAGGCCGGTTGTCTCCCCTGGGCAGGCCCGACCACTGGCCCGGCAGGATGAAGCGCTGCTTGGGCTGCTGCGCCCGGGGATGCACCGCGATCCGTTCGCTGCCCGACCAGATCTCCACCGTGCCCTGACGCTCGCCCACCTGCACCGTGGTTTCCACCCACTTCCAGTGGACGCCGTACAGGGAGCCTTCCCAGCTGACGAAGCCGTCTTTGGATACCTTGCGGTCCGCACGCAGGTACGGCCCCAGCGTCGCTCGATCCGGCAGCCGGCCCAGATGCGGTCGCTCCTCGGCCAGCGCTTCCCAGGGCACCCGGTTGGTCGTCCCGTGGATCCGGGCGTTGGCCACCACGTCACACCACTCCAGCGCCTGCCCATTGAGGTCGGCGTCGTTAGTGAAACGGATGCTGGGCCACATGTTGTACCGGACGTACTTCACCCCGTTCTCCACCTTCCCCTTGGTCTGCGGCCGGTAGTACTGGCACAGTCTGGCCTCGAAGCCCACCCGCATGGCGAAGTCCAGCATCCGCTGGTTCCAGATCGGCCGCTTCGCCTCGTCCTTGCCCAGGGTGATCACCTTGGCATTATCGTAGAGGCACCGGCGCGGCACGCCGCCCAAGTACTCGAAGGCGTTGACGTGGCACTGGATGAAAGCCGCCGTATCGGCTCGCCGAACCAGCTCGACGTAGCAGGCCCGGGACCATCCCATGGTCATCACAAACACCCACACGCTACGCCGCTTGCCGTCCTCGCCGATGTACGACAGGCTGCCCCAATCCACCTGCGCCTGCTCTCCCGGCTCCGTCTCAAACCGCATCGTCGCCTCGGGCTGACGACGCCGGCGACGCGGCCTCACGTACTCCGACAAGATCGTGTAACTGCCCTCGTAACCCAACTCCCGCAACTCCCGGATCAAGACCACGCAGTTTTCCAGCCCCTCCCCCATTCGCCGGTCAATGTGCTCGGTGTAAGGGTCCAGCTTGGACCCCCGCGGCAGCCGTGGCTTGGGCCGCATCGCCTCCGGTGACTTCAGATACCGCAGTACCGTATTGCGTGCCAGACCCAGTTCACCGGCAATCTCCCGCGCCGAGTGACCGGCACCTTTCAGCTCGTAAATCTGTTTCACTTCTCCACCTCTTAGCAATCTTTCAGACACCTCCGCCAAAAGTCTGGCGATGATGCCTTCGCTATCGAGGTGGCTCAATTCCAACCCGTAATTTTTGGCTCAGTTTAAACCCGTAAATGACAGGGGCTCGACCAACGAAGCCAACTCGCGCCGCTCCTCCTCCTGGGGTGACAGAGGCCGGTCCAGGGCCGATTTCAGCTCCCGGAACAGTTCATCCTTGTCCACCCGGGTGTGCTGGCCATTCCGCAGCACGACTTCACCATCCACTAGCACGGTGTCGACATCAATGCCCCTCGCCCGATGCACCAGCGCGTCCACCACCGACACCCGCGGGTCGAGGAACGGCTCCTCGATGTTCCGCATGTCCACCAGCGTCATGTCCGCCCGCTTCCCCGGTTCCAGGGTGCCAATGCGGTCGCCGAGCCAGCTGGCGTAAGCCCCGTTGGCCGTTGCCATCTCCAGCACCTGGTGCGAC
>JAJDYE010000035.1 GCA_022822905.1 Acidimicrobiia bacterium | reverse complement strand
CACCCGCATCAGCGAAAGGCGCCTGATTGCCCTGCGCCTGCGAACTGGGCGCCGCCCAGACCAGCACACTAGCCACCAACGCCAAAAGCGCCAGAGTCATCAATACTTTCCGACGAGCAGCAGCACTCCCACCGCCGGACCAAACCGAGTGAAGCATCATCATGGACAACTTTCTATCAGACGGGCCTTGGATTCCAAAACCATATCAGGTGGCTGACACCCCAGTGGGGCAGGGAGCCGGAGGGCTCCACATCAACCGTGCTGAGCTTGACCCTTGTTCAGCACAGAGCAATTTTGGCAGGTCTGAGAAGGAGTTTCAAACATAAGGAAGGCATCTCCTGAAAATACCGACCAACCTCAGGCGCCGGGGAGGGGTTGGCCGGTGCTGGCGGACTCCGATTGGGAGGGCTGTGAGGAAGCATCGGCACAGGCGTCGTCTTCCAAGTCATCGGTGCTGTCGCCGGCGAAGACCCGGTGGTTCAACTCCCGGCAAGCCGCGGCCAGGGCGTTTCTGAACTGGGATCCGCCGGTGAACGCGGCCAGGGCGTTCTGGCGGGCGATGGCCTCGCGGCGGGTGTAGGGCAGCACGCAGATGTCGGCGACGCCGTCACGAGGGGGAACGTCGTACGGGTAGGTGATGGCCCCGCCCAGGCTGTTGTTGAGGCAGAAGTCGGCACCGGTGACCACCGGGCCGGAGAAGAAATTGGGATAGGTCGCCAGGTCGACCGGAGGGGGCGGGGGTGACACCTGGCCGGTGGCGCAGGCGTCTTGGGCGAGCTTGGCCGGGTCGTCGCCGAAGTCGTCGCCTGCGATCTCCCGGCAGGCGGTTCGCACCTCTCGGCCGAACTTGGTGGGATCGAGGCCGGCCAGCGTGGCGAGGGCGTTTTGGCGGGCCACGGCCTCACGGCGGGTGTAGGGCAAAGAGCAGATGTCGGCTATGCCGTCGCGGTCGGCGTCGAGGGGATAGGTGAGCGGGCCGCCCAGGCTGTGGTTGACGCAGAAGTTGGGGCCGGTGATCACCCCGGAGAAGTAGCGGCCCACCACGGTGATGGTCACCTCGTCTTCATCGGTGCGACCCTCCCGGTCGGTCACGGTGAGGGTGAAGGTGAGCCGCACGCTGGTGAGGTCGAACAGGTTGGGAGCCTGGAAGCGGGGACGGGCGGTGCGGCTGGCGCTGAGCACGTTGGGATAGACGCCGGCGGTGGGCCAGAAGCGGTTGAGGGCGGCCTGGTCGGCGGTGCTAAGCGGGGTGACTCGGGCGGGCGGGGTGAAGGTGAGCGCGGTGAGCTCCCAGGAGAAGGTGAACAGGTCGCCGGGGTCGGGATCGGAGCTGTTGCTGCCGTCGAGCTCGACGCCGGAGCGGGCCTGCACCTGCTGGTCGGGACCGGCGTCGGCCACCGGGTCTTCGTTGCGGCCCAGCACGGTGATGGTCACGGTGTCGGTGTCGAACACGCCCCAGACGTCGGTGACGGTTAGCTGGAGGATGATGTCGAGCTGGCCGCCCCGCAGCTCGGGAACCTCGAAGGAGGCGATGGCCTGGTCGGGGTTGATGAGCTTAACGGTGGGCTCTTCGACCGGTTCGCCGTCTTCTTCGTCGTCGACTTCGATCCACTGGAAGGTGAGGGCGTCGCCGTCGTTGTCGAAGCCGGCGCCGTTGACCCTCATGATGCCGGTGCCGTCGGTGCCGCCCTCTTTGCCGTCCTCGCTTATGAGGTTGTCGGGGGCGACTGCGGAGGGGGCCCGGTTGTTGGCCACCACGAAGGTGATGGTGACCGAGCCGATGCGGCGGGTGGAATCGGTCACGGTCACGGTCACGTTGTAGGTGGTGCCGTCGGGGTCGGTTCTGGGGGCGGTGAAGGTGGCCTGGGAGGCGGTGCCGGCCCGGTTGGATGGGTTGGAGGTTATGTTGCCGCTCCACTGGTGGGTGAGGCTGCGGGCCTGGGTGCCGTCTTTGTCGTCGGCAGTGGCGGTGAGAACCACGCTGTCGCCGGGGGCCACCACATAGCGGGGGGCCTCGCCCTCATGGAAGGCGATCTGGGCGGGCTGGTTGCGGTCGCGCAGCTCTACTTCCACGGTGGGGTTGGCGGGCTGGTCGTGGACGGTGATCTTCACGGTGGCGAAGTCGGTGGCGCCGTCGTCGTTGGTGACGGTGAGGCGGTATTGGGCGAGGGCGGTACGGTCGTTGTCCAGGTCGTCGGGCAGATCGATGACGACCGACTCGTTGTAGACATCGCCGGGCTCAATGGTGAACTCGGGGAAATTGGGGCGGGCGGTTACCTTCCGCCACTCGTAGGTGAGCTGCGATGAGCCGGCGCCAGTGCTTTTGGAGGCGTCGAGCACAAGGCGGGCGCCCTCTCGCACGTCCCACTCGTCGTCTTGGTTGCCGCTTTGGCCGGGGCGGGCGATCACGGCGTTCACGGTGTACTTCTCGTCGGTCTGGATGCGACCATCGCCGTCGAGGTCGACAGGATTGGGATGCAAGAGATTGGCGGAGACGTCGATGACGGCCCCGGGGCGCTGGCTGAGGGTGACCCTCACTATGTCTCGGTCGGTGGCGCCGCCGCTGTCTCTGACGGTTAGCTGGAAGTCGATGTGGTACACGCCGTACTGGGTGACGAGGTTCTGGGGGGGCACCTCGAACTCGGCTTGGCTGCCGCGGGGATTGCCGGTGGGGGTGATCCTGATCCAATTGTACTGTGATGTGAGGACGTCCCAGCTAAAGGTGAGCTGGTTGAGGCCGCCGTCGAAGTCGAAGCTGCCGCTGCCGTTGAGGCGGCCCTGGCGGTCGACGCTGGGGGTGACCGAGAAGTCGCTGCCGGCATCGGCCACGGGGGCCTGGTTCTGGGCCTGGGCCATCGGTGTGGCGGCCAACACGGTGATGAGGAGGGTGGCGGCCAAGACTGTGCCGAGGGCGCGCCTGGGAATGGTGGGGCTTGCGGGGAGCGAGGGCATACGCCAAAAGGTTACTTGCGCGCTGCCTTATATATAGGCGCGGGCTCGAAAAGGGGGGCGGCCTCCCGGCTCCGCTGCGCACGCAGCTCCTTTTGTGGAGAGAGAAGGGGGGTGTGGATTGGGAGATTGTGTGGCACAATTGTGGCCATGGGTAGTGAGTCGCTGAGGACGGTGCGAGATCGGTTCTCTGAATTCATTGAGAGAGTGAGCACTCAACATGAACGGGTTGTCATCACCCGCAACGGCTCGCCAGCCGCGGTGCTCATGAGCCCCGAGGATCTCGAGTCTCTTGAGGAGACACTGGAGATCTTGGGCGACGAAGAGGCTATCGCCCAGCTTGCCGAGGCCCATCGTGCCTATCTGGAGGGCGATGTTGTGCGAGGGGTTGAAGCCGCAAGGGCGCTGCGCCCTTCATGAGCGAGCCTCCATACGAGCTGGTTGTCGCACGACCAGCAGCTACCGCAATCGCCGAAGAGCTTCCCGAGGCGGTGGCCGCTGCGGTGATCGAGTTGATCACCGGGCCGCTGCTTGACAACCCCCGTCGTGTGGGGGGTGGCGCTGAAAAACGAGCTTGAAGGGCTCTGGAGCGCCCGGCGAGGCACTTACCGGGTGCTTTATCGAATCGAGGAAGAGAAGCGGGAGATCGTCGTGCTTAGAATCGGCCACCGCCGAGACGTGTACCGATAAGGGCCGACCTCAGCCTTCAACGCCCGGGAGGCCGTCGGTGTAGGTGAGGGTGTTGTTGGGGGTGGCGGGGGTTCGGGAGCCTTCGAAGAGGATGCCGGTGAGGTTGAGGGGGTCGCAGGCGGCGATGGTTGTCTCTTGGTTGGTGTGGGGGTGGTTGCGGACCTTTTGGAGCTGATCGGCGGCGGTGGGGAGGGCGAATTGCTCGCCGCTTTGGCCGGCCACGAAGCGGCCGCCTCTGACGATGCCCCGGTCTTCGAAGCGGCGCAGGGCCTTGAGGATGTCTCGCCAGGGGGTGGCGGTGGGGGTGGCGGGGTGGTGGGCGAGGCTGCGGAACACCACGCCCCAGCAGGCGAGCAGCTGGTGGGCGACGGCTTCGGCGAGGTCTTCGGCCGGGTATTGCTCGGGTTGTTGTACGAGCGACCAGCGGCCGGGGGCGGCGTGGGATTGCTGTTGGTTCATATTAAAGGTGCGATTTGTGCGCATGGCCCGGGTGCGGAGGGCTTGGGAGCGGAGGTTCTGGCCGGGGCGGTGGCGGGTGGGGCGGCGGTTGGAGCGGTTGAGCAGGGCTCGCACCGCGGCGAAGCCGTCGGCGGTGAACAGGCCGAGGGCCACGCCGTTCCACAGGGACCGCTCGATGTCGTCGGGCAGGCGGTGGGTGGCGGTGGCCAGATCGGGCAGGAAACTGGCGCCCTGGGCTTGGAGGATGTCGGCGATCTCTTGGACGGGGCCGGTCTCGGGGGGCTCGGGGGTGGTGGTGCGGGCGGCGGCGAGGAGCCAATCGAGGTCTTCTCGGAACACGAGGGTGATGGGGGTGGCTTTTCTTGGGGCCATGGAGTTGGCCTTGGCCGGTGTGTTTGGGGGTGTGAGGCGGAGCCAGGCGAGCTCGCCGCGGTAGCAGAGCTCGTCGAGCCACATCGGCTGGTAGTCGGGGAGGCGCTTTTGGATGATCTGTTTTTCCCAGGCGCCGGCGGGGAGGTCTAGGCCCTGGAGCTGCTCTAGGACTTTGGCTAGGCCGGGGCGGCCTCTCACGGTGGAGTCGGGGGTTAGGTGGTGCCAGTGGAGGAGGAAGCGCATGAAGTCTTGGGGGCTGGCGGCTTGGACCGCTGCTCGCTTTTGGCGGCGGCTCAGATAGGACATGCGCTGGAGGAGGAGGCGGGCGCACCAGGTATCGGGCGCAGCGCTGTTCAGATGGTCGGCGCGCATGGCCATGCCTTCGGATTCGAGGGCGGCTAGGGCTTGGTGGACGGTTGGGAGATCTAGGGCTGTCTTGTCGGCCAATTGTTCGGGGGTTGTGGGGCCGGTTGCTTCTAGGTGGCCGCGGATGGTCTCTAGGGCTGAGTCTGGGTTTAGGGCTGTTTCTGCCAGCTCGGTGGTGGTCCAGAGGGATGTGTCACTGCTCGTGGTTACGGTGCGGGCTCGGCCTCGGGATTCGAGGTCGGTGTAGAGGGCTTGCCAATCGGGGTTGGGCCGGGTGATCACCAAGGAGGTGAGGAGATCGTGGAGTTCGTCGGGGTTGCGGGGGTCGGGGGTGATTTCCTCCACCACTTGAGCGATGGCGTCGGGGGTGATTTGGGCGAGGGTGGTCTCGTCGAGGGTGGTGGGCTGCTGGGCGCTTCTTGGGCGGAGGCCTCGAGGGACGGTTACGGCGTTGGTCCTTCGGTCGACGAGTTCGGCGTCGTCCAAGAAGGCGTAGGGGCGGGCGTTGACAATCTCGTGGCTGAGGGGGGAGGGCTCGGTGGTGTCGCAGAAGTGGGTGCGGACCGCTCCGGAGCGGATGTTTGTGAGGAGCTGTTGGAGGCCTTCGACGTCGAGGGCCTCGTGGAGGGTGTCGTGGAGGGTTTGGCGCACCAGCAGGTGGTCGGGGATCTCGATGGGGCCGGCTGTGTTCTCCTGGCAGGCCGCGGCGCCGGGGAACACGGCGGCCATGATGTCGTCGGCCTCCATGCGCTGGATGGGGGGCGGGTTGCGCTTTCCGCCCCGGCTGCGCAGCACCACCAGGGCCCGGTTGAGGTTCCAGCGCCAGCGGGCGGCGAACATGGGCGAGTCCAGCACGGCCTGGGTCAGCACCTCTTCCACCGAGTTTGGGTGCAGGAACTGGGGGACGTCGCTGAGGGGGAAGCTGTGGTGGGGGCCGAGCGACAAGATGATGGCGTTGTCGTTGGCCGCCGCCTGGAGCTCGAAGTCGAAGCGGCGGCAAAGGCGCTTGCGCAGCGCCAGGCCGAAGGCCCGGTTGATGCGCCCGCCATAGGGGGAATGCACCACGAGCTGCTGGCCGCCGGTGTCGTCGAAGAAGCGCTCGAACACGATGTCTGTGTGGGTGGGGACGGTGCCCAGAGTGGCTTGGGCCGCGGCGATGTAGGTCACGGCCTGCTCGGCGATCTCGTTGGTGGTGTCGTGGGCTTGGGCGAACTGGGCGGCGGCTGCCTCCAGGGTTGCGTCGTCGAGGGGGTCGGCGTTCGGGGCTTGCGGGAGGAGGCTGTATATATAGGCGCGCAGATCGGACACCTGCTGGGAGAGCTCGGCGGTGCGGGCGGGGGCCTCGCCCAGCCAGAAGGGGACGGTGGGCGGGGCGTCGCCGGCGTCGATCACCCGCACGGTGCCGGCGGCCACCTGTTTGATGCGCCAGGAGTGGGAGCCGAGCAGGAAGATGTCGCCGGCCATCGACTCCACGGCCCAGTCTTCGTTGACGGTGCCGATGAAGGTGTCGTCGGGCTCGGCCACCACCCGGTAGTCGCCGTTCTCGCCGATGGCGCCGCCGGAGGTGAGGGCGGCCAGGCGGGCGCCCCGTTTGCCCCGCACCTCCTGGTTGATGGAGTCGTGGTGGAGGTAGGCGCCCCGGGGGCCCCGGCCGGTGACCACTCCTTTGGCGGCCTGCTCAATGGCCTCGTCGAACTGGTCTTTGGTGAGGTTGGCGTAGGGGGCGGCCTTGGTGAACATCTGGTAGAGGCCGCCGGTGGTGTGGCTGTCATCGGCGGCGGCCTCGGCGATGAGCTGCTGCACCAGGATGTCGAGCGGGGCCTCGGGGGGGCAGACGGCGTCGAGCTGGCCCTGTTGCACGGCGTGAAGCAGGGCGAGCGACTCGATGAGCTCGTCTCGGGTGAGGGGCCACAGGCGGCCCTTGGGGGTGCCGTGGCGGCTGTGGTTGGAGCGGCCCACCCGCTGGAGGAAGGTGGCGATGCTGCGGGGCGAGCCCACCTGGCACACCAGCTCCACGGGGCCGATGTCGATGCCCAGCTCCAGCGAGGCGGTGGCCACCAGGGCCTTGAGGTCGCCGGCACGGAGGCGGTGCTCGGTGCGGATGCGGCGCTCGGTGGACAGCGAGCCGTGGTGGGCGGCCACCGCATCGTCGCCCAAGCGCTCGGCCAGTTGGTGGGCGATGCGCTCGGACAGGCGGCGGGTGTTCACGAACACGATGGTGGTGTGGTGCTCGGAGATGAGCTCGGCCATGCGGTCGAGCACCATGTCCATCTGGGCGTGGGACACCACCGCTTCGAGCTCGTCATCGAACAGCTCCAGGCGGATGTCGAGGTTGCGCTGGTGGCCGGTGTTCACGATGGTGCAGCCGCTGCCGGGGGCGGGGTGGGGGTTGGCGCCGTTGGCGGTGTTGGCTCCGTTGGTGTTGGCGGCGTCGGTGTTGGCGGCAGCGGCGTTGGTCTTGTCGGTTTTGGGGATGCCGGTGAGGAGGTCGGCGATGGTGGTGATGGGGTGCTGGGTGGCCGACAGGCCGATGCGGGTGGGGCGGGTGTTCGCCACGTGCTCGAGGCGCTCGAGGGTGAGGGCCAGGTGGCTGCCCCGCTTGTCTCGGGCGGTGGCGTGGATCTCATCGACGATCACCGTCTCCACAGTGCGGAGCACCTCCCGGCTCTTGGCCGCGGTCACCAGCAGGTAGAGCGACTCGGGGGTGGTCACCACGAAGTTGGCCGGCTTTTTGATCATGGCCGCCCGGGTGTGGGCCGGAGTGTCGCCGGTGCGCACGGCCACGGTGAGCGGCGGGGGCTCGAAGCCCTGGGCTCGGGCCACCTCGGCGATCTCGGCCAGAGGGCGCTCCAGGTTCTCGGCAATGTCGGTGGCCAGCGCCTTGAGCGGCGACACGTACACCACCTGGCTGGCCTTGGCCACCGTCTGGCCCGCGGCGTGGCGCTTGTAGAGGTTGTCAATGGCGATGAGGAACCCGGCCAAGGTCTTGCCCGACCCAGTGGGCGCGGCGATCAGCGTGTCTTGCCCCGAAGCAATAGCCGGCCACCCCTCAGCCTGCGCCTCAGTAGGCCCCCCCGGAAACCGCCCCTCAAACCAAGCCCCCACCGCCGGATGAAACCCATAGCCAACATCAACGCAAACACTCACCTCAACAGGCGCGGCACTGGAAGGGGAAGCCACGCCCAAAGAGTACCGGGCAGGTGTGACACACTCGGCGGGTGAAGTCTCCTTTCGGACGGGCTGGGAGTGTGATGGTCACTCTCGGCCTCATTTGCTCCGTGGTTGTCGCCCAGTCGAGTTTCGTTGGAGCGCAGAATGAAGAGGGCGGCAGCCAACAGCTCAGCGAGGTCCTGCTGCGCGATGAGTTGATCGAAGATCAAGAGTCGCTGCTGAACGTTTACCGCTGCCTGTTCAACATCGACACCCAAGTCGTGCCCGGCGGCTGTGCCAACGGAAAGCCCGCCGAGGACAAGCCCGATTCCCAACCGTTCTCAGGCACCCCAACTCTGCGTGACATCGAAGTCCGCGACGAACTAGTGGCCGACCAAGAGTCGCTGCTGAACGTTTACCGCTGCCTGTTCAGCATCGACACCCACGCCGTGCCCGGCGGCTGCACCGATGGAAAGCCTGCTGACAACACGCCTGAGCTAACAGCTACACCTCAGCCCACAGCCACGCCTCAGCCCACAGCCACGACCACACCTGACCCCGAATTGCCGACAGTTTCGGCAAGGTTCGTCCTCCCGTCCTATACCGCCGCAGAGGGCACCACCGCGCAGATCTCTGTTCATCTTGACTACAGCGCACCGGGCCGCACAGTGACCATCCCGCTCACGTCTTCATTCGGGGGCGGGGCCACCGAGTCCGACTTCGGGCCGCTGCCCACCAGCATCACCTTCGGCCCCACGGAGACCACCAAGACCATCGACATCGCCATCATCGACGACAAGCTCAGCGACCCCGGCGAATCACTCACGCTCGCCATCGGCCAACCGCTGCCGAATGGGGTGCTCCAAGGGGTAACGCCCCAAATCACCATCGACATCACCGACACCGGCGTCACCCCGGTCACGGTCAGATTCGCCACATCAACTGCCACGGTGTCGGAGGGGTCTCTTCCCCAACTGAGATTGACCCTCGACAGAGCCCCGGGCCGCACATTGACCATTCCGCTGACCTACGCCTTCCACGGCGGGGCCACCGAATCCGACTTGGGGCGCTTGGGGTACGTAGACACCGCCATCGACTTCGGCCCCAACACCACCTCCATCGTCGTCGGCCCGATGGTCGTAGACGACGGCCTTGTCGATCCCGGTGAATCATTCACCGTGGCAATCGGGCGAAACCTGCCTGAAAGAGTCACAGCCGGCATCCCAAGCCAGGTAACGGTCAACATCGACGACGCCGGGGTCACCCCAATCAAAATGGGATTCAACTCGCCGAGTGCCGCGGCTTCGGAGGGAAGCACACTCCTTTTGCCACTGGGGTTGTATCGAGACCCCGCCAAAGTGGTGACCTCGGGCCGCACCGTCGAGATTCCACTTGAATACTCCTTCCACGGCGGTGCCTCTGCCGCCGACCTCGGGACGCAACCAACCAGCGTCACCTTCGGCCCCTCAGATACCAACAAGTCGATTGCCATCGAAATCGTCGACGACGGGCTTGTGGATGCCGGCGAGTCGTTCACCATCTCCATCGGCCAGACACTGCCTGACGGATTCGCCCATGGCACTCCTATCCAAGTCACCGTTCAAATCACCGACTCCGGCGTACCGGCGGTGGAAGTCAGTTTCGGGCAATCGACCTACACCGCGGCCGAGGGAACCACCGCGCAGGTCACCGTGGAACTCGACCGAGCGCCCAACCGCGCCGTGACCATCCCGCTGACGACCGCCTTCCAGAGCGGGGCCAGCGCAGCCGACTTCGGCACCCTCCCCACCAGTGTGAAGTTCGAGGCCAGCGAAATGGCCAAGACCGTGTCATTTGCGGTGGTCGACGACCAACAAGGCGACTCCGGCGAATCCATAACGCTCGCCATCGGCTCGAATTTGCCCGACAGAGTCACCGCCGGCACCCCAAACCAGACCACCGTCAACATCACAGACACCGGCGTACCTGAAGTTAAGGTGACATTCGGCTCGGCCACCTACACCGCTGCCGAGGGGACCACCGCGCAGATCGCCGTGGAACTGGACAAGACCCCCAACCGCACCGTCGTCATCCCCCTCACATACACATTCGGGGGCGGCGCCACCGCAGCCGACTTCGGCACCCGGCCCGCCTTCGCGACATTCGCCGCCAACGAGACCGCCCAAACCATCTCGTTCACCGTGGTCGATGACCAGCTAGGCGACCCCGGCGAATCGATAAAGGTTGCCTTCGGAACCAACCTTCCCACAAAAGTCATTGTCGGCAGACCCAACCAGACCACCGTCAACATCACCGACACCGGCGTACCTCGAGTTGAAGTCGGCTTTGGCTCGGCCACCTATACCGCTGCCGAGGGAACCACTGCTCAAGTTGCCGTCCAACTGAGCAGGACCCCCAACCGAGAAGTGACGATCCCCCTCACCTACACATTCGGGGGCGGGGCCAGCACAGCCGACTTCGGAACCCGGCCCACCTCCGTGACATTCGCCGCGAACCAAACCTCCCAAACCATCTCATTCACAGTCACCGACGACCAGCAAAGCGACCCCGGCGAATCCATAACGCTCGCCATCGGCTCAAACCTGCCCACCAGAGTCACCGCCGGCACCACCAACCAGACCACCGTCAACATCACCGACACCGGCGTGCCCGCGATCTCGATCAGATTCCGCACGCCGGACCACACGGTGACGGAGGGATTCACAGCGTATGTGCGGCTTTCGCGGGGCCAACCTTGGGACGACAGCTTGACAATTCCGCTCACCTACTCATTCGGGGGCAGTGCCACTGCGGCCGACTTCGGAACCCTGCCAGCCAGCGCGACATTTGCCGCCGGCAGCTTCACCGCCACCGTGGCTATCCCCCTCACCGACGACGACCTCGACGATCAGGGTGAATCAATCCAAGTTTCTATCGGTACCACTCTTCCCGAGGGATTCGAGGCCGGCAGCCCCAATCAAGTGACGATCAACATCTCCGACGCCGACCCGAAGCAACTCCAAGTGCAATTCGCCACAGTCGCGTCCAGCACCGTGACTGAGGGTTCCTACGCAAGCACCGTGATCTGCCTCGACGACGATCCCTGGCGAGAGGTGAGATTGTCGTACACATACTCTTTCGAGGGAGGGGCCACCGTTGACGACATCGGCGAGAGGGATTTGTCTCAGACATTTGCCGCCTGGTCCGACTGCTACCCAGTTGTCGTATGGATCAATAGCGATGACCTCGACGAGACCGGCGAATCAATCGTCGTTTCCGTCAAACAGCCTCTTCCCGACGGTGTCACCCTTGGCACCGTCGCCCAAGTGACCTTCCATATCATCGACGCGTCCTAACCCAGGGGACATGAGCTCTTCGTGTTGAGTCGTCGCCTCAACCAGAGCGTCATCGTTGGGTTGACCTGCGGTTTTCGGGGAGTAAGTGTCACTGGCGTCCGTACAATTTAATCCATGGAAGTTGCGTTGAATCCCGGCACACAGCCCGGTGCCTACAGTGCTGATGCCAGCGTTGGCGGAGGTTTTGAGTTCCCGGATTTCTCTGAGGCGGGTGCTTCGGAGTTGTTGGGGTTGATGGGCCAGGTCGATCTGTTGCGGCGCCAGGCCGAGGGGTATCTGGTGGGGTTGGTTGTGCGTTATGGGGAACTGGAGGGCCCCGGCGCGGCGGCCACGGTGTGCCACCAGTTCGGCATAAGCGCTTATCGGGCCCGTCGGTTGGCCAAGACGGCCCGAGGCGTGGCGGCCATGCCGACCATGTCTGAGTACATGGGCGCGGTCCAAGACGGGCGGATATCCGCCGATCAGGCCGGGATGGTTGCCGAGTCTCACGAGCGGGCGCCGATGAGCACCCAGGACCAACAAGAACTGTTGGAGTTGGGCGGCTGGCAGAGCCACGATGAATTCAAGAAAACCGTGGCGGCGCACGAGGACCAGCGACTTGCCGCCGACGGCATGACCCGCGCTGAGCGCCAGCAAGCCCGCCGCAGCGCCAAGGTGTTCGATGGCAACAGAGACATGGTCGTGTTGCACGCCGAGTTCGATCAGGTAGAAGGCGACAGGGTCAAGACCGCGCTGGGAGCTATGAGCGCCAAGATGCTCGCCGACGACGTTGCCTTCGACCCGATCCGCACCTTCGAGCAGCGCAACGCCGATGCGTTGGTGGCGCTCATCACCCAACAGCCCGCCGCTGCGACCCCCGAAGAGGCAGCTGCTGGGGTGGCAGGCGGACCGGAGTGCGGTATTAGACCGCAGAAAACTGTGCTGGTGGTCTCTGCTGAGTACGACGCCATCGAGGGCCGGCTGAAGAACGCCGGGCTGATCGACGGCACGCCTATCGATCTAGACGAGCTCCGCCGCATCGCCTGCGAAGCCGACATCGTGCCGATGATCTTCGCCGCCGCCGCCCAGCCCCTCTATTTGGGCAAAGCCCAAAGAGCGCCCACCAAATCGCAAAAACTGGCCCTTTACAAGAGAGATCGCGGCTGCATCGGCTGCGGCCTCCGGCCTCAGGTCTGCGACGCCCACCACATCCAACCATGGGACCACAACGGCCCCACCGACATCACCAATCTGGTGCTGTTGTGCCCCCGTTGCCACAAAAAAGTCCACAAGCACGCCCACCACATCCACCACGATCCCAAGACCCGCCGATACCACCTCCAACCCCCACCCCGCCCCAGCCCCACAACCCATCCGCCGCCCGCTGAACAACTAGCCGCCGCCTAGTCACCCTCCAGTTTCAAAGGACAGGCGCTCCTGCCAAATGCCACTTTGCGGTGCGTATAGTGGGCTCCGGAGGTTGTCTTGAGCCAGACCGACATCGGATCCATAGCTGCTGAGGGAGATTCTCTTGAGAATCTGGTCGATCAGTGGGCAGAAGCAGCTGTCTCTTGCGCCATTGTCGAGGCAATTCAGGATCCGAACGGCTTCGTGGCCACAATCTCCGGGCTGGTAGGTCCTTGGGCATTCGGGGAATCCAAGGAACAGGCCCTCGTCGAACTGGATTCAGTTCTGCGCGACTGGGCTGCCATCAAACTCGCCGACGGCGACGACGACATTCCCCCCATGAAAGGCATTCACCTCCCCCCACCCCAGTGACCGACGAGCTGTGACAGGATCGGCGGGTGGGATCTACTTGGGGTGGGCGGGTTTCGGGGCGGGATTATGACGCTCGTTGGGAGCAGTTGGAGGCTGAGGGGCACAATCCTCATGGGGAGGCCGATTTTGTGGATTCGCTGCTGGGGGGCTCGGGGCGAGTGTTGGATGCGGGGTGCGGGACTGGGCGGGTGGCCATTGAACTGGCCCGGCGGGGATATTCGGTGGCTGGGGTGGACATTGACGATGAGATGATCTCGGGGGCTCGGGGCAAGGCGCCGGAATTGACTTGGCACCAGCTCGACTTGGCCTCGTTTGATTTGGGGGAGACGTTTGATGCGGTGGTGATGGCGGGGAATGTGCTGCTGTTTACCGTGCCGGGGACTGAGGCCGCGGTGGTGGGGCGCTGTGCCGCCCACCTCTCCCCCGGCGGTGCGTTGATAGCAGGGTTCCAACTTCGAGGCGGCGGCTACGGGCTGGACCGCTACGACGCCGACTGCGCGGCGGCCGGGCTCACTCTGTCGGAGCGGTACTCCACCTGGGAACGGGGCCCATGGTCCGGCGGCGACTATGCCGTGTCGGTCCACACCCCCCTATAGAGGCGCGAAGCGGGGGCGCGACATCGGGAGGTTGGTGGCGGGCATACAATCCGGAGCCTGCCAGTGACTTCTCGGCGACGCGTGGTGACCGCGATAACAGCGGTGTGCTTGTTGGCCTTGGGCTCGTTCGTCGCGGGTGCAGACGCACAGAGCGCTCCGGCAAGTGTGGTGAGCTCTCAAGACATCGTTTTACGGGATCAGCTGGTCAACTCCCAGGAGTCGCTGCTGAACGCGTACCGCTGCCTGTTCGACGTCGACACCCAAATCGTGCCCAGCGGATGCTTGGACGGCGCTCCTCAAGAGCCCGCTGGGCCAGTGCCCGCATTCTCCGGCACTCCCTCAATCAGGGAACTTTTGAATCGAGACAAATTGATCGCCTCCCAGGAGTCGCTGCTTAACGTCTACCGCTGCCTGTTCGATGTCGACACCCAAATCGTGCCCAGCGGATGCCTGGCCGGGAAGCCCCGCCAAACGAGCACCGTTCAGTCTCAGCGCAATGCCTACGCTTTCAGCGCGGTGGCTCCTGGCGCCTGGCACACGTGCGCGATCCATATTGACAGGACAACCGAGTTCCAGAACATTGCCTGCTGGGGCAATGAAAGGGACCTTCAGATTTACCCTCCCGTGGGCCAGTACACCCACATAGCGAGCGGCAGACAGCACTCGTGTGCGATCCGCGACGACTCGACCATCGCCTGCTGGGGCCACAATGGATTTGGACAGGCCAACGCACCACAAGGCCAATACATAGGCATAGTGACGGGGGACCCTGTTTTCGGTCCGTGTTTTGTGGGTCTGATTCCTGGAGGATGGGAGGATGTGATGTGTCAGGACATGTGGAACGGGTGAACCTGCGCGGGCGGGTGTTTTTCATGTTTTGTTTCGGGGTTGGTAGTCGCGGGTGGGGTCGAGGGTGAGGGTGCGGAGGAGTTCGCCGGTGGTGTGGTCGATGACGCGGA
>JAJDYE010000030.1 GCA_022822905.1 Acidimicrobiia bacterium | reverse complement strand
GAACACCCCGTCAAGCCCGGCCTCATCGGCAGCCTCAGCGATATCCCCAAACGCCACCAGGTCCGCCAACGCCCCGAACTACGGCATCGTCAACCCATGTCGCAACACTTCTGACCCTAGTTTGGGGACTCATTCACCTCGCTAGACAATTCTCAGGCTGTGACCAGGGGACATGCCTCAAGAGCCGTCGAATGGCGACTGGAGTTGGTAGAGATTGAGGATGGACACAATTACACAGACTTTGGAATCGCAGATCCTGTGGCAGGCACCAGTGAAGCTGATAGTCACGGTGGCCTTCTATGCCTTTGCCGCAAAGCTGCTCTCGATACTCGTTCGCAGGACACTGCTCGCACTCATCGGAATTCGGTGGTGGATCAAAGGCCATTACTCAGAAGGTGACTTGAGGCCTAGAGCCCCCGGCAGGTCTGGAGTTGGAGGATGGCTCGACAAGAAAGGTAATGAGAAGTACGAGCAGGATCTGGGTGCGGGAAAAATCCCACAAAACACACGGCTAAGAAATGTCTGGTCGGTGTTGTTCGGGGCGTTGGTAATCGCTCACGCCTGGCTCGTTCGAGATGAGGGATGAGAGATCAAGCAAATGCTGTCGCGGCAGGCGGTTCACGAGCCAACCCGGCCAACGACCTCCCGGACGCAACAGCTAGGGCCACCCAAGGATCGGCAATCGGCCAGTTGCCCTCAACCGGGCTGAGCACATGGTCCCAGACGAACACAAGACTGCTCGGCGACCCAGCAAGGGCCTACCAGTAGATAGCGATGATCTCTGCGTCCAAGAACCGCACCGCTGCGCCAGCGGGCGTCGAGGGCGGTACTGGAGCCTCGGATTCGCCTGAACCTAGATGGCCAAGCCCTGCGTCCATCACGGCCGCAACTCGCAGGTGACAGGCACTCTCAGGGGTCGTCTCCACGCCAAGTGCTGAGTCGACACGATCAGTTACTTCTGCGAGGACTGAGCGCCGGCCGTCAACCGTCTCTGTCCAGCCGTTGGCCCGCTCCACGGCGGAGACCAAGTCGGTTACCTCAGAGGGGTCAGGTACTCGACCGTGGCTTTCGGCAAGCATCGCAGCGTAGCGCCGGAGCAGGGCGTCTTCCCCCTCCCCTGCGAGCGGGTGTGGTTGTTGCGATGCATCAACGGCCACCTCCATTGCACGGAGAGCGGTCTCTCCTAGATCTCCGATCTGGTCGCCAAACACAGGGTGAACATCATTGAGGACGTCCATGAGCTTGATCGGGCGCCATCGGTCTTGGAGGCCATCGCAACCTAGTCTGCAGAAGACGGTGAACCGGCTTCCTGAGAACAGGACGCGTCGGATGTCTTTCCAGAAGAGATCCCGTTCAGCGACGCCAACCACGACAGCGTCGCGGAGTGCTGTGTCTCCTGGTTCGTCAAACTGATCGAAGAGGTCGCGATGAACCAGATACTCGCTACCCTCGATCTCCGCGACTCGATAGTCCATGAGGGTCCCGCGGATCGGAACAAGGTCGGCCAGAAGGCTTTCAAGCAACCGTCCGATCGGTCGCATCTCTGCCAGCTGGGAGACGTTCTCACCGCTGAACATCTGCATGTTCTCTTCGAGGATCTCGCGGATGGTCGTGATGATGGCATTGACGCGGAAGATCGGGTCGGTCTCGAGAACGACTTCGACCTCGATGAGGTCACCACGACTGAGCGTTTTCGGAGCGATGACGTGGCCCGAAGAGATGTGCAGCTCGAGGTCCCGTTCGAGGTCGGAGAGGCTGCGCACGTTGGGGACTCCCGACCTGTTCCGTGCGCCAGCCGATCCGAGCCTTGGTCGTTCGAGGTCGTGGAGCTCCTTGAAGCTCGTCTGAACGATCGCCTTGCGGAGCACCTGAGAGGTCCGCGATCGGGCGGCCTCGATCCGCGAACTGAGCTCTGCTTTGGTCACCCCAAAACCGCCGCCCATTGAGCCGCCGAATTCGCTGTTTAGCGAGGCGGTCTGGCTCTCGGTGAACTCGGTTGCGATGGCCCCCGTGCGGGAAGCGAGCAGGCTGTAGACGGATACCTCGTCGAGGTACACAAATTCGCGGGGGGTTCCCGGCTGTTTCTTCACCTCTCGCAAGTGGCCTCGCCGGCGGCGCCAGGCCAGGAAGCGCTTGAGCGGGCTCATGCCGCGGATCCGGCATTTGTGGGCCGATGCCCGATACGCTTGCGCTGCCGTTCAACACGCTCAAATCCACCGATGTAGTCCTCGATGAAGATGGCACTTCGTTCATCCGCTACAGCGAGTAGCGATGCCTCGGTCCAGATCGCTGCCAGCTCGGCCGATGACCAGCCGTCGGTCCTGGCGGCCACGAATTCGTGCGGCAGTGGATCCAGGGTCTTCAGGTTCTGAGCGGACTTGACGAGTATGTCCAACCGATCTTCTGCGCTCGGCAGGGGGAACTGGATCTCCCAGTCAAGCCGCCCAGGTCGGCGCAGGGCGACATCCAAGTCCTGCGGCCGGTTGGTCGCCGCGATCACCACCACATTCCCCGTCGAGTCGAACCCGTCCATCAGGGTGAGCAATTGGGCCACTACCCGTTTACTCGCTTCGTGTGCGTCGTCGTCTCGGTGGGCCGCCACGCTGTCGATCTCGTCGAAGAAAATGATGGCCCGCTTCTCTCCCGCCGCTGCATCGAAGATGCGGCGCAGGAGCTCTTCGCTTTGCCCGTACCACTTGCTGAAAATCTCGGGTCCGGAGATCTCATAAAACGCTGCATCTGCCTGGGCCGCAATGATCCGAGCCAACATCGTCTTGCCGGTTCCCGGCGGGCCAGTGAAGAGCACACCCTTGATCGCGCGCGCTCCGATCTCGGCCAATTCCTCATGCCGTTCAAGTGGCAGCTCGATCAGCTCGCGTGCGCGCTCGACTACCAAATTGAGACCTCCGAAGTCGTCGAAGGTGAGTTGGCGATCAGAACTACTTCCGGCTCGGAATCGGTTCACAACCTCATCGTTGATCACCGGCAGGTCGATGTACTTGATGGGCTCTTCCGAGAGGATGCGGACGACCCCCTGGACGTCCCCTGCCTCGACCGTGTTGCCGACCCCATAAGTGACATCGGCTCGCGTCGGAACCATCCGATACCGACCGCTCGCCTCGATGACAGTGACATCGTCCCGCTTTATCTTGACGACACCGACCCAAAGTTCGTCGGGCCACGCGCTGGCCTCGACTCGGTCGACCTGTTGATTTGGACTCTCCCCCGAGATCAGGACCACGTCACCGGGGCTGAAGTCGTCGCTCTGCTGGTCGAACCAACCGCTGTTGCCGTTGCGTAGATCTAAGAACGCCCTGGAACCGTCCGCACTGACTCGGGTCACGCGTGCGAGCATTCCGATGTTTACCGTGGAAGCAGTCACGAGGGTTCTCCGCCTGTACTCTCTGCTTTGTTCAGGCTGTCTTAAGGGTCACGGATAATTGGTGGCGCGACCCTAGCGCAGCGAATCGTCATTTCTGGGGTGATGTCTCCAAGCAAGGCCGTCAGCGCGGGCGCTTTCCAAAGATCCGCAGCGCGCGTTAACCTGCGGCGCAACCAGACCGACGTGCTCGACGAACTCACCGAAAAGATCGAAACTGCAGACTGGCTGCCGCTCGACGGCGCGGCCGCAGACAGGTATAGAAGAGCCGTTGCCTCGGGGAATTTCATGAAATTGCGCCGAGCCCTGTTTCTCACCGGCACCCCTGCCGACTCGCCCAAACTGACCCGCATGCGCGAGATCATCTAAGAAGCCACAGACAGCGATCGCAAGGTGATCGTGTACTCGTGCTTCCGCGACGTACTCAACCGGGTGCACACCGCGCTCGGGCCACTCGCCATGGGGCTCCTAACCGGGAGTGTGACAGGACCACGCCAACCGCAGATCTGTTGCATATTCACAGCCATTGCACGATCCCCGATCTGTCAGACCTGAATGCTTCGTTGCTCGCGCATTGATATCCCTAGTTAGAACTTCCAGAACTAAAGAGCTCTTCAACTGAACTGCAAGGGCTGCACGAGTGCAATGTCCCTTGGGGCCCAGCCAGGCAGCAACTGTGTCGTGGAGGTGTTGGGCGATGTTGGAGAATTTGTCGAGTCCGAGGCAACTCACGGGCACTGTTCTGCTAGACGATTGAGGATCCGCTGATAGCTCGCCTCCGACACGGCCAGCCGTTCTTGAAACCCGTGGTCGGCCCGACGACTCTTGATGTGGCTCGCAATGGCATCTCGCGCAGCCGCGGACACGCTTTACCCCATCGACTGCAGCAACCAGCTCCAAGGTGTCAGCCTGGTCAGCGGGAAGCCGCAACGTAATTGCCTTCCGTGTCTCTGCCATGGAGTTCCTTAGAGCTAGGCCAGATTCAGTGGAGTTGCCTACCACGTGCATCTACATATGACTACCGAGATCGCCGACGCCTTGGGCCGGGCCGTCGGGTCTCCAGAGTCACGTGATCGAAGGAATAATCAGGTCCAATGAAGGCATCACGTGCGAGGCCCTTACGATAGGCCCTTATTAAATCCCCAAGCTCCTCCCCGTCGGGCACCGCAGCAAGGAGCAACGCCGCAACTAGCTCCTTGCGACTTGTGCGGACTCCGTCCCCTTCGACGAGCTTGACTAGTGCATCCAATCGTGCGCTGATGAGAGATGACAGCGCTAACCCCACACCCCGCTCCTCTAGATCGACTAGAGGTGTATCGGCTGTAACCAATTCCGTCATCCATTCAGCCCTTCAACAGTGTTATCATATGATAGTCACGTATCTATCGCACGTCTATCAAGTCCAAGGCTCGCTAAGTAGGAAGGGATCGACCTGTGGAGACATCGACTCAACAGCGCAAACGTGAAGGAACGATGAGTTCATCCGGTCTATTGGATCAGGCACGGCCCTTGGTGGTTAACCCTCCCAACTTCCTAGTGGCCACAAGGGACACCGGCTACAAATCAACAGCGCTGGCTATATCTGAATTGATAGACAATTCACTTCAAGCTGGTGCAAGCAATGTGCGTGTGGAGGTAGCAACAGAACAGGATGGTGAGTATCCAATCGAGATCACTGTGTCAGACAACGGATCTGGGATGGACCAACGGACGCTTGGTGAAGCGCTGACATTCGGTGGCTCGACGAGGTTCGGAGACAGATCATCCCTCGGCCGCTACGGAATGGGACTTCCCAACGGCACCCTCAGCCGGGCACGTCGTGTAGAGGTCTACTCTTGGACCAGCCAAGGAATTTGGATGAGTCAGCTTGATGTTGACGAGATCACAAGAAGCAAGCACCGATCGCTTCCCCCCATCCGGGGGATAGTTGACCCGCCGTTCTCGATCTACTCCCAAAGTGGGACAGTTGTCAGGCTATTGAGATGCGACCGTCTGGAGTACAAACGCGTGTCAACAATCGTTCGACACCTACGAAGCGACCTAGGTCGCATATTTCGCCACTTCATCGGAACGAGCTTTGACCTAACCGTGAATGGCTCTCATGTAGCAGCGATTGACCCGCTGATGCTGGACCGCCCCGGTCTGTTGGCTGGAACCCGCCAATTTGGCGACATGCTGGTCTATCGTCTGGACGCTGAAGAGGGGGAAGGCAGGATCGAGGTGCGCTTTAGCGAACTCCCGGTCGAGCGGTGGCAGGGCATGCCCTCAACCGAGAAGCGTCGTCTAGGCATAACTGGCTCCCCATCGGTGTCGATATTGCGGGCCGACCGTGAGATCGATCGTGGATGGTTCTTTATGGGGACAAAACGCCGAGAAAACTACGACGATTGGTGGCGATGCGAGATTCGATTTGACCCTGTACTCGACGAGCTGTTCGGCATCACCCATGCCAAGCAGGCCATTGCTCCGACGCAGGAGCTCATCGACCTGCTCGGAGATGATCTAGAACCCATTGCACGCGCTCTCAACAGCAGGATTCGGCGTCGGTTTGAGCTTCTCAAGATCTCGACTCCACTAGGAAAAGCCGAGAAACGTGCCTCTCTCGCTGAGGACGCGCTACCACCTCTACCTCAAAATCCTGAACCGGCTCCGCCAGAAGTCGAACAAGCGCTCGCCGCCTTCGAGCCAGCCCACACCAGCGGTAGTACATATCAGCTTGTTGTGACCGACCTACCGACGACGACAGCGTTTGAGGCGTTCGTAAAGCAGGGCAGACTGATCGTCGCGCTCAACAGCCACCATCCTCTCTATCGAGACCTCTATGGGCCACTTGCTTGCAGCGATTCGGATGTTGACCAAGAGGTCGCTACCCACGTGGCCCTCACCGTGCTTGCGGCAGCGCGAGCCGAATGGCTAGCACCGCGCAAGGCAAGTCGTGCAGCACGACAAAAATTCAGGCAAGTCTGGTCTGATGTCTTGGCGACCTTCTTCAACGTCCCAGCATGAGCGAAGCTTGGCATCACCTTCCGATTCCCCCTAACGCTTCACCGGACGCCCGGCGCGCCTTCTTCGCCGCTGTATCCGAGCTTGCGGAGTCGCGGGCGAACCACCTGAGACCAACTGTAGGAGACGCTGCGATTGACGCTGCCCTCAGTATCCTCACGGATCTAGGTACCCAGGGTTGGCGCATCAGGGTAAATGAGGAGAGCCTGTCCGTACAACCGCCAGACACAGAGAAAGATCCAGCTGCTGAAAAGGAGCGAGTTCGCAGTCAGGAACTCCTCAAACGTGACGAGCAACTGGCAATCCCCTCCGTGCGGCGGTTCATTGAACGCATGGAAAGACCTCGAGAATATGAGGGCAGGTTTGTATCCATTTTCAGCCTCATGCGTGATGGTGCTGAACTCGCAGACTCCCTCTGCTCTCAAGGAGCAACTGCTGAAGCGATAGACCCGTATGTCCAGATCATCTCGCGTGGTGACCGATGCCATCACACTGGAATGCGTTTGCTCGATATCTGGCGTTATTTTCGACACACTTGGAGCAACCAGTCCACAAGCACCCCTGGACGGACAATGCTGATCCTGGTCCGGGACCGCGCCGCCCCTTTCCATCCAGTGATCGGGATTGCCGCCCTTGGTAGCGCAATCATCCAAATTGCTGAGCGTGATGACTGGATCGGATGGCAGCCGCAGGAGGTCGTGCGGCATTTGGACGAGAACCCCGACCTAAGGTGGGCTCGATGGCTGTTGCGCCGCCTGGAAGTAGGTCTGGAAGGAATTTACCTTGGCGATCTGATCGAAGATGGACTGTATTGGCCGAGTCTTTGGGACGAACCGACCGACGATTCCATCGATCAACTGCGGGAAGAAGCGGCCGCGCGGCGAAGGAAACACAACCGGTTTGCACGGAGGTCAGATTTTAGGAGTCCCAAAGATCCTGCTGACGTAGACACTTGGGTAGAGCGCGCCAAGTCCGACCTATTCAGAAGTAAGCGATGTCTAGCATTGGCCGAGTTGCTGAGCGCGCGAAAAGCACTTTCCCCACACTTGACACCCAAGCCGACGCTCACTGGGTTGCGTACTGCGCTCGAAGACAGGAAGGCAAGACGTGCTGTTTTGGTGATTCTTCGACGAGCCAAGGCCGAGGCTGTCGGAACGGAGATCGCCGACCTCACAGTTTGCGGAGCTCTGCCCCCGTACAACGTGCTCATCGGAGGAAAACTGATCAGTATGCTCGCCGTGAGCCCCACGGTTGTTCGTGAGTATCACAAGCGATACTGCAGATACGCCAGCCAGATCGCATCGTCACTGGCCGGCAAACCGGTTTACCGACGCTCAAATCTTGTCTATATCGGCACTACATCCCTATATGGGTCTAATTCCAGCCAGTACAACCGGTTGCGCCTTCCTGGCGACGTGCTTCACGCTCGAGGAGACATCGCTTTCAATCAACTCGGTCGATCTCGGTCATTTGGAACATCTCATCTGTCAGATGAGTCCCTCAGGGCTCTGTCAAGACTGGCGGAGCAAAGCCGAACCGGAGTCAAGGTCAACAGCATCTTCGGGGAGGGGGTGAATCCAAAACTGCGCAAGGTCCGCGAGGCGCTAGATATCCTCGGTTGGCCGTCTGACGAACTCCTCCAACACCGCAGGCCGCGGCTCATCTATGGAGTGACGCTCGTCAATAACCTGCTCCCCTACTTGCTCGGATTGGACGAAGAGCCGCGATACCTGTTCCGTCGCAACGTTGCCAATGACATTGAGAGGATCAGTGACTGGTGGCGTGAGCGTTGGCTGCGCAAGAGAATCCTCTTGGAAGATGTGGTTGCAACTCTCCAAGTGCATCGTCTCGACCGACCAGTGCGCCATGGAGCAAGGGTCTCGTTGCCCGACAAGCCTGCGCTCGCCAGTAGCAGAACCCAGACGCTAGGTGGAGTTGCCTCTACAACCTCACAGGCCCAAATACTTCTGAACTGCGAGTAAGCGTCAGAATCAGGAAATCGGATTCTTCGCTCTCCCCGGTCACCAAGTCCAGTATTCGGACCGATTTCCCAAGTGGAAAGACCATGTCATCTGCGGTTGTGCGCAACAAGACTTCTGTGTTATCAGCGCCTACTGTCCCAACCCAACTAGTTGGCCCGTTTCTCTTCACGACCTTCACTTCAGCATCCGTGAAGATGGCCTGTGCCTCTCGTCTAACGAATGCCGACTGCCAATACTCATCGCATAGGTGTCGAACAGGACAGTGCCAACATTCGGCGGTCGGAACAGCAGGGGGATGTCTCTCACGAAGAAGACGATCAGCAATTGAGATCTCTTCTAGCAATTCTCGTTGCAGCACATCCCAATTGTCAGGTAGTTCGACCGCGACAGAGCCATTCAAGTATCCAAGCGCAAGTGATGCGACGGGGAGATGGTCCGGATTCGCTGCCTCGTCCAAGAGCCAAAGCAATCCGTAGAGTTGCAACTGCCTCGTATGCCGGTCCGTACGCGCACCGGTCTTGAAGTCGACGATGGCTGCGTAGTCTGGATAGACAGCAAGCAGGTCTATGCGACCAATGAACCTAGCTTCTTTCGCAATAAGCGTTACTTCCGTGTGCGCACCTACCCCGAATCGGGCACTACCCGAAGGATCCGCGGTTCGTGCTGTATCTGTACTAGGACTTTGGGGCACGGCAGGCCTCTGTGAGACGAGTGCCTTTATTGACTGCCGCATCTCTGCCAAACGACGATCTAGACGCTGACGCAGGCGATCGAGCTGGGGCAACATCCTTGGATTTTGCGACAGCTTCTCTAAGTGCTTGTTGAGTGCAGATGTTGCGATTTTGCTGTAGCCGCCGAGACAGCGGAGAACGTCAACTGCCCTCTCTTCGGAAAGCGAAGAGCACCCTGCCCGATTGAATTCTCGAAGAACAGTTTCAACAGCTTCGTGGACGATATTCCCCACCAGAACAGATTCGTTGATGCGTTCCGGATAGCCTTGACCGTCCCAAAGTTCGGGGTACGACGCTCGTTTGAGCGCATATCGCCGCGGACAAGTTCCCACTTCCTCAAGTGCCGAGAAACTCCAGAATTGAGGTGGCGCTGGCCAGATGCCGGACACCCCAACCGCAGTTGTAAAGGAGTCCACCCCCGTCATAGCCCAAATGCTTCGAGGACCGACTTGCTGGCCTGGGGGAGATTTCGCGCAATCAATATCTCGTCGACGAGACGGACATTCACAGTGCTGCCGAATTCTTCTACTTCACGAAGACCTTCATCGGTGGTGAAGTCAGGAGTAAGCGGAGCATGAACCCCAATTATTCCGACAATGTCTTCCCCTGCTGAGCGACGAACGAGGATCGGTGCTTCAATGGCACCGATTCCAGGGACATCTACAATGGCGCTGCGAACGAACTCGACTCCCTCAACATCCAAGCGCTCAAGATCCGCGCACAACCGATCTAAGGAGGAGTTGACCCGAGCTTTGTCTAGGTATGGTTCGGTGTCTTCCAGCAAATAGCGCAGGAGACTCGCCGCAATGTGTCGATCAAGAAGCTCATGCTCAAATCTGTTCTTGAAACTCCGCAGGCATCGGTAGCAGGAGCGATCACAGCCCGATGGGCAGCCCTCTAGCACCGATAGAGTTTCATAAAATATCTGAGATCCCATTTCCCCGATACGCTGCGCAAATCCAGCGCCGCCAGGGAGTGTGTCATAAACGTAAATCTCAGCTTCGAGACCTGAATGCCCTCCAGGAGTCAGAGCTGGCCGGTACTCCGCCTGTAACTCCCCCCTCTCGATCTCGAGGATCTGCGCTGCAGCAACCGTAATTGCCTCTGCCAACGTGCGAAGGGCGACATCTGTTGCGAGATACCCAGGTCGTAACGTCACTGGACTGGTGGCCTGGATTCCAATCAGAAGTACGTCAGAAATGAAGTCGGTGCCCAGTACAAGCCCAGACGTCGCGGCAGATCCTCCACATGTGGAGTTCCGATCATCGGGGTATGGCTTGAGGTGCTCTCCTGACAGACGACTAGATGGATACGCCGTCGGTCCAATAACTCCGCAACTCGTGCAGTAGGTGTAGCCCTCGCTCCTCGGCCCGCTATTCGTGACCAATAAATGAGTTCGGTGAAAGTACTTTCTTAACCGTGGGGTAATGGCTTGCCACCGATCAGGGTCGGCCGGTCCTTCCGCTACAAGCTTCGCCCGGGTCGCATAGCTCCTTGCAGGTTGATCCTCGGGGGATGTTCCTTCCTCTAGAGCTTGCGGGTGAGCGAAACCCGGTGGCCTAATCCAGTTCTTGGCAGCTCCAAACGTTCCTACGCTTCCACATGCCGGGCAGTCGCGTCGTTCACCACGATCAGCTTCGTCATGACTTCTGGTTGCCGCATATCGGCAAACATTGCACTCAAAATACAACCTACGTTCCTGCCAAGCGTCGTAAAGATCGGATCTCACCGGCGAATAAAGGGCGCCAGACGTCCAGAGTTTGCCGTCTATCCATACTTCCTTGCCGGGTGCGTACTGGGTAAGCGCCGTGGGCAACCCTTGGCTGGGGGCGTACTCGAACGCCGGCCGAAATCGACTTGACCGATTTCGGTCGAAGACATGGAAGGAAACGACGTCAGTCGGAAATGCGTATCGCGGTAGCACCCCTTTGTAGAGCAACCGATCCAGCAGGTTCGTCGCGGATCGAACAGCCGTGCTTGGTTCCTCGTCAACTTCAGACGGTGCTTCGATCAGCGATTCCTTCGTCTCGTCTTCTGCTTCCTCATTCTGTTCAACATCCAGCTCACTATCGTCGGACGCAGGATCAGTCTCTGGAACTGCAGTATCCGGCAAAGCTGCGTCGACAACCCGCAATGTCTCATCGACCAATTGCTCGAGTAACCGTTCCCTATCTGCTGTCGCGAGAGATGCTGGTAGCCAATTCTGTACAGCATCCCTCAGTTCATATGCGTTCTGACTCAACCACGCTTCAAAATCCCAACGGTTGAGTTGTGACCCTTGGTCCAAGAATTCCTGGACTGTTCCCAGAACTTCGAATAGTTGAGGCTGCTCTTCTGGATCAATATTAGGAAGCCTGGACTCGTGATAACGCTGGAAGAGGTAGGCAGTCACATGCCGGCGAGCGATCGCGACGTTATCGAGTGTCAGAGTTGGATCTTCAACCGGCCCTCGAATCATCGCTTGCGGTTCACGGAAGTACTGCTCGTCATGGCTGTCCGCGCTTCCGAAAGCGAGCACTGTGGCGACTGTGTTCCCTCGCCGACCTGCTCGACCGGATCGCTGTTGGTAGCTCGAGCGGGCGGGCGGCATGTTCCTAAGCGCAACCCCCGACAGTGTCCCGATATCGATACCCACTTCCATCGTTGTGGTGGATGACAGAACATCGACAGCGGTTCTAGATTGTTCGCCAGGAACCGGCAAACCGATGTCTACGTCCTGGAAAAGGAGTTCATACTGCTCGGCGCGTGAGAACACTTCGTCAGCTTGAGCTGCATTTAGCTGCGCTGTGTGTTCAGCTGCGATCAGCACAACCGGTGCCTCTGCCTCGGAGCCAAGTGCCCGAACGGAACTTGCACGGTAGTAGCCCTTTCGTGCCGAAAAGACAGGATCTGAGTCAGGGTCGATTACCGTTACCGATTCTGAGCGGCAGCAGAACATACACTTTCCCATACCTGGGAATGGCCTCTGCGTGGAGCGGCAAGCCTGGCAATAGCCCCACTCACCGCCGAGGTCAAGCGTGAGATTCTGAGCCAGCAAACGATAAGAATTTGGTGGAATGCTCTCTGTGAATAGCTCTCGCAGTTTAGGCAGCCACCATTTCTTAAAGGCCTTTATTACTTCACGTTCATTGAACCATCGGTCGAGTACCGCAAAATTGCCCGAGTGAGGTCGAACGCCCTGACTTGTCCTCCAAAAGCTCGGGGTCATGCTTGGGAACCAGTATCCGTAGGTTGACCAGTAGCTCAACCACATACGAGCAATTGCGATCTTTTCAATTGGCTCAGTGATGCCTGGGAGATCACGTAACCTCATCAGATCAGATGTGATTTTGTGGCGCTCTCGAACACTAGCTAGAGCGAGGGATTGCATTCCAAAATACTTGCTAGTTAGGGTCTCATGAATAGCCCTAAGTAATGCCTCGGGTGGGTTCGTCCTTCCAACTTCTGAAACGAGATCAAGCGCGTCCATTGGGTTTGACAATGCGCCGTTCTCCAGGGCTTTTGCAACTTCTAGGCTGATATGCAGCGATTCAGTGCCCTTCAGTTTCGGCCGCAGCCGAACTCCCATGCGTTCTGAAGAAAGCAGCACAGCAAGATATAGGTCGACGAGGCTCAAGCGTTCTTCAAGACCAGGAACGCTTTGAAGGTCAGCCCAGCCTTTCAAAATCAGAGGCCTTAAGGCGTCGCGCATTGAGTAATCCTGAAGATTTGGTGCCAATCTAGCAGCTGTCTGGCGGGAATCGGAAAATATCAGAATCTTCCGACCTTGCAACGGAGCAAAGTCGGCTTTAGACTGTGGGTTTGGAGACTGCACCTGCAGTTGTCGAGCAATCAAAGCTTGAAAGGGCTGATCTCCTTTAGTTTGATGGTCCTGAACTGATGTGCGCCCAAAGGCGGCGGTCTGATTACAGACCCCACACGGTCGAAACTCTCCCTGACTTGCGTTTGCAGATTGCTGTTCTTCTTCCTCATTAGGGGGGGGAGTGAGCCTCTCTTGGCGCAGAAAGACTTGTCTTACCCGCTCACCAAGACGCTCAGGATTTAGACGTCCAGTTACCAGATCAAGGTCAGCTGGCTCGACGTTTGAATTTGACGGCGGCTCAAGAAGTAGGTCAAGGGCGTGAAGCTCAGACACGTACCCACCAGCAGTATCAAACGACCGCCCAGGATCGGACCAGAGGTAGGTCGGTGACTCAAGGTTGTCGGTGTAGGCGCGAGCATATGCTGCGCCGCAGTTGCGGCATGTGTATAACTCGAATACTCGTGAACCACAGGGGCACGAATCTCGCGGCTGGCTCCAGATTCTCCCGACAGGACCAGATGGATGATCGCCGCCATATGTGCAGCCTTCGTCCAGACACGCCCATATACCAGGTAGGCCTCGGAAGAAAGCGTGGACCCGACATGGCAGGAGGCCAGGCTCATTGGAACGCGGACGTGCAGTACTCCCAAGCGTCACCAGAGCTGTCAAAGCCCGGTCTGCTACCTCATGGTCAACCTCCGGAAAGATATCTTCTGCTAATTCGTCAAGCGGCTTGGCCATTTGCATCGTTAGGTTCACAAGAAGATTCATGGGCGGAAAGTCCTGAAGAGCTTCGAAGAGTGCGATTGAACTGCTCGAAGTCGAGGTAACGTCTCGATAGGCCAATAGATCTCCAAGTATTTCAAGACGTTCCGCGTCGGATGCAGCTCTACGAAGGCCAGAAAGCGGAACATTTGCCAGAACTAGAGCGTCCTCCTCACTTCCCGTACCAGAAGCTTGCCGAAGCGCTAGATCGCCGGTCACAGTTAGGAAGGAAGAGCGGTTCGTACCACAGAGGTCAGCAGCAAACTCGCCAGCGTATTCTCTATCATTGAAGCTGGCGCTGGTGCATATTACTTGAAGCCGTTCTGGGGAAATATCAAGCCTGTCTCGAAGTCTCCGTAGGAGTAAGCCCACTTCTGCACCAGCAGCGCCTCGATAAAGATGAGCCTCGTCGACAACCAACATGAGGCGCTCACTATCGTTGTCGGCTAGCCATTCGCGCGTGCGATCGAAAACGGGTCTCTCTAGCGGTCGCATCAGCATATATTCGAGCATGCTGTAGTTAGTAACTAGTACATCTGGGGGGTTCTCGAGCACTTCATGTCTAGTAATCAATTCCGGGTCGCCAGCTTGCATGATGGCCCGTTGAAATCTTCCATTTCGATCTAACCACCGTTGATTTGGTCGTCCGTACCAAGTTTTCAGGTCGAGTTTCGCAGGCCACTTGCCGCGAGTTCTCAGGTTGTCAATCAAGTCAGCGGCTGCTTCAGACTCAGGATCATCAGGATCGGAGGCGCGATTGATCAGATCAACATAAAAGCTGCCGATGGAACGAAGGCGTTCTTGATCCTTTGCCGTCGTCCTTACACCCGGATAAGGTGTGCGGCTAGTGTAGCGAGCGAATCTTGCTGGGCGTCCGGACCAAGCCGTGAACATTTCTCTGACCCCGTCATCCCCGAAGATACGTCTTAGACGACCAATTTGGTCATTTACCAGGGCGTTCATTGGGTATAGCAACAATGCGCGTACTGCTGGAACTGCGAAGGAAGCTTGCCTATTTTCAGCCTCAATCGCTAGCTTCGAGAGGATGGGAAGAAGGAATGACTCAGTTTTGCCTGAACCCGTTCCTGTTGTAAGGACAAGGCTCTTGCCGTCTGACACAGTTGCCTCGATGGCTGTCGCCTGATGTTTGTACGGCGGGTCATGGATTAGTGGGCCACGATCCTTTGCAGGTCTTGCCATGTTGATAAGGAGTTGCTTGGCGGCATCAGGAATGGACAGATCTGCGAATCCCTTGCCTGGCTTGTAGCGCGGCGTGCTCTCCAGAAAGGGTGCCTGATAGATCGAGCCAGGCTCGTCAAGAAGCCTCTTACGCTGCTCTACGAGATCCGGGTCACTAATGTGGTAGGTCGCCTCAATGTAATCCTTGAGCGCCCCCCGTATTTCACTGACTGTCTCCCCAATAGTAAGAGCCTCTTTACTCATTCCACTCCGCCTTCTCGTTCGACTTGGAGCCACATCGTCTTTTCGAGGAAAGCCAAATCGTGTTCCAACTGGGACTCAGAGACCTTGTAAGCAAACAAACTCCCCGGCAAATGTCCGAGCGCCTGGCCAACGGCGTCTAGCCGACGCTGTGACCAGGATGGTATCGGTGACAAGAACCGGAGCACCACATCACCAGTCGTTCTGGCTTTCTGAACTCGTAGAAGCTGAGGCGCTCCAGAAAGGGTGTCAAGGGCCGCCTGGAGGCGCCATGCCTCGTCACATCCTTGGGCCAAGCGATCCAGCACAGGCAGATCAATCAGCCTGATCACTTCTCCGTCTACAACATCGAAGTAGCACCACTGATCTGCTCCGAATTGAACAGGCCGCCGTCCGATGAATTTCCCGTTGTCGCGTGCTGCGACAGAACGCCAACGCCCTCTGTAGTAGGTCACCGGTGTCGTCGGGTCGAGAATGCGAACGGGTTCCACTGATCCTGAGGGGCCAGCAGCAGCGAGCCTTGTCTCATACTCTTGGACAAGATCTTGAGCTGCTACAACCTTCGGGGAGTTAAGCCACTGTTCGAAACTTAATTCGCGGAGTCCCAGGCCACCCAACAGCTCGGTGGGCTCTTCTCCGGGCTGGAGCGTGACACGGCGCGCGTGGTGGTAGTGTTCAATTCGGTCATCAAGCAGCCCATCACAAAGTGAAAGGCCATCTGACCTCACCCCGACCAAGATGTAGACATCAGGGGACAACGTCACATATGAGGGTTGGGCCAGAAAGAGAAGCCGCCTCGATAGTCCACTTTGCTCATCATCAATCGGAGCCTCAACAAGATCTCCGTAGGCAACTAGGTCTTCAATCATGGCGCTAACCATGGAGCCACGATCAACTAATCGGGCCTCCTCAACAAGTCCATCAAGAGACTCCTCAATGTTTCGCGTAAGGACACGAGGAGTGACTGGGCATAGAAACGATGCGGCACGACGGACGCTGGCAGCAAGAACCTCTGGGGTTTCTAGATCAGCAGCTGTCGCGTCCATGCCGAGGGCTTCGACAGCATTTGCGACGACTCGATCCCGCTCGAGTTTTGCTATTCCCACGGCCACTCCTCAAGCAACGAGCCCTGCGCCCCAAGGCGGAACCCGCCAAATGCTAGAACGAAGCAGCGCGCTACACGAAGCACTGCAGGACTCGCAAAAACCGCACTGATCATAGAAGCAGTCAAGGAATCGTTCGGGTCAAGCGACCCGGGTACTGTGCTGAGGCGCAAGATCGGTTCAGCGTATTCCGCAGTAGTTAGCCTTCCATCTTTATCTAGCTGCGATGATTCCACGAATACACTCATGCGGTCATTGAAGTTGGCACCGATCCGTGGTGCGATGTCCAGGAGGTTTTGTGCCGTTTCACGTTCCCCTGGCGACCTGCCGAGTGCGCTGAGTAGCACCTCTTGGGACGGAAAGACGTGATCGTTAAAGATCTCTTGTTCAAGCTTCAACCACCTACTTCCAGCAATCATGCCACTCAAGTGAGCAACTATTGCATCGTTGATCTGTGACTGCAGACTTACAGCGTGTTGATCAGCTGGTACGGCAATTTGAGTCCATTGATGTGCTGTTTCGATCATACGAAGAACAGTTGCCGCTGAGCGATTCCCGTTTTGGAAGGAGGGTCGTACTTTCAACTTGCGGAGTGCATCTATCCCGCCACTCACATGAGGAGGAAGGACTACAGCGGTCTGAAAGTCCTGAGCGCTGGCAATCACGAGAGTTCCGTCCTGAGACCTGATTTCCCCTTCACTAGTCAAAGCATCTTGAACGAACTCGTTAGGCATGGTGGCATCCGCACGCAGAATCTGAAGATCCTCGCTACCCATATGGTCGATAAGTTGGGCAAACGGACCATCACGGTCGTATCCAGTACTCCATCTAAGTGGCTCGAAGGGGCGTTCAGCTCTCGTCTCTGTACGGCCAAGGACCGGATTGGAAACGACAACAAGCATTTCCTCAGCTCGGCTAAATTCCGACTTGAGTTCTGACTCCCCTTTCACCGCCTGAAGCAGTTCGCGCCATCGATCTCCACGGACTGGCAACTGCGATGAGAATGGATGTTTAGCAAGAATCTCACTGCCGCCGCGGGTCATCAGTTGTAGTTCGAATTGGACCTTCTCGCCATGCGGGCCTTCGACTACGAGCACTGCGGAACCATGCCATAGTTCCTCAAGGGTTGGGCGCGAGGGATGAGCCCAGGTTTGTATACCCTGCCGGGCACTCGCTGATGAAATGCTGTCCACGGGGTCGAGCACTCGGACCTCGAATTGGCCTTGCGCAACCACCGACGGCGGGTCGTCAACACCGAGGAAGTGGATGTTCAAAATGTGAGTCCCGATCTCTAAGTTCGTCAGACGAACAAATACCTTGTCCTCTTCGTCAGGCCACGGGATTTCCGCCACATCCTCTGGTGTGGATACCACGCACTTTGCAATCCGCCTCTGGCTTCGGATTCCAAGTATCGGGTTCTCTCCAGCTAGCCAAGCCGCTCGACCTTCGCTATCCCAGGACGAAGGCACGAGTCCTGCAGGCCACACGGAAACTTCTGAAACAAGGCCAAGGTCCAGTCTGCGCATCACTTTGAGGAATGCCTCATCGACTTCGCTGGGAACACTGAACCGCAGCCCGTGGACGCCCTCGGTAGTTATGTCTATTGCTGCTGCACCATCAAGAGCACTCACTAATGGCGAATCCTGAGTGAGCAGAATGTACTCCTGACCTGGCCGAACACAGTTCGTTCGCACTTCAGCGGCAAATCCTGGATCTCTAATTCGAAACAGCCAGGGTTTAGCGGGGATCCGGCAGTGATCAACGAGCAACTGAGACAAGGCTTCAGAGGCCCCTTCGACAGTGACCGGCGTTTGGTTGGGAGGAGGCATCGCCTTCAGCGCCAATGGACCTTGTCGATACATCATGCTTCCACGAGGACGAACGCCGGGGACACCATTGATGCGGTATCGAAGGCGCTCCACCTCTTCTCGAACCGAAGGGAACCGGTGGGCGATCGACTCGAAGCTCGGCAACTTCACATATGCCGTCCAGGCTCCATCCATTTGGCGTAATGACAGCGCCACCTCCAACTTCGGCCACTGCTCGTCCGTGATTCCCTGCCATTGCCCTTCCCTGGGTGACAGCGACCGTCCAAGCAGCCCCTTCTGTCGCACCTGAACAGCCGCCCGTTTGGCATTCCTCAGCCAAGTTCCGGCCTGCCGTTCACGGTTGATGTCCACCACAATCCGGTGCAACACATCACCACTAAGAAGGGGCGTCTCCTCTTCATCACCCAATAGGAGCGAAGCAGCGACCATTCCTAGCAGAGACGCGTCCTCAGCAAACTTGCGAAAGCGAGATGAGGTGTCACTGCTTCGAGCCGCTAACCGCTCCCCCAGAGTCTCGTGATCCTTTAGGAGTTCCGTCGTGAACGCGTGCCGATAGTCAGAAAGCAGTCGAGCCAGGTGCTTCTGTAGATCGGCAGGCAAGACAGCATGTGTGATTGGCCATGCGATATTCCTAAACCACGCGGCCCATACTCCCGATGGTCGTGCACCACCATAGGCTCCGGCAAAGAGTTCGTACTTTCTGCGGATGTATTCACGACCTGACGATCCGCGCCGCTTCCAACCCGGTGTCTCCTCTTCAAACACGGGCCAGTACTCGTCCCCTTTATACCGGTAGCCGATTTCCGCTGCATAGACGATGATGGGCAACCAGGCCTGTGAAGGCAGACGGCTTCCCTCGACTACTTTGCGAACCACGCTTTCAAGCTCAGGGAGTTCCTCTTGGAGATCGAGGCCATGTTCTAGCGCAAAAACCGGACTGCTGGGGCTATGGACGTCACGAGCCCGGCGTAGCGCTGTGAAATGGCTGTCTAGTTTGCTATGCCACGCCTCAATTGGTTGCTCAACCACAAGCTTCGCTCTTCATTGTCCAACATTTCAGGATGATGTACTCGTCGCCCGATGTATACCCCTGTTTCCAAGAGTCAGTATCGCGTAGCGGTGTGACACATACGGGAGTACTGCGGGTGGTGCTGCTGCTCTGGTGCCCCGGACTCTACCGATAAGCAGGAGATTAACGCCATCAGCCGCGAACCTGGCTTCAAGCGTGTTATCGAAGTAGCCAGCCAAACGTCTACAACTGACGGCGGTCGTTGACAGTTCGGTCTGTCGTAAGAGGAAGACCTGATGGACGACAGGAGGCTTTCACCCCTCAGATCGTGGGATGCCGCTCAACCCAGGGCGATGTCGGCGGGGCGGATGGGGATTCTGGGGAGGGGTAGGCCGGTGGCGGCTCTTACGGCGGCGGCTACTGCTGCTGAGGAGGAGATGGTGGGGGGTTCGCCTATACCTTTGGCGCCGTAGGGGGCGTTGGGCTCGGGTTCTTCTACCCAGGCGGCGATGGTTACGTCGGGCATGTCGAGGGTGGTGGGGATCACGTAATCGGTGAAGGAGGCGTTGCGGACTAGGCCGTTGTCGAGGACGATTTCTTCCATTAGGGCCAGGCCTACGCCTTGGGCGGTGCCGCCTTCTATCTGGCCTACTGCTTGGGTGGGGTTGAGGATGCGGCCTACGTCTTGGGCGGTGGTGATGTCTCGGATTCTCACCAGGCCGAGGTCGGGGTCTACGTCGGCTATTACTCGGTGGGCGGCGCAGGCGAATGAGACGTGGGCGTTGCCTTGGCCGTTTTCGTCCAGCGCCTCGGTGGGGGCGTGGTGGTATTCCACGTCGGCTTCGTAGCCAGCGCCGGCGGTGATCTGGGCCAGCAGTGCTTCTTGCTGGCCGTCTAGGGACACCACCAGGCCGTCGCGCAGCACTAGGCCGTCGGGGGACACTCCCCAGTCGGCAGCCACGTCGGCCAGGATCTGATCGCGCACGGCCCGGCAGGCGGCCTGCACCGCCCCGCCCGACATCCAGGTTTGGCGGCTGGCCGACGACGACCCGGCCGAGCCGATGGTGGCGGTTTGGGCGGGGGCCAAGATCACCTCGTCCACCCCCAGCTCGGTGCGGGCGATCTGCTGGGCCAGGGTCACGAACCCCTGGCCCACCTCAGCACAGGCGCAGGTCACGGTGGCCACCCCGTCGGCCACCCGGCAGGCCGCGGATGAGTAGTCGTCGTAACCCTCGGAGAACATCAGGTTCTTGAACCCCACGGCGAAGCCCGTTCCCCGCACGGTGTCGGCGGCGTCGGTGGTGCGGCCCGAGCCTCCCGGCAGGTCGCGCCGGTCGTCGCTGGGGGGGATATCGGGGGCAGGAGCCCCAGCGCATTGGCGGATCACCTCGGCCACCGGGAACGTGCCGGTGATCACCTGCCCGGTAACCAGGCGGTCGCCGGAGTCCAGGGCGTTGATCAGCCTCAGCTCCACCGGGTCCATTCCCAACGCAGCGGCCAGCTTGTCCATCTGCGACTCGTGTCCGAAGCAGGTCTGCACCGCGCCGAAGCCCCGCATGGCCCCGCACGGCGGGTTGTTGGTGCGGGCCGCCAACCCCACGATGTGGGCGGCGGGCACCTTGTAGGGGCCGGCGGCGAAGCAGGAGGCGTTGGCGATGACCGCCGATGAGGTGGAGGCATAGGCCCCGCCGTCGAGCACGATGCGGGCCTCCACCTTCACCAGCCGCCCGTCGCCATCGGCGTGGTGGCGGTACCACATCTTGGCCGGGTGGCGGTGCACATGGCCGAAGAACGACTCGTCTCGGCTGTAGACCATCTTCACCGGCTTGCCGGTGTGCAGGGCCAAAAGGCACAGGTGGATCTGCAACGACAGGTCCTCTCGGGCGCCGAACGCCCCGCCCACCCCGGCCAGGGTGAGGCGCACCTGCTCCTCGTCGATCCCCAGGCACGCCGCAATCTGCTCCCGGTCGACGTGCAACCACTGGGTGGAGATGAACAGCTCCACGCCGCCGTCGTCGTCGGGCAGGGCCAGGCCCGACTCGGGGCCCATGAAGGCCTGATCCTGCATGCCCACCTCATAGGTCCCCTCCACCACCACCTCGCCGGTTGCGTCCAGGTCGCCGTGGCGGATGTTGATCTCCCGGAAGACGTTGCCGTTGGGGTGGATGGGCGCCGCGGTGGGAGCGGCCTCGGGGTCGGTGAGGGGGTCGGTTACCTCGTAGTTGACCACGATGGCCTCGGCGGCTCGGCGGGCCACGTCGGGGTGGTCGGCGGCCACCACCGCAACCGGCTCGCCCACGTAGCGAACCTGCCCGTCGGCCAGCACCGGCTGGTCGGGGTGCTCGAGCCCGTAGTTGAGCCGACCGGGCACGTCATCGGCCAACAGCACAGCGTGGACCCCGGCGGTGGCCAGCGCCGGGCCGATGTCGATGCCGCGGATGTTGGCCGAGGCATGGGGCGAGCGCAGGGTGTGGCCCCACAAGAAGTCGTCGGCCCACAAGTCAGACGAGAAGGCGAACCGGCCTTGCACCTTGGGCACCCCGTCGGGCCGGCCCACATCGGCGCCCACCCCACGGGTGCCGGCGTCGACGATGCCAGCCGTGGTGTTGACCGCGGCCCCGGCTGCGCCCGCTGAGCTGCCTGCGGCAGTGTGGGCTGGCCCTGTGGTTGCGACTGGCGCTGTGGTCACGACGGGCTCAGGGGTCACGACAGGCTCAGCGGTCATGGCTGGCTCCGCTTGGTGGCGGCGGCCGAGTGGACGGCGGCCAGGATGCGCCCGTAGCCGGTGCAGCGGCACAAGTTGCCCGACAGGGCCTCTCGCACGTCGCCGTCGCTGGGCTCGGGGTTGGCCTCTAGCAGGTCGTGGACGGCCACGATCAGCCCCGGCGTGCAGAAGCCACACTGCACCGCGCCCTCCTCCACGAACGCCTCCTGCACCACCGACAGTTCGTCGCGCCCGTCGCCCAGGCCCTCCACGGTGGTGATCTCCTGGCCCGCGGCGGTGGCGGCCAGCACCAGACACGAGCAGGTGAGCACCCCGTCGATCAGCACCGCGCACGAGCTGCACTCGCCCTCGGTGCAGGCGTTCTTGGTGCCGGTGAGCCCGAGGCGCTCCCGGAGCACGAACAAAAGGCTCTCGGCCAAATCGGTGTCGGTCACCTCGCACTCGACCCCGTTCACGCGCAACGAATAGGGATCAGGCATTGCGGGAACCTCCCTCCACCCCGTTCACCCGCAGCGAATAGGGATCAGGCATCGCCATGGCCTCCTGGTGCGAACGCCCGCTGCAGGGCTCGGGTGGCCAGCACCGCCACGGCGTGGCGCCGGTAGGCGGCGGTGGAGCGGTGGTCGTCGATGGGGGAGGAGGCGGCAGCCACCCGCTGTCCGAACTCGTCGGCCACGGCATCATCCACCCCAGCGCCGTTGTCCCAGTCGATCTGCCCGGCCACCCAGGCCTCGGCCTCGCGGGCCCGGGGGATGCCGGCGGCCACCGCGCCCAGCGCGCAGCGCACGGTGCGGGCGTCGTGGTCGGCCACCAGGGCCAGCCCGGCCATGGAAATCACCATGGCGTTGCGGGGGCCGATCTTCAAGAACTCCTGGCGCCCCCTCGGCCGGTCGAGCTCGGCGGCCACGATCAGCTCGCCGGGCCGCAGATTCGTCTGCTTCACCCCGACCACGAAATCGTCCAAGCCCATCCGCCGCTCCCCATCAGGCCCCACAACCACGATCTCGGCGTTGAGGGCGGCCAGCACCGGCAGCGTGTCGCCCGCCGGCGAGGCGGTGCCCAGGTTGCCCCCCAGGGATCCGGCGTTGCGGATGGGCGGCGATCCCACCGTGCGGGCGGCCTGGGCCAGGGCGGGGGCGGCGTCGGCCAGCGCCGTGGTCATCATCTCGGTGTAGGTGACCCCGGCGCCCACCACCACCCGGTCGGCGCCCACGCTCCAGCGGCGCAGCTCGGGCACCTGGGCCACGCCCACCACACGGCGGGGACGGCGCAGTCCCCGGTTGATCTCCACCATGAGATCGGTGCCCCCGGCCAGCACGGTGGCGTCGGGATGGCTGGCCAAGGCCTCCCGCGCCTCATCGAGGCTTTGGGCCACCACCACGTCGCTCATAGCAGCGCCCTCGTCTGGGCTTCTGAGGCGGGGCGGAAACGGCGCCGGGCACGCAATCGATTGAAACTCACAGCAGGTAAAATCTATTCGCTAAACGCCTTTCTCGTAAGGAGAGTTGGCAATTGCGGGGTACCCCGCTGGCGAAATCTCTGGCAAAATATGACTTCTGTGGCTACTGATATCAGCGTCGATGGTCAGGGCCTGAGCGACCGCCTGGCCGCTTTGGCCTCGATAGGCGAGATCGAGGGCACCGACGGTGCCTGCCGACTGGCTTTGACCGACGAGGATCGGGACGGCCGCGACCTCGTGGTCACCTGGATGCGGGACCTGGGCATGGAGATCAGCATCGACGGCATCGGCAACGTGGTGGGCACGCTGGCCGGGGCCGAGCCGGGGCCGCCGGTGATGTGCGGCAGCCACATCGACACCGTGCGCACCGGCGGGCGCTACGACGGCAACCTGGGCGTTCTGGCCGGCTTGCAGGTGGTGGAGGCGGTGCAGCGGGCCGGCATCACCACCCGCCGCCCCCTGGCGGTGGGGTTCTTCACCGACGAGGAGGGCTCCCGGTTCCCGCCCGACATGCTGGGCAGCCTGGTGTACACCGGCGAGATGCCCCTGGAGGAAGCGCTCGACATCACAGGCACCGACGGCGCAGTGGTGGGCGAGGAGCTCGACCGCATCGGCTACCGGGGCCCGGCCCCGTGCCCGTCGCCCGCGCCCCACGCCTTCGTGGAACTGCACATCGAGCAGGGCCCGATCCTCGACACCGAGGGCATCGTGATCGGGGCGGTCACCGGGGTGCAGGGCATCAGCTGGACCGAGATCACCGTGGCCGGCCAGTCGAACCACGCCGGTACCACCCCCATGAGCATGCGCCACGACGCCGGATGGGCCGCCACCCGCATCGCGGTGTTCGTACACGAGCTGGCCACCGAGTTCGGCCCGCCGCAGGTGTGTACCGTGGGGCGGGTGGAGCTGCACCCCAACCTGGTGAACGTGGTGGCCTCCGATGCGGTGCTCACCGTGGATATGCGCAACACCGACGACGATCTGCTCACCGAGGCCGAGAACCGCCTGGCCGCCTTCCTGGAGGAGCTGGCCGCCGAATCGGGCACCGGGATCACCTGGCGGCGGCTGGCCCGGTTCGCCCCGGTGGAGTTCGACCCCGACATGATCGACCGGGTGGAGCGGGCCGCCGTCGATCTGGGCTTCAGCCACCGCCGGCTGTGCTCGGGGGCGGGCCACGACGCCCAGATGTTCGCCCCGGTGTGCCCCACCTCGATGGTGTTCGTGCCCTCCTGGGAGGGCATCAGCCACAACCCCTTCGAGCACACCGAGCCCGAGCACCTGGAAGCAGGCGCCAACGTGATGCTGCGGGTGATGCTGGAGCTGGCCGAGATCGCCGAGGCCTCCGAAGGGCAGGCCACCGCAGGGGCCACCGCCGAAGAAACCGCGGGGGCAACGGCATGAGCGCCAACAACGACAAAACGCTCACCACCCACCTAGAGAGCGACCCCGCCGACGAGCGGGTGTCGCGCCTGTCCAGCAACCTGCGCGAGATCACCGTGGGCGCGGCCCAGCTCGGCCCCATCGCCCGCGACGAAACCCGGGCCGAGGTGGTGGAGCGGCTGCTGGCGCTGCTCCATGAGGGCCACAAGCAGGGCTGCGACCTGGTGGTGTACCCCGAGATGGCGCTCACCACGTTCTTCCCCCGGTGGTGGATCGAAGACGTCGACGAGCTGAACAGCTTCTATGAGACCGAGATGCCCTCGCCTGAGGTCAAGCCGCTGTTCGACGAGGCGGCCAGCCTGGGGATCGGCTTCTGTCTGGGCTATGCCGAGCTCACCCCCGACGGCCACCGCTACAACACCTACCTGCTGGTGGACGGCGAGGGCAACGAGGTGGCCAAGTTCCGCAAAGTCCACATCCCCGGCCACGAGAAATACGAGCCCCAGCGCCCCTTCCAGCACCTGGAGCGGGCCTACTTCGAGCCCGCCGAGGAGACGTTCCGCACCTGGACGGCGTTTCGGGGCGAGATCGGCCTGGCCCTGTGCAACGACCGGCGCTGGCCCGAGACCTACCGGGTGATGGGACTGGCCGACGTGGAGATGATCCTGATCGGCTATAACACCCCTATTCACTACTACCCCGATCCGTCGCAGGACTTCCTGGCCGGATTCCACAGCCGCCTGGTCATGCAGGCCGGGGCCTACCAGAACGGCACGTTCGTGGTGGGCGTGGCCAAGGGAGGCGAGGAGGAGGGGGTGGAGAGCCTGGCCGAGAGCTGCATCATCGGCCCCTCCGGCGAGGTGCTGGCCCAGGCCACCACCGACGGAGACGAATTGGTGGCCGCCGCCTGCAACCTGAACTGGTGCGCGGCCTACAAGAACACGCTCTACGACTTCAGCCGCTACCGCCGCCCGGAGATGTACAAGTCGATAGCCGAGGAGATGCCGGTCATCTATCAGAAGCCATACGTAGAGGGGGCGCCGATCATCGGCGGGGCGCCCCCAACCCAGGGGGAATAGCCATGACAACGCTCACCATCAACGGTCAATCGGTGACCATAAAGGGCGACCACGAGCACCTGCTGGCCGCACTGCGCGACGAGCTGGGCATCATGTCGCCCAAAGACGGGTGCTCGCCCAGCGGCCAGTGTGGCTGCTGTGCCGTGTTGGTGGACGGGCGCGCCCGCGTGGCGTGCCAGACTTCGCTGGAGCGCTCGGCCGGGTGCGAGGTGCTCACCCTGGAAGGGGTGTCGGACGAGGAGCGCAACCGCATGGCCGACGTGTTCGCCGCCTGCGGGGCGCTTCAGTGCGGGTTCTGCACTCCGGGCATCTTGATCCGCACCAAGTCGCTGGTGGACCGCAAGGGCTCGGAGCTCACCCGCGAGGAGGCCTCCCGGCACTTGGGCGGCCACCTGTGCCGCTGCACCGGCTACACCAAGATCCTGGATGCGGTGGAGGCGCTGGCCCAGGGCGAGATGCCCGAGGCCGAGGTGCCCGGCGGCGTGGGCAGCCGGGGCATCAAGTACGAGGCCCGGGAGCTGGCCCTGGGCGACCGCGACTACATCGACGACCTGCGCCCCGAGGGGCTGCTGCACGCCGCGCTGCACCTGTCGGAGCACGCCCGGGCCGACATCGTGCGTATCGACACCGCCGCGGCCGAGGCCATCGACGGCGTGGTGGCGGTGTTCACCGGCGCCGATGTGCCCGGCGAGATGCGGGTGGGGATCATCCACACCGACTGGCCGGTGTTCATCCCCGAGGGGGGCCGCACCTCCTATGTGGGCGACGTGCTGGCCATCGTGGTGGCCGAAGACCGCGCCACCGCCCGCCGGGCCGCCGAGGCCATACAGGTGACCTATGAGGTGCATACCCCGATCACCGATCCGGTGGCCGCGGTCACCAACGGCTGCGATGACGCGGTGTGGGAGCTCGACGGCAATGTGCTGTCGCGCTCGGTGTACGCCCGGGGCGACGTGGACGCCGCTTTGGCAGAAAGCGCCCACACCATCCACGAGGTGTTCCAAACCCAGCGCATCGAGCACGCCTTCTTGGAGCCCGAGTCCACCCTGGCGGTGCCCACCGACGACGGCGGCCTGCACGTGTACTCCGGGGGCCAGGGGGTGTGGGACGACCGCGACCAGATGGCCTCGGTGCTGGGGATCGACCCCCAGAAGATCACCGTGGAGCTGGTGAGCAACGGCGGGGCGTTCGGCGGCAAAGAAGACATGGCCAACCAGGCCCAGACCGCGCTGGCCGCCTGGCTGCTGGGCCGCCCGGTGCTGTGCACGGTTTCTCGGGAGGAGTCGCTGCGGATGCATCCCAAGCGCCATCCCATCCGCATCGAGATGTGGGCCGGCTGCGACGCCGACGGCAAGCTCACCGCGCTGCGGGCCCGGATGGTGGGCGACTCCGGCCCGTATGCCTCGGTGGGCATGAAGGTGCTGGAGCGGGCCGCGGGCCACGCCAGCGGCCCCTACTCGGTACCCAACATCGACGTGGAGGCGGTGGCCGCCCGCACCAACAACCCGGTGTGCGGGGCCTTTCGGGGCTTCGGGGCCAACCAGGCCCAGTTCGCCATGGAGGGCGTGATGGACCGCCTGGCCGAGGCGGTGGGCATCGACGGCTGGGAGATGCGGTCGCGCAACGCGGTTTCCCCCGGCGCCATCTGGGGGCCGGGACAGATCATGGACGACGGCTCGCTGGGGGCCCGCGCCTGTTTGGAGGCCGTGAAACCGGCGTGGGACGAGGCTCGGGCCGCCGGCAAGTCGGTCGGGCTGGGGCTCGGCCTCAAGAACTCCGGGCTGGGCAACGGCTTCAAGGAGATCGCCAAGGCGGTGGTGCGCTTCGACGACGACTACCACGAGGGCGGCGAGGTGGAGGTGCGCCACTGCTGGACCGAGATGGGCCAGGGCATCCACACCGTGGCCCAGCAGGTGGCGGTGACCGAGCTGGGAGTGAGCGCCGATCGGGTGCGGGTAGTGGTGGACACCACCTATGAGCTGGGCGCCGGCCAGACCACCGGCAGCCGGGGCACGCTGATGGGCGCCGGATCGGTGGCCGACGCCTGCCAGGCCGCACTGGCCGACGGGTGCCAGCCCGGCGTGGACTACTTCGGCGAGTACCGGGTGGACTGGACCAACAAGCTGTCCGACGGCGTGGAGAACCCCATTATCCACTCCACCTTCGGCTACGCCGCCCAGATGGTGGTGCTCGACGACGAGGGCGCGGTGGAGAAGGTGGTGGCCGCCCACGACGTGGGCAAGGCGGTGAACCCGCTTTTGTGCGAGGGCCAGATCGAGGGGGCGGTGCACATGGGGCTGGGCTATGCCCTCACCGAGGACTTCCCCGCCGATGAGAACGGCTGGCCCACCAACATGACCCTCAAGTCGCTCGGCATCCTGCGGCCCAAGGACATGCCCCCGGTGGACGTGATCTTGGTGGAGTCGCCCCAGCCCGGTGCCCCCTACGGCATCAAGGGGGTGGGGGAGATCGGCCTGGTGCCCACCGCCGGGGCGGTGGCCGCCGCGCTGCGGGCCCACAGCGGCACGTGGCACAGCAGCCTTCCCATGGGGGAGTGAGCGAACCGGTCCCGGCGAAGCGGCTTATCCTTCACTCCTGATATGGACACTGGGCACCAATCCAGCACGACACCCGGGCTGGTGTGTGCCCACCATCACCTGTATTCCGCCCTGGCCCGGGGGATGCCCGCCCCGCCCCGCACGCCCACCGGCTTCACCGACATCTTGGAGCTGATCTGGTGGCGGCTCGATCGGGCGCTCGACCTCGACATCATCGAGTGGTCGGCCAAGCTGGGGGCGCTGGAGGCGCTGGAGTCGGGCTGCACCGCCATCATCGACCACCACGAGTCGCCCAACGCCATCGAGGGCTCGCTTCAGGTGATCGCCGACGCCTGCGCCGAAGTGGGGGTGCGGATCAGCTGCGCCTACGGGGTGACCGACCGCCACGGCGCCGACGGTGCCCTTCGGGGATTGGCCGAGAACGAACAGTTCCTGCGGGCCGGGGGCCGGGGCATGGTGGGGGTCCACGCCGCCTTCACCTGCACCGACGACACGCTGGAAGCCGCCGCCGGCCTGGCCGCCGACCTGGGCACCGGGGTCCACATCCACGTGGCCGAAGGCCCGGTGGACGCCCCGGCCGCGGAGCGGCTGGAACGCTGGAGCACCGATGAGTGGCTGCTGATCCACGGGGTGCACCTGCCCGACGGCCACCAGCTCAATGGCACCCTGGTCCACAACCCCCGGTCGAACATGAACAACGCGGTGGGCTACGCCCGGCCCATCCGGTTCGACAACCCCGTGGCGCTGGGCACCGACGGCATCGGGGCCGACATGCTCGAGGAGTTCCGGGTGGCCTACGCCCGCCACCGGGAACACGACGTGACCGCCACCCCCGACACCGCATGGGAGTGGCTGGCCCAGGGCTGGGAGCTGTTCCCCGAGGCCCGCGACGACACCGTCCGCTGGAGCTATGACCCCATCGACCCGTGGCGGCTGGCCTTCACCCCCGGCGTGCGGGCTGTCGACGTGGTGGTCGACGGGGAGACGCTGCTGGCCGACGGGGTGGCCACCCGGGTGGACCCCGACGAGATCCGGGCCGAGGCCGCCGAGGCCGCTGATCGACTGTTCGCCAAATTGGAGGAGATCAACCCATGAGCTCATATCCCGTGGCCCTCTACCTGCAAGACGCCCATTCGGTGTCCGAGGCCATCGAGTACGTGCAATACGCCGAGCAGAAGGGGTTTGAGGCCGTGTGGCAGGCCGACTCCCGGCTGGTGCGCGAGGCCACCGTGCCCATGGCCGCCTTCGCCGCCTCCACCGACACCATCAAAGTCGGCAGCGGGGTGCTCGACATGTGGACCCGCAACCCGGCCCGCCTGGCGGCCACCTTCTCCACCCTGGACGACCTGGCGCCGGGGCGCATCCTGTGCGGCCTGGGGGCGTGGTGGGATCCGCTGGCCAGCAAGGTGGGGGTGGACCGCCGCCGCCCGCTGGGGGCCATGCGAGAGGTGGTCACCGTGGTGCGGGCGCTGTTGGCCGACGAGAACGTGACCTTCGACGGCGACTATGTGCATCTCGAAGACGTGGAGCTCGACTACGTGCATCAGCCCCGCCGCCCCAAGGACGTGCCCATCTACATCGGGGCCACCGGCATGAAGATGATGGCGCTCACCGGTGAGATCGCCGATGGTGTGGTGCTCAACTACCTGGTGTCGCCCGACTACAACCGCCGGGCCATGGACGCCCTGGCCGAGGGCGCGGCCCGGGCCGGGCGAGCGGTGGACGACCTGGATCGCCCGCAACTCGTGGTGTGCTCGCTGGCCGAGGACCGGGGCGAGGCGCTGGACGCGGCCCGCCTGCTGGTGACCCAGTATCTGGGCCAGCAACCCCACATCATGGCCGCCTCCGGGGTGCCCGACTCGCTGCTGGATCAGGTGAACGCGGTGCTCACCTGGCCCGCCACCATGGAGCAGGTGGAGGCGGCCTCCAAGCTGGTGCCCGACGACATCGTGCAGATGCTGTGTGCGGCGGGCACCGCCGAGGAGTGCCGGGCCAAGGTGGACGAGTACGTGGCCAACGGGGCCACCTGTCCCATCCTGTATCCCCTGGGCCCCGATGTGCGGGCCATGATCGACGCCTTCTCCCCGGCCTGACGGCGCTCCGCCAAGGCCCGGTTGGTCGGGGTGGACGTAGGATCGTGGCCGTGAGCCAAGGGAGCGGGAACCGCGAGGAGTGGAAGCCGTGGCTGGAGGAGCTCGACCGCCGGCGCACTGAGGGCGCGGCCATGGGCGGCCCCGAGCGGGTGGAGAAGTACATGCACTCCCGGGGCAAGCTGGACGTGCGCCAGCGCATCGACCGGCTGTTCGACCCCGGCACCTTTCGGGAGATCGGCCCGCTGGTGGGCACCCTGGAAGACATCCCCTCCGACGGCTTCGTGTGCGGATACGGCCGGATCGACGGCCGCACGGTGCTGGCCGGGGCCGAGGACTTCACCGTTTTGGGCGGCTCGATCGGGGCGGGCAACACCGCCAAGCGCTACCGGGTGGCCGAGCTGGCCGCCCAGGAGGGCCTCCCGCTGGTCACGATGCTGGAGGGGGCTGGCCACCGGCTCACCGACACCGGGGGCAGCCGCTCGCCCGGCGACCTCCAGGCCTACGCCGACCTGAACGGCCAAGTCCCCATGGTGTGTTTGGTGATGGGCGCCTCCGCGGGCCACGGCGCGCTGGCCGCCCCGCTCAGCGACTTCGTGATCATGACGTCGTACGCCTCCATGTTCACCGGCGGACCGCCGCTGGTGAAGGCGGCCACCGGCGAGGACGTGACCAAAGAGGAGCTGGGCGGCGCCGACGTGTGCACCCGCATCGCCGGTTCGGCCCACAACGAGGCGCTCGACGACGAGGAGGCCATCGACATGGCCCGGCTCTACCTGTCGTACTTCCCCCAGAGGGCCGGCCAGCCCGCACCTCGGGGCAGCGGTCCCGACACCAAGCCGCGGGTGGTGGAGGAGCTGCTCGACATCATTCCCCCCAACGACCGCCGCCCCTACGACATGCACCAGGTGATCGACCACATTGTGGACGACGACAGCTTCTTCGAGATCCAGCCCGCCTATGGCCCGGCCATCATCATCGGCTTGGCCCGCTTCGGGGGCCGCCCCACCATGATCGTGGCCAACAACCCGGCCTACCTGGCCGGCTCGGTGGATGCGGCGGCGGCCATCAAGGCCACCGACTTCTTGGAGGTGATCGGCAACTACGACCACCCGGTGGTGTTCTTGGCCGACAACCCCGGGGTGATGGCCGGCACCAAGGCCGAGCGGGAGGGCATCTTGAAGTGGGGCGGCAAGATGTACAAGGCCGAGCGCCGCCTCTCCAACCCCAAGATCGAGATCACCATGCGCAAGGCGTTCGGTTTCGGCTCGGTGGTGATGGCCCAGAACCCGTTCGACAACCAGACCCAGTCGTTCTCCCTGCCCAGCGTGAACATGGCCGCCATGCCCGCCGATGCCGGCGGCCGCTCAGCCAAGCTCGACGCCGAAACCCAAGCCCAAGTAGAACGCGAGCAGCGCTCCGGCCCCTACCGCCTAGCCGGCCGCCTCGGCAGCGACGACGTAATCGACCCCCGAGAAATGCGCAACGCCATCCTCAACGCCCTTCAGCTAGCCGAGAACCGCTAGCGCTAATCCCAGAGGCGCGGGGCTTGTCCCTCGCCGAAAGCCGCTAGCTAGTCCCAGAGGCGGCAGGCTCGCTGGGCGAGGTCGGCGTGGGCCGCGGCGAGATCGGTGCCCAACAGTTGGCCGTCTTGGACGACGGGGTTGCCACCGACGTAGAGGTGGCGGACCCGGCGGTCGGGGCCGAGGACCAGCCCGGCCAGCGGGTCGACCACGTCGGCGATGTCGTCGCCGGGCCACACGGCAAGGTCGGCGGTCATGCCCGGTTCGATCTGGCCGAGGCGGTCGGCCACTCCCAGGCAGCTAGCCCCGCCCTCGGTGCCCAGGCGGATTGCGTCGGCGGGCATGAAGGCGCTGGGGTCCATGGCCCGCAGCCGGGCGGCGTACAGCGACTGGCGCAGCTCGGGAAACAGGCCGCCCACCTCGTTGGACGCCACGCCGTCAACGCCGAGGCCAACGGGGATGCCGGCGGCTTCCAGGTCGGTCACCCGGCAAGTACCGGCGGCTAAACGGGCGTTGGACGAGGGGCAGTGGGCCACCCCCACACCGGCGGCACCTAGCCGCACGATCTCCTCATCGTTGATCCAGATCCCGTGAGCCAGCCACACGTCGTCGCCCACCCAGCCCCAGTCGTCAAGCTGCTCCACCGGCCGGCGTCCGAACCGCTCCAGGCAGTGCTCCTGCTCGTCGATGGTCTCGCACAAATGGGTGTGGAGCCGCAGGCCGTGCTGTCGGGCCAAAGCCGCCGACGCCTCCATCAGCTCAGAGCTGACCGAAAACGGGCTGCATGGTGCCACCACCACATGGACCATGTCGTCGTCGTGGTGCTGGGCGATAACCCGCTCGGTGGAAGCCATGATTGAGTCCAGGTCTTCCACCACATGGTCGGGGGGCAACCCGCCCTGGGATTCGCCCAAGTCCATCGACCCCCGGCTGAGGTGCAGCCGGATGCCCACGGTGGCCGCGGCCTCGACGATGGCGTCGAACACCGCATCGTCGCCGTGGGGCACCAGATAGTGGTGGTCGGAGGCCGAGGTGCAGCCGGTGGCGGCCAGCTCGCCCAGCCCGACCAGGGCGGCGGCAGCCACATCGTCCACCGACAGCCGCCCCCACACCGGGTAGAGCTCCACCAGCCAGTCGAACAGATTGCAGCCCACCGCCCGGCCCCGGGTCATCCACTGATAGAGGTGGTGGTGGGTGTTGGCCAGCCCCGCGGTGATGATGTCGCCGTCTACATTGACCACGACATCACCGGGTTGGGGCTCGACGACGCCCGTCTCGACGATGACGCCATCGGCAATGGCGATGTCACCAGGCCAGCGGGCCCCCCGAAGCACCGTGCGGGCTGTCATCGCTGGGCCCCGGTGAACAGCACGGCCGGTTTGGACTCGGCCGGAAGATCGTCACAAAGCAGACCAGCCAGTCCAGCGGAGCCCGTCGGGCTGACATTGATGCCGGTGGACGATCGACCCGCCTCGCAGGCCTCGGTGACCACCGGTTCGGGAACCACGACGGGGTGGCCACCGGTGGTAGCCATGGCCTCGGTTACCGCGGCCCAGTCATAAGTTTCATCGTCGAGGATGCCGCTGGCCGCCGAAGAAGGGGTCGGCGTCCATGGCCACATAACCGCTGAGCGCTGCCGCCGGGCTTCTTCCAGCCCACCCAACTCGGCAGTTCGCTCCCACGCCCGAGCCAACGGCGCGCACCCCTCGGTCTGCACCGCCACCAGCGCGGCTTGAGAGCCGCCGACGGCCAGTCCCTGGGTCACCGACGTCGCCAGCGCCCCCCCACCCACCTGGACATACACCCTGTCGATGTACGGGGCTTGCTCGGCCAGCTCATAACCCAATGTCCGCCCCCCGTCGATGGTGTAGCCGTTGTCCGGCCCTTGGCAGCCAAAGGGAACCGCTCCCGCGCTGACCGCCTCCTGAAAGCGAAGGTAGGAAGGGTCGCCCTCCTCGCCATCAATCCGGGGACAGGATTCAATTCTCGCCCCCAGCTCTTGCAGTCGAGCCACCACAGCGGGCTCGGCGTCAACAGGCACGAACACAGTGATCGGCCAGCGCTCGGCCGCAGCCACCACTGCGGCGGCCACCGCGGCGTTGCCGCAAGAGGCGATAGCCAACGGGGGCCGCTCCCCAGCACCACCGTCCCGACGCTCCCGCACCAACAAATGCAACATCAACCCAAACGTATGCCGAGCCTTATGCGACCCCGACACATTGTCGGTCTCGTTCTTCACTACGACACGCCGCCTCACGGCGGACCGACTTGGCATCTCAGCGCGATTTGGCAGTGCATCAATCGCGTATTGCGCGCAGGGAGTGACCTGGAACCCGTGCCCGTCCACTTCTGCAACCGCTGCGTCGAGTTGCCCCACCCGGTCCACGAACCAGCCGTCGTCCTCGGCCTCAACCCAAGACCGCAGCATCCGCCGATAACGCACAAACGGCTGCTCGCTGTCGCCATCCACCGACCAATCCGGCATCGGCAGCGCCAGCACATGATCCCGGTCGTCACTACCCCTCTTCGCACAAGCCCACGCATCATTTGCCGCCACCGCCCCACACGAGCAAGTCAGGCCTTGGATCATTGCTGGGCGACTCGGGCGTTGAAGTCGGCGATCAGTTCGTCCCAAACCGGCACCAGATCCCGAAGCGCCACCCAGAACGCCTGATCCCGCCGGGCATCGAAGTGGGCCAAGTCCACTCCTTGCTGCTCCACCCAGGTGAAGTACCCCAAGTTGAACACCCGATCCCGGTCGCGGTCGCTGAGCTGAAGCAAGTGGTCGGTGTCCACCCCGTTGAGCCACCGGCCAGCCACCGTGGCAGCCTCAGCCGCCCCGAATTCGCCCCCAAAGGCAGTGGCCACAGTCTTCTCCCGCTCCGAGCCATAAAGAGCAGCCCCATCGGTAGCAATGGTCACGATCACGTCGTCGGGACCGCAATCCAAAGCGGCAGCCATCTTGGCCGAGGCCAGCAAATTGCAGATGGACGACAGGCCCAGGTCGTCCAGATGGCCGATCACGTCGTCGCCCACGCCCCGCTGGGCCAGCAGCGCCCGACCCTCCCGCGAGGCGAATAGCACGCCCAATTCGTCGGTGGCCTGATCGGACACCGCCACCACAACATCGGTGTTGGTCACGTTGTGGATCAGCGGGACGTGCTTGTCGCCGATGCCCTGGATGTTGTGCTCGCCGTAGCCGTTGTACAACAGCGTGGGGCACTCCAGCGCCTCCACCACCGCGGTGGCCGACCCGTGGCGCTCTTTGAGGGGGTCGCCCGCTCCCAGCGTCCCGGCCGAGCCCGAGGCGGCCACGAACCCGGCCAGCCGGGCTGAGGAGTGGCCCTCGGTGTAGTGCTCGAACACCCGTTCTATGGCGGCAGCGGTGGCGGTCACGTGGCCTAGGTGGTTGCCGTACTCGCAGAACTGGTTGAGGATCACGTTGGCCTCGTCTTCGGCCAGGGCGGCGCAAGCGTCGTAGATCTCCTTCACGTTGCTCTCCGAGCCAGGGGTGCGGATCACGTCGGAGGGGTCGGATGTCCATCGGTCCAGCCACTCGAAGCGCTCGGCCGACATGCCCTCGGGCAGCACGGCCACCCCCCGACAGCCCATGATCTTGGAGATGGCGATGCCGCCGCGGGCGTAGTTGCCGGTTGATGGCCACACCGCCCGGTTCTCGGTGGGGTCGAACTGCCCGGTCACCAGGCGGGGCGCCAAACAGGAATAGGCGGCCAGCACCTTGTGGGCCCCGATCATCGGGAACCGGTTGCCCAGCAGCATGATGATGGGCGACTCCACCCCCGACAGCGCCGGGGGGATCACCACGTAGTCGGGCACCGCAGCCCGGCCCGCCCGGGAGGCGTCGTTGAACCAGTTCACCCGCCACAAATTGGCGGCGTCGGCGGCATCGGGATCGACTCCCGCCAGAGCAGAACCAGCCGCCGGCGGATCGGCCAGCTCAGCGAATGTGGGCAGCCGGATGCCTACCTGGCGGCATCGCTCCACCGCCCGGTCGCGAGCAGTGGTGTTGATCACCTCGGTCTCGAGGCCGAAGCCTTCGGGGATGCTGGCAAGAGTTGTCACGGCAGTACCTGTCGAATCGAAGTTGTAATGAAGCGGTAACCGAGTCTGTGGCACCCGCGTCAGCGTTACAGGCTACTCTCTGGGGGCTGGCTTTCGAGCCGATCCAAGGAGGGAAACGAATCATGGCCAAAAAGTTTTTGCTGAAGCTGTTCGTGGTGGTGGCGACGCTTGCCCTTGTCGTCGCTGGGTGCGGCAACGACGACGATGACGCTGCACCTGAGCCGGCGCCGGCTCCGGCGACCGAGGCCCCGGAACCGGAACCGGCGGCAACTGAGGCACCCGAGCCCGAGCCGATGGCCACAGAGGCGCCGATGGACGACGAGGTCGTTGCTGCGTTCGTCTTTGTGGGCCCGGTGGGCGACGCAGGGTGGACATGGGCCCACGACCAGGGGCGCCGTTTTGCCGAGGAGCAGACGGGCGCAACCACGTTGTTCGTGGAGAACGTCCCCGAGGTTGCCGAGGACTTCCGCGCCGTTGTGGTGGACTTCATCGAGAACGAGGGGGCCGACGTGATTTTCGGCACCTCCTTCGGCTACATGGACCCGATGGAGGAGCTGGCCGGCGAGTACCCGGATGTTGTGTTCGAGCACGCCAGCGGGTTCAAGATGAACGACACAAACTTCGGCAACTTCTTCGGCCGGATGTACCAGCCCCGCTACCTGTCGGGGATGGCCGCGGGCGCCATGACCGAGACCAACCAGATCGGCTATGTGGCCGCCTTCCCGATTCCCGAGGTGCTGCGGGGTATCAACGCCTTCACCCTGGGAGCGCAGCGGACCAATCCCGATGTGGAAGTCCACGTCAACTGGACCTTCACGTGGTTCGACCCGGCCCTTGAGGGCGATACCGCCTCGGCGTTGCTGGAAGCCGGTGCCGATGTGATCGCCATGCACCAAGACTCCACCGCCCCCGGCATCGCCGCTCAGGAGGCCGGAGCCCGCTGGGTGTCGTACAACTCCGACATGAGCGCCTTCGCCCCCGATGCCTATATCACCGCGCCGGTGTGGAACTGGGGTCCGTACTACGCCCGGATCATCGAAGCGGTGGGCGCAGGCACCTACTCGCCGGGGGCCTATTGGGGCGGCATGGACGACGAGATCGTGACCCTGGCTCCTCCGGCAGACGATGTGCCAGCCGAGGTTATAGACGAAGTCATCGAAGTGTGGGACCAAATCGTCGCAGGCACGTGGGACGTGTTCACCGGACCCATCACCGATCAGGACGGCAACGTGGTCGTGGCCGAAGGCGAGACGATGGACGACGGCGCCATGCTGGGCATGGGGTTCTTCGTCGAGGGTGTCGTCGGCAGCGCCGATCCGTCCTGACCTCAGCCGGGAGTATCCCGTAACCAGAAATGGCATCTACTGATGCCGACTATGCGGTCTGGCTCCGGGGAATTGAGAAGCAGTTCCCCGGAGTGATCGCTTGTGCCGGGGCTGACCTGTGGGTCCGCCCCGGCACCATTCACGCGCTGCTGGGGGAGAACGGCGCGGGCAAGACCACCATGGTCAGCGTTCTGTCGGGCGTCTACCGGCCCGACGGCGGCGAGGTGTGGGTGAACGGCCAGCGGCGCTTCTTCCAGTCGCCGGCCGATGCCATAGCCGCGGGGGTGGGCATGGTGTATCAGGAGTTCCGGCTGGTGCCCACCCTGACGGTGGCTGAGAACATCGTGCTGGGGGCCGCGCCGGGGCTGCTGCGGAGTGCCGAGATCGAGGAGCGGGTGGCTGAGCTGTCGGCGGCCTATGGCATGGCTGCCGACCCCACCCGCCCCGTGTGGCAGCTCTCGATGGGCGAGCGGCAGCGGGTTGAGATCCTCAAGGCCTTGTGGCGGAACGCCTCGGTGCTGGTCATGGACGAGCCCACCGCGGTGCTGACGCCGGGGGAGGCGGCAGAGCTGGGACTCACCCTGAAGGCCATGGCCGAGGACGGCCGCTCGATCATCTACATCAGCCACAAGCTCGACCAGGTGGTGGCCTTCTGCGACGAGGCCACCGTGCTGCGCCAGGGCAAAACCGTGGCCACCGTGGACGACTTGGACGATGTGGACCTCTCCTCCTTGGCCGAGATGATGGTGGGTTCGTCCGGGGGCGGTTATGTTCAGCGCCCGCCGGCGCTGGAAGCCGGTCCCGAAGTCCTTGCTCTGCAAGGCATCAGCGCCCTCAATGACCGAGGGTTGCCGGCGCTGGCCGACATCAACATGACTATTCACTCTGGTGAGATAGTGGGCATCGTCGGGGTGTCGGGCAATGGCCAGAAGGAACTGGCCGAGGTAGTAACCGGATTGCGTCAGCCTTCTCAGGGCCGGGTTACGTTCAAGGAGCAGGACGTCACCGAAGCGTCACCTGCGGATCGCTACCGCCTTGGACTGGCCTATGTGCCCGAAGACCGCATCGGCGTGGGGTTGGCGCCCAAGATGTCGGTGGTGGACAACGCAGTGGTGCGGTCGTACCGATCTCAGCGTCGGGGACTCATGTTGGTGATGGCCAAGTGCGTCCAATTCTGCCAAGACTTGGTGGAGCGATTCGGAGTGCGGGCAGGCAGGCTGCACGACCCGGTTGCCGGGCTTTCGGGCGGCAACCTCCAGCGGCTGCTGCTGGGCCGGGAGCTGGCCGAGCAGCCTGCGGTGCTGGTGGCGGCCCAGCCCACCCGGGGCTTGGACGTGCAGGGCGTTGCCGCCATACAGAGCCATTTGGCGGACCAGCGGGCCGATGGTGTGGGAATTCTGTTGATCTCAGAGGACTTGGACGAATTGCTGGCGCTTTCCGATCGCCTCCTGGTGATGTTCGAGGGCCGGGTGGTGGCCGAGTATGGCCCGGATGTGACCCCGCGAACCGTGATCGGCGAGGCCATGGCCGGGCAGGTACGGGCATGATCCGGCCGGTGCTGGACCGAGGGGACCGGGCATGATCCGGCCAGTATTGGCCCGGAGGGAGCGGGTGGTGCCCGCCACTCAAGCAGCGGGCTTTGTGCTGGGCGTTGTGGTGGCGTTGATACTGGGCGCCATCTTGCTGTGGGTGTCGGACCACAGCCCGGCCGAGGTTTACGAGCGGATGTTCGACTCCGCTTTCAAGGGGACTGATTCGCTGTCGCGCACCCTGGAGCGGGCCACGCCGCTGGCGCTCACCGGCCTGTCGGTGGCGGTGGCCGGGTCGATGGGCCTGTGGAACATCGGGGCCGAAGGGCAGATGATGGCCGGCGCCATCGTCGCCACCGGCGTGGCCATGATGGCCGACGGGCTCTCCGGCCCGCTGCTCATTGCCCTGATGATGGTGTCGGGGGTTGTCGGCGGCATGGCGCTGATGATCGGTCCTGCGCTGGCTCGTTCCCATCTCCGGGTGAGCGAGATCATCACCACCCTGATGCTGGTGTATGTGGCCATCCGGGTGGTTGAGTGGTTGGAGACAGGCCCGTGGAAGGATCCCGAGTCCTTCGGCTTCGCGGTGATCGAGCCGGTGCCCGAGCAGGCCGCGTTGCCCGGGCTTTTCGGCCGGGCCAACATCGGAATGCTGATCGCCTTGGGCTTGCTCCTTGTGTTCTGGCTGGCGGTGTCCCGAACGGCATGGGGCTATGAGCTGCGCTTGGCGGGCTCATCGCCCGATACCGCCCGCTATGCCGGCGTCTCGTTGCGGCGCAAGGTGCTGACCGCGCTGCTGCTGTCGGGCGGCATCGCCGGTTTGGCCGGGGCGGTGCAGCTCACCGGGTCGGCCGCCCGCCTGGAATCGGGATTGTCCAACGGATACGGCTTTGCCGGGATAATCGTGGCCGCCCTGGCCCTCATGCGCCCATCGGGGGTGGCGGTGGTGGCCTTCGTCTTCGGGGCGGTGCAGGTGGGCGGCCAGAGCATCCAGACGCTGGGAGTCAGCTCGGCCATCGCCGACATCTTGCAGGCCATGATCCTGTTCGGCGCCCTGGTGGCCGTGGTGTTCTTCAACTACCGGATTCAATGGTCCGGGCCGGGGGGAGGGTCGTCGATTGCCGAGTCCGGTGAACCCGATCTTGCCGGGGAAGTGGCCTGATGTCGGAAGCGGCCCTCATCGGATTGTTCGTGGCCACCGTGCAGTTCGGCACCCTGGTGTTTCTGGCCGCCCTCGGAGAGCTCATCGCAGAGCGGGCCGGCGTGCTCAACCTCGGAGTCGAGGGAATGATGACCATGGGCGCGGTCAGCGGCTTCATGGTGGGGCTGGAAACGGGGAGTCCGTGGGCCGCGTTCTTCGCCGCCGCCGCGGTGGGTTCGCTGGTGGGCGGCTTCCACGCCCTGGTGAGCGTGGTTTTGGGCGCTGATCAGGTGGTGTCCGGCTTGGCCCTCACCATCGGCGGTTTGGGACTGGCCGCCTATGTGGGGCGCAACGTGGTGGGGGAGCGGCCCGAGACCCAGTTCACCGATCTGGGGATCGCCGGGTTGGCCGACATTCCCTGGATCGGGGAGATCTTCTTCGACCAGCCGCCGGTGGTTTACCTAACTGTGCTGCTCGGACTGGCGGTGTGGTTCGTGCTGGCCCGCACCCGGCTGGGGCTGGCCATCAGGGCGGTGGGGGAGTCGGCCGCCACCACAGATACGGCCGGCCATTCGGTAATGGCCCTGCGCTCGGTGGCAGTCATGGTCGGCGGAGCGTTCGCCGGGGCGGCCGGCTCATTTCTCTCGCTGTACATGGCTCCGGGCTGGACCGAGGGCATGGTGGCCGGCCGGGGGTGGATCGCGGTGGCTCTGGTGATCTTCGGCGCGTGGCGGCCCGGTCGGCTGGCGCTGGGCGCACTGCTGTTCGGCTTCACGCTGGCCCTGCAACCCCGGTTGCAGACCTTCGACATCGAGGTCTTGGGACTGGACGTAAGCAGCATTTCGCCGGCGCTGCTCGGCGTCCTCCCGTTCGTGCTCACCGTGGTGGTGCTGGTGATCATCAGCTGGCGCCATCGCCACCGCCCGTCGGTGGCGCCCGCCGCGCTGGGCCTGCCCTATCGCCGGGAAGAGCGCTGAGTCAATCGCCCTGAGCGGGGAGTAGGGTTCCCCGATGGCTGAGAACACCACGCCGGGCACGGCGCGCTCGTTCTGGCCCTATTTCATTGTCACCGGCTCGCTGTCGATGGGCTATGGCTCGCTGTTCACCCTGCTGGCCGAATTCCGGGAGAAGCTGGGCTTCAGCGAGACCGAGTTGGGGTTCATCATCGCGGTGGGCTTTCTGGCTGGATTCATCGCCCAGGTTGGATTGGCCCGGTTCGCCGATCGGGGATACGTCCGGGTACTCGTCCACGGCGGAGTGCTCATAGCCATCTTGTCCATGCTCAGCATGGCGATGACCGACGAAGTGTGGCAGTTCACCGCCGCCCGGTTCTTCTTGGGCGCGGGAACCGGCGCCACTGGTCCCGCGATTCGCCGAATTCTCATCACCAGAGAGCCTGCCAACATGGGCAAGAATCTGGGCACGATGGGGGCCTTCGACATAAGCGGCTTCGTGCTTGGGCCGGTGGTGGCCGGGCTTCTGGCCGAGTTCGTCAACTTGCGGGCTCCCTTCATATTCATGGCTGGTCTCTACGCGTTGATCTACTTCTGGATTTTCCGGCTGGATCTGTCGGCGGGACAGGTGGCTGCAACCAAAGTGCCGGTACGGCATCTCTTCCGCATCCGACCCCTCAATTCCGGGATGCTGGCTGGGGCCGCGTTCTTCACCACCATCGGAGTGTTCGAGACCTCGTGGGCGGTGCTGCTTGACGACCTCGGGGCCGGCACGCTGGTCATCGCTCTTTCCATTGCCCTGTTCGCCATACCGATGATTCCGCTGGCCCCTCTTGGGGGCAAAATCGCCCAACAGCGGGGACCCATGCGGTTGATGCCCTTTTCGATCATGGGGGCGGTGGCCTGCATGATGGTTTACGGCTACGTGGACTTTCTGTGGGTGCTCATCGGGGTGTCGGCCGCCCACGCGATCTTCGACGCCTTCACCCTGCCGGCCGGGCAACTGGCGGTGGCGGTGTCGGCTCCTCCTGAGCAGGCGGCTGCCGCTCAAGGGCTCTACGGGGCATTGGGCCTGGTCATTGCGGGGATAGCCGCGCTGGTCACCGGGTGGGTCTACGAGAACTGGGGTGCCGAAGCCTTGTTCACCGGCTCGTCGATCATCATGGTGGTGGCCCTGGCTGGCGCCATCGCACTGGGCGAGGAGCTCATGGGCCCTGACGGCCGCTCGGCCAAGGAGCCCGCGCCGGCTAGTTCCTAGCAACTCAGTCGTGGCGCGGGTCGATCAAATCTATGCCGCAGGCTTCGAAGTCGCGGAGGTTGAGGGTGGCGAGCGGCATATCGTGCGCTAGGGCAGTAGCGGCAATAAAGCTGTCCTTTATGGGTATCGGTCGTCCTGAAGCGCGGAGCTGGGCGAGCAGGTCGGCCCAGCGGAGCCCGGTTTCGCCATCCCAGTCCATGCAGTGGATGAGCTGGACGACTTCATTGAACCACCCCTCAAGCTTGAGGCGCCGCTTACCTTGTGGAAGCAGCAGGATCCCGTATCGGACTTCCCCCAAGATCACGGGGTCTACGGCCAGTTCCCGCTCATTGCGGGCCAGCCATTCGATTACAGCGGTATCCGGGTCTGGTCTGGTGGGCTCGCACAGCACATTGGCGTTGACAAGTACCGTCATGCAGGGTCAAGCGAGTCGGTTGTCTCAGATTCAATAGGGGAAAACCAGCCTTGGGCTGGGCAGGCCAGCAACTTGTCAACCAAACCCTGGTTTTTGGGCGGGTCGTCGGCTGACAGTCGATACTCGCCCCGTTCAATTCTCTCTACTTTGAAGGATTGACCCGGCCGTATGTCATCTTGCCGGCGCAATTCGGCGGGTAGGACGATTTGGCCCTTCGACGATATAACCGTCTTCATAGAAAGTAAGATACAGTCTTACTGGTGGCCTTGCAAGACCTTGGGCACCACGGTGCTCATGCTGCCCTCAAACCGATTCTGCCGGGCTGAGCTGAACCGGCAGTCCCGACTGCCAGACCATGCCGGTGAGGGGATCAACGTCGACCTCGGCGGTGGTGAGAGTGCAGACGTTGGGGTCGGCCCAGCCGTGGGGGATGGACACCGCCCCAGAGGCGATCTCGTCGCTGGTGCGGGCCGTGCCCACCAACTCGCCGTGAGCGCTGCGCACCTGCACCGGCTGGCCGTCGGCGATGCCGTGGTCGGGATGGATCAACACCTCGGGGCCCACATCGCCCAAGTCGCGGAGCTGGCCGTTCATGGTTCGCATCTGGCGGCGGGGTAGCAGTACCACCGGCGCGGGGTGGTCGAGGTCGGCAAGCTGTGCCACCAGCGGCTCGGGGGCCAGTCGCCAGCGGCCTTCAGGCAGCACTCGGTTGAGAACCCAGCCGTGAACGGGGTTGGCTTCGCCCACCAACCCGCGTCGGGCGGCCAGCACGGTGGCGGCATCGTTGCGGCCCCGCTCGGCGATCAGTTCCAAGAGGTCTTCGTCGGTGGCGGTGTCGGCGTCGATGCCCCGAGGCAGCACTCCCACGCCCAGTCGGCGGCCCAGGTCGGCGAACACCTGCCACATGAGCCGGCGGTCGGCGCCGGGAGGGACCACCGCCGGGGTGTAGTGGGTGGCGATGGCCGGCTGGTAGGCGTCGAGCATCCAGGGCAGGTCGGCTCGCTCCAGTTGGCCGGCCACAGGCAGCAGGTGGGTGGCCAGCGCGGTGGTGTCGGTTTCCACCACGTCGGCCACCGCCAGCACGTCGAGAGATTCAAATGCCGCCTGGGTCCGGTCTCGATCGGGGAAGGCGATCAGCGGGTTGCCGCCCACCACCACCAGCGCCCGAACGTTGCCGGCCTCGATCTCGTCCACCAAGGCAGCGCACGGGTACTCGCCGAAGCGGCGGGGGAGCTCGGGACGGCTGGCCGGTCCGGGTTCGGGTTGGCCGTCGGAGGGCTGCCAATCACGCGTGTCGAGCTGCATCAGATAGCCGGGGTTGAACCACATCCCTCCGGGTTGGTCGTAGGAGCCGGTGACCACGGCCAGCGCCCACAGCAGCCACTCGGTGACGTTGGCGTGGCGGCCCATTGACACACCGGTGCCCGACAGCACCGACAGCCGGCCCGCGGTTCGCACTGCGCTTAGGAGATCGAGCAGTTCGGCGGGGTCTAGCCCGGTTCCGGCTGCCGCACGGTCCAGAGTGAAGGGGGCCACCGCGGCGGTGAGGTCCTCGACCCCGACTGCATGGTTGTCCAGATAGTCCCAGTCGGCCCCATCCACCAGCAGCTCTCGTACCAGCCAGCCCAGGATCAGGTAGTCGGTGCTGGGTCGGGGGGCCAGATGGCGGTCGGCGAGCCGAGCGGTCTCGGTGCGGCGAGGGTCGATCACCCAAACCGGACCCCGTTCCTGCTGGGCCCGCAGCCGTCGAATGGGGTCGGCCAAACCGTTGCCATGGCCGTGGGACACCACCGGATTGGTGCCCACCAGAAGGAGCATGCGGGCCGCTTCTTGGTCCCACATGGGGGTGATCCCCGACCAGCCCCCCATGAGCTCGGCCACCAGCGGGCGCATGGGAGTGTCGATGGTGGTGGCGGTGTACTTCTGGAGGGAGCCGATGGCACCCAGGAACCGCTCGGCGGCCCGGCGGCCGTTGGCGTCGTAAGCGGAGCCGCTGGCCAGGTACATGGCCACCGCGTCAGGGCCGCTTTCTTCGATGATGGCGGCTAGGCGGCTCCCCAGGTCGTCAAGGCATTGGTCCCACCCCACGGCCTGATCGCCAATCTGGGGTCGGTCCAACCGGTGCGGGTGGTGGTGCCACTCAGGGAGCGCCCGGCCCTTCGGACAGGTGTAGCCCTTTGAGATGGGGTGGGCGTCGTCGCCTCTCACCTTTAATACCTGGTCGCCCTCGACGGTGACCGTGATGCCGCACATAGCGGTGCAGATGCGGCAGAAGGAGTGAACCTCCTGAGCCCTAGACAATGCCCCGGGCGCGGTCGATGCTCCATTGGCTCGCCGAAGGAGCGTTGGAGCTGGTCTTGTCGGCGATCTCGGCCATGATGCCCTCCCGCTGGGCCATGCCCACCATGCTCTCCAGCCTTCCGGTGTAGGAGGTGGGCTGTTGGAGCATCCACACGAGGCCCTCGGCGGAAACCGAGGTGTCGGCCCAGGTGGAGTGATCGGCGTCGGGGGCGTTCATCACAAAGCCTTCGCTGGCCACCGCGGTGTCGATGCGGAAGCAGTTCACCGCGATGCCGTCGTCGGCCAGAATGGCCGCGCTGCTCACGGTCAGGTGCTCCAGTGCGGTCTTGGACATGCCGTAGGCCATCAGCGATGGGAAATAGGCCAACCCGGCCGCCGATGAGACGTTGACGATCCGCCCGCCGCGTTCGGCCAAGTATGGACGGCAGAGCCGGGTGGCCAGCAGCGGCGCGGTGGTGTTGATGGCCATGGTCAGCTCATAGCGCTTTAGCTCAATGTCGAGGTCGCCCACGAAGGTGACCGCGGCGTTGTTCACCAGGGCATCGATGCGGCCGAAGTGGCTCACCACGGTTTCCACCATGGCCTCGATCTGGTCGGGACGGGACAGGTCGCAGGGAACGGCCAAGCTGTCGCCGCCGGCTTCGTCAACGGCTGCTGCGGTTTCGTCCACCGTGCCGGGCAGCTTGAACCGGGCGGAGTCGGTGGCTCGGGCCACGCAGGCCACCCCCGCGCCCAGCTCGCCGAGGCGGACGGCCAGTCCTCGGCCTACGCCGCGGCTGGCCCCGGTGACGATCACCACCTGGTCGGCAAAGGACTGATCTTGGTTCACCATGGCCTCACGTCATCGTTCAAGCCCAAGAAGGGCACTCGCCCCGAGCAGATCACAATCTGGTGGCCGGCCAGCGGCTGGCCGTTCACCGTGCCCACCGCCGGCGCCTCGCGGTGGCCGGGGACGCGGACCTCGCCGGAGGGGAGCACCACGTTCTCGGGGTGGGACAGGTCGTAGGTGTCAGTCTCGGAGTAGTACTCCCCCCGGTAGACCCCGAGGCCGCCGCCGTCCTCCCAGCCCCAGTCGTAGCCGGTGCCGATCATGGCCCAGTCGCGGTGGATCTGGTTGGTCTCGATCTCGTAGACCTCCCCGGCGGTGTCGGTGAACTGCGAGCGAACCTGGCGCCAGCGGCGGGTGTCGTCCCAGAAGTCAACCTCGAACTCGGCAGCCACCACCTCGGTTTCGGTGCCGTCGGACTGTCCGATCACTCCGTCCAAATAGTGCTGGTGGCCATCGCCGGTGCTGTGGACTTGCACGTGGCCGCCGAAATCGGAGCACGAGAACGGCAGCCAGTAGAACACCGAGCCGTGCTGGGCCCGCACGTCTATGCCATCCTCGCCGGTGACCGGCTCAGGCCCGGCGGTCTGGGGTCGCACTCCCCAGGAGTGGTCCCGGCCGCCCCACCAGTTCTCAACGGAGTAATCGGTGCCGTCGAGGGTGACGGCCCCGTCCATTCGGCCCACCTGGGTATAGCGGCGGTAGTCCTGGGTGACCCGGCCCCGAACCCGGCTGAAGTGGTGGTCTTCTTCTTTTGGGGGCAGGAAGCCAGTCCAGGTCAGGTCCATGTCGATGGGGTGATCGTCACCCGAGGTGGACAGGCGGACCTTCCTGAACGGCTCGACGATCTCGATGTCGAGCGGTCCCACCCCCACCCGGTCGATGTCGGGGCGCAGCGCCCGGCTGAAGCGGAAGTTCCGCTGGTTGCTGCCCCCGTCATCCCGGGGCACCTGGCAGGCCACGAAGCCGTCGAACACGTTCATGTTCATGTACAGCCCCACTCCTATGATCATGGTGAGCGACCCGGCCGGGTCGTAGCACGAGAACCAGTAGCGGTCGAAGAACCGGGGGTCGCTGGTCCCCACGTGATCGAACGTGGTGGGTATCTGATGGCGCAGCGTCTCGTCGAGTCTGGTCAAAGGCACGGCGACATCCTATGGCTGGGGCTACGGGGAAGCTCAGGCCACGGTGCCGTTCGACCGCAGCTCCGCGATCTGATCGGGAGTGCGGCCCAGTTCGGCCAGCACCTCGTCGGTGTGCTCCCCCAACTCGGGCGCCAGGCTGCGAGGCGCCCACGGGGTGCCGTGGAAGTCGACCGGGGTGGCCAGCATGGTGGTGCCGGTGGCCCCGTCGGGCACCTCCACCAGCGCTCCCGACGGGCCGGTCTGGGGGTCGGCCAACAAGTCGTCGAGGGTGTTCACCGGGGCCCAGAACATGTCGGGCTCGGTGGCGAAGATCTCGGCCCACTCATCCAGCGGCCGGGTGGCGAAAGCCTCGTCGAGGGCGGCGATCAGCTCCACGGCGTTGACCGCCCGGTCGCGGGGGGTGGCGAACCGCTCGTCTTCGATCCACTCGGGGTGCCCCACGGCTCGGGCCAGCGGGGGCCAGTGGCGGTCGCCCTCCAAGCCCACCACCCAGAACCGCTGCCCGTCGCCCGCGGTGTAGTTGTTGATGGCCGGGTTGCCCATGGCCTCCCGGGTGCCCACCGCCATGTTGAGGCCCCACATCAACAGCACGTTGATGTCGAAGCCGATGGTGTACATGCCCTCCCGGAACAGCGACGACGACACCATCTGGCCCTCGCCGGTGCGCTCCCGGTGGTACAGCGCCGCGCTGATGGCCGCCGCTCCGGCCAGGCCCACGTTGTGGTCGCCCATGCCGCCCCGCTGGAACGGCAAAGCGCCGCCCGGCGGGGTGAGCTGGGCGGCGATGCCCGAGCGGGCCCAGAAGGCGGCGATGTCGTAGGCCGGGCGGTCGGCGTCGGGCCCTTCGAGCCCGTAGCCGGTGATGGCACAGTAGATCAGCCCCGGGTTGCGGGCAGCCAGAGACTGGTAGCCCAGACCCAGCCGCTCGAGTGCGCTCAGCCGCAAGTTGGTGAGGAACACATCGGCGTCGTTGATGATCTCGGCTGCGATGGCCTGACCCTCAGGATGGGCCAGATCAACCACCACCGATCGCTTGGAGCGGTTGTCCAGTTCGAACACCGGGTTGGTGGGCATGTCTCCGCCCAGCATCTGCTGGAAGGTCCTCGCCGGGTCGCCGGCGGGGGGCTCGATCTTCACCACGTCGGCCCCCCAATCGCTCAAGATGCCACCCGCCGCAGGGCCGGCCACCCACACCCCGAGCTCGACCACCTTCACTCCATCCATCGGACCTGTCATGGGGCAGAGCTTAGGAACCTGGCATCCTCAGAGCCCTACCGCTGGCTTGCGGATCAGGTGGCGAGGGCGATGGGGATCATGGTGGCCCACATGGTGACCATGAACCCGATGAGCATGAAGGCGAATTGGCGGGTCATCTTGGCCAACTCGGTTCTAAGCTCGGTTCTGATCTCGCTCCTGAACTCGGCGAACTCGCCTCGAAGCTTGATTTCGAGGGCTTTGAGGTCGTCCTTGGTGGCCAGCTGATCGCGGCCTTCGAGGAGGATGCACTGCATGAGGGTTTCGGTGCGCTCCTCTCCAAGGACCTCTACGAGGCCGTTGACCAGCTCGGTGCGTTGCACTTCGGTGACCGGCATCGGGTTTTCCTGCTCTTTGGTTACGTGAGGAACCCTGTGTCTGGAGACGATGCCGGTTCCGACTGCTCCCGCCAGCATATCGACTGGCAGATCGATCTTCAAGGGTCGCTTTGCCCAAGTCGTAGACTGCCTCCATCAAGGTTCTGTTTGTCTGCACGGGGAATATCTGCCGCTCGCCGATGGCCGAGGTGCTGTTCGCTCACATGGCTCCCGACGCCGAGGTGGGCTCGGCCGGGACTATGGACTGGAGCGGGCAGCCCGCCCACGAGTACGCCATAGCCGCCATGGCCGAGCGGGGACTGGACTTGTCGGCCCACCGCAGCCGCCGCCTCTCGGAGTATCTGGTGGACGAGTCCGATCTGATCGTGGTCATGACGAGAAACCACGGCTGGTCGGTTGAGGCCCGCAGCGAGGCCAAGGCGGCGGCCACCTTCCTGCCCGCCGAGCTGAGCCGTCTTGCAAACCAGGTGGGCAACCGCAACGGGGCCGACTCCCAAGCGTGGGTCGCCCAACTGCACACCCGGCGCGAAGCCCAAACCAGCACCCGGTTCATCGGCCGGGCCGCCGACGAGATTCCCGACCCCATCGGGGAGGCTTTGCCCTATTTTCGGGTGATCGCCGACCGTTTGGAACGGGAGCTGGCCCCCGCCGCCGCCCGGTTGCGGGCGTGAGCTGGCTTCACAAGTTCTCCCACAAGTGCCGGATGGGGACGGCGTACATGCGGTCGCCGAAGCCCGCGCTGGTTTCCCCGTCATAGAGCACGACACCGCCTACAAAGCGTTCTCCAGACGCTGAGGCGAGCTTTCGCAATCCGCGGAAGTCTGATCTTGTCACCGTTGCCGCGGCCTTTACTTCGATCCCGACGACATGGGCTGCCCCGCGCTCGATGACGATGTCCACCTCGGTACCGTCTTTGTCGCGGAAATGGAAGAACCGCAGCGGTGTGTTGTGCCAACTCGCTTGTCGTCGCAACTCCTGGAAGACGAAGGTCTCCAGCATTTGTCCCAGCAGGTGCCGGTCTGCTGTCAGCGCGTCGGCGTCGGCACCGATCAGCGCGCAGGCGAGTCCCGTGTCGCCCATGTGCAGCTTGGGGGTCTTGATGAGCCGCTTCAGCCGGTTGTCGTGCCACGGCGGTAGGCGATCCACCAGAAAGAGCCGTTCGAGCAGCGTAAGATAGTCAGCGATTGTCGGGCGGCTGAGCTGGAACGGCGCGGCGAGTCCGTTCACGTTGAGCAGTCTGGCTGTCTGCCCCGACGCCATCTCCAATAGCCGGGCGAGCGAGTCCAGTCGGGCGATCCGGGCGATGTCGCGCACATCGCGCTGAACCAGCGTGTCGGCGTAGTCCCGATACCATCGTGCTCGTCGTTGCCCCGCCGGTCGAGCCAGTGCCGCTGGATAGCCGCCCGCAGCAATTCGCCCTGCCAGTTGCCTGCCGAGGCGCTCTGCTGTCGTCACCTTGAATCCGCCACCGAACAGGGCGTCCAGGAATCCAGGCCGCTGATTGGCAGCTGCATCGCGTGTCGAGGCGCCGACCAGTTCAGATTGCGACAGCGGGTGCAGCCGGACGATTTGCAGGCGTCCGGCCAGGGAGTCGGCCAATGCGGGGATGAGAAGCACGTTTGTCGAACCAGTGAGCACAAAGCGGCCCGGCTCTCGCCTGCGGTCGATAGCCACCTTGATCGCGGCGAACAGATCTGGCACGCGCTGCACTTCGTCCAGCACCACTCGCTCGGGCAGGTCGTCCACGAAACCAGCGGGGTCGGCCCGAGCGGCATTGCGAGCCACCTCGGCTTCAAAGTTGATGTATGCGTACCCCCGCCCACTGGACGGAGCGTCAAGCGGTTGCCCGCGCCAAGTGAAGTGATTGGGAGCGCAAACGAACTGCGCCAATGTGGTCTTGCCACACTGGCGCGGGCCGTGAATAAGTACCGCGGGCGAGTCAGTGAGTGCTTCGACAAGCTGGGTGTCGATTGAACGCGGGTAGAAGACCGCTTCACCCATCGGCCAATTGTAAGGCTGGATATCGGCTAATTGAAAGTCTATTGTTCGGCCGATTGCAAGTGTGGTGCTTGGCGGTTTCGAATCTGATGGGACGCATGGGTTTTTTCTACGCCCTACTTTCGGGTGATTGCCGATCGTTTGGAACGAGAGCTCGCCCCCGCCGCCGCTCGCCTACGGCCATAGGTGTGCCGTCACCTTGCAGGAACCGACGATAACTCCCTAAGGTCTGACAACTTGCAGTCGTTTGAGGCTCGGCTGCCCATAAGCCAAACCCGAGGGGGTCATGCTCATGAAATCGCGTCAGTTGAGGCTTCTTGCCGTCTTGTTGGCGTTGACGGTGTTTGCTGTTTCCTGCGGCAACGATGATGACGACGGTCCAGGGGTAACCGCAGGGACACCTGCACCCGCAGCCGAGCAGCCGGAAGACGAGGCTCCCTCGGAGGAGGCTCCTTCGGAGGAAGCTCCCGATGATGAGGCTCCCGCCGAGCAGGCCCCGGCCGATGAGCCGGAAGATGAACCTGTGGTGGTCATCGAGGAATCCGAAGAGGTTGTAGAGGAAGAAACGGGGGGAGTGCCCACCGGCAGCACCGGGTATATCTCGGGTGAAATCCTCACCACCGATTGCTCCGACGGTCGCCCGACCGGCGGAAACCTCACCATCGGCATGTTCGGTGAGATCACCGGATGGGACCCCACCTTGATCCAGGGCGGGGCCTCGCTGGGCGGCACGCAGATGATCTCCATCTACGGTGCGCTGTTCTATGAGGACTTCGCCACTGGCCAGTTGATTCCCGGTCTGGCCGAGAGCATCTCCACTGAAGACAATGAGGTGTTCATTCTGAAGCTGCGCGAAGGCGTCAACTTCACCGACGGCACCCCATTGGATGTCGACGCACTGATCTGGAACATCGAGCACCACCAGAATCCCGATATCGGGTCGCAGTCGCGGGCTCAGGCCGATCTGATCGCTTCGTGGGAGAAGATCGACGACTACACCATCGAGCTCACTGCCACCAGCAAGAACGCGGTGTTCGCACAGATCTTCGCCTCCCGCATGGCGTGGATGATGTCGCCCACCACGTATCAGGCTGGCCAGGATCCGGAAACCGGCCTCAATTCCGACGTCAACATCAATCCGCAGGGCGTGGGCGCAGGCCCGTTCATGCTTGAGTCGTGGGTCCAAGACGACCAGGCCGTTGTGGTGCGCAACCCGGATTACTTCCGTGAGGGTTGCCCCTATCTGGACAGCGTGACCTTCAAGCCCATCATCGAGCCGCCGCAGCGCTACAACGCCTTCAATGCGGGTGATCTCGACATCGCTTACGACCGCCATCCCCAGAACCTCCAAGACGCCATCGCCAAGGGCGTCAACACCACCTCCCGGGTTGACAACCACGGCGGATACTGGATGCTCAACAATGTGAAAGAGCCGTTCAACATCCGGGAGTGCCGGGTGGCTGCGGCCCACGCCATCGACTACGAGACCATCAACGAGATCGTGTACGAGGGCCTCAACAACATGATCCGCAGTCTGATGAGGCCGGGTTCTCCGTGGACCGATCCCGAAGCAGTGCTGCCGGGCTTTGACCAGGACGCGTCGGCTGCCGCGCTCGAAGAGTGCGAAGCCCAACTGGGCGGTCCGCTGGAGTTCCAGACCTACTGCACCACCTCCCCGGAGAACGTGCTCCTCACGGAGACCCTGATTGCCATGTGGAGCGAGGTTGGCATCTCCGCCACCGCCAACTGCGTGGAGGTCGGCGAGATGGTCGGCGCCGTGTTCGGCGGCGAATCAGTGGCCAACCCGTGGGCCATCCCCGTGGGCGACCCCGACTACATGTACGACGTGTACTTCGGCGATTCCACTGAGGACGGCGTGTGCGGTGCCAACGTCTCATCCCGCAACTGGGCCAAGGCGTGCTATCCGGAATTTGACGCTTCGCTCAAGCAGGGCCGTGAAGGCGTCACCTTCGAGGAGCGCTACGAGGGCTACAGCCGCTTCCAGCGCGAGTTCGCCTATCAGGTCCCGGTCATCGTGACCAGCAAGGGCGAGGTCGGCTACTACTGGACCGACAAGGTTTCGGGCATATTCCAGACTGACGCCGGCATCATTCTCTTGGAATTCACCGCTAAGGGTTAGCCAAGAAACTCATCTGAGAACGAGGGGGTGGGCACGGTCCGTGCCCACCCCCTGTTCTATGGGGCATCATCTATGGGGCCCGCGCCGAGGCGCAGGGGGAGGTGACAACAGTTGAAGACCATCGGTCGCACCATCATCCGGATCATTCCGGTGCTGATTCTGGTGAGCTTCTTCTCCTCCTTCTATGTGGAGCTGCTGCCCGGTGATCCCACCATTCGCCTCCTAGGCCAAGAGCGGGCCCAGGAGCCCGCCGCCCGGGAGTTGGTCAACCGGGAGCTTCGACTCGACGAAAACGTCGTCGTTCGCTACGGCAAGTGGCTGGGGGATGCGCTTACCGGTGATCTGGGCGAGTCGGTGAGAACCCACGGCCTGAAAGTTTCGGACACCATTCGACAGCGGCTGCCCATCACCCTGGAACTGACGGTGGTAGCCCAGGCTCTGGCGCTGATTCTGGCCATTCCGCTGGGGGTGTATGCCGCCTATAGGGCGGGACGAAGAGTGGATCGAGCGTTGAACGCGGCATCGTTTGCCGCTATCTCCTTACCCCAGTTCCTAGTCGGCATCCTGCTGATCTTCATCTTGTTCAACCAGCTCGACATATTGCCGCCCCAAGGGTGGACCCGGCTCACTGAATGGGACTGGTGGGACCATTCCCGCCGCCTGATCATGCCGGTGGTCGCGTTGTCTCTGACTGAGATCGCCGTGTTCCAGCGGTTGTTGCGGGCCGACATGATGGCCACCCTGCAAAACGACTTCGTGCTGACGGCCCGAGCCAAGGGCATGTCGCCCTCCCATGTGTTGTTCCGCCACGCCCTGCGACCGTCGTCGTTCTCGCTCATCACTTTGGCGGGAGTGAGCACAGGCCGGCTCATCGGCGGCACCGTCATCATCGAAGTGCTGTTCCAGCTCCCGGGGATGGGGCTCAAGATGGTGGACTCCATTACCGGCAATGACTTGGTAGTCCTGCAAGGTCTGGTGCTGGTGGTGGCAGTGGCTTACATCATGTTGAACATGCTGGTGGAGATCACATACGCGCTGCTTGATCCGAGGATTAGACGTGGCTGACATCACTGGCGTCGTCACCGAGCCTGAGGCCCAGCTTGTCGACGATCCCGAGCGGGGTCGCCGCGCTCGCCTCGGTCGGGAAGGAAGTGCCCGATTTGTCATCGGGCTGGCCTTTCTGCTGATACAGCTCTTGGTTACCTACGACAGCGTTGCCTGGCTTCAGGTGATCCTCGCCCTGGGCGGGATATACGGCATTCTCACCGGGGTAGGACAGCTAATCCGAGCAGCATTCGGCTCTCGGGTCGATGCGACGGTATGGATATCGATGGTTTGGCTGTTCATTCTGGTGCTCTTTGTGTTCTTGCAACTGGGCGGGCTGTTCGACAGCTTGGAGGCCGACTTCCAAGATCGAGAACGGCCTCCATCGTTCACCACCGACGAACCGCTGGGCACTGATCGGCTGGGCAAGAGCGTTATGAACCAGAGCATTCGGGGGGCGCGTATCTCCCTGATCGTGGGCCTGGGCGCCGTGGGTATCGGCTTGGCGGTGGGGTCGGTTATCGGTATGTCTGCTGGCTTCTTTCGGGGGGCAACCGAAGGAACCTTCAACATCATTACCGACGCCGTTTTGGCTTTTCCCGCCCTGATTTTGCTGTTTTCCATCGTGGCCATCTTTGGGGGGAGCGTGCTGGTTATCACGCTCGCGCTATCGGTGTTGAGCATCCCCACCATGGGACGACTGTCGCGCGCCAACACGCTGACGTTCGCGGCTCGGGAATTCGTAACCGCGGCCAAGGCCATGGGGGCGTCCAACAGCCGCATTCTGTTCCGGGAGATCATGCCCAACGTGGCTCTGCCGTTGGCCTCCTACGCCTTTATCGTCGTGGCGGTGGTGATCGTGGCTGAGACCTCATTGGCCTTCTTGGGGGTGGGCATCGATCCCATCAGCACGCCCACGTGGGGCAACATGATCCAGGAGGGCCGCGATCCGAATTTGCTGGAAAAGGCGCCCCACATCGTGTTCGTTCCCGGAGTGATGATGTTCTGCACCGTACTGTCGCTGAACCGCATCGGCGAGTCCCTCCGAGCCCTCTGGGATCCCCGCGAGGCCAAGCTTTAGGCTAGGTCGCATTGATGCAGTCGAGGGGGCCGTTCCAGGCCAGAATCTCCCGGTCGGCGGTGACAAGCACCGCGTTGCGAATGAGCGCGGTGGCCATGATGAATCGGTCGGCAGCGTCGTTGGGCGCGGCTTGGTCTCGCAGCTCTACCGCCCGGAGGGCGATCTCCGTATCGATGGGCAGCTCATGGATGCCACTGTCCCGAAGCTCTGAGCGCCAAGACCGCAAACCGTCGGGCAGATCAATCCTGCCCTTGCGCGCTAATTCCCCAAGCTCCCAGTAAGTGGCCGCAGACACGGCCAAATCAGATGCAGCGAGGGCGTCTTGGATCGCTGCGCTGGCAGCAGGCGGCACTTTCCCTCTATCACTCAGTTCCCAGAGCAGGACATGGGTATCCACCATGAGCATCAGGTTGTCTCAGTAGGAGTTGCCTGATGCAAGGTATCCCAGTTGGCCACCATCTCATCCACCGGCTCGTCGCCGAAGGTCGGCTCGGTTAGGTCGCCGTGAATGATGATCCGGCCTCGGCCCATACCGCGTAGGATGGGCACTTCCCGCTTCGGCTCGCATGGCACAAGCCGAGCCACAGGATGGCCGTATTTGGTGATCACAAACTCCACGCCTTCGTCTCGCACCCTGTCCATCAGGGCCAAGCATTTGGCCTTGAAGTCCCCCGCAGCGATGAACTGCTCGGCTAATGGGCTAGACATAGTTCCTCCAGGAGTTATGGTTAAAGATTGACCATAGTCTAACCATAGTTACTTCTGAAAGCACCACCTATGAGCGATGCCATTCGATATGAGCCAGAGGAACGCTGCCCGGCTGGCGTTGCTGCCGCTGCTGGTCTTCAGGGCGTGGTACTGGCGCTGGCGCCGATTGTGTCGGTTGTGGTGGTCACCGCCCGGGCGGGGGGCCAAGACGCCGGATATTTCTCGTGGTCGCTGTTCGCGGCCATGATCATCGCCGGAGTGCTCACCGCATTGCAGGCCAGCCGGTTCCGGCGGTTCGGCGCCGGGCACATCTTGATCATGGGCCCCACCCCGAACTTCATCGCCATCTCGGTGTTGGCCCTGGCCGAGGGCGGCCCGGAGCTATTGGCCAGCCTCACGGTGGCGGCCTCGCTGTTCTACCTGGTGCTGGCCTTCTGGCTGCCGTTCTTGCGCCGGGTCATCACGCCGGTGGTCACCGGCACGGTCCTCCTGCTGATCGCCGGCACCGTCTTGCCGGTGGCACTCGACCGGGTGGAAGAGGTGCCTGCCGACGCGCCCGAGGCCGCGGGACCGACCATTGCCTTCGTGACGCTGGCGGTGTTCATCCTTTTGCACATGCGGGCATCGGGGGCATGGCGATTGTGGTCACCGCTCATTGGGATCGTCTTCGGAGGCGTGGTGGCTGTGCTGTTCGGCGCCTACGAGGTCAGCCCGGTTGGCGACGCGGCCTGGGTGGGCATTCCCGACTCTGGCGGTTTCCCCGGATTCGACCTGACTCCGGGGGCGGGGTTCTGGTCGCTTCTGCCCGCGTTCGTGGTGGTAACACTGGCGGGCGGGGTCAAGAACGTGAGCGACAGCGTGGCCATACAGCAGGCCTCCTCGCTTCGCCCCCAAGTTCCCGATTTCCGGCTGGTTCAAGGCTCACTCAACACCAATGGACTGGGCATCTTGTCGGCCGGCATCTTCGGCATTCCGCCCACCTCCGTCTACTCGGGCACCAGCGTGTCGCTCATCAGCTTCACCGGGGTGGGGGCTCGCCGCATCGGCTATTTGGTCGGCGGCACCCTGCTTGCTCTGGCCTTTCTTCCCAAGCTGACCGTGTTCCTGCTCACCCTTCCCAGCCCGGTGGTGGCCGCCTATCTATTGGTGACCATTGCCCTGCTCTTCGTGATCGGTATCCGCACGGTGGTTCAGGACGGGCTCGACGGGCAGAAGGCGCTGGTGGTGGGGGTTGCCTTCTCGCTGGGCATGGGACTCGACAACCAGACCATCTTCACCGATCTCCTGGGTCACAAATGGGGCCTGCTGCTCGACAACGGCATGCTGATGGGGGCATTGGCCGCGTTGGCGATGGTCGTGTTCTTGGACCTGACCAGCCCGCAGCGGCGCAGCCGCTTGGAAGTCGAGCTCAGCGTCTCGTCGCTTCCTGAGATCGATCGGTTCCTGCAAGAACTGGCGGCTAGGAGCGGCTGGGACGAGGCTTCTGCCCAGCGGCTGCGCTCCGCCGGAGAGGAGGCCCTGCTGAGCCTGGTGCGACCCGATGAGGCCGGTGAAGAGCTGCTGACCAGCCTGATGCAGCCCGAGGCGGATGCCGAGGAGGCCGCCCGGTTGATCATCCAGGCCCGCCCCGAGGCCGCAATGGTGGAGATGGAGTTCCTCGCGGTGTTCGACGAGGAGAACCTCGAGGACCGGTTGGCATACCTGTCCGAAGAGGCCGAGGGCTTGCAGGAGGGGGATGTGTCGCTTCGCCTGCTTCGCCACTACTCCTCGTCGGTCCATCACCAGAAGTACCACGGGCTGGACGTCGTGACCGTGCAGGTCCGAGGCTCGCGGTAGCGCAATCAGAATCATGAACGAGGCCATCCGCTACGAGCCCAACGATCCCTGCCCACCGCTGGTGGCAATCGCCGTGGGCGCCCAGGGTGTGATGGCCAACATGCTGGGGATCGTGCTGATCGTGGCCATCACCGCACGAGCGGGAGGCCAGGGCGACTCCTACCTGTCTTGGGCGGTGTTCGCCGCGTTGATCATCTCCGGGACACTCACCGCCTTGCAGGCCACTCGGATCGGAAGATTCGGCGCCGGCCATGTGCTTCTCATGGGGGTCACCACCAACTTCGTGGCCATCTCAGTGCTGGCGCTGAACGAGGGGGGACCGAGCCTGCTGGCCAGCCTCGTGGTGGTCTCCTCGCTGTTTTATCTCCTGTTGTCGTTCTGGCTGCCCCTGCTGCGCCGGATCATCACCCCGGTGGTCTCCGGCACCGTGCTCATGCTCATCGCCGCCACCGTCTTGCCCATCGCCCTCGACCGGGTGCCGGAGGTGCCCGAGGGCACCTCAGATGCCGCCGGCCCGCTCATCGCGCTGGTCACGCTGATCGCAACGGTGGTTCTGGCGTTGAAGGTCACCGGGGCCTGGCGGCTCTGGTCGCCCATCATCGGCATGGGAGCGGGCTGTGTGGCCGCCGCGTTCTTCGGGGCGTTCGACTTCGAGCGCGTCATCGAAGACCCCTGGTTCGGCGTCCCCAACAGCGGCGCCCCGGGATTCGACCTGACTCCCGGCGCCGGATTCTGGGCGCTGCTGCCGGTGTTCGTGGTGGTGACGCTGGTGGGCGGCATCAAGAACATCAGCGACAGCGTCGCCATCCAGCAGGCCTCGTGGCGCCGGCCGCGGGTGACCGACTTCCGGCTGGTCCAGGGCTCGCTCAACACCAACGGACTGGGCATCTTCTTCTCCGGCCTGGCCGGGACCCCGCCCACCACCGTCTATTCGTCCAAGAGCGTGCAGCTGACCACCCTGACCGGGGTGGCCGCCCGCAGCGTGGGGTTCGCCGCCGGGGCGCTGTTCGCCCTGCTGGCATTCTTCCCCAAGCTGACCGCCGTATTGACGGTGATCCCGAGCCCGGTGATGGGGGCCTACGTCCTGTCGGCGATCGGGCTCCTGTTCGTGGGGGGCATCCAAACGGTGATGCGCGACGGACTCGACGCCCAGAAGGCGATGGTGGTGGGGGTGGCGTTCTCGCTGGGGGTCGGGCTGGAGAACCAGACCATATTCGCCGACTTGCTGGGCACCACATGGGGGGCGCTCTTGGACAACGGCGTGATGGTGGGGGCGGTTGTCTCCGTTGTGCTGACCGTGTTCTTGGACTTGACCAGCCCGCACCGGCCCAGCCGGCTGGCCGTCGAGCTCGACTTCTCCTCGCTGGGGAAGATCGACGAATTCCTCCAGGGAGTAGCCGATCAGATTGGCTGGAACGAGGCTTCCAGCCTGCGGCTGCGCTCGGCTGGCGAGGAAACGCTGATGAGCCTTCTGCGGATGGAGGAGCATGAGACCAGCGACGAAACCGCTCGTCTGATAATCCAGGCCCGTCCTGATGCCGGTTCAGTGGAGATGGAGTTTCTGGCCGTGTTCGATGAGGAGAACCTCGAAGACCGGCTGGCGTATTTGAGCGAGGAATCCGAGGGGATTGAGGAAGGCGAGATCTCGCTTCGCCTGTTGCGGCACTACGCCTCAACGGTCCACCATCAGAAATACCACGGCCTGGATGTGGTGACGGTTCAGGTCAAGGGCACGGGTTAGCCTCGGCGTAGGAGAGAGCATGGCTTCGCTAACAGGGGAATCCATCGCGGTTGTCGGAATGGCCTGCCGGTTTCCCGGTGCTAACGGCCTGTCGGAGTTCTGGCGTTTGCTGGAAGCGGGTGAGAACGCGGTAAGCGAGGGGGTTCCCGGCTCTGGTGTGGGGCGAATCGGAGAGCTGTTCCAAGACGCCGACGTTCAGAGTGTTGCCTGTCGCTTCGCCGGATTCATCAGCGGCATCGACCAATTCGATGCCTCGTTCTTCCGAATCTCGCCTGTTGAGGCCCAGCTGCTGGATCCCCAGCAGCGGTTGATGCTGGAGACCAGCTGGCAGGCCCTTGAGGACGCGGGTATCAATCCCGAGGGACTGCGAGGCAGCCGCACCGGGGTGTATGCCGGTATCAGCAACTACGACTACCGCGCCCTGATCTTGGCCAACAGCGCCTCGTCCGAGGCGGCGGTCAGCCTGTATTCGGTGAGCGGCACCTCCTTCAACACCGCCATCGGGCGAGTGGCCTTTGCCTTGGGGCTGCAAGGTCCGGCACTGGCGGTGGACACCGCCTGCTCCTCTTCGCTGACCGCGGTGCATCAGGCGGTATCGGGGCTCCAGCGGGATGAGGCCGACCTGGCCCTGGCCGGAGGGGTACACGTGATCCTGTCGGGTCGGCTGTTCGAATTGCGGGGCAATGCCGGGATGCTGGCCCCCGATGGGAAGTGCAAGACGTTTGACGCTGCGGCCGACGGATATGTGCGAGGCGAGGGCTGCGGCATCCTGGTGCTGAAGCGGCTGAGCGATGCCGAGGCCGACGGAGACCGGATCTGGGGCGTGATCCGGGGATCGGCGCTGAACCAGGACGGAGCCAGCACCGGGTTGACCGTGCCCAACGGGGTGGCCCAAGAACTGGTGATCACCGAGGCGTTGGCCCGGTCGGGGGTTCAGCCTTCTGAGGTGGACTACCTGGAGGCGCACGGCACCGGGACCCCAGTGGGTGACCCCATTGAGTTGGAGGCTGCCGTTGGCGCCTATTGCCAAGAGCGCCATGCTGATCAACCGCTGCTCATCGGGTCGGTGAAGACCAACGTCGGCCACTTGGAGCCAGCCGCCGGTGTCGCCGGCCTGGTCAAGGTGATGTTGTCGATGAAGCAGGGCGTGATCCCCCCGCATCTGCACTATGAGAATCCGACCCCGGCGATCGACTGGGACCAGGTGCCGCTGAAGGTGACGGCTGAGCCCACCCCTTGGCCTCGCCACTCCGACCGCATGGCCATTGCCGGGGTGAGCGGGTTCGGCTGGTCGGGCACCAACGCCCACGTCATCGTGGAGGCCTACGGGGTGGGCGACCGAGAACCAGCCCAGCCCGGCGAGGAACGGCGGCCGACAGGTCCTCCTCTGCCTGTTGCCGTCGCCACCGCGGATGACGCAGCGGCCATGCCGGTGGACGCCCCCGCCATGGCGCGCTCCGCGAGGCTGCTGCCCTTGTCGGCGAAGTCGGACAAAGCTCTGAAGGAGCTGGCTCAGGGCTATCTCAGGTGGTTGGACGACGATATCGGTCCCCCGTCGGGGGAGGTGCTGGCTGACACTGCCTGGACGGCCGGGATCGGCCGCAGCCATTTCTCCCATCGGGCCGGCGTGGTGTTCACCGACGCCGAGTCGCTGCGGGACAAGCTCCACGCGCTGGTGGAATCTGATGATGAGGTGGCCGGGTCGTCAGTCGCACCAAAGGTGGCCTTTGCCTACACCGGGCAGGGCAGCCAGTGGGTGGGCATGGGGGAGTCGCTCTACCAGAGCGAGCCGGTGGTGCGGGCGATCTTGGATCGTTGCGAGGAGGTGTTTCGCCACGAGCGGGGCACGTCGCTGCTGGGGGTGATGTTCGGGTGGCCCGACGCCGACAGAGACCTGGACGATCCGGCGTGGACGCAGCCCGCCATATACGCGTTGGAGTGTGCGCTCACCGCACTGTGGTCGGGCCTGGGGGTTCGGCCCCATGCGGTGGTGGGGCACAGCCTGGGGGAGATCGCGGCGGCTCATACCTCCGGCGTGCTCAGCCTGGAGGACGGCCTTCGTCTCGCCGCTGGGCGGGGCAAGCTAATGTCGGAGCTGCCAGAGCCCGGCGCGATGGCCGCAGTGTTCGCCCCGGAATCAGTGCTGGCCGCCGCAGTGGAGGAGCAATGCGCCGCCTCGGGTGACTCGCGGCTGTCCATTGCCGCCGACAACGGGGCCCACTTGATGGTGAGCGGACCGACCGCCGATGTTGAGGCGCTGCTCCAGCGTTTTGAGGTCGAAGAGGTGCGGGTCCGGCGACTGGAGAAGAGCGCCGGATACCACAGCGCCATGGTGGAACCGATTCTGGACGGCATTGAGGGGCTGCTCACCGAGCTTGCGGTGGCCGCGCCTTCGCTCACCGTGGTGAGCAGCATGACGGGCCAGGTGCTGGAAGATGGCCAGGCGATGGACGGGGCGTATTGGTGTCGCCAGGCCCGCCAGCCGGTGGAGTTTCGCAACAGCGTGCAGGCGCTGGCCGAATTGGGGGTGGACGCGGTCATCGAAGTCGGTCCCGGGGCAGTGCTCGGCCCCATGACGGTTCTGTCCTGGCCCGCCCAGGCCGCGGTGGCCGAGCCGACTGTGGTGTCGAGCATGAAGCGGCCATCGGATCGAACACCGACCCCCGAGGATGGCTGCGGGTTCCTCGACGCGGTGGTGGGGGCGTACCAGTCTGGGCTCGATATCAGCTTTGAGGGCCTGTACGGAGGCGAGTCCCGACGCCGTCTCTCGCTTCCGGGCTACCCGTTCCAACGCCAACGCCACTGGGTGGAAGCCGCAAAACGCCGTCGATCCGGCGCGGGGCACCCCTTGCTCGGCATTTGCCACGAATCCCCCCGAGGCGAGCTTCAGCTTGAGACGGAAATGGATCCCTCCGATCCGCCATGGCTGAGTGACCACCGGGTGTATGGGCAGGTGATCACACCGGGCGCGCTGTACGGAACCATGGCGGTCTCGGCGCTGGCTGCCACTGGAAACGGTCGGCCATCAACCCCAACCGGCCGCAGCTTTGTGGTGGAAGATCTCCAGCTGCTCAGCCCGATGGTCTTTCCTGAGCCGGACTCCGATGAAGGGGCGGCGCCCGAGGGTCGCCAAGTGCAGTTCGTTCTGGACGAGGTCGATCCGAGGACCCCCGCTCGATTCGAGATCTACAGCCGGGGCCCGGGTGAGGACGGATGGACGCGGCACGCCGAGGGCCTGGCCCATTCGGAGGCCGGGCGGATTGAGGGGGCCGAAAGCGTCGACTTGGATGGACTGAAGGCCGGGTTGGAACCCAGAGACGTCTCGGAGTTCTACCGCTCTCGTACGGGCGCAGGGGTCGAGCTCGGTGCGCCGTTTCGCACCCTGCGGGCGCTGTGGGCCTCCGAAGGCGAAGCGGTGGGGGAATTGTCGCTGCCCGAGACCATTGACCGAGGCGGCATCGAAGTGCATCCGCTGCTCTTGGACGGCTGCTTCCAGGTCATGGCCGAGGCTCGCAGCGGGGCTGGTGGCGATGACGGGGTGGCCTATCTGCCCTTCGGATGGGAGCGCTTGTGGCTCACCGGACCCATGCCCGACCAGTTGGTATGCCATGCGCGGCTGAAGGAAGCCGCCGAACCGTCAGAGGGAACACCTGAGGTTCTTGCCGGAGATCTGGTGTTCTACGACCAGCGCGGCACCGTGCTCGGGGGTTTGAGCGGCTATACGGTGAAGAGGGCCACGCGGGCCGCGCTGTTGTCGACTGCTGGGAGCCTCGACGATCTCCTCTATGAAATCGTCTGGCGAGACAGCCCTCTCGCCCCAGGGATATTGCCGGCCGATTTCCTGCCCCAACCGAGTGCCATTGCCGCGGGCTCAGAGCCGTTCACCCAGTACTTGGCGGCAGAGGGGGTTGAGGCCGAGAGCCGGGTCGGGTTTCTGGCCGACCTCGAGCGGCTGGCGTGGTCGTACGCCCGTTTGGCCCTGGATCGGCTGGGGTGGGTGCGCACCGCGGGCGACACGGTGGTGCCCGATGAGTTGAGGGAGCAGTTGGGGGTTGCCCCCGAGCATGGACGCCTGTTCCGCCGGATGCTCGAGATGATGGCCAAAGCCGGCGCGCTGGAGGAAGTCGGCGACGAGTTCACCGTGAGAGTCGGCTCCGATGATCCCCTGCCCGAGGTGCTGGCCGGCGATCCGGCGGCCCGGGCCGACTGGATGGAGGGCCAGTACCCGCACGGAACCATGGAGATCGGGCTGTTCCGGCGGTCTGCCGGGGCATTGGCCGAGGTGGTGGTGGGCGACGCCGATCCGCTGACCTTGCTGTTTGGCAGCGGTGAGCCCAGCGCCGCCGATCTGTATGTGAAGGCGCCGATGGCCCAGGCCTCAAACCGGATGCTGGGCGACGCGGTGGCAGCGCTGCTGGCCGAGTTGCCGGAGGGCCGACGGCTGCGCGTGCTGGAGGTGGGGGCGGGCACTGGGTCGGCGACGGCGTCGGTGCTGCCCGAGCTTCCCGCTGGGCGCTTCGACTACACCTACACCGACATCTCGGCCGGTTTTTTCGCCGAGGCGGAGAGGCGATTCGGCGGTGCGGAGGCGTCGATCGACTACCGGGTGCTGGACATCGAGGTCGACCCGGTGGAACAGGGCTTCGACCGCCACGGCTACGACCTGGTTATCGCCTCCAACGTGCTGCACGCCACCCAGTTCCTGGATGAGACGCTGGGAAATTGCCGACGGCTGCTCGCGCCGTCGGGCCATCTGGTGGCGTTGGAGACCCTCCGCGGCCTGGGCTGGCTGGACCTTTCTTTCGGACCGCTCGACGGTTGGTGGCGGTTTGCCGACCACTATCGCCCCCATCACGCCCTGACCAGCCCCGACGTATGGCTTCGGGCGCTGGGAGACTCCGGTTTCCCAGCGGCAGAGGTTCTGGGCGTGGACCCGCCTGACACCGGCCGACAGCCTGATCGCGGGGTGATTGTGGCCCAGGGACCCGCGGAGGTGAGCGAGCAGCCCGGCGTATGGATCTTGGCATCGGATTCTGGTGATTCAGCCGAGAACCTCGCGCAGGAGTTGGCGGCCCGGAACCAGACGGTGGCGCTGGTTGGCGATGGCGCTCCGATCAATGATCAGCCCCTGCTGGACGAGCCCGGAGTTGTCCGGGTTTCCCTGGCGATGAGCCAACGGGAGTCGTGGCAGTCACTCTTCGAAGGACTTTCCCCTGATGCCGCACTCCGCGGCGTTGTCCACCTGGTGTCACTGGACGGCCGGGGGTCGCAGGCCGGCACCGAGCAGCTTGCGGAAGACGCAGCGCAGGCTGGCAAGAGCGCGCTGGCCCTGTTGCAGGGGATGGGTGATGCCGACGCCGCTCCCGCAAACGGGGTTTGGCTGGTGACCCAGGGGGCCCAAGTGCTGGAGCACGAGCCCGCCGAGGGCATCGCCGGGGCCATGCTCTGGGGCCTTGGGAAGGTGGTGGGCCGCGAAGCGCCTCACCTCAACCCCAGGATGATCGATTTGGACCCTGCCAGTGTGGTGCCGCTCTCCGATTTGGCCAATGAGCTGCTTTATCCCGACGCAGAAACCCACATCGCCTACCGCCAGGGACTGCGCCAGGCGGCCCGGCTGGATCGGGCTGGTGTGGGGTCGGGTCGCCCGAATCTGCCTGATCCGGCGGGAGAAGTGAGCTGGTTGCTGGCCGCTGACTCTGGCGGTGCCCTGGAAGAGGTCAAGCCAGAGCCTCACCCGCCAGTGCAGTTGGGAGAGCGGGACGTACGAGTGGCGGTGGAAGCCGCCGGGCTCAACTTCTTGGACATGTTCCGCTCGTTGGGCGTCATCGGGGCGGGCTTGTTGGGCGAGGAGTTCTGCGGCCATGTGGTTGAGGTGGGTGCCGACGTGTCCACGGTCTTGGTGGCCGACCGAGTGGCGGGATTGGGGTTCGGCACGCTGGGCTCCGAGGTGGTCACCACCGAGGAGCTGGTGGCGCTGGCCCCCTCGGGCATTTCGTCCGCCGCGCTGGCCACGTTGCCCACCGTCTTTGTTACGTCTGCGCTTTCCTTCGACCTCGCCGACCTGAAGGCAGGCGAACGGGTGCTGATCCACGCCGGAACGGGAGGGGTGGGGCTGGCCGCGGTGCAGTTGGCCCAGGCGGCGGGGGCCGAGGTGTTCGCCACCACGAGCGCTCCGAAGCAGGCATATCTGCGGTCGCTGGGCGTGGATCATGTGTTCGACAGCCGTCGGACTGATTTCGCGGAGGAAATCCTCGAAGCCACCGGGGGCGCAGGCGTCCACGTGGTGCTCAACAGCCTGACTGGACCGGGCTTCATCGACGCCAGCCTGTCCTGCCTGGCTCAAGGCGGCCGCTTCGTGGAGTTGGCCCGGGTGGACATCCTCAGCGAAGAGGAGATGGCCGCGGCCCGGCCCGACGTGGGCTACTGGATCTTGGAGCTCGACGTTCTCAAAGAACAGACTCCCGCGGTGCCCGGAGACGCCCTCCGGCGCGTGGTGGCCCGGGTGGCAGCCGGCGAGCTGGCGCCGCTGGTACACACTCGGTGGTCGCTGGCCGAGGCGGGGTCGGCGATGAAATACATGCAGGCCGCCCGGCACATCGGCAAGCTGGTTCTGGCCGGTTCCCCCCTTGAGACGGGACGGTTGAGGGACGACCGGACCTATCTGGTGACCGGCGGCCTGGGAGGCATTGGCTGCGCGGTCGCCAGATGGCTGGCCGGCCGAGGCGCGGGGGCCATCGTGTTGAACGGGAGGCGGCCCCCCGATCCCGAGGCGGAGGAGGCGATCAGCGAGCTCCGTCGACAGGGAGTGGCGGTGGAGGTCGAGCTGGCCGATGTGACCGACCCATCCGCCATCGACCAGATGCTGGCCAGGATCGACGCCGATCTACCGCCACTCGGGGGTGTGATCCACAGCGTGGGCGTGCTGTCCGACGGCGCGCTCACCAACCAGACCTGGGAGAAGTTCGAGGAGGTGCTGTGGCCGAAGATGTTAGGGGCCTGGCATCTGCATCGGGCCACTGAAGACCGTGATCTCGATCTGTTCGTGTTGTTCTCCAGTGTGGCCGGGGTCTTGGGCAATTCAGGACAGTCGAACCACGCCGCCGCCAACGCGTTCTTGGACCAGCTCGCCGCCCACCGCCGTTCACTGGGCCTGCCCGGGCAGTCGATTGCCTGGGGAGCGTGGTCGGGGCTGGGTGAGGCCGAGGAGCACCGGGAGCGGATCGCCGGGCAACTCGAAGCAGCGGGCACGGGGTGGCTCACCCCCGAGCAGGGATTGAAGGCGTTCGACCATCTGGTGCGCCAAGACGTGACCATGGGCATGGTGGCGGCGGTCGACTGGCAGGTGGTCTCCGAAGGCCCCGACGCCCGATCGCTCTTCTTGGAGGATCTGCTGTCGGCTGATGCGTCTGGCGAATCCCAGGAATCGTCGGTCGATCTGTTGGACGACCTCAGGAATGCCGCCGCCGCGGAGCGCGAGGAAAAGTTGATCTCGCACCTGCAACTAGAGCTGCAAGCTGTGATGCGGTTGCCCGACCTGCCCAACGAATCGGCTGTGTTCGCCGACTTGGGCATGGACTCGCTGATGGTGGTGGAACTGCGGAACCGGCTGAACCGGGCGTTTGCCGGCGAGTACACCGTGTCGAACACCGCGATTTTCGACTACCCGGACGTCACTGGACTGGCCCGTCACCTGTCCCAGGAGTTCGGACAGGCTGGCGAAGTCGCCGAACCCCAAGAACCGGTCGAGGTGTCCCGGCCCCGGGCTGCCCAGTCGGACGACGAGGGGATCGCCATCGTTGGCATGGCCTGTCGGTTCCCCGGAGCCGAGGACCTATCGGCCTTCTGGCGCCTGCTGGAGGCCGGCGAGAACACGGTTACCGACGGACGCCAAGACGGCGGTTCATGGGAGGGGGTCCTCGGCGATCCGGCCGCCGACGATGCCATCTACCGCAGGGGTTCGTTCATCGAGGGACTCGACGCCTTTGATCCTCAGTTCTTCCGGGTTGCGCCGAGGGAGGCGTGGTCGATTGATCCGCTGCAACGGCTATTGCTGGAGACCAGCTGGCAGGCGGTTGAGGATGCCGCTATCGATCCCGAACGTCTGAAGGGAAGCCGCAGCGGGCTGTATATCGGTCTCGGTGTAAGCGAATACCGGGGCGTCATCCAGAGGAGCGGTCGAGCTGGGGGTCATCTCAATACCGCGGGAAGCGTGACCGTGGGAAAGGTGGCGTTCTCGCTGGGCATCGAGGGACCGGCAGTGCCGCTGGACTTGGCCTGCGCGTCGTCGCTGTTTGCCGTACACCAAGCGATGGAGGGCCTTCGGAGAGGGGAGACCGACATCGCCCTGGTGGGGGGCGTGAACGCCATCTTGTCGACTGCGGTCACCAATGCGCTGGTCGAGGCCGACATGCTGTCATCGCAGGGGCAGTGCAAGTCGTTTGACGCCTCGGCCGACGGCTATGTCCGCGGCGAGGGATGCGGCGTTGTGGTGCTGAAGCGGTTGGGCGATGCCGAGGCCGACGGCGATCGGATCTGGGGGGTTGTCCGAGGGTCGGCGGTGAGCCAGACCGGGGCGGGCCTTGCCGTCACCGTTCCCAGCGGTCGGGCCCAGGAGCGGGTCATGGTGGAGGCGCTGGCCCGAGCTGGCATCTCAGCGGATGAGGTGGACTATGTGGAAGCACACGGAGCAGGCACCGCAGTGGGAGATGCGGTGGAGGCCAGCGCCATTGCCGCCGTCTATGGCCAGGGGCGCGAGGAAGACCGCCCGGTATGGATCGGATCGGTGAAGACCAACATCGGGCACCTCGAAGGCGCGGCCGGGATGGCCAGCTTGATCAAGGTGGTGCTGGGGATGAGGCATGGGACGCTGCCGAAGCACCTGCACTTCAGCGAGCCGAGTCCCGAGATCGATTGGGCGAGGATGCCGCTGAGTGTGGCCACCGAGCCGATTGAATGGCCAGGAGACCGGGGCCGCCAATCGTTGGCCGCGGTCAACTCATTCGGAATCTCCGGCGCCAATTCGCACATCGTGGTTGAGGGGTACCAATCCACTGCTGATGATTCCGATGGAATAAGAAGGCCGTGGCAGCCGGTGGGGTCACCGCAAGCCGTGGCAGCCGGGGAATCGCCGCTCGATGGGGGATCGGAGCCGCCGACAAGACGGCTGCTGCCGTTGTCGGCCAAGACACCGGAGGCGTTGAGCGAGCTCGCCCGGCGGTATCTCTCCTGGCTCGACGAGCACGCTGAGGAGCTTTCGGCAGCCGGTGCGGCAACCGATCCGCTGCTCTCCGACCTGGCGTGGACGGCAAGCATGGGGCGAAGCCACTTCTCGCATCGGGCTGGGTTGGTGTTCAGCGACGCCAAGTCGCTCCGCCAGCAACTCAACGCTCTCCATGAGGTCGGCGAGCAGCGAGTTCGGAGCGGTGCGGCGGCGCCTGAGAGCGGCCATGACCCGCTTGCAGTCATTGCGGCGGAATATGCCGATGGGCAGGCGATTCAATTCGAGAGCTTGTTCCAGGGCGAGGAGCGTCGTCGGATCTCGCTGCCCGACTACCCGTTCCAGCGGCAGAGCTTCTGGGTAGAAGCGCCGCCACAGTCCACGGGCTCGGAGGACGATTGACAATTTCGCGCTCCTTGATACGCTTTCCCTGCTTTCAATCGGTTGCAAAGGAGCAGGTGAATGTCTTCAACTGAAGAGCGAATCAGGTCCATCGTCGACCAGACGCTGGAGATTGATGGACGAGAAGCAGGTCAGCCCTTGGACCTGTCTCGCAACGTTGCCGATGCAGGTGTCGCTTCTTCCGACATCGTGGCGTTCTGGCAAATGGTCAACCAGGAGTTCGGCACCGACATCTCCGCTGAGGAGTTCGCCGAGCTCTTGACACCTCAAGACCTCATCAACCACCTCGAATCCGCTGGTTGATCACCGACCCAGATAGCTGGTGGCACCGGTTCAAAAGCATCGGTGCTATTGCCGTATTCCATGTCGATCTGACCGCCCATCAGGGGCGCGAAGTCGAGGCCCTTACGTGGCTTGACGGGGAAGAGCGCTCGCGCTGGGAGCGCTTTCAATCCCCAACCGCTCAACGGCGGTATGTGCTGTGCCGCGCCGCGCTCCGTGCCATTCTTGGCCGCCAACTCGGTTGTCCAAACGAATCGCTGGGGTTCGAGGCCGCCAAACACGGCAAGCCGTTTGCCCTGGTCAACGGCCTGCCTGCTTCCATCAGCTTCAACGTGAGTCACAGCGGCAACCACGGGTTGGTTGCCGTGGCTCCCAGGGGCCGCCTAGGTGTGGATGTTGAGGAGCGGGCCCCTCGCCGGAATCTCGAGAACCTCATTGAAGGCGTATTCAGCCCGCATGAGAAGGCCGAGTTGGAATCGCTTGACGGGTGCCAGCAGCTTCATAAGTTCTTTCGCTTCTGGACGATCAAAGAAGCGCTCGTGAAGGCCCACGGCAAGGGCCTGTCCATGAAGGTCGCAGAATTGGAGATCCCCGAAGACATGCGCCGGGGAGCGGCCAAGAGCATCTGCCAGTTTGCTCAAATCCCCGAGACGACTTGGTGCTTGGAGGATATGGGAACGAGGGAGTTCGCCGCCGCCATCGCCTATGAAGTAAGCCCGTAACCGTGACGGAGCAAGAATCGGCTTGGAGCATTCCCGAGCCGCGGTCTGTCCACGAAGTGAGAATGGATGAAGAGTCGTCGGTCTTACTTCGCCGCCACGGAAACCCCGATGGAACTCGGCTGATCCTCAGCCATGGCAATGGCCTGGCCATTGATCTCTACTATCCGTTCTGGTCGCTCCTGACCGACGACTTCGACCTCATCGTCTACGACATGAGGAACCATGGTTGGAACGCGGTGGGCGGCCTGGAAAACCACAGTGTTCCGACGCTGGTTGGCGATCATGACCGAATACTTGAGGAGATTGGCCGGCAATTCGGCAAGAAACCGCAGGTTGGCGTATTCCACTCCGTGTCATGCCTCACGCCCCTCATTTCTGAATCCAAGGGCAGCGACTACGCTGCACTCGTCTTGTTCGACCCGCCCTTGTGCAAGCCGGGCAGGAACTTTCGAGACTTCGAAGAAGCCGCGATCCGCATGGCGAAGTCAGCCCGGCGCCGCACCCATCGGTTCAAGACCAAGAGCGCGTTCACCGAACTGTTCGGGATATTCCCCACCTACAAGGCGGCAGTTCCCGGGGCGGTTGACCTGCTGGCTGATTCCACCCTGCGGGAGTCGCCCGACGGGGAAGGCTTCGAGCTGCGATGCCCTCGGGAGTACGAAGCGCAGATCATCGACTACGCCAGCGTCTTCGGAGCGTTCATCGACTTCGCCAAAGTCCGCTGTCCGGTCAAGGTGATCGGGGCCGACCCCACGCTGCCCTTTTCGTACCTGCCGTCTCTGAACCTCAGCGATATCTCCAGCGTCGACTACGACTTCCTGCCCGACGCCACCCACATGCTCCAGCTGGAGCAGCCCGAAGAGTGCGCCGCCATCATGCGGCAGTTCTTCGAAGAGGTTCTCATCTAAAGCCGCGACTCCCCCCGCTTGCACCCTCTTGAAGTGAGGTCGGGCGTCTCTGTTGCCCCCATCGCCCAGGTTTCCTAGAGTGTCGGAACCAAGTTCCACGAGGGGGAAATGCACATGCGTTCATGGCTATTGAAGCTGCTGGCATTGTTGATGGTGCTCGGCCTGGTGGCCGCGGCCTGCGGCAACGACGATGATGACGGAGTCGAAACCGCTCCAGACGATCCCGCGCCTGCCGAGCCCGCCGACGACGGCGACGACGATCCCGCGCCCGAGCCCGCCGACGACGGCGACGACGACAGTGCCATATCGGCTCCCATCGAAGAAGCGGAAGACGTCGAAGCCGCAGTACCGACCGAGGAAGAGTTGGCCGGTGGCTGCGAGGCCACGGTTCCAGGCACCAAGATCAACTACGCGAACTTCTCGCCCAACTCCAGCATGGACCCGACCGCTAGTAGCGGATCACTGGTGGGCGGCACCGAGCTGGTGAACGTGTGGGACATCATGATGACCTTCGACCCCGACGCTGGGCAGTACAACCCCCATGTGGCGGAGTCGCTCACTCCCAATGACGACTTCACCGAATGGACGTTGGTGATTCCCTCGGGCATCACTTACGGCAACGGTGACGAGATGATCGCCCAAGACGTGGTCGACTCCATGCAGCGGTTCCTCGAGGGTCGGGGCAACGGTGTGACCAACACCATCGAGGGTTCTCTGCGGCTCATCGATCTTGAGGCAACCGAAGTGGTGGATGACAACACCATCATCTTCCGTCTCATACAGCCGTGGACCACGTTCCCGCTGGTGCTGGGAGATGAGGCCGGCATGATCGTGAACCCGCGGGTTATCGCACAGTTGCTGGAGGAAGAGGCGGCTAACGCCTCCGAAGAAGCCAGCGCTGAAAGGCTGGTCCGCAACCGGATGTCAGTTTCTCCCGACCTGCTCAACGCGGCCAGCTTCGGGCCATACGAGGTTGTCGAAGTGGAGCCCAGCGTGCGGACCCTGCTTAGGGCCCGCGATGACTACTGGGGTGGGCCAGTGTGCATCGAGGAGATCGAGTTCACCTTCCCGGGCAGCTCTAGGGCCAACTGGGAGGCCTTCCAGGCTGGCGATTTCAATGCTGCCTTCCTGCGTGACCCGACAGTGTTTGCGGATGCCCGCGAAGCTGGCACAGTCTTGAATACCGAACTCCAGAATGTGGGTGGACTGTTCCTCCTCAACAACGGCGTGCGAGGCGCCGAGAGGATCGCCCAGGACTTTCGGATTCGACAGGCCGTTCACCACGCCATCGACCGCCAGATCATCAACGACCGGGCCTTTGAAGGCACAGGAGTTGTGACCAATGCACTGGCTCACGAAGGCACGTTGCTCTGGTCTCCAGCTGTTCAAGAGTGCGCCGACCTAGAGCCGGCCTACGATCCCGACGCCGCTGCTGCGCTGGTGCAGGAGGTGAAAGACGAGACCGGCTGGGACGGCTCCCTGTTCTTCGTCTATACCGACCAAGATCCCGCCCCGGCTATCGGCCAGGCAGTGGAGGGACTGTTGGAGCGAGTCGGTTTCGACGTGACCGCGGAGTACGGAGGCATCACCACCGTTCTCATTCCCCGGGTGATCATCCAGGCCGATTATGAGATGGCAGGTTGGGGAAGCAACCAAGATGGGGCCACCTGGATCTCGTCGCTGAACCAGAACTTTCACTCGGAAAGCAGATCCAACCGGATCGGTTTCGGCCACCCGGACATGGATGCCGCGTTAGAGAACCTGTATCGGGCTGCCACTCTGGAGGATCAGCAGGCAGCACTGGCCGAGGTGCAGTGCGTCTGGTCCGAGCACCTTCCCAGCGTTATCTGGTCGGTGAACGAAGAAGGCTTGGCGCTCACTCCCGACATCAAGGGCGTGCAACGCACCATGGCCACCTTGTTCCTGTTCGGCAATGCCTACATGGAGAACTAAGTAAATCTGTTCAAACTGAGTTCTTAGAGCTCTAGGGGAGGAAGAGCACCGTGCTGCGAGTGGTCGGCTTGAAGCTGGTCCGGCTCGTGCCGGTGCTCTTCCTCGTTTCCCTGGCCACGTTCTTCCTGATAGATCTAATTCCTGGCGACCCGGCGGCGGCCGCCTTGGGAACGGACGCAACCATCGAAGACCTGGAGGCCATCCGCAAGTCGCTGGGTTTGGACAAGCCAATCACTGATCGGTATGTGGACTGGCTGGGTGGCGCGTTGTCCGGTGATTTGGGCCAGTCCTTGCGCCCCCCCAACGAGCCGGTCTCCGACTTGTTGCAACGCAACGCGGGACCCACCCTGCGTCTGTCGGTGATGGCGCTGGGCATGTCGTTCTCCATCTCCATCTTCTTGGGAGTGTGGTCGGCCCACGCCGCGGGCAATCGGGCCGACCGATTGGTGAGCGGCACCATGTTCACCTTCATCTCGGTACCGACTTTCCTGGCCGGCCTGCTGTTCATCTTCTTCTTCGTGTTCCGACAGTCTGTCCCTCGATATTTGTGGTTGATCATCGTCGGTTTGATTGCACTGAGGTTGGTCTATCTGGCCATCAATCGATGGTGGGAGGAGCGAAGGGACTTCTCGGGATGGGCTGGGTACTTGGCCGCCGCTCTGGTGGTGGCCGGGCTACTGTTCTGGGTTTTCATCCAGTGGCCCGACTTTCCCAGAACCGCGTCTCACCGCTACGACGACAGCTGGAGAGAGCAGCTCCGCTCACTGTTCTTGCCCGCGCTCGCCCTGGCGCTGAGCGAGATCGCGGTATTTACCCGGCTGCTGCGGGCCGACATGCTTTCTACGCTTCAGGAGCAGTTCGTGCTGTCGTCTCGGGCCAAGGGTATGCCCACGTGGCGGATCTTGTTCCGTGACGCGCTGCGGCCATCGTCGTTCTCCCTCATCACCATTGCCGGCATCACCCTCGGCCGGCTCATCGGGGGCACGGTGATTATTGAGACCATTTTCGGGCTTGAAGGGTTGGGCAAGCTGATCGTTGCCTTCGGCGTGATCCCCAAGAACTACACCGTGGTTCAGGGTGGCGTGCTGGTGCTGGCGGTGGGCTATGTACTGCTGAACGCCATCATCGACATCTCCTATCAGTACCTAGACCCCAGAATCAGGCGGGGCCGTGTCTGAAGCAGCGTTTAGCACCATTGCCCAAGGCGAGCCAGAGATCCGGGGTCGGATCTCGGAGCCACGTTCGATCTGGCAGGCCCCGCTACTGCCCATCGGCATTGCTTTGATATTCGTCGGCACCATGGTGCTCAACGACGTCACCGCCGAGATCAGGGTCCTTTTGGTGCTGGTCGGCATTGCAGGCGGCTATTTGGGCTTGGATGCGGTCTGCCAGCGGCGCTGGGGGGCGGGATTCGACACCTCCGCCTGGCTCTCCGGAGTCTGGTTGATCATGATCGGGCTTTCGGCCATTTTGGTGCAGTGGCTTCCCCTGCCCGAATCAAAGTTGGTTAAGAACTCGTTTGATGAAGGGCTGCGGCTTCGCCCTGATCTGTTCTCCCGGCACCCCTTGGGTACCAACAGCCAAGAGCTCGACCTGCTGGGCGGGGTCATGTGGGGGGCTCGTACCTCGCTCATCATCAGCTTGGGGGCGGTGGCAATCGGCTTGATCATCGGCGGGGTCATCGGAATCGCCGCTGGCTACTTTCGAGGCACGTTCGATAGCGGGGTGGGAATCCTGGCTGATTCCATGCTGGCCTTTCCCCCGCTGATTCTGCTGGTGGCCATGGCCACGGTGTTCGAGCAGAACCAGTGGACCATGGCGCTGGAGCTGTCCTTGTTGGGCATCCCCACCTACATCCGATTATCCCGAGCCAACACACTGACCTTCGCCCAAAGAGAATTCGTTTTGGCGGCCAAAGCCATGGGCTCGGACAACCGGCGCGTCATCTTCCGGGAGCTGATGCCCAATGTTGCCCTGCCGCTGTTGTCATACGCCTTCTTGGTGACTGCGGTGCTGATCGTGGCCGAGGCCTCGCTCAGCTTCCTGGGCGTGGGCATCCAGCCCCCCGAACCGACGTGGGGCAACATGATCGAAGCGGGTCAGGAGAACTACCAAAATCATCCCCACCTGGTGTTCGTGCCCGGCATTGTGATGTTCATGACCGTGTTCGCCCTCAACCGAGTAGGCGACAAGGCCCGCGAGCGCTGGGATCCCCGCGAGGCCCAGATCTGAGAACGCGGACGTGCGCCTACCAGAGCAGGGGTAGGCCTTCGATGGCGGCGGCCGTTGAGAGCTGGCGGTCGAAGCATCCGAAAGTGCAGCCGCCCATGAGTCGAGACGCTGCGAGCGCGGATGCCAATTGCACGGCATCGTATGCCCGCAACGGGTGGCGGGCGACGAGTCCGATTGCTTCGTGGAGGATGTCTTCGCTCACCCTCATGAGGACGGTGTTTCGATTCAGGCTTGAAACGGAGACGTCGGCTAGGAATCGTTGGCACAAGGTCTGGGCCTCGGATGCGGAGATTTCATCGACGCGGTGCTTGCGCCAAAGCGCGGCTGGGACTTCCACAGCAGCAAGGTCGCTGGCGAATACCGGTTCTGACACGGCCTGAACCAAGTGGCTTTCTGGCTCGTCGGCGTAGCGCTTGACTATGGCCGATGAATCGAGAAACGCCGTCATCGATTGGCGCGAACGATTTCAGACAACGGGGTTCCCTGTCCCGCCCTCTTGCGGGCGGCGGCGACTGCCTCTTCATCAGGTGGTTCCACATCGGGGGCCCGAAAATCAGAGAGCAGTCCGGCGAGCTTGAGCCGCGATCTGATCTCTTCAACGGGATCTGATGAGTTTGAAGGGTCGGTTGCCGCTTGCGCGATCCGGGTGAGGAACTCGTTCATCGAGACATCCAATTCTTGAGCCCTCAGCTTGACTCGGGCGACGAGTTCTTCGTCTGCTCTCCAGGTGACTTGCTGCATGAGTGCATGATAGCAGTCATGCAGTCAGATTCCGTTAGGAAATATCCTTGATCAGGGTGTTTTGACCAGGGCGGCGAGGCGGGAGCGGAATTGGGCGATATTGGCCAGCTTGATGTGCTCGTAGCCGCGAACGAGGTCGGCGGCCTCGGCTATGGCTTGGGCGGTTTGGAGGCGGTTGGGGGTGGTGGCACCGTTTACTGCTTGGCGGAGGGCGGTGAGGTATTCGGCGGGGAGGCGGCGCTCCTCTCGGCGGACTTCGGCTCGACCGAAGGGGTCGAGGGGGGTGCCCCGGAGGCGCTTACCTTTGGCCAACAGCGCTACCACTGGTCGCCAGCGGTTCACTGACAGGGCGATCTTCTTCTTGCGGCCCATGGCCCGCAGGGTTGGGGGGTGCAGCTTCCAGGCCAGGCGGTCACCGGGCTGGGCAACCGCAGCGGCGGGATAGTGGCCATTGGGGTCGAGCAGCAGGCGGGCCACCTCGTACTCGTCCTTGTAGGCGGTGAGCTTGTACAGCCCAGCAGCCACTGCCGCGGTCAGCGCCGCAGAGCCGGGGTTCACCCGACGCTCGGTGGCCGCGAATTCGGCCACCTCGTCCAGATAGCGGTGGGCCAGGGCTCGGTTTTGGAATCGCACCAACTCGGAGGCGAACAACTCCAGGGCGGCGGCCAGCACGGCGTCGCCGTCGGCCAGCGCCGCAATGCGATCGCTCAGCTTCTGCCCCAACACCGCACTGTTGTCGCCACCGGCCATCCAATCGGGCGAGTAGGTATCCGGCGCCGGGGCAAGGGCGATGGCCTTCTCAACCTGTCCGGGGTCGGCCACCCACCAGCGGCCCCAGCGAAACGCGGCGGTGTTCAGCTCTACGGCCACTCCGTTCAGCTCGATGGCGGTTTCCAGCGCCTCGGGCGTCACCGGCAGCAGCCCGGTCTGCACGGCCATGCCCACCACGAACACGTTGGCCCCTACCGCATCGCCCACCAGCACTTGGGCCAAGTCGGATGCGCTGGCCCAGAACTGGGCATCGGCTCGAGTCTCGGCCCGCACTCGCTCCAACAGCTCATCGGCGGTGGGCATGTCGATTTCGGGGTGGGCGGTCTTGGCGCCGGGCGGGACTACATCCAGAGATCCGACTACCGATGTACGGGTCGCATCGGACGCGTCCAGCCCGGTGGCCGACGACGCCACCAGGAGGTCGAAGGCCAGCAGCAGGTCGGCTTGGCGGTCGCCCAGCCGGTTGCTGCCCGAGCGGCCGTGGCGGGTGATGCGCAGATCGCTGACCACCGGGCCGGCCTTTTGCGACAGGCCGATCTGGTCGAGCCCCTGCACGTTGGACCCATCCAGCATGGCCGCGGTGCCGATGAGCTGGGCGGTGGTCACCACTCCGGTTCCGCCGATGCCGGTGATGTGGATGTTCACGTCGGCGCCGGCCGACTCCGGCGGGGCAGGGATAGGCGTGGCCGGCACCGGCAGATCGGCCGGGGCGGAGGCCCGCTTTCTGCGAGCGCGCTTGGGCCGGGTGATGGTGACAAACGCCGGGCAATCGCCCTCCAAGCACGAGAGGTCGATGTTGCAGCTGTCCTGGTCGATGGTGGTTTTGCGGCCGAACGGGGTGTCGAAGGGCTGCACCGACAGGCAGTTGGAGACCTCGGCGCAGTGTCCGCAGCCCTCGCACACCCGGTGATTGATGGCAACCCGGGTCCGGGGCGGGCTGATCTTGCCCCGCTTGCGGTCTCGGCGCAGCTCGGCGGCGCACCGCTGGTCGTGGATGAGCACGGTCACCCCGGCCACCGCGGCCAGCTCCTGTTGGACTTCGGCCAGCTCGGTGCGGTCTCTCACATCCACCTCGGAGGGGAGCCCGAGGCGGCGGGTGCGGGCCGGATCGTCGGAGGTGATGATGATTTGGGCTACGCCCTGGGCCAGCAGCGACCGGCACACCCGGTTTAGAGGGATGCCGCCGGTGGGGTTCTGCCCTCCGGTCATGGCCACCGCGCCGTTCCACAACAGCTTGTAGGTGATGTTGACTCCTGCGGCGATGGCTGCGGTCATGGCCAGTTGCCCGGAGTGGAAGAAAGTGCCGTCGCCCATGTTCTGGATCAGGTGCGGGGTTTCCACGAACGGGGCCATGCCGATCCACTGGGTGCCCTCGCTGCCCATGCAGGTGAGCCCGGCGATGTCGCCGTAGCGCTCTTCGCCCCCCAGCAGGATCATGGTGTGGCAGCCGATGCCCGCGCCCACCGCGGTGCCGGGGTCGGTCACCGTGCTGCGGTTGTGGGGGCAGCCCGAGCAGAAGTACGGGGTGCGGTTCACCGCCAGGGGGATGCGCTCCCGCACCGAGGGCTCCGGGGTCAGCCGGTCGCCCAGACGGGCCAATCGGCTGCGCAGCGGGCCCACAAGGTCGTCGGCGTGCAGGGCGCCATGGCTCTTGATGAGGCGTTGGTCGTATTCGTCGAACTCGCCCACGATGCGGGGCCGGTGGGAGGTGTTGTACAGGGCGTCTTTCACCCGTGATTCCACGTTGGGCGTCTTCTCCTCGATGACGAAGACCTCCTCCAGCCCGGCGGCGAAGTCCCTGATGGTGGAGGCGTTGAAGGGGATGGGGAGGCCCATGCGCAGCATGCGGATCCCGGCGCTGGAGATCGCCTCGTCGCTGTCCAAGCCGATCACCGCCAGCGCCTCCCGCACCTCCCAGTAGGTGATGCCCGAGGCGATAATCCCGATCCAGGCATTGGGAGATTCCACCACCACACGATTGAGGTGGTTCAGTTCAGCGTATTGAAGGGCCAGATTGGTGCGGACCTCCACGATCTCGCGCTCAAAGTCCAGCGTGTAGGGGGTGAGCAGGCGGGTGTCGGGGCGGTGCTGGTAGGGCTTGCCCTCGTGCAGGGGTATGACCGGATTGACCCGGTTGGGGTCGAGGCTGACATCGGCCGACCCGTCGGCCACGTTGGCCACGATCTTCATCCCCACCCACAGCCCGGTGGCCCGGCTCATGGCTATGGCGTGGCGGCCCAACTCCAGCACGTCGGCAGGATCGCCGGGGTAGAGCACCGGGATGTGCAGGTCGGCCAGCACCCCAGCCGAGGTGGACGGCAAGGTGGACGACTTGGCGTTGGGGTCGTCGCCGGCCAGCATCACCACACCGCCCTTGGGGTCGGCGCCGGCGAACATGGCATGGCGGATGGCGTCGGAGGCCCGGTCGACGCCGGGGGCTTTGCCGTACCAGATCCCGATGACGCCGTCGTAGCGGGCATCGGGTCGGGAGGCGGCCAGTTGGCTGCCCATCACCGCAGTGGCCGCATACTCCTCGTTCACCGACGGTCGCAGCACAACTGCGCTTTCCCCTGATTCCCTCACGGCTCGCTCCAATGCCGAGTCGAGCCCGCCCACCGGCGAACCGGGATAGCCCGCTGCGAACGCCGCGGTGTCCAGCCCCGCAGCCCGGTCGGCTCGCAGTTGCTCCAGCGGGAGCCGGGCCATGGCTTGAATGCCGGTGAGGAAGACCGTTCCGGAATCGTTGGTGAAGCGATCGGAGAGCCGGTAACTGCGGTTCGACTCGGTGGCCGTCATGTCGAAGTCAGTCTAGGAGCAAGTTCTGGCAATGGGGCTGTGCAATCTGACCAATTGGGAGGGGTCGGCGAACGAGAGCGCCACTAGACGGCCGGGCTGGCTGGAGCAAACGCCGGGCGGGTGCCGATGATCTGAGCGGCCTCCAGTCGGGCCAGCTCGTCATCTTCTATCCCGAGCAGGCCGCCCAGCACCTCGGCATTGTGCTCGCCGAGCATCGGAGCGGGACGAGGGAACCATCGGCCGGGCTGGCGACCGAAGCGCACCGGCATAGCCGGGAAGCGGTGGGCGCCGGCCAGCGGGTGCTCCACTGCTTCGTAGAACCCGCGGGCGTTGACCTGGGGATTGCGGTCCCCACCTCGGCTTATCTCCAATTCGGCGGCGGGCACGCCGTATGTGAGGAGACGATCGACGATGTCGGCGGCCGCAAGGCTGGCGCACCATGGTTCGATCAGCTCGTCGAAGCGGTGGCGGGCGGCATACCGGTCGGCCAATTCATCCGAGGCCGACACCTGGTCCAACTTCAGTTCGGGTACGGCAGCCAGCAGCCCCTGCCAGTGCTGCTCGGTCTCAACCGACAAGGCAATGAGCTGGCCGTCGGCGCACGGGTACACGCCTTGGGGGCAGGCGTGGGGGTGGTGATTGGCCTCCCGCTGCATCAGATGGCCGGTGGCGGTGTACTCAACCACCTGCTCGGCGGCGGCGTTGAGCGCGGTCTCCACCATGGTGGCCTCCACAAAGCTGCCGAAACCGGTGCGCTCCCGGGCGTGCAGCCCGCAGATCACCGCGTAGGCGGCGTGCAGGCCGGCCAGCGGATCGGACGGGCCGCGGGCCAGCTGGGGGGCGGTGTCGGGATAGCCGCTCAGCCAGCACATGCCGCTGACCTGCTCCATGGTCTGGGCGAATCCCACCCGGTCGCGCCATGGCCCGTCCAAGCCGAATGCCGGCATTCGCACCATCACCAGACGGGAGTTCAGGGCGTGGACCGTGTCCCAATCGAGCCCGAACTGGTCGATGACCCGGGGGGAGAAGTTCTCCACCAGCGCGTCGGAAACGCTTATGAGCCGGTGCAGCAGGGCCATGCCCTCGGGTCGGGTCAAATCCAGGGTGACCGATCGCTTGCCCACGTTGGCGTGCTGGAAGGTGGGGCCGAACTCCCACCACTGGTCATCGGCCGGGGTGCGGGCCGAGCCGAACCTCATCCCGTCGGGGCGCTGCATCGACTCTATGTGGATCACGTCGGCCCCCAGGGTGGCCAGCACCAATGTGGCGTAGGGGCCGGCCCAAAAGGCGGTCATGTCCACCACCCGGACCCCGTCGAGGGGAAGGGCATCGGGCGATGCCTCGGGATCTGTGCCCACCGGTCGGCCAGCGCCAGCAGGGCGGTCGCCTGATGTCAGCTCTTCCAGCACCTCGTCGGTGTGCTGGCCCAGGCGAGGTGCGGGCCTAAAGGCAACCGATGGATGGGTGCTGTTGCGGTACGGCACCCGGGGTTGGAGGAATCCGCCGCCGGGGTGGGGCACGTACACCCCCCGCGGGGCGAATTGATCGAACTCGGGAAGATTGGCGCCGTTGCCGATGGGGGCGACGGGGATGCGCAACAGGATGGCCTCGTGAACCACCTCCTCGGTGGTGCGAGCCGAGGTCCACTCGGCGATGGCGCCGGCTATGGACTCGCCGGCGGCGATGCGCCCGCCCATGGTGGCCAGTTGGGGATCGTCGGCCCACTCTGGGTGGCCCACCAGCACGGTGAAGTCTTGCCATTGCTGGCCGGTGAACACGCAGAACCCCACGTAGCCGTCCCGGGTGGGTTCCACCGAAGGCACCTCCAGCAGTGCCTTGGTGTCGTAGTCGCCGGTGAACGATCCCCACAGCGTCTGCACGTTGGTGCAGGTGGGGGTGATGGTCTCCAACAGAGACAGGTCCACATGGTCGCCCACTCCGGTGCGGCGAGCCCGGCGCAGCGCGGCGGTGGCGGCCACCGCCGCGGTCACCCCGCCCATCCATTCGCCGATGCGTCCCCCGGCATTGAACGGGGTCCGGCCCGGCTGGCCCCGAGTGGCAGTGGAACCGGCGATGGCCATCAGGGTGAACTCGTTGGCCGGGCGCTGGCTCCACGGGCCGCCCCGGCCGAAGTTGGACACCGACACCATGGTGGCGTCGGGCCGTCGTTCGGCCAACGCCTCCCAGCCCACCCCCAGGGCTTCTAGCTCACCGGGCTCAGACCGCTCCATCACCAGATCGGCGGTGGCATACAGATCGAGCAGCCGGTCGCGGCCCGCCGCGGTTCGGTAGTCCAGCATCACCCCCTGCTTGGTGGTGTTGAGAAACCGGAACAGCGGCCCGTAGCCGTCGACGGCGGCAAAGGAGGCCGAATAGCCCCGAAGCGGGTCGCCGTCGGGCAACTCCACCTTCACCACCTCGGCCCCGGCGTCGGCCAACAGCTTGGTGGCGTAGCCCCCGGCGATGCCCCAGCCCAGATCGACTATCCGAACGCCGTCCAACGCGGGCCGCTCAACCATGAGTTTGTGACAATAGCGGGCTACCGTCGTTGGCGATGGGCGACAAGGAAACGGCCACGGTGGACCAGCCTCGGATTGAGGCCGCAGTGCGAGAGATCTTGGCCGCCATCGGCGAGGATCCCAACCGAGACGGACTGCTGGACACCCCGGGACGGGTGGCCCGGATGTACGCCGAGATATGCGGAGGCATTCACGAAGACCCGGCCTCCCACCTGACCCGCCAGTTCGAGGCCGACCACGATGAGATGATCCTGGTGCGGGACATCCCCCTGTACTCGCTGTGCGAGCACCATCTGATCCCGTTCCTGGGCAAGGCCCATGTGGGCTACATCCCCAACGAAGACGGGTGCATAACCGGGCTGTCGAAGCTGGCCCGGGTGGTGGATGGGTACGCCCGGATGCCCCAGGTGCAGGAGCGGCTCACCACCCAGATTGCCGATGCCATAGAAGGCGCCCTCAACCCCCGCGGCGTGCTGGTGGTGGTGGAGGCCGAGCATCTGTGCATGTCGATGCGGGGCATCCGCAAACCCGGGGCCAATACGGTTACGTCGGCGGTGAGAGGCCTCTTTCGGACCGATATCGCCACCCGGGCCGAGGCGATGCGGTTTATCGACCGCTAGGGGCTGCCCAGAAATCCCATTCGGCCTCCAGTGGGGTGGCCTTGAGGGTTTATCGACCGCTAATCGCCGCTCCAGAGCCACTTGGCATAGTGGCGCCCTGAAATTCGGCGGTACTCTGAGGCCGTGGAGACGCTGGAAACGGGGCCGATGGTCATGGGGATCCTCAACGTGACGCCCGACTCGTTCTCCGACGGCGCCCGGTTCTCCTCGCCCGATGCGGCGGTGGCCCGTGGTCGCCAGCTTTTCGATGAGGGCGCCGCGGTGGTGGATGTGGGCGGCGAGTCCACCCGTCCAGGCGCCGAGCCAGTGCCGGTACACGAAGAGCTGGCTCGGGTGGTGGATGTGGTGGCCGGATTGGCCCCGCACGGCCGGGTCTCCATCGACACCACCAAGCCCGAGGTGGCCCGGGCCGCAGTGGCCGCAGGGGCCGAAATCCTCAACGATGTCTCCGCCTCACTGCACGAGGTGGCCGCGGAGTTGAACGCGACCTGGATTGCGGTCCATCGCCAGGGCACGCCGGCCACCATGCAGACCGCCCCCCACTACGGCGATGTCGTGGCCGAGGTGCGCGATTTTTTGGTCGAGGCCGTTGAGCGGGGACGAGCTGTGGGAGTTCCCGACGTGTGGATCGATCCGGGAATCGGCTTTGGAAAGACCACCGGCCACAACCTGGAACTGCTGGCCAACTTGCGACAGCTCACCACGCTGGGAGCACCCGTGGTGGTTGGCGCCAGCCGCAAGCGCTTCATCGGGGAGCTGCACGCCATAAGCGATGGCGGCGACCGGGAGGAAGTGCCGGCCGACGACCGGCTCGAGGGGTCGCTGGCTGCTGCGGCCTGGGCGTTTGCCCAGGGGGCTGCGGTGGTCCGGGTCCACGACGTGGCCGCCACCGTGGGGACCATGAAGGTGGTGGCAGCGTGAGGCGTGAGGGCATTGGCAGCGCGAGGGCGGTGGCGCCGTGAAAGGCAAGTGGGCCGCGGGTATCCAACCGCGCAACTTCTACTGGATCATGAAGGACCGATTGGCAATCTGCGAGCGTCCGGGAGGCAGGGGGGAAAGCCATCGGCGGGTTCGGCGCACCGAGGAGATCAATTGGATCCGCCAGCAGGGCTTTACTCGGGTGGTATCGCTGATTCCCTCCACCCACAACCTCCACAACTACAGCGAGCAGAACATCGCCTGGAGCCACTGGCCCATCGCTGACAACGAGGATTACTCCACCCGTCTCGGCCCGCTGTTCATTGAGTTGCAGTCACTGCTAGCCAGAGGGGAGAAGTTGCTGATGCACCGCCGTGGCCTGAGCGACGAGGTATGCGGTCTCTTGGCGGGCTATCTGGTGTGGACAGGAATGGTCTCCAGCGAGTCGCAAGCGGTGGTTGCGATGGAGAAGATGACCGAGCGTCCGATCGGCTCGGTGGGCCGCCGCATTGTGAACGCGGCCGCCGCGCTCCCCAAACCCGAAGTAGAGCTCTCCCCCGTTGAAGATCTCGAGGAGCAAGAGGGACAACGAGAAGAGATTCCCGAAGATGACTGAAGACCGCATACTGCTTCAGGGCCTTCGGGTCATGGCCTTGTGTGGAGCGCTGCCCGAGGAGAGGGACCGGGTTCAGCCGTTTGAGTTGGACATCGAGATCGGCGCCGATCTGGCGCCGTCGGGCAGTTCCGACCACTTGGGCGACACTGTGGACTACGGGGCGGTGTGCGCCGCCGCGGCCGCGGCGTCCGAGGGCGAGCAGTTCACCCTGATGGAGGCCATGGCCCAGAGGGTGGCCTCGGCGTGCCTGGGCGCAGACCGACGGGTGGAGTGGGTAACCGTGGAGGTCCGCAAGCTGCGTCCTCCGGTGCCCCAGCACCTGTCGACCAGCGGTGTTCGCATTACTCGCCACCGGCAATGACCAGAGCTTTTCTGGGATTGGGGTCCAACATGGGCGACCGCATGGGCTACCTCGAAGACGCGGTGGCGGCCATGGACGACTGCGTCGCGGTTTCCGGGGTGTATGAGACCGATCCGGTGGGCGGCCCTGAGCAGGGCCAATACCTGAACGTGGTGGTCGAGTTGGACACCAGTCGGTCGGCCCGAGGCCTATTGGAGCTTTGCCAGGCGTTGGAGGCGTCGGCGGGCCGAGTGCGGGAAGTGCGCTGGGGCCCCCGTACGCTGGATGTCGATGTCTTGTGGGTGGACGGCGATACGGTGGACGAGCCCGACCTGGTGGTACCCCATCCCCGGATGTTCGAGCGGGCATTCGTGATGGTGCCCATCGGAGAGTTGGCCCCCGATCTGTTCGAGGGGTGGAGCGATCCCGACACCGGCGGCTGCCACCGATTGGGGGATTGGGACGAGTTCGTCCCTCGAACAGGCAAGGGCATTTCGTGAGCGCCGGCACCGAGATTCCCCTGGTTGAGCGGGTATCTGAGCTGCGACACGCAGTGGGGTCCGCTCGCGCCCAAGGCGGTTCGGTCGGCTTGGTGCCCACCATGGGGTATCTCCACGAGGGCCACCAGTCTCTGGTGACCCGCTCGGCGGCCGAGAACGGCCTGACCGTGGTGAGCATCTTCGTGAACCCGCTTCAATTCGCCGAGGGCGAGGACTACGGGGCCTATCCCCGGGACCTTGAACGGGATCGGGAAATGTGTGCCGCGGCGGGAGCCGGACTGGTGTTTGCTCCTTCTGCCGACGAGATGTATCCGCAGGCCCCGATCACCTCGGTGACGGTCAAAGGGCTCAACGCCGTGTTGGAGGGGCGGGTTCGTCCCACCCACTTCGATGGAGTGGCAACCGTGGTGGCCAAGCTGTTCGCGATGCTGGGGCCGGGTCGGGCATATTTCGGAGAGAAGGACTACCAGCAGCTGGCCATTATCCGCCGGTTGACTGCCGACTTGTCCCTGCCGGTGGAGGTGGTGGGCTGTCCCACATTCCGAGAGTCCGACGGCCTGGCCATGTCGAGCCGGAACGTGTACATGACCGCCGAGGAGCGGCCCGCGGCCACGGTGCTGTGGCGGTCGCTGCAAGCCGGGCGGGATGCAGTGGTGCAGGGCAGCCGGAGTCCCGACGAGGTGGAGGCGGTGATGGCCGCGGTGCTGGCCGCTGAGCCCAAGGCGTCTCCCGACTACGCCGCCGTGGTTGACGCCGCCACGCTGGATCGGCCCGATGTGCTGGACGGCGAGTTGCGCCTGCTGGTGGCAGCCCGCGTCGGTAGAGCCCGCCTAATCGACAATCTGGGTGTTGACTGTGCCCGGCTTTGATCCTCCGGTCGAAGTGGTTCAAGCCGCGGTGAAGCTGGCTTTGGCCGAGGACGTGGGCCCAGAGGGCGACCTCACGTCTTCGCTTGTCCCCCCTGGAAGTATCACCGCGGAGATCACCGCTCGAGACGCTGGTCGATTGGCGGGAAGGGCCTGTGCCGCCGAAGTGTTCCGGCAAGTGGACCCCTCGGTGACGGTGCAGTGGCATGTCGCCGATGGCGACCCGGTGGCCCCTGGTCAGTGCTTGGCCGCGGTTGTCGGGCCTCGGGCCTCAGTGCTGACTGCCGAGCGCACCGCATTGAACTTCTTGAGCCACCTGTCGGGGATCGCCACCGAGGTGTCCCGGTACGTGGCGGCCGCGGCGTCGGCCGACGGTGGCCGCGCCCGCATCCGGGACACCCGCAAGACCACGCCCGGTCTACGGGTGTTGGAGAAGGCCGCGGTTCGGGCCGGCGGAGGCGACAACCACCGGATGGGGCTGTCGGAATGGGTCATGTTCAAAGACAACCACCTGGCGGGGATGTCCATTGCCGACGGGGTGACGGTCGCCCGCCGGAGCTGGCCGGATCGCATTGTCTATGTGGAGTGCGACCGCATCGAACAGGTTGAAGAGGCATTGGCGGCGGGGGCAGATGCCCTGCTGCTGGACAACATGACTCCCGATGCGGTGCAGGCCTGCGTGGCCCAGGCCGCCGGACATGACTGCCTCTTGGAGGTGAGCGGCGGCATCACGCTGGAGACGGTGGCCGAGTACGCAGCCACCGGCGTGGACTTCATTTCGGTGGGCCGCATAACCAACTCGGCTCCGGTGCTTGACATCGCCCTCGATGTTGGCAATGTTCCCGTCAGCGCAGAAGAGGAGTAAACAGGGGTTCCTATGCTGTTGGCCCTCGACATCGGCAACACCCAGACCGTGGTCGGCCTGTATGAGGCCGAGCGGGCCGAGGAATGCCGGGCCGACGACGGCCTGATCGAGCATTGGCGCCTGTCCACGGTGCACGAGCGCACCCCCGACGAAGTTGCGGTGTTGCTGCGCAGCCTGTTGGACAGCATCGACGTGGTTATGGAAGACGATCTGACCGGGGTGGCGGTGTGCTCCGGGGTGCCCCAAATCCGCGAGAGCGTGCGGATGATGGTGCAGCGCTATTTCGAGTTCGATCCGGTGGTGATCGAGCCCGGCACCCGCAGCGGCATCCCCATCCTGTACGACAATCCCCGCGAGGTGGGCGCCGATCGCATTGCCAACGCGGTGGCCGCCCACCACCTCTACGGCGGTCCCGCAGTGGTGGTGGACTTCGGAACCACCAACAACTTCGACGTGATTTCCGCGGCCGGTGAGTTCATGGGCGGGGCCATCGGGCCGGGAATCGAGGTCAGCCTGGAAGCCATGGTGGGCCGGGCCGCCGCCTTGGGGCCGGTGGCGCTCACCGAGCCCCGCAACGTGATCGGCAAGACCACCATAGAGTCGATCCAATCGGGCGTCATCTACGGGTTCGTCGCCCAGATCGACGGCATGGTGACCCGCTTCATGAAAGAGCTGGACGGCGAGGCGGTCGTGATCGCCACCGGCGGGCTGGCCCATCTCATCGCCCCCCTGTCCGACACCATCCAGTACGTCGAGCCTTATCTCACCCTCCACGGCCTGTGGCTGGTCCACGGGCGCAACCAGTAGGCCGGCCGGTGAGCGTCCCCTACCGGTTCGAGACCACCGCAACCGCCGCCGAGTGCCAGCAGCGCCACGGCGATATCGAGGCCGGCACTGAGACCGGCCAGACAGTGTCGGTGGCCGGGCGGATCATGTTGCGGCGGGTGCAGGGCAAGTTGGCATTCGCCACCCTCCAAGACGCCACCGGGCGCATCCAATTGTTCGCCCCCGCCAAGGTCACCCCCGACTACGACGGGTTCTGCGCCCTTTCGCTGGGCGACTGGGTCGGCGTGCGCGGCGAGGTGATGAAGACCCGGAAGGGGGAGCTGTCGGTAAAGGTGGAGCAGTGGGAGCTGCTGGCTGAGGCCCGTAGGAGCTTCCCCGACAAGTGGCACGGGCTGTCGGATCCCGACATCCGGTTCCGCCAGCGCTATGTGGACCTGTGGGTGACCGAGGAGGCCCGCGAGACCTTCCGGCTGCGCTCGGAGATGATGTCGCTCACCCGGCGCTGGCTGGAGGATCGGGATTTCGTGGAGGTGGAGACGCCGGTGTTCCACCCGGTGCCCGGCGGCGCGCTGGCCCGGCCGTTCAGCACCCATCACAACGCGCTGGACATGGAGCTGTTCTTGCGGATCGCTCCCGAGCTGTACCTGAAACGGCTGGTAGTAGGCGGGTTGGAGCGGGTGTATGAGATTGCCCGGGTGTTCCGCAACGAGGGGATCTCCACCCGTCACAATCCCGAGTTCACCATGTTGGAGCTGTACTGGGCCTACGCCGACTACGGCGACATCATGGAACTGGTCGAGCAGCTTGTGGCGCATTTGGCTCAAGAGCTGAAGGGCACCACAGTTATCAGCTACGGCGGGCGGGAGCTGGACCTGACCCCGCCGTGGCCCCGTTCCCGGTTCATCGACCTTCTGGCCGAACACAGCGGCCTGGACGTGGACCTCGACACCCCAGTAGCCGAGCTGCGGTCGCACTGCGTTGAGCGGGAGATCCCGGTGGAAGACCGCTGGGGTCCGGGCAAGCTCCTCCTGGAGCTGTACGAGAAGACCACCGAAGCCGAATTGTGGGGTCCGGTGTTCGTGTGCGATTACCCCAAAGAGGTGTCGCCGCTGGCCCGGGAGCACCGCGACCACCCCGGCTGGGTGGAGCGATTCGAGGCCATCGTGGCCGGCCGGGAGCTGGCCAACGCCTTCAGCGAGCTCACCGATCCCGACGAGCAGCGAGCCCGCTTCGAAGACCAGGCGGCCGACCGGAAGGCGGGCGATGCCGAGGCCATGGCCGTGGACTGGGATTACCTGCGGGCCCTCGAGTTCGGCCTGCCCCCCACCGGCGGATTGGGAGTGGGAATGGACCGCCTAGCCATGCTGTTGGCCGACGTCCCCAGCATCCGCGACGTAATCCTGTTCCCCACCCTCCGCCCCGAACCCCCGGAGCGATAGAGCTAGCCGAAGACGTATTATATGCTAGTTGAACCGCATGAATTTGGAAGCCTGCACAGGAATTGTAAATGAGATAGCTTATGCGGCCTTCCAAGAGATATCATGTTCAAGGACTTGCAATTGTAATCCTGGTTATTCTCGGTGCTTGCGGCGATAGTATTGAAGGAGCATCGGAGAAATTGCCAAGAGTGCGACCTACCATCATTGCAAACTCAACATTAGAGACAGCCGAAGATATCTCAGGCGATTCAGATGTGGTGTCTCAATTTTATAGGCGCTCAGCTGAGTCAGCCTCTAATTTGACACACTCTCCGTCGAATAGCACGCCCGATAGCTTCTCCCGGATGCATACTTCAGAGGCTTCAACGCAGATAGCTAACCAACTGATTGTTGAGAGTTCTGAGTCATGGCTTGATTTGGTGCCAACTTCATTGTCCTATAAAGACTGTGTGGTCAGAGGTCTAGTGGAGAACGTATCAGATACTTGGTATGGCCGCGACGTGTCGATTGTGGCTAGCTCTCCGGATAAGGGCGCTAGTATTGAATGGCGATGGCCTTTGACTCTTGAACCTGGGGAAGCTGCACCTTTTGAAATTCCTATAACATGGCCCACCACTTCTCCTTACTCCTGGTTTGGTGAACCTGAAATATGGACTGATTTTGTAGAATTTGAAATATCTGCTGAAGTGACGGAAGTGCCAGATCCCAGTCGCGCGTTTTCGAAAAACTATGACGAGACCCAGCGCAATTATGGCAACAACAAGTACTACCCCTTCTGGCATATATTTCAAGATAGATTTTACTCTTTACGTGGCACAGATATTAGATATAGACTGCCCCACAGTCATGTCCTGATTCACCAAGATCAATTCAATGCCTTGTATCCGAGAGAGTACGTGGTGAGTGATGACATTGGTGCGGCTATCTCTATTTGGGAAGGGCCATTATTTTCTGAAGTACACTACGTTCCCTCAGAAACCAATATTGGTAGTGGTAATCCTGGCGAAGATATTGTCTTTGAAGATATACGAGTATACCAGGCAATTATTGAACGGGTTGATAATGGATCTTTGCAGGAGGATCGCGTAATTGATGTTAGGGAGTTACTTCCCTTCGTAATGGAAGAAAATAGGCGAATAGATGAAGGGAATAAGGACTATACTATGATCCCAGTTGGTGGGCATATAGGTGAACCTCTGTCCATTAATTCTGTATACCCTACTGAACAGTTCAATATCCTTTCGTTAGTGCCAGGGACGACACTCGACGATAGAGAATTTCAGTTTCTCCCTAACCGAAGAGCCTTTTTGTGGATTGGGGATGCTAATAACGTTAACCCATGGTTATATCAGGAAACGACTTTCAACGGCTTTGGGGATGTGTCACGCGATGGGGTAAAATCAGCACCTTGTGACCCTCGTACAGGCGGGCTTACTTGGACCAATGTATACTTGAGGACATCAGAATTGGGTTCAGATACTTTTGTTGAAACAGGTACTCCAATGGGTTACTTTGGTGTATTTGATGCTTTTGAATCTTCGCCTACTGAAGACGAAGAACCAGTAAACGGAGTTGTGTCATCTGCTTTTAGCATGGTCAATTCAAATGTTGGTCAAGGTCCGATTGCAGTCGACCACGATACGGTTCATATCACCAACGGAGTACTGAGGGGTTTGATTCACAATACCTCGAGCTATAGATATGCCCGAAATGTGGAAGTTGGCTTTCGCTACCCCTGGGACGAAAATATGGTAATGGTATGGCAATGGCCGTTGACTATACAGCCAGGGGAAAGAGCCCCATTTGAAATTCCTATTTCCAACGACACTCAGGATCTCGAGGGTTTATCAATAATTGTGTCTGCATTGATGAGTGATGTCATAGATATATCTAGGGCATTCCAAGTACTCCTGAATAATGTTGGAACGGTCGGAGGCCCTGTGGGGCCGGTACTATACAATCCAACAAAGAATTCTTTCTATTATCTTTCGGATCTGGGTATTCCCGGTGTCTATGCGACTTTCCGTCCTATTGTCCCACTGCATTTTTCAATTGAGGGGTTTTTAGCAACTTACCCGGAAATTGCGGTTATGGACTCCGCAATTGAAGCGGAGAATAGCTACTTCTACGAATACCACGCCGAAATCGAAGTGCCTGACTCTCACCCCAGCCTCCGTACTATAATTAGAAATCAACATATTTCAGAATTGAAGGCATATGTCGCTACATTTGATTCTAATGGGCGAGTAGTGGATGTTGAGATGTTACAGCCATTTACGGATGTATATCAGGCAAGTACTGATTCAATGGAGCTTTTAGAAGTCAACAGCATACCTGGCCCGGATGTTCGTTCTCCCAGTGCTGTGCGGCTTCTGGTCACCTTGCCGCGAAATGTCCAATTTCAAGACAGTACCCCCATCCATCATCAAGTGTGGATAGGGGGTTCTTCCTGATAAGAGTTAGGTTGCCGGGGCGTCGAATGGGGTGATCAGGTCTGGAGGGGGATGCGGGCTCGGTCGATCAGGTGGTCGGTGGCGACCTGAAGGGCGGCGGTGGCCGTGGTAGGGGGTAGTGAGTGCAGGCTGGTGGAGGCCTGCTGGACGTACTGCCGGGCCACATCGAGGGCTTCTTCCACGCCGCCGCTGGCCCGCACAAGCTGAAGGGCAGAGCGCACGGTGGCGTCTGACAGCGTTCCGCCGAGCAGTTCCAGCAACTGGGGTCCGCAGTCGGAGTGCAGCGCCCGGATCACCGGAAGGGTGTAGATGCCCTCGTGCAAGTCGTTGCCCGAGGGCTTCCCCAGGTGCTCATCGGTGGCCACTATGTCCAAGATGTCGTCCACCACTTGGAAAGCCAGCCCGTAGTGGCGGCCGAACTCGGTGAGGGTGTCCACGGTCGGTCGATCCAGCCCGGCTACCAGGCCGCCGATGCGACACGAGGTGGCCAGCAACGAAGCGGTTTTGCCCTCGATGGAGTCGGTGTAGGAACTCTCGGTGCGGTCGGGGTTGCCGGTGTCCTGCAACTCCCGCACCTGGCCTTCGCACAGTCGGCCGATAGTGGCGGCCAGCAGCCCGGCCACCTCGGTGCCGAGGGAGGCGGCCAGCTCCGATGCCCGGGCCAGCAGGAAATCGCCGGCCAGGATGGCCCGAAGGTTGCCCCACTTGGCGTTCACGCTGGCCACGTTGCGCCGAACCTGGGCCTCGTCCATCACGTCGTCGTGGTACAGCGATCCCAGATGGACCAACTCCACCGCCACACCGCCGGTGAGCACGTCATCGGCGACCGGCACCGGCTGGTTCTGGGAGATGGCCGCCGAAGCGATCACGAACCCCGGTCGGACCCGCTTGCCCCCCGCCCGAATGAGATGGCTGGCCACTTCGGTGAGGAACGGGTCTTGGGTTTCCACCGAGCCTTCTAGGCGCAATTCCAGCCGTTCGAGGTCGCGCGCCATTGTGGGAATCAGGTCGAGGGGGCTGCGAACCACGGGTCAAGCGTAGTGGCACCATCGGCTGTTTCCCCCATCCAGACTCGGCATCGAATTGGCCGGTCAGAGAGGCGGTTGGGGCTTCAGGAACAAATTGGGAGGGTGGGATGGTTACACTCAGAGTTGAGCCCTCTATCGGGAGTTTGCCGTGTTCGAGAGATTCACAGATCGTGCCCGCCGGGTTGTTGTGCTGGCCCAGGAAGAAGCGCGCCTGCTCCACCACAACTACATCGGCACCGAGCACATCCTGCTGGGCCTGATCCACGAGGGCGAGGGCGTGGCGGCCAAATCGCTGGAGTCGCTGGGCATCTCCCTGGAGGCGGTGCGCAACCAGGTTGAGGAGATCATCGGCCAGGGCGGGTCGTCGCCGTCGGGCCACATACCGTTCACCCCCCGGGCCAAGAAGGTGCTGGAACTGTCGCTGCGGGAGGCATTGCAGCTCGGCCACAACTACATCGGCACCGAGCACATCCTGCTGGGCCTGATCAGAGAGGGCGAGGGGGTGGCCGCCCAGGTGCTGGTGAAGCTGGGTGCCGACCTCTCGCGCGTCCGCCAGCAGGTGATCCAGCTCTTGTCGGGCTACGGCGGCCCTCAGGGCTCGGGATCGCCGGAGAAAACCACGACCTCTCCCGGCGACCGCGGCGAGACTGGATCAGGCTCGCTGGTGCTCGACCAGTTCGGTCGCAACCTCACCAAGCTGGCCAAAGACAGCGGGCTCGACCCGGTGATCGGCCGGCAGCGGGAGACCGAGCGGGTGATGCAGGTGCTGTCTCGGCGCACCAAGAACAACCCGGTGCTGGTGGGCGAGCCCGGTGTGGGCAAGACCGCCATTGTGGAGGGCCTGGCCCAGAAGATCGCGGCCGACGACGTGCCCGAGACCATCCGCAACAAGCAGCTCTACACCCTCGACCTGGGCGCGCTGGTGGCCGGGTCTCGCTATCGGGGTGATTTCGAGGAGCGCCTCAAGAAGGTGCTCAAGGAGATCAAGACCCGGGGCGACATCATCTTGTTCATCGACGAGCTGCACACCCTGGTGGGTGCGGGTGCGGCTGAGGGCGCTATCGACGCCGCCTCCATCCTCAAGCCCATGCTGGCCCGGGGCGAGCTCCAGACCATCGGGGCCACCACCCTGGATGAGTACCGCAAGCACTTGGAGAAGGACTCCGCGCTGGAGCGCCGGTTCCAGCCGGTGAAGGTGGACGAGCCAACCATTGCCCACACCATCGAGATCCTCAAGGGGCTGAGAGACCGCTACGAGGCCCACCATCGGGTGACCATCACCGATCAGGCGCTCGTGGCGTCGGCCAACCTGGCCGACCGCTACATCTCCGACCGCCACCTTCCCGACAAGGCCATCGACCTCATTGACGAGGCTGGCTCCCGCCTTCGCATCAAGAGGATGGACACCCCCACCGAGTACATGGACTTCGAGACCCAGCTCTCCCAGGTTGTGGCCCAGAAGAAGAGCGCGGTGGAGCAGCAGGACTTCGAAGAGGCCGGGCGGCTGCGGGACCAGGAGAAGGAGCTGCTGGCCGGCAAAGAGCAGATGGAAGAGGAGATCCGGGCCAAGGGCGTGGACCTGTTCGACGAGGTGGACGAGGAGGCGGTGGCCGAGGTGCTGTCCATCTGGACCGGCATTCCCGTCTACAAGCTCACCGAGGAGGAGACGGCCAAGCTCCTGCGCATGGAAGACGAGCTGCACAAGCGGGTTGTGGGCCAAGAGGACTCCATCAAGGCGGTGTCGCAGGCCATCCGCCGCACCCGGGCCGGGCTCAAGGACCCCAAGCGGCCCAGCGGGTCGTTCATCTTCTTGGGCCCGTCGGGAGTGGGCAAGACCGAGCTGGCCAAGACGCTGGCCGAGTTCCTGTTCGGCGACGAGCAGGCGCTCATCGCCCTGGACATGTCGGAGTACATGGAGAAGCACACCGTCAGCCGGCTGGTGGGCTCGCCTCCGGGCTACGTCGGCTATGAGGAGGGCGGGCAGCTCACCGAGGCGGTGCGCCGCAAGCCATTCTCGGTGGTCCTGTTCGACGAGATCGAAAAGGCCCATCCCGATGTGTTCAACACCCTTTTGCAGATCCTGGAAGAGGGCCGCCTCACCGACAGCCAGGGCCGGTCGGTGGACTTCCGCAACACCGTTTTGATCATGACCTCCAACCTGGGCACCCAGAACCTGCGCAAGGCCAACCTGGGGTTCACCAAGGCTGATGAGGCCATCACCTATGAGCGCATGAAGGAGAAGGTCACCGATGCGCTCAAGGACCACTTCCGCCCCGAGTTCTTGAACCGCATCGACGAGGTCATCGTGTTCCACGAGCTCACTCGGGAAGAGGTGACCCGGATCGTCGACTTGATGATCAAGCGGTTGCAAAACCAGCTCGAAGCCCAGGGCATCGGGCTGGAGCTCACCGATTCAGCCAAGGTGCTGCTGGCCCTGCGGGGTTACGACCCCACGTTGGGGGCTCGACCGCTGCGCCGGGCCATCCAGCGGCTGGTGGAAGACCCGCTGTCGGAGCGGCTCTTGTGGAAGGAGTTCCGGGCCGGCGAGACGATTCTGGTGGACGCTGAAGACGACCCCGACGAACCCGGCGCGGAGCGGATCCGCTTCCGGGCGGTTGAGGGGTTCGAACCACCCCCGGTGGAAGAACTGGCCGGCGCATAATCGACATGCCCGGAGGGGTTGGCAGGGGGGCTGCGAGGCGGCGGGCTAGCCTGCCCTCAATGGTCAGCAGGCTCAAGCGATTGCGCACAGCAGTGCCTCTGCTGGCGCTGGTTCTCGCGCTGACCGCTTGCCAGGTGGACATCGAGGTGGGCATCGGCTTCAACGAGGACGGCTCCGGGGTGGTCACGGTAGACGTGGCGCTCGACCAGGAGGCCATGGCGCAGACCGACGACATCACATCGCTGCTATTGACCGAGGACATCGAAAACCCGGCTTCGGGCTGGTCGTACAACGACCCCCGCATCGACGATCAGGGCCGCACAAGCTTCTCCGCCTCGAAGCCCTTCGGGTCGATCCACCAGCTCGAGTCGGTGCTGGCCGAGATCTTCGGCTCAGAAGAGGTATTCCGCGACTTCACGTTTGAGCGCGACACCGCCTTCGCCCAGACCGACTATCGGGTGACCGGCGTGGTGGATCTCTCAGACGGACTAGACCTGTTCACCGATCCCGAGCTCACCGATCGACTGGGCGGCGAGCCTTTCGGCGAGCCGATACCCGATGTGGGGGCCGCACTGGCGGGAGTGACGGTGCGAGTTGTCCTGGATCTGCCGGTGGGCGCGGAGGAGCAAGTGGAATTGCAGCTCGGGCAGGGTGCAGAGAGAATCGAGATGACGGCCCAAGAGGAGAGCGTTACCGCGGTGACCCTGCGGTGGGTGGCCTGGGCCGCGTTTGCGCTGGTGGGCTTGTCGGTGCTGATCGCGGTGGCCGGGTATTTGCTGGAGCGCAGGGCCCGAGACCGCAGCACCGATCCAACCGTCACTCAGGAGTCGATGATCCGGGCCACAGGATCCACTGCGGCACAGCCTCCCCAGAGGCGGCTGCGGCTGGTGGTGCTGAACCCCCTCGGGGTGCTGTTCGAGCCGGTCGAGGAGCCGGCCCGGCTTCTGGCTTCTTTCGCCGCTGAAAGAGGCCTCGAAGTGGATGAGGAAGATGTGGAGCAGCTCCACCACCAGGCGGCACTGGGACGGATATCCCCGGTCGAATTGTGGGCCGGGATCGGATTGGACGACGACCCCGACGAGCTCACCGACCAGTTCTTGGGCCAGTACACTGTGAGATCTGGGGTTCGGGACTTCATGGCTGAGATGGGTCGCCGGGACCTGCCGGTGGCCTGTTTGACCAATGACATCGCCTCGTGGTCCACCGAGCTGAGAGACAGGCACGACATCACCGGCATTGACACTTGGATCGTGAGCAGCGATGTCGGCGTGTGCTTGCCGGCTCCCGGAATCTACGAGGCCCTGCGCCGGACAACCTCGGTTCCCTACGAGAACGCGCTGCTGGTGGATGTGAGGGGTGAGAGTCTCGACGCCGCCCAGGCATTGGGGATGTCCACCGCCCTTCTGGCCGATGCTCGCCCCGAAGAGGGCGAGGCCCCGGGCCACGCGGTGGTGACGGGCTTCTCCGACTTCTTCCGTCGCCGGCCCCGCTCCTGACTCGGAGCCCGGTCGGCTTTTTCTTCGGAGCCCGGTCGGTTGAGCCAGCGCCAGGTCGGCTAGCTGAGAATCTGGGCGGCCTGCACCGCGAAGTAGGTCAAGATGACGTCGGCGCCGGCTCGACGGATGCCGCACAGGGTCTCGGTGATGATGGCCTGCTCGTCCAGCCATCCCGACGCTGCGGCTGCCTTCACCATCAGGTACTCGCCGCTCACCTGGTAGGCGGCCACTGGCACCACTGAGGCATCGGCGAAGCGCCTCACCACGTCTAGGTAGGGTCCGGCCGGCTTGACCATGACCATGTCGGCGCCCTCGGCGATGTCCAGCTCCATTTCTCGCAGGGCCTCGCGGCTGTTGGCCGGGTCCATCTGGTAGGTCTTCTTGTCGCCGGAGCGGGGCGCCGAGTCGAGCGCTCCCCGGAACGGCCCGAAGAACGAGGATGCGTACTTGGCGGTGTAGGCGCAGATGCCCACCTCGGTGTGCCCGTGGTGATCGAGCGTCTCCCGGATGGCGCCCACCCGGCCGTCCATCATGTCGCTGGGGGCCACGATGTCGGCCCCCGCGTCGGCGTGGGTCAGAGCCTGGCGGCACAGCACCTCGACGGTCTCGTCGTTGACGATGGTGCCGTCGGGGGCCACGATGCCGTCGTGGCCGTCGCTGTTGTAGGGGTCGAGGGCTACGTCGGTCATCACCACTGTGTCGGGGTGGTCGGCCTTGATGGCCCCGATGGTCTGGGGGATGAGCCCATCGGGGTTCCACGCCTCATCGCCGGTCGGGGTCTTCAATTCGTCGGGGGCGGCCTCGAAGAGCACCACCGCCCGGACCCCCAGATCAGCGGCCCGGCCAACCTCGCCCACCAGGCCGTCGACGCTCCAGCGGTGTACGCCGGGCATCGAGTCGATGGGCTCGTCGGGGCCCCGGTGTACGAACAGGGGCAGCACGAAATGGGCTGGGCTGAGCTCGGTCTCGCGCACCATGTCGCGAATGGCCGCGGTGCGCCGGTTGCGCCGGGGCCTGGCGGTGAGCTCCAAATGCGGATGCGCCATGCCTCTATGCTCCCATCTATGGCCGGGTTGCGGCTAAACAAGGGCTATGCGCATCGAGTTGTCGACGGGAACGCCGGCTGAGCTGGTCCCGGTCGCCGATGCCGACCGGGGGCTGGTGCTGATTCCGGACCTTATGGGGCTGCGGCCTCTTTTCGACGACCATGTGGCCCGCCTTGCCGCTGAGCAGGGCTGGACGGTGTGCGCTCCCCAGGTTTTCTCCGGTCGGGAACACTTGGTGGCTGAAGAGCGGATGGCCGCGGTTTGCGAGTTGGTCGACGAGCAGGTGCTGGCCGACGTGCTGGCCGCAGCCGATGCCACCGAATGCGAAACGGTGGTGCTTACCGGCTTCTGCATGGGCGGCATGTACACCATCAAGGCCGCGGCCACCGGGCGGTTCCACCGGGCAGCCGCCTTCTACGGGATGATTCGCCTGCCCGAGCACTGGAAGGGCCCTGGCCAGGGGGAGCCGCTCGATCTGTTGGCCGCAGGAGAGCCGTGCCCGCTCTTGGCGATCATCGGCACCGAAGACCCGTTCACGCCGCCCGACGACGTGGCCGCACTGGGGGCGGCTGGTGCGGTGGTCGTGTCCTATGAGGGGGCCGATCACGGTTTTGTCCACGATCCTGTCCGTCCTGCCCACCGTCCCGGCGATGCCGCCGACGCCTGGGCTCGGGCCATCGAGTTCCTGAGCGAGTAGAGGCCCGGCGGTGATGACGGACCGGCTCTCGGTTTGGACGGTGATCGTGGCCGCCGGCTCGGGCACCCGCTTCGGCGGCGCCAAGCAGTACCTGGAACTGGCCGGCGCCCGAGTGGTGGACCGCAGCGTGGCTGTGGCCGCCCAGGTGAGCGACGGGGTGGTCGTGGTGGTTCCCGCCGATGACGTGAGCGCCGAATCAGCCCGGTTGGCCGCCACCACGGTGGTGGCCGGTGGGGCGAGCCGCGCCGCCTCGGTTCGCAACGGGTTGGCCGCGGTGCCCTACGACGCGGCCATTGTCTGCGTCCACGACGCGGCCCGCCCGCTAGCTGGCGCCGATGTGTACCAAAGAGTCATCGACGAGGTGCGATCAGGTGCCGCCGGTGCGGTGCCGGTGGTGCCGGTAACCGATACCATTCGCAGGGTGGACGGGGGAGTGGTGGATCGCAGCACCCTGCAAGCCGTGCAGACCCCGCAGGCCTTCCGGGCCGAGCTGTTGCGGGCGGCCCACGCCGATGCCGCCGATGCCACCGACGATGCCAGCTTGGTGGAGGCGGCCGGCTATTCCGTGGTCGCGGTGGAAGGGCATTCCCGCAACATCAAGATCACCCATCCCGACGACTTGGCCGCCGCTGAGGCATGGTTGGCGACATGAGCGGGGAGATTCGGGTCGGACACGGGTTCGACACCCACCGGTTCAGCGACGACCCCGACCGCCCCTTGAAGTTGGGTGGTGTCGAGTTTGAGGGAGCGCCGGGCCTGGTGGGCCACAGCGACGGCGATGCGGTGGCCCATGCGGTGACCGACGCCCTGTTGGGCGCTGCTGGCTTGGGCGACATTGGTGTGCTGTTCCCCGACACCGACGACAAGTGGGCCGGCGCCGACAGCCTTGGATTGCTGGCCGATGCGGTGGCTCGGCTGGCCGACGCCGGTTGGCGGGTGGTGAACGCCGACTGCACGGTGGTGGCCGAGTCCCCCCGGATCGCCCCCCGGCGGGATGAGATGCAAACCCGGCTCAGCGACGTGGTCGGGGCCCCGGTGACGGTGAAGGGCAAGCGGGCCGAGGCGATAGGGGCGCTGGGACGCGGCGAGGGCCTGGCCTGCTGGGCGGTGGCGCTGATCGAACGCCAGTGAGCGCACAGGGTCCGAGAGGCGGCAACCGGCGAGGCCGGGGCGGGGGCCCCAACAGGGGTGACAACAAAGGCCAGGGCAAGGGCCGGCCCCCAGGCGACCATCAGCGCAGCCGCCGTCAACAGGCCGGCTTGGGTGGCGACCGGGTGGAGGGCCGCCAAGCAGTGCGAGAGCTTCTGCTGGCAGGCACCCGTCCGGTGCGAGAGGTGGTAGTGGCCGCGGGGCAGAACCCCACCGGCGCTCTAGCCCAAGTGCTGGAGTTGGCCGCCGAGCTGCGGGTGCCCGTCAAAGAGGTGGCCCGGTCCAAGTTCGAGTCGATGGCCAACACCGAGGCCCCCCAAGGAGTGATCGCCCGGGCGGCACCCTTGGTTGAGCACGACCTGGAGGAGCTGGCCCGTCCCCCCGACGGCCGCTCCCCGTTCTTGCTGGTGCTCGACGGGGTTACCGATCCGGGAAATGTAGGGGCCGCCCTGCGCACCGCCGAATGCGCCGGAGTAACCGGCGCGGTGCTGGGGCGCCACCGATCCGCCCACATCACCCCCGCCGCGGCCAAGGCAGCGGCGGGAGCCATCGAGCACGTGCCCATGGCGGTGGTGCCCGGCATCCCCAACGCCCTGGCCCGCCTGGGAGAGCTCGGCGTATGGACGGTGGGCCTAGACGTGGCCGCCCCCACATCGGTGTACGAGATAAGCGTGGCAGCCGAAGCCGTGGCCCTGGTGGTGGGCAGCGAAGGCCGAGGCCTGTCCCGCCTCGCCCGCCAGCGCTGCGACGTAGTAGCCGCCATCCCCCTGTCGGGCCACCTCAGCTCCCTGAACGCCGCTGCCGCCGTAGCCATAGGCACCTTCGAAGTAGCCCGCCACCGCCAGAGCGCCTAAAGTTCATGAATATCAACCAATGTGATGTCTTTTTAGTGATTGACAATTTCTGAGACTTTATGTAGCGTCACCGTATGGGAACTTTTGCTCTGCCGATTCAGGTTGCCAGCATGGACGGCGGGGAGTCCAAGGAGATCGAGGCGATCGTGGACACCGGCGCTGCCTACACCACCCTGCCCGGTCGGCTGCTACGCGAGATGGGAGTAGAGCCCATTGGCCAGCGCCGATTCCTTTTGGCCGACGGCCGACGGGCGATCATGGAATACGGACGAGCATGGGTGACCGTGGAAGAAGAGAGCGAGATGACCCTCGTTGTCTTCGGTGAAGACAACGGCCCGGCGTTGCTTGGCGCCTACACCCTCGAGGGACTAGCCCTCACCGTCGACCCGGTCGAACAACAGCTAGTGCCCACCCAACTCATCATGTACCAATCAGCCAGCTGACTGTTAGGGCTGGGGTGTTGTGACCGGATGCGGTTGCCGTTAGGGTTGGGTCGCAGTCGGAGTTGGCTTCAAAGGGCTCCCTTTCCATATCACGACCTATTGGTCTTGAGGGGTATAGGAGCATCAAGGTGACGATGAGCGAGACTAGGCGCACGGGATCCCGTGGCGATGATGCAGTGTCGGCAATCGCAGAGATTCAGCGGGCGATCCTTGTTCTTCCCGAGGGCGAGTTTGCGCAGCTGAGGGATTGGATCAGCGACTTGGACTGGCAAAAGTGGGACGAGCAGATCCAAGCCGATTCAGATGAGGGGGCATTGGATTTCTTGATTGCTGAGGCCCTCGAGGCCAAGGAGGACGGCGCACTTCAGGAGCTCTAAGTGCATCGGACAACGCCCCGTTTCTGGATGCACTTCGAGCGACTTCCAGAGTCAGCCCAGAAAATCGCCAAAAGGAACTTTCGCCTGCTGGCCGAGAATCCGGGTCACCCATCCTTGCGCTTCAAGAAGGTGGGTAAGTACTGGTCAGTGCGAGTAGGCGCTGGGCATAGAGCTCTTGCCGTTGACGATGGCGGAGACTTCCTCTGGGTATGGATAGGCACCCACAGCGAATACGACCGCCTGGTCAGGTCATAGATGCACCATCTGTATTGCGGTCAGCGCCATTAGCGCTGCTGCGGTCCATCGATACCTGAGGTCGTCATCCTTGAAGTGTCTTGTTGTAGACGGGGTTGCGGCCTGTGTGCTTACGGCAGCCCGGCTGCTAGGTCTGGGGTGGGGCGATGGTGTCGGCGATGAGGGTTTGAACGACGGCGTGGAGCGCTTCTTCGTTGGTGGCGCCGTTCCCTATTGCCTCGCGGTAGACGGCCACCTGGCGGTCGGCTGAAGTGCCCCGCTCGCAGATGGTGCGGGTGTGCTCGATTTGCGACACGCAGTCGAGGGCTTCGGCGTCGGGCCTGACCAATTCGATCATCTCCTCCCCCAGGTCGGGCACCGGCACCATCTCGCCTTTGCCGAAGTCGATGAGGCGGTCGGTGATTCCGTAGCGCTCGGCCCGCCACAGGTTCTCCGCCACGAGGAAGTTGGCGTAGCTGCGCCACCGGCGATTCTCCAGCTTGAGCCTCCACAGCATCCGCAGCAAACAGACGTACATGGCGGCGACGGCAACCGTGTCCTCCATCCTCGTGGGCAGGTCGGTGACCCGCATCTCCAGAGTGGGGTAGCGCTCCGACGGGCGGATGTCCCACCACACCTTGGTGGAGTCCTCGATGACCCCGGCCTGCACCAGCACGTCCACGTGGCGCCGGTACTCGGCCCACGAGTCGAACTTCTCCGGCAGCCCCGTGCGGGGCAGCGACCGGAACACCGCCATGCGGTAGCTCTTGAGGCCGGTGTTGCGGCCCTCCCAGAACGGCGATGAGGTGGAAAGGGCCAGCAGGTGGGGCAGGAAGTAGGAGACCTGGTTCATCAGGTCTATCCGCAGGTCGGGGTCTTCGATGCCGACGTGAACGTGCAGGCCGGAGATGACCAGCCCGCGGGACACGCCCTGGAGATCATCAGCCAAAGCCCGATAGCGCTCTCCTTCGGTAACCCTCTGCTCGTGCGGGCGAGCGAACGGGTGGGAAGAGGCCGCGATGGGCGCCAGCCCGTATTCGGCCGCGGCCTCGGTGACCGCAAGGCGCAGGAGTCCGATGTCGGCCCGCAGATGCTTGAAGTCGGTGCAGATGCCGGTGCCGATCTCGAGCTGCGAGCTGAACAGCTCCCTGGCGACGAGACCGTGGTGCAGGTTGGTCACCGATTCCAGGATCCCGGCCGGCTGCTCGGTGATGAGCTCCCCGCTCTCCTGCTCAACAAGGAGGTACTCCTCCTCTATCCCGATCGACCAGGCTGGCTCGTCGGCCATGGCGAATCCCCTCCAATGACTGCCGCGAGGTTAGCCATCTCCGCCGGTGGAGGGATTCACGCCGAGCCCGAGACAGGAATCGAACCTGCGACCTGCTGTTTACAAGACAGCTGCTCTGCCGACTGAGCTACTCGGGCGTTGAGTTGCCGAGAGCTTGGGAAAGCTACTCGGGCGTTGAATTGGGAGGCTCCTCGGAGCTCCATTCAAGAGCATAAGGGGTGCGGTTTGGGGAGGGTGCTTGAATAGCGCCTAGTGGTGGGTAACGCTTGTGGAATGGCTCTCACGAGAAGAGATCGGGCGATCTTGGATTTTGAGCGCACCTGGTGGCAGGAGACCGGGTCGAAGGAGGCTGCGATTCGCGAGCGCTTCGAGCTTTCCACAACCCGGTACTACCAGCTGCTGAACGAACTATTGGAAGAGGCAGATGCAATGGCGTACGACCCCATGGTCGTACGGCGTCTGCGGCGATTGCGCGATCGCCGCAGACGGTCGAAGTTCGGCCAGCCCTCGGTTGGCCGCCAACCGTCGCCGTAACAGTCCGGAGCCAGAGGCACTATGGAGTCGAATCGAGCCCCCAACAATCAGATGGCCCTCAAGGGGGTTGTGCTGGTTCTTGCCCTGATTGCCGCAGGCGCCTTCGTGCTGGCCCGCGGCCTCGATGACGAAGACGACTCCGAGCCGGCAGCGGCCCAGCCCACCCCTACGGCGACGATGGAGGCAGAGGAGATTCCAGAACCGGTCGAGACCCCGTCGGAGGATGGCGAAGCGGCCCCCACGCCCGCACCGGCGCCGGAGGCCACCGAAGTGTCCGCCACCGAGCCGGCCCCAGCGGTGACCCAGCCCCCCGCTCCGGCGCCCGATGAGGAGCTCGAGTGCCGCGATCCGTCCACCATCGGCGTCTTGGTGGCCAACGGGACCGACGTGTTGGGAGCCGCCGGTCGGCTCTCGGGCGAGTTGAATGCGGCCAACTACGTGACCCTGCGCCCGCACAATGCCAGTCCCCAAACGGGCTCGGCCTTCTACTACCGGGCCGGGCACGAGGTGGACGCCCAGTGCATCGCCCGGCTGCTGGGGGAGCCTGAGAAGCCGCTGTGGCCGATGCCCGATCCTCCCCCCGGAGGCCTCACTCTCGAATCTCTGGGCAACGCCTACGTCCTGGTTCTGATCGGACCCGACAGCCTCGCCCAGCGCCCCGGCTAGCGGGCCGAATGCACATCGTTGCCGCCCCCGACAAATTCCGGGGGACGGCCACTGCCGCCCAAGTTGCCCGGGCAGTTGTCCAGGCTGCCGAGCAGTCGGGGGCCACTGCCGATGCCGCTCCGATGGCCGACGGAGGCGAAGGCACACTGGAGGTTGTGGGCGGGGCCAACCGGGCCACCACCGTGACGGGCCCCTTGGGCGATTCGGTGGAGGCCTCGTGGCGCCTCCATCGCCATACCGCGGTGATCGAGATGGCCCAGGCGTCTGGGCTGGCCTTGGTGGGCGGGGCCGAGGGGAACGATCCCTTGGGGGCCACCACCTATGGAACCGGGGAGCTCATAGAGGCTGCGTTGGAGCGCGGCGCCCGGCGGGTGCTGGTGGGCGTGGGGGGTTCGGCCACCACAGATGGAGGCTTGGGCGCGCTGCGAGCGCTGTACCCGACGCAACGGCTGAAGGGAGTGGACCTGGCCGTGGCGTGTGACGTGAGAACCCGCTTCACCGATGCCGCGGAGCTGTTCGGGCCCCAGAAGGGGGCCAGTGCATCTCAGGTGGAGCTGCTGCGCCGGCGCCTGGAGCGGCTCAGCCAGGTATATGCAGAGACTTACGGCGTCGAAGTGGGCAATCTGGAAGGCTCGGGGGCGGCGGGCGGTTTGGCCGGAGGCTTGGCGTGCGTGGGCGCCGAGCTGTGCAACGGCTTTGAGCTGTTGGCCGAAGAGGTCGACCTCTACGACCGCATCGAGCAGGCCGACTTGGTGGTCACCGGCGAGGGCGCCCTGGACGCCACATCGCTTCAGGGGAAGGTGGTGGGCGGGGTGGGCGAGATGGCGGCGGCTGCGGGGGTGCCGGTGCTGACCATCGTCGGACGGGTAGACGGGGAAGCCGCCCCGGCCTGTGGAGAGCTCGTCAGCCTCAGCGAGCGGTTCGGCGCCGACCAGGCCATGTCCGACACGGTCGGGTTGGTGGGCAGGGTGGTTCTGGAGCACTTGGGCTCGTAGCCGAGCAGGGCGGTCAGCGCGCCTGGCGGAAGTAGCCGGTGACCTCTACGAGGGGAGGGCGCTCCTGCATGGTGATCTCAGTGTCGCCGAATCCAGGGCGACGCAGCGTGATCGCAGTATTCACCAAGGTGCGGTCGGCCCGGTGCAGGGCCACCTGCATGACCTCGGTGGCTTGGGACGACAGCTCGTGCAGGGGCCGATTGCGGTGGACGCGGGTGCCCAGATCAACCTGGGCGATGGCGTCGTAGCCCGCCAACCGGCAAACGTCGATGAGCAGCCCCATCTCCACCCCATACCCCTGGACGAACGGCACCCGCTCCAGAATCTCCCTCCTCCCGGCATACTCCCCGGCCAGAGGCTGGATGATGTCGACGAGTTCCGGGAACAGCAGTGCGATGAGCGGCCGGGCCACCAGCTCGGTGGTGCGTCCCCCGCCCCGCTGGTCGGCCCCCACCGGGCGGTGGTAGAAGCCTTTGCAGTATCCGATGGCGTTGTCGATGAGCAATGGCCCCAGCAGGCCAGAAATGAAATGGGAGCCGAAGTTGGCCACGTCGCTGTCGCACCACACCACGATGTCGCCAGTGGATACGTAGAGGGACTTCCACAGCGCCTCGCCCTTGCCGGGCTGGTTGCCCAAGTGGTCGAGCACGTCAGAGCAAGCCACCACCGTGGCTCCCGCGTCCTTGGCCACCGCGGCGGTGCGGTCGGTGGAGTGGTCGTCCATCACGATCACCTCGTCCACCAAGCCCAGCTTGTCCATGAGCTCGTTGCGGACCACTTCCACGATGGCGCCCACCGTGGCCTCCTCGTTGCGGGCGGGCAGACAGACCGACACTGTCGTCGCCCCTTTCTGTTCGACGAGGTCGGCAGCCGTGAACTCCCCCGCGGCGAATCTCCGCCGCCCGGTCACACTGACTCCGGATTCACGAGTCGTTTCCTAGGCTGCATCCGAATAGCATCATGGCCCATGAGCGTGACCGTCCGGATACCGACCACCCTTCGTCCCCTGGCCGGAGGGGCCAGCGAGGTCACCGTAGAGGGCGGGACCGTCCGCGATGTGATCGTATCGCTGGACGCCACCCACCCCGGTTTCAAGGACCGCCTCATTGACGAGGGGGGTGGCTTGCACCGATACGTCAACGTTTTCGTAGACGATGACGACGTGCGTTTCGCCGATGGTCTGGCCACCTCCGTGCCGGACGGCCAGACGGTTGCCATCGTGCCCGCGGTGGCTGGCGGCTGATTTCTCACTACTCAGAGTTTGGCGTTTCGCGCCCCCCTCGGTAACCTTTAGCAGTCTCATACCGAGAGTGCTAAAACTCGGCGGGAAGCCGATGGTACAAGAGGGAGTGTTCGAGGATGCCCAAGATCATCTCATTTGATGAGCAGGCCCGGCGTGCGCTGGAGTCGGGAATGAACCAGCTGGCCGACGCCGTGCGGGTCACGCTCGGCCCCAAGGGCCGCAACGTGGTTCTGGAGAAGAAGTGGGGCGCTCCCACGATCACCAACGACGGCGTGTCCATCGCCAAGGAGATCGAGTTGGAGGATCCCTACGAGAAGATCGGCGCTGAGCTGGTCAAAGAGGTGGCCAAGAAGACCGATGACGTGGCCGGCGACGGAACCACCACCGCCACTGTGCTGGCCTGGTCGATGGTGCGCGAGGGGCTGCGGAACGTGGCCGCCGGGGCCAACCCCATGTCCATCAAGAAGGGCATCGAGGCCGGGGTGGAGGCCGCAGTCGAGGCCATCCACTCGCAGTCGGTGGACGTGTCCTCCGACAAGGGCCAGATCTCAAACGTGGCCGCCATCTCCGCCGCCGACCCAGAGATCGGCGAGCTGATCTCCGAGGCCATCGACAAGGTGGGCAAAGACGGCGTGGTCACCGTGGAGGAGTCGCAGACCTTCGGCCTCGAGCTGGACTTCACCGAGGGCATGCGCTTCGACAAGGGCTACATCTCCCCCTACTTCGTGACCGACGCCGAGCGGATGGAAGCCGTGCTGGACGAGCCCTACATCCTGTTCGTGGGCTCGAAGATCACTGCCGTGCGCGACATCGTGCCGGTGCTGGAGAAGGTGATGCAGGCGGGCAAGCCGCTGTTGATCATCGCTGAGGATGTGGAGGGCGAGGCCCTGGCCACCCTGGTGGTGAACAAGATCCGGGGCACCTTCAACTCCACCGCGGTGAAGGCCCCCGGCTTCGGCGACCGCCGCAAGGCCATGCTCCAAGACATGGCCATCTTGACCGCCGGCCAGGTGATCAGCGAAGAGGTGGGCCTCAAGCTGGAGAACACCACGCTCGACCTGCTGGGCCGGGCCCGCAAGATCGTCATCACCAAGGACGAGACCACGATCGTGGAGGGTGCTGGCGACCGCAGCGATGTGGAGGGCCGGATCTCCCAGATCAAGGGCGAGATCGACAACACCGACTCCGACTACGACCGGGAGAAGCTGCAAGAGCGCCTGGCCAAGCTGTCGGGCGGTGTGGCCGTGCTCAAGGTGGGCGCCGCCACCGAGGTGGAGCTCAAGGAGAAGAAGCACCGCATCGAGGACGCGGTGAGCACCACCAAGGCGGCTATCGAAGAGGGCGTGGTTGCCGGCGGGGGAGTCACCCTGCTGCGGGCCCAAGACGCGGTACACAGCGCAGCCGACAGCCTGTCGGCCGACGATGAGGCCACCGGGGCTCGCATCGTGGCCAAGGCTCTGGAAGGCCCGCTGGCCCAGATCGCGGTCAATGCCGGCCTAGAGGGCGGCGTGATCGTAGAGCGGGTCCGCAATCTGGAGGGCAACTCCGGGCTGAACGCGGCCACCGGCGAGTACGAAGACCTGCTCACGGCCGGGATCATCGATGCGGCCAAGGTCACCCGCTCGGCGCTCCAGAACGCCGGCTCCATCGCCGGTCTGTTCTTGACCACTGAGGCCGTTGTAGCCGACAAGCCCGATGAGAACGGCGGGATGCCTGGCGGCATGCCCGACATGGACTTCTAAGCCCAGGAACACAGGCAACGGCGGTAACGTCGTTGTATGGCCGAGCTTCATCCGGTGTGCGCGCCGCTGGCGTTCCTGTTGGGAACGTGGCAGGGCACCGGCACGGGGGTGTATCCCACCATCGAGGATTTCTCCTATGCCGAGGAGGTTTCCTTCACCCACGCGGGCAAGCCTTTTGTGGGCTATACGCAGAAGACCAAAGACGCCGGCTCCGGGCTTCCCCTGCACGCTGAGGCCGGGTATCTGCGTCCCCAAGAAGGCGGACGAGTCGAGTTGGTTCTGGTGCAGCCGTCGGGCATCGCCGAGCTGTTGGAAGGAACAGTCGAGGATAAGAGCATCCAGCTGGCGTCCAATGCAGTGCTGGGCACCGGCTCCGCCAAGCCGGTGACTGCCACCGAGCGACGCTTCTGGGTGGAAGGCGAGGTGCTGTACTCCTCGGTGGCCATGGCGGCCATGGGGCTGGAGCTCCAGCACCACGTAGTTTCTGAGATGTATCGGCTGTCATGACCCGGGGGCGCTCCGAGCGGGTGCTGGTGCGCCATTGGGATGGGTCCGAGGAGCACCGGCGCCCCGACGAGCTGGTGGTGGAGGAACCGCTCACTGTCCAACTCGACAGCGTGACCGTCACCACCACCATGCGTACCCCAGGGCACGACTTCGAGTTGGCCGCCGGGTTCTGTTTCACCGAGGGGCTCCTGGGCAAAGCCTCGGTGACCTCCATCCGCTACTGCGCCACCGAGCCGGCCGCCGACACCGAGTTCAACCTGGTGACAGTGGAGACCGACGGCGCCCCCCCTGCCACCCCTCGTCTGGGGCTCACCACCTCGTCTTGCGGGCTGTGCGGGGCGGAGAGCATTGAGTTGCTCCGGGAACGGCTGAGCCCGCTGCCGCCCAGCGAAACGCCCATATCCACCGATGTCTTGGCTGAAGTCCCCGAACGGGTTCGGGCCTTTCAAGACCTGTTCGGCGCCACCGGGGGAGTCCACGCCGCGGCCGCTTTCACGGTCGATGGCCAGCCCACCCTGGTGCGAGAGGACATCGGCCGCCACAACGCGGTGGACAAGGTGGTGGGCCGGATGCTGCTCGACGGCGACCTGCCCGCCTCCGGTCAAGGCCTGTTCGTGAGCGGCCGGGCGTCGTTCGAGATGGTGCAGAAGGCGTGGGCGGCTGGCTTTGGGGTGCTGGTGGCGGTGAGCGCCCCCTCTGCTCTGGCGGTGGAGACGGCGGCGGCGGCCGGTTTGGGCCTGGCCGGCTTCGTCCGCGACGGCCAACTCAACTTCTACTCCCCGCCTGGGTAAGAATCCTGGGCATGCGCCCCCTGCCCAAGCTCACGCCAGAGAACGAGTTCTTCTGGACCGCAGGGGCCGACGGCGTGCTGCGCTTCCAGTACTGTGCAGCCTGCGACCGCTACCTCCATCCCCCCGGGGTGGTTTGCTTGGAAAGCGGGGAGGCGCCCGAGATCAGGGAGGTGTCGGGGCGGGCCACAGTGGTGGGCGTCACCGTCAACTACCAGCCGTGGCTGCCCGACATGGAGGTTCCCTATGTGATCGGGTTGGTGGCCATCGAGGAGGACCCCTTGGTGCGACTCACCACCCTCATCGTGGACGCCGAGCCCGAAGACGTGGTGATCGGCCTGCCAGTGTCGGTGCGATTCGAGCAGCACAAAGACGTGTGGCTGCCGGTATTCGCCCCCACGGGCGAGCCGGCGGTTGAGGCCGGCGAGTACCCCGAGCCCGCACCGGCCCCGGTGCGGGCCATGCCTGTTTCCGACAAGTTTGAGTCGAAGGTGGCCATCTCCGGTATCGGGCTCTCAGAGGTGGGTCGGCGGCTGGGCCGCGACCCCATGGGCCTAGCAGTGGAGGCCTGCCAAGCAGCAGTGGCCGACGCCGGGCTCACCATGGGCGACATCGACGGGCTGTCCACCTATCCCGGCGGCGGCGCCAAAGACGGCGGCCACTCCGAGGGGGGGATATACCCCGTGGCCGACGCCCTGGGAATCGCCCCCACCTGGTTCTGCGGCACCATGGAGACCCCCGGCCAGAGCGGCGCGGTGGTAAACGCCATGCTGGCGGTGGCGGCGGGGCTGTGCCGCCATGTGCTGTGCTTTCGCACCGTGTGGGAGACCACGTCGATCGCCTGGGGGAACCGCCAGAACACCGGCGTGGGGGGCGGATCCCGCATCTCGGGCGAGATGGAGTGGCGGCTGCCCTACGGGGCCATGTCGGCGGGCAACTGGATCGCGCTGATGGCCAGCCACTACTTCCACCGCTACGGCGCCACCCGGGAGCAGCTGGGGTGGATCCCGGTGACCGAGCGGGCCGGCGCGGCCCACAATCCGGTGGCCGTCTACCAGGAGCCCATGACCATCGACGACTACCTGGACGCCCGCATGATCACCACCCCGTTCGGCTTGTTCGACTGCGACGTGCCCTGCGACGGTTCCACCGCCCTGGTGGTGTCGGCGGTGGACGCCGCGGCCGACGGCCCCCACCGGCCGGTGCTGGTGGAAGCGGTGGGCACCCAGATGCGCGAGCGGATGTCGTGGGACCAAGGAACGCTTTTGCACGAGCCCATGGTGGACGGCCCCTCGGCCCATCTGTGGAGCCGCACCGACTTGAAGCCGGCCGACGTGGACGTGGCCCTGCTCTACGACGGGTTCAGCTTCAACGCCCTGTCGTGGCTGGAGGGCCTGGGGTTCTGCGGCAAGGGCGAGGGTGCCGCGTTCGTGGAGGGCGGCACCCGCATCGCCCGCGACGGGGAGATTCCCCTCAACCCCCACGGGGGCCAGCTCTCGGCTGGCCGGCTGCACGGCTACGGGTTCCTGCACGAGGCGGTGACCCAGCTCCGGGGCCACGGCGGGGGCCGGCAGGTGGACAACGCCGAGGTGGCGGTGGTGAGCACCGGCGGCGGCCATCCCGGCGGGGCGTTCATTTTTGTGCGGGGATGAACCGGCCTCTTCGTCCGGGGCTGAATCGGTCTGCTAGAAGTGGGCCATGGCTGCTTACATAATCGTCAACTATCAGGTGGACAACCCCGAGCTCTATGGGGAGTACATGCAGGGCGCGGCCGGCGCCCTGGGCATCGGCGACGGCGCTGAGCTGGTTGCCTTCGACACCGAGTCGGAGGTGGTCGAGGGCGACACCGCCGGCCACCAGACGGTGGTGCTCAAGTTCGACTCCAAGGAGAAGGCCCGCGAGGTGTGGGAGTCGGAGGCGTACCAGGCGGTGGTCGGCAAGCGCCACGACGCCACCAGCCGCCATTTCGCCGTGCTGGTGAACGGTTTCGGCGACTGATCATTTGCGGGTGGGGGTTATGCAACGACGGCTCGTCGGAGCTGTCGCCCTCCTCCTGGCTGCGGGGCTGATCACCTCGGCCTGCGGCAGTTCTGACCGCTCGAGCGAGGAGCGCTCCCCGCCTGAGCCGCAAGAGGCGCCGCAGTCTGATGGGGCAGCGGATTTCTTGGCCGACGCCCCTGAACTGGTGATCGGTGTGGTGCTGCCGGAAACAGGATCGCTCAGCTTCCTGTACCCGCCCGAGAGCACCGGCGTGCGTCTCGGGGTGGAAGACGTGCGGGCCGCCGGTGGCCGAGTAGAGGTTCTGGCCGGTGACTCCGGTACCGATCCCGATATCGCCATAGAAACGGTCAACCGGTTGCTGGGCGAGGGTGCCGATGCAATCATCGGGGCAGCGGCCTCGGGAGTGTCCCAGGGGATAATTCAAACCCTCTATGAATCCCAGGTCGCCCAGTGTGCGGCGTCGAACACGTCGGCGGCCTTCAGCACTCAGCAGAACGCCGAGTTCTTCTTCCGCACGGTCACGACCACCCGAGCCGACGCTCCGGTCATAGCCGACAACATCGCACGCGGTGGCGGGACGAATGTGGCCATTTTGGCGCGGGGCGATGACTGGGGGCAGTCGCTGTCGGAACTGCTGGCCGAAAGCCTGGAAGAGCTGAACGTGGCCTCCGAAGTGGTGGTTTTCTCCCAGGATGCGGTCAACTTCCAGGACATCGCAGAGTCGGTGCGCTCTATGGGGGCCGATACCGTCGTCATCCTCGCGTTCGCGGAGGGAGCGCAGATTGTGCGGAGTCTGCTGGAGGCCGGCGTGCCGCCCAGCGCGATGCACGGCGGTGCGGGCATGTTCGATGTGGAGCTCCCGTCGATTGTGAGCCCGGGCAATCCGGAGCTGCTCGACGGGTTCACGGTGTATGCCGCCTCGGGCAGCATCGAGTTCAACGAGAGGCTGTCGGAACTCGTCGGCGGGAACGTGGTCTTCGGCGGCCAGGCATACGACTGCGTCGTTGTGCTGGCCCTGGCCTCGCTGGCCGCAGGCACCACGGAAGGCCCAGACATTCTCGCCGAAGTGCAGAACGTTACCCGCTATGGCACGAAGTGCTTCGATTACGGCGAGTGCGCCGCTCTGATGGCACAAGGAGTAGACATTGACTATGACGGAGTGTCGGGACCGCTGGACCTCGATGAGGTTGGCGACATCTCGGTGGGCCGTTTCGGCGTTGCCCAAGTGCGCGACGGCGCCTTCCAAGTGATCAGAATCCAAGACATCGATGTGCCCCAGTAGGAGGCTCAGCTCCCGATGAGCGACCATTCAGCCGATAGCGCCTCACCGGTTGAGCCGTCGATCGGGATCGGCGTGCTCCACTTGTTCGCAAAGCTCGGCCCGGCGGCGGCGCCCGAAGCCATCACCGCTGCGGTCAGAGATGCTGAAGCCCAAGGCGTCCAGGTGGTCACGGTGGCCGTGCTGGGCCACAAGGCCGACATCGCGTTCATGGCTCTGCACGCCGACCTTTGGCGCCTGCGGGACCTCCAGACCAGGCTGCGCCAGGGCGGGCTCGACATCGCAGACTCCTATGTGTCGCTCACCGAGCTGTCGGAGTACGCGGCAGGGCTTCCCCAAGAGACCCAGCAGGCCCGGCTGTACCCGCAGCTCCCGCCCGAGGGGAAGCCGGCATGGTGCTTCTATCCCATGTCCAAGCGCCGCAACCCCGACCAGAACTGGTACGAGCTGTCCTTCGAGCGCCGCAAAGATCTGATGTACGAGCATGGTGCCACCGGCCGCACTTTCGCCGGGCGGGTGTTGCAGCTCATCACCGGTTCCACCGGCATCGACGACTACGAGTGGGGGGTAACCCTGTTCTGCGAGCACCCCGACGACCTCAAAGAGGTGGTGTACACCATGCGCTACGACGAGGCATCGGCCCGCTACGCCGAGTTCGGCCCCTTCTACACCGGCATGGTCGCTCCGCTCGGCGCCTTGCTGTCCCGACTTCAGTAGTGCCGAGTGCGATAATTCCGACCATGCGATCGGTGCGTTGGATCTGGGCCGCAGTGCTGGTTTCCCTGGTGGCGGCGGCATGCGGCAGCGGCGGCGGCGGTCAGCCCGTCGAGTCGGAGCAGGGCGCGGATGTTTCGGAGGGCGATACTCGGCCCGTCGATTCGGCCGGCCTCGAGCTGGTCATCGGCTCGGTGATGCCCGAGACCGGGTCTCTGGCGTTCTTCGGGGTGCCCTTGATTGCCAGCGTCGAACTGGCGGTGAACGACATCCGGGCAGCAGGGGGCAACGTCCGGCTGCTTACCGGCGATTCCGCCACCGATCCCGATGTGGCGCCGGAAACCGTCAATCGCCTGTTGGGTGAGGGCGCCGATGTCATCGTGGGCGCATCGGCATCTGGTGTGTCGCAGTCTTTCATCCAGACCCTGTACGACGCCCAGATACCGCAGTGCGCGCCGTCGAATACGTCCACCTCGTTCTCCACTCAGGCCAACGCCGGCTACTACTTCCGAACGGTGGCCCCGGATGTGGGGGTTGCTCCGCTGCTGGCCAATGTGGTGGCCGAGGGCGGGGCGACGAACGTGTCGATTGTGGCCCGGGCGGATGATTGGGGAAATTCGCTGGCCGAGCTGCTCAAAGAGAGCTTCGACGGCATAGGCCTGAGCTCCCAGATCTTCTCCTACGACGAGGACGCCTCCAGCTTCGACTCCACAGTGACCGCGGCATTGTCCATAGGGGCCGACACCGTGGTGATCCTGGCCTTTTCCGAAGGGGCGCAGATCATCAGGAGTGTTCTGGAGGCCGGCGTGCCCCCTACGGCTGTATACGCCACCGACGCGCTGTTCGACCTCGATCTTCCCGAGATGGTCGACCCGTCCAACCCCAACGTGATCGACGGCATGGTGTTGACCGCGATCGGCGGCGCTTCCGAGTACAACGCCCGCCTGGGCGAGCTCACAGACGGCAGCGTGCTCTACGGAGGGCAGGCCTACGACTGCGTGGTGGTGCTCGCGCTGGCGGCCTTGGCCGCAGGGACCACCGACGGCACGGCGATTATCGGCCAGGTCCAAAACGTGACCGGAGGGGGCCAGAAGTGCTTCAGCTACGCCCAGTGCGCGGAGCTGATCTCCCAAGGCGTCGACATCGACTACGAAGGCGTGTCCGGCCCATTGGAGCTGAACGAGGTGGGCGACCCCACTTTCGGCCGGTATCTGGTCCTCGAGTACATCGACGGCGAGCCGACGGAAATCGCCAGCCACGACGTGAATTTGTCCCATACCGCGGCTAGCGACTTCGAGTTGGTGATTGGCCGCATCCTGCCCGAGACCGGAATGCTGTCCACGCTATCGTCGCCCATGATCATCGGGGTGGAACTGGCCATCGGCGACATCCAGGAGGCCGGCGGCCGAGTGCGCCTGCTGGCGGCAGACTCCGCCACCGACCCCGATGTGGCCCCTGAGGCGGTGAGCCGCCTGCTGGGGGAGGGCGCGCACGTCATAGTGGGCGCATCGGCCTCGGGGGTGTCGCAGTCGTTCATCCAGATGCTCTATGACGCCCAGATCCCGCAATGCTCCCCTTCCAACACGTCGCCGTCGTTCTCCACCCAGGCCAATGCCGCCTACTACTTCCGCACCGTGCCGCCCGACCAGGCGGTGTCGCTGATCCTGGCCGGAATCGTGGCTGCCGACGGCGCCACCAACGTGGCCATACCGGCCCGGGCCGACGATTGGGGCAACGCCCTGTCAAAGCTCATGGAGGAGAACTTGGAGGCGCTCGGGGTCAATGCCGAGGTGTTCGTCTATGACGAAGACGCCAGCAGCTACGACCCCACGGTCGAGGCGGTCGAGGCCATGTCGCCCGACGCGGTGGTGCTGGTTACGTTCGCCGAAGGGGCCCAGATTGTGCGGGGGCTGCTGGAAGCGGGCATTCCCCCCACCGCGATGTACAGCTCCGACGGTCTCTACGACGTGAATCTGGCCGCGGCGGTGGACCCCGACAACCCCAACGTGATCGACGGGCTGGTGGCCGCCGCCGCAGGGGGCAGCAGCGAGTTCAGCCAGCGCCTCATCGACTTGGCCGACGGCAACGTGATCTACGGCGGCCAGGCCTATGACTGCGTGGTGGTGCTGGCGCTGGCCGCCCTTGCCGCGGGCACCACCAGCGGCCCGGCGATCATAGAGCAGGTGGGGGCGGTGACCAGCGGCGGCCAGAAGTGCCACGACTACCGCGAGTGCGCCGGGCTGCTCGAAGCCGGGGTCGACATCGACTACGACGGCGTGTCGGGGCCGCTTGCGCTAAACGAGGTGGGCGATCCCACGTTCGGCCGATTCCTGATAGTCGAGTTCGCAGACGGCGCGCCCCAGCTGATCGACAGCCAGGATGTGGACCTGGCCAAGCTGGAGTGACCCCCAAGGCGGGTACTTCTGCAACACGAGTGCCTCTCAGGCTGCGGCGGCGGGCACTCGTGCGGAGCTCGTTTTGTTGAGTGTCAGGCGGTTAGCAGTGCTGCGGGGATTACGGCGATGCCGTCTTGGCGCCGGTATGCCTCGGGTCCGGTGGTGATCACAGCGGCGTCGGCGAGGGTGGGTCCGATGCGTTCGGCGAGCCATCGCAGGTGGCGGGTGTCGCGGTCGGAGACTGTCTGGGCGAGTTTCACTTCCAGGGCCACGATGCGACCGCCGGGACCTTGGACGATCAGGTCTACTTCGTGCTCTCCGCCCTGGGTGCGCAGGTGGAACACCTTGGCCTCGTTCGCCTGTGCGTAGACGCGCGCCGACAAGGTGACAAGTGATTGGAACAAAGCGCCGAGCAGGCTGTCCTCCCGGGAAACGCAGTGGCTGCTGCGCCCTTCGAGCAGGGCGTCGGCGTCTACTTCGAGCAGCCGGGCGGCGAGCGCCGGGTCGGCGAGCTGGTGTGCCGGTGCCGAGGCCAATCGGCGGAGGTGGTTGCGGACGGGCAGCCACGCAGGCACTTCCTCGATCACCCAGAGTCCCTCCAGCGCCGCCCGGTAGGCAATGGTGGTGGCTTTGGTCGGCTTGTCGGCCTCGCCTGGCGATGCGGCATCGCGGATCTTCTCGAATGTAGCAGTGGTCGACGTGGCGGCGGCGTAGGCGGCCATCCAGCGTCGCAGGGCGGCGCGGTTTCGCACCGTGCGGCCCTGATCGTGGATATGGCGCTCGGCTATGCGGTCCACGTAGCCGTCTAGAAAGGCCCTAGTCGATCGCGGGGAGCGGCCGATGAGCGCTGGGAGGCCCGAGCCGGTGATCTGCTCGGCGTAGTCTTCCAGCCTCAGCGGGCTTGCGCCCTCCAAAGCCGCTCCGCTGCCTTTCAGGAGGCCGCCGAGGCTCACAGTGGGCGTACACAGGCCGCGCTCGGCGAGCGACAGGGGGCGCATGCGCACCGTGACGATCCTGCCTGCGCCTGAGTGTGTTGGCGCTTGTTCTGGTGCTGCGGAGCCGGTGAGCAGGAACCGGGGCGTGTAGGGGTCTGCGTCCACGGCGCGGCGCACTGCGTCCCACGACGCCGGCAGCCGTTGCCACTCATCGATGAGCACCAGCGGGTCGCCGCTGGCGAGCCGCGAGGGATCAGCGCGAGCCACATCGAGTTCGGCGGCGTTGTCGAGGCGATGCACAGTGGTCGCCCGGCGCAGCGCTGTCTCGGTCTTGCCGACCGCGCGCGGGCCTTCCAATGCAACGGCCGGCAACTCGGCGCACAACACGTCGAGTTCGTCGTCTACGATGCGCGGCAGATAGGCGGTGGTCTCCTCCAGTTCCATCCCGGACAACGCTATCGTACCAAAACGACGGTTTCTACTGTACCAATACGACGGTTCTAAACATACCGACACGACGCATGCTGGTCTGAGTATCTCCCCTCTGGCCGGTCACCTCTGCAACACGAGTGCCTCTCAGGCTGCGGCGGCGGGCAATTGTGGGCATCAGCCCGCTGGTCTCGGGCCTGGTGGGGTAGTTCTGCGTTTGTGCGCTGCGGGCCAGGCACGGTGTGTACAAGAAATACCGCGGTAGGCGCACGACATTCTCTCTTGCTACGCTCAGTGCCTTGAAGGACTCAGCGGTAGGCTGTGAGAAGGAGATAACGGGCGAGAAGAATGCCTAGAAGAAAGACGATCACCGGACCAGATGGCCACTCTCACCAAGTCAATGAGATCGGGTTCCGGCCTGACAACGAGCACTGGAATACCTACCTGCTCGACGATGGTACTGTGCTCAGGGTAAAACTGATCGTCAAGACTGTTTACAAGGCTGACGAACTCAGGAATCCAGACGGGGATCCCGTTTATTTGATTGAGTCCGAAAACACCGTTGTGGCATCGGTACCAAACGAATAAGGAGGATGTTCCAATGGTCACAACCACTCTTGACGCCAAGTATAACATCACCCGAACCGACCAGCCTGCTGAGATCGTTGAGGCATCTAGCAAGACGACCGAGTCGGATGCAGTTCTCAGCATCCAGAGCAGGTCCCGAAGGGCGCAAAACGAGTTCGTATTCATTTCGGCGTCAGATACCGGATTTGCCAACTCGGCAACCAAGAGTTTCTTTGAGGGATTCTTGGATGGGATGGCCGCAATACTCAGGGTCCCGTGGCCGCGTAGAAGGAAGTGAACGGCAGCGCCCAAGAGAGTGGATACTGGTTTGCCTTTATCTTGGGAATGAGCACATTGGTGGCCGCAGTTTGGCTGGGGGTGCTGGGTCACGGCAATGGGGTGTGGATACCAGTGTCGTATTTTGGCAGCGCGTTTGCCCTCAACTTCCTTCGGCGGTGAGATCTGTTAATGGAGAACCCGCTGATGTGAACTCCAGGGCGGGCACTTCTCAGGGGCCCAGCGATGTGATGGGGGTGACGCAGGCGCCGTCGGGGTCGGCCTGAGCGAGCAGCAGGGCATCCTCGTCGTCCAATCTCAGGGCGCTGTGAGAGAAACGCAGAGTCGCTCATGTATGGAAGTCCCATGCCTATGCACATAAAATGGGCCGGGTATGGCGGTTCGATGTTTTTCTGAATCTGTTGGCGCGCCTGCGGCGCGGTTGATTTCTCGGGGGGGGGGGGGGGGGGCCGGCCGGCCGGGGGGGGGGGGTGGTGGGTGAGGCGTTGGCTGGGCGCGGGGTTGGCGCTGGTTCTGTTGGCGTCGGTGTTGGCGGTGGTGCCGGTGGGCTTGCCGTTGGCGGGGGGGCCGCCTGAGGCCTCGGCGCAGACCTCGGCGTCGGGGCCGGTTCTGCATCGCACCGAGATCACCGCCAGCGACGGTTACAACTACACCAATGAAGGTCTGACGCAGCCCAATGGGCGCGATTTCGTGATCTCCGAGGTCCCCGACGCCACTGCCTACTACCTCCGGCTCCGAAGGGGCGGTGCCTACACGCTGAGCCACGATTGGGAAGTGAAGGCCCTCATCTTCCACGAATACAACCCTGATCCGCCGAGCGGCACGCAGTTGGGGGTCGTGTTTGAGGCCAGCAGCAGTGCCAATGCTGCGGGCACGCAGGTGAAGCCTGACAAGTCGGGGCGGATCAGTTTCGAGTTGACTGCCCTCAAGAACTTCAGAGACACCGGCGCCGACGAGACGTTCGGGGTGCAGCTGTGCAGCACGAGCATGTGTACCGACGGGTCGGTGCTGGGCGAGTGGGAGGTGACCAAGAAGGCGCCGGCGGCCGACAGCACGCTGAACGGCACGAATGCGTCGGTGACGGTGACGGCCGGGTCGACCACGATGATGGAGAGGACCCGCAACGGCGACGCCCGCGACCACCGCGACACCATCAAGATCACCGGTACCCACACCCTCACCGAGGCGGTGTACATCGTGGGCAAGGTCGACACCCAGGCGCGGGTTCGCGGCGACAAGAATGTGGCGATCGCCCGGGTCAACTCGGGACTGTACACGGGCAAGGGGAAGGCAGACGGCGAGCGCACCGTCATGCGCCTGCCGTCGGGCTACGACCTGTCGGATCTCGCCACCGCCCGGAAGAGGAACGGGGACCCGTTCAACGTCGTGAACCTGGTGTCGCAGGACAACATCGTGGACACGCCCGGCGGGGAGCTGTCGGGCACGCTCAGCTTCCGCGTTCTGAAGGTGAGCGACGGGAGCGTCTACGCGGGTTTCTCGCTGCCCGACGTGCCGCTGACGGTGACCCACGACGACGAGGCGACGCCGGTGTCGTTTGAGACTGCCTACAACGACGAGGCTATCGAGGGCACGAGCGACGCGGCGGTGGTGCTGGTGACGCTGGGCCGCGCTCTGGCGGCCGGTGAGTCGTTGACGGTGCCGCTGCTGTTCGAGGGCGCGGAGCTGGGCACCCATTTCACGCTGTCGCTGGGGGGCAGCCCGACGGGCATCGCCTACGCCGACTCTTCTGACGGGACGCAAGGGCGGGTGACGTTCACCGGCCCGTCAGACCGGATGGCCCGCGTCATCGTCGCCGCGGCGAGCGATGACGGCAACACGGCCGACGAGATCCTGGCGATCAGCACGCTGGACGGCACCGCGTTCGAGGCGACGGGCCTGCACGGCGGGGTGTGCGCGGGCGAGGCCTGTTCCCCAGTCACGACGCATTCGCACAGGGTCCGCCTGCTGGAGCCCGAGACCGGGCCGCGTGTGGTTCCTTCGGCCCTCGAGCCCGAGTACCGGGAGGACTTCACGGGCAGCTACGGCTTCGGGGTGAAGCTGTCCGAAGCGCCGACATCGGGTGTTGTCACCGTCACGATCACCAGCAGCGACCCGACCAAGCTGAGGTGGCAATCGGGGAACTCGGTGACCTACACCTTCAACGCGGACGGCACAGGCGCGCACACACGCTGGAACCAGAATCGCGGTGAGTTCCTCCGTACGACGAACGACGTCGACACCCCCGACGGGTACGTCACGCTCACCTACAGCGTGTCGGGCTCGGGCAACTACGCGAAC
>JAJDYE010000008.1 GCA_022822905.1 Acidimicrobiia bacterium | reverse complement strand
CGTGCCCGTGGTGGTCGTGCCCGTGGTGGTCGTGCCCGTGGTGGTCGTGCCCGTGGTGGTCGTGCCCGTGGTGGTCGTGCCCGTGGTGGTCGTGATCGTGCCCGCAATCATCGTCATGGGCATGGTCGTGCCCATGCCCATGACCATGATCAGTTTTATCCACTATGCCGCAGCGGTACAGCACTCTTCGGTGTGGACGTGTACCGGAATATCGCAGTGGTCTTCGTGGTCGGCGTGGGTGTGCTCAGGTGTGTCGCAGTGGTCTTCGTGGCTGTGCTCGGCCTCATCGCAGTGGTCGGCATGGTCGGCGTGCGTGTGCCCGGGCTCGTTGCAGTGGTCTTCGTGGTCGGCGTGGGTGTGTTCAGGTGTGTCGCAGTGGTCGGCGTGATTGTGCTCAGCCTGACCGCAGTGGTCGGCGTGGTCGGCGTGCGTGTGCTCCGGATGGTCGTAACACGTATCAGTGTGGACATGGTCTGCCATGAGGGCTCCTTATATGAAGAGTGAGCATTACGTGCCAAACCATAGGCATGATCAATGGCGGTCATCAATCTTTCTTTATCATTGGTAATAGGACTAATAATGGGACTCAAAACGGCATTTTCCTTCGCTCCAATTCGAAGTTCCTCTCCCGTTTGTCCCTGCCCTCAAACCAACGAGACAGTGGCCGTTCCAGCCAGTACCGGGTGGGTGCCGTCTCTTGCCAGCCAGACATCGCACTCGACGGCGCCATCATCGCCGATAGCGGTGACGGTGCCACCGGCCTCCAAGCAGTCACCAGCGAAGACGTTGTCCAGAAAACGCACACGGATCTCTTGGATGCGCTCGGCACCTCCGGCCCATCCGCCCAACATATTCATCACGTACCCCAGATTGTTGGGACCTTGATTCACCGGCTGGTCGCCCATGCCCAGTTCTCTCACAGTGGCAACGTCCCAGTGGATGGGGTTTGAGTCGCCTAGCAAAGCGGCCATCGTTTTCATCTTCTCGGCGTCAACTGCCTCGATGACCAGACGGGGTAGCTCGTCACCTATTGATGGATCAGGGACCGTGCTCACTGGGGCCTCCTAGGAAAGATGAAAGAGTTGGAGACAATGGAGGACACTTCGCCATCGGGGGCAATGACTTCCAGTTGAAAGGCCACAATGTCGAAGGTCCCCGTGCGCGTCCCTTGCTTGCGGACTGCGCTGGTTATCTCTCCCCGTACGGTGTAGGTGGCACCGATCTCCAAGGGACGTAACTGTTGGATGTCGCATTCGCCGAACATTGGGCCATCGTCGGCCGACGCATAGCAGAGGGTGAACATCTCGTCGATGGAGATGCCCAAACCGGCCATGGCTGCGTAGTAGCAGAACATGGGATGGGCGACGCCGTCGGTTCGCTGTGGCGCGCCGATGACGTCATTGGTCAACCAGACTCGCCACGGCTCCACGGCGTAGGTTCCGCCGGGAAACTGTCTCCCCACCAGGGATTCGAGTTCGTCGGTGGTTGGAGTCAATGTCATCGAGGTCATCGGTTCACCACCGACAGGCTTCAGGGATGGCCGGATGGTCGGGGGCGGGATACTTGCGGTGCAGGGGCTGCACCACCTCTTCTCCAAAGCGTTGGATCTGTTCCCGGGTGGCCTCGAACGAGGGGCCGGTGACCATGCGGAACTGCACGGTGAAATACTGCACGCCCAACTCTTCGTAATACTGCTCCAAGCGCTCTCGGCACTGGGCGGGGGAGCCCACCACGATGTGCTCGCGGGCCGATTCGGTGGTGATCTTCTCGGGAGAGTCGAATTCGGGGTGGTGGGCCAGGATTCCTTGCTCGCAGTAGAACCTCATCTCGGGTACGTAGTGGGTGCCGTATTGCTCGGCGGCCTCTTCGAAGGTGTCGGCCACCCAGGCCTTTCTCATCAAGACGATGAACGGTTCTTTGCCGTTTTCGATGGCTTTGGCCCGGTAGGCGCCGGCCTGCACATCCCAGGTCTCCTTGAGGATGGGGAAGTCGTCACAGGTCCACGATTCGGCGTAGACCCCGCACCGTTCGATAGCTGCGGGGAGCTGGCCGCCGCCCCAGAACGGGAACCGGGGCTGTTGGTAGGAGTTGGGAGAGAGCAGGCCGTCATTCACCTGGTAGAAATCACCCTCCCAGCTGAACCGCTCTCCTTTGGATTGCAATGCTTTGTCAATGATGGCCACGTTCTCCAGGTAGCGGCCCAGCATCCGCTCGGGTGGAACGCCGAATTGGCCCCAGTAGCCGGCGTGGAATCCCCGACCCCAGGTCATGTACAGCCGGCCCCGGGAGATGTTGTCGATGATGGCGCACTGCTCGGCGATTTCCATGGGATGGTAGAGGGTATTGACCAGGCAATACGACCCGATGGCCACTCGACTCGTCTCTCGGGCCAAGATCATCAACAGGTTCAGTGGAGAGCCGAAGTACGACTCCGTGCGGCCATGGCGGTCGGGTACCTGAATAGAGTGAAATCCGGACTGCTCAGCCAGGATGCCTTCTTCGATCATGGCGTCGAGGGCTTCGGCCGCATTGTCCGGTTCGGGCAGGGGCTGGTCGTAGTACCCGTGGTTGGTGTCGATCAGGTAGCCGATGCGCAAGTCGAACTCGCTTTCTGGGGAAGTTGCTTCGCCTAGAAGGTAGTAGCTGAGGCGTGGCGAGCCTACGCTGACAGGCGAGAGGCAAAGGAGCGCACAGTGGCCATTCACACTGAGATCGATGAGCAAGGCATCGCGGTCGTCACCATGGACAATCCCCCCGTGAACGCCCTCAACATCGCCGACACCTATCGACTGGCCGAGATCTTCCGCGGCTACAAGCACGACTCCAACGTGCGGGTTGCCATCCTCACCGCGGTGGGCCGGGGATTCAATGCCGGGGTGGACATCAAAGAGATGCAGGCCATGGAGGGCTTTGAGGGGGTCTTGGGCACTGGAGATGCCTGCTATGAGGCCTTCGGGGCGGTGTACGACTGCGCGGTCCCTGTGATTGCCGCCGTCCAGGACTTTTGTCTGGGGTTGGGCATCGGCCTCGCGGGGAATTGCGACTTGGTAGTGGCCGCAGAAGGAGTGAAGTTCTCCATGCCCGAGGTGGACAATGGGGCTCTAGGTGCTGCCACCCACACCGCTCGGCTGGTTCCCGAGAAGGTGATGCGCTGGATGATGTACAGCTGCGAGCCCGTGGCGGCTGAAGATCTCCAGCGGTGGGGGACTGTGCTTAGCGTTGTCCCGGGAGATGAGCTCATGGACGAAGCCCGAAGGCTGGCCGGGGTGATCGCGTCCAAGCCGCCCGGAGTGATCCGCAAGGCGAAGTGGTCGATCAACGGGATCGATCCGGTGGACGTGCACCGTAGCTATCGCTTCGAGCAGGGGTTCACCTACGAGCTGAACCTCATGGGTGAGGGCGACAAGGCTCGGGAGGCCTTCGTCCGAGGCGAGCGGGAGTCGAACAAAGCCGCCCAATAATGGTCGACACCGTCATTGTGGGAGGAGGCTCCGCGGGTTCGGTCTTGGCCGCTCGCTTGTCGGAGGATCCGGCTCGTCAGGTGCTGCTGCTGGAAGCTGGTCCGGACCACGGAGCCCGCTTGCCCCCTGAATTGGCCGACATCACGGTCTCGTCGCATCCGGATCATGACTGGGGCGATGAGGTGCGTCTTCCCGGAGGCAGAACTCAGCCCTACCCCCGAGGAAGAGTGCTCGGCGGCAGCTCTGCGGTCAATGGCGGTATCGCCATACGGGCAATGCCCGCAGACTTCGACGCCTGGGGGTTTCCCGAGTGGCGGTGGGAAGCGATGCTGGACAGTTTCCGACGACTGGAGTCGGATCCCGACGGTGAGGAGCGCTGGCATGGCCGCGACGGCCCGCTGCCCATCATGCGTACCCCAGAGGCTGAGCTGCTCCCAGTCCACGCCGCGTTCTATGAGTCGTGCAAGACAGCGGGCTTCGACTACACCGCGGATCACAACGCTCCCAATTCCCACGGCGTCGGCCCGCTGCCTCGTAATCGCCGTGGGTTGCAGCGTGTGTCCGCTGCTGATGTCTACTTGACCCCCCAGGTCAGGAAACGGCCCAACCTTGAGGTGAGGGGCGGCTGCCTGGCGTTGACGGTGCGGTGGAACCGCAACCGAGCCGTTGGAGTGGACGCTGTTTGTGACGGCCGGGCAGAAGCCATCCCTGCCCAGGAGGTCATCCTGGCCGCTGGGGTCGTCCAGTCGCCGATGTTGCTGTGGCGATCGGGGATTGGCCCGGCATCTGAGCTGGCTGGTTTGGGAATCGACGTGGTTGCCGACCGTCCCGGGGTAGGGGCCAACTTCTCCGATCACCCTGCCATCTATCTTTTTACAGAACCCAAACCGAAAATGGTGACTCCGGAAGATGTGACCATTCAGACCCTGCTGCGGTTCACCAGCTCGACGGGACCCGCCAACGATCTCCAGTTGTTCCCCGTGGGGAGGATTGATCTCACTAGCAGTCCCCGACGCCAGGTTGAGGCTGGCGGTCAGGACACCGTCTTCGCCTTCAACGCGGCTCTGCAACAGGTGGAGGCCCGAGGATCGGTGCGCCCGGTGTCAACTGATCCGGCTGATCCACCAGCCATGACCTATCCGTTCCTGGCTCATAAGCCCGATCTTGAGCGGTTGGTGGAAGCGGTAGAGCTGAGCTTGGAGCTACTGGCGACGACCCCATACCGAAGGGTGGCCCGAGGTCCGCTGTTTCTACCCGATCGACTGACCCGCGACGACCTCTTGGCCTACGTCTTCGCCCGTCATGTGGCCTTTTACCACGGCGCAGGCACCTGTGCGATGGGTCCAGCCGATGACCCGGCTGCGGTGGTCGGCCCCGACGGCCGGATTTGGGGGACCGAAGGGCTCCGGGTGTGCGACGCGTCAATCATGCCGGAGACCCCGAGAGCCAACACGAACTTGAATGTGATCGCGGTAGCAGAGCGGATGGCTGAACTGATCTAGCAGCGAGTTCGATCAGGCCGCGGTGAGGCTAAGTCCCAGTACCTCTTCCGGGGCAGTGAAGCTGAGACCGAGCGATTCCGCCACCGCCGGTTCGGTGACCTGCCCTTGGCATATCGAGAGCCCGGCTCGAAGTCCGGGATTTGACCGCATGGCCTCTCTCGGTCCCAGGTCGGCCAGCATGGCGATATAGGGGAGGGTGGCGTGCTCCAACGCGAACGTCGAGGTGCGGGGTACGGCTCCGGGCATGTTGGCGACGCAGTAGTGGACCACGTCGTAGGCCAGATAGGTGGGATTGGCATGGGTTGTGGGTCGGGAGGTTTCGATACAGCCACCCTGGTCGATGGCCACGTCCACTACAGCTGATCGGGGCCGCATCTGCTTGACCATCTCAGTTGTGACCAGATGCGGAGCTCGGGCCCCTCGCACGAGGACGGCGCCGATCACCAGATCGGCCCCGAGGACTGCCTCCTCCAGAGCGCCTCCGCTGGAATGAAGGGTGTGCAAGGCCGAGCCGAAGCGCGAGTTCAAGTCCTCCAAAACGGAGACATCTCGGTCGATCACCGTGACATCGGCACCAAGGCCGACAGCCATCTGTACCGCGTTGCGGCCGACCACGCCTCCGCCGAGGATGACCACTCTGGCAGGAGCAACGCCCGGTACGCCGCCGAGGAGCACTCCTCGACCCCCTTGCGATGACTCCAAACAGTGCGCCCCGGCTTGAATCGACATGCGCCCCGCGACTTGCGACATGGGGGCCAGCAAAGGCAGACCGCCGTTGGGACCGACAACCGATTCGTAGGCGATGGCCGTGACACCCCGTTCGACCAGCTCGGCAGTCTGGACTGCATCTGCCGCCAGATGCAGGTATGTGAAGAGAACCTGGTCTTCGCTCAAGCGGGCTCGTTCTTCAGCTTGGGGCTCTTTGACCTTGACGATCAGATCGGCCTGATCGAACACCGATTGGGCAGAATCCGCGATTGCCGCGCCATGGGTGATGTACTCCTCATCGGTGAAACCCGCTCCGTCACCGCAGCCGCGCTCGACGAGAACTTGATGGCCGCGACCGACGAGGTCGGCTGCGCCTCCCGGCGTCAACGCCACCCGTCGTTCTTCGCTTTTGATTTCCTTCGGGATCCCAATGCGCATCTCGTGCCTCCGCCGCAAGCCGATCGCTGTGTTGATATTTTATCCGCGATAGAGGTGAATAATTCTTGAAAAGATGCGGGTAATGGACCTATATGCGAATAATCTCTCCGTTTGGATTCAATCTAACGGTTATTTTATGTTCTACGAGGTTTGAGTGTTTATCTCGTCGCAAGGAGGCAGACCAGTGTCGGACTTGGACTCAATCGATCGATCAATCCTCAACGAACTCCAGAGCGATGCGCGGATGTCGAACGCGGAACTCGCCGACCGGGTGGGGCTGTCGCCGTCGGCTTGTTATCGGCGGGTCCGGCGCCTCGAAACCGACGGTGTGATCGCCGGGTACGTGATGATCCTCGATCCCGAAGCCATCAACCGCTCTCTCGATGTCTTCGTTGAAATCTCCTTGGTGAGCCAGAGCGAGGCGAATCTCCGCCAGTTTGAGAAGGAAGTGGTGGAGTGCCCCGAGGTCATGTCCTGCCACTTGATGGCCGGTGACGCCGACTACCTCCTCCACCTTGCTGTGGCCGACCAACGCGACTTTGAGCGAATCCACAATCAATATCTGTCCCGCTTCAGTGGTGTAGGCCGACTCCGATCCAGTTTCGCCATCCGTTCTGTATGGGAGACCACCCGCCACGAGCTTTAGCATCAGAGCATGACGACGGCCGCCCAGCACGCCTATGACTCCTATGAAGCCTTGGTGGAGGACTATTTCGAAAAGGGATGGACTGATGGGCTGCCCATCATGCCTCCGACGCCGGAAAAGGTGGCCGCCTTTCTGGAGCGCGCTGGCCTCTCCGGGGACGAGGTGCTTGGCACCGTGCCGACCCGAGAGGTGACGTGCACCGCGCAACAAGCCGCGGCGAACGCGGTCATGGCTGGTTGCCTGCCCGAGTACTTCCCCACGGTGGTGGCCGCGGTTCGGGCCCATCTCCATCCCAAGGGCAACTGCCACTCGACCACCGGCACACTGTCGGGCGCAGCTCAGGCTGTCATCATCAACGGACCAATCCGCAATGAACTGGGTGTGGCCTCGGGGGCAGGCTGCTTCGGACCTGGATTTCGGGCCAACGCCACCATCGGCCGGGCCCTCCGCCTCGTGATCCGCAACGTGTGCCGCGGCATCCCCGGCTTTTTGGACCGGGCCAGCTACTCCACCCCAGCTCGCTACTCCTTCTGCTTCGGGGAGAACGAAGAGGCATCCGAATGGGAGCCGCTGCACGTTCAGCGGGGTCTAGCCCCTGAGCAGAGCGCGGTCACCGTTCACTCCCTGATGAAGATGGTCGAGGCCACCGATTTCACCAGTCGCAATGCCGAGGGGGTTTGCGACACGCTGGTCAGCAATATCCGGGCCAATGGAATCGCTGGCGACTCTTGGCTGGGAGAAGACGGCAACGTCGTGATCGTGGTCGGCCACGAACACCACCGGTTCTTCAATGAGGAAGGGTGGTCGAAAGCAGATATCCAGCAGTATCTGTGGCCCCGGCTCAACGCACCGGCCACCAGCGCCACCGACCGGATGGCCCGCATCGGAAAGCCCGAGGGCATTTTGATCGTGGCCGCCGGGGGAGCGGGCATGGGGGCCAGCTGGCTCCTGCTACCCCACCTCGCCCTCGCCATCACCGAGCCCGTCTCCTAGCCGCTGCCCGGACGCGCGCTTGTCGGCTAGTCTGAAGCCATGACGACCCTCATCGGCCTCGATCCCACCTCGGGCCCGTTCGACCGCACCGACGACCATGATTTTTCTCCCCGGCCGGCCAGCTTGGACGGGGCGGTCGTCGCTTTGGTGGCCAACGGCCTCGGCGAGGGGGAGATCTTCCTGGATGCGCTCTATGACGAGCTGAATAAGTTGAGCGATCTGCAAGCCCCGCTCAAGGTGGTCAAGAGCTCGGTGTCCATTCCCCCTGATCCGGGAGACTGGAGTCGGTTGACCGAGGAGGCAACCGTCGCCATCACCGGCTTCGGCGGTTGAGGCAGCTGTAGTGCCCGCAGTTTGCGGGACGCAGTGGAGTTGGAGTGGGCCGGTGTTCCCAGCATCGCCATCGTCCATGAGGAGATGAGGGGATCGGCCCAGGCCATCGCCCGAGTCAGCGGATGCCCCGACTACGAGTTCCTAACCGTCGACTATCCATGGGTACCCATCGCCATCTGGTCAAAAGAGGAGTGCCTGGACCTGGCTGAGATCATGGCCCCCAAGGTCTTGGACGCATTGACTGGCCAGAGCTGACCGTTACTTCGTTGAAGCAGAGTTGGTTGAAGAAATAGCCAACGCACCAAAGACGCCAACGGCGGCAACCGCCGCTCCCAGCCAGAAAGCGTTGGCGAATGCCGCACCGGTGGCTGCATCTCCTACGGCCAACACCAGCACCTGGATGCCAGCGGCTGTGCCCAAACTGGTGAGTGTCTGGAACATGCCGGTTGCGGCTCCCAGATTTGCCATGGGAACGGCCCCCACTACCGACACCTGGTAGGCAGGTCCGGCCACCCCAAGCCCTCCTCCGGCCAGAGCCAGGCCAAGTAATACCAGCACAACCGCGTCGGCCAGGGATCCCGCCGCAAAGGACACCATGGCCAGTACCACCAACACGCTGCCCAGACAAGAGGTCCAGCGCTCACCCTGGACGGCGGTCAGCCTGCCGCCTACCGGAGAGCTGATGCTGTAGGAGATCAAGCGGATTACCAAGAACACAGTGGCAGCGGTCAGGGTGTACCCGTAACGCTCCTGTAGGAGTTGGGGCGCGAGTATGAACCCGCCCATGTAGGCCGCATTAGCCGTGGCCGAAGCCACGACCGGCCCCGCGTAGTTGCGGCGACGGAACCACTCCAGAGGGATCATCGGATGGGCCGTCCGTTGCTCGATAGCCACGAAAGCCCCAATGGCCATTGGGACGAGAACCAAGAGTGCCAATGCCACCGGGTGGTCGAAACCGAGCGTGGCGCCTCGGTCCAATGCCACCATCAACACCACCACGGTGGCCACCAGGCTGATCGCTCCTGCTATATCGACTGGTTTGGCCTCGCCCTTGCGGGTTGGGCGGACAACCAAGACCGAGGCAAGCAGTCCGATCGCGGTGACGGGGGTGTACACCGCGAAGATCGCCCGCCAGCCGAGCGCATCCACCAATGCACCGCCGGTAACCAGGCCGATGGCCGGTCCTCCGACGGCCCCGAACTGGAACCAGCCCATGGCCCGAGCCCGCTGGTTAACGGGGAACGCGGCCATCATGATGGCCATCCCGTTAGGGATCATCATGGCGCCTCCCAGCCCGACCAGCGCTCGAAAGGCGATGAAGCTGAAGGCATCCCAAGCGAGCCCGCATACCCCGGTGGCCGCGGTAAACACTGTCAGGCCGAGAATCAGCATCCGCCGGTGGCCCCATAGGTCTCCCAGGGTTCCGAAAATGGTGGTCCCCGCGGCCAGACCGAGGAATGGGGCGGTGACTGCCCATGACAAAGTGGCGTTGGTGGTGCCGAGATCCTCGGCAATGTCCGAAAGCGAGGCTCCGATGATGGTCATGGTGGAGCCGAACACCACCTGACCAGCGAGCAGGGTTACGAGCAACCGCCAGGCGTACGCCGCATCGTGCGGCTGTTGATGAGTTGTTGGGGAGCTCAGTCTTTCAGCTCGATCAGGATCTCGTAGTAGGGCTCGGTGCCGGTATTGACCGCGGTCTCTATTCCGCCCTTGGAGATGAACATGGGCTGACCGGGGATGACGTCGCCTTCAACCAGTCCGGAGAATTCCCCGGCTGTGTCTGGCTCGAAATCTCCCGCGATCTTGTCGCCCGACACCTGGACCAGCACGTAGTCATGATCGTGCCGGTGAAGATCAGACCGCTCGCCAGGGTCTAAGCGCATCTCCCAGATCCGCACCCGGTCATTCTCCATCAGGAGTTTGGTGGCCACATCGCCGAATACCCGCTCTTTGCTCATGGATCGCAGCATAGACGTGCTAAGCCATCGGGATGGCTGAAGAGCTCAAGCATGACCTGCCCGATGGGATGACCGACTGGATCGCCGGGGCGGGAGGCGGTCGCATCACCCATATGAAGCGCCACATCGCCCGAAGGGAGGCGTGGGTGGTGGACGTCACCCGTCCCGATGGGTCGGTGGCGGAATACTTCCTGCGGCTGGACCGCGAAGGGGATGGCAGCGGCACACACTCGGTGAAGAGCGAGGCCAAGGTGCAGACCGCGTTGGTCGAGACTGGCATGAAGGTTCCCGCCATCTGCGCTTGGAGCGAGGATCTCCAAGCCGCGTTGCACCAGCGGATGCCAGGTCGGGCCGACCTGGACAACGCCGACCCCGAAGAGCAGGCCGCGGTGCTCGAGGACTTCATCCAACAGCTAGTGCTGCTTCACTCGCTGGATCCCGACTCGCTCGGGCTCGACCACATGCCCGTTCCCACCACCTCCGCCCAGTGCGCGTTGGGTGAGATCCACTTCGTAGAGCAGTTCCTCGGCGGCATGGTGACGGATCCGCTGTACACGTATTCGCTCCAGTGGATCCGCAACCATGTTCCCGAGCCCCTCGACCGGGTGAGCCTCTTGCAGGGCGACACCGGGCCGGCCAACTTCATGTTCCATGAAGGGCAGGTAAGCGCCATCGTGGACTGGGAGTGGGCTCACTACGGCGATCCCATGGAGGACTTCGGCAACATCTGCACCCGGGAGTTCTTCTGCCCCTCGACTCCCGATGAGGGCCTCGGCCCGATCTTTCGCCGATATGAGGAGCTTTCGGGATTTCCGGTTCATCTCGACTCGGTGCGGTACTACCGAGTGCAGCAGTTCGTGCGGTCCATCGTCTCACTGGCTCGCATTACCGTGATCAACGATCCCCAGATGCCCAACGGCATGAACTGGGCCTACCGCTATATCTGCGAGCGGGCCACCTGCGAGGCACTGGCCGATGCCATGGGCATCGAGTTGGAGCGACCAGAACTTCCCCAGGTCGAAATGGGCTCCTCGCTGGAGAGCGTGGTGATCCAGAACCTGCGCGATGAGGTACTGCCCGCCGTGGACGGCGACTACCCGCGCCATCGCCTTGAGCACGCCACTCTGTTGGTTGAATGCCTGGACCGCCAGAAGCAACTCGGCCCCCATCTCGCCGACATCGAATTGGACGAGATCGCGGCGCTGACTGGCCGGCGGGCGGACACGCTCGAAGAGGGATTGATGGATCTGGAGCAGGCCATTCAGGGATGGGGGACACAAAACGAGGCTGGAGTGCTCCGCTATTTGGCTCGCCGCGCCTGGCGCCAGGAGCATCTCTGGAAGCCAGTTGTGGACCTGTTCCCCGGACGTACCTTCTCGAAGATCGACTAGCGCCGACTCAGCATCTCGATGGCCTGGACGAGGTAGCCGTTGGGGTCGGCTCGCTTGGCCTGAGCGGTCTGTAGCAGGGCCGGGGCGGCAAATCCCTCGAAGTCGTCGTTGCCTAGTTTGGCAATCAGCGCTTTGGCCACATCCACGGGGTCCATAAACGCCTCAGGAGGCTGGGGAAACGGGTCGTCGTTCCCCGGTTTGGGAGTGGAGAACTCGGTGGCGGTGGCTCCCGGGGTGAACAGATGAGCCCGAACACCGGTCCCGGCCAGATCGAAATAGAGTCCCTCGGTGAATAGGTTCAAAGCGGCTTTGGCCGCCCCATAGGCCCCAGTTCGAAACGACATCGATTGGGTGCCCATGGAGGAGACGTTCACGATGGCCCCCGAGTCCCGCTCCAGCATGTAGGGCAGCAGGGCGAGAGTGAGCCGGGCCGACCCGGTGAAGTTCACCGCCATTGTTTCGTCTAGCTCCACGGGAGTGAGACGCTTCATGGACCGCCGCCGCGGGGCACCGGCGTTGTTCACCAGCACGTCGATGGGACCCATTTCGGCCCAGGCCCGATCGGCAAACGGCGCCACGCTGTCCAAGTCAGTCAAATCCAGCGTCCACCAGCAGCCATCGCCCCCGGCATCTCGCACTTCTCCCAGAACTTGTTCGAGACGATCACCCCGACGGGCGGCCAAGCCCACGAACGCCCCTCTCCGGCCTAGTTCAACCGCCAGAGCAGCTCCGATCCCCGACGAGGCGCCGGTGACCAGCACTCGCTGTCCGGTTGGATCCCAGCTCATCCTGCTGTCATGCCTGCATCGATGCTCAGCACCGAACCATGGATTCGATGGCCATCGTCGGAGGCGATGTAGGCCACCAAGGAAGCGATGTCATCGGCTTGAGCCTGGCCGCGGAAGCCCAAATAGCGCCCCATGAGGTCGGCATCAGGGTCTTCAGGAAACGTGAAGGTCTCCATCAAGTTGGTTTCCACCCCGCCGGGGGCAATGGCATTGACCCGAATTCCGGTCTTCATCATCTCCATGGCCATGGCCTTCGTCATCAGCACTACTGCTCCCTTGCTGGCGCAATAGGGCACGGTGTAAGCCTGTCCCATCAATCCTGCATTGGAGGCAATGTTCACGATGCATCCCTCCGATGACTCCAAGTGGGGGAGGGCGGCCTGTGACATCCAGAAAACACCCTCAACATTGACGCCCATGATCAGATCCCACGCCTCCTGATCGACGTGTTCCACCCGGTGGCCCCGGGCTACTCCGGCCACGTTGCACAACACATCGAGGCGACCGTGATCGGCGACCGCCGAGGCCACCAGCTCATGGCAGGCATCTCGAGAACGCACATCTGATACGGCCGGGTGGAATACACCATCGCCGGTGGCCATCCCCGCGGTTTCCTCGAGACCGGCCTCGTTGATGTCGCTGCCGACCACCACCGCCCCCTCACTGGCCAGTCGTATCGCGGTGGCCTGGCCGATGCCCGACCCAGCACCGGTGACCAATGCAACCTTTCCAGAAAATCTCATGATTGAAGCTCCTTGATTCTCTAGGGAAGCCCGACACCGGGGATTTCCACCGGTACCGATTCAATGCGCCCCTGCCCAAGTCCCTGAACTTCGTCAGGGTGAGAGCCGGGGGCGGTGACCAGGAAGAGCGTGCGGCGGTCGTCGCCGCCCAGCATCACCGCGAAGCAGTTGAGCTCTGTCTCCACCCGATGGGTGATCTCACCTCCTTCGACGACGCGCAGAGCGGCTCGGCCTATGGCGTCGGCGTACCAGATGCCTCCTTCGGCGTCGTAGCAACAGCCATCGGGGATGGTCCCCGGCACCGCGGCCCACACCCGGCGGTTCTCCAGCCGTCCCTCGGGCCCGAAATCGAAAGCGGTGAACTGGCTGGCAAAGCTCTCTCCCACGATGAAGGTAGCGCCGTCCGGAGTGATGACCGCACCGTTGGGGAACGCCAGGCCGTCGGCCGCGGCTTCCGTCGTGCCGTCTGTCTGCACCAGCCCGAGAGTGGCGGGAGCAAAGTCCTCGCCACCGTGCAGGTCGAACCCGAAGTTGCCCACGTAGGCGCGCCCCTCGGCGTCCACTGCCATGTCGTTGCAGAGCGAGGTGGCTGTCTCGGAGAGGTCGCCATGCTCATGGAGGGCCACGCCGTCATAGCGCATGACCCGGCGGTCTCGCATCGACACCACCAGGAGATCGCCATTGGGCATCCATCCCAACCCCGATGGTTGGCCGGGAACCTCCACGATCACCTCAACGGTTCCGTCCAGCGAGGCGGCGTTCACGGAGTACTGGTAGAAGTCGGAGTACCAGAGACGGCCGTCGTGCCACCGGGGACCCTCGCCGAAATCGATTCCCTGGATAAACGGCTCAGGGCTGGGAAGTAATTCCATGCCGGGGGACAATAGCGACTGTGGACCACCTCGCCGTTGTAGACCTCACCGACACTCCTCATGGCTGACCGGCTTCCACTCGGCCGGCGGTAGGGTGAATCAGTGCTCCACTGGGCCAAGAGTCGAGTCGTCAACTCGGTGAGCGGCATGTTCGCCCACGCGGAGATGCCTTTGAGACACACCCGAGATTTCCCCGGCGATCCGGGACTGTGCGGCCCTGGCTCGGTCAGCTGGAGGGTTATCGGCGATGTGAGCGTGTTCATCGGCGGCATCCGGGCACTGTTGATCCAAGCGGCCCACCCTGAGGTGGTGGCCGGGGTGGACGATCACAGTCGCTACCGAGATGATCCGCTCGGCCGGCTCAGCCGCACGTCCTTTTACGTCACGTCTGCCACCTTCGGCGCGATGCCCGAGGTAACCGAGGCGATCGGGCTGGTCAACTCGGCTCATCAGGGCGTGAGCGGCACCTCCCATCGAGGTCGGTCGTACAGCGCGTCGACTCCGGAGTTGGCTGCGTGGGTCCACAACTCCCTGACTGATTCCTTCCTCGAGGCCTACCAGCGGTTCGGCGGCAGGCTGAGCCCCCCTCAAGCCGACCAGTTTGTGGTTGAACAGACAAGGGTGGGGGAGATGCTGGGGGCATCGCCGCTGCCCACAACCGCGGCCGAGCTGCGGAAGTGGATCACCGGACATCCTGCGCTGGCACCCAGCCCGGGCATGCAGGCCGCGGTCAGCTTCCTACAGAGTCCTCCGATTCCCGCGGCGCAGAAAGCGGGATACCAGATCCTGATGAACGGGGCTATCGCCACCATCCCCCGAGAGCTCACCTCGGTCTTGGGGTTGACCACGGTTCCCGGGGCGCGAGCCGTCAGCACGGCAATGGTCCTGGGACTGCGGCGCATCATGAAGAACAGCCCCGCTTGGCAGGCCGCCCTCGAGCGATGCGGCATGCCCTATGACCGGCGGCTGTTTAGAGACAAAGCCGTTTAGGCGGCGAGCAGCCCGGCCAAATTCTCCCGCATTATCAGACGGATGTCACTTGGCGGGAGGCTGGACAGCCCTTCGGCGAATTCCAGCGGCTCGGCCAGACCCTCGGCGTGGGGCCAGTCGGATCCGAACAGCACCTGGGACACCCCTATGGACCGGGCCAGATCAGCCACCGGCTCTTCATGGTGGGGCGATACGAACACGTGGCGCCGGAACACGTCACTGGGCTTCTCGGTTAGGGGGCCTCGCAGCCACGGCCCGTTGCGACCCATGCGATTCATCTTGTTCATGGCGGCCATCAGGTAGTCCACCCACAGGCTGCCGTTCTCCACGCTCATCACCCGTATGTCGGGGAATGCGGTGAACAGGTTGGCGTAGATCAGGGCGGCGACCGTCTCCATGATCGGGCGGTCGCCGTAAAAGCAGGTCCACTGCAGCGCCGACTGGCGGTGCGAGGGGGGATTGGGCTCCTCTCCCCAGTGCACCGACATCGACTGGTTGTAGCCCGATTCGCCGATATGAAATCCGACCACTGCCCGGGCTTCGTTGATGCGGGCCCAGAACGGGTCGAACACTGGGTCGGCGATGTTGCGGCCGCCAGCCGGTCCGGGGCGAAGCGAAACGATTCGAGCCCCCTGGTCCAGCGCCCAATCCAACTCGGCCACCGCTCGGGCGGGATCGACCAGCGACAGCAGGGGCGGGGCATGAATGCGTCCATCCCGATTGAGGCCCCATTCGTCGTCCAACCAGCGGTTGAAGGCAGACAAGTTGGCGTACAGCAGATCGGGGTCATCGATCATGAAATGCTCCACGCACACGGCCAATGTGGGGAACAGCACAGCGGCCTCCACGTTCTGGGCGTCGAGCACCTCGACCCGGGCGGCTCGGGTCACGTATTCGGGGCGGTGCGGCTCGGATACCTCGCTGCGCTTGACCGCTTGGCCTCCGCCTTGGCCCTGCTTCATGGCTCGGAGCATTTCCCGCAGCATCCCGGGCTTGGGGGCGATGTCGAAACTGCGGTGCTCCAGGAAGGTAAACCGCCGGTCGCCGATGTACACCTCCTCGGAACCATCGGGCTCGATCACCGGCCGCACTGCCCGATCAGCGAACGACGGGTCGATGTATCGGGTAAAGGCGTCTCGGGGTTCGTAGTAGTGGTTGTCGGCATCGAACACCCGATATCCCAGATCCATGCCCACAGGTTAGGGCCACTGGGACTAGGCAAGTAGGGTGGCGTCGGCAGGTACCGCCCGAACACCGAAGGAGACGCTGAGATGGGACGGCTGGACGGCAAGGTAGCGATCATCACCGGAGCAGCCCGGGGCCAGGGAGAGGCCGAAGCCCGGCTGTTCGCCTCAGAGGGGGCCAAGGTAGTGCTCGGGGACGTGCTCGACGACGACGGCGAGCAAGTAGCAGCCAGCATTGGCGACAACGCCCGATATGTACACCTGGATGTGGCCCAAGAAGCCGACTGGGACGCGGCCGTTGAAGCGGCCGCCAGCATGGGAACCCTGAATGTCCTGGTCAACAACGCGGCCATCCTGCGGCCCGCAGCCATTGAGGACACCTCCCTCGACGACTACATGGCGGTCATCAACGTCAACCAGGTGGGCACCTTTTTGGGCATGAAGGCGGTGTTGGAGTCTATGAAGATGGCCGGCGGGGGCTCCATCGTGAACATCAGCTCCATCGACGGCCAGCAGTCCAAGAACGGCCTCATCAGCTACTCCGCCTCGAAGTTCGCCATCCGGGGCATGACCAAGACCGCGGCCATCGAGTGGGGCCGATTCGACATCAGGGTCAACTCCATCCACCCCGGCGGGGTGAACACCCCGATGGGCAATCCGAGGAATGATCCTCGGGCAGAGAAGGAGCCCTACATCTACCACGCTATTTCCCGAGTTGGTGAGCCCATCGAGATCGCCTACGCCGCCTTGTTCCTGGCCAGCGACGAATCGTCTTACGTCACTGGTGCCGAGTTGAACGTGGACGGCGGCTGGCGAGCCGGGCTGGTCACTCCCGGCCTTCCCGGCACCGATCACGTGGTCGACTACGGCTACGACACCGACTGACTATCATCCTTTTCCTGCCCTCACTTTGAGCGAAAAACCTCTCTGGGAAGCCCCCAGCGCAGCGCCTAGCCCCGATTACGGCGCCGGGGCCGACCGCCTGGCTTTGACCGAAGCGGCTCGTCGAGTGCTGAATGCGGTGAGGGTTACTACGGCCACCGGGAATTCCCTCACCGAGGCCACTGAACTACTGGAACGAGCCGCGACCTTGGTGGAGGCGGAGCAGATGAAGGGGCTCCACCAACAAGGGGTGATGGGGGAGTTGACGGCCAATTTCAAATCCCGCGACCCCATGGCGTTCTTTCCCTTCAGCCCCATCATCGGCCGGTTGAACCCGGCATCCCCGCCGGTTGAGCTCTGGGCGGAGGGAGAAGAGGTTCATGGAAGAATGAACCTGTCTCCGGTCTATGCCGGCCCTCCCGGCTTGGTCCACGGTGGGATCATCGCCGAGATCTTCGATGAGCTCTTAGGGGTGGTCAACGTGGTCAACAACAAGGGCGGCTACACCGGTACGCTGACGGTGGTCTATCGGCGGCCCACGCCTCTATTGAGGGAGATCAAGCTCCGAGCCTGGCCCTCTGGCACCGAAGGCCGCAAGCTGTACGCGTCCGGTGAGATGGTGTGCGACGGAACGGTGACCGCTACTGCTGACGGCGTCTTCATTCGGGCCAACCGGCAGCTCTATGAAGATCTGGAAAACCCACAGGAGAACCCATGACTGACACCGGCTTTGAAACCAGCGCGGCGGTTTACGAACTGCTCGACACCATGAAGGGTCTCGATCAGGAGTTCCTCACCGGTCCCAAAGCGCTGGCCGATGACCAGGCCGTGCTGGAGGGCTACCGGTGGATCTTCTCCATCACCCAGGTGGCATTGGACGTTTACGTGTGGGCCGATACCAACCGGCCCCGTTTCACCGAGATTGTGGGCCCGTACAAGAAGTGGGGTGGCGATAACTCCGATGCCTTCTACTTCATGACCCGGGTCGACCCCTCCCGCACCTATCGGGTAACCGTGGACCCCGGCGACGCCGTGTACCTGTCGCTCACCGTGTACGGCGGCCCTGACGACGGCCGCTACTCCGAGCGCATAGTCGGAACGCTGAACACCACCCAAATGACGCCCAATCCCGACGGCACCTACGAGATGATGATCAGCCCCAGCGACCATGACGGCAATTTCCTGAAGCTGGCCCCCGATGCCGTGGTGGCCTGCACCCGCGACTACATGAACGACCCCGTCAACGGCGAGAAGGCCCGCTGGCACATCGAGTGCTTGGACCCGGCCCCGCGGTGGAGCGACATCCATACCGACGCCGAGGTTGCCCGCCGCTTCCAGCACGTCACCACTTGGGTGAAGGAACAGGCCGCGATGGTGCCTATCCCGCTGGGGACGCTCAACCACATCGATGATCCCTTCCCGGTTCCCACCGAGACCTTCGGCTGGGCCGCCGGAGATGCCTCTTATGCCATGGGAGCGTTCGAGCTCGACGATGATGAGGCATTGGTATTGAAGGGCAGTTCACCGGAGTGCGTCTTCTGGAACATGTGCCTGTGGAACCAGTTCCTGCACTGCTTCAACTATGACTACGACGACGTCACCACCAATGGCTCCAAAGTCCAGCTCAACGACGACGGATCGTGGACGATTGTGATTGCAGCAAAAGATCCCGGGGTGCCCAACTGGGTTTCCACCCAGGGGCGCCCCCACGGACGCATCTGGTTCCGGTGGTTCCTTCCCGAGCGAACCCCCGATCCGATCAGCGCCGAAGTGGTGAAGCTGGCCGAGCTCGGGTAGGGCCCTAGCTTCGCCGCGAGCCGGTCGGTTTGAGGGCTAGTGCTCTAGTTCGACGGCAAAGCGGTCGGTGTAGAAGCTGAGCGCTTGGCGGCGCTCTTCTGCGGTCATCCCGAAGTCGGCCAGATCGTAGATCACCCGGCCGTGCTTGCCGCGGGGGTGGTCGTCCATGTAGGCGTCCATGGCCTCCCTGACGCCCGAGGTGAATGGCTGGTCGGCCAGCTTGTAGATGCGCTCCACCATGGCCACGTCGTCGGCCATGAACTCGTGGAACAGCACATCGATGGACTGCTCGGGCGGTACGAGTTCGCGGTCGTCGGTACAAGATTGGAGCATGTCCTGGATGAGCTGAGCCCACCACTGGCCGATGCCCGAGACATCCACCGGGTGGGTGGCGCTCATGCGAGCCGAATAGCAGATCATGGTGGCGAATGAGGCGGTGATGGACACCGGGTCGCGGTGGGTGAACACCACAGTGGCGTCGCCGAACACATTCATGAGCGGGGCGATCTGCTCCAGGTGTTGCGGCGACTTGAGCACCCAGCGCTCCCGGGGCGGGCGCTGGTGGGTGAGGACCTTGAGGATGCGTTTCAGGTACTGATAGTGGGGGGTCTGGTCGTGTTCCTTGTAGTAGGCCCGCCACGTGGGCAGCACGGCCAGGCAGTCGAACAGCATGGTGGAGAAGTCGATGCCCAGCAGGTGGATCTCCTCGTGGACATGATCCCAGGTCATCTCATGCATGCGGGCGTAGTGGGGCATGGCGGTGTTGTGGATCACCAGCCCGTTCTTGGCTCGTTCGATGCGGCCTTCTACGGTTCCGGCCTCCTCCGGTGGTGGAACCGGCTCCATCGCTTCCCACCACGGCAGTGAACGCAAGGCAGGGTCGGCGGAGATGAGGTTGTGCAGGTGGGTGGTCCCGGTGCGGGGCAGCCCGGCGATCACGATGGGCCGGTTGATGGGCACATCCAGGGCATCGGGGTGGTCCTTGATGTACTGCTCGATGCGCAGCCGGTTGGCGGCAAACGCGGTGAGCTGGCTGAAACCGCTCACCCGGCCCATGGGGGAGTGGTCGGCTTCGGTGTCAAGGGAGTGGCAGAGCACCTCGAGAGGGGCCCGGAATTCGTCTGGACCGAAATCGCTGAGTCCTGTCTGAGCGGTGGCCGCGGCCAGAATCGCCTCAGGTCTCAGCTCGATCTGATCGGCCATCGGAGCGGTCTGCTCCATCATCTCCTCGATCTCAGACGGAAGCACTGGATCGACGAGGTCCTCTATGCGGATGGGGGCAGGACGGTCGCTCACGTCCGGCAGGATAATCTCGCTCCATGCCCCAACAGGTGCCGGAGATCGAGTGGACCGATGATGCCCTGCAACTGAGGAAGTTCGTGTTCGACTATTGGGGGGAGAACAAGCGGGCCCCCAATCTGGCCGCCATGCATGCCGGGACGGGGATCGAACGGCGCCGTTTGATAGAGGCGCTCAAGCTTCTCCAGTTGGGGATCGTATTTGTGATCGACGAGACATCTCCGAACTGCGACATCTTGAAGGCGCCGCCGTTCTCGGCCTTTCCCAGCCAGGTGGAGATGTTCATCGACGGGGAGTTCCACAGCTATATCGGCTGCGCCCACGAGGGAATCGGAGTCTCCTGGACCCCGTACTTCAGAGGCAAAGAAGTGGAGCTGCGGACCTACGACGCCCACACGCTGGAGCCCATCACCCTGGTGTCGAAGGACTTCAAGCTGGTCTCTGCGGAGCCCTCTGAGCCGCTGATCCTGTGTACCGAGGTGATCTGGGACTGGGTGAGTACCGACATGAAGCACATGTGCGACCACACGAACTTCGTGTTGAACCGTGAGAACGGAGCCGCCTACGAGGCATCCATCGGGCGGCGGGGGATTTACTTCACCGTTGAGCAAGTTGCCGAATACATCGCCTTCGTACTGAACATCCGCATCTATGACTACCACTGGCCGGCCCTGACCATGGACCCTCCCATGATCATCGACCGCCTGCGCGAACTCGACATCGACCTGAGCCCCTGGGGGCTATAGGGCAGGGGGCCGGCCCACTAGCCAGCTGCTTTCTGACGGCGGCGGTGAGCGGTGAGAATCGCCTCGGTGTAACCGTTGGGTTGCTCACGACCTTCGAGAACCAATGCCAGGGCAGCACCGAACGGGATGCTGGCGGAAAAATCGCCGCTCATGGGCTCATAGTCGGGGGCGTCGGCGTTCTGGACGTCCACCACCGCGGCCATGCGCTGCATGGCCTCCACCACCTGCTCTTCAGATAGCAGCCCGTGGTGGAGCCAGTTGGCGATGTGCTGGGAAGAGATCCGCAAAGTGGCCCGGTCCTCCATCAGGGCGACATCGTCGATGTCGGGCACTTTGGAGCAGCCCACTCCCTGGCCCACCCACCGGGTGACATAGCCCAAGATGCCTTGGGCGTTGTTGTCCAGCTCCCGCTGGATCTCCCCAGGCGAGAGCTCGCGGTCCGGTGGCAAGACTGCGGGGGCCAGCATGGCTTGGATCTCAGCATCACGGTCGGTGCGAGATTCGGCCCGGTTGGTTTGAACGGCAGCCACATCGGTCTCCAAGTAGTGGAGAGCGTGCAGAGTGGCCGCGGTGGGGGAGGGGACCCATGCGGTGGTCGCCCCCGCCTGGGGATGGCCGATCTTCTCGTCAAGCATCGCGGCCATGTCGTCGGGTCGGGCCCACATGCCCTTGCCGATCTGAGCGTGCCCTGGCAAACCCATAGCCAGGCCAACGGCCACATTTGCCTCTTCATAGGCCGTCAGCCACCCCGATGCCTTGATCTCCGCTTTGGGGATCATGGGCCCGGCCTCCATGTTGGTATGAATGTCGTCGCCGGTGCGGTCCAAGAAGCCGGTATTGATGAACACCGCTCGCTCTGAGGCCTCGGCGATGCAGGCAGGCAGGTTGAGAGATGTGCGGCGCTCTTCGTCCATGATCCCCATCTTCAGCGTGTTGGGGGCCATTCCCAAGATGGCTTCGACCGCGGCGAACAATTCGCGGACCAGACCTGCTTCTTCAGGGCCGTGCAGCTTCGGCATCACGATATACACCGACCCGGCATGACTGTTGCGATAGGGCCCCGTTCCGGCCAGATCGTAGAGGGCGCACCAGGCGGTCACCGCCACGTCGACGATGGTCTCAGGGATCGGCTGGCTGTCCAGGCGAACCATGTCGGTCTCCATGTGCAGGCCCACGCTGCGCACCAACATGACGCTGCGCCGCCGGACCGTCAGTGGCTTCCCGGCCGGATCGACGGCTGAAGTGTCACTGTTCAGACTGCGGGTTATGGACTGGCCGCCTTTGGTGAACGACGCCCTCAGATTGCCCTGCATGAGACCGAGCCAGTTGGCGTAGGCCAGGGTCTTGTCTTCGGCGTCCACGGCAGCCACGGAGTCTTCCAAGTCCATGATGGTGGTCAGTGCCGACTCCATCATCACGTCGGCCACCCCCGCGGGATCATCTCGCCCGATGGCGTGACTGCGGTCGATGATCAGCTCAATGTGGAGGCCGTGCTTGCCAAGCATCACCGTGTCGGGCGCGGATTCGTCGCCGGTATAAGCGGCGAATTGCGCGTGGTCAGCCAGCTCTGCCGATACGCCGCCGGCCAAGTCAGTCCGCAGCCTGCCTTCAAACACCGAATAGGACACCGCTTCGGCATGCGACCCAGATAACAGCGGGAAATGGCTGTCCAGCAGGGTTCGAACCCGGTCGATCACCCGCTGACCCCGAATCGGGTTGTAAGGCCCGCTTCGTTCCGCGCCATTCGCCTCATCGATGGCATCGGTGCCGTAGAAGGCGTCGTAAAGGCTGCCCCAGCGGGCGTTGGCCGCGTTCAGGGCATAGCGGGCGTTGTCCACAGGCACCACCAACTGCGGTCCAGCCAAACGGGAAACTTCCGGATCGACCCCCGAGGTGGTCACTGCCGCCGATGGCGGATCTTCGACCAGATAGCCGATGGAGCGCAAGAAGTCGGCCGGGTTTGCTGACTGCTCACCTCGATTTCGATGCCAGGAGTCGATACGGGCCTGCAAGTCGTCGCGTTCGTCCCGGCACGCCCGCACCAAAGGCCTGAAGCGGTCGACCATGTCGGCGAAGGCTAGCCAGAACCGCTCAGATTTCACTCCGGTCCCCGGCGCTAGCCGATCATCGACGAAAGCGGCCAGCGGGGCGGCCACTTCGAGCCTCCCGAGCGTTCGATAGGTTTCAGGCACGAGATCAGGGTAGGAGCTGTCGCGGCGGTTTTGGCAGGCAGAACCGCATATCCCGCGAAATGAAGAGATGTCGCGGGAGTCATGGCCGGCGAACTGCAAAAAATGGCGCAGTTAGACGCGGCGCGGTTGCTATCGTCCCCGAACAACCACCACCACACCAAAGAGGTATCAGCATGGCCGCCAACGTTGTCGGTTCGTTCGATGCCGAGGTCCGATCCACCCAAGCGTGGATGGCCTCGCCCCGATTCGAGGGGATCACCCGCCTGTACTCGGCTCGTCAAGTAGTGGAACAACGTGGGGCTCTCAGCGAGGACCACACCGTGGCCCGGTTCGCGTCTGAGCGGTTCTACGCCCGTTTGCGTGAGTTGTTCGAGCAAGGGAGGTGCATCTCAACCTTCGGCCCCTATTCGCCGGGGCAGGCAGTGGCAATGAAGCGAGCCGGGATCGAGGGAATCTACCTCGGCGGATGGGCAACTTCGGCAAAGGGCTCCCTGCACGAAGATCCCGGCCCCGACTTGGCCAGCTATCCGCTGAACATGGTTCCCGATGAGGCGGCTGGTTTGGTCCGAGCCCTGCTGACCGCCGATCGCAACCAGCGGTTCGCCCGATCCCGGATGAGCATCGAAGACCGCATGCGCACCCCGGAGGTGGACTTCACCCCGTCGATCATCGCCGATGCCGATACCGGCCACGGCGGTGACGCCCACGTCCGGAATTTGATCCGCCGATTCGTCGAGGCCGGAGTGCCCGGCTACCACATCGAGGACCAGAAGCCCGGGGTCAAGAAGTGCGGGCATCAGGGTGGCAAGGTGTTGGTGCCGTGCGACGAGCAGATAAAGCGGCTCAATGCGGCTCGATTCCAGTTGGACGTGATGGGCGTGCCGGGCATCATCGTGGCTCGGACCGACGCCGAGGCGGCCAACCTGCTGGACGGCGGCACCGATGAACGAGATCACCCGTACATCATGGGAGCAACCCAACTGTCAGTCCCGTCCTACAAGGATGCCTACCTCGCGGTCTTGCGCCGCCTGGCCGAACTCAGCGTTGAGGGGGTGAACGGGCATTTGCTGTATGCCGTGCCTGAGACCCGCTACCAGCGGGCGATGGCCTGGCTTGATCAGACGGGTGTCAACCAGATCATCGAGAAGGCAGCCGTCACCTTCCATGCCTCGCCTGATCCCCGAGCCGACGAAGCGGTGGACCGGGCCTCCGATGCACTGGCCGAGGCGTGGCACCGGGCGTCGGGTTTGGCCACCTATTCCCAGGCGGTGGCCGACCAGATGGCGCTGCGGTCCTCAGAGGGGGAGAGCTTCGGCATGGAGGTGGGGGAGTGGCTCAGCTTCGCCCGCTCGTTGGACACCGAAACCGCCCGAGATGCTGCCGCCGAGATGGGCCTCGACGTGGCCTGGGATTCAGAGGTGGCCCGGACCACCGAGGGGTACTACCAGGTGCAGGGCGGTATCCCCTACGCGGTGGCCAAGTCCCTGGCTGTGGCTCCCTTCTGCGATCTGTTATGGATGGAGACCAAGACCGCCGATCTCGACGATGCCCGAGAATTCGCCGAGGCGGTCCACGCGGTATATCCCGACAAGATGCTGGCCTACAACCTGTCGCCGTCGTTCAATTGGGACACCACCGGCATGACCGAAAACGAGATGCGGGAGTTCCCAGCCGAGCTGGGCCGGCTCGGATTCGTGTTCAACTTCATCACCTACGGCGGCCACCAAGTGGATGGGATGGCGGGGGAGGAGTTTGCCGCCTCCCTCCAGCAAGACGGGATGCTGGCTCTCGCCCGTCTCCAGCGGAAGTTCCGCCTGGTGGATTCCCCCTACAAGACGCCGCAGACCTTGGTGGGCGGCCCCCGGCTGGATGCCGCGCTGATGGCCAGTTCGGGGCGCACCGCCACCACCCGGGCCATGGGCAAGGGCTCAACCCAATTCCAGCACTTGGTGCAGACCGAGGTGCCCACCCGCGAGTTGGAAGCCTGGCTGGAGCGGTGGGCCCTCCACAACAACGTCGACGCCGAACTTAGGGTGCAACTGCGTCCCTATACCGCGGGGTCCGAAATTCTCGAGCTCGTGGTCCGCAGCGGCGACAACGACCTGGCCAACGTGGTGTTCGGAGTGCTGCACGACCGGCGAGGACGGGCCATCCTCTCGGTTCGCGATCAGAACACCCACAGCCCCGCACTGCGCCGCAAGCGGCTGATGACTCTTATGCACCTGTATTTGATCCGGCGCTACAACGCGGTGTCGGTTCAGTATCTGACGCCAACCGAAGACAATTTCCGCCAGGCCGCGGGGATGCGGGGGCTGGGGTTCTACTCCTCAGTATCCGACGAGGTGGGAAAGATCACCGTGGCCGACGTTGACGAGGCGGTGGTTACCAATCTGGTGACCGACGACGACGCTTTGCAGGGGCTCATCACGGGCCAGGGTTCGTAGGCTTCATCGCCTACTCGCGGGCCGAGGCGGCACGGACCATCTCCACGCGCAGCAACAAGGCAAGAAGAGCGGTGGCCATGGTCACCCCGGCCAAGAGCACGAGGCCGGCAGCCGAACCGCCGACGTCGGACAAGACCCCGAACAAGATGGGACCGGTAACTCCTCCGGCCTCTCCCGCGGTAAAGAAGAGCCCGCCAGCAGCACCCATATTGCGCTGGGCGACGCCGGGAAGCTGCATCATCACCAGCAGCGCTATCGGCACTGCCAACCCTTTGCTTACTCCGATAATGGCCAGGCCGACGAACGTGGCTGGCTTGCCGTCAACATTGAGAAGGACCGCGGCCACCCCGAGCAAGGCGAACATCGCGGCCAAAACCGTTATCCGGCTGCCTTCGGGGATGGCTCGCGGTCCGAACAGCGCGCCGAAGATGCCCAATGCGGTGACCGCGCCCGCCAGATAGCCGGCTACTGAACTGGAGAATCCCCGGTCTTCGATCACGGTGGGCAGCCATCCGTTGAGCGAGTGGTTGAAGAAGAACATGCCCAAGGCCAATACCAGCATGATCTGCACTGCCCGGTAGCCGATGAGCTCCCATGCGCCGGAAAAGCCCGGTGCAGGGTCGGATTCCCGGTCGGCGCCAAGGGCAATCCGATCGGCTGCGGCGGCTACCAGGAGCCAGATGAGGATCACCGCCGCGCTGATCAGGGCGTACACCATCAGCGTCGCCCGCCAGCTCTGGTCGAATGCCGGCATCAGCACGCTGTTGGCGGTAACCAGGGGCAGCACACCGCCGAGGGCTGGCGCGGTCATGGTGACACCCATGGCCAACGCTCTTTCCCGTTGGTCGAACCAGACGCTGATCAGCTTGGGTGCCCCCACCGAGACCAGCGGGCCGCCGAGACCGAAGAGGGCCACCGCGCCGAACATCGCGATGAAGCTGCCCGCGGCCGGGCGCAGCAGCGCAGAGGCCGAGATGAGCACGGTGGCAATCCCCAGCGAGCGGCGGAGCCCAAGTCGGTCGACCAGCGCGCCGGAGGGGAGTGCGGCAACCAGGTACACCAACGGCCATGCTCCCAGCACGGTGCCCATGGCCCCTTTGCTGATCCCGAGATCCTCTCGGATGGTTTCCACCAGAGGGGCCATAGAGAACACCGCCAAACCGAAGGAGAAGTACACCATCCAAAGCGCGCCGAGCATCACCCAGCGGAATCGGTGGCGGTGGAAGCTCACGCCGGGACCGTAGCAATGCCGGGCCACTCATCTGCCATGCTGACCCGATGGGAACAGCAGTGGTAACCGGTGCCGGGCAGGGACTCGGACGGGCAATCTCCAAGCGCTTGGCTGCCGATGGCCATCAAATCGTGGCGGTGGATCTGAACTCCGAAACCGCTGCCGCTACCGCGGAAATGCTCGACGGCCAGTGGCGGCGGTGCGATGTGTCTGACCCGGAATCGGTGGCCGCGCTGGCCGATTCATTGGACCGAGTGGATGTGCTGGTGAACAACGCCGGCATCTGGATATTCGCCGGCCTCGACGGCATGACCCCCGGAGACGCGCGCCGAGTGCTGGAGGTGAATGTGATGGGAGTCTTCTACTGCACCCAGGCATTGGTCCCCCTGATGGCACCGGGTTCGGCCATCGTCAACCTCTCGTCGAACGCCGCATATTCCAACTCGCCGGGGGTGGGCATCTACCCGCCGTCCAAAGCCGCGGTGGAGAGCTTCACCAAGCAAACGGCCCTGGAATTGGGCGCTCGAGGCATACGGGCCAATGCAGTTGGGCCGGGAATGATCCTAACCGAGGGCACCCAGGCCAACTACGAGGGCGAGATGGGAAGAAGGCGGGCGCGAGCCGTACCCCTGGGCCGAAACGGCTATCCCGAAGACATCGCCGATGTGGTGGGATTTTTGGCCTCAGACGATGCCCGCTATGTGACGGGCCAGGTGATCTACGTAGACGGCGGCCTCAGCGCGGGGCGAGCCGCGCTTTAGCCTCTGCCGGCCAGGCTGGGTCTTTGGGCTCGCCAGCGGTGGTAACGGGCCCAAAGCACCAGGAGCGACGGAAGCACGGTGAATGTGGCAATCAATCCGAACAGGATGGCCACCGCGGCGAGTATTCCCAGTTCCTGCATCGGCACAAGAGGAGAAAAGAGCAGCGCCAATAGCCCGAGGGCGGTGGTGAGTGCGCTGGCCAAGAGAGCTCCGCCGGTGGTGGTCATGGCATTCCGTACACCGTCAACGACCTGGTCCGCCTCCTCGTGCTCCTCCAAGAAGCGATGCGTCAGGTGGATCGTGTAGTCAACACCAATCCCGATCGTGAGCACCACCATGAGCGCGGTGCCCATGTTGTAGGAGATTCCGAACACCCACATGGCCCCAAGCAGCCAGGCAAGGGTTACCGCTATGGGAATGATGGTGACCAACCCGAGCGCGGGGCGGGATCGGCTGATGCCGAAGTAGGCCACAAGGATGGCCAATGCGGCGGCGATGACGAGACCCACGCTAAGCGCCTGGCTGGCGGCCAGCTCCTCGGTGATCAAGGCGATGAGGGCATCGCCTCCGGTGACAGTGATCTCTCCGCCAGGGCCTCCCCAAAGCGATTCAAGTTCGTCGATCAACTCTTGGAGTGCCTCATTGTCCTCTACCGCGACGGGTATCTGAATGATGGTGCGGTCAAGGCCATCGGCGCGAAGGTCGATCACCTCCGCGAATCCTCCGGGGTCCGCCCTTCTCAACATCTCCCAGGCTTGACGGATCTCTTCCTCGGTGACCACACCGCCAGTCCCGAGGTTCTCGAAGGCGGCCGCGACGTCGGCGTCGTAGTTGTCGCCGGCTTGTCCGCTACGGCTTGTCCAATCGGCAAGCAGTGTCCCAGCAGAGGCCAACGGAGGCCCCACGATGCCGTTTGGTCGGCGTTCTGAGTCAACCAAAGTGGAGTGAAGGCCGGTTAGGTCTTGAATGGCTTGGCTGCTGTCGAGATCGGTCTCGATGAGCACCGTCATGAGCGTGGCGCTGCCGTCGAAGTTCTCTTCCAGGAAGTCGAAGCTTTTGAACGTGTCGGAGTCCTTGGGCAAGAAGTCCTTGACGGCGAAAGTGGTGCTAAGGTTGCCGGCAGCCACCACAGCCAACGCCGTTACGACGATGGCCGCGCCCAAGACCGGAATCGGACGGCGCACAACGGCGGTAGCAATACGGGGCAATACGGCGGCCGCTCCAGGAATGGTGTCGGCCACGGGGCGAGTTGTCGGTTTCTTTCCTTTAGCAACCAGTCGCCGATCTAGCACCAGTCGAGCGGCGGGCACGAAGCTGGTCATGACTATATAGCCCGAGATGACTCCGACACTCGCGATGATCCCGAAGTCGGCGATGGGTTCGAACCGGCTGCTCAGGTTGGCCAGCAGGCTGACCGCGGTGGTGCCCGCAGCCAGCAATACCGGCACACCGCAGAGCCGGACGGATCGGGCGATGGCCCGGCCCGAGGCGTCGTCGTCGGGACCAGGGTCTTCCCGTAGCCCCTCTCGGTAGCGACCGATGATCTGAAGGGCGTAGTCCACCGACAAGCTGATCAAAAGGACGGGAACCAGTGTGAGGAGGATGTTGTCGGGGTCGACAATGCCGGCGCCGCCGGGGGAGAGCCAGGATATGGCGCCAAGTGTCCAGAGGATCGTCATGCCGAGGCCCAACATGGTGATGTGGACGTCTGACTGAGTCCGGTAGAAGAGGGCCAGCAGGACCACGATGATGACGAGGGCGATGACGGTGAGAACCACGAGGTTCTCCTCCCGGGCGTCCTTGCCTTCGGCATCGCTCTTGGCCAGGGTGATGATCGTGACGTCAAGGGATGCCGCATCGAATCCCTCGGCGATCTCGTGGGCCCGCAGCTGTGCCGCCTCCTGGCCGAGCGCATCGCCGACGTCATCGAGAATTACCAGCGAGAGCCCGGCCATGGGCGTGCCGGCGTCGTCACGGGCCACGAAGCGGCCGAGGAGGTCGTTCAACTCGGCCTGCTCGGGGTCCTGCGCCATCTGGGCCAGCCCAAGGGTGACCTGGATGTCGGTAATAGTGTCCAGACTGAGCCCTGCATCGGCTGCGGCGAGTTCGATCAGTTGGACGTAGCCATAGAGAGGTTCATCTACCAGGAACGGTGCAATCTCCGGATCGCTGATGATGGCCGCTTGCAGATCTTGGACAGTTCGAAGGGTGTCAGCGGTGAGAACGTCGCCCTTGGCCAGTATCTGGACCACCCTCAGGTCTGCTGCGGCGGGGAAGCTCTCTCTGATCACGTCGGTGGCATCAGCGAGGTCGCTGTTGGCAGGCAGGAAGATCCCCGTGGAGTCAATGGGTCCTTCGGGCCGGTCCCTAACCAGGAATCCAGCCAGAAGGGCCAGCGTCACTGCACCCAGAACCAGAAGGACGAGTTGGGGGGATCTCTGGATGCTGCGGGCCTGCCAGCGGAACATGTTCAGGCCCTAGGAATGCGCCGTCCAGTCCGCCAGCATCACCACTGGCTGGACTCCTCGGCGTAGACATGGTCGGGCAGGTCGTAGGTGATGCCCTCCTCGTGGTACCACGATCCCGACAAGAGCGTTGTGAAGTTGGCAATGTTGCTCTTGCGGGCGATCTTGGGGAGGAAACGCAATGCGAAGCGGTCGAATCTGGCCTGCATTCGGAACCAGGGAAGTACGCCGAATGTTGACTGCTTGGGGTAGTTCAACTGGTTGGCCAGTTCGTCTCTGATGAGCGCCCGCGACACCTTGTAGACGTACCGCGAGAGCTTCTGTCCCTTGCTTGGGTCGTCGATGCCGACAACAAGGGGTGCCGAGTTGATCAGCGAATTGGCCAGGACGATAGATGAAGCGCCGGGCTCTGGCTCGCACATGGTGCCTATCTCGTACAGCCTCAACGCATCCTCTTCGCCTTGGAAGAGGATCGACTCGGGAATCCCCATGAGCAGTCCCGAGTAGCGCCACGTCGCCATGAAACTCGCGGCCTCTTCCTCGGTAAAGGCTGCTCCCAAACTCCTCATGTGCTTGAGAAGCCGGGCGGAAAAGGCAGTGATCGCATAGCCCACATGGGCTGCGCTCAGCGGAACGCCGAGAGCATCCTCGTCCCAGTCCGTGGAATTCTTGAGCAAGTACCTGACTTGGGCATGGACCAGACGGATCCTGAAAGAAAGCCTCCATCCATCCCCGTAGACATCCATACCGCCGGGAAGGAATATCTCCACCATGTGGCGGTTGTTCTGTCGGAGGCGCCGCACACCCTGGTCGCGCAAACGGCCGGTGATGAAGAAGGATTCGCTGATATTGGTGGAAAAGCCCTCCACGAGTACTCCGGCCAGCATCCCGGCCACGACCATCTTCCGGTTCCGATGGAACATGTGGATGCCGGGCGTCAAAGCGGAAACATCAAGCCAATCTGGAGGGGTCATGACATCGTCGAAGAGCGCCTGGACCTCTGGAGGGGCGGCAGGGCGTTCATTCCTATCGGGGGGGCCCATGTAGGCCGAAACCATCTGGGATGCTTCCGAGCGCTTCATCGCCGAGAGGGCCTCGACGGCGGCGTCGGCCAAAGGATCACCGATCATCGTGTGACCGACGTAGTTGCTGGCCATCTCCGGCTCGAGGGTACGGGCCCGAGCGAATCCGGGGTTGTCGTAGTCGGTTGGAGCTTTCGTCATCGTTCTGGGGGGATCATACTTGGCAGGCTCCGGGACAAAAGAAATGCCGTGGTCAACAGTCCTAATACTTTACATAACATGCATTCTCAACGCTTCGGGGGAAATTGTTAGACGGAATTTATTGGAATTGGCTGTAGACATCTGAAAGATGGCCAACTATAGTCGCACCACTGGTTCAGGCCAGGGTTATCGGCCTCACAGGCCCCCCACCGAGAAGCGTCGAACGGAGGGCCTTATGGTTGCCGCCTGGCAGGTTTCCCTGGTTGCCGCGCTGTTGCTGGTGGCTTGCGCCGGAACCTCCGATGAGCTCGCTGACCGTCCGTTGGCGTCTGCGGAGGACCCACCCGCCTTGAGGCCCCAGATCGCGCTGTCGGGGCCAGAAGCACCTGAGGCGAAAGCCTCTCCAGCCCCACATCCGGAACCTGTTCTCGCGGTGAGGGCCGGTGACGGCGTGGTCGAGCCCTCCAGCGCCGACCATTCGGCTGCGCTTCCCCATGCCGATTGGTTTCGCGACCCGACTTGCCGCCACGAACTGCGGTGGTGGTCTGGGCTGCGATGGACAGACACTGTTTCCGGAGATGGCGGCAATACCGAGGATCCTTTGACGGAATCCGATGCCCTGATGCCGCCCGACGTCGGCTGGCCGGTAGATCCCTGCGAGACCCTGGGCATCATGTTCACGGAGTTTCCGCTCACCGCTGAAGAGTTGGGATGTGTCGGGCCTTACCCGGCCTGCGTAATAGACGACAGCGGACTGCCTCGAGCCACCCGATTGGTCACCCACCGGGAACTGCTCGACTCTGGCGGATACCACCGAAGCCTTCTCCACAATCATGCGCCGGAAGGTCTCCCCGAGAATGTTGTGCTCGGATACCTGAGCGAGTGCCTCGCGGAGTGGCCCGCATTCAGCCGCCAGAAATTCCAGTATGGGGGGACGCCGGTTCAGACGTGCAGCATGGTCTGGCGCGACATGGCATACCCGATCACTTATCTGGGAGCACGCGACGACCACCGTTGCGTGTGGGATGACTACAAGGCGTTTTACCTGCGCACTGGCCAGCGTGCCGCCCCCTATATTCGCACCGGCTGGGCAGAGAATTGCGCGAGTTGGCTCGATCCGCACCCTGTCCGGCAGGTGGCAGACGAGTGCCGACTCCCCGACGGCTATTACCGGCGCCTGAGCGCTGACGACCGGTTTGCCGACTACGGCCTGTCGCTCGACGATCCTGAGCTGTCCCCGGAAGCCGTTCGTCAGCGGTGGTGCAGTCTTCTTGCTCGATGCGACGACCTGTGGCGGCAAGTGGCCCCCGCTCGCTCTGCCCGCTTTGCCGAAGCCGGATGGGCCAGCCCGTGCGTTGAGAGGGTGTCAGGCCATGAGATCAACACCGTCCGCAGAGGCCGGTGCGAAGAACTGGACATCCTGGCCAGCCTGGTGAGGGGTGAGGGCGAAGACGGCCTGCCTACCGTGCCGCCCATTCCCTCCGGGCTCTGGCTCAGTTGCTAGGAGGTTGAGGAGATGGAGCCCACATGAACCAGATGCCGAAATCAAAGCGGCGGAGGCAACGGGTTGTCCGGCAATTGATGTTCAACCGCCGCAAGCTGGCCTTTGTGATGCTGGTGTTCGCACTAGTCACAACTGCCGATACCTGTACCGACCCGGATACGGGCCAACCGGTCCCCCATGAGCACACACCGGTGCCGGCGCCGGACCCAACCCCTGAGCCGGAGGATCCCGATCCTCCGCCGACATGTCCGCCGGGTCAGATTCCCTGGGGCTTGTTCAACGAGTGGATCGGCTGCATGGATGACCCCAACACGTCCAGCCCTGAAGATGGTGAAGAAGACGCAACTGCCCCTCCACCGGACGATCGAGAAGAGTCGGATGACGGCACTGGCACCTCATCGAAACCGCCGCCGGGAACCTACACCGTCAAGCCCGGAACAACGGAGGATGGCGCGGAAGTCCTGGTTGAGCGTCCTCCCTTGTGCAGCACGGTAACCGGCGATGCCCCGTGCATCGTCAGCTATCACCAAGACGAAGAGGGCAACGAGGTTTGGGTGCTGCCCGAGAGAGATGGTGGGAACACCGAGGACAACGTGGACACCGTGTATTGCGGCAGTCTCGGTGATTCTTTGGATCACAGCAGCGCGCCGACACCGCACACTCACCCCGCCCCGTTCCCCTACGACCACGATGGCAATCCGAACACCCCTGACATCTGTTCGCACAACAGCGAGAACTGTGCGTGGCACGGAACTTGTCCTGGCCCGCAGCTCCCCAACGCGCCCGTTGTCAACCCGTCTCCTTCCGCCCCGCCCTCCAAAGTGTGTACGAGTTCGTGGAGCAACTCCGACCGCCAGAGCCTTCTCAGCTCCCTGCGGTGGGAGTCGATCGTTCCCTATTCCCAGGGATTTACCGGGCATCACCACCCGGAAATTCCCGGTGGCCAGCTGTTTCTGACCGCGGCCTCCACCCCGGAGAGCCCAGCTCGCCACTGGATTGCGCTGAAGTCGGGTCGCTCGCTCGATGTGGTGGACGCCCCGAAGGACGGATGCTTGTGGACGGCAACCGCAGTTGGGGTATCGCTGCGGGAGCTGCTCCCCCACCAGGCGTCTGATCTGGTCAAACTGCGGTCACCGGGCAGCGCAGCTGCGGCCAGCGAAGCCCGTGCTGCGGCGGCGCTGTGGGATGGCCTCAGCCGACAGCGCCAGCAGTGGTATGCCGCGGCCTTCCCCCGCAACGATCCGCCCACTACATGGTGCTCGCCGAGTGATCTGCCAGTTTGGACCACACCCACGACCGGGGTCCTGACGTTGTCGGAGAACTGGAAGAGCAGCCACGGGAAGTGCCGCTGGTCTATCCCCCGTCAAGGCTTCTGGGAGTGGCAGCTCTTAATCAATTACACCTCTGAGCAGGGCGATCTCCATACCGAGACCGTGGCCTCCGACTTGTCCTGGTTCCGTGATCCGGCAGGGTATCTGGGCCAGCAGGTGACCCTGTGGTAGCCGGCCTCAACCGCGAGCAGTGGTCGCCGACTTCCTGGCCGGTGAGCTTCCGGCGGCGCTTGCTCGCGGCGGCAATAGTCCTCGCTGCCACCGCGGCAGCGGTTATTGCCCTTTCACGTGACGGTGACGTCGTGGCGGAAGTGCCGGTGGTTGCCGCCACACAACGATGGACTGCGGGGCATCCTCCCGGCGATCACACCTTGGTCAACATGCCTGCCGATTTGGCAGTGCTCTTCATCCATCCCTCGGAGCTGGCCGGAACCGTGGCCGCGGTTGATGTGCCCGAGGGCACCCTGGTCTCAGCCAAGATGCTGAGCCCTCACCAAGACGGCGACGATGTCCGCACAACCGCACTGATGCGGTTCACGGTGAGCGACGAGATGTGGCCCGAGCCGGGTCCGGTGGCCGGAAAGCGAGCCGTGTTCTCGTCGTCTCCCGGAGGCTGTGCGGCTGCCTTGGTGACTGTGGTGGCAGCCGACGGCGATGGCGCCTCCACCAGCGTCACGGTGGAGGCGGACCCCGAATTGGCTGCTGTACTGTCCGATGAGCAGTGGTGGATCTGGGAATCGCCTCCCGGAAGTTGGCCCCTGTGCCACGGTGAGGACGTTCGCTGATGCTCTTGGCCATAGGAGATCGATGGCTCAGCCCCGAGGCGGTAAAGCGAGTGCTCGATGAAGTGCTTGAGGGCATGGCCGGCGCGGCCCCCGGTGTCGTTCTTGCTACCTCTCCAGCCGAAGTCGACGAGGCATTGGCGGCCGGCCACCCCACGGTCTTGTCGATGGGAGACGACCAATCGGAGCTTCGCCTCGAGTCGGCGGTTGCATCGGCCGCCGCGGTGCTGTGGATCACTGCATCCGACAGCACCGACGTGCGCTCCCAGCTCCGGCTGGACACAGGATCGCGCCGCGTCACCCCCATCGTGTCGATTGTCGTGTCCGCCGAGCAACCCGACCTCGGTCGAAACCGCGGCCAAGGGGTCACAAACCTGTGGGTTTCCTCTGAGCCGACCCGTCGCGATCAGCGTCGTCTGCACCGGGTCGGACGCCGATTAGCGTGGACCGCGGTCGCCCCTCGCCGACTCGATCCGCTTGACCGCGAGACCCATCTCTGGTCGGCTTCGCAAGCCGCCCAGACCCGCCTCGCCGACCTGCTTGAAGAAACCGGGGTTGAGGAGTTCCAGATCCGGGGCGGCGAGTGCACGATTGTCCACCGAGCCGACGGCCAACGCGAACGACGACCCTCGCCGTTTGCATCCAACGATGAACTGATCGAGACAGCTCGCCACTTGGCCAGCTTCTCGGGCGGGCAGCCCCAACGCTTCGACGTACTCGACAGCCGCCTGGATATTCGCCTCGGTGACCGATGGAGGCTCCACGCCGAAGCGTTCATGTGTCATCCCCCCACTATGGTGCTGCGCTCCAACATGGCGGGTAAGGCCACCCTTGACGACCTCAATGTGGCTGCCCCCTTGCTTCAGAAGATCCTGGTGGGAGCGGTGTCAGGTCCGGTTCGGGCCAACGTAGTGATCGCGGCGGCCATGGGCGGGGGCAAGACCACGCTTTGCCAGGCTCTGCTGGCCACCGTCGATGGCTCGGAGAGGATTGACACCATTGAGGACACCCCCGAGCTGCGGCTGGCCCAATATGACATCCACCCCAACAGCTTCGAACGCCTCACTCGGGATGCCAACAACGACGGCGTGGGGAAGCTCTCCATGAGCGACCACATCCGCGATGCCAAGCGGGCCAACTCGTCGAAACTGGTGATCGGCGAAACCAGGGGTGAGGGAACCCTTGCGCTGTTGGATGCCATGAGCAGCGGACTCAACGGCTGCCTGGTCACCTTGCACAGTCAGCCTGGCCCGGGGGTGCTGGCCAAGCTGCTGTCGTACGCGTGCAGCGAGGGTGCCGACCCCCGATTCGCCCGACAGCAGATCGCCATCGCGGTTCACCTGCTGGTCTGGATGGGCCGCAATGAACTCGGGGGGCGGGTGATCTCTGACGTCTCCCAGATCGTCAGCTACGACGACCGCCACGACACCATCGAAACCCAATGTCTTTGGTCGCTTCGCCCCGGGCAGCGATGGGCCGTCCCGGTTGGCCGGCCCCAAGGGCAGATCGAGGGGCTGTACCAGTCAGTGGGAATCGACCTTCGACCGGCGGACAGTTCCCACCGCGGCCCCGATGGAACGCCGGCTGCGGCCCCTCCGCCGCCATTGGCCTCTGCAACGAGGGACAAGTGACCGCGCCAACTGCGGTGCTCCTGACCGCAGGACTCGCTCTCATGGCCGTGATCTGGTGGCCGGCTTCAACGGGAAACCCGGCCGGGCTCCTGGTCGGCAGCATGGTGCTGGCTCAGCGACACAGGATCCGAGTCGGAACCCTCGCCGCTACAGCCATGGTTGTTCTCGGATTTCTGGTTGGGCAGATTTTGCTGGGACCCATCACGGGGCTGGCAGCGATGATCCTTACCGGTGTGGGCCTCTGGGCCATCGCCATACAGATCCGGTCGCGCCGCAGCTTGCGGGAGGCCGACGAGCTGGCTCAACTGACCAACGGGCTGGCCAATCAGGCTCTGGTGGCCCCCACTGTGGTGGAAGCTGTGCGCCAGGCCGCGCCGCTGATTACCGGCCGGGTCGGGGCCGCTGCTCGGGTAATGGGCGCTGAGTGCCAGACTGGTGGCCTTGTAGAAGCGGCCAACCGCTTTGCCGCCACCATCCAGCGGCCGGTAGCCGAGATGTTGGCCACGGTGCTGGCCGAGGCGTTTCGGGGCGGTTCCCAGTGGGTGGGCTTGGCCGGAGTCTTGGCTGATGAGGCCACGGAGGCCGCCGAAACCGCCCGGCACTTCCACCGATACGCGGCTGCTCTCATGCCTCAGATCGCCGTCACGGTGGTGATGGCCGTCGGCATGCTGGCCATAACCGGATTTGCCGCCAGAGACGTGGGTCGGTGGCTGGCCTCGCCGGAGGGGCAGCAGCTTCTGCTGCTTCTCGCGGTGCTGACCGCGGCGCTCTGTGCTCGAGTACTGGCCCCGGCCTGGAGAATGAGCCGATGATCTTCCTGGCCGGATTGTCGGGAGCAGGTGCAGTAGCAGTACTACTAATGGTCCGCCCCAAAACCAGTGGCCACCTCGCAGTTCAGGCTGCGGCCATGGGATGGCCACCCAATCAGATTTCCACAACCGGCTGGCTTCTGGCTGCTGTCGGCACAGTGGCGGGTGGTGTGGCAGGAAGGGTGATGTTTGGCTGGGCTGAAGGTCTGGCCTTAGCCGTTGTCACCGGAACGTGGATGCCTTGGTTGGCACCGGCGGCCATTCGGGCACTGGCCGCGGCGGCCTACCGCAGCGAGCGAGATCAGAAGATGCTCGAATGGATGCGAAAGCTGCGGCTGTTGACCTCAGCAGGCCAACCCATCAATGCGGCTGCGGTCAACGCGGCGCTGACCGTTTCCGGCCGGGCCTTCACCTTGGCCCAGGGGGCCATTGGAGCCGCCCTCGACGCCGGGCGGGATCCGCTGCCCGCGGTCTCCGCGGCCATTGCCGGTTCCCCTGCCGAACCGCTGCTGGCTTCAGTGGTGGCTGCTGAGCGGGCGGGGGCGGCGTCTTCCGACTTGTTGGACAAGTCACTGTCGCGATCGGTTCGGACTCTCGAGTCCGAGCGACGCCTGGCGATCGACCAGCTCAGCCGGGCCATTGGAACCACGGTCACCCTGGTGGCCGCCATCGCTGGTCTTGCCGTTATGGCCGCGGTGATCTTCGTCCTCTGAAGCTCGGCGGCGGCCATACAACCTGAAGGAGAAACCCAACGTGCAATCCGCCATCGTCCAGATGATCTTGATCGTGGTCGGCATCGCCGCCGCGGCCATCGTGTCGATCATCGTCTACGCCCAACTCAGCTCCAACGCGCCCGAAGACAGCGACAACATCGAATTGAAGCGGATTACCAGCAAGACGCTGTGTGAGGCAGTGAGCGGAACTTGGGCCCCTTCAGATCCAAGTGGACCTCCAGGATCTTGCTCCTAACCAGCCATGACCACCTCCTTGGTCGTGCTGCGCACTTCGGTGCTGCTCATGTTCTTGCTGATAACGATCACCGGGCTATATGTGAGCCACGTGACCCGGCTGTCGGCCGACGCCGCCGCCCAGTCGGGCGCTGCTGCGGCTGCTCAGGCGGCGGTGGCAGCCGGGTGGCAGTGTCAGCCCACTCCCCCAACGGAGGCGCTCACTGCTGCGGCCCAAGCGACTCTCAGCCAGATGGATCATTTGGCCGTGCAACCGGTGGCGGTGGAGGTGTTTGCCGAGGCCTGCAACCTGTTCACCTCTGTCACGGCCGCTCCGCTCAACGCCCGTGTGTCATCCCTGCATACCACCGCCACTGCCTGCCGCTCGGCAACCCAAACTGCGGTTCTCAAGGTGCCCGGATCGTGTTAGTGGTACCTACATGAGCGATGCCATCGCGTTCTTGCTGATCCTGCCTTCCCTGGCGCTCGGCGTGGTGGTGCTTGACGCGGCTGGCACCCTGGGAACAGCCCGCTACCGAACCTCGACCTTCGCCGAAGCTGCCGTGGTCCAAGCCGCCGACACCCTGGCTCAATCCCCTTCCAATGGCGCCCAACCCTCGGATCGGGCCCGATGGGCCGAAGTCGCCGCCACAGTGGAACAATCTGGGCTGGCCACTACCACTGGGGTCTGCAACCAAACCGACCCTGAGTTCAGTGTCAACCTGATCTCCCAACCCTCACCGGTGAGCAGCCCCAGCACATCACCATCGGTCGCCGTGGTGGTGAGCTGTCCAGTTGAGTTGGGCCGACTATTCAACGTCAACCGGGTCGTCGCCGCCAGCGTCGAGCCCGTCGGATAACGCTATGCACACCTCCATCGTGCTGTTGACCCTCGGTGTGGCCGTGGCAGTGGTCACCGGCTCGCTCACCGACCATGCAGAGCTGATCGCCAGCGGCAACCTAGCCGCTGACCGAGCAGACCGGGCGGCGGCGGCATTCATCAGCGGTTGCGGCGGTGATGGGTGCAACTCTGCCTCCGTGAATGCCACCAGCGTCGACGGCACGATTGTGTCCGGCTGCATCAGCCAGTCCCCGAGCGGAGCCGTTCTTCGAGTAGAGGCCCAAGTCCCTTGGAGCCCCACGGTGCTCACCGGGCTTTCCCCCTCTTCCGCGACGACCGCAGTAGAACTCGAGGGTTTCAGTGTGGCCGCGAACAGCGTGTTGGGATCGTGTTAGGTGTCTGCCCAAGGCACACCAGCACTCCTGCACCCGACCGCTGAAAGCGGGCCAGCAGTTCTGCGGCTGAGCTCTCATGCGGTAGCGTGACCGCCGGTGTCTCGGAGAATAGAGATCGAGCTGACCAGCCAGCGGCCCGATGGCTCCTGGACGTGGCGAGCAGCTGGAGCGCGCGAGCCCAAGGGTGAAGTATCCGGTGATCTGATCTCCTTTGCCGCCAGCGTGGGCGACGAGCTGACCGTCGAGGCCGAATTCCATATGGACGGCATTGAGATCATTGAGGTGTTTGAAGCCAAAGAGAAGCGCCCCATGCCGGAGACACTGGAGATCCTGGGCTCAGGTCGAGACCAGCCGCTAGTGACCACCCAGCTGGTGTCCAACCGAAGGAACCGGGGGCGTGACCGCGGCGATCGAGGAGAGGGTCTAGACCGCCGGGGCCGAGGAAACAGGAAGGACCGCGACCGGCAGGAGTCCCGTCGTGAGGATGACCGTCCCAAGGCCAAACGTCTGCGCCCGGACCGCGCCCACCGTCAGCGTTTGATCGAAAGCTTGCCTGAGGAGCAACAGCCCGTAGCCGAGAAGATGATGCGTGACGGCATCAGTTCGGTCGAACAAGCCCTGCGAGACCAGCGCAAGAAGGCTCGCGATGCCGCCCAAGCCAAACCCGAAGAGCCCACCCCTGATACCGATGCCAAGCCTGAAAAACAACCGTCGAAAGGGAAGGCGCCCGATTCAGACTCGTCTGACGATTTCCTGACTGTGGCCGCCAAACTGCTTTCCGGCATGCGAGCTGCGGAATGGCGGGATCGAGTTGAAGCCGCATTGGCCGGCATCGATGAGCTTGATCTCCGCGATCTCCGATCTGTGGTGGTGGCCTCCGAATCTGGAGCAACAGACGAAGAGGCCAAAGCGCTGGCTGAGGAGCTTCGCGCCAAGCTCACCGAGCGGGTCGACCGGGAACACGCCGAATGGCTGGCCGAGGTCGCGGCCACGCTGGCCGATGGCCGGATGGTGCGGGCACTGCGGCTCAGTTCCCGCCCTCCGAAGGCCGGGGTGCCCCTTCCTCAAGACATCGTTACCCGCCTAACCGAGGCGGCGAACGCGGCATTGACCAGCGAGACTCCATCTAAGCGCTGGATAACCGTTATGGGCGCGGTGGCCTTTTCCCCGGTGCGCCGAACCGTGGAACCCATGGGAATCCCTGAGAAGCCCGATGAAGAACTGCTGGCTGAGGTCAAGAAGCTATCGGAGCGGATTCCCCACATTGCCGCTCTGTTCGGAGTGGAGCCCACCCCTCCCCCGAAGCGCCCCCGCCGACGGGCAGGCACTCCGACGGCTAGCCGATAACTTGATGATCGCTCAGGAATTCCAGCAGGCCGTCTACCAAGTCCCACTCTTCTAGGTCATCAAGCGCTACCCATGCCGCGTCTGAGGCATCGGTAGCTGCCGTTGGCACCGCGTCGGGTGCCACCGTGACCCAGTAGTCCACCACCACGTAGTGGCGTCGTCGGCCGATGAGCTCAGTCCAGCCCACCGCCTGGCCCACTTCTCCATCAAGGGAGGTCTCCTCTCGCAGCTCGCGGCGAACAGCCTCAGCTAGAGTTTCCCCTTTCTTCACCCGCCCACCGGGTACCGACCACAGCCCTTCTCCTGGGGGACTACCCCGACGGATCAACAGAATGGCACCGTCGCGAACCACTACAGCCCCAACACATAGCTCCGGCCCGCTCATATCTGCCCCATCAGCGCCAGCACCTTATGGAGTCCGGCTCACGCTTCTGGCTCTTGATCAAGCTGCGTGTGCACGATTAGCGCATGGGCCGTCAGTTTGAACGTCTCGAAGAAGTTCTTTGCCTCGCGGTGGCCTGGAAGCACGAAAGCATCAATCGCCACCAGACCCTGTTCCTGAGCCCACTTCTTCAGGGCATCGAACAGTGACTCCCCCACTCCCACCGAACGGGCATCAGGAGTCACGTATAGCTCGTCGATTCGAGCAATGAAGGATCCGTCCCGGCGCACAACCCGCTGAGCCAATCCGTATCCCACCACCGCTTCTTCCCATATCCCAACGACCACGAAGGCTTCTGGAGCAGCCAACAGCTCGGCGAGATGATCTTCAAGAGGCTCGGAGGCGGCCTCCGTGGCCATCCAGCGCTCCCCTCCCCGGTATTCGAGGGCCTCACTGCGAGCCTCCCGAGCCAAGTCGGCCACAATGCCAACCTCATCGAAACGAGCCGGTCGGGCCGTACCCTCTTTCGGCCGATCGCTCACGTTCAACCTGGCTCTAAATCAACGGGGTCGACGCTGGCCCCCGAAGGCCTTGAGGAATGGTCCAAAGCCATGCGGCCGAGCAGGCGAGCTGCTTCCAAATGGCGGCGACCCCGGGCCGCCAACTCGGAAGGCGGCGAGTCAACCGACAGCAAAAGCCCCACGGGAGCGTAGAGCACCGTATCAAGCAGACGGTCCATCGACTCGCGGGAAAAACCAGTTACCTCCCGGGAGGAATCGACGTCATTGGTCGGGCTCATAGCCGGGCCAAAGACGGACAGGGCTCTTCCCCCGAAGGGCACCGGGGATTCTCGCGGGACCCGAACTGGCTTGAGCTGACGATCAGGAAACACCCCTCGCAGGTCCACTCATTGTCTCGCTTGGGCGCGACCTGACCCGAGGTCTCAGGCGACGGGTCGGGAGTCTCCTCGTCTTCGTCCTCGTCGTCACCGGCGGCCAGGCGGTCTTTCAAAATGGTGTCGAGATCAGCCTCGACGTTGTCGGGGTCGATGTCCTCCCCTTCGCCATCCTCATCATCGCCCGCGGTTGCGTTGCGAGCCGGCCCGTTGTTCCCGCTCTCTTCCTCTTCCTCGAGTTCCTCGTCGAGGTCGTCGTCAAGGTCGTCGTCTTCAAGATCGCCGTCTCCGAGGACAGTTTCGAACTCATCATCGAGTTCCTCGCCGATGTCTTCGTCGAGGTCGTCGATGGCGCTTTCGTCGAACTCCTCGTCCGGCATCTCGTCGTGCTCGTCAGGGTCTGTCATGCTCCCCTGCTACCTCCTCAGGCAATCCGATCAGCGCGGATCATAGACACCGGCGCGCCCACAATGTGCGCACTTACCCGTTCAATCTTCCATTTGGCCAAAAGAGCATCTCAAGCTCATGCCCGCTCTCGAACCTGGCGACGCTCTTCTGCTCGAAGTTCGGCATCCAGGCGGCCAAGCGGTGGCTCTTCGCTGAGGTCGACAAAACGCATCATCTCCGCCACTGCCGGGTGACCGGCCTCATCGCGGATGAGCTGCCACATGTCCTGCCCGATCTCCCGGTACACCGAGTGGCCCTGAGGAGTGGTGCGCAGCTCGATAAGGTGCATTGCGGCCCTGGCGTTGATGCCCATGTTGAAGCGCACCTTGTAGGCAAAGCTCACCGCATAGGGAGCCTGCTCGGGGAAATCCCGGTTCAAGAGGCCGTACAAGTCGGCTGAGCGATCCATGGCCTCTTTGAAGACCGGAGCACATCCCGCGGCTTCCACCGACTCAGGAAGGGTGAAGCCGTGTCGGGGGCTGAGCTTCTGCCATTCAAGGGTGAGCATGCGATGGCGCTGGAGATCCCGAAAGGCACCGTAGTCGGCCAATATGTCGAACCGGTAAAAGGAACGCTCCAAGGCCCGTCCGGGCTTGTGTCGGCGATTGGCCCGTTCACCGACGTATGCCCGCACGACGGAGAGGCGGTCTTCTGCCCCCATCGCCCGAACCTCTCGTTCTAGTTGCTCTTCCGAGAAATGGGTGTAGGGATAGAGCATGGACGCCACCATCTTGATCTCGGCGTCGGGGTCGAAATCCACCAACCGCACCGTCGGAGCCTCATCAATTGGCAGGTCGGCCGGCAGCAGGTAGTCGACCACGCTCTCCATCGACTCTTGGACGTCGCCCATGTAGCGACTCCACGCCACCCCTCGGTCTTCTAGATCCACCCGCTTCAAGAAGGAAGGGATGACCTTGCGCAGCTCGGTCAACATCAATTCGGCATAGGCCTGCACTTCCGGTAGTTCGTGAGCCCGCATTCGAAGCAGCAGCAGCTCGTAGGATTGGCCGGTGCCGTAGATGCCCACGTTGGACACGGTTGCCGCGGGCAGCACCCCCCGAACCGCATCCAGGGCCTTGGCCCGGATCGCCTGGCGATAGGCGAAGTCGGAGGAGTCCGAGTCCCTGGGGGTGTGCTCGCGGTAGAAGTCGGTCATGGCAGGCAGGAGTTGGCCATAGGCCTCGAACATTCGGTCCATGTCGCTCACGTAGCGGCCCGACAGAGGAGACTCCCCAACCTCGGGATCGCGGTAGTAGCGGTAACGGCCGCCGATCCGAGCGAGGTAGTCGATATACCGCGTGGACTGCTCCAGATATGACATAAGCCGGCCCCACTCCAGCACCTTGGTCAAGATGTTGGAGGCCTGCTCGCAGGCCAAGTGGACGCCGCCCAGCTGGGCAACCGAATCGTCCCCATATTCAAAGAAAACCCGGTCGTATAGCTCCTCGGCTCGGCGCAGCCCCACGGTGGCGTCGATAGTCACGTCGCCACTGATGTCCAGTTCGCCGACAAACTCGTCCAAGAACAGCCGACGCAGCGACTTGGCCGAACGGCTATAGCGGGCAAACAGTGCCCCCTTGACCACCTCGGGCAGGTTGACGAGGGCGAACACCGGCTGATCCAGGTTGGTGAAGTACCGGCGGAGGATGTCCGCCTCTTCATTGGTGAACTGTTCAGCGACGTACTGAGTCATTGCAGGCTAGCGACGAACCAAGCCGCTGAAGGGCCATTGCCGGTTGGCGACGTATTGACTCATTGCAGGCTTTGAGCCAACTCATCGGCAGCCCGGTTCGTAACGCCTGGATCCAACCACAGATCGGCCACCGTCATGGCCATGATCTTCGCCCCGTCGAGCACCGCCTGGTCGCCTCTTTCCGATTCGGCGTAGTGGGCGAACTCCGGGGTGTGAATAGCCACATTGTCCGGGGCCACCTTGATCATGGGATGGATCGACGGCACCGCATAGCTTACGTTTCCCATATCGGTGCTGCCCACGACAGCGGCCGACGACTTGGGCTCGAGAGCGATCCGCCCCATCGACGCGGCGTTGCGGGCATAAAGGTCCAGCAGCACCCGGTTGTCGATCAAGTCGGCGAAGATCGGCGATTCGCGACGGCACTCAATGTCCACCCCGGCCGCCGCCGCACCGGCTTCGAGGCAGGCCACCACCCGCTCTTTCAACTCGGCCAGGCTGTCCAGCTTCGGAGAGCGGACGTACCACTCTGCGGCGACATCGTGAGGAACGATGTTCGGCTTGTCCCCAGCCCGGGTGAAGATCCCGTGGATGCGCTCATCGGGCCGTATGTGCTGGCGAAGGGCAGCCACATTCATATACCCCAGCACCGCACCGTCGAGGGCATTTCTGCCCAGGTGGGGTGACGCGGAGGCGTGGGATGGCCTACCGGTGTACGTCACCACGAGCTGCTCCACGGCGATGGTGTTCATGCGGACGAGCTCGTGATTGGCGGGGTGTACCATCATGGCTGCGCTGATGCCGTCGAAAGCGCCTCTCTCCAGCATGTATTGCTTGCCGCCGCCGCCCTCCTCCGCAGGGGTGCCGATAATGCTGACGCGTCCCCCAAGCTCGTCGGCCAGGACGGCCGCGGCCAATCCGGCACCCAGTCCCGCGGCTGCGATCACATTGTGACCGCATGCATGCCCGATCTCAGGCAATGCGTCGTATTCGCAAATCACCGCAACATGAGGGCCGGCGCCGCCTGCTCTGGCAACAAACGCCGTGTCTAGGTCGTATGCCGACCGCTCCACTTCGAGCCCCTCGTCCTCCAAGACAGAGCAGAGCAGATCGTGGGCGGTGTGCTCCTCGAAACACAATTCGGGGTTCTCATGGATCTGGTGGGAGACGCTGAGTAGTCGAGATGCTCGGGCATCAACCTCTGAAGCCATCTGCTGCTTGGCCGCATCGGGAGTCACGGGGCGAATGCTACTTGTCCCGTCGTGGATTGTCGCGTTAATGCAGTCCTCAGTCACACCACTACAATGAGTGCTGCTGGCTCCACTCGGATCGACAAGTTGGAAGCCCTTTGCACTGGCTGTCCGTCCAGCTCCACCATCAGCGGCCGCTCGAGCTCTGCTTGGAAAGCCCCGGTGCGGCGGTACCGAATCTGGGGATGGGGCAGGTGGTCTCCGGTGCCAACCCGGCGGAGGGCCCGCAGCCGGTCTCGGGCCGATAGACGGCCATGGGAGACGTCTAGCAATCCGTCTCCTGGATGGGCCTTGGGTCCGAGATTCCAGTTTCCCCACCACGCCGCGTTCATGGCCACCAGCGCCTCGCCAGCCCACCCCTTCCTCCGAGCCGCAAGGTGGGCGCAGAACCAGAACAGACGCCCATCCAGCAGTACTGCTCCGAGGTCCACGGCGAACCTCCACGCTTCCGGTGAGCGAATGGCCTCGGCATCACCCCGTCCTCCGAGAGTGCGGCACAGATCACCTCCCAACAACCCCAGCTCGGGCAGCGGACGATTGGCCCGACGGGCATCTTCAATCACTGACCGGGCCTCGGCGTCGCTGCTCACCAGCACGCCGTCAGCGCCAAGACCTCCAGATTCGCCCCAATCCTTACCCTGCTGTATCGGCATTGGCTTCTACCTCTTCGGCCGCCTGGCGCCGTTGTCGGCGGTCCCGCAACCAGCCGATTCCTATTGCAGCCTCATAGAACAGGTACATGGGCACCGACAGCACCATGAGTGTGAACGGGTCTCCGCTAGGAGTAATCACCGCAACCAGGGCGACAATGCCCACAATTGCGAATCGCCTCCCTCGTATCAGCTGTCGGTAGTGGATGATCCCGGCCATCTGCAAGAACACCAGCAGGATGGGGAATTCGAAGCCGATTCCGAACGCCGCCATCATCTTGATGACGAACGACAAGTACTTGGCTGGCGAGAAGCCGGTCACCAAGTCTTCGCCGCCGATGGAGGCCAAGAAATTAAGCGCCCGGGGGATGCTCCAATACGCGAGGCCAGCTCCCAAGGCAAAGAGCAGGGCTCCTATCACGGTGAAGGCGGCCGCGTGACGGCGCTCGCGGGGATACAGGCCGGGCTGCACGAACCTCCATATCTGCCAGAGCACCACCGGGATTGCCAGCGTCAGCCCTCCGTAGCCCGCCACGGTCAAACGCACCGAGAACGGCTCCAGCGGGTCGAGTACCAACAGCTCACAGCCACCGAAGAGGTTTTGACGGGTTGCCTCTTCGGCCACCGCTTCTTCGGGGACCACGTCGCAATAGGGCTGGACCAGCCGGTCCAATATCTGGGGGTAGAACACCCAGCACACCACCGCGCCGGCCACCACGGCCAAAATGCTCTTGATGAGCCGTGATCGCAACTCCACCAGGTGCCCCATTAAAGGCATGGTTCCATCGCTGGACCGGAGGCGGCCCTCCCCCTGGTCGCTCACTGGCTGCTTGGCGGTGGGTCGGAGGTCTGTTCAGTCTGTGTCTTCGACTCCTCGTTCCCCGGACTGCTTCCCTGCCTGCTCTGTTCAACGGCCACCGCCTCGTCCCGGTGCCCGGCCATCCCCGGACTGCTTCCCTGCCTGCTCTGTTCAACGGCAAGCTGGCCGCGCTGGCGGGCTTCAGCCTCTATGGGCTCGTCCAGGGCATTTTGCAACTCCTGCTGAAACCCAGTGGAGATCTTTCGGACCTGACGAAGGACGTTCCCGATCTGGCGAGCTGCTCCCGGCAATTTCTCTGGTCCCAGCACAACCAGGGCCACCACCACAATCACCGCGATCTCAGCCCATCCGAGGTTGCCCACACCGAGAGGCTACCGCTACCTATCCTTTACAGGGCTGCTCAAGGCGTGACCATCGCTACCTATACTCCGCGAGGCTGCTCAAGGTTTGACTAATGGCCCCAAGGATTCCCGCCCTTCTCATACCCCCAATTGGATTCGCCCATCGGGGGGCTCGAGCCCACGAACAGGAAAACACGCTGGCCGCGTTCAGCCGGGCATTGGAAATGGGGGCCACCGGCTTGGAGAGCGATGCCTGGGTGACCGCCGATGGGCTGGCGGTGCTTGACCATGACGGTGTTGTTCGGATGGGCCGCTGGCCGCGGAAACGGCCCATTCCCGATTGCCGGCGAGACGAACTTCCCGACCACATTCCCAGCCTGGCCGAGCTCTATAGCAAGTGCGGCGGAGGTTTCGAGCTGTCCCTCGATCTGAAAGATCCTGACGCGGCTCCCGCGGTGGTCGCCAGTGTGGACGAGGCCGCAGCCCGCACCGGGCTTCCACTTCGCCAGCGGCTATGGCTGTGCCACCCCGACGTGGACACCCTGGTCGAACTGCGAAATCTCTGGCCCGATGTGCGCCTGTGCAATTCCACCCGGCTGAGTCGTATGGACGGCGGGCCGGAGCGACGCGCCGCAGTGCTGGCCGAGGCCGCCATCGACTCGGTGAACCTCCATCAAACCGACTGGACCGGTGGCCTGGTAACCCTCTTCCACCGGTTTGGAATCCTCTGCTTCGGCTGGGATGCCCAGCAACCCCGAGTGCTCAGAGAGCTGCTGGACATGGGCATCGACGCGGTATACAGCGACCACGTCGACCGCATGGGAGAGGCGCTGACAAGCTGGTACCCTGAGGGTCGATGAGCGAGCAAGCCGCATCTGTCAAGGCCCTGGTCGCTCAAAACAAAGATCCCATTGCCTTCGCCGACGTCACCGCCAAATTCGGCAACGGTCACGTCGCCCTCGCTGACGTCACCTGCCAATTCGAGCATGGAACGTCCACCGCTCTGATCGGGCCAAATGGCTCGGGCAAGACCACCCTGCTCAGAATGATGTGCGGCCTCATCCCGCCAGCCCAAGGGACCATCTGCCCAGAACCCTCCAAGAAGATATTCGCTCTAGTGGCTCAGCACCACGGACAGCGGGGGTGGATGCCATTGACCGTTTCCAACGTGCTGCGCATGTCCCGTTTCCGCGACCGAGGTTTGATCAAGCGTTTGGGAGCAGCAGATCGGATACTGATCGAGAATGCGGCCGAACGCCTCGAAGTATCCGACTTGGGCAATCGCCAGTTCGGAGAGCTGTCGGGAGGCCAGCGCCAGCGGGTAATGGTGGCCCAGGCCTTGGCCCACGGCGCCGACGTGCTGTTGATGGACGAGCCCATTACCGGCTTGGATATCCCCAGCCAAGAGACGATCCTTCGCATCGTCGATGAGGAACGCAGGCGGGGTCGAATCGTGGTTATCTCCACCCATCACATGGACGAGGCCGAACTTTGCGACCAGGTGATTCTCTTGGCCACCCGGATAGTCGCTTTGGGCCCGCCCGGTGAGGTTCTGACCAACAAGAACTTGCAAGAGGCCTTCGGCCTTCGCATGGCCCACGGCGATAAGGACGATTGCGTATTCCACGGCGAGCACGACGACCACACCGATGGAGTAATCCACGTCTTCAACGACCACGGCCACGGCCAGAATCCCTACGACCGTTGAGCGAGAATTAGAGGCGACCGAAATCCGTCACCGGCCAAAGCCGCAAGAAGGCGTGTCCCACGATCAAGTTCTCGGGGATGGGACCGAAGGCCCGACTGTCGGTGGAGTTTGCCCGGTTGTCACCCATGACGAATACCTTCCCCTCCCCGATCAAACAGCCCCCGTCCACAATGCGCTCGCATCCTGAAGGCATCCTGCCCGTCGTGATGCCGGATGATTCAAGATAGGGCTCGTGGAGCCGTCGGCCATCGATATAGACATTTCCCTCGACAAACTTGATCACCTCACCAGGCAGGGCGATGACCCGTTTGATGAGGTCATCCTCTTGTCGGCCGCTGACTCCCGAAGGCCGCTCAAACACCACAAGGTCCCCGCGATTCACATCGTTGAGGTCATAGCCCAGCTTGTTCACCAAGACCCGGTCGCCGTTGCCCAGTGTGGGCTCCATGGAAGTGAACCGGATGTAGTAGGCCTGGAACAGCACCGAGCGCAGCACTAGGGCCAACACCAGGGCCCCAGCCAACACCAGAACCCACTCGGCGACGACCCGGGCAGTGGACTTATTCCGTTTGCCGTCTGCTCCGCTCTCCCCACCGTCCTCGGGAGTCGGCGCGAATACCGGCTGATCGGCATGCTGGTCCTGCGAAGCTGACGCAGCTACCGGGCCTGCTTGCTGGTCAGGCTGATCGATGTTCACGGCGTTGAATACCCCTACTGGTACCGGGCCAGTACCCGCTGGGCGGCGAGACGAGCCTGATCCGGAACCACCGGTGGGTCGGCGCGCCGTAGCTCAGCCTGAGGTCCTAGCTGGAGCAACAGCCGCTCGAGCCTGCTGACATGGCTCACGGGCATGGTGGCGTCGACCTCCCCGCTGCTTAGAACCACCTGGTCTTCGGTGGGGTACTTCTCAATGGCCCAAGAAGCCCCTGGCGATAGCCGCAGCACAACCCGGGGGTCGGTTTCGCGGGCCTCGAAGGCTGAGGGTGCGCTGGCCTCGTCGGGCGGGTCGAACCGCGCCTCCAACAGTTCTAGCGATCTGATCCGATCAATTCGGAATACCCGCACCCCTTCGGCTTGCTGACAGTGGCCCTGCACATACCAGTTGCCCATATCTGAGAAAACTCGGAATGGATGAATAACGCGATCGGATTCCTGGCCTCTTCCGAAGCTGAAGTAGCGGACCCTTACTTGGCGGCAACCAGCAACCGCGGCCAACAGAGGCTCGACCCATTCATCGGCCAGCTCTCCCAGGCTGACCGCGAGGTCCTCGCCCATACTCACTCCAAGCCCATCGGCCAACTTGGCCAATCCCCGGCTCAAGGGGCCTTCAGGGTCAGCACCAGACAACAGAGCCTCCCCAGCCCCAATAAGACCCAGCGCTTGGCCAGGGGTGAGCCGGAGTGGCCGGGAGAAATAGTCGGCGTTGCTGATCGCCACCCAACCGCCGTTGTCATCTTCATCCAGACCCATCACGTATATCAGCTCGTCTGGCGTGAACGGGTGCAGCCCAACCACAAACAGCACTTTCACCAAGTCTTCCCGCAGCTCTGTCTCCGGGTAGTCGAAGCGCTGGGACACCTCGCTCAGCTCGGCGCCACCTTGGGACATCACCCACGGAACCAGTTCCAGCATCCTCCGCAGACGGTCACCAGCGCTCAACCGGCTCATCGGCTCAGTCTTTCGAGCCAAGCCACCATGTCAGTGCGCAGTTCAGGAGGTCCGAGCACTTCGGCATGTTCAAGGAACTCCAAAACCAGGGATCGGAAGGCGTCTGGGCTTCGAACTACTACCTCGAACACAGCCGAGCCGTCGGAACCCCTCTCCGAGGGCTCTTGGCCGAGCCGCCGAGCAGCCCAAACCGCCTGATCGGGGTCAACCTTCAATCGGGCGGTGACAGCCGGGCCGCTTCCGAACTTCCAGGGCTGGAATGGCGCCCAGCCTGTGGTTCCCTCCCGCTGCTGAAAGCCGCCTGGCGATCCCAGAGACATATCGCCTTCAATCCGGTCCACCCGGAAGGTGCGCTTGTCCTCCCGCCCTCGGTCGTGTCCGACCACGTACCAGTGGCCTTGGTCGAAGGCCAGAGTCCAAGGCTCCACTGAGCGGGGCTGACCGCCATAGGTGAACTCGGCCACCCGCTGTTCGGTGACTGCCTGGAAGAGCTCAGCCAGGGCGGGATGCACAGGCACCGCGGCCAACTCAGCCTCGGTCCCCTCCCCCACCCGGCCGCCCAGCTTCCACAGGGCCTCGGTGCCTGAGACCCCGTCGAAACGGACCGCAGTGGCAGCCCGGTGCAAGGCGGCGAGCTCGTCGGCCTCAAAGTCCATCTCTGGCAGTGAGTAGTCCTGCTTGCGGATCCGGTACCCCCAGGTCTCCCGTTCTTGGCCGGGTACTGGTCCGGCGATAACCGGTATGCCGGCATCGGCCAACTGGTTCATATCCCGGTGGAAGGCCCTCTTGGCGGCGGCTCCGTTTTCGGGGTAGCCAGCCGAATCGTCTCCTCGGGAAGTCCCAACCCTTTCCAGCAACTCTTCAATGGACAAAAAGCGGGGAGTCTCGATCAGTGCGGCTATGAGTCGAAGCAGGCGCTCCAGCCTTACCTGCTCTGGCTTTCGTCTCGACCCGGCAACCATCAGCGCCCCTGCTCTGGCTTGCGCCCGGACATCACAAGGATTCGATCAGCTTTTCCACCCGCTCGTCATGGGCTCGGAACGGGTCTTTGCAGAGTACGGTCCGCTGGGCTTGGTCGTTCAACTTCAGATGCACCCAGTCCACGGTGTAGTCCCGCTTGCGCTCCTTTGCCCGACGAATGAACTCTCCCCGGAGTCGGGCCCTAGTAGTGGCGGGCGGGTGCTCGACCGCATGGCTGATCTCGTCGTCGACGCACATCCGCTCGGCCAAGCCCCGATTCTGCATCCGGTAGAACAAGCTGCGCGAGCGGTTCACGTCGTGGTACTGAAGATCTAGCAAGGCCACCCGGGAGTCGCCGAGACCAAGGTCGTGGCGTTCACGGTAGGCCTCGATTAGGTGGTACTTCATCACCCAATCGCATTCCCGGGTCAAACCGAGGGGATCCTTGGCGATCTGGACCAGGCAATGCTCCCACATCTGAAGGGCCTGCTTCTCTTGGGGCTCCAGCTCCCGACTGTCGGCGTACTTGAGCGCCCGGTCGAGGTACTCAGACTGGATCTCCAGTGCGCTGACCTCGCGGCCGCTGGCTAGGCGTATCCGCCGAGTGCAGGTGGGGTCATGGCTGATCTCTCGGATAGCCCGGATCGGGTTGTCCAAGGTCATGTCTCTCAACGCTACCGATGGGTCTTCCAACATCCGAAGCAGGATGCTGGTCGCTCCTGTTTTCAAGAAAGTGGCGTATTCGCTCATATTGGAATCGCCCACGATCACGTGCAGCCTTCGATACCGCTCAGCGTCGGCGTGGGGCTCATCGCGGGTGTTGATGATCGGCCGAGAACGGGTGGTTGCGCTGGAAACCCCCTCCCAGATGTGCTCGGCTCTTTGGCTCATGCAGTAGGTGGCCCCGCGAGCCGTCTGGAGCACCTTGCCCGCCCCGGCATAGATCTGGCGGCTGACCAGGAACGGAATCAGGACCTCCGCGTACTCGGAGAAGTCGTCGCGCCGACTCGTCAGGTAGTTCTCGTGGCAACCGTAACTGTTCCCCGCCGAATCGGTGTTGTTCTTGAACAGGTAGATGTCCCCCTGGATCCCTTCTTCCCGCAACCGCTGCTCGGCGCTCTCAATAAGCGTTTCCAGAATCCGCTCGCCGGCCTTGTCATGGGCCACCAAGTCGTAGACAGAGTCGCACTCTGGGGTGGCGTACTCGGGGTGCGAACCCACATCGAGGTAGAGCCGGGCACCATTGACCAGAAAGACATTGCTGCTACGGCCCCATGACACAACCCGGCGGAACAGATAGCGGGCCACCTCATCGGGGCTGAGCCGGCGATGTCCACGCAGCGCGCAGGTAACGCCGTACTCATTCTCTATCCCGAAGATGCGCCGCTCCATGCCTACCCGTTCTCGATCCCGAGATCCCGCCGGTTCATCAGATCAACAACTCAGCCAGTTCGTCGCCCTCGATCCTCTGGAACGCCCTCCGACCGGTCTCCCGAACCAAGAGAGCCACCTCGAGGTCGTCGGCTTCCAGTGTGCGCTCCTGACCGCTCAGCGCGGCCGAGGAGGCCTTGACGGCATCGCCCACTTCCCATTCACCGTCGTAGGTCTGACCCAATTGCTCGGCAATGGAGTCGGCCTCTCCCCCCAACACGGTGTAGCCGGACTCATCGTTGACAGTGCCGTCGTAGAGCACGTGGAACATCTGATCGCCACCGGGATCAGAAGCCACTTCAGCCACCAGTATTTCCACCTCCATCGGCTTCATCTCATGGGTGAAGGTCTGGCCTAGAACTTGGGCGTATTGATTGGCCAGACTCCGGGCGTCCACGTCGTCGCGGCTGTAGGTGTAACCCTTGAGGTCGGCATGGCGCACGCCGGCGATACGGAGCTGATCAAACTCGTTGTAGCGGCCGACACCGGCGAATGCGATCCGATCGTAGATCTCGCTCACCTTGCGCAACGTGTTCGACCGATTCTCCGCGCAGATCAAAATGCCGTTGCTGATGCTGAGCGCAGTCAGGGCCCGACCTCGGGCGATTCCCTTGCGGGCAAAGTCAGCCCGATCCTTCATCAGTTGCTCGGGCGCGACGTAGAAGGGCATGGTCATTCGAAATCACCCCCCCGGCTCTCCAAACTGGCCAGGAGATCCCGGAACCGTGCCTCCACATCGGCATCGGCCACTCGCTCGAACCCATCGGCACCGATAACCGCCACCACCGGGTATATGCCCCGCACCAAATCGGGACCGCCAGTGGCGGAGTCCTCCTCTGCGGTGCGGAACAGGGCCGACACCGTCAAATCAATCATCTCATCGGCATCAGCGCCAGGTCGGTAGCCCAATTTGATCACCGTTCCCGCATGCAGGCTTCCGGAACCCCCCACCGCGTATTCCCGCTCTTCGTAGCGGCCTCCGGTCACGTCGTACTGGAACAGCCGACCGACTTCTCGAGTTGTGTCGTAGCCGGCAAACAGCGGGACCACGGCAAACCCCTGCATGGCCGCGGGCAAGTTGTTCCGAACCATCATGCCCAGCTGATTGGCCTTTCCGTCCAGGCTGAGACCCTTGCCCTCCACCTTCTCATAGTGCTCAAGCTGCAACTGGAACAGCCGAACCATCTCCATGGCCGGCCCGGCAGCTCCGGCGATAGCCACCCCGGAATGCCGGTCGGCGGGGAAAACCTTCTCAATCGTGCGATGGCTGATGAGGTGCCCGGCCGTGGCTCGACGGTCCCCCGCCATCACCACTCCCTGCTGGCAGCGAATGGCGACCACGGTGGTGGCATGAGTTATAGCCAGATCGGCAGCCGGGACGTCGGGATCGGGCGGCGCCAACCCGGTGGAGCGAAGCAAAGCCGCAAAGTTGGGGCCCGGGTCGCCCCCGGCTTCAAATAGGGGCAACGTCACAATTGGCAGACTACCGCGATGAGGTCTGAACCGCGCCGGTCCAAACGAACGACTGCCACAAAGGGCTACTGCCCGCCCTTCTGGATATATGACTTCACGAAGTCCTCGGCATTGGTCTCCAGCACCTCGTCGATCTCATCCAGCAGGTCGTCGAGTTCGGCCTTCAACTCCTCGACTTGTTCCGAGGCCGCCGGAGCGTCTTCAACTTCAGTCTGCTCGCGTTGAGGCGCCGGTTTCTTGATCTGCTCTCTTTCCGCCATCTCATTCCCCTCATGCCCGAGTTCGTGTGGATCACGATATCGCGCCCACACCGAGGTGAGGGCAATTCGCGGTGGCGCTTCAGCGGGTGCCTGATTCTCTCAGCCGATTCAACAGATCAGCAGCGGTGTCGCAGTCAGCCAAGAGTTGACCGACATGGTCTGCGGTTCCCCGGGAGGGCTCCATCATGGGCACCCGCCGCAACGGCTCGTCGCCCACATCGAACACGATCGAGTCCCAGTTGGCGGCCACAATGCTGGAGGCCCATCGTTTGAGGCACTGACCTCGAAAAAAGGCCCGAGTGTCCAATGGCGGCTCGGTGATGGCTGCTTGCGCGCCGTCGGCGGAGATCAACGATTCCAACCCCGCCCTGGCCGCAACCGACCGCTCGGGCCGCAAGTCGTGGTACTGGAGATCGAGTGCGGCCAACCGGGCATCGTCAGAGCGCAGGTCGTGGCGCTGGGCCAAGCCCTGGATCAGCCGATACTTCGCCACCCAGTCAAGCTGGCCGGCCAGGGTTGCGGGATCAGCTTCCAGACCGGCCAAGACCTGCTCCCACCGGTCGATAACCATCTCGCCCACAGAGCCGCCCACTGCGTCGAGCCCATGGCTGTCGGCATATTTTCGGGCCTGGTCCAACAGGTCCCACTGGATCTCAAGCGCAGTGGCAGAAGTTCCATCGGCCAGCTCCAGGGGTTTGGCCAGGCTCAGGTCGTAGGACACCTGCCGCATAGCGAGCACTGGCATTCGAAAGCGGAACTCCCGGGGCAGGATGTTGTCCTCCACCATGGCCAGGACAATGGCAGTGGTTCCCACCTTGAGGAAGGTCGCCACCTCCGACATGTTGGCGTCACCGGCGATCACGTGAAGGCGGCGATAGTGCCGGGCATCGGCGTGAGGCTCGTCCCGGGTGTTGATGATGGGGCGTTTGAGGGTGGTTTCCAGCCCCACCTCCTCCTCAAAGAAATCGGCCCGCTGGGTGATCTGGAACGGAACGTCTTCGGTAGTCAGACCAGGTGCCTCGGAGCCCACTTTGCCCGAGCCGGTGAAGATCTGGCGGGTCACCAAGTGGGCGGTGGCATGAACCACTATCTGGGAAAAAGGAGTGGCGCGCGCCATGAGGTAGTTCTCATGGCACCCATAGCTGTTGCCCTTGCCGTCGGAATTGTTCTTGTACACCACGAGCTCTTGGCCCGGGGGCAGTATCTGGGCGGCCGCTTCCATGGAGCGCCTGAGAATCAGTTCGGCGGCCTTGTCGTAGCGAGTCACGTCCAAGGCATTGCTGCACTCGGGGGTGGACAACTCGGGATGAGCATGGTCCACGTAGTAGCGAGCTCCGTTGGTAAGCACGGCATTCACCAAATGGGTCTCGATCTCGGGGGCCAGCGACCCCAAAGGAGCAATACCCCGGATGTCATTGCCCGGCATCTCGTCCTCGAAATCCCAGGTCACTCCGGCAGCCGGTCCACCCTCCCCCGTGCGCTCAACTTCAGACAGATAGGAGTTGATAAGCAGGGATGAAGCCGCTATCGGATTGGCGTCGTCGGTGCCGGTGTGCACGATCCCGAACTCGGTCTCGATGCCGCAGATCTTGGGAACCGCCATGCAGGGCACGCTACATGACTTAGGGGGTGGGTCTGGGGCTCAGAGGTATTGGCCGGGGCCGATGGCCTCTATGGAGCGCCCGCCCTGGCTCGACTCCTCGTCGGACAGGAGCGTGCGGACGAACACGATTCGCTCCCCCTTCTTGCCCGAGATCTTGGCCCAGTCGTCGGGGTTGGTGGTGTTGGGCAGATCCTCGTGCTCCCGATACTCCTGGTTCACCGACTTCAGCAGGTCGGTGACGTGGATGCCCGGCGCACCGCCGGCCAACAAACGCTTGATGGCCAGCTTCTTGGCCCGCCGTACCACGTTCTCGATCATGGCTCCGGAAGCGAAGTCCTTGAAGTACATGATCTCTTTGTCACCGTTCTGGTAGGTGACCTCCAAGAACTGGTTGCGCTCCTCTTCCAAGAACATCTCGGTCACGGTCTGCTCGATCATGGCCTGGATGGCCTTGTCGGGGTCGCCGCCGCCAAGACCTTCCACCATCTCGGCGGCGATTGGCAGCTCGGAGGTGAGATAGCGGGAGAAAATGGCGCAGGCCGCGTCAGCGTCGGGACGCTGGATCTTGATCTTCACATCTAGACGCCCCGGCCTCAGAATCGCCGGGTCGATGAGGTCTTCCCGGTTCGAAGCGCCGATCACGATCACATTCCGCAGAGTCTCCACCCCGTCGATCTCGGCCAAGAGCTGGGGCACCACGGTGGACTCCATATCAGAGCTGATCCCGGTGCCCCGGGTTCGGAAGAGAGATTCCATCTCGTCGAAGAACACGATCACCGGCCATCCCTCAGCCGACTTCTCTCGAGCCCGTTGGAACACCAGGCGGATCTGGCGCTCGGTCTCGCCCACGTACTTGTTCAGCAGTTCCGGACCCTTGATATTCAGGAAATAGGAGCGTGCTTCCCGGTCCGAGCTGATGTCGGCCACTTTGCCGGCCAGGGAGTTGGCCACCGCCTTGGCGATCAGGGTCTTGCCGCAACCCGGCGGCCCGTACAACAAGATGCCCTTGGGTGCAGGCAACTGGTACTCGGCGAACAGAGCCTGGTGAACGAAGGGGAGCTCAACCGCATCGGTGATCTGCTCGATCTGCTCGTCCAAGCCACCGACCTGCTCGTAGGTGATATCGGGAACTTCCTCTAGCACGAGGTCTTCTACTTCGGGCCGGGGCAGGCGCTCGACGAGCAGACCCGAGCGAGAGTCCATAAGCGCGGTGTCCCCGCTCTTGAGCGGCTGGTCGATCATCTCGGTGGCCAACTCCACCACGCGCTCCTCGTCGGCCCGCCCGACAATGAGCGCCCGCAGACCGCCGGCCAATACCTCCTTGATGGTCACCACCTCGCCGGTGCCATCGCCCACCCGGGAAAGAACGACGTTCAGCGATTCGTTCAGAACAACCTCCTGTCCCCGGCTCAGCTCCTCAGACTCGATCTCGGGATGGAGGGCGACCCGCATCTTGCGACCCCCCGAGAACACATCCACCGTCCCGTCCTCGTTGCGACCCAGCAGAGTCCCGTACGCCGACGGGGGCTGGGTGAGTTTGTCCACCTCATCCCGCAGGGCGGAAATGTGCTCACGGGCTTCGCGAAGGGTGTAGGTGAGCTTCTCGTTCTGGGAGACAGCCTTGGCCAGCTGTCCCTTGGTCTCCAAGAGCCGCTCTTCTAGGGTGCGGACCCGCTTGGGGGCATCCTGAAGCCGCTGGCGGAGAACGGCAATCTCTTCTTCAAGCGCTGCTACCTGCTCGGCTGGAGAAGACTCCTCTGGTGCGATACCTGCTTGCTCGGCTGGAGAAGACTCCTCTGGTGCGATACCTGTATCTGCCGCTGCGTCGCCGTCTGTCATACCAACGCGACTTTACACGCGCTCTATTCAATTTCCGCTGTATGGCCAAGGTCGTCTTCCGGTCGGTTACACTGAAGGCTCACCCAGCGTCTACCATGCTTGCCGTCCGCTGCCTGTAATGAAAGGGCCACTGCACCGATGCAAATGAAGGTCTGGATCGATCAAGATCTCTGCACTGGTGACGGTCTCTGCGAAGAGATCGCCCCCGATGTCTTCACTCTGCTCGATGACGGTCTTGCCTACGTGAAAGAAGGCGACAAGGTCTTCAGCGAGCCGGGCGGCGTCGAAGGGCTGGCCATCGTGCCCGAAGGGCAGGAAGAGGCCACCATCGAGTCAGCCGAGGAATGCCCTGGGGAGTGCATCTTCATCGAGGTCTGAGCCTCGCCTCCAGATTCATCTACTCATCTGCGAGTCGACGGGCAGCAGTCACAAACCCGGTGTGGCCCACCATGCGATGCTCGGGCCTGACCGCGTCGCCTTTGATGTGCCAGCCACGATGAAGGACTTCCATGGTGGAAGCAAAGGCCCAAGGTCCGGAGTCGCAGGCTTCTCGCAGTTGCACTGCCTGAATGATGCTCGGGGTGTAGGCCACCAGGATCCCGCCGGGACGCAGTGAAGCAGCCGCGTGGGGCACCACCTGCCAAGGCTCTGGCAGGTCGAGCACAATCCGATCCAAGCCCTCGGCGTCGATTCCCTGGTAACAGTCCCTGATTTCCACCTGGAAGCGATCAACAGCCTTCGCGCCGAGAAAGCCGGTTACGTTCTCGACCGCCTGTTGGGCGAAGTCCTCTCTGACCTCATAACCCACCACCACCGCTCCCGCTCTCAGCAGGCTCAGCGACAGCGCCCCCGATCCCACTCCCGATTCCAATACCCGAGCACCGGGGAAGACGTCGGCGTGCATCAAGATGGCCGCGCTGTCCTTTGGGTACACCACCTGTGCTCCACGGGGCATCTTCAGCACATAGTCGCGGAGAGTGGGGCGCCAGACGGTCAGCTCAGCATTGCGGGTCGTGCGTACCTGCGTTCCCTCGGGGCCGCCGATCAGCTCGTCGTGAGCCACCGACCCCGCGTGGGTGTGGAATTCACCGCCCTCGACCAGTGTGAGCAGATAGCGGCGACCCTTTCGGTCGGTGAGCAAGACCAACTCGCCGGCTTCGAGCGCCCGGCTCACTGCGATTCGTCGGAAAGATGGGAGATAATCAGGCTCTCGCCGGGCCGCAATTCCTGGGACAGCACCTTTCGCATCTGGCGGGTGCTCGCCATCCGCCGCAAGAGTCGGACCCCCCAAACCGCCCCGCCCAAGATAAGCCACGCTCGGCTCCCGCCCACCACGCCACGCCTGATGGCCTGTCGACGCAAGTACCCCAGAGGATCTGGCATCCGATCAGACCCGGCGGACTTCGACCACGGTCCGGCTGGCCCGCCCGCGGCGACGCCCCAACATGAATGCCAACGCAACCAGCACGGCCAACACCACGATTCCCCCGGCCAGCGCCGGGGTGCGGGCCGTCTCCGCGGTGCCGTCCAAGCTGTGCTTCAGTTCTTCGAACTTGGCCTGGATGTCGTCTCTGCTTATCGCCTCGCGGCCCAAGTCCAGATCGCTCACGAACGGTCTCCTCTCGATGCTTGGCTTCTGAGCGCGAACACGCTGGCCAGAACGACAAGCAGTCCGACCAGCACAATTGCATAGGGCAGGGCGCTCATGTTGCCGTCGAACACCCCAGAGGCCTCAGTTTGGAGCAGGCGCAACCCAGCAATGGTCAGGAAGATCAGCCCGATCCCGATGCTCAGCGCGCCGAGCACGCCGAGCTTCAGCGTCTTCCCCAAGTGGGTGAGCGGCGTGACGATCTCCTGTCGGCCGTAGCCGATAAGCAGCGTCTTCAATTCGGCCAACGTTGCGTTGGGCGAGTTCCCCTTTCGGGCAGCTTTTGAACGTTTGGACACGGCCTCCTCCTGCAACCGCTCAGCCTATCCGGGTGATTCCCACTACCCCATTTCGATTCTGGCTCGAATGACCTCTTCGGCGTCAGACAGAAGTTCAGCCAACAGGCCCAAGCGGAAAGTCGCATTGTCTGCGGTTAGCAGCTTCTGTCTGTCGAGCGGCCCCATCGGAGAGAGAGCCGAGAGCTGCCAGACCGCAGTCGGGGGATCCTCAGATATCTCAAAGTCGGCAGGAGGCCCGGGCGCCCCCAATTCTGATTGCAATGCCAGTACCCGGCGCCACTGCGCCACCACCGACGGCAGCTGGAGGGGGGCGTCTTCATCGTTGAATTGGCCGGTGTCGGGCCAATCTTGAACTTCGGCCCGGGGATAAGGGTCATCCTCCAGCCAGTGGGAAACTTGAACCCGGCGTGTACCCCCGACCATGAGGCCCCAACGTCCATCAGGAAACTCTTGGGCGTCGATGATCTTGGCCACCGTTCCGGCATAGGTGCGGGTATCACCGCCCCCGACCTCGCTGCCCCGCTCGATGAGCACCACTCCAAACTCTCGGTCGCCGTCTAGGCAGTCTCTTGTCATCTGCCGGTACCGGGGCTCGAACACATGGATCGGCACCACCATGGTGGGCAACAGCACCATCCCCAGTGGGAACATGGGCATCGTGGTTGCCTCGGTCATGTTGGCGTGATCCCGCGTCGACGTCAGCCGAGCCGAAGTGGTGCTAGTTGGATGTCGTCGAGGGTCGGCTTCGCTTCCAGACTGGCCAAATGGCCGACGACACGGCCCTCAAGTTCCTTCAGAGCCTGGTTGTCCAGCGGGCCCTGCTGGTTGGCGATGAAAGCGAAGGTCAACTCTTGGCCACGGCCGATGTCGATATACCCCATCATCACCGAAGTGCCCGATGTCCCGCCTGACAGTGCTCTGATCCGCCCGGGGTTCTCGACGCTGGTGAATCGGCTCTGAAGCGGTCCGGCCTCGGCGGCGGTGGGCAGTAACTCACGGAACAGCGGGGTGTACTCATTGCTGTCTAGGAGTGCGGTGAACACCGGGCAGGTGGCCACATTGTCCGGATCAAGTCCCGAGCCGTCATCGAATTTGAGTGGTTGGAACTGATCGGAGTTGATCCCGACCCTGGCCAGCGTGTTGTTCATCGCCTGAAGTCCGGCTTGGGTGCTGCCCACCCCCGTGGTGACCCATCCGATTTCCTTGATCAGCATCTCGATGGTCTCGATATCCCGGTTGTCGAGAATCTGCCGATAGTGGGCAGAAAGCGGCGCTGATTCGATTGACGCCAGGATGTAGAGCTCTTCTCCCTCCGGCACTCCCTCCGAGCGAGGGGTGCGGCGTATGACCACGTCCCGCGCCTCGAGCATGTCGTCGAACAGCGCCGCGGCATACCACGGTGGATCGTCCGCGACCACATAACCAACCGCCTCCTCATTGGCTTGAGCCGCGGTCTCTTCGGCTTCTAACTCTGGATCCGAAACCGGGAACTGCCGCCAGCCGTCGTCGAATTGCAAAGCCAGCAGGGTGCCGATGTTCTGGGACTCAATGGTCTCCTCCGGCCAAGAACCGTAGAACAGGTCGTCATAGCGAGTGGCGTCGCCCACCACCGCACCTGTCACTAGAGCCAAGCCATCGTCCACTAGGTCCTGAGCCAGTTCCTCGATGGGAGTGCGGAGTTGGTTCTGGCCCAATTCCAGGGTGGCAGCAAACTCGCGGGTCAACAACAAGGGGTCGCCTCCACCGACTAGGTAGACGTCTCCGTTGATCACGCCGCCCTCCATCGGAACCACCGACTGGACCGAGGTTGTAAAGGTGTGATCAGGTCCCAACGCCTGGTGAGCCGTGGCCAGGGTGAGCAGCAGGGTGGCATCAGAAGGTGAAACCGGAGTGTTGGTGTAACCGTTCTCGCGGGGGTCAAAGGAGCTTCCATTCTGAGTCACATGGAGGCATGCAGAGACGGGGGAGCTGGCCATCAACTCGTCCAAAGTGTCGAAGAAGTCAGGCTCAGTGAGCGACGGGGCCAGCATGGAGGTGAGGCGGCGGGTGGAGACCAAAGGAGTACCCACACCCGGTGGAACAGTGTCGTCAGTGGCCACCTCCCCCAGATCGTCATGAAGCTGGTCGCTGAGCTGGTTCGAGCCGAATAGCGCGGCAAGGGCAATCACAAGCAGCAGAACGGGCATCACGATTCGGCGCACTGGAATTATCCTAGGAGGCGCTTGCGCCAGCGGGCGTACCACCACATGTGGTGCAAAGCTCTCACCGCCCGGTCAGCGGAAGGAAAGCAATAGCTGCCCTGGGCAGCCAGCGTGGCGGGGCCGGCGTTGTCAGGCTGGGTTATCCCCAGTTCGGTCGCGGCCAAAATGGGCTTGCCCGTTCGAGCGGAGGCATCGGCTGCGGCTTGGGCGAAGCGGCTGTCCTGGCGCTCATGGTACTCACAGATACGGGCCAGTTCGGCCGCCTCGAAGTACGGGCCCGAACGCAAGTGGGACGCAGTATTGGCCTGAATCCCCATACCCAGATAAATCACCGCGTCGACTTCAGGATGATCGGCAACGAGGTCAATGACCTCGGGAATGGTGTCGCGGCTCTCGCCCCCAGCCAGGTCGATCGGATTGCTGCGACTCCAGCGGGGCGGTACCAACCCATCGATGGCCTCCTTCAAGTCGGCGGGGAGGGGAATCAACTCAAGTTTCGACTTCGAGAGCGCGTCAGCGGCGATAACCCCCCATCCGCCCGCGCTGGACAGCACCAGAGTACGGGGCCCAGCAGGAAGGGGCTGGGTGGCGAAGGCTGCTACCGCGTCATAGGCCTCTTCGATGGTTTGAGCCCGTACCGCACCGCTCTGGCGCACCATCCCGTCGAAAATTCGATCGTCGGTTGCCAGCGCTCCCGTGTGGCTGGCCGCGGCCTGCGCTCCCCGCGGGGTGGTTCCCCCTTTGACCAGTACGACCGGCTTTGCCGCGGCCACTCTCTTGATAGCTGCGGCAAATGCTGGGCCGTCTTCTACTCCTTCGACATATGCAGCCATGGCCTTGGTATGGGGATCGCTGGCAAACCACCCGAGATAGTCCACCACTCCCAACATGGCGGCGTTTCCCGCACTCACCGCTCGGCTGATGCCGACTCCGCTCTGTGCCGCGTAGTTCATGAACGCCGAGACCAGATTGCCCGACTGGCTGGCTACTGCAATCGGCCCAGGGGGCGGAATGGGCGCCACGATCTGGGCGGCCAGCTTGGCCGGATTGGAAATCAGCCCCTGCCCATTCGGCCCCGCCACCACCATGCCCAGCGACCGGGCCAATTGCACCAGTTCCCTTTCGGCTCGAGCCCCTTCGGAACCTGCCTCCCGAAAGCCACCTGAGGCGATGAACACCGCGCCAACCCCTCTGCTGGCCGCCGATCTCAAGATCTCAGAACACGTGTGGGGCGGAGTGCAGACGAAGACCAGGTCGGCTGCCCCCTCAGGTATATCGGCGACCGACTCCAATGCCTCAACTCCCAAAATGCTGGGTTGATCGGGGTTGGTGGCGAAGACCGGCCCGTCGAACCCTCCGGCCAACACGTTGTGAAGAGCAACGAATCCGAACTTGCCCGGATGCGTGGAGGCACCAGCTACCACGATGCCCTGGGGGTCGAACAGAAGATCTAACGGTGGCCGACTCATGAGCCCGTCGTCACCACCAGAGCGTCTACAGCCACCGGCAACCCGTCCCGGATCACCAGGGGATTTACATCGACGGCCTCAACCCCTTCCCCTCCCCCGGCGTGAGCCAAGCCCAACAACGAGTCCACCAACGCACCCTGGTCAACCGCAGGTTCGCCCCGGAGCGGAGCCATGAGGGCGGGGATGTCCAAGTCTTCGATCATGTCCTTGCAGTCGGCCTCGCTCACCGGAAGAAGCCGGAACACTGCCTCCCCCACTGCTTCGGCCAGAACCCCTCCCAAACCGAGCATGAGCGCGGGACCGAACTGCTCGGTGTGTACTACGCCGGCAATGAACTCTCGACACCCGGCAACCATCTCCGATACCAGCAGGGCCACCTCGCCATCGTCTTCGACGGCTGCGGCCAGCAGCTCGTCGGCTGCGGTGCGCACCGAAGCGGAGTTGTCGAGACCCAGCCGCACCAACCCCCGCTCGCTCTTGTGTGCCAGCGACGAGCCGCACAGCTTTACCGCCACCGGACCGCCGATTTCGACCGCTGCGGCCACCGCCTCGTCGGCTGAGTGCGCCAGTTTGTCTCTGCTCACGGCAACGCCATGGCGAGCGAGAAGCTGCTTCGACTCGAACTCCGACAACACCCCCACCCCGAACACGCTACTTGCCTGTCTCTCCCTTTCTCACCCTGACGCCTCAGCGTTAGGCACTAGGTTCTGGGGCGTTCAACCTTCATGTAACCCCCCTCTGTCCTCTAGGGTCACATCCGTGGCTGTTGTTATCAGCAGCCGGTCCTAACCCATTGGGAGTTCAACTCGTGCAGATAGTGATCGCGATTGCGGTAGGCCTCGCCCTTACCCAGCTGGCCAATCTCGCCACCACCGTGTACTTGCACCGGGACCTGGCCCATAAGGCTGTTCAGATGCATCCCGCCATTCGCAGCTTCTTCAAAGTGTTCCTCTGGATGGCGACCGGAATCTCAGCCCGGCAGTGGGCCGCAGTCCACCGCAAGCACCATGCGTACACCGATGCCCCTGAAGACCCCCACTCACCAGCCCGGTTGGGCTGGCTTCGCGTGCAGCTCACCAATGCCGCCCTCTATCGGCGATCGGCCCGCGACCCCCGCACCACCGAGCGCTACGCCAAAGACATCCCCATCACCCTGCCCGACCGCATCCTGCTAAACCGGGGGATCATCGGTTTGGCCTTGGGAGTCGCCATCCTGGTGTTGTGGCTGGGCTGGGTGCCCGGCCTAGTGGCCTCAGCGGTCCATACCGTGGGCTATATCGGCTTGGGCGGCTCGGTAAACGGGGTGGCCCACACATTCGGCCGCCGGCCGTTTGACAACAGCGCCACCAACGTCACCTGGTTGGCCTGGCTCACCTGCGGCGAGGGCTACCACAACAACCACCATGCCGCCCCAACATCGGCTCGCTTCGCCCGACATTGGCACCAATTCGACCTGGGCTGGTGGTTCATCTGCATGGCCAGCTGGCTCGGTTTGGCTCAAATTCGCCATGCCGACGTCGACGCGCTGGCCTCTCGCTCCACCACATCTGTTCAGGTTTGACGAAGAGCCTCCCCCCATTTGTGTAACGCAACGTTTTTTCCGCTGACAGAGCGCGCCGTCGGACTAGCGTGCAGGTAGTGAGCAGGTATGGGGCCGCTTTATCCGAGCATCCTGACTCGGCTAACGCCGCGGGAGAGGTAATCGGCGAGATCCTCGAAGCGGTGGGACCCTCCCCCGACTTAGCCGTGCTGTTCACCTCGGCCTCCCATCGGGAAGCGATCAACGAAATTGCCGATGCCATCCACCAGGTCTTGGCTCCGTCTGTCCTCATCGGCACCACCGCGGTATCGGTGATCGGCGGCCCGCTCGAAGTGGAGGAGCGCCCGGCTGTTTCGCTTTGGGCCGCATCCCAATGCCCCGCTCGAGCGGTGCGACTCGAAGCAGTCCGCGGCCCCGACGGCTGGGCAGTGGGCGGGATTCCCGTCGATGCCGAGGGAACACTGCTGGTGGTCCCCGATCCATTCACCTTCCCCAGCGATGCCTTGTTGAATGCGGAACCGCCTATGACTGTGGTGGGAGGTTTGGCCTCTGCCGCCGGCCGACCGGGAGGCAATCGCCTGGTTCTGGGCCATCAGGTCTACGACGACGGTGCGGTAGGCGTCATCCTCGATCCCCAGGTAAAGGTTCGCACCGTTGTCTCTCAGGGTTGTCGCCCCATTGGCCAGCCCTTCACCGTGACGAAATCTGAGGACAACATCGTTTCGGAGATGGGAGGCCGCCCGGCGGTGGACCGTCTGCGGGAGACCCTTTTGGCACTGGACGAGGCCGACCGAGCCCTGGTATCGAGAGGACTCCATATCGGCATTGTCATCGACGAGCACAAATCAGAATTCCACCGGGGCGACTTTTTGATCCGAGGATTGATCGGTGCCGACGAGCAAACTGGCGCACTGGCGGTGGGCGACTCGGTCGAAGTCGGTACCACAGTCCAATTCCAAGTGCGGGACGCTGCCACCGCTGACGAGGACCTGCGAGAGCTGATGGCTGACGCTTCCGCTGGGTCGGCCTTGGTATTCACGTGCAACGGCAGGGGGACCCACCTGTTCGAAGGTCCCGACCACGACGCGGCCGTGGTCCACGAGGCTCTGGAGAGAGCGCCGGTGGCCGGAATGTTCTGCGCCGGCGAACTCGGGCCGATCGGGGGTCGCAATTTCCTCCACGGATTCACCGCTTCGGTGGTGCTGTTCCCATGACCATCCGACATTTCCCATGACCATCTGAAAGGACCGGCCGATTTATGCCCGCGTTCCCCGCCGCTCTCGAAAGCCAAGGCATCAGCGTGATCCGCGGCCTTGCCATGGACGCCCCTCACCAAGCCCGCTCCGGGCATCAGGGGACGGCCATGGCTATGGCACCACTGGCTCATGTGCTTTGGACCCGAATAATGAGCTACGACGCCGACGACCCGACTTGGCCCGACCGGGACCGGTTCGTGCTCAGCGCCGGCCACGCCTCCATCCTGCTGTACTCGATGCTCCATTTGACCGGCCAAGGGCTGACCCTGGACGACCTGCGGGACTTCCGCCAGTGGGGAAGCCGCACTCCCGGACATCCTGAGGCCGGTCACACCGCGGGTGTGGAGGTCACAACCGGGCCGCTAGGCCAAGGAATCGCCAACGCGGTGGGAATGGCCCTGGCCGAGCGCTGGCTGCGTCACCGCTTCGGCGCCGATGTCTGCGATCACCGGGTGTTCGCTCTATGCAGCGACGGCGACCTCTCAGAGGGGATCAGCCATGAGGCTGCCTCGCTGGCTGGGCATCAGCGCCTCGATCGGCTGGTCTGCCTGTACGACGACAACCGGATCACCATTGACGGGCCGACCGACCTGTCATTGTCTGACGACGCGGCCCAGCGATTCGAGGCCTACGGCTGGCATGTGGTGGACCTGGGTGAGGCTGCCGAGGATCTTGATGCCCTCGAAACAGGAATCAGAACGGCAATGGCAGTGGACGACGCTCCTTCGATGGTCATTGTCCGCAGTCATGTCGCCTTTCCCTCCCCGGGCCAAACCGATAACCACGAGGCCCACGGCTATTCGCTGTTCGACGAGGAGATAGCGGCTACCAAGGCAGTGATGGGGCTGCCGGCGGACAAGTCCTTCTATGTGCCCGACGACGTGCTCGATGCCTATCGGGCGGCTGGCCGCCGGAATGCCTCCGAGCGGTTGGTCTGGCAACAACAGGTGGAAGCACTTGGACCCCAGCGTTCGGAGTACGAGGCTTGCCTGGCTGGTAGGGGGCTTCCCGGCTGGGAGAACAAGCTCCCGTCGTGGCCCGCCGGCGAGTCGGTAGCCACCCGCAAGGCCAGCTCCGCCTGCCTCAATGCCATGGCCGATGTCGTCCCGGGCCTGATCGCGGGCGGCGCCGACCTCACCGGCAACACCGGAACCAGCCTCTCCGACGCCGAACCGCTCAGCTCGACCCACCCTGCCGGACGCCAGATCTACTTCGGCATCCGAGAGCATGCCATGGGTGCGGTGCTCAACGGAGCCGCTCTACACGGAGGCGTGGTCCCGATAGGCGGCACCTTCCTGGTGTTCAGCGACTACATGCGGCCCGCAGTTCGATTGGCTGCATTGTCGGGGGCCCACAGCATCTTCGTGTGGAGCCACGATTCCGTGGGGGTCGGCGAGGACGGCCCCACCCACCAGCCAGTCGAGCACGTCATGTCGCTACGGGCCATTCCCGGCCTGCGAGTGTTCCGTCCGTCCGACGGCAACGAGGTGGCGGAAGCGTGGCGGCTGGCTGTCGATCTCGATGGCCCCAGCGCCATGATCCTGACGCGACAGAACGTGCCTGTCTTGGAGGGAACCGCAGCTGACGACGGCGTGGCCCGAGGCGCCTACACCTTGGTCGACCGGCCCAACCCCGAGGTGATACTGGTGGGCTCCGGCAGCGAGGTATCGCTCTGCGTCGACGCGGCAACCGCTCTCTCGGAACAGGGCGTAAGCGCTCGAGTGGTCTCTATGCCCTGCTGGGAGTTGTTCGCCGAACAAGACCCGGCCTACCAGGAAGGCGTGCTGTTGCCGGGAGTGCCCAAGCTGTCGGTGGAAGCCGGGGTAACACTGGGCTGGGAGCGGTGGGTGGACCTTCCTGTGGGCATCGACCGCTTCGGGGCGTCGGCACCAGGGTCAGAAGTGCTGGACAAGCTGGGGATGAACCCGGCCAACGTAGCCGCTCAGGCGGTATCGCTGATCGAGAGCGAGGAGCAACAAAGATGAGCAGTCTCCACGACTTGTACCGCGAGCACGGGCAGAGCCCTTGGCTCGACAATCTGCGCCGAGAGTGGATCAACAACGGTGAGCTGGACCGCTGGGTTGAGCGCGGCGTGCGAGGACTCACTTCCAATCCCAGCATCTTTCAGAAGGCCATGACCTCGGGGCGCGAATACGACGAGCAGTTCGCCGGATTGCTGGCCGACGGATTGAGCGTTGCCGATGGCTATTGGGAGCTCGTGCTCAGCGACATCGGGGGCGCCCTTGACGCGCTCGCCCCGGTACACGACACCAGTGACGGCCTGGATGGCTTCGTCTCGGTGGAGGTCGATCCCAAGCTGGCCCGCGATACCGATGGCACCCTGGCCGCGGCCCGGGCGCTCCACCAGCGCGTCAACCGCTCCAATCTCTACGTGAAGATCCCCGGGACCGCTGAGGGCCTGCCTGCCATCGAGGCCATGACCGCTGAAGGGCGCAGCATCAACGTGACCCTCTTGTTCTCGTTGTCCCGCTACGCCGAGGTGATCGAGGCCTATCTCCGCGGCCTAGAGGCTTGCCCAGGCGACCTGTCATCAGTTTCCGGGGTGGCCTCCTTCTTCATCAGCCGCACCGACACCGAAGTGGACCGACGTCTGGAGGCTATTGGCACTCCAGAGGCGCTGGCTCTGCGGGGTCAAACTGCGGTGGCCCAAGGCCAGGTGGCCTACAAATTGTTCACCGAGCAGTTCACCGGACCCCGCTGGGAGGCTCTGAAAGCCCGAGGGGCACGAGTGCAAAGGCCGCTGTGGGCTTCCACTTCCACCAAGAACCCGGCTTATCCTGACACCCTGTATGTCGATCAGCTCATCGGGCCCAACACTGTGAACACGCTGCCTGACGCCACCCTGGAAGCGTTTACCGACCACGGAACACTGGCCCGTACCGTGGATGCCGACCCCGACGCCGCCCAGTCGATTCTGGATGGAGTCGCCAATGTCGGCGTAGACCTCGATGCGGTGGCCGACCGGCTGGAGGACGAGGGGGTGTCAGCCTTCGTGAAGTCATTCGACGACTTGCTGGAAAGCCTGGCCACAACCGCCGATCGATTGACGGAAGGCCATCGGTGACAATTACCGACACCGGCAGTCATAGCCTTCTGGATCTGGACCTGGCCGAACTCATGGCCCAGGCCCGAGAGATTCGGGATCGAGCGCACGGTGCCCGGGTGACCTATTCCCCGAAGGTGTTCATCCCCCTCACCATGCTGTGCCGGGACAAGTGCGGCTACTGCACCTTCGCCCAGCCTCCGGCCCGGTTGGAGTCGCCCTATCTCAGCGATCACGACGTGCTGGCCATCGCCGAATCGGGAGCGGCCGCCGGCTGCCACGAAGCGCTCTTCACCTTGGGCGAGCGCCCCGAACTGCGCTACCCCGATGCCGCAAAGTGGCTGAATCAGCACGGATTTGCCTCCACCGTGGACTATCTGGCCCATGCCACCCGGCTCGTGGTGGACAAGACCGGTCTGCTCCCCCACGCAAACGCCGGGGCACTCCATTCCGAGGAACTGGCCCTGCTCCGCAAGACCGCCCCATCGCAGGGGATGATGCTCGAGACGCTGGCCGATCTGGACTGCCATCGGGGATCACCCGACAAGACCCCCGACCGGCGCCTGGCCACTTTGGAGGCCGCGGGCCGACTGGCCATCCCGTTCACCACCGGAATCCTGGTGAGGATCGGGGAAACTCGCGCCGACCGAGTCGACGCTCTAGAGGCCATCGCTGAATCTCATCGGCGCTGGGGCCACATTCAAGAGGTCATTCTCCAGAATTTCCTGCCCAAGCCGGGCACGGCCATGCACGCCGCTCCGCCCTGCGAGGGCGACGAGTATCTGGAGGCCATCGCTCTCGCTCGTCTCATCCTGCCTGAGGAGATCCACCTTCAGGCCCCGCCCAACCTCTCTGACGACTTTGGTCGGCTGCTCGATGCGGGCATCGACGATTGGGGAGGGGTCTCCCCGGTCACCGCCGACCACGTGAATCCTGAGCGTCCATGGCCGGCCCTCGAACGATTGCGGGCAGTCACAGAGGCCAAGGGGTTCGCATTGGCGCCTCGGCTGACTGTGTATCCCGAGTACGCACTCGACTCCGAGCGATGGCTCGATCAGGACATGCGGTTCCCCGTGCTTGACCGCAGCGATGCGGAAGGCCTGGGACGATCCGATGACGGCGGCTGGTACTCCGGCGCTGATGCCGCACCGCCGCAGTTGCTCGCACCGCCGTCCGACCAGAGCGCAACCCCGGCTGGCGCCACTGCCCGGCCCTCGATGCTGCTGGCCACACCATCTGAAACTGGTGTCCTGGCTGGCCAGGCGGCCACCGGAGGTGCGATAGGCGAAGTGCTTGCCGGGGTCCGGGCTGGCCAAGAAGTCGGGGTCGAAGAGATCGTGGCCCTGTTTGGTGCTCGAGGACCCGAGGTCCGATCGGTGGCTGCCCTGGCCGACGAGCTGCGCCAAAGCGCGGTGGGAGACGACGTCACCTGGGTGTCCAACCGCAACATCAACTACACCAACGTGTGTACGTTCAAGTGCCGGTTTTGCGGTTTCTCCAAAGGCCCGCTGTCGCTCAATCTGAGAGGCGACCCCTACCTGCTGAGCCTGGACGACATCGCCGAGCGCACGGTAGAGGCGGCCGAGGCCGGTGCCACGGAGGTCTGCTTGCAAGGCGGCATCCACCCCAACTTCGATGGCGACTACTACATCGACGTCACCCGGGCGGTGAAAGACGCGGCACCCGACATCCATGTCCACGGATTCACCGCCCTCGAGGTCACTGAGGGCGCCCGACGGCTGGAAGAGCCGCTGGCCGACTATCTGCGCCGGTTGATGGACGCCGGCCTCCGCTCACTGCCCGGCACGGCCGCGGAGATTCTCGACGATGAGATTCGGGCAGTGATCTGCCCCGACAAAATCGACACCGGCGAGTGGTTGGATGCCCACCGCACCGCCCACGGGCTTGGCTTGCGGTCCAACGTGACCATCATGTTCGGCACGGTCGAGCAGCCCGTGCACTGGGCTCGCCACTTGGTCCGCACCCGTGAGCTCCAAAAGGAGACCGGCGGGTTCACCGAATTCGTCCCGCTTCCGTTCGTACACATGGCCGCCCCCATCTACCTGCAAAAGCGATCCCGACGGGGGCCCACCTTCCGGGAAGCATTGCTGATGCACGCCGTGGGCCGTATCGCCTACCACGGGTGGATCCACAACATCCAGGCATCATGGGTGAAGTTGGGCATGGCGGGGGCCGCCCAGATGCTCCAAGCCGGCGTGAACGACTTGGGCGGCACCCTCATCAACGAGAACATCTCGAGGGCTGCCGGCGCGTCCCACGGCCAAGAAGCAACCGAGGACGACCTTCGAGCCCTGTGCGCTCCCCTGGGCCGCACCCTGCGCCAGAGGACCACGCTTTACGACGCGGTAGCCGTCTAGCCCAAGATCTGGATCGCCTTCTCGACTGACCGGCGGGCGCGCGTCAGCCTTTTCTCCTCTTCGGGCCGCGTCGTCGCTCCCTCTTCCACCGCGTCGCGCAGCACTGACACGGCCAGATCGTCGAGTTGCTCAGCGATCTGTTCGAGCTGCTCACGGATGTGCTCAGCCGTCATAGTCGATTGCCTCGTCCACGATCTCCAAGGGGTGGCGCACGTCCACCCCGGCATTGGCCAAGTGAATGGTGCAGCCGGGATTGGCGCTGGCCACGATATCGGCGCCGGAGCGGTTGATGGCCTCCAGCTTGCGATCACGGATCGATGCCGCAAGCTCCGGTTGCATGGCAGCGTAGGCACCGCCGGCCCCACAGCACAGACCCTCGTCGTCCAGAGTGACCATAGTGACGTAGCTGGATAACACATCGGCCACCGGTTGATGGGCTCGCTGCACATGGCGCAGATGGCAGGGATCGTGAACCGCGACGATCACATCCCGGCGCCGCTCCCCCACTGATGGCAGTTGGTCGGCCTGAGCTGCCAGCCACTCATGTACGTCCATCACCCGCTCGCTGAAGGCGACGGCTTCTGGGGTGCCCAAGTGCTTGCCGTACTCCTTGAGAACAGCCCCACAACCGGCCGAGTCCACCAGAATCGGGGCTGAACCCTCCAAGGCCTTCATCGTTCGGGCGGCCAGGGCGTGGGCATGATCTTCCAAACCAGCATGGAGCGACAAAGCGCCGCAGCACGCCGCGCCTGGGCTTGGCAGGGCTACGCCGGCGCCAGCCGACTCCACCACCCGCTTCACCGAGGCGTGGGTTGATCGTTGCCAAGCGTCCATCACGCAGCCGGTGAACAGCCATACGTCGTTGCCGGTCGCTCGAAGCCGCTCTTGCACCAGGGGAATCTTGGGCAGTCCCAGTCGCTTGGAAGGCACCAACCGAAGCCGCTGGACCACGGCCAGCGACCGAGACAGCAGGCTCAACAGCCAGCGATGGCCGAGAACCCGGAATCCCCACCGGCGCCAGTCCACGCGCCGCCGTCGAGCCAATTCAGCTTGCGTGGCCTCCATCATCGAGCCGAAGGGCACCCCGGACGGACAGGCCGGCTCGCATCCCCGGCACTGCACACACGAATCCATCGAGGCTAAGAAGGACTCGTCCACGGCCATGCCGTGGTCTTGCACCTGGCGCATGGCGCTGATGCGCCCCCGCGGCGAGGCCCACTCTTCGCCGGTCACCCGAAATGTCGGGCAATGGGGCAAGCACAGCCCACACGACACGCATGAGGCCAGTTCCTCGGTGTCGATTCCCAATGCGGGTCTGGAAGCCATCTCCTCGGTGTCGATTCCGAGCGATTTCTTCGCCGTCATCAAGCCGCCAGCGGGTCGCGCCCGGGATTGAGCCGACCTCGGGGGTCGAACTCGGATTTCAACCGTTGATGAAGGGTAACCACTGCCGGACCGGGGCCGGGGATCGGCCGGGGCTCAGACACATAGGCCATCCCGGTACCGATCTGCACAAGATAACTGCCCGTTGGCTGCCCCGCCTCCAGCGCTCCAGTCGGCACCCGATAGGCCGGCAGGGGTGGCGGTCCATCAGTGGGCTCACACCCCAGCGAGCGGGCCAGTTCAGCCTCGGACTTCACATCGGACTCGTGACCCTCCAAATGAACCCACGTAATCTCGCCGTCCCACAGGATGGAAGACGGCCAATACATGCTGCGGCGCAATTCCACCGGATCGCACGGTCCCGCCAGCCATTGCTGCGCCGCCGGCCGGGGCCACGTGCGCAGTATAACTTCGCCGAGCAATCCCAGCGTGCCCAGCGATCCCGCCAGCAAACGGCACAAGTCGAAGCCCGATACGTTCTTCACCGTCGGACCGCCCGCGGTGACGAGCCGCCCATCGTCGCCAACGTAGACCACCTCCAGCAGGGCGTCCCGAAGCCGCCCCCGGCCGAGAGCATGAAGGTCATCGCGGCCGACAGCCAGCACACCGCCCACCGTGGCCCCAGGCGATACCGGCAAGTTGGCTCGTTGGCCAGCCTCGGCTAGCGCAGCGTCGAGTTCCTCTACCGGTGTACCGGCACCCACCCGAATGGTCATGTCGGCGGGATCGAAACCACGCACCCCAGCCGGGGCCCGCACCAAGCGGGTCTCCTCCGGGCACTGGCCCCCAATCTCCCATTGAGTGCGCCCACCGACCACCGCCACCGGGCCATCCGTCCCCACCTCAGCAGCGAACGATTCCAGATCTGCTGGCGCCTCTCGGCTAGACACTTATCCCCAAACCCCTTCGGGGACTTTTCCGAGCGCGTTCACTTCAGCGCAGCTCGCTCCTGTGGGCAGCACCTTGCCGGGGTTGGCCATCTCTTCTGGATCAAAAGCCCTCCGCAGCCGAGCTTGGGCGTCTAGATCGGCCTCGCTGAACATCAGCGGCATGAAATCCCGCTTTTCGATACCGATGCCGTGTTCGCCCGACAGCACACCGCCCACGGCCAGCGACGCCTCGATTATCGCCGATCCGGCGGCGTGTACCCGTTCCATGATCCCGGGTTCCCGGGCGTCGTACAGCAACAGCGGATGAAGGTTGCCGTCACCGGCATGGAACACATTCATCACCTGTAAGTCGTGCTCGTCGACGATCTCGTACACCTGGTTCATCACCTCAGCCAGCCGAGTCCGGGGAACCACCGTGTCGTGCAGGTAGTAGTTGGGCTTGATCTGGGCAATGGCCCCAAACGCGCTCTTACGCCCCTTCCATATCAGAGCCCGCTCTTCGTCGTCGGTTGCCCGACGGACGCTTCCTCCTCGCTCAACGGCCAGCTCTGCCACTCGATCGGCCTCGGCCGCCACACCGCCGGGAAGGCCGTCTACCTCCACGATCACCACAGCGGCCGCGTCGGTGGGAAACCCGGCCCCAACGAAGTTCTCCACTGCCCAGATGATGTTCTTGTCCATCATTTCTATGGCCGCGGGCACGATGCCATCGGCGATTACCGCGCTAACGGTCTGGGCCGCCGCGTCAACCGAGTCGAAGGCCAACAGCAGGGTTTCCACCGCAGGAGGATTGCGGGTAAGCCGTACCGCAATGGCGGTTGTGATCCCAAGCATCCCCTCAGATCCCACATACGCCCCCCTCAGATCCAAGCCGGGGGTCCAGCCGTCGGCATCGCCTAGCACTACGGACTCGCCCGACATCAGCACCACTTCGGCGGCCAGCACATGGGCGCTGGTCACCCCAAGGGCCAAACAATGGGGGCCGCCCGCATTGGTGCCCACATTGCCGCCCAAAGAGCACACCTGCTGGCTTGAGGGGTCAGGAGCATAATGCAAACCATAGGGCGCAAGAGCTCGACTGAGGTCCAGGTTGATCATGCCTGGCTGCACCCAAGCCACACGCTGGTCGGCATCCACCGAGAGCAAGCGGTTCATCTTGGTGGCAACTACGACCACCGGCTCTTCCAGGGGAACCGCTCCCCCGGCCAGCCCGGTCCCCGCTCCCCGGGGTACCACCGCCCGGCCATGGCGGCGGGCGGCGTCCACGCAGCCCTGTACTTCCTCAGTGCTGATCGGGAAGCACACCGGTCCGGCTCGGCCGCCTTCGAAGATCGACGCGTCCCGACCCATGATCGAGCGCTCCAACGGGGCTACCCTCACCCGGTCGGAAGGCAGTACCCGCCGAAGGTCTCGCATCAAGGGGTCGGCCTTTCGAAACTTCATCCGCCAGTAGAATACCGGCAGTGAGTCACACAGGATGCAAGCACTCCAAGGTCTTTTGACGGGACGAATCGCACGGTCAGGGGTGGAGCTGCTCGCCTCGTTCCGACCGCGCCGGGCCTTTCCCGCCGTGATGGTGCTCTCCATCGTCACCGGGGCTCTCGTCGGGCTATTGGTGGCTGGTTTTGAGCAGCTCACCGTTGAAGTGCTGCTCAAGAGGCTCTTGGAGGGCCCGCTTTGGTGGCAGGCGGCGGCTCCGGCCATCGGCTTGTTTGCCGCTGTCGCAATCTTGCGCTATCTCGGGCGGGGCGCCTCCCCATCGACGTCCGACGAGTACGTCCGCGCCTTCCACGAACGCCACCCCCGACTGCCCCTCTCCCAACTTCCCGCCAAGCTCCTCGCCGGTGTGGCCACCATCGGCCTAGGGGGTTCGATGGGATTGGAGGGCCCCTCGGTGTACGCCGGTGCCACCGTCGGCCACAGCACTCAGGGACTGTTTTCACGATGGTTGCGCCGGGAAGAAGCCAAGATGCTGCTCACCGCCGGAGCGGCTGCTGGCATCGCCGCCGTGTTCAAGACCCCGGCAACCGGGGTGATCTTCGCGTTGGAAGCCCCTTATCGCGACGACGTGGCTCGCCGGGCCCTGTTGCCTGCCCTGCTGGCATCGGCCTCCGGTTATCTGGTGTACGTGGCCATCCTGGGCACTGATCCGGTTATCGATCTGGGCAGCCACGGCGGCGATCTCAGCATCATCCATTTGGGCGGGGGGGCGCTCCTTGGCCTCGTGGCCGGTCTTGGGGGACGGGGATTCGCCTGGCTGGTGCGCCAGGCCAAAGGGCTCGAACTGCACTACCCGGTCATTGTCAGGATCCTGGTGGGCGGTGCGGTGCTGGCTGGACTGGTGGTGGCGACCGAGGCAGTGTTCGACCAGCCCCTGAGCCTGGGCCCTGGGGTGGAGGCCACCCAATGGCTGCAAGACGACAATCACACCCTGCTTCTCATCGGAAGCCTGCTTGCCTTCCGGGTGATCGCCACCCTCACCACCGTGGGCGCCGGAGGCACCGGCGGGCTGTTCATTCCCCTGGCCGTCCAGGGGGTGATTGTGGGCAGCTTCGTGGGCCAAGCATTGGGAACGGCCGACATCGGGCTGTACCGCACGCTGGGGCTGGCCGCCTTCTTGGGCGCCGGGTACCGGGCGCCCATCACCGCAGTTATGTTCGTTGCGGAGAGCACCGGCGCATCAGTGTTCGTAGTCCCCGCGCTCATCGCCGCCGCAGTGTCGCAGCTAGTGGCCGGATCCAGTTCGGTGGCTTCCTATCAGCTCGACAAGCGGGAGGGCCTGGTGGAGCGCCGGCTCGCCCTGCCCCTCACCTCCGCACTCACCACCGACACCCTGACCGTGCCCCCCGACGCCACGGTCAGTGAATTGGTGTACATCCATCTTCTTGGTCGACGCGAACGAGAAGTCCCGGTAGTCGACGGTGGAACCTATCTCGGGATGTGCGGCTTGGAGCAGATGAGCGATCTAGAACGCGACGTGTGGAACGACACGCTGGTTGCCGACATCGCTCGGCGCGATCTTCCCACGGCCCGTCCGTCTTGGACATTGCGCGATGCAGTGGCCCAGATGGACGCCAATGACACCGACCAATTGCCGGTGACCGACGACGACGACACCTTCATCGGGGTGGTGCGGGCTGACGACATCCTTCGACTCGACGAGATCCTCGACGAGACGGAGGGAGTGTGACCGGGGTCTAGTAAGACCGGCTCTGTCAGGAAATAGGTCGTCTTGAGAAGACCGGCTCAGTCGGGAAATAGCTCGTCAACGCTGTCAGCGTTCGGGGTGTCCCGGTATTCGCACCAGGGTTTTGCCCCAACCTTCACGAGTCGGCATTCCTCACCGGGGATGGCTCCACATTCCACGCATGGGTCCTCGTTCTCTTCGAACATAACGTCGAAGTCGTCGCTTGTGTGCTTCAGCGCACGAGCTTCTTCGTAACGACGGTGGCGTCCCTTTTTCATGGGCGGCTCCGCAATATCAAGCCGGCGGCTCTTTAGCTCCGGCAGCAGGGGGAACTCACCCCCTAACCTCTCATAAAGGCCAGTCTAACCACTCGGTTGCCGTATCTTGCACACCGCTAATTCCAAGAACGCCTGGCCGCGACACGCAACTAAGCATCGAGAACCCTATGGCGGGCCTCCTCAGCACTCACCAGGGGTCGATCCGTGGACCACGGGAAGTTGATCCATTGGTCAGTTCGCCTCCACACGTAGTCGCACTTCACCAGGGAATGCGACTTCTCATAAAGCACCGCGGAGCGCACATCGCCAACCCGCTCTACACAGAAGTCGTAGACCATTTTGAGCGTGTGGCCGGTGTCGGCCACGTCGTCGGCGATGAGTATCTTGGAGTTGCGATGATCCACCAGGTCAACGGCAGGAGGCAGCATCACTGGAACGGGAAGCCGCTCATCCACCCCGGTGTAGTACTCGCAGTTCATCACGTAGATGTTCTTGATCGACAGGGCATAGCCGAGTGACCCTGCGCAGAAGAGGCCGCCTCGGGCGATGGCCAAGATCATCTCTGGCCGGTAGCCGTCGTCGGCCACCAACGCCGCCAATTCCCGCACAGCCCGACCATAGGAATCCCAGTCGAGCCATTCCCGGTCTGCTGCTTCGCTCATGTGCTTCCTTTCAATGGATCAGCGGAAATCGGATTCATGAAGCGCAACTCACTCATGTGTGTCCAAAATCGGTCGCCCTGAGCGCTCCTCAAGCGTGAGCTTGCCTTGGCTGTCGAAGGCTACTGCCGCGGTCCCGCTCAACAATCGCTGGACCGGTGCCGCGATGATGTCGGCTCGCCACCCCTTGAGAGCTCGACAATCCGGATCGCCCCTCAGCAGAGCCTCGATATCGCTGCGGGTGGCTACTAGGGCTGGATCGATAGCGGCGTCGGCGGCGTGCTGGGCGGCCCACGACGTGATGAGATTGACCGCCGGCTTGAGCGCTGGATCCAACTTGGGCGACTTGCTGGCCGGCTCGACCGCCATTTCAGCGTCTTTGAGCCCGTCGAGGAAGGCCAACAGCTCCTTGTCGGCGCCCTTGCGAAGGTTGCGAGGCTCGACACCCCGTATCTCCCGCAACTGGGCGAGTGACTTGGGCATGCGTTGAGCCACAACCGCAACCCCCAGATCCGACAGCACATGGCGAACGGGCTTATTCAAACGGGCAGCGTACTCTTCCCGCCATCGGGCCACCGCTTGGGCTATCCCCCTTTGTCGACCCTCCATTCGGCGGACCTCTTTGATCCGGTGCCAGGCGGTTTCGGGAGACCGGCCTGCGTCGGCCCGCTCCAACAAGAGCGCACACTCTTCCTCAGCCCATTCCAGACGGCCTCGGGCATGCAGTTCCTTCTGCAAGATGTCGCTGATCTCCAGTAGGCGCTCCACATCGGCCGCGGCATAGGCCAGCATGCGATCGGGCAGCGGCCGCTGAAACCAGTCGGACATACGAGCTTCCTTGGCCAATTCCACCCCCAGCAGGCGATCGTGGAGCGCGGCCAGCGAAGGCGAGCTGTAGCCGATGAACCCGGCCCCTATCTGGGTGTCGAAAATCCTCCGAGGCCGCGTCCCGCATTCGTGGCAGAGGACCTCCAAGTCCTGCTCCGCGGCATGGAGCACGGCAAGCCCTTCACCGTCCAACAGCTTGGCCAGCGGGGTTATGGGAACTTCCAGCGGGTCGATGATGGCCAGCTGATCGCGCCAGGCGATCTGGACCAGTGCGAGTCGGGGGTAGTAGGTGCGCTCCCGGTGGAATTCGGTATCCAGGGCATAGGCATCTGCGGTCGATGCATCAGCCACCACCGCGGCCAACTTGCGCCGAGAGGTGACTAGGGCTTCCACTCTGTCGAGGCTAACGGGCTGGCTGGGCTCAGCCGAGGTCTTCGGGTGTGTCGACATCTGCCACCGCCGATGGTGGCGCGGGAACGTCGACAACAGTCAATGCATCGAGCAGCGAGGCAACCGCGCGCTGGCCGGATTCGAACAGGCGCTCGGCCAGTGCTGCGGCTGCCGTATCGATGGCCAGGGGCAGATAGTGGCGCCGTTGGTCGGTGAATACGGCCGCTGAGGGGGCGGCGGCCGAAGACTCGCGAACTGCCTGCACCAGCACCGCCACGTCCTCGGGGCTGATAGCGGGGAGATCACAGGGCAAGACCACCGTTACCGGATGATCGGCCAATTCCAGCGCGGTGGCCACAGCCCCAAGAGGACCCTCGCCGGGCCAACGGTCGGAGATGTGCCGGGCATCGGCCAAGGCCGCAGCATCCTCTAGACGGGGATCGTCGCCGCCGACGATGAATCGCTGCGAAGCATGGGCCAATGCCTCCAAAGCGCAATCGATCAGTCTTCTGCCCCCCACCGGGATGAACGCCTTATCCGCGCCCATCCGTCGGCTCTGCCCTCCCGCCAGCACTGCACCGGTGAAGCCGGACTCGATTTCTAGCCTCCGTAGTTCATGCGGGTGTCTTCCATACGAAGAACGGGGGTGTCCTCGTCGTGCTGGAAGCCGCAGTCGACCACTTCGCCAATGAACAGGGTGTGGGCGCCAGTCACCACTGCGTCGCGCACCTCGCAGTCGAGATAGGCGGGAGCGCAGTCCAAGATGGGCGCGCCGGTAACCCCGTCGTGGAAGCCGAAGCCGTTGAGGGTCATGGCCGCCAAATCGACCTCCACCGGCTTGGTGAACTTGCGCACGATCGCCCGGTCTTCTCTGGCGATCGTGCAGAGGCTGAACACTCCGCCCTCGGAAATGAGCTCGTGGGTATAGGCGGGATGCTCCACGCCAATGCCCACCAGCTTGGGCTCGAAGGCCAACTGGGTGGCCCAGTTGAGGGTCATGCCGTTGCGCCGTTCCCCGGCCCGCGAGCCCACCACATACAACCCATAGGGCAGACTCCACAAGACCCTCCGGCGGAGTCGGTCGTAGCCGTCTTGAGCCTCAGGATCGTCCACTACATGTTCGGGGTACGGGCCGATGGGTCCGCTGCCGCCTGGCGCCGCCACGTCAATCCCTCCAGTCCGCTGGAGGCCAAGACGGGTCGAGTTGGTGCAAGAAAAGAAGGCAGCGCTCCTCCTCGTCGGTCTCCCCGATCGCCGCCGCGGTGGCCTGCAATCCGGCCAAGGCCCGCAAGAAGCCCCGGTTCACCTCGTGGGCCCAGCGCACATAGCCCGATCCCCGCCAGCCATTCTGGCGCAGCCGGTCCAGTCCCCGGTGATAACCCACCCGGAAGGCGGCATACGCCTCGGCCTGGTCACGGGCCAGCAATCCCAGTCGAGCCCAGCCGTCTAGAAAGCGGGGAAATCGGGCAACCACTTCGGCCACGGCATCCCTTCTTTGGGCCTCGTCCGCACTCATCGCCTCGGCCAGCGCGAGCAATGCTTCGGCCGGCTCAGGATCTAGAACAGTCTCGGGCGGCCCCGAGCGGGTCAGATTCACCGGCGCATCGCTCATAAGCGCAATCCTTCTACGGTCAGTGGATGCGCACCAAGCGCAGCACGTCGGTGGCCTCCTCCATGCCGGCCAGAACGGCAACCACATCCCCGGGGACAACATGCCCGGCTTCTTTGGCCAGGCTCAATGCCTCGGCCACTCGAGCCTCGTAGGTGCCCGGCTCGCAGGCCAGCATGGGGGTGACTCCCCAGCTCAGGGTGAGCTGCTGAACGGTGCGCTCCGAAGTGCTGAACCCCAATATGGCCGTTTGGGGGCGGAACCGGGCCATCGACCGAACGGTGAACCCCGACGCCGAGATGCACACAATGGCGGCCAGATTCAGCTCGTTCGCCGCGGTGGCGGCCGCCCCGGTCATGGCGTCGGTGACCGAGGTGGGGGCATCAGCATCAGTCATGCGCAAGCGGCGGATGTTCTCCCCCCAGCGGACGTAGTCGAACTCCTCGTCGGCCCGCTCGGCGATTCGGGCCATGGTGGCCACCGTGGCCGCCGGGTGGGCCCCGATGGCGGTCTCGGCCGAGAGCATCACTGCGCTGGTGCCGTCGAAAACCGCATTGGCCACATCCGACACCTCGGCCCTCGTCGGGGTGGATGCCTGGACCATGGAGTCCAGCATCTGGGTGGCGGTGATCACGGGCAATCCCCCGGCGATGCAGTCTCGAATGATCCGCTTTTGAAGGTGGGGGGTCTCCTCCAACAGGCATTCAGTTCCGAGGTCGCCGCGGGCCACCATGATGCCTGCCGACGCCTCGATGATGTCGTCCAGGTTCTGAACGGCCGCCTGAGTCTCGATCTTGGCGATCACCAGCGGGCCGTCCGGATGGGGTTCCACCTTCACCCGGCGTATGTCGTCTCCCGACCGCACGAACGAAACAGCCACCATGTCCACCGCTTCACTCACGAACGCGTCCAGGCATTGCAAGTCCTCAGGCGTCGGCGTGGGCATACTGAGCCGGTCGGAGGGGATCCGAAAGCCAGGCCGCCCGTGGATCACATCACCGTGAAGGATCACCCCGGTGGCCTTGTCTGCTGACACGTCCGCCACTTGCAGCCGCACTTGTCCGTCGCCCAGCGCTATTTGGTCGCCAACGGCGATGTCGTTGAGGAGATCTTCATATTCCACTTCCACCACGGAAGCGGTGCTCTGGGTGTCGCCCACCCTGATCTCCACTTCGGTGTCGGCCCGCAGTTCCACGCCTTCTTGGCCAAAACTCGCCGTTCGCACCTTGGGGCCGGGCAAGTCCACCAGCACCCCCACCCGCCGACCCGCATCCTGGGCCACCTGGCGCACGAGGCGCATACGACCGAGAGCCTCGTCCAGCGTTCCATGAGCCAGCCCGATGCGAGCCACGTCCATGCCCGCGTCCACCATGGCCCGCAGCATCTCGGGCGATTCCGATGCCGGGCCAATAGTGGCGATGATCTTGGTTCGGCGGGGCACGAGATTTAACGCTACCGCCCGGTCGGGCTGAATTCGCGGTCTATAGGAGGCCGGCCTCTTCCATTAGTTCATGCGGGCACGAGCAAGGGTGGCCAGTCGTTGAAGCTGGTCCTCATCATCGTCCTCGGCAACTTGGGCCAATTGCTCGAACCGACGGGCGGCCTGGTCGAATCGGCCCCGCTCCATGTTGAGCATGCCGAGCTGCTTTGCCTCGTCGGCTGGAACCGATGGACACATCGTCCGCAACTCCAGTACCCACTCCAGATTGGCGTAGTCCTTGTTCTGGGCGTAGATCGCTCGAAGGTTCCCCAGCATTCTCTCCATGATCGACGAGTGGTCCACCGGTGCCAGATAAGCGGGATGGAAACCCTTGTCACCCCCGGTGATCTGGTGGAAGAGCTGTTCGCAACCCTGGGCGTCGAGCAGCGCTCCCCCGGCATACACGTCGATGAACACGTCGGTCTCGTTGCGGTCCCGGATCAGGAAGTGCCCGGGAAGCCCGATTCCGTCAAAGGCATTGCCGGAGAGATGTCCAATGGCGATCGTGAGGACGGCAAGGCTGATGGGAATGCCGGTGCGCCGGTGTATGACCTCATTCAGGAAAGAGTTCCGCGGGTCGTAGTAGTCAGCCCGGTTGCCGTGAAATCCCAGTTCGCTGAACAGTGAATGCAGCATTCCGTCTCGGCTGGAGCGGTCGCAGCGATCGACCAGTGCGTGGAGCCGGTCGAGTTCGGCTTGGAAATCCATCCCAGGGCAGCCGTGAGCGGCAATGCACAGCGCGCCCTCATGGAGCGCGAACTCCTCGTCTTGGAGCAGTTGCCTGAACTTCTCCGCGGGATCCCAAGCCACGAATAGTGAATCTACTCCGACTACTACTCTTTCGCTGGTGAGTGCTTGGCCGTTTTTGGACCATGACGGCCCGATTCCCATCGCCCACAGGGGGGGCGCCGCGGAGGGGCCGGAGAACACCATGGCCGCGTTCGCCGCCGCCATCGACCTCGGCTACCGATATGTCGAGACCGACGTACACGCCACCCGCGACGAAGTGCTGGTGGCGTTCCATGACGAGGGGTTGCAGCGCCTCAGCGGACGGCCCGAGGCCATCGCCGACCTGAACTGGCGGGATCTGAAAGCTATAAGAGTCGGCGGTGGACACGCCATTCCCCGGTTCGAGGAGCTCTTGGAAGCCTGGCCCGGCCTCCGGATCGCGGTCGATCCCAAACACGACCAGGCCACTGTGCCCCTGATCGGTGCCCTCCAACGCGCCGATGCCGTCGACCGCGTCTGCGTCGGCTCGTTTTCCGGCCGCCGACTGGCCCTCGCCCGGCGGTTGGGTGGACCTCGCTTGTGTACTGGACTGAGTCCCAAGGAGGTCGGCCAACTCCAGGCTGCATCGGCTGGTTTGCCAGTAAAGGTCAAGGCCGGCGCGTGCGCCCAGGTTCCCCCGAGCGCCAAGGCTGTTCCGCTAGTCCACCAGCGATTCGTGGACGCTGCCCACGCCCAAGAACTTGCAGTGCATGTGTGGACCATCGACGATGCCGACGAGATGCACCGACTCCTCGACATGGGGGTGGACGGCATCATGACCGACCGGCCCACCGTGTTGCGCGACGTTCTTGTGGCGCGCGGGATGTGGTCCTGAGGGTCGATCCAAGCTCCAAATCGGGCTTATGCCTGTGGTTAAATGCAGGTTTCTTGGGGATTTCTACTCACAGCAGTGGAAAACCCTGTGGATTTCGTTTTTCCGCTTGACCTGGGTATTTTCCGCGCTATGGTATGCCCACCTACCAGAGACAAGCGGGGTGACTCGAGAGAGCAAGCGCCCGAAAGGGCGAAGGTTCACAAGAGTCCGCAGGGTTACTGGAACGGGCCGAGGAAGTCGGTGGCACCACCGAAAGCCGAAGACCGGGAAGGCGGCCAGGCGCCGCGAGGGTCTGGGGGGTAGGTACCGGGGAACCGGGGGGCGCAAGCCCGCTGAGGCTCCAGGACCGCACGGGACGGCCCCGAGAAGTCGACCGGTTTCGACCGGGAGGCTACTCGGGGCCTCCTTCTTTTCTCTGGCGCTTCGCAAGTTGCTCTTCAGCCGTCACTAGTGTGAGCGAGGTGAGCGGACCCGCAGTCGCATTACTGCACGGACTGGCCGGTTCGGCCAGAAGGACTTGGGGAGACAACGCCTGGCTCGACCTCTTGGCCGATGCCGGTCGGGAAGCAATCGGTGTCGACCTGATGGGCCACGGCACCGCTCCCAAACCCCACCATCCCGAGGGTTATGCCAATTTCGAAGAGCATGTGATCGACCACTTCCCCAACGAGCCCATCGACGCCATCGGGTTTTCGTTGGGGGCCTACACCCTGTTGTCCATCGCCTCAAAGACCCCGGAGCGATTCCACAAGCTGGTTGTATCCGGGGTGGGCAAGAACCTATTCGAACGGGATGAGGACCACAGCCGCATGATCCTTCACGCCGTCACCGGTGAGCCCGACCCCCAGAACCCCGAAGCACTCCACTTCTCCACCCTGGCCGATGATCCCGAAGCCGACCGGGAGGCACTCGCCGCCCTGTTGGCCAGCCGCACCGCCTTCGACACCGATTGCCTCGCCCATGTCGCGGTGCCCACCCTCGTGGTGGTGGGCGATAAGGACTTCGCCTACCCCGCTGACCAGTTGGTGGAAGCCCTGCCCGACGCCCGCCTCGTCGTCCTTAGGGGCGTCGATCATTTCGCCACCCCCAAATCATTCGACTTCATCGACACCGCCCTCGACTTCCTCGACGCCCGCCCCTTCTAGAGGAGGGGCTAGCGGAGCTGTTGGGCGGTTGGAACCAGAGGAGTGGGCAGCAGAGTGTCGCCGGTGAGGTACTCGTCGACGGCAGCGGCGGCGGCCCGGCCTTCGGCGATAGCCCACACTATGAGGCTCTGGCCCCGGCCGATATCGCCGGCCACGAACACGCCGGGAACGGTGCTCATCCAGTTGTCGTCGCGGGCCACATTGCCCCGGTCGGTGAGCCCCACCCCTAGGTCGTCAAGCAGACCGCCGATCTCGGGGCCGACGAAACCGAGGGCCAATAGCACCAGATCGGCCCGAAACGCCCGCTCGGTGCCCTTGATGGGATTGAAGCTCATCCGCCCGCCCTCAAACGACTGCTCCACATCCACCGTGCGCAACGCCTCCACCCTGCCGCCCGATCCGGTGAACTCCACGGTGTTGATGGCGTAGATCTGGGTGCCGCCCTCTTCATGGGCCGAAGACGACCGGTACATGAGCGGCCAGGTGGGCCACGGGGTGGAGTCATCCCGCTCGTCGGGCGGGCGGGGCAAGATCTCGAACTGGTGGATAGAGGCTGCCCCGTGGCGGTGGGCGGTGCCCAAGCAGTCGGCACCAGTGTCACCCCCACCGATGATGATCACGTGCTTGCCCTCCGCCGAGAACGGGTGCTCTTCCAGATCACCCTCCTGCACCCGGTTGGCCGGGGGCAGGTACTCCATGGCCTGATAGATGCCCTCGAGTTCCCGACCTGGAATGGGCAAATCGCGCCACTGGGTCGCCCCGCCGGCCAGTACCACCGCGTCGTACTGCTCAGTCAGCTCGGCCGCGCTGATGTCTACTCCTACGTTCACCTCTGTCTTGAAGACTGTTCCCTCGGTCTCCATCTGGGCCAGCCGGAGGTCGAGATGGCGCTTCTCCATCTTGAATTCCGGGATGCCGTAGCGCAACAGCCCGCCGATGCGGTCGGCCCGCTCGAACACCACCACATCATGGCCCGCCCGGGTGAGCTGCTGGGCCGCGGCCAACCCTGCCGGCCCCGACCCCACCACCGCGACTGAGCGACCGGTGCGGTCGTCGCACACCACCGGGGTGATCCACCCCTCCTCCCAAGCTCGGTCCACGATCTCCACCTCGACCTGCTTGATCGTCACCGGGTCTTCGTTGATCCCCAGCACGCAGGCGGCTTCGCAGGGCGCCGGGCAGAGCCGCCCGGTGAACTCGGGGAAATTATTGGTGGCGTGAAGCCGTTCGATTGCCTCCCGCCAGTGGTCCCTATAGACGAGGTCGTTCCAGTCGGGGATCAGATTGCCCAAAGGACAGCCGTTGTTGCAGAACGGAATGCCGCAGTCCATGCAGCGCGAGGCCTGAGTGCGCACCGACTCGGCATCGAAGTCCCGGTAGACCTCGTTCCAGTCTTTGATGCGCACCGGCACCGCGCGGCGGACGGGCAGCTCCCGGCCGTGCTTGATGAACCCCCGAATATCACCCATGGGCGGCCGCCATGATGGCTGCTTCGGCGTCGGTGCCGGTCCGTTCGGCCTCGGCCAGCGCGGCGAGCACCCGCTTGTAATCCTTCGGCATCACCTTCACGAAGCGGTCAGCCTCGGTGGCCCAGTTGGCCAATATCCGCTCGGCCACGGCCGAGTCCGTGTTCACCATGTGCTGGCTGATGCGGTCCCGCAGCCACTCCCGGTCACCGTCGTCAGGCGCCTCCAAGTCCACCATCTCCGGGTTTACCTTGGCGGGAAACACCCCATCGGGGTCGTGTACATAGGCGATCCCGCCCGACATCCCGGCACCGAAGTTCCTTCCCGTAGGACCGAGTACCACGGCCCGGCCGCCGGTCATGTACTCACAGCCGTGGTCGCCCACACCCTCCACCACCGCGACGGCACCGGAGTTGCGGACGCAGAACCGCTCCCCCACCAGCCCTCGCAGGAAGAGCTCGCCGCTGGTGGCGCCGTAGCCGATCACGTTGCCCGCAATCACGTTCTCCTCGGCAACGAACCGAGCCTGCGGATAGGTGGTCACGATGATACGCCCGCCTGACAGGCCCTTGCCCACGTAGTCGTTGGCATCGCCAGTCAGCTTCATGGTGATGCCCCGGGGCAGAAAGGCTCCAAAGCTGTTGCCGGCCGACCCGGAGAAGTTGATGCGGATGGTGTCGTCGGGCAGGCCATCGGCCCCCCATTTTGACGTCACCTGATGGCCGAGCATGGTGCCCACTGTTCGGTTCACATTGCCGATAGGGAGGTCAATCTCCACCGCGAGGCCGTCTTCCAAAGCGGACTCGGCCATCAAGATGAGCTGCTGGTCGAGGGCGCGATCGAGGCCGTGGTCCTGGGGCTGCGTGCAGTGCCGGTCGGCCTCAGGATCGATGTCAGGGGCATACAGGATGGGCGACAGGTCGAGTCCCGAGGCTTTCCAGTGGTCCACCGCGTCGCTCACGTCCAAGCACTCCACCCGCCCGATAGCCTCCGCCAGCGAGCGGAAGCCGAGCGTGGCCAACAGCTCGCGCACCTCCTCGGCGATGTACTCCATGAAGTTGATGACGAACTCGGGCTGGCCGGTGAACTTCTTGCGCAGCTCCGGATCCTGGGTGGCCACCCCCACCGGACAGGTGTCCAGATGGCAGACCCGCATCATCACACACCCCGCAACCACCAAGGGCGCGGTGGCGAACCCGAACTCCTCAGCCCCCAGCAACGCCGCGATCATCACATCCCGGCCGGTCTTGAGCTGGCCATCGGTCTGCACCACGATCCGGTCCCGCAACCGGTTCAGCAACAACGTCTGCTGGGTCTCCGCCAGCCCCAGCTCCCACGGGGTGCCAGCGTGCTTGATGGAAGTCAACGGCGAGGCTCCGGTGCCCCCGTCGTGACCCGAGATCAGCACCACATCGGCATGGGCTTTGGACACCCCCGCGGCCACCGTGCCCACTCCCAGTTCCGACACCAGCTTGACGTGGATGCGGGCTTCTGGGTTGGCGTTCTTCAGGTCGTGGATGAGTTGGGCCAGATCCTCGATCGAATAGATGTCGTGATGCGGGGGCGGCGAGATCAACCCCACGCCGGGGGTGGAGTAGCGGACCTCGGCGATCCAAGGCCACACCTTGTGGCCCGGAAGCTGGCCGCCCTCGCCCGGCTTGGCCCCCTGAGCCATCTTGATCTGGATGTCGTCGCTGTTCACCAGGTATTCGCTGGTCACCCCGAACCGCCCCGACGCGGCCTGCTTGATGGCTGAGCGGCGCAGATCGCCATTGGGGTCAGGCACATAGCGGGCGGGGTCTTCGCCTCCCTCGCCGGTGTTCGACTTGCCGCCGATGCGGTTCATGGCGATGGCCAGGGTCTCGTGGGCCTCGGCTGAGATCGATCCGTATGACATGGCCCCGGTGGAGAACCGGGTGACGATGCTGGAGACTGGTTCCACTTCCTCGATGGGAATCGGCTCTCGCCGCCCGGTTCGGAATCGGAACAGCCCCCGCAGGGTGGCCAGGCGCTCCGACTGGGTGTCTACATTCTCGGTGTACTGCTTGAAGATGTCGTAGCGGCCTTCTCGGGTGGCGTGCTGAAGCTTGAACACCGTCTCGGGGTTGAACAGGTGGTACTCGCCCTCCCGGCGCCACTGGTACTCCCCTCCCCCTTCCAGGGTGCGGTGGGCCCGCTCATCGGGGTTCTCCGGGTAGGCGATGCGGTGGCGAAGCCGCACCTCCTCGGCAAGCTGGGGGAAGCCGATGCCGCCCAAGCGGCTGACCGTGCCGGTGAAGCACTCCTGAATGATGGGGTGCCCCAGGCCGATGGCCTCGAAGATCTGAGCCCCCACATACGACTTCACCGTGGAGATGCCCATCTTGGACATAACCTTCAGCACACCCTTGTCGCAAGCCTTGATGTAGTTGCGATGGGCCAGCGCCTTGTCGTCGTCAGGCAAGAAGCCGCACAGACCCTCGTCGATCATCTGGTCGATCGTCTCGAATGCCAGATAGGGGTTGACCGCGGTAGCCCCGTACGCCAGCAGCAGGCAGATGTGGTGTACCTCGCGGGCGTCGCCGGTTTCCACCACCAGGCCCACCCGGGTCCGGGTCTTCTCCCGAATGAGGTGGTGGTGTACCGCCGCGGTGGCCAGCAATGAGGGGATCGGGGCCGAATCGAGACCGGCCCCCCTGTCGGACAGCACGATGATGTTCTTGCCCGCTTCGATGGCTCGGCTCACCTGTTCCCGGATGCGCTGGATAGCGATCCGCAGTCCCGGCCCTCCGTCGTCCACCGCGTACAGGCAGGGAACGACCTCAGTGGACCAGTGGCTGTGGCCTCCGGGCCCGTCCACCTCCACCAGGTTGGCCAACTGCTGGTCGGTGATCACCGGGTGGGGGGTGAAGATCTGGCGGCATGATTCGGGCCGGGGATCGAGCAGGTTCCCCTCGGGGCCGAGCCATCCACAGGTGGCGGTGATGATCTCCTCCCGGATGGCGTCCAGCGGTGGGTTGGTCACCTGGGCGAACAACTGCTGGAAGTAGTCGTACAGCAAACGGGACCGGTTGGAGAGAACAGCCACCGGGGTATCAGTGCCCATCGACCCCAGCGCCTCTTTGCCGTCGCGGGCCATGGGGGCCAGCAGGATCTTGAGCTCTTCATGGGTGTAGCCGAACATCTGTTGGCGAACCACCAGCGGGGTGTCGTCCGGCTCGGGCAGCGGGCGGTTGACCAGATCGTCGAGATCCACTTGGTTGTCGGCCAGCCACTGCCCATAGGGGTGGGCCGAGGCCAACCGCTCTTTGATCTCGGTGTCCCGCACGATGCGGCCCTCAGAGGTGTCGATCAAGAACATGCGGCCGGGCTGCAAGCGGCCCTTTTCCACGATGGCCGCCGGGTCCACGGCCATCACCCCGACTTCCGACGCCATGATCACCAGGTCGTCGTCGGTCACCCAGTAACGGGAAGGGCGCAGGCCGTTGCGGTCGAGCACCGCGCCGATCAGCGTGCCATCGCTGAACACTATGTCGGCGGGACCGTCCCACGGCTCCATCAGCGAGGCGTAGTAGCGGTAGAAGGCCCGCAGCTCTGGCGCCATCGACTCGTGGTTCTCCCACGGCTCGGGGATCATCATGAGCACCGCCTGGGGCAGCGAGTAGCCGCCCATGTACAGCAGCTCCAGTACCTGGTCGAAGCTGGCGGTGTCGCTCACCCCCTCGGCGCACACCGGGAACAGCCGCTCCAAGTCGCCAGGGAGGTGGGGCGAGCTCAACAGCGCCTCACGGGTCCGCATCCAGTTGCGGTTGCCCTGCACGGTGTTGATCTCGCCGTTGTGGGAGATGAAGCGGTAGGGGTGGGCCAGCGGCCAGGACGGGAAAGTGTTGGTGGAGAACCGGGAATGGATCATGGCCAGGGCACTGGTCACCCGGGTGTCGCTCAGATCGGAGTAGAACTCTCCGAGCTGAGGGGTGGTGAGCATGCCCTTGTAGACGATGGTCCGGTTGGAGAGACTGGCAAAGTAGCCATATGTCAGTTTGCGGGTTTTCGACCCCAGTGCCCCAGTATCGGCCTGGTCATCGGTCTCATAGGCAACCTCGTTGCGAATGCGGGTGCGCACGACGTAGGCCCGCCGCAAGAGTGCATCGGCATCGAGCCCGTCGCCGGAGTAGAACGGCTGCCAGAACGAGGGCATGGTGGCCAGCGCCTGCGCCCCCAGCTCGTCGGGACAGGTGGGCACCTCCCGCCATCCCAGGGGAGTCAGCCCCTCGTCGGCAGCGATGGCGTCCATGGCCTCCCGGGCATGGGCCGCGGCCTCGGGGGTGTCGGGGAGGAAGCCGATGCCGGTGGCGTAGTGTCCCGCCGGCGGCAGATCGAAGTCGCACACCTGGCGGTAGAAGTCGTCGGGCACCTGGATCAGCAATCCCGCGCCGTCGCCGGTGTTCACTTCCGCGCCCAGCGCCCCCCGATGCTGGAGGTTGCACAGAGCCCCGTAGCCCACAGACACAATCTCATGCCGCGGCCGACCCTTAAGGTCCACCAGAAAGCCCACCCCGCAGCCGTCGTGCTCGTTTCGGGGGTTGTAAAGCCCCTGGGGGTGTGGCAGACCGGGAGGCTGCGGCCAGTTCCTCATTGCGTCCTTTCCAGCGTGTTTGCGGTGCGCGCCGAGACGACATTGGCCAGCGGCAGGGCTTCAATTTTACCGCCGCAACCCAGTCCCCTACCAAGTCTGTTCTGCTCGGGAGACTCCCAAGAGGCATGATTACAGGGTGGAATCGCCTGTTAATGATGAGGCTGGAGTGGCTGGAGTGAACGAAATCCGCGGCATTGACGGCTTGCTTCACTTCATCGACGCCTGTCCGACGCCTTTTCACGTGGTCGATCGAGCGGCCGATGTCCTGAGGGCTTCAGGGTTCACCGAAATGGACGAAGCCGACGAATGGCCCGACGCCGTCGGCAGCCGCTACGTGCGCCGAGGCGGCAGCCTGGTGGCGTGGCGGCACCAGACCAGCGATGCAGGCTTTCGAATCATCGGCGCCCACACCGACAGCCCAAACTTGCGCATAACTGCCCAGCCCGACACCGGTCAGGCCGGTTATCGGCAACTCGGCGTGGAAGTGTACGGGGGCGCGTTGCTCAACAGCTGGCTGGATCGCGATCTTGGGGTGGCCGGTCGAGTAGCCACTCCAACGGGCACACGGCTGTTCTGTATCGATCGGCCGGTGCTCCGAGTGCCCCAGCTCGCCATCCACCTCGACCGGGAGGTCAACCAAAAGGGGCTGCTGCTCAACCCCCAGACCCACATCGTCCCTGTATGGGGGCTGGGGCTGCGCACCCCCGGCGAATTCGCCTTGGCGGCGGCCGAGGCGGCCGGTGTCGATGCCGACGAGGTGCTGGCCTGGGATGCGATGCTCCACGACCTCACTCCATCGGTGATCGGCGGCATCGGCGGCGAGTTCATCTATGCCCCTCGCATCGACAACCAGGTGTCGTGCTGGGCCGGTCTCCAGGCCCTGATCGACGCTCTAGCCGACTCGCCTCCCAGCGCAGTGCTGTGCCTTTTCGACCACGAAGAGGTCGGCAGCGCCTCAGCACAGGGGGCCGCGTCCACCCTGCTGCCCACCGTGCTGGAGCGAATTGTCGGCAGCCGCGGCGCGCTGCATCCCGCCCTGGCCCAGTCGCTGTGTGCGTCGGCTGATGGGGCCCACGCCACCCATCCCAACTATCCCGAGCGCCATGAGCCCGATCATCACATAGCCATGGGCGATGGACCGGTGATAAAGCGCAACGCCAACCAGCGCTACGCCACCGACGCGGTGGGCGAGGCCGCATTCGCCGAGGCGTGCGAGAAGGCCGGAGTGGGCCACCAACTCTACGTCCACCGCGGCGACATGCCCTGCGGTAGCACGATCGGGCCGTTCGCGGCCTCTACTACCGGGGTGACCACCATCGATGTCGGCGTCGCCCAGCTTTCGATGCACTCGGCCAGGGAAATGTGCGGTGCCCAGGATCCCGTGGACTTCGCGCTGGCCCTCAGCGCATTTCTCAACGTCGCAGGTTGACTCGGGTCAGCCGACGGGTCCGCTCGTAGGCCGACACCACCACCAAGAAGATGGCGAAGAACTCCAGGCGGCCGATGAGCATCATCGACATCAGCACCGCCCGGGCCGGACGGGAGAACACCAAGTAGTTGGAGGTGGGCCCGGCGTCGCCCAGAGCGGGTCCCATATTGCTCAACGCGCTTATGGCCGCAGACGAGGAAGTGATCAGGTCTTGGCCCAATGCGGCCAGCACCAAAGTTGCCACAAGCGCTGACAACGCGTAGAGGGCCACCAGCCCCGCCACCCGCTGGAGTATCGGCTCCGACACCACCATTTGGCCGAGCTTCACCCGTGCCACCACCCTGGGATGCTTCACTCGCAGCAGCCCGACCCGCATGTATTTCGCCATCACTTGGGCCCGCAACACTTTCAACCCCCCGGCGGTGCTCCCGGTCATGCCCCCCATCACCATGAGGGGCAGCAGCAATGCCTGTGCCCCCGGCGTCCATGCCGCGAAATCGCCGCCCGGATTGGCACTGGAGGCGTTGCCGAAACCGCCGCTGGTGCCCAGGGTCACCGCGCCGAAGATCCCGTTGCGGAGACTGTTGGCCAGATCAGACAAGTCGTTCAGCCAGTTCAGCAGGGACGCGAACAACGCGACCGCGAATATCACAAGGAGATAGGTGCGAAACTCAGAAGACCTTCCGTAAACCCCCGGGTTGCCCGACACCGCCCGCCAGTGAAGGGTGAAGCTCACCCCTCCCACCAGCATCCCAACAATCATCACCGCTTCCACCGCGATGCTGTCGAAGTGGCCGATGGAGTCGTCGTAAGGCGAGAAGCCCCCGGTGCCTGCGCTGGTGAAGGCATGGACCACTGCGTCGTAGAGGCTCAATCCGGCGATCATCAGGGCGGCCGCTATCGCGAGGGTGATGCCACCGTAGAGTGCCCACAACCTCCGGGCAGTGGAACTCACCCGAGGCGCCAGCCGGTCGGACGTGGGACCGGGAGCCTCCGCAGTGATGAGGCTCAGCCCTCCGACCCCCAGGAACGGCAGAATGGTCACCGCCAGCACCACCATGCCCATGCCGCCGTACCACTGCATGATCTGGCGCCACATGAGCACGCCTCGGCCCGTCCCCTCTATGGGGCTGAGCACGGTGGAGCCGGTGGCGGTAACGCCCGACACCGCCTCGAACAGGGCAGTGTCGAAGCTCCCCAGCTCGCCGGAAAACCACAGCGGCAGCGCGGCGAATAGCGACAAGCCGATCCACGTCCATGCCACCGCCGCGAAGACCGAGGCCGGGGGCATGTCCTCGTCGAGCCGAGTGAAGGTCACCAACAGCCCCCCTCCAACAAGCGTGACCAGCGCTCCCATTCCCAGGGCAATCTCATCGTCCGATACCGACGACCCCCACTCCACCAGGGTGGCCAACAGCATCCCCGGCACCATGAACAGGAGCCCCAGCCCGACCACGAACCCCACTCTGCTGGTCACATTCCAGGGTCGGTCTACCAGAAGCTGGGACACAGCCCATTTCACCGCGGCCCTCCCCCGACGGGCAGCCGTCAATACCGCGGTCATGGCCCCAGCCTCATGTCTCCAGCCTCATCGCCCCAGCCTCATCGTCTCAGCCTCATCGTCTCAGCCGCATCCGCTGGATCTCGCCTATACCCCAGCCGATCACCACCACCACCGGGTAGATCGACAGCCGGCCCAGGAACATCAGGGCAATCAACACCCCTCGAGCCGGGGCAGCCAGCACCGTGGCATCGGCAAAACCCGAGAGATCGCCCAAGCCAGGTCCGGCGGTAGCCAGCGCGGAGATCGACCCCGACACTGCGGTCGGCATGTCTCCCCCCAGCAAGGCGATGCCGAACACCCCCGAGGCGGCGGCCAGCACCCACAGAATCTGGAAGTTATGGACTCGGGTGAGCGAAGCCTCCGAAGCCACCGCTCCCGACACCCTAACCGGCACCACCGCCCGAGGATGGAGTTGCACCACCAGCTCCCGCCGCACGATGCCCAAAATCTCGATTACCCGTAGCACCCGGAAACCGCCCCCGGCCGAGCCCGCCATCGAGCCCACCCCGATAAGCAACAGCAGCAGAACTTGGGGCGCGGCCACCCAATAGCCCCAATCTGCGACTCGGAAACCGGTGGTGCTGATCGACGAGGTGACGACAAAAAACGACTCTCGGATGGTGTCGGCACCACCGCCGGTATCGGTCCACGTCCATGCCGCCACCAACACCGTCGACCCAATAATCAGGCAGGCGTAGAGCTTGAGCTCGGTCGATCGCCACAAGGCCTGCACTTTCCCCCGCACCATCCATACCAACGCGGCCACGGACACGCCGGCAAGGGCCATGGCTCCGGCGCCCACCCACTCGATTGCTGCTGAGTCGAAGTGGGCGAATGAGTCTCGGTAGTTGGCGAATCCTCCGGTGGATGCGGTGGTGAGCCCGAAGGTGGCGGCGTCGAACACGCCCATACCCGCCGCGTAGTAGGCCGCAAACACCAAGAACGTGAGGCCCATATAGGTCAAGACCACCCGTTGGGTGTTGTGCGACCACGTCCTCGCCAGCACTGCCCGTCGCCCTCGGCCCTCGGCCACCTCGCTCAGCCGCCGCTGTCCCCCGAAGGCCGGCACCACCACTAAGGCGAGCATCAGGCCGCCCAAGCCGCCCAGCCACTGGGTCAAGGCCCGCCATGTGAGCAGCCAGGTAGGCAGCGCCTCGGGGTCCACCACAGTGAGAGAGGTAGTGGTAAAGCCAGCCACCGACTCGAAGATGGCGTCGTCCACCCCACTTATCTCTCCCGAGGCCAGGTACACCACGGTGGAGATCACAACAAGGGAAGCGGCCGTGGCTACGACGGTGGTCAGCACCCTGACTGCGGACCGGTGCCAGGGGAAGCGAACCCGAGACGGGTCGCTCATTCCAGGCTCACCCGAAGAAGCGCTTCACTTCGTCCACGGTGTCCGGCCGGGCAGGATCATGTCCTATCACCCGAAGAAGCGCTTGACTTCGTCAACCGTGTCAGGCCGGGCGAAAACCACAATGTGGTCGCGGCTGCGGAGCTGGCTGCGACCCCGGCCAATCTGTGCCTTGCCGTCTCGCACATAGGCGCCAACGAGCACGTCCTTGGGCAGACCCAGCTCTCTCACCACGGCCCCATCGGCCTTCGACCCCGCCTTGATCTCAACCTCGATGACCTCGAAGTCACCCGACAGGTAGGTGGCCACTTGGGCCACCTCGCCCCGCACATAGCGGAGCACTCCGTTAGCGCTGGCCGTGCGGGGCGACAATGCCACGTCGATGCCCACATCCCGCAGCAGCGTGCGCAGCGCCAAGTTGTGCAACACGGCGATGGTCGCGCTCGCTCCCATCGACTCGGCATACAGACAGGCCAGGATGTTGGCGTCGTCTTTGCCGGTGAGAGCGATCACTGCGTCGAACTTGCCGACATCCTCGGATTCCAGCAACTCGGCGTCGGTGATATCGCCGTGGATCACCAGCACTGCATCCAGTTCCTCACTCAGCGTCTGGGCCCGCTCCAGATTCCGCTCTATGAGCACCACCTCGGCATGGCGCTCACTCAGTCGCCGGGCCAATATCTCGGCCGTCCGGCCCCCGCCGAGCAGCATCACCCGGCGATGGGTGCCCGGTGCCAGACCCAACAGCGGCAACAGCGTCGATCGGGCCCGCCGCTTGCACACCACCCGCAGAAGATCGTCGGGCTCAAGTGTGGTATCCGCCCGGGGAATCTGGGTCTTGCCCTCACGGGTGAGCACGGCCACAAGGAAGTCCCAGTCGGGCTCATACTCTTCGGCGATATCGACCAGTCGCCGATTAGCCCAGGGTGCGTCGGCGGTCAGCTTCGCCCCCACCACCACAACCTCCCCCTCGGCCATCACCGTGACGTCGGTGGCCCCCGGATACGACAGGAGGTCCATGATCTCGTGGGCGGTCTCCTCGTCGGGGTCGATGATGGTGTCGGCCTGCATCGCCTCCCGCAGCTCCCGGGCGTCCTTCTCCCGCAGGTTGCGGGCCTGGATGCGGGCGATGGTGCGTTCCACCCCGTGCTGCTTGGCCAGCAAACAGGCCACCAGGTTCACCTCGTCGTGGGCGGTGACCGCCACCAGCAGGTCGGCCTTGTTGATGCCCGCCTCGACGAGAACGTGAGGATGGGTGCCGCTCCCCTCCACCGCCAACACGTCCAGATCTTCAGCCAGGCTGTGCAGCTTCTTGGCGTTCACCTCCACGACCGACACGGTGTTGCCCTCTTCGCTCAAAATCTGAGCGACGTGGGAACCCACCTCGCCAGCGCCCACGACCACGATGCGCACTGCTACATCCTTACTGAAAATCCACGGGGGTGCGAGCACTCCCCCGGTTCTGGGCTCGCACGCCGGTCACCGGCGGGCCCGGCGCGACAGTGCTTTGCTGAACACCCGCACCCGCTCTTCGGTGACCACCGCATCCATGGTCACATCGCCGGGGTGCGACGGCACGCCGTCCACGAGCTGGCACTCATAGGCCAGCCCCACTACCAGCGGCTTGGCTGGGCGGGGCCCGTTGAGCAAAAAGGACAGCGCTCGGTCGTAGTAACCCTGGCCCCGACCTGCCCTATGGCCAGCGGCGTCGAACACCACCACAGGGGCGAACACCACATCAAGCTCCCGGGCCGACACCAAGAGTTGGACGTCGACATCGGGCTCGGGAATCCCAAACCGGTTGAGCACGAACGTAGTGTCCGGCCCGGCGGGGGCGAACTGGATGGGAGCAGGATCGCGCATCACCGGGAAATACACCTCGATGTCCCGCAGACGGCAAGCGGTCACCAGTGGGGCCGGATCGATCTCGCCGTCGTCGGCCACCGTGGCTGACACCCGACCCACGCCGTCCAGCCAGCCAAGGGAGGTAACCGCGTTGCACACTGCTCGCGCCGCACCCTCGGGATCAGAGAACGAGCGCCGGGCCTCCCGGGCTTCGGTTCGCAACCGGCTGAGGCTGACCACGCTTCCAGATTATCGCTAATGACCCGAAATTGGTTATCCCAAATGGCAACCTTGGCAGGTCATATTCTCGCTGGCTAACTTCGCCTAGTTCTCTCAAACAGGGGGTCAACGTGGACGCCGTACCGTATCTTGCCGGGCTGAGCGCGATTCTTGCGCTCGCACTCGCTTTCCTCTTCTACAGGCTGGTGAAATCGGCCCCGCCGGGCAACGACCGCATGGTCCATCTCATGAACGAGATCCAGTCGGGGGCTCGGGCCTTCCTCAAGCAGGAATACACCTGGGTGGCTGGCTTCGTGGTCATCATGGCAATCCTCATCCCCTTGCTCACCGGCGTGGAGCTCACGTTCATCAGCTACATCCTGGGCGCGGTGCTCTCGGCGGGGGCTGGGTACGTGGGGATGACAGTGGCCACCATGGCCAACGCCCGAACCACTCAAGCGGCCACAGAGGGACCGGCCAAGGCGTTGCCGCTGGCGTTTCGGGGCGGCGCGGTCATGGGCTTTTCGGTCGCTGGACTGAGCCTTCTGGGCCTGGCTTTCACCTACTTGCTGTTCGTGGAATGGCTGTCGGTCGACGACCCGTTCGAGATCTTCACTGCCTTCGGGCTCGGGGCCAGCTCCATCGCCCTGTTCTCCCGTGTGGGTGGGGGCATCTACACCAAAGCCGCCGATGTCGGCGCCGATCTGGTGGGCAAGGTGGAGGCCGGCATTCCCGAGGACGACCCCCGCAACCCGGCCACCATCGCCGACAACGTGGGCGACAACGTGGGCGACGTGGCCGGCATGGGCGCCGACCTGTTCGAGAGTTACAGCGGGTCGATCATCGCTCCCATCGCTCTGACCGCGTTCTCTTTCGCCGTGGCCGGAAGCGAAGCCACGGGCAGTGATATCGGCCTAGCCCAGCTCATGTTCCCCTTGGCCGTGGCCTTTGTCGGGATGCTGGCCGCGATCGTGGGCTCGTTCGCCGTGAGGGGCAGCGCCCAAGCCGACGTGAAGAGCCTGTCCCGCCAACTCCACATGGGCACCAACGTGGCCATGGGCCTGACCGTCATCGGCACCATCCTGGTCGGACTTTGGTTCTTCTCCGGTGACGACTTCGACGGCTGGTGGGGCCTGCCCATTTCGGTGATCGGCGGCCTGTTGGTGGGCTGGGCCATCGGCAAGGTGGCCGAGATCTGGACGAGCGACCATTACCCACCGGTCCGCAAGATTGCCCAGCAGTCCGAGACCGGCCCGGCCACCACAGTGCTGTCGGGGATCAGTGCGGGCATGGTGTCGGTAGCCGCCTCGGTGATCCTCATTGGCGCTGGCGTGCTGGTGGCCTACTGGGGTGGCCAGCAGACGCTGGGCGACACCACTGGCGCGGGCATCTACGGGATCGCCGTGGCCGCCATCGGAATGCTGGCCACTACCGGTGTGGTGGTGTCGGTGGACGCCTACGGCCCCATCGCTGACAACGCCGGGGGCATCGCCGAGATGTCTGAGCTCGACCCCGAGGTGCGCGAGGTGACCGACGCCTTAGACTCGCTGGGCAACACCACCGCCGCCATCGCCAAGGGCTTCGCGGTGGGCTCAGCCGCGCTGACCGCCCTGGCCCTGTTCAAGACCTTCGAAGTCGCGCTCCAACTCGAGGACCCCGGTTTCACGCTCTCGCTGGACGTGGGCCAAGTCGACGTGTTCATCGGGCTCTTCCTGGGAGCAATGCTGCCGTTCCTGTTTGCCGCTCTCACCATCGACGCAGTGGGCCGGGCGGCCAACAAGATGATCGAGGAGGTGCGCCGCCAGTTCCGAGAGATTCCCGGTCTGCGGGAAGGCGCTGAGGGGGTCAACCCCGACTCGTCCCGGTGCGTGGCCATCTCCACGCAGGCCTCGCTGCGGGAGATGCTGCTGCCCGGCGCCTTGGCAGTGGCCGTACCACTGATCCTGGGGTTCATCGACGTGGACACCCTGGGCGGCTTTTTGGCCGGTGCCCTGGTGACCGGCTTCGCTCTGGCCATCTTCATGGCCAACGCTGGCGGGGCCTGGGACAACGCCAAGAAGTACATCGAGGCCGGCGCCCACGGCGGCAAAGGCTCCGAGCCCCACAAGGCCGCCGTGGTGGGCGACACCGTGGGCGATCCGTTCAAGGACACCTCCGGGCCGTCGATGAACATCCTCATCAAGGTGATGACCATCGTGTCCCTGGTCTTCGCCTCAGCGTTCGTCTAAAGCCATTGCCCAACGGGCCCCAGATCGGCTTATAATCAGATCGGTCATACGACCATCCCAAGTGAGCCGGAGCGAGGGTGGTAGAACCCCTTTGAGGTGTACCTCGCTCCGGCCCATGCGGGACTCTATCTGCCGATAGCCGCACATCAGCCCTTTTCAGCAACTTTCACCCTTTCGGATTTCCGGTCCTGCGCTGTTACTCATCAGCTAGCTAGCCGTGGCAACATGAGCCGATGCCGATAGCCAAAGTCAGCGACCTCGATCTCTACTTCGAGCTACACGGGTCGGGGCCACCCCTGCTCAACATCAGCGGCAGCGGGGGCGACCTGCGCATGACCGCCCCCGACCTGAACCCCCTGAACCGGGCGTTCACCGTGGCCCACTACGACCAGCGGGGACTGGGCCAGACCTCGACTCCGCCGCTGCCCTGGACCATGGCGGACTACGCTGCCGACGCCGTTGCCTTCTTGGACTTCTTGGGCTGGGATTCGGTGCCGGTGGTGGGCACCAGCTTCGGCGGGATGGTGGGCATGAACATGGCTGTGCTCCATCCGGGGCGGATCAGCAAGCTGGTGCTCAACTGCACCTCCCCCGGCGGCCCCGACTACAGCTCCTGGCCCTTGCACACCCTGGCCGACCTCGATCCCGACGAGCGGGGCGAGGTGGCGCTGGAGATCATGGACACCCGATATGAGCGGGGTGGTCCTCTTCCCCCCGGCGTAGAAGTGTTCGTTGCCAATGCGCGCCCCGACGGCCCCGCCCTACCACTCGAAACCCCCGGCGCGCTCGGCCAGCTGGAAGCCCGCCGGGGTCACGACGTGGTCGACCGCCTGGGCGAGATCGACGTGCCCACCCTGGTATGCGCCGGCATCCACGACGGCATCGCCCCCATGCGCAACAGCGAACTCCTGCGCGACCGAATCCCCAACGCCCGCCTGGCCACCTTCAACGGCGGCCACATCTTCATGATGCAAGACCCCACCGTCTACCCAGCCATTCTGGAGTTCCTCGCAGAAGACTGAAGGGCAGCAAACGCCCTACCGTGGTGGCGTGAACCGGGAGCGGGCGCTGAGAACGCTAGGGCTGGAAAAGGGGGCGCAGGCTGACGACGTCAATCGGGCATATCGAGCGCTGATCCGCCAGGCCCACCCTGATGCCGGGGGCAGCACTGTGGTGGCGGCTCGCATTACCGAGGCCTACCACTGGCTACAGCGGGCTGGCGCCGAGCCTCCCCAAGCTCCCCCACCCCCGCCTCAGCCAGACCCATCAGCCACCGACAAGGACGACGACAGCTATGTGCTGCGGCTCCCGCCGGGTGACATATTCGCCCGGTTGGTCGAGGCCGGGCACCAACTGGGTGAGGTGAGCTACATCGACCGCGACGCCGGCATCGTGCAGATCACCTTCACCGCCCACAACGGAGTGGTCTGCCAGCTAGCAGCCACGGTCGTCTCGATGCCATCCCAAGCTAGCCGGGGCGAAGCCAGAGTCGAATTCACCCTCGATCCCCTGGCCAGCGGCGAAGCCCCACCCATCGACCATGTTGTCGCCCGATTCGCCCGCATCTTCCAACGCACAAGCCTCTAGCTCAAAGTGTCACCGGTCGCCCGTAGAGTGGTCGGCCCATGTCGGCTGTTGCCCCACAATCCGAGCGACGCAATGCCATTGCCCAGCCCGCGCTGTGGAGTATGCAAGAGCCCATCGCACTCGAGTTGGCCCCTAACCGGGTCGACATGGGGGACGAGGCATGGGTTGACAGGATGACCGGCTTCGTCCGGGGCGGCGACACCCTCTTGGACGCTCTGGTGACTACGGTCCCCCTGTCCACCGGAAGACGGCCCATGTACGACAACATGGTGGATGTCCCCCGGCTGTCAGGCCATCTCCCCATCACCGTAGTGGGCTCTGCCATACCGGTGATCAGCGAAATCGCGACGATGCTGGGTAACCGCTACCAGAAAGCGTTCACCCGGGTGGGAATCAACCTCTACCGCAACGAACGCGACAGCGTGGCCTGGCACGCCGACAAAATCCGCCGGGTCATGCACCAACCCGTCATCGGCCTGGTGTCCCTGGGCGCGGCTCGCCCCTTCCTGCTCCGCCCCCTCGGCGGCGGCAAGTCCCGAAAGTTCGTCCTCGGCTCTGGCGACCTACTGGTGATGGGCGGCAACTGCCAGCACCGCTTCGAGCACGCCGTCCCTAAACTCACCCGCCCCACCGCCCCCCGCCTCAGCATCACCTTCCGCCACGAGCTTCCCGAAGTGGAGAGCTGACAATACCGCTGTGCTAGCTCCACACTGCTGGGATCTCCCCTGCTGGCACTAGGGCCTGTTTGCGCTTGGTTCAGGGTCACCACAGAACGTTTTTGGCCGGTTAAGAGAGCCGGGCTTGTCAGCTCGGTTCCCTTCGGGTCCGGCCATGGCGTTCTGTGGTAGGAAAGCCCAACCAGTCCGAAGGGAGCCACCTGATGCTCAAGCGCATCCTCCCCATTTTGCTCATCGCCGCTCTCCTGCTGGGCAGCGCAGCACCTATCGCCGCTCAGAGCGATGATGGCCCGCCCAGCGGGTTCACTATTACCGAGGAGATGATCGCCCAGATCATCGCATGGCTGATTGAGAACGATCCCGAACAGCTCATAGAGCTACTAGGCAGGCTCAGCGACCCACCCGACGAACCCGAGCCGGAAGTGACTACTGAGCCTGAGCGTTCGCCTGAGGAAACGCTTTCCTTTTGGCAGCAGCCAGGCAAGATCGAGGCCGTTGATGCTCAGTATGCGTGCCTGGTCGGCTCCTACCATCACACCTGCACGCTGTGGGTGAACGGCGCTGGCGACCAAATGCCATGCGCCCAAGCAGGCTGCGACCCCGCCGGCTAGATATCAACGCTGCAGAAGAGGACAACCCTGCATACAGAAACTGTCACTGACCGTTCCTAGAGTGGGCGGCCTATGCCGATTGCATTTCTACGAGCTGAACCTCGCCCGGATATCGGACACCCCAGCGCCATCGCCCAGGCCATCCTGCGAATCACGCAAGAGCCGATTGTTGTTGAATTGGAGATCTGACGATGTCGAATCGTCCAGCGGAGGACTTTGCAGCCAAGGCTCTGGCCAGCTTGCGCACGCTGACTTCCAATCCCTCATCCACCTTTCGTGCTGGGCAGCTTGAGGCCATCGAGCAACTCGTCGTGAACCGACGCCGGGTCCTGCTGGTGCAGCGAACCGGGTGGGGCAAGAGTGCCATCTACTTCATCGCCACCCGTCTTCTGCGCGATCGCGGTAGAGGTCTCACACTCCTAGTGTCTCCCCTATTGGCGTTGATGCGAAACCAGAAGGAAGCCGCAGAGCGCATGGGATTGCGGGCAGAGACCATCAACAGCTCCAACCAGGATCAATGGGAGTCGATCTATGCCGCCATCGACTCTGACGAGGTCGACGTTCTGTTGATCTCGCCCGAGCGTCTGGCCACTGGGGTTTCAGATCTGAGCGCATGCCGTCGTTGGCCCGGCGCGGCGGCTTGTTAGTGGTTGACGAGGTCCATTGCATTTCGGATTGGGGCCACGACTTTCGGCCCGATTACCGGCGGATCAAGGGAGTCTTGAACCTGCTTCCTCAAGGAATTCCCGTCTTGGGCTGCACTGCGACGGCCAATGATCGGGTCGTGGCAGATGTCGCTGAACAGCTTGGGGGTGAACTGGTTCCCATTCGAGGCTCCCTTGCTCGACAAGGATTGCGGCTCCGCGTGTACGAACCAGCGCCCCAGCAAAAGCGACTGGCGTGGTTGGCTGAAACGATTCCCAGGCTGCCCGGAACCGGAATCGTCTATTGCCTGACGATCCGAGATGCTGAGAGGGTTGCAGACTGGCTTACCTCCCAGGGGATCATCGCCGTGGCCTACTCGGGTGACTCTGACAATGACCACCGAATGGAGATCGAGCAACAGCTACTAGGCAATCAGGTGAAGGTCGTCGCGGCGACTTCCGCACTTGGAATGGGATTCGACAAACCCGACCTCTCCTTCGTCATCCACTATCAGACACCGGGCTCCCCGATTGCCTATTATCAGCAGGTAGGGAGAGCCGGGCGGAACCTGACCGAGTCGTGGGGCATCCTTCTCCAGGGCTACGAGGACGTTGACATTCAGAACTATTTCATCGACTCGGCGTTCCCCACCATTGCCCAAGCCCATGAGATTGTGGGGTTGCTGGAGCGAACGGCAATCTCCTTGAAGCTCACTGAAATCGAGCGGGTTGTGAACATTCGACGGTCGCGGCTTGAGCAGATCCTGAAGATTCTGGAGGTCGACGGCGCGGTCGAGCGTACCCCCACCGGTTGGCAGCGGAAGCTCCAACCATGGAGTTACGACAGTGAGCGGGTTAAGGAAGTCACTGATCTGCGGTGGCAGGAACAGGCTCAGATGGCCGAATATGCCATCGCTGACCAATGCCGAATGAACTTACTCAGGTCGTACTTGGATGATCCGCATACACTTCCTTGCGGAATCTGCGACAACTGCCTCTCTGACCGCAGAGAGCTCGAGGTGGGCTCCCAAGCAGTTCAGGCCGCAGTGGACTTCCTCAGGGGAAGAGAACTTCCGATTGAACCCCGGAAGCAGATTCCAGGAGAGGGCAGGATCCCCACGGATCAACGCTGTGAATCTGGTCGCGTGCTGGCCCTATGGGGTGATGGGGGCTGGGGAGCACTCGCCCAAGAAGGAAAAGCCGAAGGACGTTTCGACGACGAACTGGTTGCGGCATCTATAACACTGATCCGAAACCGCTGGAAGCCTGATCCTGCACCGACCTGGGTTACCTATGTCCCCTCCCGCAGGCATCCTGCGCTTGTCCGAGACTTAGCCCAACGCATCGCCCAGGAGCTGGGGCTGCCGTGCCATGATTCAGTTGACAAAGCCCAAGACACCCAGCCGCAGAAGTCCATGCAGAACAGTGCCAAGCAATACGCCAACATCAAGGATGCATTCAGGATCATCTCAGAGGTTTCTTCTGAACCCGTACTGTTGGTGGACGACATCGTGGACTCCCGATGGACATTCACAGTGATTGCTGCTCAGCTTCGAGAAGCTGGTGCTGGACCGGTCTACCCGTTTGCCTTGGCAGATACGGCGGGAAGGTCTGCGCGTGACTGAGTTCGGACGAACCGAGTGCGGGAGTAGAGCGAACCAGGACTCTTTGGCCGCTCTGTTGCTCACCAGCAGATTGGCCTCAGAAGGGGTCAAGCCGTTTACCTCTGCGGAGTACTGGCAGCGATCTGAAATTGCCAGCCGACCAAGCGCGCTTCTTGAAGCACCGCCTGATTCGCTATGCACCGTGCACGGTCTGACCGAAGAGACGGCTTCCAGGATTGCAGCCCTCTTCGATCGAGCTATTGCGATGGCCTTTGAAGTCGACCGGTTGAAGCAATCGGGCATTCACACCATCACTCCGTTTGACGAGCACTATCCATGCCTGTTCCGGTATCGGCTGAAGGAGAAGGCTCCGGTGGTGTTGCACGCTGCTGGCTCCCTTGAACTCTTCAGCCGCTCGGGTCTCGGAGTAGTTGGAAGTCGAGATATTTGCGAGGAAGGCGCCGAAGTAGCCCAGGGCGCGGCCCGGTTGGCTTCCCGGCTGGGTTTGTCGGTGGTTTCCGGTGGCGCTCGGGGAGTGGATCAGCTGGCCATGAACGCGGCTGTTGATGAGGAAGGAGCAGCGGGTACCGCGATCGGCTTTCTGGCCGACTCGATGGAGCGCCAGCTCAAACGGCCGGACACCCGACGGGCGATCCTCGATGGCCGTGCTCTGTTGTGTACTCCCTACAAGCCTGATGCCAGGTTCACAACGGGAACGGCCATGGGCCGGAACAAGCTCATCTATGCCGGTTCGTTGACAACGCTGGTTGTGGCCAGCGACGTGGAGTCCGGCGGGACATGGGCAGGGGCGGTCGAGGCCCTCAAACACGGCTTCGGACCGGTTTCTGTGTGGCGGGGATCAGGTGAAGGCCCAGGCAACGAACGCTTGGAGCGATTGGGGGCGGCCCCCGTCGGATCGTTGGATGAATTGGAAGACTTGCTCATCGAAGCACAGGACAAGCCGACGCCTGACAAGCAGCACATGCCAGATGGAGGAGAGGCTCAGCTTCCGTTCCCCCCTGGGTTCAGCAACCAGGGCTAAACGCGTTCGGAACCGACGACGATTCAGCTCAGGCTGAAAACAGTTCTGATGCCGATGCTGGCTCGGAGGTCGTCTAGGCCGGCGTTGATCTCGTTGATGGGGCGGCGGGCGGTGATCATGGGCTCCAGGTCGAGGCGGCCGTTTTGCCACAGGGACAGCAGGCGGGGAACCTCTCGCTGGGAGTTGCAGCCGCCGAACAGGCAGCCCAGCAACTTCTTCTCGGCAGTCAGATACATGACCGCGGGGTTGATGGTCACAGTGTGCTCTAGGGCGGGCGCGCCCACCATCACCGTGGTGCCGCCGTTGCGGGTGGCGGCCAGGCCCGCCTCCACTAGCGGGCCAGCGCCGGCGGCGTCAAAGGCGTAATCGGCGCCGATCCCCTTGGTGGCCTCTTGCACGTGGGCCACCACATCGGTCTCGGTCGGGTCGAGCAGGTCTGTGGCCCCGAAAGCCACTGCGGCGTTGCGGCGGTCGGCCACCGGGTCGGAGGCGAAGATGCGGGACGCACCGGCCAGGCGGGCTCCCTGCACCACCGACATACCCACGCCGCCCAGGCCCATCACCAACACGGTGGCGCCTTCTTCCACCTGGGCAGTGTTGAGCACCGCGCCCACGCCGGTCTGGATGGCGCATCCGATCACCGCGGCCACTTCCAGGGGCACCTCGGGGTAGATCTTGACGGCGGCTGATTCGGCCACCAGAGTCAACTCGCCGAATCCAGCCACGCCCAGGCCCCGGTACACCGGCTGGCCGTCCATTGAGAACGGAATCGAGCCATCGGGCATCGTCCCCATGAACATCGAGGCCGCCGATGCGCACAGCGTCATCTCCCCTCGCACACACCAGTAGCACGTCCCGCACGGGCCAAACGGTGACAGCATCACGTGGTCACCTTCGGCCAGGGAGTCCACCCCCGGGCCCACCGCGTCGACGATCCCGGCGGCCTCGTGGCCCAAAATGATCGGGGTCATCATCTCAGGAGCATCGATCATGGTCAGATCGGAGTGGCACAGCCCGCAGTGGGTGACCTGCACCCGCACCTGCCCCGGCCCGGGATCGACGCAATCCACGTCGGCCATCACCAACGGCGTGGCCGGCGATGCCAGGAGTGCTGCCTTCATGGAAACCTCTCTTTTGGGTTTACTTCTTGCCGGCCTTCCAGCCGGTGGTGGCACCGGAGACCATGCCGTAAGGGCCTGACGGCCACCGGAAGCAGTCCACCATGAGCCGATCGACTTCTTCCCGGCTGGCCACACCCTCGGCCACTACCGCGTTGGCCTCTCGGATCATGGCCCCGTACACCCGATTGGTGACGTAGCCCCAGCTCATGGCCGAGTCTTTGATGACCACGGGGTTCTTGCCTGCGGCTGCCGCCAGGCGACAGATGGTCTCGGTGGTCTCGTCGGAGGTTTGCGGCGCCCTTACGATCTCAGCCAGCTTCATCACCGGCGGCGGCGATGCCCAGTGCCATCCGATTACCCTGTCGGCTCGATCGGTAGCCACCGCCAAGGCCTGTACCGGATACCCGCTGGAGTTGGATGCGAAAATGGTGTGCTCCGGGCACTCTTGGTCGAGCTCTCGGAACAACTGAATCTTGAGGTCCAGGCGCTCGGGGACCGCTTCGATAATCACATCGACGCCCGCAGATGCATCCCGGTCAGTGGTGAAGTCGATGCGGGCCAGCGCAGCTTCAGCCTCGGCCTCGGTCATCTTGCCCCGGGCCACTGCCCCCTGGATGCCGAATCGGCCCTCGGACACCAGACCGGGGGCGGCCGCAACAATGTCGGGATCAATATCGAAGGCCACCACGGGATGGCCGGCGATGGCCATCACCTGAGCGATGCCCGAGCCCATCACCCCCGAGCCGATGACTCCGATTTTCTCTGCGCCGGCGGTCACGACAAATGCGCGCCGAACCAGGCCGCCATACGGGACCAGCCATCGGAGGCAGCGTCGGCGTTGTACGACGGGCGCTCGTCGCACAGGAACCCGTGGTCGGCATCGGCGTAGCGCACGATGTCGGTGGGCTGGGCGTTGCCATCGAGGTCGGACCGAAGTTGCTCAACACCCTCGACCGGGATCATGCCGTCGAGGTCGCCGAACAGGCCCAGCCACGGGCACTGGAGGTCGCCATGGCGGTCAGCCAGCTTGGGCTGGCCCGGGGTGAACCCGTCGGTCACGATGGCCCCGCCGTAATAGGTGACCGCCGCGCCCACTGGGCGGCTGATGGCCGTGAGGAAGGTGACCCGGCCGCCCATGCAGAATCCGGTGATGCCCACCTTGTTGGAGGGAATCCCCTGGTCGGCCAGATAGCCGAGAGCGGCGTCCACGTCCATCAGGGAGTGGGAGTCGAGGAGGTTGCCCATCATCTCGAATATCTTGTCCATCTCGTCGTAGCCGGCCAGATTATTCTCATAGCGGTGATACAGATCGGGGGCCACCGCCAGATAGCCCTCGGCCGCTACCCGTCGGGTTACGTCCTCGATATGGCCGTTCAGCCCGAAGGCCTCCATGATCACGATTACCGCGGCACTCGGCTCGCCATCGGGGCGGGCGACGTACAGCCTCATCGGGCCATCGGCAGTGGAGAGTTCTACGTTCTCGGTTTGCATAGCTGCCGATGGTAGTTCTCGGTTCGACCAGCGGCCTATTGGTCAGGACGGGGAGCATAAACCGGATCAGAGCGGTCTCGGCTGCCTCGCAAGAAGCGCTCATCGAAAGGACGGAACTGCTCTTCTCGCACCCATTCCGTGGTAGCCACCCGCCGCTGGATGAGCCAAGGTCCGCCGCCTCGCCGGCACAAGTCGTCGATGAAGCGGAAGCCCACCGACAGGTTCAATTCCGGCGGCCCTCCTTCAGTCCAATGACGGGCGATGCCGTGGGCTTCGGAGCGAGCCCATTGCACAGTGCCTCCATCGGCCGACGTTGCCAACTCCGGGTCGACTTCCACAAACACGTTCAACACGTTGTGGACCGAGCCGGTGTAGCGACGTAGCAGACGCTCGCTCCACACCAGATACTCGTCCACGGTGCCCTCGAAAGTGCCGTGGGAATCGGTGGCGTCCGGGTGGTAGCACGAGCGGACCATCTCCATGTCGAGGCGGTCCACCCCCCGGCAGTACCGATACAGCAGTTCGATGATCTCTTGCTTGGACAAAAGTTCGGCAAGCTGGGCCTGGCTGTCCACAGCCGCCATTCTGCCCTGCCAGCAGGCTGTTGGTCTGGTTAGACTCAGCATTGAGTTGGCAGCGAACACCGAGCCCGACGCCTCTTGGCATACCGACCCATTCGGGCGGCATGACGCCCGATGGTGGGATGGCACAAAATGGACTGAAAAGGTCCGCGACGGAGAGCAGCCTGGCATCGACCCGCCTGGCATCGCAGTGGCCCCCCGGGCAATCCCCCTTAACGAGCCAGCTCCGCCCATCCCCAGCCGGCGAATGATCCGCCTCTTCGGCAAACGGCTGCCCGGTGCCATGCTGCTGGCGTCAGTGGCCCTTGTTGCCGTGATCGTGCTGGTAATCGTGGTGGCGGTGCTCGTCTGACGGGCCCCGAGCTCTCAACAACTCCTTGATCGACATCTCCCGGTAGTGTCCTGGCCGTGGCAAAACGAGAGATCATCTTGCACGAGTATGTCGACATCATGGGCCAGGCGGCGTGGCCCTACATGGAGCACATCAAGATCCAGAACCGGGACGCCCGGGTGGGCTTCGAACTCCTAGGCACTTGGTACACCATGGGGATCACTGCCCGCTGGCCTCAGGTGGTGAACCTGTGGGACTCGGGGGGCTGGGACGGCTGGCTCGAGCGGGTGGATCGGCTCAACCTCAAGCGGAAGTCCAACGACCTGCTCGACGAATGGTGGGAGGAGGCCTACAAACTCCGCACCGGCGGCTACGACCGAGTGCTGGGATCAGTACCCGAATCGCCTCCGGTGGCATCGGTGCTCGCCGGTGAGGTGCGGGGCACGCTGTACATCCACGAGTTGACCGAGGTGCGGCCGGGATCGGCCCGCGATTATCTGGCCGCCATGGCTGCCGACTACCTGCCCGCCGCCGCCGACTACGGCTACACCTGCATGGGGCTGTGGGAGGTGCTGCACCACGACTATGAGGTGTGCACGGTGTGGGCCGCTTCCCCCGAGGCCTATATTCGACTGAACAAAGCTGCCGACGCGGCCGGCGGATTCGACGAGGGGGTCGACGGCGACGACCGGCTCGTAGCGTGGCGGACCACGGCCCAGCAGTACACCACCCGCTTTAGGGAGGAGCTGATGACCCCAGCCCCCGGCACGCTCACCGGCCCCGAGGCATACGAAGACGACACCTATATCAATCGGCCATAGGCATCAAACGGTCATAGGCAGAGAGGAGCACCAACCATGCGGGGCATCTTGTTCGATGGCGAGGGCGCGGTTGTGGTCGAGGGGCTCGGGGTGACCGATCTCGAACCCGATCAGGTTCGAGTGCGGATCGGGGCAGCCGGGGTGTGTCACTCCGACGTGTCGGTGATCAACGGGACCTTTGGACAGATGTTCTCTCCGCCATTCGTGATGGGCCATGAGGGTGCCGGACAGGTGGTGGCGGTGGGCAGCGATGTGACAACCGTGGAGGCCGGCGATCATGTGGTGATCGCCACCATCGACAACTGCGGGCGCTGCTCGGTGTGTGCCACTGGCCACCCCACCTTGTGCCAGACCTCCAAGCTCGGTGCGGCCATCGCCAAGCGCAATGAGACCGGCGAGGAGCCCGGCCCCGGCGACTTGCCCGCCTACTTCACCTACCAGGGCGAGGAGATCATGGGCTTCGCCAACACCGGTGTGTTCGCCGAGGAGGTGGTGGTAGGCCAAGGCCAAGTTGTGGCCATCGACAAGCGGGTGCCGTTCACCAGCGCCTGCCTCATCGGCTGCGGCGTGCTCACCGGTACCGGCGCCATCTTCAACCGGGCACAGGTCTACCGGGGCGACTCTGTGGCGGTAATCGGCGTGGGGGGCATCGGCCTCAACGTGATCCAGGCCGCCCGCATCGCCGGGGCTACCAAGATCGTCGCCGTCGACAACAACCCCGCCAAGGAGGGATTTGCCCGCCAATTCGGCGCCACTCACTTCGTGGACTCCGGCCAAGACCCGTCAATCGAGACCGTGCGGGAGATCACCGCAGGCGGGGTGGACTACTCGGTGGAATGCGTGGGCAACACCTCGCTGATGATGGATGCGGTAGAGATGCTGCGCCCCGGCGGCAGCATGGTGATCTTGGGAGTGGCGGGCATGGACTCCCGGATGGAGCTCGCCCCGTTCAAGCTCTACCAGAACAAGTCGATCATGGGCTGCCGCTACGGATCAGCCCGCCCGGCGTTCGACATTCCCGCCCTGGTGGACTTGTACCTAGACGGCCGCCTGCTGCTGGACGAGTTGGTGTCGGCCACCTACGACCTGGCCGAACTCGACAAGGCGTTCGACGACCTCGAGGCCGGGAAACTGGCCCGAGGCGTGCTCGACCTGAGCTGATTCTCAGGCCGCTCGGTCCTCCCGAGGGGCCCTGGATCCCTAGGCTGCCGGCGTCTCAGTGATGTCGGCGTCGAGGTCCAGCTCGAAGTACTTGGCCGGGTTCTCCAACAGCACCTTGCGGGAGATCGACTCGTCCACCTTGGTGAAGTTCTCCTCGATGAACTCTTGGGAGTCGGGGAACGAACCCACCGAGTGGGGGAAGTCGGTGCCCCACATGATGTTGTCCCACGGGATGATGTCGACCATGTCAAACACCACCGGGTCGCGGATCACGCTGAAGTGGAAGTGGTCGAGTATTTGCTCGCTCGGCTTGCGTTCGTAGCTCACCTTGAACCAGTCGCCGAACAGGTCGTAGTTGTCGTCCATGAAGTAGAGCGTGCCGGGCAGCCAGCTGGCGTTGGTCTCGGCGAAGTAGAACTTGATCTCCGGGAACCGGTCCAGCACGCCGGCGGCGATGAGCTGGGCCATGCAGTAAACCGGGGCGTGGTTGCCGGCCCGCTGCACCAGAGCGGAAGCCCACGGGCTGTCGGATGTTCCCCTGGCCGCCGACTGGGCCGGGGCTTGCCCCGCCCCGAAGCCGAAGTGGGGGGCCAGCTTGAGGCCCAGTTCCAGGCTCTTCTCCCAGAAGCGGTCGTCCACCGGATCGGCGTAGGGAGTGCCGTTTGGGAAGTTGTAGAACGCCACCGACGGCAGGCCGGCCTCGGCGACGAACTCCAATTCCTCCACCGCATGGTCGATGTCGGTGATGGGGGTCACTGCGTTGCCGATGAGCCGGTCGGGGGCCACCGAGCAGTAGTCATGGGCCAAGAATGTGTTGTAGGCCCGGATCATGGAGCGGTACACGTCGGGGTCCTTGATGCCCTCGAGGAACCGGCTGGCGAACACCGGCGGGAACAGCACCTCGGCATCGATGCCGTCGAGATCCTGCTCCCGGAGGCGCTGCTCGGCGGGACCGGCACCCTCAGCAGGACTGCCGTCGTCGTTGAAGTAGGTGCCGCCAGAGAACTTCACCTTGTCGCGCCCAGCGATGTTCTGGCCGTTGCGAAGCATGGGCTGGCCCTCAATGAGCCACCCCTCTCCCCCTTCGGGGAGGTGGATCAACCGGGGTGCCCGATCCTTGTATTGCTCGGGGACATACTTCACGAATACATCGGGAGGCGTCTCCACATGCCCGTCAGCGCTGATTACCTTGTACTTTCGGCCCATGGTCGGAGCTTATTCCTCTCAAGCAGAATCAAGTAAACCTGGACTGCTCAAGAACAGAGCGCTCGCAGTCTGGATTGCTGTTGGGCTGGCCTTAGCCCTGATCACTGCGGGGTGCTCTTCCAACGACGACGATTCGCAGCCTGCCGCGCCCATCGTTGAACAGCCGACCGAGGCACCCACGCCTGCCCCAACCGAGACGCCGACGCCAACCGAAGCCCCCACACCAGTGGCAACGCCCGAACCTGAACCCACGGAGGCATCAGTACCGACTCCCGAGCCGACGCCACAACCCACCCCGGCGCCCACTCCCGCTCCCCCTCTGGTCTTCACCGAGTTCGGCGACCTCCCCGTAGGGGTGAGAACCCTTGAGTTGGGAGAAGAACCCGGACAGCAGCCCCTGTCTGTTTGGTATCCCGCCGACTCAGCCGCGGTGGCGGGCATGGAAACTGAGGTCTATGACTCGGCCCAGGCCATTCCGGCAGCATTTCGAGCCTTGATTCCCGAGAGCATGCAGAGCGCGGTAGAGACCAACTCTTATCGCGGTGCGCTGCTGGCCGACGGGGGCCCCTATCCGGTGGTCATCTACAGCCACGGGTTTGGTGGCCACCGAGACGTTGCCATCTTTCTGACCACCCATTTGGCTTCGTACGGTTTCGTGGTTGCGTCCCCCGAGCACATCCACAGGAATCTGCCCGCCCAGGCCTTTGGCACCGCAGAGTTCAGCCCCGAGAAAGATCAGGCCGATGTGGCCAACACCCTGGCTGCGCTGGAATCGGCACTCGGAGACGCCGTCGACACCGCCAAAGTGGGAGTAATCGGGCATTCCGCGGGGGCAAGAACCGCCCTGGACGCGCTGGCCAACGAGGCGGTTTTAGCCGCTATACCACTGGCCGGCGGCGGAGAAGCTCCCCCAGAGGCCGCCGACAAATCGATGCTGGTGGTGGTCGCAGAATTGGATCTCACCGTGCCCACCGAAAACAGCCTGGCCAGCTACGACTCAGCCCCCGGACCTAGAACGTTCGTCAATCTGGCTCGGGCCGGCCACAACAGCTTCACCGACAGCTGCCCGGTCATCCTCGCCGGAGGTGGACTGGGCATGCTCGAACCTCTTCTCGGTGCAGAGCAGGTAGCCCGGGCCGAAGACGGATGCACTCCGGAAAACGCTGATCCCCTGGCCATGCAAGCCGCCCTCAAACACCTGGCGACAACTTTTTTCCTGGCCAATCTGACCGGTCGGCCCGGTGCTGGGGTCACCCCCGAATTCGCCGACCTCATTGACGGTGTCGAGCTAGCCGATTACCGCGCCGGGGGTTGAGGGCACTCAGTCCAAACCCAGATGGCCGCGCACAAAGCGGCGATAACCGGCTGCGCTCCAGTTGTCGTGGTCCTCCCCCCAGCCAACCGCGTCCCCAAACGTCCACTCGCTGAGGCAGTTCCACGTCCATAGGTTGGGGTTGAGGTGCACGCCGATCCGGTTCACCGCTCGACTGGTGGCCACCAGCTCTCGCCCCGCCTCATCTGCCGCCTCGATACGCACCACGGTGGGCACGCCTGTACTGGGGTCGCGCTCCAACACGTCGCGGCGGCCCTGTCCGGGCACCAGCCGGGAATATTCGCCATCGCGCAGGTAATAGCCGTGGATCACGATGCAGTCGGGGTCGTCGCCCTCTCCGTAGGCCATGGTCAGGGCGTGGAAGCCGTCGGTGTCCGACGCAGTGGCGTAGCTGTAGCCGCCCCTAACGGCCCCGTGCAGCGTGGCGCCGAACTGGCTGCGAGGACCCCACGATCGGTCCCTCATCCCGTAGGCGTCTACCTCATAGACATCGTCGCCCAACCGGATGGTGCCTTGGTAGCGGCCCGGCTGGTCCAAATGTCCGTCGCCCAAGTAGTTGGGTGGGCACACCGCGGTGAATGTCAGGTCCACCTCGGCTTCCCCGTCGTCTTGGCATAGGAATCTGATCCGGTACTTCTTCAGCGGCTCGACCGCCTGGTAGCGGATGCCATTGGGGAGCTCGATATCGCTCAGCGGCTGATCGGGCAGGGGCAGGTGCCAGAAGTTCTTGGCATAGCGGCAGTTCCAAATCTGGTCACCACCGGTGTCCCAGAAGAACGCTCCGCCCGATGTGACCCCCTGGTTGGGTCGGAAGAACGGGTACAGCTGGCCCGAAAGCTGGTGCTCTGGGGCGGCGAAAGTGAACCAACAGGTCTCGGTCCAGTAGGGGTCGTCGGACGTCGGCGGGTGGAACTCGTCGTCGGGATGAGTGGCGGAGCCAGTAGAGGGGTTAGCGGACATGGGGTGCCATGCTATGGGAGATGAGGATTCTGACACCGTGCTACGGCGAAAAGTGCTCGTGACCCCATGACCCTCGGCCCCGACGACCTAGTGCTCAGCTCGGGCTCGCTGGATAATCCCACGATTGAGGTGCTGGTGGAGGCTGCGGTGGCCGGCGGTTTCGCCGGGCTGACCCTGTGGCCCGCGATCTATCCCCCCGATCCGACCATCGGCGAGCGCGTTCGCGATGCCGGGCTGGCGGTTGTGGACATGGACGCGGTCATCGTGTGGGTGGGAGCCGACGACCCCGGCGGACCCTACTACGAGGAGGCTCCTCGTGAGGCGGTGTTCGAAGCGGCCGCCGCGCTGGGGGCCACCGGAGTGAACTCGCTGTTGGTGTGCCCGGGCTCGGCGACCAGAGATCAGGTGGTGGAAGCCATGGCCGAGCTGGCCGACCAGGGGGCCTCGGTCGGGGTTGACGTGTACATGGAGTTCAGCCGCAATCGGCCAGTTCCCGACCCGCTGGCCAGCGCCAAAGTGGTAGCCGCCACCGGTCGGGCCAACTGCGGGCTCACCGTGGACTTTTGGCATGTGTTCTACGGACCCGGAGACTTTGCTGATTTCGACTCGATTCCCGGCTATCTGATCGGGGCGATCCAGCTCAACGACGCCCCCGCGGAGCCACCTGATGACTTGGCGTTCGCGACGCGGTATCTCCGCAGTGTGCCCGGTGAGGGGGCGATGGACTTAACCGGCGCGCTGCGAACCATTCGAGATGCCGGCTGCCAGGCGCCCATCACCCTGGAGGTGTTCGACTCGGGCCGCTTGGAGGCACTGGGTCCGGTGGGCTTTGCCCGCTTGTTGGGGGACGCCGCCCGCCAGGTGCTCACTGAGGCTGGCGATTAGCTAGATCCCCACTCTCACGGGCAGTCCAGCAGTCTGATAGACCGCGTCAATCAACTCCATGGTCTTGATCGACTCCGACGGCGGATACAGGTTGGGGCCGCCGTCTTCCACGCACGCCCGGAATGCCTCGAGCTGGCAGGTGTAGGTGGCCACTGGCTGCGCAGCCTCCTGGATGAGCACTTCGCCGTCTCTGTCGGTCACCGTCAGTCCGCTGCCCCACATGGGCGCCAACGGGTTGTCGATGAGGAGGCGCCCCCCAGTGCCGGTCACCACCACATCGGCCTGGAACTCGAAGTCAAACGCATCGGGGTCGACAGCATCGGGATCGCCCAATTCCGCCTTCTGATCGGTGCCGGTGAATGCCGAGGTGATGGCCGCGGTGGCATCGCGATCTAGGTAGCGCAGCTCTGCGGTCATGCGGACGTCCACATCGGGGGCCATTTCCTCGGCTTCAGCCTGCACCACCTCGAGCTCGCCGAAGGCCCGCAGATTGCTGAGGGCATAGGAGCCGGTGTCCATGAGGGCACCACCCGCGAGGTCGTAGCGGTAGCGAATGTCGTCGGGGCCGTGCATCGACGGGAACACCATGGCCGCCTCCACATGACTCACCTCCCCCACCACTCCATCGGCGACTAGTTCAATGGCCCGCTCGGCCTGGGGGTGGAAGCGCCAGTGATAGGCCTCCATCACCACCAGCCCGGTCCGCTCAGCGACATCGGCCACCTGGCGGGCCTCGTCGGCATTGGCGGTGAACGGCTTTTCCAGCAGCACCGGCTTGCCCGCTTCTAGTGCAGCGATGGTCCAGCGGGCGTGGTGGGAGTTGGGCAGCGGGTTGTACACCGCGTCGATCTCCTCTGAGGCCAACAGATCGTCGTAGCTGTCGAACACCAGAGGAATGCCATGCTCGGTGGCATAAGCACGAGCCCGCTCCCCATCGCGGGCCGCCAACGCAACCACGTCCGCTCCGTCGACCTCTTTCGCCGGCTCGATGAGCCCCATCGGCCCGATCCACGCCGCCCCCAACATGCCGATTCGCATAACGGCAGGTTAGCTAGGCGGCAAATGCCGCCTTGAGATCAGAGGCCAACTCTGGGCGGCAGATGAGGATGCCCCATTGGGCTAGGTCGCGGCGGTTGTAGCGCAGTGGCGATCCGTCAAGGTGGGAAACATGCAGCCCGGCGGCCAATGCGATGGCGGCTGGGGCACAGGTATCCCACTCGTAGAGCCCCCCGGCGTGAACCCAGGCGTCGGCCTCGCCGGTGACCACGGCCATGGCCTTGACCCCGGCGGAGCCCACGCCGTACACATCGGCATCCAAATGGCGGGCCAGACGGTGGCCGTCCCATCGGACCCGGGAACGCGACATCACTACCACCGGCCGCTTTCGGCCGGAATCGACGGGTGGCCCGTCAGCGCTCACCGTGCTGAATGTGCGGCCCCAGGGAGGCACAGAGACTGCTCCGGCCGCCGGTTCGCCGTTCACTGCCAACCCGACGTGGACTGCCCAAGTGTCGCTCCATTGGTCGGCATAGTCCGACGACCCGTCCAGCGGGTCGACGATCCATACCCGCTCAGAGTCCAGACGAGCGCCATCGTCACGGCCCTCCTCCGACAGCACGATGTCGTTGGGCCTGAGCTGGGCTAGCGCCCCGGTGAGATAGCGATGGCTGAGCTGATCGCCCGCCATCTCCCGGTGGAGGTAGCCGGTGCGGGATTCCTCCATCTCATCCGAGAGGGCCTGAAGCTGTTCCCCTGCCTGCTGGGCCAACCAGTGGGCCAGCTCATGGTCACTTGGCTCGTGATCACTTGGCTCCGGGGTCTCGGTCACGGAGCCAGCACAATCGGCCGCCAGTCGAGCACCGGCACAGGATCAGCACCGCCTCGTTCAGCCTGCACAATCACCGTGAAGGCCAACAGGCGGCCATTGGCCACCGGCTCGGCCGCATTGAGGGTGGCGGCCACATCTACCACGTCGCCCTCGAAAACTGGGCCGGTGTGGTCGCAGAGATGCCAGCCCACCACAGTGGCCGCGGTAGGCACAAGGCGCACCAACCCAGCTTGGGCCAGTCCCACGGTGTGCCCGCCATACACCAGGCGCTTTCCCCCCTGGCCCAGCGACGCATCCCGATGAATTGGGGCCAGGTTTTGGGTGAGCCGTACCAACGCGGGGGCATCGGTCACTGTGTCGCTCAGCGGATCGCGGTGGGTTTCCCCGATCGCCCACTCCTGCGGCACCCCCAGCGGGCTCAGATCCCAGTCTGCGGGGGCGACCTCCACAAACGAGGTTATGTCGATCTCATTAGGAGTTCCTCCGAGATCGTCTTCGTGCCCTGTGGGGGCATCAGAGCGGCGGCGAACAAGGGCGCACCGTTCGAAGTCCAGCACCAGGCGACCTTGATCGTCGACCGTTTGCATGCCGAGCAGCACCAAGCCCCGAGGAGGCCGGTCGGGCCGGGCGGAGGCCTCTCGCAGGCCCCGAACGGTCACCGTCGTGGTTAGAGTCTCCCCCACTCGTACAGTGCGCAGTTGGCGCACGCCCCTGTAGAACAGGTTGGCCACCACCTTGCGGGTGGCCACGGTGGATTGGCCGATGGCCACTTGCAATACCAATGCAGGGTTGACCACCGATCCGGGTTGCCCGGTAATGGCCTCGGCCAGCGGGCGGCTCAGGCTGATGGCCAAGGGATCGCCGCAAATTGCCTGGTAGACCGCGGCTTCACCCGATCCGATGGTGATGGCCGGGGCAGGATCAAGTGGCTGGCCCACTTCAAAATCCTCGAACCAGGGACCGTCTCCTGCCGGTAGAACCACGCCCCGCAGTAAACCACGCCAGAGGGTGATCACCGGAACTGGCGTTAGGGTCTGGCCATGACAGCAGCTTCACCCGAGGAAGTCCCGGCCATCATCGAGGTGGCCATCAACGGAATCACCAGCCCCGAAATCAATCCCAACGTGCCCTTGAGCCCTGAGGCAATCGCCGCCGATGCCCTGGACTGCATCGAGGGGGGTGCGGCCATCATTCACACCCACAACCACGACATCAGCCTTACTGGCCGCGATGCCGCCGACCCCTACATCGAGGCTATGGCCCCGGTGCTAGCCGCCCGTCCTGACGCCCTGTGGTACCCCACGCTCACCTCTGGGGACCATCAGGCCAAGTACGCCCACATGGCCATGATCGCCGAGGAACTGCCCCTGCGAATGGTGGCCGTTGACCCCGGCTCCACCAACATCGGCGGCGCCGGGCCCGACGGCTTGCCGGTGGGAGGCACCTACAAGAACGACTACGCCGAGATCCGGGCCAGCTTCGACTTGTGCCGCGACAACGGCTGGGCCCCGGCAATGGCCATCTACGAGCCCGGCTTCCTGCAATGCGTGCTCACCTACCACCGCGTCGGCCAGTTGCCTGCGGGCTCGATGGCCAAGCTCTACTTCGGCGCCGAGTGGGGGCTCTCCCGCCGCTCCAAGGGGGTCACCTTCGGGCTGCCCCCTACCAAACACGCCCTGCTGGCCTATCTAGACATGCTGGAGGGCACCGACATCCCCTGGTCGGTGTCGGTGTGGGGCGGTGACCTCATGGCCACCCCTGTGGCCCGGCTTGCCCTAGAGATGGGCGGCCACCTCCATGTGGGCATCGAGGAGTTCTACGACCCCGACCGCTCCCCCACCAATCAGGAGCTCTTGTCTGAAGCCGTGGCCCTGTGCAACGAGGTCGGCCGCCCTCTGGCCACCTGTGACGAGACGGCCGAAATGCTGGAGCTGCCCTAGCGGCCTAGACGCAAGGGTTCTCCATTACACCGAGACCCTCGATCTCGGAGCGGATCACATCACCGGGCTTGAGGTAGAGGCCTCGGGCATGGCCGACCCCTCCGGGGGTGCCGGTGAAGATGAGGTCTCCGGGGTACAAGGTGAGGATGGTTGACAGGTATGCCACCATCTCGGCCACTGGGCGCATGAGGAAGCTGGTGCGGCTGTTCTGGCGCACCTCGCCGTTGACCTCACAGGAAATGGCCAGATCGTCGGGGTTGTCCACCAAGTCGAGGCTCACCAGCGCAGGGCCGATGGGGCCGAACGACTCCCGTGACTTGCCCAGGGAGAATTGAGGCGGCGACGCCGCAGTCTGCAAGGCCCGGTCGGAGATGTCCTGGCCGATCATCAGCCCGGCTACCCGGTCCCAGGCCTGAGCCTCGTCCACCTCGCGGGTCTCGGTGCCGATCACCGCAACCAGCTCGCATTCGTAGTCGCAGTGTTCGCCCACCAACTTCACCGGCGCGGCCGGCCCAACCAGGCAGGTGGGGAACTTGGTGAACACCACCGGTTCCTCGCTGGCGGTCCGGCCCATGGGGTCGACCCGATCGATCTCCTCGATATGGTCCCGGTAGTTGAGCCCGTAGCCGAATACCTGCTGTGGGTTGGGCACCGGGGGGCCTAGCTCGGCTGGGCCCAGCTGACCGTCGGGCAAGCCCCGGTTGGCCCAGAGACGGTGGAGATCGTCGATGTCGGCTAGGGCGTCCATCGGATCGATGCCCATCGACCAGAAGTCGGCGCCGTCCAGTAACACCGCCTCTCCCGCCCGGTTTGCCAATCGATAGCTCATCGCCAGTCCTTCGGGAGTTAGAGCGCGGCGGCTAGCTCGACCGCTGACTTCATGGCACCCTCCAGAAAACCGGGTTGAGCGCAGTCACCCACCGCATGCACCTCAGCACCTGCGGCCCGGAGCTCATCGGCCAAAGAGGTGTCGGACGTCAGCTCGGAGGTCACCACCACCAGGTCGGCGGGCGTCGTCTGCTCAGCACCATTCGAACGCCACACCACCCCGTCTTCAGTGATGGCCACCACCTGCGCGCCAGTGACCAGGTTCACCCCTGCTTGGCCAAGATCATTAACGACCCGCCAGCGTCCGGGCAGCCCGAGAGAAAACCCGAACGCCGGACCGGACTCGATGAGCGTTACCTCGGCCCCTTGGTGGTGGGCGGTCTCGGTCACCCCAATGCCGGGCAGGTCACCACCCAGCACAGCCACACGGGCGGCATCCAACGAAGCGCCGTCGAGAAGCCAAGGAGCCAAATCGTCCACCCCCCAAACCTGGGGGCCATCGATGCCGTCCACATCGGGACGGCCCCACCGGCCGCCCACTGCGACCACCACAGCATCGGGCGAGAGCGCGCTTGCAGCGGATGCGTCCAGACGGGTGTCGAGACGCACATCCACTCCGAGCTGATCCAGCTGGCGCTCGAACCACTCCATGAGCTCGGCGTTCACGTCGCTGGTGGCCGACGCCAGCGCCCAACGGCCCCCCAGCCGATCAGATGCGTCGGCCAGGATCACCTCATGGCCCCGCAGGGCGGCCACCCGGGCGGTCTCCATTCCCGAGGGCCCTCCGCCGATCACCAGCACCTTCTTGGCCGCCGTCGCGGCCTCGGCGGTGAGCTCGTCCTCCCTGCCCAAAAAGCCGTTGCCCGCGCACCGAGTTCCCACCCGCAAGAAGATGTTGCCGATGCAGCGGTAGTGGTAAACGCAGGGACGCACGTCGTCGGACTGGCCCGCGGCCAGCTTGTTGGGCAGATCAGGGTCGGCCAGGATCTTGCGGCCCATGGCCACAAAGTCGTACTTGCCCTCGGCAATGTGGCGATCGGCGGACTCGGGGCTGATCCGACCTACGGCAATGATCGGCACTTCCACTTCGGCCTTGACCGCGGCTGCGTTTGGTACCAACAGCTCAGGCACGTGAGGTCCGTAGGATTCAGTGGGCCCAGTGGCGATTCCCGGATCGTGGTAGGCCGATACGTGGATGGCGTCGGCACCCGCCGACGCAGCCACCCGGGCGTTGTATAGAGCGTCGTCCAAAACGATGCCGTCAATGCCCACCTCGGTGCTGTTGAGCCGCACCCACACCGGGTAGTCGTCGCCCACGCGTCGGCGGATCTCAGTGAGGACATCCTCTAAGAACCGAGCCCGGTTCTCCACAGATCCGCCGTATTCGTCGTCACGAGAATTGATGGTCGGCGACAAGAAGGCGTCGATGAGATAGCCGTGGCCACCGTGCAGCTCCACCGCGTCCACACCGGCTTCCCGGGCCCGCACTGTGGCCGCGGCAAACTGGTCCACCACCGTTGCGATGTCATCGTGATCCATCACCCGATAGTGGGGGTTGGACGTAGGCGCCATGAAAGGCTCGGCCATCATGGCTCCTTCTTCGGCGGTGACCATCCCGTACAAGGGGTCGACGGTCATCGGCCCCGGCTCCGACGGCACCCACATAGGACGCCCGGCCATGGTGTCCTGAAGACCCATCTTGCCGGCGTGGGTGAGCTGCATGGCGATCTTGCCGCCATGGTTGTGGACCCGGTCGGCGGCTCGCTTCCACGACGGGATGAACCGGTCTTCGGAAATAGCGGTCTGGCGCTTGTTGGAGCAGCCCACCGGATGGGCTACGCCCACCGAACCCAGCATGACCACGGCCATCCCCCCTTTGGCCCGAGCCTCCAGGTAGGCCGCCTGGTCGTCGGAAACCTCTCCGTTCTCGTCGCCCAACTCCTCCCCCATCGGGGCCATGATCAGCCGGTTGCGCAGTTCCAGAGCGCCAATGCGCCCCGGTGACAGCAGATGCTCGTAGCTCATAGATGCTCCTAGCTCATTGATGCTCGTAGCTCATGGCCCCATCATGGCCCATTGTTGGCAACCCGGTCAGAACCAAAGAGCCTCTGCGACTGTTGGCAACCGCCACCGGAGGGTTTATGACTGCTACCCGGCATCTCCCTAGCCGTAACCTGCCTGAGTGTCTTTGATCGCAGCGTGGGGGCTGACCAAGCGGTTCGGCGATTTCACTGCGGTCGACGGCATCAACTTCGAGGTCGAACGGGGCGAGGTGTTCGGCTTCCTGGGGCCCAACGGCGCGGGCAAGTCGTCCACCATGCGGATGATCGGCTGTGTGTCCGACCCCACCGGCGGGGCGCTGCGTATCTTGGGCATGGACCCCTCTCGTGAGGGCACCAAGATCCGGTCCAGCCTCGGGGTGGTTCCCCAGCAAGACAATCTCGACGAAGAGTTGTCGGTAGCCGAGAACCTGTACGTGTACGGGCGCTACTTCGATCTTCCCCGCGCCGTGCTTCGCCCCCGCATCTCCGAGCTGCTGGAGTTTGTGCAGCTCAGCGAGCGGGCCGACGACCATGTGGAACCGCTGTCGGGAGGCATGAAGCGGCGCATCACCATCGCCCGAGCCCTGATCAGCGAGCCCGAGGTGCTGCTGCTCGACGAGCCCACCACTGGCCTCGATCCCCAGGCTCGCCACGTGGTGTGGGAGCGGCTGTGGACGCTCAAGCGCCAAGGGGTGACCCAGGTGCTCACCACCCACTACATGGACGAGGCCGAGCAACTCTGCGACCGCCTCGTGGTGATGGACAGGGGCAAGATCGTGGCCGAAGGATCCCCTCGCCAGCTCATCGAGCGCTACTCCACCCGGGAGGTGGTGGAAGTACGCACCCACGGCCAGGTGACCGTGATGGCCGAGGCGTTGCGCCGGTTGGGCGAGAGCCCTAAAGCGCAGGCGAGGGAGGAGCTCTATGAACGGGTGGAGGAGCTGCCCGATCGGGTGCTGCTCTACACCGACCAGGGCGAGCGGCTGGTTGCTTTGCTCGGCGAGGTCGAGCACGAGAGCGTGCTAGTTCGCCGCAGCACGCTTGAAGACGTGTTCTTGCACCTCACCGGCCGCTCGCTGGTGGACTGATGGCCCGCGCCGCGGTGGTTCCCAGTACAAGGCTGGCGGTGGAGTACTGGCTATTGACTTATCGCCGCAACTGGAAGGGATCGATCCTCACCAGCTTCTTGAGCCCGGTCCTGTTCCTAGCAGCCATGGGCCTGGGCCTAGGTTCGCTGGTCGATGCCGAGGTCGGTTCCGGTCGTGACCTGGGCGGGCTTGATTATCTGGATTTCCTGGCCCCTGGGCTTTTGGCCAGCAACGCCATGATGCTGGCGGTCAACGAGTCCACCTATCCGGTGCTGGGCGGCTTCAAGTGGTACCGCACATATATGGCCATGGCCGCCTCCCCGCTGCGGGGCCGCGACATCCTGCTGGGCCACTTCGCCTATATGGCCTTCCGGGTGACGTTGGCCAGCTTCGTGTTCTTGGGGGTCATGGCCGCATTCGGGTCGGTGTCGTCGCCGCTGGCGGTGTTGGCCCCGTTCTGCGCCGCCCTGTGCGGCATGGCCTTTGCCACTCCCACCGCGGCCTTCGTCGCCACTCGGATCAACGCTGACAACTTCAGCACCTACACCCGATTCGTGATCATGCCCATGTTCTTGTTCTCGGGGATCTTCTATCCGGTATCCCAACTCCCCATCGTGCTTGAGCAGCTCGCCTGGCTCACTCCGGTGTGGCACGGGGTGAGGCTGTGCCGGGCGCTGAGCACCGGAAGCGGAGTGAATTGGGAGTTGGCCGGGCATTTGGCCTATCTGGTGGCGCTAATACTTGCTGGCACGCTGGTCGCCAGCCGGACCTTTACCAAGAGGCTGTACGAATGAGCCTGGTTAGCCAGGGGCGCCGGCCCAACCGGCTGGGATTGGCTGCCGCGGCGGGCTTGCTGCCGTCACGGCGATTCGCCCGCGTCGTGGAGCGCAACATCACCGTGTACCGACGCACCTGGGTCACGTTGTTGTCCGGGTTCTTCGAGCCGGTCTTCTACCTGCTGTCCATCGGAATCGGAATCGGAGAGTTGGTAGGCGATGTGACCGTGGGAGGGCGCACCATCGACTACCGCACGTTCGTGGCCCCAGGGCTGCTGGCCACCTCGGCCATGAACGGCACTTTCTACGACAGCACCATGAACATGTACTACAAGCTCACCTGGGCCAAGATCTACGACGCGGTGCTGGCCACCCCGGTGGGCGTGGTGGATTTGGCCTTGGGCGAGATGGGCTGGTCGGTGCTGCGGGCCACCCTCTACTCCGGCGGCTTCCTGGGCATCATGGCCGGCTTAGGTCTGGTGGACTCCGTGTGGGCCATCGCCGCATTGCCGGGGGCAACCCTGATCGGCTTCACCTTCGCTGCTCTGGGCATGGCCGCCACCAGCTACATGCGAAGCTGGAACGACCTTGACCTCGTCACCGTGCCCCTCATCGTCCAGTTCCTGTTCTCAGCTACGTTCTTCCCGCTCGACACCTACCCACGCGCCGTGCAGTTCCTGGTGCAAGCCACCCCCCTCTATCACGGCGTGGCCATGGAGCGAGCCTTCATCGCCGGCGACATCAGCGTGGACCTGATCGCCCACATCGCCTACCTCCTCGCCCTCGCCGCCCTAGGCACCGCCATCGCCAGCCGCCGCCTCGGCCAGCTGCTGACTCCGTGAGACACTCAGGCTCAGAATATCTTGAGCCATCGAGTGTTGACCTATCCGGCCTGGCAGTTGACTCCGGTATGCCGGATTAGACCGTTGTCTCGTCGATTCCGAATGCAGACTCGACGGTTTCGATCGTGCGTTCATCGCGCAACTTGCAGACCGTTAGCTGTGAGGCGAAGAGCCCTTTCTCCCATACAGCCTCGTCGAGAGGCCTTTTGCCAAGCCACTCGACCGGCACAACCATCTCGGTTATATCCGGGTCCTCTGAACCCGCCTCCTGTCTCCATTCTGAGCTGAATTCTGGTTGGTCCAGGAGAGGCTTGAGCCGGCCGTTGCTCTCGACCACGGCATCTCGTGCTGGAATCATCTCTCCGATTACTCGGCCGATACCCGCATAGCCTGCTCCCGCTACGTACGCGAACACGCGGTGTCCAGGCTTCAGGTTTCGGAGAGGTTTCCAGTACCACGAGCCATGCCCTGCATTCAGGAGCCCGTAATTGCTTGCTATTGACCAGCGGGAAAAAGGCCTGTCCCACTCATCGGCCCGACCGAGCACCACGTAGAAGTCCCGGCCATTCCAAGGCCGCTGCCTGCTGTGCGACGATCGAGCGGCCTTTGCTTCGGCCTGCTGGGGATCGAGCAGCCAAGTCCGAGCGAGGTATTCGCGATCTCCATCGTTGAAATGCTGGAAGAAGACGGCATTGATCGGTACTCCGTAGGACTCTGCAAGGAACTCGATGATGCGATCTGATGTCGGGTCAAGTTCAGACGCAACAACCGTGAACTGTTGTTCCTCGTTGACGACGTCTGGCAGAGGGCTATCGAACTGCTCGGCGAAGGCATCATCAAGGTGCTTGTCTTCATCATGATGGAAGAGGTATATCCTCTGGAGTTCCTCAAGGCTTAGACCCGCCACCCAGGATCCATAGTCGAGTGTTTGGGTAACGACATCCCTAGGGGTCCGGTCGCGCTTGAGCTCGAGGACATGGACACAGCCATCGGCATCGATAGCGAGGAGGTCTACGAATCCGCCATGATCGGTCCGAACCTGCCTTCCGAGAATCAGCAGTTCGGTTCCGCACATGTTGGGATCCTGCGCCAGCATGTCTTCGAGACGGCGCTCGGAGTCGAGCGGTGAAGATGCCAGTTCTTGCGGTCCCGCGTCGGCCATCCGCCAGATCGCCATTTCTACGGCCATACATCCTCCCCTAGGAGAGGCCCATGATGCCACCGGGCTGTGACACCTGGTAATCGCCAAAGATCGGCTTCGGCCAAGTCTGACCTGCACCGCCCAGCTCCTAGGTGGCGGTCCTGCCCCGTTGAATCAGCCAGTGACCGTCCGCGGCGGCATGCGAATTCGATAGACACTCTGGAAACTGCTTGCTGCTCGCAGGGCGCCGCGGAATACAACGATGTCGGGGTGCGAATTCGATAGACACTCTGGAAACTGCTTGCCCCCTGGGTTAGAACAGGTCAGAATTATGACCAATGGAATCGATACTGCCGTTTTCCGAAGTCAAGAGTCACCTATCGGAACTTGCCGACCGAGTCGAGCAGGAGCGCGACCGGATCATGGTGACCCGCAACGGGCGCCCTTCATTCATGCTGGTCAACTGCGACTATCTCGAATCCTTGGAAGAGACCTTGGACATCATGAGGGATCTCGAACTGGTGGCCTCGCTCCGCAAGTCCCGAGCCGAAGCCGAGGCAGGCCAGCGAATGCACCTGCGCGACCACCTCAGGGACACCAGTGCATGAAGTCGACATCACTCCAGAGGGACACAGAGATTTAGGTCGTCTACCAGACAAGGTGTACTGGGCGGCCATGGAGGCCATTTTCGGTCTGATAGCCGAGAACCCGCGCCAAGCGGGAAAGCCTCTGCTCTGGGACTTCGAAGGCCTCTTCTCTGCCCGCCGAGGCGATTATCGAATCATCTACGAGGTCCTCGACTCTGAGAACACCGTCCTCATCCACCGCGTCGACCACCGCCGCAGCGTCTATCGGCCGCTCTGACACCCGAGCGGGTTTAGGACCAGAGCAGTCTTCTTTGACCAGGCTGGTGGATAATGGTGCTGGGCCCTATAGCCCCCATCGCCAGCCGCCGCCTCGGCCAGTTCCTGACGCCATAAATCTCTTCTGAGCCTTAGAGGGTGCGCGGGTAGGTGGTGTTCAGGGGTTCCATCGGTTTTTGTGGTCGATGAGTTTGGCTGCGATGAGCAGTGCGATGGCGAATGCGAGTTGGGCTTGGCGGTGTTGGGGTTGTCGGTCGGTGTTGCGGCGGA
>JAJDYE010000007.1 GCA_022822905.1 Acidimicrobiia bacterium | reverse complement strand
CCGGTCTGCTTCCAAACCATTTGGGTTTCGGTGACCGTGTAGGTCTCGGTCTTCGTTCCGCTCTGATACCTCACGTAGGACCATTTGTAGTTGTAGACCGGGCGCGTTCTGGTCTCCGAAGGCGGGCAATAGGTGCCCACCTGACCGTGGATTATGACCGTTTCACAAGGCGGCTTATATGTGTAGGTCTCGGTGTGCGGCTGCACCCGAGAGCGGACCTTGCGGTATTTGTAGACCGGAACTTCACGGGTCTTTTGAACCTCAACCTGAGTGGGCGCAAACCCATACACCGGGATCTCACGGGTCTTGGTGACATCGACCTCATAGGTGTAGGTCTCCGTCGCCGGGGGATGGGCCTCGGCGGTGGGCGTGCTGTCGGCCAGCGCGAGCACCAGACCGGCGGCCAAAACCGCCGCCGAGAGCACAACGGCCAAAAGCCGCCGCGCCCTTGCATCTCCGGCAACGTCTTTCCTGCGAGCAGACATCGGGCGGTTCCCTTCGGACGAGAGTCGAGCACTTCAGCTACCGAAATCCGCGGTCAAGCCCGAAGGGAACCAAGACGAAGCCCCACCCATCTCGGAGGGAAAAGGGCAAATACCCGACTCACCAACAAGCCTGACCGCTGGGGAAAAACCCCCACGGATTTCGATAGCTGGCAGAGACCCTAACGTAAGAAGCGAACGGCGGGCAACATCGCCGCCGAACGATTTTCTTGGACTGGGGGGAACCTAACCCGACGGTCAGCTCAAAAAACTGGGGAAAGCCCAGTGCCCGAGCTGACCCCGACCAGCCCACAACACCGCTAAACTCGCCGAGGCCCGCTGGGGCGCTGTGGGGCCGCTGGGGCGGCTCTCGCGGGCCTGAGGGCGCTGGCGGCCGATTGGGACCGCTGGGGCGCCGCAAGCTCGCAGAGCTCAAAAGAGTCGGCATCGGCCGGATTGAGCCGGGCCCGGTGCCGGACCCCGGCGATGCGCCGGGTGCTGGCCCGCAACGGGCTGGCGCTGCCGGCGGACCACGCCGCCCGGGCCCGCCGGGCAGCCAGCGCCTGGCAGCTTCGCCACAGCCTCAGCTTCTACGACGCCCTCTACCTGGCCCTCGCCGAGAGCCTGAACAGCCCCCTTGTCACCGCCGACGCCCGGATCGCCCGCGCCCAACCCGAGCATCCCCTAATCCTCCCCATCCTCCACTCCAAATAGCCGGAAGGGGTAGTGGCGGCCGCGGTGCGGATGCTCATGGGTATACTCGACGGTATGCCTGATTCGACTACCATTAAGGTTTCGGTCCGGAACCGGGATGCGCTTCGCCAGCTTGCGGATCGCGAGGGGCTCACATTTGATGCGCAGCTTGAGAAGATGATCCGGCGGGAGCGCCGTCGCATTATCGGGGCTCAGCTGGCAAGCGCCCCGCTCGATGCTGAAGACAATGCCGTGCTTGATGCGTCCGCGGGAGATGTCGCTGATGCGAGCCGGTGATGTCGTCCGCTGCGATTTCGGGACGCCGGCGCGGGGCGAGCCGGGATTCGTTCGGCCGGCGATCGTGGTCACCTCCGATGACGTGCTCGAGTTCCGTCAGCACGCGATCGCAGTTGTGCCCTGCACGACCAAGAGGAGGGGATGGTTGAGCGAGGTCGATGTCACCGGATTCGGCGTGGCCCAAGCACACCTACCGACCACCATCAGCGTCGACCGTGTCGTTGAGACAACGGACACGAACGTCGGATCCGTCGCCCTAAAGCAGATCCGAGAGCTCATCGCCGACCTGCTCGGACTCTGACCCGCGAATCGGTCACACGTGGCGGATGTCCACGTCGTGCCAGTCGCTTTTCAGCTCTTCGGGTGGGGCGGGGAAGGCGCCGCGGGCCCATTGGGGGCGGGCGGTGCGGGCGGTGATGAGCCAGCGGTCGTCGAAGCGGGCCACGTCGTCACAGTAGTGCAGGCCCAAGATGAGATCGCCCACGTCTGAGTCCTCCGGGCGCATGTGGTAGGCCACGGCCCAAGTCTCGATGTGGCCCTCGTCGGCGCCCTCTTCCAGGTCGATGTACTGGTTGCCCATGAAGTGCTGCGTGGCCTCGAACTTGTGCAGCTCCTCCTCGGTCCAGTCGAGATAGGGGTCGAGGGGTCCGGAGATCACCGTTCCGCTGATCTGGCAGTCGGGGTGGAAACTCGACCGAACCAGATCGAAGTCGATGCGGTCGATTCCCCGGGCATACCGCTGGGGAACCTCCTTGATCAGCTCCCGATCCTTAAGCCATCGCACTGTGGTTTCGACGTCCATCTCGCCTCCTTCGACCTGCTCCGGCACATCCGGCGTCGCGCTACGGTTGCCCCCATGAAAGAGCTGATCTATCACCGGCTGTTCTACCCGGCACTGGAGCGGTACGCCAACAGAGAGGCGATCGTCGACGGCGCCTACCGGGCCAGCTTCGCTGCCCACGGCGAGCGGGTCACCCGGCTGGCCAATGCCATGGGCAGCGAGCTCGGTGTGAAGAAGGGCGACCGGGTGGCCATCATGGCCCTCAACAGCGCCTCTTACCTGGAGCTGTACCACGCCTGCTATCTGGGCGCCGGGGTGGTGAACCCGCTGAATCTGCGCTTGGCCGGCCCCGAGCTGGACTACATCGTGCGGGACTCGGGCACCGAGGTGGCCTTTGTCGACGGCTTCTTCGCCGAGGCATTCGTCAAGGCCATGGAGGCTGCCGGCGACAGCCCCATTCGCAAGGTTGTGCTCATCGGGCCCGGCGACGTGCCCCACGACGTGGCCTACGAGGATCTGGTGGCCGCCGGCGACGACACCGTTCCCCCCGAGCCCGAGGAAGAAGACCCGGTGGTGCTCATGTACACCGGCGGCACCACCGGCCTGCCCAAGGGGGTGCTGCTCCAGCAGCGGGCCGAGATGCTCAACGTGTACCACGTGGCCATCGGGCTGGGGGGCACGAGGGACGACGACGTGTTCTTGAGCCAGACGCCGCTGTTCCACGCCGCGTCCATGGCCAGCTTGCTGGTGATTCCGGCCTCCGGCTCCAAGATGGTGACGATTCCGGCCTTCGATCCCGCCGGGGTTATGAACCTCATCGAGGCCGAGGGCATCACCCAGACGGTGATGGTGCCCACCATGATCGGCCTGTGCATCCAGCACCCCGAGTACCGGCCCGAGCGGCTGGCGTCTCTACGGGAGCTGGTGTACGGCGCCTCGCCGATGCCCGAGGCCATCTTGAGCCACCTTCTGGAGCACTTGCCGAGCGTGAACCTGCTCCAGGGCTACGGCATGACCGAGTGCTCGTCGGTGCTCACGCTTCTGTCGGCCGAAGACCATGTGGCCGGCGGCCCCCGGCTGCGGTCGGTGGGCCGCTCGGTGCTCGGCGTGAACCTCTGCATCCAAGACGAGGACGGCAACATGCTGCCCACCGGCGAGATCGGAGAGGTGTGCGCCCGGGGCGGCAATTACATGCAGGAGTACTGGAACAAGCCCGAGGCCACCGCCGAGGCGTTCCGGGACGGCTGGTACCACACCGGCGACGCCGGATACCTCGACGAGGAGGGCTACCTGTTCTTGGTGGACCGGGTGAAGGACATGATCGTGTCGGGCGGCGAGAACGTGTACTCCTCGGAGGTGGAGAGCGCCATCTCCACCCATCCCGGGGTGGCCCAGGTGGCGGTAATCGGCATTCCCGACCCCACCTGGGGAGAGGCCGTCCACGCCGTGGTGGTGCCCACTCCGGGCCACGAGCTGACCGAGGAAGAGGTGTGCGAACACGCCCGCCAGACCATTGCCGGCTACAAGGTGCCCAAGTCGGTGGAGTTCCGGGCGGAGCCGCTGCCCCTGTCGGGGGCCATGAAGGTGCTCAAACGGGAGCTGCGGGCGCCGTACTGGGAGGGCCAGGACAAGGGCATCGGGTAGCCCCCAAATTCACTGGCCTGGGCCGCCACCAATCCGAGGGTGGCGCTGGGTAGGCTGCCCGTCATGCAGGTAGATATTCGTCATGCCCCAAGCTTTGCCGTCGCCCGGTGCACCCTCGGCGGGGGCGAGCAGGTCAAAGTCGAGGCCGGCGCCATGTCGGCCCATTCCTCGGGGATGTCGCTCGAGGCCAAGATGGAGGGCGGCGTGCTCAAGGGGCTCAAGCGCAGTGTGTTGGGCGGCGAGTCGCTGTTCGTGTCCACCTATACCGCTCCGGCAGAGGGCGGCTGGGTGGATGTGGCCGCCAAGTTGCCCGGCGATCTACGGGTGATAGAGCTGGACGGCTCGCAAGCGTGGATCATCGAGCGCGGCAACTGGCTGGCCTCCGACGCCTCGGTGGTGATGGACACCAAGTGGGGCGGCTTCAAGTCGCTGGTCGGCGGTGAGGGCGGTTTCATGGCCCACGCCGAGGGCACCGGCAACGTGGTGGTGGCCTCCTACGGGGCCATCGACGTGATCTCGCTGGCCCCGGGCGAGACGGTGGTGGTGGACACCAGCCACATGCTGGCCTTCCCCGACACCGTGAGCTACGAGCTGCGCCGAGCAGTGGAGGGCCGCTCGATCCAGTCGATGAAGTCGGGCGAGGGCTTCGTGTTCCACTTCACCGGTCCCGGCGACATCTTGACCCAGACCCGCAACCAGGCGCAGCTGATCGCCTGGATCAACACCGAGATCGGCTCTCGGGAGTAGCCCCGCAAAGCTCTCTGCTACCGCAGGCAGCAGTCGGCGGGGCAGGGAGCCGGCGGGGGAGCGAGCACCAGATCGGCGATCATCTCCACAAACGCGGGGTGGGTGCCGACGGTGGGAACCCGGGTAAAGCGCAGTCCCACCGCTTCGGCCCGCTGACGGGCCTCAATGTCGAGGTCGTAGATCACCTCCATGTGGTCGGCCACAAAGCCGATGGGCGCCACGATCGCCGCGTCGGCCCCTTCGGAGGCCAGCCGGTCGAGCTCGTCGCCCGTGTCGGGCTCAAGCCACGGCACTTGGGGCGGGCCGCTGCGGCTCTGGTAGGCCAGGCACCACTCGCCAGCTCCGGTGCGAGCGGCCACTCGGCGGCAGGCCTCGTTGAGCTGGGCGATGTAGGGGGCGGTGGCGGCCATGGACTCGGGAATGCTGTGGGCGGTGAACACCACCGGTGCGGTCGGCTCGGCTTGGCGGGCTGCGGCCAGGCAGTCAGCCTTGGCCGACAGAAAGCCCTCCTGGTCCCAGAACGGGGGCAGCTTGTGAATCACCGGCGCGTCGGGGCCGACCGCGGCTCGAGCTCGCTCGATGTCCTCGCTGTACTGGCGGCACCCGGAGTAGGAACCGAAGGCCGAGGTGACGAATCCCATCGCGCGGCTGATCCCGTCGTCGCGCATCTGGGCCACGGTGTCGGCCAGCATGGGCGACCAGTTCCGGTTGCCCCAATACACGGGAAGCGCCGCCCCCCGCCGGGCCAGCTCATCTGATAGGGCGGCGATCAGGTCGCGGTTGTGCTGGTTGATGGGGCTGACCCCCCCGAACAGGTGGTAGTGCTCGGCCACTGCGGCCAAGCGCTTGTCGCTGATGCCCCGCCCCCGGGTCACGTTGCGCAGAAACGGCATCACGTCGTCGGGCCCCTCCGGCCCGCCGAACGACACCACCAAGACCGCGTCGATCTCTCGGGCCCCACCGGGTGGGCCGGCGTCGCTCGAGGGGCCAGGGTCGTTTGAGGGGCCAGCGTCGTTTGAGGGGCCAGCGTCGTTTGAATGGATCGTGGGCATAGTCGGTAGATTGAAGGCAGCCGAAAGGGGTTTTGCCGCCCCGCAGGGCAGTGCGGTAAACCCGTTTCGAGGGTAGCCGAACTTGGGAGAGGGTTTGCGGGCTAGAGAACGCAGTCGTTTAGCGGTGCTTCTTGTTGCACTGGCTGCCACCATGGCGGCCACTGGCGGCGTGGCATTCGGCCAAAGCGACAGCGGCGGCGAACGGCCCCAGCCGGTGACGGTTCAGGCGGCCATGCCGCCATGGCGCGATCTGGAGCGAGCCCAGCAAGACCTGGAGGCGGCCATCAGCGCACGCGACACCTTGCAGGCCGCCCTAAACCGTACGATCGACGAACTGCATCTCGAACTGGGCCGACTGGAGAAACTCGAAGACGTGGACACCGGCCGGGAACTGCTCACCGAAGAGGCGGAGAAGCTGGTGGTACAGGAGTACATGGCGGGGGGCGACGTAGAAGACTTGGTGTTCGTCCTGGGCGTTTCCGAGGCCACCGAGGCACTGTGGCGGATCGCCCTGCTGTCGGAAGTGTCCGAAATGGTGGACGAGGCCATCGACGCAAAGGAGAACGTGCCGGGAGAGCGGGAGCGAACCGAGGCCCGCGCCCGACGCCTCGACGGCGCCATCCCGTACCTCAACAGCCGCATCACCGAAACGTCGCGGTCGATACAAGAGGCCGAATGGGTGGTGTACATCGCGGGGATCAACGACATGGCCGAGCGCGAGCGGGTCGAAAACGGGTTCATCGAGCCCACCGAACAGCACTGGTACAACCTCCGCTTCTGCGAGTCCACCGACAACTACCGGGCCGAAAGCGCCAACGGCCTGTTCTACGGGGCCTATCAGTTCGAGCCCCGGACGTGGCGAACGGTGGGCGGCGTGGGGAATCCGGCCCACGCGCCCCCCGAGGAGCAGGATGCCCGAGCCCGTCTGCTCTACGCCCGCAGGGGCGACCAGCCGTGGCCTCGGGACTTCTGCGGTCGGTGGCTCCCCCGCAACTAGGTTCGTTGGCCGATGAAGCTGTGTCCCCGTAACTAGGTTCGTTGGCCAATGAAGCTGTGGGTGGCGCTGTTGCTGGCCGACTGCGTGCTCGTGGGCGTCGGTCTCACTTATCTGACGGCGCTGAAGCTCCGCGTCGAGGAGCGGGTGGCCTACGGCGCGGTTATCGGGTTCATGGCGGTCACTATGGTGGGCTACGCCGCGGGCTGGGCGGCCGGTGGCCTGAGCGGCGGGGTGGTGGCCGGTGCAGCGCTGGTGGCCACGGCCATCTCGGTGGCCGGCTGGTGGACGGGCGTCAAACAGATCGGCATCGAGTGCCGGGACTTCCGCCGACGCCTGATGCGGCCCATCTCCCGCCCCGAGAATCCGGCCCCGCTGTTGATTCTGAGCGCCCCGGCCTGGGCGCTCACCGTGTGGATCTTGAGTCGGGCCTATGTGCCCGACGGCTCGGGAGGCGTGCTGGCCGGCCACCTCTCCTCGTGGACCGACTGGCAGGCCCACCTCACCTACGCCTCGTCGTTCGCCCACGCCGAGAACTTCCCCCCCGAGCTGCCCACTGCAATCGGGGTGGAGCGGCTGCCCTACCACTTCGGCATCGACTTCTTCGCCGCCATGCTCGACCGGGCCGGGTTGAGCGCCTTCGGCGGCCTGGAGGTTTCGTCGGGATATCTGGCCTTCGCCTTCGTGCCGGTGCTGTATCTGGCGGGGGTGAGGCTGTTCGCCAGCCGGGCAGTGGGAGTGCTCGCCGTGCTGGTGTTCACCCTGTTCGGGGGACTGGGATGGCTCCGGTTCTTCGGCGATGTGGCCGACCACGGCTGGGGCGCGGTCTGGAACCTGCCCACCGACTACACCCGCCACCACGCGGGCAACATCCTGATGGAGAACGCGGTCACCGGGAACCTCTTCCCCCAGCGCCCGACCCTGGCCGGATTCTCCCTGCTGCTGATCGCCGTGGTGCTCATGCGAGAGGCCCACAAGACGGGCTCGCGTCGGCTGTTCGCCCTTGCCGGTGTGATGGTGGGCCTGATGCCCATATTCCACGTGTACTCCTTTGGGGTGGCGCTGGGGCTGGGCTTGATCTGGGCGGTGCTGGACCGCCGGTGGCAATGGCTGCTGTTCGCCATTCCGGCGGTGGCGTTCTCGGTGCCCGCGGCGTTGTGGATCGAGCCGCTGAACACCGAGATCGTGTGGGAGACATGGGTGGACGGCCCCTGGATGCAGCCCCCCGGCTATTCGGCCGACCAAGACAATCTGTTCATCTTCTGGTGGCGCAACACCGGAGTGTTCTTGGTGTTGATGCTGGCGGCCCAGCTTTGGAAGAACACGCTGCCCAAGGTGCTGCTGTGGGGGTCGATTCCGGTGTGGCTGTGGCTCATCGTGCCCAACTTCGTGCGGGTGGCGCCGTCGCATCCGTGGAACAACACCCACTGGTTCGTTCCGGTGATCCTGCTGGGGTCGCTGCTGGTGGCTGCGGTGCTGGTGAGGCTGGCCTCAATCGGCTGGCTCGGGGTGGCCGCGGCCGTGGTGCTGTTCTTCACCCTCACGTTTGCCGGCGCGCTGGACATCTGGAAGGCGGTGGACCCCGAGGTGAACGTGTGGCCCCACCCGATTGCCTCGGGCGACGGGGTGGCCGCGGGGGAATGGGCCCGGGACGAGACGCCGCCCGACAGCGTGTTCCTGATCGGCTTCGAGCACACCCACCCGGTGCCCGCGCTCAGCGGGCGCCAGACGGTGGTGGGGTACGCCGGGTGGATCAACGACCTCGGGGTCACCGACTGGCACACCCGCCATCAGCAGGCCCGTACCATGTTGGGCGGTTTTGAGGGAACTGAGGAGCTGTTGAACACCTACGAAGTGGACTATGTGGTGGTGGGGCCCATTGAGCGCCGGGCCGGGGTCAGCGAGGTGTTCTGGGCGGCTCGGGGCGAGCTGGCGTTCTCCCAGGGCGAGTATGCGATCTACGAGGTCCGCTGAGCGGTGCGAGCCATAGTCCGCGAGCGTGCAGTGGCGCTGGAGAGCTGGCGCCCGATGGAGTTCTGGCGCCGCCGCCCGGAGACGGCGCTGGCCCTTGTTGTCGGCGCCATGGCGGTGGCCGGGCTGGTGCTGCGGCTGGTTGAGCTGGCCGAGCGGCCCCTCCACCACGACGAGAGCATCGACGCCTGGTACTCGTGGAAGTTCCTCAACAACAGCTACGAGGGGTACGACCCGGTGTACCACGGGCCGCTGCGGTTCTATCTGACCGCCGGCCTCTTCTGGGTGTTCGGGGAATCGCACACCACCGCTCGCATGGTGGCGGTTCTGGCCGGGGTGGGGATGATCGTCTTGCCGTGGTTCTTGCGCCGGTCGCTCGGCCCGGTGGCAACCCTGGTCGCCTGTGCGGTGCTGGCCTTCAGCCCCATCTCCCTGTACATGACCCGGCTGGGCCGGGAAGACTCGATCACCGCGTTCATCACCCTGGCCATGATGGTGGTGATCGTGCGGTTCCTGGACCGGCCCCGGCTGCTGCTGCCCTCGCTGTTCGGGTTCTTGCTGGCCGCGGGCTTTGCGGTCAAAGAGACCACCTTCATCGTGGTGTTCATCTTCGGCGGCTTCTTCTTGGCCCTGCTGGCCGAGCAGGCGGCCCGGCAGGCACGAGCCGGAAACGCTGAGCCGCCCCCGAGCAACTTCGCCGGAGACCTCGAGGGGCAGCGTGGTGGACTCGCCGGGTGGGGGTGGATGCTGCCCGCCGGGCTGGTGCCCATGGGCGTCGCCTTCGGGTTCAGCGGCTACTACGACGTGGAGGTGTTCCTAACTCTGGGCATCTACGGGGTGCTCATGGTGATGGTTCTGCTCATGTTGGCCAGCCCCCAGTCGATATGGGAGCTCCCGTTGGTGCGGGCCGTTAGGCGCGTGCCCGGATGGGGGTGGGTGCTGGCCGCCGCGGTGTTCCTGTTGTTCTTCGCCCTGTGGTTCACGGAGTTCTTCAGAGAGCCCGATGGGTTCGCCGAGGGCTTCACCGAGGGCATCACCTATTGGCGGGGCGAACAGGACACCAACCGGGGCAGCGAGCCCTGGCACTACTACCTGTACACCATCCCGCTCTACGAATACCTGGTGTGCATCCTGGCGGTTATCGGCACGGTCCATGTGTTCCGCAATCCCACTTTTGTGGGCAAGTTCATGGTGTGGACCGCGGTGGCCAGCTGGTTCTCATACTCCTGGGCCAGCGAGCGGTTTCCCTGGCTGGCGCTTCACATCGTGGTGCCCATGGCCGTTCTGGCCGGCTACGGCGTGGCGGTGCTGTGGCGGGCTCGGAGGAAGTTGTGGATGCTGCCGGTGTGGGCAGTGGTTGCCGGGCTGGTGGCCACCACGCTGTTCTTCGGGTGGAGAACCAACTATGTGAACCAGCGCGATCCGCGGGAGCTGTTAACCCAGGTCCACACCACCCACGACTACGTGAACACCGTGCATCGCATCGAAGCGCTCAACGCGTACAGCCAGTCGATTGGCGAGGGGCCGGTGACGGTGGCGGTGGACACTGCTATCTCAGTGCCCAACCTGTGGTACCTCCGCGATTACGAGGGGCTCCAATGGACCGATAGCGCATCGGCGCAGCACGCCTCCGCCGATTTCGTGCTCGCCCTGGCCGAGAGCAACATCGCCGCCTCAGCTCCCGATCTGGCCAACCACCGCACCACCCGCATGCCGCTTCGCGACTGGTGGGCGCCCCAGTTCGAGTCGTACCACGACGGCTGGTTCTCGGGCTGGGCCCAGTGGATGGTGGATCGAGAAGTGTGGAACCCCGGGACGCTGGGCAGCACCGACTTCGACTTGTCGGTGAGTCCCCGAGCGCTTGATCTTGAAGCCCGGATGGCCGCGGCTGGGTGATAGGCGGTTAAGAGACGTAGGCCAGGGCCAGCACCACCCGCTCGCCCAGCTCACGGTCGCCGCTGACGGTCACCAGGCCGTCGGCCAGCGCACCGGCGGGGTCGGTTCGGCCGCAGCACAGCGCGTTGTAGGTGTCCACGTCGGTGTGCACTGTAGCGGTGGGGTCGTCGGGCACTGCTGACGGCTTGGCCCGGCCGTCGGCCACTGCCACGCACCGGGGGCCGTCGGCGTCGCCGTCGATGGCGAGCACCACCGTGCTGCCCTCGGGGGCGCCTGCCTTCTTGCCCACCACATAGCCCATGTTGCGGGCGTGCCAGTCGAGGCAGTGCTGCACCGCCGGGCCGCTCAGGTGGCCGGGGATGCCCAGCGCCCGGCGCATGTCCTGCTCGTGGGCCCAGCAGTCGAACACCCGGATGTGCATGAACGTGCGGTACGGGGCATCGCCGATGGGGGTGAAGCCCACCTCGTCCCACTTCTCGGCGGGCATGGTGCGCAGCATCTCCAGGCGGCGGGCGCAGATGTCGCTCATCTCGGCCAGCACCTCGGCGCCGGGCCGGGACCGGCGGGGGGCAATCTGGCCCTCGTTGAAGGCGGCGATGCCCTCTAGTCCGCCCTCGGTGGCGGGGGGCTCGGGGCTCTCGCCGGCCAGCATCAGCTCCAGGCCCACTATGTGGCTCACCTGATCGCGCACCGACCAGCCGGGGCACTCGGTGGGCGTGTCCCACTGCTCATCGCTCAAGTCGGTGCCGAGCTGGGCGATGGAATCCCACACCTCTTCGAGCAGTTCGACAACTGGATCGCTCATGCTTGCTGTCCTTCTATATTGAGGCTGTCGCCCATCACGTCAACCCGACGGTGAACGAGCGGGTGTCTTGGTCGAGAATTTCCCGCACCGACTCGGCCACCGGTCCTCGGATCAAGCGCCGGGTGCCGGCGAAGGCCTTCAGCGCAAGGCCCTCAGCCAGTCCAGCGGCTTCAGACACTGCCGCCCCCTCCAGTTCGTCTTCGGGCACCACCCAGTCCAAGTAACCGACGTCGACGGCTTCGGCTGGGGAGTAGAGCCGGGCCAGCAATGTCGACGAGTGGACATGGCGAGGCGACAGCCGGTCGCGGGCCAGCGTGATCACCGACGAGGGCAGCACCATCCCGATGGCGGTCTCGTTGAGCCCGACCTTGGTGGGCGTGTCGGCGCCGATGCGCACATCGCAGCACATCAGCCAGATGGCCCCGGCGGCCAATGCGTGACCGGTGCAGCCGGTTACCACTGGGATGGGGAACTCGTACAGCCGTACGAACAGGTCCATCCCCGCCCGGAACAGGTTGCTGGCCGCCTCTGGGCTCGACTGCATCACCTTCAAGTCGAACCCCGCGGAGAACTTGCCGGGACGGCCGATCATGACGACGGCTTTGGCCTCGCTCTCAGCCCGGTCCAACGACTCCTGAAGGGCAGCGATGACATCGTGGGACAGCACATTCACTTTGCCATCATCCAACCGGATCACGGCGACATCTCCGGCCGACTCGTAGCTGACGAAGGGGCTGGATGTCTCGGGCATGGGCGATGAGAATATCGCGACAGTGCTCGTTAGCATCATCGGTTGTGTCAGCAGCCATTTCCGCCCAGGGGCTGCGCCGAACCTACGGCGACGTTGTGGCGGTGGACTCCCTAGACCTGGATGTCGCCGAGGGAGAGGTGTACGGGTTCTTGGGGCCCAACGGCGCGGGCAAGTCCACGGTGGTGAGGATGCTGTGTACCCTGGCGTCGATGACCGCCGGGTCGGCATCCGTGGCCGGCTACGACGTGGCCAAACAGGGTGATCTGGTTCGCCTGAGCATCGGGGTTGCCCTCCAAGACGCCGCTCTCGACGGCAAGCTCACCGGCCGGGAGACGCTTACGCTGCAAGGCCGCTACTACGGCCTGGACCGGGATGCCGTCGTCACCCGCATCGAGGAGCTGGCCCCCCTGCTGGAGATGGATGCCATCGACCGGCGGGTGTCCACCTACTCGGGGGGAATGAAGCGCCGTTTGGATTTGGCCGCAGCGCTGATGCACAACCCCGAAGTGCTGTTTCTCGACGAGCCCACCACCGGCCTCGACCCCATCAGCCGGGCAGTGGTGTGGGAGCAGGTCCGGAGTTTGAACCGAGACCTGGGCATGACCATCTTCCTCACCACTCAATACCTGGAGGAGGCCGACGCGCTCACCCACCGGGTGGGCATTTTGAACCATGGCCTGCTGGTGGCGGAGGGCGCGCCCGACGAGCTCAAGCGAACGGTGGGCTCCGACGTGGTGGTGGCCCGGGTGGCCGCCAATCCCGACCTGGCCGCTCAGGCCATCGGCCAAGTGCCGGGCATCAGCCATATCGAGGTGTACGGCAACGAGGTGAGTGCGGCCACCGGCGACGGCGCCTCGGTGATCAGCCCGGTGGCGGTGGCCTTGTCGGCCGCCGGGGTGGAGGTGACTGATCTGTCGATCCATCCCACCACGCTCGACGACGTGTTCTTGGAGCTCACCGGCGCCCGGATCGAGGTCGAGGAATGAGCGAGACAGTCCTCTTCAGGCCGGCCGGTGGCGAGGTCATCCGAGCCCGACCTTCGGGGTTCCTCGGCGACATGGCCTCGGTGGCCAGCCGGGCCTTGCGGCTGCTGCCCCGAGATTTGGAGGCGATCATCCCCGCCATGTTGATCCCCCTGTTCTTCCTGGTGGTGACCATCGGGGCCATCCAGAACCTGGCCGGCGACGTGGTCTCCGATATCGACTACAAGGCCTTCCAGCTGCCGGTGGCCATCATGACCGCGGTCACCGGCATGTCCCGGGCCAACTCGCTGGTGATCGACATCTCCGAGGGCTACTTCGACCGCCTCCTGATGACCCCGGTGAATCGCTACGCCCTGCTATTGGGGCTCATGGTGGCCGACTTCACGCTGTTCGTGGTCATGGCCATACCGGTGATCGCGCTGGGCTTCGCCATCGGGGTGAGCTTCGGCGCCACCGGAGTGGTGGGTCTGCTGGTGTTCGTGCTGTTCGGGGCGCTGTGGGGGCTGGCTTTCACCGGATTCCCCTATGCCATAGCGCTGCGCACCGGGAATCCCGCCGCGGTCAACTCCAGCTTCCTGCTGTTCTTCCCCTTCATGTTCTTGACCACCGCCTGGGTGAGCCGGGAGGTGATGACCGACTGGCTGGCCGCCATCACCTGGTTCAACCCCATGACCTACGCCCTGGAGGGCATGCGCTCGCTGTTCTCCGGCTGGGACGGCTGGGCGCTGGGGAGAGCCCTGCTGGCTATTGGCGTGGTGGGGATTCTGGCCCAATCACTGGCCTTCCGGTCGCTGCGGGGTCGCATCCGCCGCGGCTGATTTCTCGCTTGATTCAGCGGCTCAGGCCATGGTGGGCGGGGTGAGGCTCGGGTAGGCTGGTGACCGTGAGCGAAACTGTGGAAGCCCAACTGTTCGAGGTCACCGAAGCAGCCATTGAGAAGGTGCTCGAAATCCGGTCGAACGAGGACGACCCCGAAGCCCTCGGCCTGCGCATCGAGATCACCGGCACCAGCGGCGCCGACTACACCTACGACCTGGCGTTCGAGGAGGTGGCCGACTGCACCGAGGGCCACCGCCACATCACCTCCGATGGACTCACCGTGATGATTCCCGAGGAGTCGGTAGAGAACCTGACCGGCGCCACCCTGGATCTGCCCAACAATCCCATGCAGGGCGGGCTGGTGATCCGCAATCCCAACAAGCCCGACCTGTTGGCCGGTGCCGACCTGGAGCTCTCCGGCACAATCCCCGAGCAGCTCCAGCAGCTGCTAGACCAGCACATCAATCCCTCGCTGGCCTCCCACGGCGGGTTCGCCAACCTGCTCGGGGTGGAGGGGCACACCGCCTACATCACCATGGGCGGCGGCTGCCAGGGATGCGCCATGAGCGCCGCTACCTTGCGAGAGGGGATCACGGTGATGATCACCGAGGCCATCCCCGAGATCACCGAAGTGGTAGACGCCACCGATCACGAAGCCGGCGACAACCCCTATTTCGCCCGGGCCTGAGCCCTCCTTCGTCAATCGCCGCATTGGCGGCATAGACGTTGTCATCGCGGCCTGGCAGCCAATTTATTGGGTTGAATCCCCCTGCCATGTCGTCGTTGTCATCGCGGCCTGGAAGAATGGCCCCATGCTTGATCTGTTGATTCGCGGGGGCACAGTTGTCGATGGGACGGGGGCCGCGTCGGCTGTGGCCGATGTGGCTGTGTCGGATGGGCGGGTGGCCGCCGTCGAGAGCCGAATCGACGCCGAGGCCGCTGAGGTGATCGATGCCGAGGGCTGCTATGTGACCCCCGGGTTTGTGGACGTCCACACCCACTACGACGGGCAGGCCACCTGGGATCCGATCATGGCCCCCTCGGCTTGGCACGGGGTGACCACGGTGGTGATGGGCAACTGCGGGGTGGGGTTCGCCCCCGCCGACCCCACCCGCCACGACTGGCTGATCGAGCTGATGGAGGGAGTGGAGGACATCCCCGGCGCAGCTCTCCATGAGGGGATCACCTGGCGGTGGGAGACCTTCCCCGAGTATCTCGACGAGCTCGAGCGGCTGGGCCGCACCATCGACGTGGCCGCCCAGGTGCCCCACGGGGCGGTGCGGGCCTATGTGATGGGCGAGCGGGGGGCCACCACCGAGTCGGCCACATCCGCGGAGCTGGCCGAGATGGCCCGCATCGTGGGCGAGGGGACGCAGGCCGGCGCGGTGGCGTTCTCCACCAACCGGCTGCCCATGCACACCTCGCTTTCGGGGGTGCCGGTGCCGGGAACCTTCGCCGATCATGAGGAGCTGGCCGCCATCATGGGCGCGCTCGACGGCCAGTCGCTGGTGGAGGTGGTGCCGGCTGGCTCGATGGGCGAGGATCCCGACGCTCCCATCCGCGAGGTGGAACTCTACCGGCGCCTCAGCCTGGAGACTGGTCGAGCCATCACCTTCACCATGGTCCAAGTCCACGTCAATCCCGGCCAATGGCGCGAGCAGATGGACATCGTGGAGCGGGCCAACGCCGAAGGGGCCAAGCTGGTGCCCCAGGTGCAAGGCCGCCCCGGCGGGCTGCTGGCCGGCTGGGACCAGTTCAACCCGTTCGCCAAGCGGTCTGCCTATCAACCGCTCGACCGGCTGCCGCTAGAGGAGCGGCTCGTCGAGCTTCGCCGCCCCGAAGTGCGTGACGCCATCTTGGCCGAGGACATCCCGGGCGATCCGGCCATGGGCATCCTGCGCCACTCCCTGCACGCCACATTCCCGTTCGACGGCGGGCCGGTGTTCGAGCCCGACCCGGCGGAGTCGGTGGCCGCCATGGCCGAGAGTACCAGCGCCGATGTGTTCGGGCTGGTCTACGACCTGATGTGCGAGCGGGGGATGCTCCAGGTGTTCTTCACCGGCTACCGCCACGGCAATCTGGAAGACCTGCGGGAGATGATGGTGCACCCCATGACCGTGGTCGGTTTGGCCGACGGCGGGGCCCATTGCAGCGTGATCTCCGACGCCAGCCTGCCCACCTACATGCTCCAGCACTGGGTGCGCGACCGGCAGCGAGGGCCGAAGCTCTCCATCGCCGAGGCGGTGAGGATGCTCACCGCCGAGCCGGCCGAGCTGTACGGCTTCGACGACAGAGGGGTGCTGGCCAAGGGCAAGCGGGCCGACCTCAACGTGATCGACCTCGACGCCATGCGCCTGCATCTGCCCGAAGTGGTGGGCGATCTGCCCACCGGCGCCCGTCGCCTGCTGCAATCAGCCGACGGCTACGACGCCACCGTCTGCGCCGGCCAAGTCACCTTCCGCAACGGTCAGCCCACCGGCAACCGTCCCGGTTCTCTCATCCGCCGCTGAGAAACCACCCGTCGACGGGACATTGACCGTTGATTTCTCCCCACTTGTGCCGTACATTTACCGTACAGTTTTGATTCGGTGCTAGGGAGGTGACAGTGGCAACAGAAGTGCGTCCTCGGCGCAGTGAGAGAATTGAGGTTCGCATGACGCCCGCTGATCGCGCCCTGATTGATCATGCAGTAAGGGTGAACGGGACGCAGCTGACCGAGTTTGTCGTGACCCACTTGACGGTTGCCGCACGCCGGGTACTGGCCGACCGCAACGAATTCACACTCAGTGAAGAAGCAGCGGAGGAGTGGGAAGAGATCAACAGCCGTCCTGCTCGAGACCTTCCCGGCCTCCGAGCGCTGATGGCCCGTCCGTCGCCTTTCGTTGCCGAATAGCCCGCAGTATCTCCCGCCGACACCGCTCAAAGCTGAGCACCAGATCGAGAGCTTTGAGTGCCGCTCGAGCGAGCAAACCGAATGGCTGCGCCGCCATGCCCGACAGTCCATGTCGGTTGGCACAGCCAAAGTGCTCGTGGTCACCCAGCCGGGACAGGCTGAGGTGGTCGCGTATTACGGCTGGTGCATGGCCCAGATAAACATCGAGGATGCGCCTGCTCGATTGCGAAAGGGTGCAGGTCGCTACCCGCAACCGGTTGCGTTGTTGGCCCGTCTCGGGGTCAGCACCAGCCACGAGGGACGGGGTGTCGGTGCCGGTTTGCTCCAAGACGTGCTGGCCCGCACCGTGGCATTGGGAGACGAAATCGGGTGCCGAGGCTTGCTGGTCCATTCTGAGAGCCCGGAAGCTCGGGACTTCTACCGTCACCTGATCCCAGAGTTTGAATCTTCGCCCACCGACGACCTGCACCTCATCTTGCCCATGAAGTCAATTCGCAAGACCCTGGCGGAGTTTCTGTGAGGGGGCCTTCCTGCCTGGGCCGAAGCGCCCTAGTCCGCGTGGGGCAGCCGACGCCGGAAGCGTGGGAAGGCTGTCAGCGGCTCACCGTGCGAACTGGCGCATTCGACCCCGAGGTGGGCCGGGAGCTGAGGCGGGCCTGGGTGGAGCGCACTGCGCTGGTGGTCGAACTGGACGGCGAGCTGCCTCCCCCCGAGCCGGTGATGCACGCCCCGTGGTGGGAGCTCAAGCCAGGTCTGACCATGCCTTCTGAAGTGCTCCACCATCTGCTAACGGCCAATGCGGTGGATTGGCGCGACCCCGAACGGCCCCGGTTTGAGCCGCAAGAGCGAGCGCTGTCGTTGGGAGCCCGTCCGGCGGGGGCAGGAGAGCCGGGAGACGTGGTGACCGATGCCGGGCCGGTGTGGTGCGATGGGGGGCCGTTCGACGTGTTTGCTGGCGAGGAGCTTGGTGCCGGGTTGGTCTCTGCGGTGAATCTGGCAGTGGGCAGCCTGAAAGCGCTCAGCCCGGCCGTACCCCGGGCCGATCTTGCCGACGACCAGCGTGCCGCGGTCGGCCACCTGGGAGGAGCGGCCAACATTGTGGCGCCAGCCGGGTCGGGCAAGACCCGGGTGCTCACCGAGCGAGCCCGGTACTTGGTGCGCGACCTCGGGGTAGACCCAAGAGCCGTCTGCTTGGTGGCGTTCAACGTGCGGGCCCGGGCCGAGATGCAGGAGCGCACCTCCGATCTACCGGGCTTGGAGGTGCGAACGCTGAACAGCCTGGCGCTGGCCATCTGCAACGGCACCGGGCCGTTTGCCCGACCCCGAGACCACGGTCGGGTGGAGGTGGTGGACGAGAGGCAAGTGCGGGATCTGCTCGGCGAGATGGTGCCCCGCAAACGAAGGGCTATGACCGATCAGCTCGCCCCCTGGATTGAGGCGCTGGGCGCGTCCCGCCTGGGTTTGCGCGATCCCGCCGAGGTGGAGCGCGATTTCCATCCCGATGTTCCCGACTTCTCCGAAACCGCCCCCCACTATGTGAGCCTGCTCGACGCGGAGGGCCTGGTGGACTTCGACCAGCAGATCATGCGGGCTATCGACATCTTGCTGAGCGACCCCGCCGCCCGGGCCGCGGCCCGGCGCGCCTGCGGCATTCTGCTGGTGGACGAATTCCAAGACCTCACCCCCGCGCACCTCCTGTTGGTGCGGCTGCTGGCCGGGCCGAGGGCCGATGTATTCGGCGTGGGCGACGACGACCAGACCATCTACGGCTACTCCGGTGCCTCCCCGGAGTGGCTCATCGACTACCACAAGCATTTCCCCGGTGCCGAGCGCCACGAGCTGCACGTCAACTACCGCTGCCCTCCCGAGGTGGTTGACGCGGCCTCGAACCTCCTGTCCCACAACCGCCGCCGCATCGACAAGCAGATCACTGCGGCGCCGAGCGAGGATCGACAAGACGAAGGCGACTCCGGTTCGGCCATCACCGTCGAGAAGGCGGACGACGGAGCGCCGGTGCTGCGTCGGACGATCGAGTCGCTCCTCGATGGCGGTGCTAAGCCCCAGGATGTGGCCGTGTTGACCAGGGTGAACAGCACTCTGCTGGTGCTCCAGGTCGTTCTGGGCGACATGGGGGTGCCGTCCAATCAGCCGGTGGGCCGCCTGTTCTTGGAGCGCACCGGGGTGGCCGCCGCCCTGGCCTGGCTCGACATCGCCACCGCCCCCGAGCGCGACCTGCCGGCCCGGGCGCTTTCGGACGCAGCCCGCCGTCCGCCCCGGGGCATCTCCCCCCGAGTCATCGAGTGGATCGCCGAGCAGCAGAGCACCTCGCAGATCAAGGCCCTGGCCGGCCGCATCAAAGACGAGCGGTCGTCCAAGAAGGTGGGCGAATTCGCCGACGACGTCGAGATGCTGCGGTCAAAGTTCAAGAAGGCCGATGGCGTCGTGACAACCCGATCACTGTTGGAGACGGTGCGAGACGAGATGGGTCTCGGCGGAAGCCTGGACACCCGGTTGGACGCATCCCGCCGCTCCGTCGACCGGTCGGCTCATGGCGACGATCTGCGGGCCCTCATCTCGGTGGCCCACCTGCATCCCGATCCCACTGATTTCCGGAGATGGCTGTTCAACCGGCTCGCGGACGGGTTCGAGGGGGAGGGCAGCGGACGCGGTGTCCACTTGGCCACTGTGCACCGGGTGAAGGGTCGGGAATGGCCCCATGTGATCGTCTACGAGGCGTCGAAAGGGCTGATGCCCCACCGCTTGGCCGGCGACCTCGAAGAGGAAAGGCGGGTGTTCCACGTGGCCATCACCCGATGCTCAGAATCGGTCACCCTCATCTGCGGTGACCCGCCTACCGACTTCCAACACGAGCTGGCCTCCCGGTATAGGCCTCCTCCCCAACCCGACCCCGCAACCACTTCCGGTTTGCTGACACCGCCAGTGGTGGTGGCAACGACCTCATCGCCGAGGGCAATCACCGCAGCCAAGCCGACGAAGCGCCCCAAGGCCCAGCCTCCCGCCGACCCGGTGGGCGCGGCGGCGTTCGAGACGCTGAAAGCCTGGCGGCTAGAGCGCAGCCGAGCCGACAACGTGCCCGCCTACGTCGTGTTCAGCAACGCCACCCTCATCGAGCTGGCCACCCATCGCCCCACCACCGATGCGGGACTGCGGGCCATTAGCGGCATCGGCCCCGCCAAGTTGACCGCCTACGGCGAGGCGGTCAAAGAAATTCTCGGCCAGTTCGCTACTCCTTGACGGCCAGCGCCTCGCGGGCCGTCTCCGCTATGCCGGCGGCGTCGAGGCCGCAATCGGCCAGGATCTGGTCGGGCTTGCCGTGGGGGATGTACTCGTTGGGCACGCCCAGCACCCGGATAGCGGGCACGGGACCCTCGCGGCCCGAGTGGGCCAGTTGGTGGGCCACGGAACTGCCCGCCCCGCCCTCTCGCCAACCGTCCTCAATAGTCACAACCGCCCGATGGCGGGCGGCGTCGGCCAACATGTCCTCGTCCAGAGGCTTGACGCTGCGCACGTCCCACACGGTGGTCGACACGCCGTCGGCCTCCAGCAGTTCGGCAGCTTCTTCTGCCGGGGCCAGCATCTTGCCCACCGATAGCAGGCACACGTCGGCGCCTTCTTTAACCTTGCGACCCGTGAGGCCGAACCCCACTTGGTCTTCGGGCACCGACGGGGCCGCGGTTTTGGCCCACCGTATGGCCACCGGTCCGGTGGTGATCTCCAAGGCGTCGTGCAGCATCTGCTGAAGCTCTTGGTAGGACGAGGGGGCCAGCACAGTCATGCCGGGAATCTTGGTGAGCAGTACCATGTCGAGCACTCCGTGGTGCGACGCCCCGTCGTCGCCGGTGATGCCGGCCCGGTCCAAGCAGAACACCACCGGCTGGTTGTGCAGGCCCACATCGAGGTTCACCTGGTCGATGGCCCGGGTCAAAAATGTGGAGTAGATGGCCACCACCGGGCGGAGTCCGCCCATGGCCATGCCCGCGGCGGCGGTCACGGCATGCTGCTCGGCGATGCCCACGTCGAAGCACCGCTCCGGGAACCGCTCGGCAAACGGCAACAGCCCGGTGGAGTCGGGCATGGCCGCAGTGATGGCCACTAGCTCAGGACGGGCCTCGGCCTCTTTGATCAGCGCAGTGGTGAAAGCCTCGGTGTAGCTGCCCGGCTTTGCGTACGACGTGTCGTGCATGTTCTTGACCGGATCGTTCTCAGCCGGTGCATACCCTCGGCCCTTTTGGGTGAGCACATGCACCAGACACGGCCCCTCGAGATGGGACACCCGGCTGAACACCCGCTCCAGCTTGCCCAGGTCGTGGCCGTCGAACGGTCCGAAGTAGCTGATGCCCAACTCGTCGAAGAATGTGCGGGGCTCCACCATCTCCCGCACCGCGGCCTTGGCGGCCCCCACGGTACGGCCGGCCAAATCGCCCACCCAGGGGATGTTCTGAAGAACCTTGCGTACCTGGTTGTCGGTGCGGACATACCGGGGGTCCATCCGCACCCGCAGCAGGCTCTCCGACAGCCGGGAGACGGTGGGCGCATAGGAGCGTCCGTTGTCGTTGAGCACCAGGGTCACATTGCACCCTGAGTGTCCGATGTTGTTGAGCCCCTCGAAGGCCACACCCCCGGTGAGCGATCCGTCGCCCACCACGGCGATAACCCGCCGCTGTTCGCCACCGGCGGCTTGTTGCGCCGTGGCCAGGCCGTGGGCGTAGCTCAATACGGTGGAGGCGTGGCTGTTCTCGATCCAGTCGTGGGGGGACTCCTCCCGGCTCGGGTATCCCGACAGGCCGCCGGGTTGGCGCAGCGTCTTGAACTGGTCGGTCCGCCCTGTGAGCATTTTGTGTACGTAGGCCTGGTGGCCGGTGTCCCACAGGATGATGTCGCGGGGAGAGTCGAACACCAGATGAAGGGCCAGCGTCAACTCCACAACGCCCAGGTTGGAGCCCAAGTGACCACCGGTGGCGTTGACCGTGTCGACGATGAACTCTCGGATCTCCTCCGCAAGCTCGGTCAATTCTTCGTCACCCAGTCGGCGCAGATCAGCGGGACAGGTGACCTTGCGTAGATGATTGGTGTCCATTTCCCTCCCTGCGGGTTGGGCGATCCAGGTTACCCGCGGTCTCGCCACGCGTGGTAGCCCCGTGCTGCCGCCCAGCCCACGCCCAAAGCGCCCAGTCCGCCCACCGCGTCGATCCAGTAGTGGTTGGCGGTCACCACTATGGCGAACAGGGTGAGCCAGGGGTACGCGGCGATGGCCCATTTGCCCACCGGGTACACCAAATGCTTGCGCAACGCCAGATAGCACCACATGGCCCAGGCGAAGTGGAGGCTGGGCATGGCGGCGTACTGGTTGGAGAGCGTTTCGGCCGCGCCCGAGGTGAACGACCACAGTCCGCCCAACTCGGTCACCGTGTCGACATAACCGGTTTCGGCCAGGTCGCCGCCGTAGCGCCCACCCACCGACAGCAGACGAGGGGGCATGAGCGGGAACAGGGCGAACCCCACCAGGGCCGAGCCGGTGGCCAGAAGCCCGGTGGTGCGCCAGAACGGGTAGTGCCGGGGGAAGCGCCAGTAGAGCCAGATGAGGGTGAACGCGGTGACCGCGAAGTGGAATAGCCCGTAGAACAGGTTCCAGAACTGGATGAACGCCACCCATCCTATGAACAGGTCTTGGAGGTCGCGCTCGAAGTACAGGCCGATGCTGCGCTCCCAGTCGATCACCAGCTCCGCGTTGGCTTGCGCTTTGCCCGGTTCCACCGCGGCGCTCCCGAACTGGTTGCGCACCCAGGAGTAGATGCCGTAGAAGGCCCCTATGACCGCCAGCTCCAGGTACCAGCGGGGCCGGGTCCGGCTCTTGGCCATACCACGTTGTCGCAGCGGGCCCGACTTCAGCGAGGAGAGCGTCATGGCTCCGGGTGTCAGCGGCGGTCAGCGCTCATGGCGGGAGCGCGAGGCCCGTTGCCAGTGGCGGCCGCCGAAGACCAGCGCCGGCAAACCCACCAGGCTGCCGGCCACGGTGAGGAAGTAGAGCAGCAGCCCCATGGCGATAGCCCGCTCGTCGATCACGCCCAAGTCGTGGAGGAAAAACACCAAGGCCACCTCCCGCAGGCCGAGCCCTCCCAGGCCGAAGGGCAGCACCTGGAAGATGAGCACGGCGGGGATGAACGCCATCAGCTCGGTGGGCCCCAGGCCGTTGATCCCCACCACCTTGGCCGCGCACCCGGCGGCGGCCAGCATTATCCCCTGGTAGGCGAAGGCGGTGATCAGCACCCGGCCGGTGTCGCGGGGCTTGGCCCGCAGCTCGTCGATGCCCATGTGCAGCCCGTTCACGAACCGGACCCAGCCGTTGCGCCGGCTGACCCATCGGCCGAACCACTGATTGCCCACCAGCAGCAGGATCAGTCCGAGAGCCAGCAGGGTGAGGCCGGCGGTGATGGCCGCCACTCGGGAGGGGGCGCCCAATCCCCGCAGCTCTTCGTCGAGCACCAAGCCCAACAGGGTGAACACCGGCAGCACGATCCAGCCGCTGAGCCGCTCCAACAGCACCGAGGCGAAGCTGTGGGGGCCGTCGCCGGTGTCGTTGGAGAGGCGGGATGTCCGCAGCACGTCGCCCCCCACCGTGGTGGGCACGAAGTTGGAGATGAACATTCCCGCCATGTAGTGCGAGAACATGCGCCGGGGCTTCACTTGCAGCCCCAGGGCGACTGCCACCTCATACCACCGGGCGGTGGCCGCCATGTTGCCCATCACGGTGAGCATGAGCGCCCCGATCAGCCAGAACGGCGTGGTCGAGTTGAAGTCGGGCCACAGTTGACCGGCGTCGAACGAGGGCAGCCGCCAGATCAACAAGAAGAACAGGGCCACGCTGATGCCCACCCGGAGCACGATGCTGAGCACGCGGCGGGTGGTGTGCTTCTCAGTCAAGTCCGGTCTCGCAAATGTGAAGGGGTGACTCCGGGCACGCGCCAGCAGTTGAGGCGGCCATTGGGGTCATTCAATAAAGGCTATTGCCCCGCCGCGCCCCTATGGAGGTTACGGTGAGGCCAATGTCGGGAAAACAAGTCAACGGCCACGGGGGCGATCAGGTGCTGGCCGCCTTGGCCCCCTTCGGAGTGCAGGAGCTGTTCACCCTGTCGGGGGGTCATATCTTTCCGCTGTACGACGCGGCGGTGAAGCAGGGCGATGTGGTGCTCTACGACGTTCGCCACGAGCAGACCGCGGTCTTCGCGGCTGAGGCGCTGGCCAAGCTGACCCGCCGTCCGGGGGTGGCCGCGGTGACCGCCGGGCCCGGGGTGACCAACTCGGTGAGCGCGGTGACCACCGCCTGGCTCAACGGAGCGCCGCTGGTGGTGCTGGGGGGCCGGGCCCCGGAGGCCCGCTGGGGGTCGGGCTCGCTCCAGGAGCTCGACCACGTGCCCATCTTGGCCCCGGTCACCAAGCGCTCGCTCACCGCGGGGGGCGGCGACGATCTGGCCGCCGCCACCTATCGGGCCGTGCAAGCCGCCATGACCCCTCACCGGGGCCCGGTGTTCGTGGACTATCCCATGGACGTGATCTTCTCCGAGGGCTCCGGCACCGTGCCCGACGAGCCCATGCCGGTGGGCGAGGCGCCCAACCCCGACGGGCTGGCTGCGGTGGCCGACATGGTGGCTGCCGCCCGTCGTCCTGCGGTGCTGGTGGGCACCGACGTGTACTGGGACGGTGCCTGGGATGCGCTGCGGGCCTGGGTGGAAGCCCAGCGGCTGCCCGCCTTCGCCAACGGCCTGGGCCGGGGATGCCTGCCTGCCGACCACGAGCTGTTCTTCAGCCGCACCCGGCGGATGCTGCGTTCCGATGCCGATCTGGTGATTGTGGCCGGCACCCCGCTCGACTTCCGGCTCTCGTTTGGCCGGTTTGGCGATGCCCAGGTGGTGCATCTGACCGACAGCGCGGAGTCGGTGTCGGCCCACGCCCAGCCGGCGGCGACGGTGTCGGGCGATTTAGTCCAGATGCTGGGCGCGCTGGCCGACGGTCCCGCGCCGGCCCACCCCGCTGATCGCGAGCAGTGGGTGGCCCAACTGCGGGACACCGAGGACGCCGCTCGGGCCGAGGAGGAGGATCTGCTCACCACGGCGGCCGATCCCATTTTGCCCACCAGGGTGTACGGGGAATTGCGCCAGGTGCTGGATCGGGATGCGGTGGTGATTGGCGACGGCGGCGACTTCGTCTCCTACGCCGGGCGATTCGTGGACTCCTATCTGCCCGGCCACTGGCTCGATCCCGGTCCGTACGGCTGTTTGGGAACCGGGATGGGCTACGCCATGGCCGCCCGGGTAGCACACCCCGACCGCCAAGTGGTGCTGCTGTTGGGCGACGGGGCGGCCGGGTTCTCGCTGATGGACGCCGATTCGCTGGTGCGCCACAACCTGCCGGTGGCCATCGTAGTGGGCAACAACGGCTGCTGGGGCTTGGAGAAGCATCCCATGCGCCAGATGTACGGCTACGACGTGGCCGCCGACCTCCAGGAGGGGTGCCGCTACGACCAGGTGGTGACCGCCCTTGGCGGGGCCGGGGAGACCGTGGAGCGCCCCGACGACATCGCCCCCGCCCTCAAGCGGGCCCTCGACGCCGGGGTTCCCTACGTGGTGAACGTGATATGCGATCCCGAACACGCCTATCCCCGCCGCTCCAACCTGGGCTGACGGCCCCTGCACCCCCGCAGCCCCAACTCGGGCTGATGTTCCCTGTTCCCGGTTCGGCCGGGATGTCGGTAGGCTACGGCTTCGAGGCAAGGGAGAAGCTGTGATCGACGAGCTGGTGGAGAGACGGGGAGCACAATTGTGATCGACGAGTCTGTTGTTTCTGGCACGCTGTCGGAAGCGCTGAAAACCGGGGGCGAGTTCGCCGAGGTATTTGCGGAAGATCGGTGCTCTTCGTCGGCGCTGTTGGACGACGGCAAGGTGGAGGAGCTCACCTCGGGCCGCACCCGGGGGGCGGGAATCCGCGTCGTGGTGGGCGAGACCACCGGGTTCGCTCACACGTCTGATCTGAGCGAGGCCGGTTTGGCCAAAGCGGCTCGGGCCGCGGCGGCGGCCGCACGAGGCGGCGGTGGCGGCCACCAAGTGGTGGCGCTGAGCCGGGTGCATGCCCCGGCGCCCAACGAAGTCGAGGTGCTGCCCGAGACCGTGGCCAAGGCGACCAAGGTGGATCTCTTGGGCCGGGCCGACGAGGCCGCCCGAGGAGCCGGATCGGCCATCACCCAGGTGTCGGCCCGCTACGCCGACGGCCGTCGTCGCATCCTGGTGGCCAACAGCGATGGGCTGCTGGCCGGCGACGACCAGGTGCGCACCCGGTTCGCAGTGTCGTGCGTGGCGGTGGGCGACACCGGCATGCAGACCGGGTTTGAGAGCGTGGGCCGTCCCATCGGTTTTGAGCTGTTCGACGAATACGAGGTGGACGCCTTGGCCCGCACCGCCGCCAATCGGGCGCTCACCAAGCTGGCCGCCCAACCCGCCCCCAGCGGTTCGATGCCGGTGGTGATCGGCCCCGGCGGCGGCGGAGTGCTGTTCCACGAGGCTTGCGGCCACGGTCTCGAAGCCGACCTGGTGGCCAAGCAGGCGTCGGTGTTCCGGAACCGGGTTGGTGAACAGGTGGCCCACCCCGAGGTCACCCTGATCGACGACGGCACCATGGCCCGGGAGTGGGGCGCCTACGCCATCGATGACGAGGGCCGTCCCGCCCAGCGCAACGTGCTCATTGAGAACGGCGTGCTCACCGACTACATGTGGGATCTGCTGCGGGCCCGCAAAGAGGGGCGGGAGAGCTCGGGCAACGGCCGCCGCCAGAGCTACCAGCACCTGCCCATGGTGCGAATGACCAACACCTACCTGGCCAACGGCACCGAAGACCCCGCCGACATCATCGCGGCCACCGACCGTGGGGTGTATGTGGCCCACCTGGGCGGCGGCCAGGTGAACACCGCCACCGGCGATTTCGTGTTCGGAATGAGCGAGGCCTATCTGATCGAGAACGGCGAGATCGGCGCCCCGATCCGTGAGGGCAACCTCATCGGCAACGGTCCCGAGGTGCTGACCGGTATCGAGGCGCTGGGCAACGACTTCGCCATGGGATCGCCCGGCACCTGCGGCAAGGACGGCCAAGGCGTCCCGGTGGGCGACGGCACTCCCACGCTGCGAGTGGCGTCGATGACCATCGGCGGAACCGCGGCGTGACGGCTCGCCGACCGAGGTTGACTTTCGACGGGACCGCAGCGTGAACCCCGAGGAGCTGTTGGAGATCGCCGAGCGCATCGTGGGCTGGGGGCGCGACGGAGAGCAGGTCGAGGCGGTGGTGGGCCACAGCCAGGAGACCGAGGTGCGGGTGTACGAGGGCGAGATCGAGTCGCTGTCGGTGGCCGAGTCGCAGGGAGTGGGCATCCGGGTGATCGCCGACGGCCGCCAGGGATTCGCCCACGCCGGCACCCTCGATCCCGACGTGCTGGAGGAGACCCTGGCCGAGGCCCGCGACAACGCCGTGTTCGGCTCGCCCGACGAGTTCTTCGGCCTGGCCGAGCCCGACGGGGTGGACCCCCCGGAGCTCGATCTCTATCACGAGGTCCTCTTGAAAGTGAGCACCGAGGCCAAGATCGACATGGCCCTGGAGTTGGAGCGAGCAGTGCGAGCCGGTGATCCCCGCATCGTGGGAGTGGAGTCGGCCGACTACGGCGACGCGGTGGGCGCCGACGCCATCGCCACCACCACCGGCATCCGCAGCACGGGCAGGGACACCTCGTGCTACCTCACCGCCTACTCGCTGGCCTCCGAAGGCGACGAGACCCAGACCGGCTTCGGGTTCTCGGTGGGCCGCGAGCCCTCCGCCCTGAACGTGGGGGAGGCCGCAACCGACGCGGTGGAACGGGCCACTCGGATGCTGGGGGCCACCCAGCCCCCCAGCGAGCGGGTCACCGTGGTGCTCGACCCATTCGTCTCTGCCCAGTTCCTGGGCATCATCGGGGGCACCCTGTCGGGCGAGGCGGTGCTCAAGGGCCGGTCGCTGTTCGCCGACCGCCTGGGCGACCAGGTGGCCGCCGCGGGCGTCACTCTGGTGGACGATCCCACCAACCCGGAGGCGTTCACCGCATCCGACGCCGACGGCGAGGGACTGGCCACCCGGCGCAACCTGCTCATCGGCGACGGCCAGCTCGAGCGGTTCCTGCACAACAGCTACACCGGCCGGCGCTCGGGCACCGCATCCACCGGCTCGGCGGTGCGGGGCTACGCCAGCACCCCCGGCGTGGGCTGTCAGGCGCTGTCGCTGGTGCCCGGCAACCGTTCCCCTGACGAGCTCATTGCCGGGATCGACAACGGGGTGTTGGTGCAGGGAGTGTCGGGGCTGCACTCAGGGGTGAACCCGGTGAGCGGCGACTTCTCCACCGGGGCCGAAGGGCTGCGCATCCGCAACGGCGAGTTGGCCGAGCCGGTGCGAGAGATCACCATCGCCTCCACCCTCCAGCGGATGCTGCTCGATGTGGCTGCGGTGGGATCCGACCTCACCTGGCTGCCCATGAGCTCGGCCGGGGTGACGCTGGTGGTGGCCGAGGTCACCATGTCCGGGGCGTAATCGCTGGTAGGGGCCATGTCGGTCCTGCATGCCATATTGCTGGGCATCGCTCAGGGGCTGACAGAGTTCCTGCCGGTGTCCTCTAGCGGGCACTTGCAGATCATCCCCTGGCTGGCCGATTGGAACGACTTCGAGGGCCGCGACGACCTCGAGAGAGCATTCGATGTGGCCCTCCACCTGGGCACGCTGGTGGGGTTGGTGGCCTGCCTGCGCCGAGAGGTGTGGGCGCTGTTGCGAGACGGGATTGCCGCGGTGGTCGATCGCCGAAGCCCGATGACCGCCGACGGACGGCTGGGGTGGCTGTTGGTGTTGGCCACCGTGCCGGCCGCCGCGGTGGGGGTGGGGCTGCGGTCGGTGATCGACGATGCCGACGATGAGACTTGGCTCACCGCGGTGATGCTGGGCGTCTTCGGCCTCCTGCTGTGGTGGGCCGATCGACGCCAGGGCCAGCGCCACACCGAAGACGTCGGAGTGCGCGATGCCGTGCTGCTGGGGCTGGCCCAGGCCTGCTCGCTTCAGCCGGGGGTGTCGCGCTCGGGGGTGATCATCACCGCCGGACGGCTGCTGCGATACGACCGCGAGGCCGCGGCCCGGCTGGCCATGCTCATGAGCGTGCCGGTGATCGCCGGGGCGGGCGTGTACCTGTTCATCGACATCGGCGGGTGGGGAGGCATCCCCACCGATGCTCGAGCCGCATTCGCCTGGGGCATGGCCGCCTCGGCGGTCACCGGGTTCGCCGCGGTGAAGGGGCTGCTGGCCCTTGTGCGCACCCGCAGTTTCGGCCCGTTCGCCGTCTACCGGGTGTTGGTGGCCCTGCTGGTGCTCAGCTTGATCGCCGCATCGGTTCGGTAGAAACCGTCATCCTGGCTGCACAAGAGCCAGGGTGATTGAGCCTTGAACCACGGCCGAGGCCACGGGGAGCAGTTCCTGGTCGGTCACCGCGATGGTGACGGCGTGCTCGCCTCGAGCAGTCACAATGGCGGCGTTGGCCACGATGAGGGTGGCTTGGGTTTGGGCGCCGCTCTCATCGGAGATCGGCAAGGTCACCAGCACATCCACCCGATCGCCGGGAGCCAGCGGGGGCATGGCGGTGTGGGCGGGAACGGCAACCTCGATGCGATCACCGATGGGGATTCCCCCCAGTCGGGCCGCGGTCACCACTTCGCCGACGTGAAGGGCAGTCGAGGCCGCCTCGCTGCCGGTCAAAGCAGAAACTGCATCGGGCGGCAGCATCAGCGCGGGGTATCGGCGGGTCTCGGTGTTCTCCTCGTCCAGCGGTTGTCCGGCCTCAATGGTCTGGGTGGCCACCACTACCGGGGTGAGCTCCCCTAAAGAGGGGCCACCCCCGGCCATCCCGGCAACGGCCGCCACGGCCAAACCGGTTATCGCCGCGGCCCCGGCCACCACCAGCCAATAGCTGCGTCGCCCGCCCGGCAGCCGGGCCAGCAGGGATCCTCGCCACGTCAGGGGTTGGCCGACACTTTCAGCAGATGCGTCCACCGGCGCGCTCCTCCAACCGGTTTCGGAAGGGGGAAGCGTCGCTCAGGTTAGCTGCGGTTTGGGTCGTTGGGAAGGGTCAGGATGAGGGCAGCGGTGGCTCGATGTCGTTGGTCTGTGCGGAGCAGTCGGGCAGGTTATGGGCGATGGCCCGAATGGCGCCGAAGAGCACGGCTCGCATTCGGTCGACGTTTTGGGCGAAGAAGGCGAACACCTCGTCTTGGGTGACCGGCTCGATGTCGGGATCGTCGTCCAGGCCGACGTCGCAGTCGGTGACCAAGGCGGCGGTGGCGTAGCAGATGCCCAGCTCGGCGGCGAGGGCGGCCTCGGGGTACTGGGTCATCCCCACCACGTCCCAGCCGTTGTCGCGGAACCAGCGGGACTCGGCCCGAGTGGAGAAGCGGGGGCCCGAGATCACCGTCATGGTGCCCCCATCGTGGGCGGTCATGCCTTCGGCCCGGGCGGCGCCAAGCAGCGCCTGGCGGAGCTCGTCGCAGTAGGGGTCGGCCAGCGAGACGTGGTTGGTGACGGTGTCGAAGTAGGTGTCGGCCCGGCCTGAGGTGCGGTCGACCAGTTGGTCGCACACCACGATGTGGCCAGGAGCCAGCTCACGACGCAGCGAGCCGCAGGCGCTGGGGCCGAAAATGGCCCGCACTCCCGCTTGGCGCAGGGCCCACAGGTTGGCCCGGTAGTTGACCTTGTGGGCCGGATATCGGTGGTCGGGGCCGTGGCGAGCCAGAAATACCACCTCGGTGTCGTCCACCGAGCCGATGGTGAGGGGACCCGACGGGGGTCCGAACGCGTCGTCGCCCGGGACTTCTACCGCGTCATCCAGAAGGGAGTAGAGACCGGAGCCGCCGATGACGCCGATCTCGGGCATGGCTGGCGACTAGTCGTCGGATGAGCTGGAGGCGGCCTTGGCCGTTTCGCGGCTGGACGACTCCGATGAGCTGCTGTCGGATTTGGCCGCGTCGGACTTCGCCGAGTCCGATCTTTCTTGGCCGTTGGAGCTGTCGCCGTTGGACGACGAGCTGGCCATGGTGGACGACTTCGCTCCTGAGCGGCTGTCGTTTCGGTAGAAGCCGTCGCCCTTGAAGGTGATGCTGGGGACGCTGAACACCTTGGATACCTGGCCTTTGCCGGGCTGGGTGCAGGCGGCGGGGCTGGCGATGGAGTCGGCTTGGGGGCAGACGGTAAGGGTGTCCTCGGAGAACGACTGGATGACCTCGAAGCGGGTGCCGCAGGTCTGGCAGCTGTAGTCGTAGGCGGGCACGAGGTTTAAGGATAGGGCTGTGTTTGGTTTTTTGGCTATCTGAGGGGGTTTCGCGCGCGTCCGGCAGGCTGGCGGGTCCGTTTCAGTATTGTTGGCTTGTGGACTGGGCTTGGTGGCTTGTGCTGGCCGGGTATGCATGGGGGACGTTTCCTGGCGCGCTGTTGGTGGGGAGGTATACGGGGCACGATCCGACTCGGGAGGGGTCGAATAATCCGGGGGCCAGCAACGTGTATCGGGTGGCGGGGCGGTGGCCGGCGGCTTGGGTTCTGCTCAGTGATGTGGGGAAGGGGTTCATTGCTGCTGGGCTGGGCCTGATCTTTGGCGACCAGCTGATAGGGGTGGCGTGTGGGGCGGCGGCCGTAGTGGGCCACATTGTGCCGCTGGGGCGCTACCGCCAGGGGGGCAAGGGGGTGGCCACATTCGGGGGGATGCTTCTGGCCCTTACCCCGGTGGTGGGGGTGATCCTCATCGGCGTGTGGGCGGTGGCTCTGGCTGCAACCAAGCGAGCCGGGGCGGCCTCGTTGGTGGCGGTGGCGGCCGCGCCGGCCGCAGTGGCCATTCAGGGCTGGCCAGCGCCGGAGGTCTTGGTGGTGATCGGGGTTGCGGTGGTGGTTCTTGTTCGCCACCATGAGAACATTCGCCGTATGTGGAAGCGAGAAGAACCGGCGCTTTGGTGATGATCCCACTTACTGAGGCTCAGGAGCGGGTGCTGGCCGGGTGCGGCCTCCTGGACGAGGTCACCGTGGCCGTTGGCGACGCACAGGGCTTGGTGACCACCGAAACAGTGGTGGCGCCCGAGTTGGTGCCCCCGTTCGACAACACGGCGATGGACGGCTTCGCGGTTCGGTCGGCCGATGTGGCCGATGCGCCGGTGACTCTGGCCGTCGCGGGCACGATTGCCGCGGGGGTGCCGCCTGACATCACGGTGGGTGCCAGACAGGCTGCCCGCATCATGACCGGTGCCGTCATTCCCCCCGGTGCCGACGCGGTGGTGATGGTGGAACTGACCGAGACCAGCGCTGATGGCGCGGAAGTGACCGTGGCCCAATCGGTGCCCGTGGGCAACCACATCCGCCGGGCCGGCGAGGATCTGACGGTGGGCCAGACGGTGTTCGGTCCGGGAGAGGTGCTCACCCCGGGGCACTTGGGGGTGCTTACCAGCCTCGGCATGTACCAGGTCAAGGTGCGGCCCAAGGCCCGAGTCGGGGTCATGTCCACCGGCGACGAGTTGGTGGAGGGGCCACAGCCGCTGGAGAGGGGCCAAATCCGCGATTCCAACCGGCACACGCTGTTGGCATTGCTGGCTGAGGCCGGATGCGATCCGGTGGACTTGGGAAGCATGGCCGATAACAAGGAAGAGATTTCCGCCGGCCTTCGGGCCGGAGTGGAGAAATGCGACGCCCTTTTGACCTCGGGCGGCGTGAGCATGGGCGACTACGACTACGTGAAGAAGGTGCTCGACGAGATCGGCGACATGTCTTGGATGCAGGTGGCCATCAAGCCGGCCAAGCCCTTGGCCTTCGGTCTGGTAGAGGACATCCCGGTGTTCGGGCTGCCCGGCAACCCGGTGTCATCCATGGTGTCGTTCGAGCTGTTCGCCCGCCCTGGTCTGCGCAAGATGATGGGCCATCCTCCCGACACTTGGCATCGCCAGGCGGTGATGGGGCGCGTCGCCGAGCGGCTGGGCCGTCGACCCGATGGCAAGACCCACTTTGCCCGGGTTCGAGTGGACTACGCCGACGGCGAGTTCTTGGCCCGGTCGGCCGGCGGTCAGGGATCGCACCAGCTGTCAGCAATGGCCGCAGCCGATGCCCTGGCCGTGGTGCCCGACGGCGACGGGCTCGATGAGGGCGACCCGGTGTCGCTTTTGATCCTGCGCTAGCTGCCGTCCCAACGAAGCCGGTTTGGCTTTCCACAGTGTGTTCGGCCGCTTATTCGGCCAGAATGGGGGAGTGAGCGTGCCGCTGATCGACGGTTTCGGGCGGGTCCACCGGGATCTGCGCATTTCGGTGACCGACCGCTGCAACTTCCGCTGCACGTACTGCATGCCCGCCGACGGCCTCGACTGGCTGCCCCGGGATGACCTCCTCACCTTCGAGGAGATCGAGCGCATCGCCGCCCTCATGGTCGACCGGTTCGGCATCGACAGCATTCGGCTTACCGGGGGCGAGCCCACCGTGCGGGCCAACCTGCCGGTGCTGGTGGAGAAGCTGGCCGCGTTGGGCGTCGATTTGGCCCTCACCACCAACGGCGCCACCTTGGGCCTCTTGGCCGACAAGCTGGTTGCGGCTGGACTGCGGCGCATCAACATCTCGCTCGACTCCCTCCAGGCCGACCGGTTCGAGCAGCTCACCCGGCGCAACGACTTGGACCGGGTGCTAGACGGGATCGACGCCGCCTTGGCCGCCGGTTTGAGTCCGGTGAAGGTCAACGCGGTGATGATGCGGGGCATCAACGACGACGAGATCGTGGACTTCGCCCGATTCGGTCGGGACAAAGGGGTTGAGGTCCGGTTCATCGAGTTCATGCCCCTGGACGCCGACCAGTCGTGGAGCAACGACAAGGTGGTCACGCTCGACGAGATCGTCTCCACAGTGGGCGAGGTTTTCCCGCTGGCCCCGATGGAGCGCTCCCACTCGCCGGCCGCGGTGTGGCACTACGCCGATGGGCGGGGCTCGTTCGGGGTGATTGCCAGCGTGACCGACGCCTTCTGCGGAAGCTGCGACCGGGTGCGGCTCACCGCCGAGGGCATGTTCCGCAACTGCCTGTTCGCCGTGGACGAGCACGACCTCCGGAAATTGATCCGCTCGGGAGCGAGCGACGACGAGATCGCCACCGTCATCTCCGATGTGGTGAAGGACAAGTGGGCCGGACACGCCATCAACCAAGTGCATTTCATTCGCCCTGGCCGCTCGATGTCCCAAATCGGGGGCTGAGGTGACATGGGCCCTGGTGTAACGAAGGAGTTGACGTGACCGACGCCGGGTTCACCCACCTGGACCCCCTCGGCCGGGCCCGCATGGTGGACGTTACTCCCAAGGATCCCTCGCACCGCCGGGCCATTGCCCGGGCCAAGGTGTTCATGAGCGCCGACACCGCGTCGGCGGTGGCCCGGGGGGCCATCGGCAAGGGGGATGTGCTGGCGGTGGCCCGCGTGGCGGGCATCCAAGCGGCCAAGCGCACTCCCGAGCTCATCCCGCTGTGCCACCCGCTGCTGTTGGGCGCGGTGCTGGTGAACTTCAGGATCGAGGACACTTACATCGAGATAGAAGCCGAGGTGGAAACAGTTGATCGGACGGGGGTGGAGATGGAGGCCCTCACCGCTTGCTCGGTGGCCGCGCTGACCGTCTACGACATGTGCAAGTCGCGGGACAGGGAGATGGTGATCGGCGAGGTCGCCCTGTGGGAGAAGTCGGGTGGACGCTCCGGCCACTACCGCCGCACGGGGAGCGCTGAGGCACCCTACGACGACTGAGCCACCACTGCGAGCAATCGGTGGAAGCAAGGGGTGGCGTGGGTGGACTTTTTGTAGTAGAACCGTAACAAATGCCAACCTGCCGTAATGTCCGTCGACAGATGGTCACGAAGCGCCCGGTCATCCTTCGGGAGGAGTTGAGGCGCGACTATCCACCATTGAGCGCCCGGTCACGGCTTATCATTAAATCTGCAAGGGACCCCCGAGATTGGTGACATCAGTGTTGCTAATGATCTTGGCAGCCGCTTGGGCTGCCTTTTTGATTCCGCCCCTGATCCGCCGAGCGCGCAACGGCCAGTTCAGGGGCAGGCGTCGTTCATCACAACTCGGTTTTGGCCTTCCCATTCGCTCGGTGCATCCCCGCCTAGCTGAGCGGGGGGCGATGTCGGCGCCGGTGGTCGCTATTCGGCCCAATGTCGCTTTGCCCCCCCGGGTGTACGCTTCTCAGATGGGGTCGAATTCGACTCGGGGCATTCCCCACACCTCAATCGATGCCCGCCGCCGTCGGCGCCGCATTCTGGTGACCCTCATATTCAGCGCGCTGGCCACGTTTGTCTTTGCCGTCTATTTCGGCGGCTTTGCCCTTGTGGTTCACCTGCTGATTGACGCCCTCCTGCTGGGCTACGCCATGATGCTGGTGCAGCACCAGCGCACCCGCGAGGAGCGTCTCAACCTCATCGACGCGGATGCCCCGCAGTCCCGATCTTGGGACGTGGCCTCCGACGGCCAGCGCTGAACTTTCCTTCGTCCTCTTCCCGCTGATTCCAGTCGTTGCCCGGGCGCGACCCCCACTAATCTGTGCGGCAACCATGGGGCTGTAGCTCAGTTGGCTAGAGCGCCTCGTTCGCAACGAGGAGGCCGGCGGTTCGAGTCCGCTCAGCTCCACTCGGCCCTGCGCTACTAGCGTGATGCGCTGATGGCCAGTGACTTTTACATTGCGCTGGAGGGGTTCATTCGGCGGCGCCTTGGGGATGTCAATGGACTGCGAGTGGAGGGCGAGGCTCGAGTCACCGGCGGGCAGTCGAGGGAGAACTGGCCGTTCGACCTGTTCTGGGAAGAGGGCGGGAAATCGCACCATCGCCGCCTCTTCCTTCGACGCGATCCGGTGGGCAGCGTGCTCGAGACCGACCGCAGGGTGGAGTACGAGGTGCTGCGGCGGTTGCACGACCAGCCGGTGCGGGCCCCCGAGGTGGTGTGGCTGGACGCCGACGGATCGGAACTGGGCCGCCCCGCGATGGTTATGACCCGTTATGACGGGCACAACGACCACTACATACTTCAGGGAGACAGCAGCCAGCTCGACGAGGACACCCGGGTCGGCATCGCTTCGCAGATGGTGGACCTGATGATCGAGATCCACGCCCTGGATTGGGAGGACGCCGGACTCAACGATGTGCTGGCCGTGCCCGCCGATCCGGCGGAGGCGGCCATCGACGAATGGGCCGCGGTGATCGAGCGCCAGTCGTTGGAGCCTCAGCCGTTGCTGGCCATGATTGAGCAGTGGCTGCGGCGGAACCGGCCGGATCCCGGTGAGATCACCGTTGTCCACGGTGACATCAAGCCGGGCAATGTGCTGTTCGACGGCCACCAGGTGCAGGTATTGCTGGATTGGGAGACCGTCCACTTGGGAGACCCGGCTGAGGATTTGGGTTGGGTGACGAATCCGGTTCGTCGGATTGAGCACCAGATTCCCGGCCGCTGGGAGGCGGAAGAACTCCTGTCGGCCTATGAGACTCGCACTGGCCGGACCGTCGACCGGAATGCGGTGCGATTCTGGCAGGTTCTCGCCAACTACAAGCTGGTGGCCATCGTGATGACAGGGGTGCGCAGCTTCTGTGACGGTCGCACCCTTCGGGTGTGGGCCGGGGCTGGACTTCTAGGGAATGTGTTGTTGGCCCAGACCGCGGAGGAGCTGAGATGAGACCCACGCTGAGTGAGCAGATTGAGGGTGCCCGCCGGGTGCTGGTGGAGTTGGCCGCGCCCGAGGTGTCTGACCCCTATGTGCAGGAGCAGATCTCCTTCGCGTCCGCCGCCTTGGAGCGGGTCGCGACACGGTGGCCCGAGGTGCTACCCGACCTGGTGACCGACATCAGGGCGCTGGAAGAGGTCTTGGGCATCGAACCCGCGGAACTGGCCGAAGCCGTGCCGGGGGTGGTCCACTTGGCTGCGGCCGAGGAGTATCACCGGGACCTCCGGGCCCGGCTCACCGATGAGATCATGAGCGGGCCTGTGCCGTCCCCCGCGGTACGGGCCTACCTGGCCGACTCGATAGAAAGGCTGAAGTAGCCATGCTCGGACCCCTAGACGACACCCTGTGGCACCAGATTGCCGAGCCGTTCGAACACGTCGGCACGTCTGATCCCCGATTCTTCGACCGCTACTGGTTTGCGATCTACGACCCGGCGGGGCAGGCCGCGGTGCAGTTCACCATGGGGTCGTACAACAACATGAACGTGATCGACGGCGGGGTGGTGATGGTACGGGGTGGCACCCAGCACAATCTGAGAGCGTCGCGGGCGCTGCGTCCCCGCTTGGAGCCCGAGGTGGGGCCGATGCGGGTCGAGCCGACGGTTCCGCTGGAGGAGCTCCGGATGATCTTGGCCCCCGGCGACCACTCCATCGCCTGTGATCTGGTGTGGCGGGCCGAGCTTGCTCCCGAGATCGAGAAGCCCCATGTGGAGCGGGAGCGGGGCCGTGTGACCCAGGACTATCAGCGGTTCAATCAAGTCGGTGTGGTAGACGGCTGGATCAAGGCGGGCGATGAGCGCCTCGAAGTGGCCAACTGGTGGGGCGGTCGAGATCACTCTTGGGGAGTGCGCCCCGCCATGGGCATCCCCGAGCCGGTTACCGGCCCGCCCCGACAGCACAGCGACGCCGGCGCGCTGTTCTACTTCCTGTTCTTCTCGACCAATCGGCGGGCCGGCCACGTGCAGATCATGGAGCGGGGCCCCGAGCGGGTATACCTCACCGGGCTCATCCGAGACCGGGATGCCCCCGATGTCGACCGCCACGTGACCCAGGCCGATCTGTCGTTGGAGTTCTTCGCCGGCACCCGGCGGTTCTCATCGGCCGATATGGCGGTAAGCCTCTGCGACGGGCGCTCTTTGCGGCTGGGCTCGGCCCCGCTGGGATCGGCAGTGGACATGGCCGGACTGGGCTACAGCGGTGGGTGGAACGACGAGCTCGGCCTCGGCGTGTACCGGGGCGAGTCCTACCTGGAGCACGAGATCTGGGACGTGAGCCAGCCCGCCGACGTGGTGAGGGCCTCCGGCGAGGTGTTCACCCCGATGCACCGCATCGCCCCGGTCACCGTCACCACCGACGACCCCGACGAGACCGGCACCGGCAGCCTCACCATGATCGCCAACGGCCGCCTACCCCAGTACGGCCTCGACTGAGTGTGGTGTGCCTTTTGGCAATGGTGACTTGTTTGCCTTTTCGAGCTAGCAAGTAGCAGTGCCTTTGCGTGTGGAAGTCTGCTCACGATGAAGCCTGAGGTTGAAGACGCCCTGCGTCGAGCGGCTGAGTTCCGTAGAGAGCTGCTCGGGCAACTTTCTGTAGAGGACCGGCGCCAGCTGCTCGAAGATCTCTTCGTTGACTTCTTCGTCAAGCAATGGCGTGATCTGCTGAAGTGGGCGGCGCTAACCGGCCAGTCTTCGCAGGTTGGTACCGGTTACATCGCGCAACATGTGGCATCCATTCTGTTAGCCGAGCCGGGTCAGGGTTTCAAGGGTAAGGGTCTAGACCTAATGGACGGATCCGAGGTGAAGAGTGCGGCAATCATCTCGGGGGTGGATCGACCCCGATGGAACCACAACATGGGAACGCTTGCTCAAGATGCGAAGCGGGTGGAGGCAGGGAAGCTGACAACGTCTGAGGAGTACTTGGCTTCTCCAAATGTCTTCTACCTGCTCTTCGATCGGATTGTTCATGCCGATGGGAGCGATCGCCCTTTGGTCCTCAGGGTCAGGGGATGGTGTTTGGATGGTCAAGAGGACACAGCTTGGCGGAATCTCTTAGAGGACTACATCAAGTCGCGAACTGCTGAGAAATACAATCTTCAGCTTCATCCGCCTGTGGGTTACGACGACAATGTCGTGGTCAACACCCTAGGCAATCTGGATTTCAGCGAGGTCAAGGTGTTTGAGGCTCGGATTCATGGCCTGGGAGTCGATGATGACTTCCTCATAGAGTGGGCCCATCCACCGACCGGGGAAGTCCGACCTGTGCGGGGCCGGACTATTGCCATGCCTTATGTCAGGAACGCTCGACCCAGCCGCCTCACGAGTGCGGCTGACCTACTTCCCGACTTGGATACGCTCCGCGAGCTGCTCCCCGACTATGACATTGATGCCTTGGTTGAGATGCTGAGACTTGAGGCTGGTCATAGTGAGGAAGATCCAAATGCGCCGAGTGTTGACTAAGTCGTCAGCAACTTGTGCTGTAGGCCCTAGTGAGCCTTGTCCTAGCTTCAGCCACCGCTTCTAAGGCGTCCCGTACTTCGCGCCCCGTCTTGTCTACCCAATCCTCGTCGAATGGCGGTGCAATGAGCCCCAGCACGTCTTCTCTGTCAATCCGTCGTCTTGAGCTAGAGGTGCCGCGACCCATCGGAGCGACCTGTGCTCGTACAGACGGATACTGGAGCAGGGCCAACGCTGCATACGGATTGATATTCGATTCGAATATGCCGAACTCAGCCGAACATTGCACCCTGTCGAGGTCTTCAGGGATGACTGTTGCCCGAAACTTCGCCGGGTTTAGTAGCGAGACAATTATCTGCCCACCGCGTGCCATGAGGCCGGGAGTCGTGGGTCGGTAGCTATCCGCCTTGATCCAGTCAACGTTTCCCAATTCGTCTATGTGCAGAACTGAAACGAACGGAATCGACGCCTGGACATCTGCGCGGCGCCTCTTCACCGCGCTCAGAAACTTGGCAAATGGGACACCGCCCACCTCCCTGAGTTGCGCTGCGGCCGCAAGAGCCTCGGGGTCGAGCGTGGCGGCATCAATTCGTGTGATCGCTCCACCGTCAACTGAGACGACCTTCTTCTCTGCTGAGCCGCCTTTGAGCAATTGGCCTATGCCCTTACTGATACCCGGCAGATCGTCCCCTTCAGGGTCAGCTGCAACGACTCCTTTTCTCATGATGTAGCCGACGTGATCGGCACGAGCGAGGAAGACTCGGCCCGACCTTCGTTCCCCTTTGCGAAGGAACAGGACACTGGTCTTGGCCGTCGTGCCTGCGGGTGCAAATGTCACTGATGGCAGGCTTACGACGCCTTCGACACTTACCTCCTTGAACAGGCAATCAGTCTCAAGGAGCAACTCCCTCATGTGGGGGCCGTCGGCGACTCCATCAGGAAGGATGATGCCAGCTACTCCGTTTGGTGCGAGAAGCTCGACGCAGCGGGCGACGAACGCGAGGGACGGGTCGATACGTTCCTTGGAATGCAGGCCACCAAAGAAACTGGCTGTCCTGGAAATACCGGGCAGGGAGTCGTACTTGCCGTCTCCAAAAGGTGGATTCGTGAGAATCAGTCGCATCTTTCCGCCTAGGCTGTCAAGGGAAGCGTCAGTAATCGAATCTTCAACCGTGAACACTTCAGGCGAGTTCAATCCGTAGGCGAGTAAATTGACTCTGGCCATAGCAACTGAAGCAGCCGACTGGTCCGCTCCCACGACCGCTTGCCGAAGCTGATCCAAATGAATGTCTGGGTTGCGCGTGACGGCCTCCTCGATGAGACCGACCAAGAAGCGTCCGCTGCCACAGCACGGGTCTCCCATGACTGGCCAAGACGTCTCAGCATCGAGAGGATCGATCAGGTCGAAACCGACCTTCACCATGGCGCTCACGACCGAATCTGGTGTGAGGTACGTTCCGAGACCTCCAGCATGCTCGTATCGACCGCGCAAGAAGACGTCGAAAGCGGTTCCCAGTACGTCATGTGACTTCTTTGTGCCGATCGTTGTGGAAGCTAGAAGTTCCAGTGCCTCGGCGAGCACATCGCATCGGCTTATGCGCAGGGGCTCGTCAGTTGGCCAGACGGATTGGGTGCCGCCGCCTGGTATTCGCCTGCCGAGGTCGGGTAGTGCATTTACCACCGAGAACGCTTCCTTCAGCGACTTGAGATCTGTCATCGCTCGGACGGCTCCCGGATCCAAAAGAGCAGCGAGTCTATGGTCGCCAACTTGCAGTTCGGGATCCCGACGTGCGGCGATGCTGAGCAGTAGGAGCTTTGCGAGCTCTTCGACCGCTGCGTTGGAAGGGCGGATACCCCCCCGTGTATAGAGCAGCTGGTGGAGGTTGTTCAGCCGCTCGGCAAGTTGGACTTGCTCGGGGATAGTTCCCGTTGCCTCCATAGTCCTACTCCTAGTGATGAGTCATCTGGGCTCGAGCCGTGCGAGCGATATTCTTCCTGCATCATCGCAGGCAGGTGTGACAGCTTTGTGGATCTCCGGCCCCGAGGGCGAAGTTCCTAGTCAAGGGGCTAAGACTAGGGGCCCTATGAGGCAAAGTTGGGACGTCGGGCTCTGATTCGTGTGTTGGGTTGAGTTGGCGGGGCTTTCGGAGGGTGGTTAAGAGTATTCTGAGCCGATAGTTGTCGGAGTTCTGGAGGCCACTGGCTAAGTGTCTGGGGGTCCGCCGGGGCTCCAAAGGGCGTCGTGGGCTCGGTCGACCAAGACCTCCGAGTTCACTCTGGTGCGGTGTGACCGTTGCGGTCAGCCGGCTATCTGAATGGTCGGTGCGTAGCCGTTGCCTGGTCCGAGGTGTTCATAGACCGTGGTTGGGCGCATAGCGTTCCAGCGGTGTCCCAGCAGCAGCGCTAGGGCGCCGGGTGTGGCCAGAAAGAGGTGGATGCGGGATTCGGCGGGGTTTGTTGCCAGCAGCCTGCGAATAGCATCGCGCGCGGCAACGGCTACTGCGGCGGCAGATGGCCCGTCAGGGATTGCGGCAGGGTTCGGCCCGCCTGCAGGGAGAATGGAGGTGAGGCTTGTGATGGGCAATTCCGTTGATGCGATGTAGTTGCGGATCTCGTCCGTTGGATCGGCGGCTATCCCTATGGCCACGGCCAAGTCCGCCTCCTCGTCCAGTGGAGTGGTGTCAATACTCAGCGCGACGGCCTTACCTATCTTGTCGCTTGACCAGATTTCGCCCCGTTGCACTCCGGCGACGCCGAAGCCGGTCACATCGCGAAAAGCTGCGCCGGCCGCAAACCAGGTGGGCAGTCGCATCGCGCCGCGCAGTATGACCCGCCGAACGCCAGCGCTGCGCAGCCTGTACGCAGCTTCTTCGATTTCGGACTGGATGCGAGGCCATTTGCTTGGATCGCGCAGCTGGCGGCGCTCGAAGGGCTCGTCGCCGTCGTAGTCCCCGACGAAGCAGATGCGTTCTACGGCATCGCCAGGGTGGGGGTCGTAGTCGATGGCGTCGATGACGACCACGGCACCCTGCTCAGTTCGGTGGCCTATGCGCTCATATGCCCACTCCAACAACTGCTCATTGGTGAGCTTGCGCTCGCGGCGCAGAACCCAATCCGTTAGTAATCCGATAGCCGAGTCGATGGCTTGCTGGTCGTCGTTGAGGCCCGTGGCGTGCATGAGCGTCGCGGCACGCTCCTTCTCGGCGAGGATCGATCTGCCGGTTTCGATCCGAAGGCTGTGCAGGAACATCAAAAGTTCAACTTCGGCGATACCTAAGTGATCCGCCCACTCTGCCCGTTTCTGTACTGCAGCGCTGTGGTTGATGCCAGGGACAAGCAGTCCGGTGTTGCGGTCGATCCGGCTCATGACGGGATCGTTGGGGTCGATGTCCCTGTCTGTGACTAAGCGGAGTTCGGGTCGGTCGCCCTGTTCTGCGAGGTCGTGCCAGCTGCGGTGGAGCTTTTGCAAGAGGCTGAGCGATGTCATGCTCTTTGTTCTCTTGGCTGTGAGCCATTTGTGGCCGACGGGGGTTGTTGCATCTACGGCGTGCTTCACCTGGATAAAAGAGTCCGGGCCATCGCGCCGGTGTATAACTATGTCGTCCACATTGCCGGCTTCGGGGTGCTCGACTGTGACCCCGATGGCACCGCTGCTTGGTCTGAGAGCATTTAGGGCCTCGTTCCATGCCACGAGATGCTGGTAGTAGTAGCCCGAGATTTGTGACGCGGTCCGGGCGCGGCCGGCAGGCCTGTTCATTTCGGCCTCTCCGGTTTGGCTCCCCCCGTCGGAGGATCGTCGGTTGCTTGCACCTTGATGGCCGCCCGACGTGCCCTGCCGGATCTAGCGCAATACCCGGCAGGCTTCCACTGGGAGGCATAGGGGTCGTAGACGACGACGATAAGGGCAACTTCGTCGCAGCTGTGCTTTGAGATCTTCTTGATTTGGCTTCGGTCGGTTCGGCTAGGCCCTTGGCGCTCTGGGTGCGTGTGCCACTCTCCCACGTAGCCGTTCAGTGATCCCTCCGGGTGCGCCCCAATGCGGCTTTCCAGCAATTCAGCGGCATCGGCTTCGCGGCGCACGTAGCTGCTTCGGGTAGAGGCTCTATCGGGCACTTCAACGAACTCGGAGACATAGATGTCTGTGCTGTGGCGACAGCCCAACAAGATGCCTCCCGTCTCGACCTCCAGCTGCTTCGACGCAACCGCTACAGCGTTTCGCCACGCCGAGAGGTCTACGAAAATCTGGCAGGTTTCATTCCTCACTGTGCGTCTCCAACGACTGGCGGGCTGTTTGGTTCTCGGATCAACTCGTCAATGATCGTCGGTGGATACGTATTACGGCTAGCGAGAAGGTCAGCTGCCATTCCCGCAGCTCGCGCCGCCGCAGTAGAGCAGGCCCAAGGCGGTGCCGGAGAGACGGGGTCACCGCATCCCGGTTCCCGCAGTTCGCCCTTGGGGCCTCCTAGCGGCAGTGGGTCGTTGTGGGCTTCCCCGTCGTCCAGCGGGAACCGGTCGACTCGCGCGACCGTCCCGCCTCGCTGCAAGCAGACCGTGATTGAGGGTTTGCCGAGAATCTTGGCAGCGGTACAGATCAGCGCCGTGGCTGGCCCGTCGCCGGTGGCATCGATCACAAGATCGTGGCCAGCGAAGAGGTGCTCAACCTCCTCTGCGGTTTTCAGGCTTCCGTTGAATGGTGTGATGGCTTCAGGTGCGGCGATTCGTGCCCTTACCAGATGGTCTTTGACGGCCTCGGCCTTTGGTCGTCCGACGGCCTTGTGGGTGGCCACGTGGCGGATGCAGTTGCCCGGTGTCACGAGATCCTCGTCGATGAGGGTGAGTGCGCCGATGCCGGAGCGCGCGAGCATCTCAGCCACCAGCGAGCCGATGGCGCCGACCCCCACTATCGCCGCTGACTTCGTGAAAAGCGCTTCGGCGTCTATGCCCGCTCGAAGGCGCAGCGTGGATTCGCCCTCGTGTGCGGCTCGGGCTGCTACCAGCCTGTCCGGATCCTTTTGATGGGCCACGAGGCCGATGGCTGCCTCGTGGGGTCCCCGCCGGTAGCGGACCATGAGCACCTTGACCTGATTTTGTTCGATACCGGCTCGAAGTGCCACCGCCTCTTCTTCACCCAGTAGAGCAGCGATATCGTCGAAGGAGCGCAACGGGCGCTTCAGTTCGCCTATGTCCACGACGGCCGCTCCGAAGAAACGCGACCTCCGCTGTGCCCTACCCTCCGAGATCCTCCAGATGTTGGAACTGCTCCGCTTCCCTTTGCATGGCTTGCCGGTGAGGGGCTCGAGGTCCGGGTAGAGGATGAGATGTTTGAGGTCCCGCTTCCAGTATCTCTCCAAGTCCAAGTCAGGCGAGTCATCGGGCCAGCCAGCGGTGTTGGCGGCGTGCCACTGCAATGCCCGCTCTAACACGGCTTCAGCGTCGACCCACGGCAAGTCTGAAGCGTCCTCTTCGGCCCACAGGCAGAGCCTCCCATCGGCCTCTTGGTGCCACGAGGGGCCTTCATCGGCTTGCGGGGCGGACACTCGGGGCTGGGCGATAGGGAAGCCGTCGTCCACGCTGATCTGGTGCTCAATGGGACGTCCGTCCACCTCGATGTCCCCAACAAGAGTCTGGCAGTCATCGTCAAGTTTGAACCCGAGGGTGCAGAGGTGTTCGATGAATTCCTCTCGTGCCGCAGCGAAGCTTTCAGAGAGGACACTCATCTAGCGAAGCGCCGGTCGCCGCCGGCCGGGATTGTGCGGTCACCCGGCCTGACGGACACCAGAGACTTTGAAGTTCCGTCTTCGTTGCATCCCGCGGGCATCTCTAAGACCCATTCGCCGTCATCGTTTTTCCCCAAGATCTCTCTGAAGCTCTTCGCGGACGGGCACTGCTCTGCGCTTAACGCCGCCTCAGCCTTGGATGCCAGCACGGCGACCTTTGCGGCGGCGGCCTGCATCTCGGTAGTTGAAGCGCGTGTCTGAATGTAGGCCCCCGATATGGTCGGGTCAGAGGGCGGCATGCCCGCGGCAGCAGCTCGCAATTGATCGGAGATGCTGCGCAGGACAGCGGTGTATAGCGCAGCCAAGCTTCCCTGATTCAGGCCGCCGCTGGCCGCGTGGTAGCAAAGGATCTCAAAGTAGAACCCGCTGGGGCGAGCGTCGCCGAAATGGTAGCGGCGTGTCTGGCGGATGAGCTTGACCAGCGGCACGTACTCCCCGTTGTAGCTCTCGTTCATTGCTGTAGTGAGGGTCGTGAGGTATTCCGGATTGGTGAGTTCCCAGCCTCCGGACCGGTCGGGGATCTCTAGGAGACCGGTGCCACCCAGGTCTGGTCGTGCAGGCACTGCGTCCACTGCCAGGCCACACTGCGGGAAGTCGACCTTGATAGAACGGTCCTGAGCCACCACACGAGTAGCACCAAAAGCCATATTGAGCACATTCTGCAAGTGACCCAACAGTTGCACTGGGGCGATGCTTGTTGGGATAAGGGGGAGCTTGGACAAAATGTCTACGTCCTTGACCTTGCGGATGGCTACTTGGCGCTTGTAGCTCCCGATCAAGACCGTGTCGATGCCCCACGACTGAAGCTGCGGATCGGACTCAAGGTGGGAGCGCACCTGCTGGTGCGCCCATGCGGCGTTGCGCTTGTCGGCGTCAGTCGCTTCCACCCTCGATTTTGCTGCAGTGAACTGTGCGATCAGATCAGCCATCATGCCCCTTTCAGTTTCGGACATCGAGCGGGGCAGTAGCCGCGCGCGACAAACTTCATCGGTGTAGTAAACAAGTGGAAATAATGATATGGAGGGCTGCGACAGTTTCAACCGCGAAATAGGCCGATATCTGGTCACACTGGGTGCAGGAGACATTCTCGACTGCCAGCCGAAGCTGATCCGAACCTCTGAAGCATGTCGCCGCCCGTTGACCGAACCGCCGCCATCGCGGCCGCAGTGGCCCTAGCGGGGGTTGTCCTCCAGGCAGCGTTAGGGAATTGATCCATCCTTGGCGGCGACTGCGATAGGAGCAGAGTCGTGGGCGGCCGTGCCGGCTGTTGTCCAAATCTCGCTGGTTAGTTGAAAGCGATCGTTCATCTCTGATCCTCAGACCATCCGATTGCGGAAGCTGGAGCTGACGTGTGCCTAGGGGTGCTTAGGCTTCCTCTGACAGCGCTCTAGATATGTGTCCGAGTCTGCGGGCCAGATGGCACAGGACGAGACATTGCGTCCCGTCGAGTTCCTTAGTGAGCACGTGGGCGAACTCGTTTCGCGGGTTCGACGACAATTGATCTGAGAGCGATGCTTGCCGGTGGCGTGTGGCGAAAGGGTCTCTGGATTGGCGGCTAGGGCGAGTCGGGGAGGTTGGTGAAGCCGCGGCCGTCGGCGCGGCGGTACCAGCCCTGGGCGGTCATGGTGCCACCGTCCACCGGGATGGTCTGGCCGGTCATGAAGCGGGACTGATCGGAGGCCAAGAACAGGGCCACCTCGGCGAAGTCGTCGGGGTTGCCGAAGCGGCGCAGGGGGATATTCCGGGTTACCTGCTCGAGGGGACGCTCCCGCAGCATCTGGTCCAGCGGGGTTTGCAGGGTGACGGCCATGTCGGGGGCGATGGCGTTGACCCGGATGTTCTGGTCGGCCATCTCCAGGGCGATGGATCGGGTGAAGGCGATGATGGCGGCGTTGGACGCCGAGTACACCGCGATTCGGGGCATGGCCCGCATCGCCTCCACCGTGGACACATTCACGATGGTGCCGCCGCCCCCCTCCACCATGGTGGGCAGAAAGGCATGCGTGCAGCGCAACACATGGCGAAAGGTGATGTTGATCTGGGCGTCCCAGTCGGCCTCGGTGGTCCTGATGAACTTGCCCGCACCCGGCCGGTAGTCGCCCACGTTGTTCACCAGCACGTCCACCCGGCCGTCGCCGAACTCCACCGCCGCCCGGTGGAACTCGGCCACCACATCGGCGTCGGTGATGTCGCCCACCACCGCAATGGCCCGCCCCCCGGCCCCAGTGATGTCGTCCACCGCGGCGCTGGCCAGTTCGGGATCAATGTCGTTGACCACCACCGCAGCACCTGCCTCGGCGAACAGCCGGGAGACCCCGCCCCCGATGCCTCCGCCCCCTCCGGTGATGGCTGCGGTCTTGTCGGCTAGTGGCGTTGCGCTCGGCATCCGGGTTTTCTAGCGCATCCCGTGTAGTGCTGCTCACATCGCGGCGCCGTTTGCGTTGGGCCACCGCCGGAGTCGTTGCCAAGATGTCGCTATGAGCAATCGCCTAAAGGGACGGGTGGCCATAGTCACCGGAGGGGCCAACGGCTTGGGAGAGGCCATCGCTGGCAAGTTCGCCGCCGAGGGCGCAGTGGTGGTGATCGCCGATGTCGATGAGCCGGCCATGGAGCAGGTGGGCGGCGAACTGGGAGTGGAGACCTCCCTCTGCGATGTGTCGGCCCGGGCGTCGGTGCAGGCGCTGGTGGACGGGGTGGTGGAGCGCCACGGGCGGCTCGACATCATGGTGGCCAACGCCGGCATCGCCAACTCCCCCAAGTATTTGGACATAGACGACGAGTTCTGGGGCCGGATGATCGACGTGAACCTCACCGGGGTGTTCTTGTGCAACCAGATCGCGGCTCGCCACATGGTGGCGCGAGGCAATGGCGGCGTGTTGTTGAACACCGCGTCCATCCTCGGGGCGGAGGGCAACCCCCAGACGCCGGCGTACGCTGCCTCGAAGGCCGGGGTGATCTCGCTGACCCGCAGTGGGGCCATGGCGCTGGGAGAATTCGGCATCCGGGTGAACGCGGTGGGACCTGGCTACATGAAGACCCGCATGACCGAAGGTCTGCGGGCGGTACCCGAGTTGGAGAAATCGCTGGCCGAAATGGTGCCGTTGAACCGATTCGGCGAGCCCGGCGACATCGCCGACGCTGCGGTGTTCTTGGCTAGCGACGAGGCCTCTTACATAACCGGCCACACCCTGTTCGTGGACGGCGGCTGGCTCACCCACCACCTTCCCGCTCGCACCGAGGAGCAGGAGGAAACCCGCCTTCGCGCCCAAGCCGAGGCCGAAGCCCGCTGACGCAGCTCGGAGGGGGCTATCTGCGGCGTCGTCGGGCCCGGTCGAGGTCTTGGTCGGCCAGCTCTTCGGCCAACTCCAAGTAGCGCCGCAGGCGGCCAGGGTCCACGTTGCCGGCCACCGCGCAGTCAGGCTCGCCCTGGTGCCAGCAATCCTCGGCAAAGCGGCACTCGTGGTCGAGGGCGTCGATCTCGGCGTAGGCCGCGGCCAACCCCTCCCACGCATCCCACGGTCCTACGGCTCGGATGCCGGGCGTGTCCACGATCGATCCACCGCCGGGCAGCGCGATGAGACGCCGCGCGATGGTGGTGTGGCGGCCCCGGGCATCGCCCGCCCGCACCTCCTGAGTGGCCTGCACCTCGTCGCCCACCAACGCGTTGATCAGCGTCGACTTGCCCACTCCCGACGGTCCCAGCAGCGCCATAGTACGGCCCCCTTCCAGCAGGGCGGTCAGGTTGTCGAGCCCCTCGCCCCGCAGCGCGGCGGTGATCACCACCGTTGCCCCCGGGGCCAGAACGACGGCCTTGTCGGCATCCCGCTCGGGATGGCGGCGAAGATCGGCCTTGGCCAGAATCACCGCCAATGCCGCGCCCGATTGCCAGCCAACCACGCAGAAGCGCTCCAGCTGGGCCGGGTTGATGCGCCGGTCGAGCCCGTGTACCACCCCAACGACATCGGCGTTGGCCACCAGCGTTTGGGCCCGGGCGTGTTCGGCTGGATCTCGCCTTACCACCAGAGTGCGTCGCTCCAGCACTTGCTCCACCACGGGGCTGTCGTCGAGGTCGGGAACGACGGTGACCCAGTCGCCAGTCACCGGGGCCACATCGTCCTGGGCTCGAAGGGAATCGGACGAGACTCGGATCTGGCCCTCGTCGGTAATCACCTCGCACTCACCACGGTCCACCTGCACCACTCGCCCCAGTTGTCCTGCCTGACTCTGGGCCAGTTCCCGCCACCGCTGGTCGACGCCCAGGGCCTCCAACGGCGTCATTGGGTGGTGATTAGCGTGAGTGCCATATTCTGGCTCCAAACAGTGGGCGAATGGCCCAAGGGGCGGAAAATCACAATAGCCTTAGTTCCACACCACCGGATGAAGAGCACCGGGGCCACTAACTGATCGGAATCCAGCAATGAGCGAATCCGAAGTCGCCGCATCCGCCGTGCGGCGAGCAGCCATCTCACCGTTTCAGGCGATAGCCGCGGGGCTCGTGGCCGCGGGGGCCGCGTTGGGCTTGAGCGAGATCCTGTCGGGGTTGAGCCGCAAGATCCCGTCGCTGGTGGTCTCGGTGGCTGAAGAGATCGTGGACATCACCCCCGGCTTCATTGCCCGCTGGTCCATCGACACCCTCGGCAGCGCCCAGAAGCCGGCGTTGGTGTGGGGCATCGTCATCGTGTCGATTCTGCTCGGCGCGGTGTTGGGCTGGCCCTCCCGGAAGCGCTGGTGGGTGATGCCCGCCGGTCTCGTGGTTTTCGCCGTTGTTGGCGGGTGGGCTGCGGCCCGCAACCCCCTGTCCAGCGATGGTTTGGGATGGATGACGGGCCTGGTGTCAGGGGCTTTCGGGATCGCGGTGTTCTTGAGTCTGTATGCGCTTGCACTGGCGGCAATTCCATCGGGCGAATCCCAAGAACCTACGGAAGAGCAGCGGGTGCCGATGGTGGGCCGGGGCCGGTTCAACGACCGGCGCCGCTTCGTAGGAGCGGTAGGCCTCATGGCTGGGGCTTCGCTGGCCGGTGGCCTGCTCGGGCGATGGCTGCGGCGGCGCGACACCGTGGAAGGAGCTCGTGAGGGAGTTGCCGAGGCCCTCCAAGGACGAACTATCGCGACACCGACTGCCCGACCCACACCGGTTCCCACCGCGCAGGCGGGGGCAGAGCCCGTGCAATCAGATGCCACCCCTGAGGCGACGCCGGAGGCCACGGCCGAGGCCGGAGCCGATCCGACGGCCGATCCCACCGCTGAGCCCACTCCCTCGGTCACTGCCGAGCCGGTAGGCGAGCCCAACTTCGACCACATCGCCGGAATCGCCCCGCTCATCACTCCCAACGAGGACTTCTATCTGATCGACACCGCCCTTTCGTACCCTCAGGTGGACCCCGCCGACTGGTCGCTTCAGATCCACGGCATGGTGGACCGAGAGGTGGAGATCAGCTTCGACGAACTGCTCGACCTTGGCCTGGTTCGAGAGCAAGTGACCCTGTCGTGTGTGTCCAACTCTGTAGGCGGTCGGCTAGTGGGCAATGCCGAATGGGTTGGTGTTCCCCTGGCCAGAGTGCTGGACGAGGCCGGGGTGCAGCCGGGGGCCACGCAGATCGTGGGCCGCTCCATTGATCGGTGGACCGCGGGCTTTCCCACCGAGGTAGCGCTCGACGGCAGGGTGGCAATGGTGGCCGTGCAGATGAACGGCGAGCCGCTGCCCATCTCCCACGGCTTCCCCGCTCGTCTGGTGGTAGCCGGGCTCTACGGCTACGTGTCGGCCACCAAGTGGCTGTCAGACATCGAGCTCACCACCTGGGAGGCGTTCGACGGCTACTGGATCCCCCGCGGCTGGTCGAAAGAGGGGCCGATCAAGACCCAGTCCCGCATCGACGTACCCCGCAGGGACTCTGTGATCGACCCTGGCCCCACGGCGATTGCCGGAGTGGCCTGGGCGCCCAGTCGGGCCATCGAGAAGGTGGAAGTGCAGGTGGACGAAGAGCCGTGGGTGGAGGCCGATCTCAGCCGTGAGACCACTATCAACTCTTGGCGGCAGTGGATGGTGACGTGGAACGCCACCCCCGGCCGGCATCAAGTTAGGGTGCGGGCCACCGACGGCACCAGCACCACCCAGACCCCCGAGATCAGCAACCCGGCCCCCGACGGCGCCACCGGCTGGCACACCATCCAGGTACGGGCCGAGGAGGCCTGATTTGAGACCACGGAGAAGCAGTCGTCGTAGTCTGGTGCCTTGCGAACGCTGATCTCAGGGTAAGATTTCGTGCCCGCCTATGCGGGCCCAGACGATGTGGCGCTTGCCGGGAACCTGTTCCTCACCCCAGGAAAACAGCGCCCTCCCATTGGATGCCCAGGCGATTCCATAGATCCCTGCCAACCCCTGCACTCTCTTTACCCTTAATCCTGTCTGACATTGTGCCGACGGCCGGCCTCCATGTCTTGCAGATCGCTTACGAACTTCTTGAGGCAATCGACGAATTGCGCTTGCTGCTGCGGACTCAGACGTTTGTAGTCGCGCTCGAACGCGAGCATCGTGTGAAAGGTTGGCATTGACGGAGGGCTTAGGACTTTGAGTGTTCAGCCAGTTTGCTCAATCCTGCGATGAGCTCCTCCGTGCTGGCGTAGAAGGTGCAGTCGGAGAGGTCGGCTGCTGCACCTTTGCCGATGTCGGCATCGAAGTCGGAAAGAGTCAACGCCTCCTCTGCCGCTTTGTCGACTTGCCGGTCGGGCTCCGCCTCATCGAATTTGACGACACCGGTGGATGGCTCGATCAGATGATCTTGGCCCACGGTCACAACTATACGGCGTCGCGGCGGCCTGCTCACCACAGAATCGTGAGATCGGCCACCCGGCGTACTCCCGGCGGGTACCCGTAAGCTCTATTGGCGGATACCCAGTTTCGCAAAGTTGACTGCTGTTCAGACCTCAGTCCATATTGCTTCAGAAGTCCCGCACACCTTGCAGTCACGCCAGTACGCGTTCTCGTCTTTGCGGATCAGAACTCGATTGCCCCGTCTCTTGTCGGCCCCACATTTTGAACACTTCCTGGGCATAGCAGTGTTCTTCTCGCATTTGCGGCACCGCCAGTAGGGGCCATACCTGCCCGATTGTGCGGTGAGTGCAACAGATCCACAGTACTTGCAACTCGCCCCTGCTGGCTGTCCAGTTCTGATGTCACCGGATCGAGGTTTTCTGCGATGGCGAATGGGAGCAGCCCGGTTGGGTCGCACAATCGCCGCTGCTGAGCGGTCCACATGCTGCGCGGCGAGAAACTCAGCTACTGGCGCAACTTCGATTGCCTTCATACTCCAAACCCCGTAGTCGCCATGTTTCCTTCTGCTGTCCGACTTTGCGCCGTTACGGTGCCGCTCCAACTCCTGAGCGATCTTGCCGGTAACGAGGTCGGCTTTGGCCACATAGACCTGAAATGGCTCGCTGGGCTCTTTCCATCCACCGATCCGCTTGATTTTGCCCCTGTCTGATACGGCGATCATGAGCTGGATCGGTGCATTTTTGAAGCCGCGTTGATCTGTCCCGTTGACGACCTTGGCCATGGTGCGAAACCCGAAGGATTGTCTTCCAAGGAGGTTTTCCCTGTGCCGCTGGAGGAACTTGCGCAGAAAATCCGATTGCCGCTGCGCTTGCTGGATTGGCGAAGGCATACCAAGCTCCTTGCCGTCGTATCTCCGGGCCCACTCGTCTCCGCCGGAGCCATCATCTCGGACCCGCACTTCTTCCACCACCGACTTGCTCTCGATGATGAAGAACCCCCAGCGATGCACCAGCAGATGATCGATCTGACAACTTCCAGTGGAGCCATTGTGTTCTGGTTGATTGAGATCCTCAAGCCTCAGGCCGTGCAGCACGAGGACTTCGTGGTCTTCGCCGAAACTTTGATTTAGATAGAAGGCCATTTGCTTCTCGGCACCGATCCCGGCTTGTTCACGACGATCCTTGGTTTGAGCGGTTTTCGCGAAAGCCTTGATGATCACCCCAGCATTGTGACAAATCTCAAGCGTTGATGGTGTGTCGCCAAGTGGTGCCCGACCTGGACGGCGGGTCGTCCAATCCAACTGCCCGCCGGTAGATTTTCGGCAGATGGATTTTGACCTCACTTCGGCTGAGCGGGACTTCCGCGACGAGGTTCGGACATGGCTTGAGGAGCACTTGGTGGGGGAGTTTGCCGAGTTGCGGGGCCGGGGGGGCATGGGCCAAGAGGACATTCCTGTTGAGGAGCAGATCGCCTGGGAACGGGAACTGGCTGACGGCGGCTGGCTGGGTATCGACTTTCCCGCCCACTTGGGGGGCCGGGAGTGCAGCTTGTCGGAGCAGGTGCTGTTCCACCAGACCTATGTGGAGGCCCGGGCGCCGGGAAGGCTGCCCAACATGGGGGTCACCTTGCTGGGGCCGACGTTGGTGGCCTACGGCACGCCCGAGCAGCAGGAGCGGTTTGTGCCGCCGATCCTGTCGGGCGATGAGTTCTGGTGCCAGGGCTATTCCGAGCCCAATGCCGGGTCGGATTTGGCCAACGTGGGCACCAAAGCGGTGCTCGACGGCGATCGGTGGGTGGTTAACGGGCAGAAGATCTGGACCTCGCTGGCTCAGTATTCCGACTGGTGCTTTGTGGTGTGCCGCACCGACCCGGACTCTGCCCGCCACGCCGGGCTCTCCTACTTGCTGGTGCCCATGGACCAGCCGGGGATCGAGATCCGCCCCATCGTGCAGATCACCGGCGGAACCGAGTTCAACGAGGTGTTCTTCGACGACGCGGTGACCGATGCCGATCTGGTGGTGGGGCAGGTGGGCCGGGGCTGGGAGGTGGCCATGGGCACGCTGGCCTTTGAGCGGGGGGCGTCCACGCTGGGCCAGCAGACCTACTTCCGCCAAGAGTTGGACGCGCTGTTGGCCGAAGCTCGGGCCAATGGCACTGCGAGCGATCTGGTGGTCCGCCAGGAGCTGGCCCAGGCTTACGCCACGCTGGAGATCATGCGGTACAACAACCTGCGGATGCTGACGGTGGTGGATGCCGGCGGGGTGCCGGGACCGGAGATGTCCATCGGCAAGCTGTTGTGGTCCAACTGGCACCGCTCGCTGGGCGAGTTGATGGTGGGCGTGCGGGGGGCGGATGCGCTGGCGGTGGCGGCCGACGGTGAGGACTACTCGCTGGACTCCTGGCAGCGCACGTTTCTGTACAGCCGGGCCCACACCATCTATGCCGGATCGAACGAGATTCAGCGCAACATCATCGGCGAGCGGGTTCTCGGCCTGCCCCGTGAGCCGCGATGATTTCTGCAAGGGAAACAAGGAGCAGCCATGGCTGAGGCATACATCATCGACGCGGTCCGCACCCCGGTAGGGCGGCGGGGCGGCAGCCTTTCGGAGATCCACCCGGCGGATCTGGGCGCCCATCCAATCCTGGGGCTTCTCGATCGCACCGGTGTCGACCCGGCCGCGGTGGACGATGTGATGTACGGCTGTGTCGACGCTCTCGGCCCCCAAGCCGGCGACATCGCCCGCACCGCCTGGCTGGCCGCCGGGCTGCCCGAGCACGTTCCCGGCACCACCATCGACCGCCAGTGCGGATCGGCCCAGCAAGCCGTCCACTTCGCCGCCCAAGCGGTGATGGCAGGCGTGAACGACATGGTGGTGGCCGGCGGCGTGCAGAACATGAGCATGATCCCCATCGGCGCGGCCATGACCGTGGCCGAGCATGTGGGAGTGACCGACCCCGACCCCTTCACCGGCTCCGATGGCTGGGTGGACCGCTACGGCACCCAGGAGGTATCGCAGTTCCGGGGGGCGGAGATGATCGCGGAGCACTGGGACATCAGCCGAGAGCAGATGGAAGAGTTCGCCCTGGCCAGCCACGAGCGGGCCGCCACTGCCACCGACGAGGGCCGTTTCGAAAATGAGATCCTGCCCCTGGCCGGCCTGGAGTTTGACGAGGGAATCCGGCGGGGCCCCACTTTGGAGAAGATGGCCGGCTTGTCCACGCTGATCGAGGGCGGGCGGCTGACCGCCGCGGTGTCCAGCCAGATATCCGACGCGGGCTGCGCCATGTTGATCTGCGGAGAGCAGGCGGTAGCCGATCACGGGTTGAAGCCCCGGGCCCGTTTCCACCACCTCTCGGTGCGGGGCGCCGACCCCATCTACATGCTCACCGGCCCCATCCCGGCCACCGAGTACGCCTTGGCCCGTACCGGCATGACCATCGACGACATCGACCTGTTCGAGTGCAACGAGGCCTTCGCCTCGGTGGTGCTGGCCTGGATGGGCGAGCACGACGTGCCCCACGAGAAGGTCAACGTCAACGGCGGGGCGATCGCCCTGGGCCACCCGCTGGGCGCCACCGGAGCCCGGCTCATGACCACCCTGCTGAACGAGCTGGAGCGCACCGGCGGCCGCTACGGGCTGCAAACCATGTGCGAGGGCGGCGGCCAGGCCAACGTCACCATCATCGAGCGGCTGTAACAGCGCCATGACCGAGTTCGCCGACAAGGTGGTGATCGTCACCGGGGCGGCTCGGGGGATCGGCCGAAGCACCGCCGCGCTGTTCGCCAACGCGGGAGCGGTGGTGGTTGGGGCCGATCAGGATGTTGAGGCTCTGGATGAGGTGGAAAACCTATCGCTGCGGCTGGGTGGCGATGTGGGCGACACCGACGACGCCCATGCGATCATCGACGACACGCTGGCCGCTTTCGGCCGACTCGATGTGCTGGTGAACAACGCCGGGGTCTGGGTGCTCAAGCCCACCGCCGAGATCACTCCCGAAGAGTGGGACGACCAGCTCTCCACCAACCTGCGCTCGTTCTTCCTGCTGATCCGCCGGGCTTACCCCGCGCTGGCCGAGGCCGGCGGCAACGTGGTGAACGTGGCCTCCATCGCCGCCCTGCGGTTCACCACCCCCCATGTGGCCTACGCCTCGGCCAAGGCCGGTGTGATCGCCATGACCAGGGACTTGGCCGCCGAGTACGCCCCCCACGTGAGGGTCAACGCAGTGGCCCCCGGCCCCATCGACACCATGCACCTCACCGCCTCGATGACCCCCGAGGAAAAGGACGATTTCGGCCGCCGCTACCCGCTGGGCCGCATGGGCGAGCCCGAAGACGTGGCCTACGCCATCTTCTTCCTCGCTTCCCCCAAAGCCGCCTACATCACCGGCGCCACCCTCCCCGTCACGGGAGGCACCGAGCTCGGCATCCCCAGCCTCTTCTAGCTACAAGGAGTCCATCAGCCATTGACTTGGGGGATTACGAGGTTGTGGAGCAGGTCGAGCTGCTCGGGGTCGTCGCTAGTGGGCCCTAGGACGATGTATTCGCAGCCACCGTCTTTGAGGTCGCGGAGGCGGTCGACGATCTCGTCGATGGATCCGAAGAAGTAGCTCTTCTCTAGGTGGTCGCGGGTGCGGTGGGTGCCCATGGCCTGCTCGAAGTAGATGTGCTGCTCTTCGCGGGCCTTGGCAGGGTTATTGGTGTCCACGATGTAGATGAAGTTGCAGTGGCCGAATCGGGGTGGCTCGGAGTCTCTAGCGGCGGCGGCATCTTTGATGACCTGCCAGTCGTTGTGGACCCATTGCTGCTGGCCGGAGCAGCGCGACAGCCACCAGTCGGCGCCGAGGATGCGGTTGAGCACGGTTTTTGCGAGGACGGGCCGGTCGTTGTCGAAGGTGCCGTCGGGGATGCGGGACCCGCCGGCAACCCACACATTGGGCATTCTGGGCGGGCGGGGGTCGATGGTGACGCTGTCGAATGAGTAGAACTCGCCTTCGTATGTGGCGTCGTCGGTGGTGAGGAGCAGACGGACGGCTTCGAGTATCTCGTCGGTGCGCTTGCCCCGCTCACTGATGTGGGTGCCGGTGGCTTCGAACTCGGGACCGTACCAGCCGGGGCCGATGCCGAATTGATAGCGGCCGCCGGTGAGGTAGTCCATGGTGGCGACTTCTTTGGCCAGTACAACGGGGTGGCGGAGGGGCACCACCAGGATGCCGGTTCCGACCATCTGTACGTCAGGGGCGACGGCGGCGGCGTGGGTCAGCACTGTCATGGGCTCCAGCCAAGGCATCCCGTAGAGGCCAGGGGCGTGGAGGAGGTGGTCGATTACCCACAGGTCAATGTCGTAGTCGTTGGCCTTCTTGGAGAAGGTATCGGTGCCTTGGCGGGCCCGCTCGTAGTCGAGCCCCGGGTAGGCGTAGGAAGGGATCCAGGCTCCGAAGCGCATGGCTTGTTGCTCCTTTTTCGATGTTGTTGCAGCGGAGCAGAGCGGGGCGCCTAGTTGCCGTCCTCGTCTAGGAGGCCGGGGGTGATGGTGGCGGTGGCGTATTCGCGGTGGATGCGCATCGCCTCAATCACCCGGTCCGGGTCCTTAGTCCGGCACGCTTCGATGAGGTCGAGGTGCTGGGCCAGGGAGACCTCCTGGACGTCACTGTGCTTGTGGAGGTAGAGAACGCGGTAGTGGTCGGTGTGCTCCCACAGCCGCTCTATCTCCTTGACGAGCCGGGGCATGCCGGAAGCCCGGTAGGGGACGAAGTGCATCTCCCGGTGGGCGACGTTGGTGGTCCAGAGGTCGCCCTCGGTGAGGGCGCGCTCCATCTTGATCCGGTAGTCGTCCATCTGCTGGATGTCTTCGTCGGTGAGTCTGGGCGCTCCCAGCGCCATCGCCTCTCGCTCTAGGAGAGAGGTGATGTGCTGAAGCTCGGCGAACTCGACTTGCGAGTGCGTCGTCACCCAGTAGCCCCGGCGCGGCTCGTTGACCACCACTCCCTCGTTCTGAAGCTGCTTGAGGGCTTCTCTGACCGGCACGGGGCTGACTCCGCAACTCCGTGCGACGGCTTCAAGTGGGACCTTGTCTCCTGGCGCGAGCTCGCCGGTGACGAGCAGCTTGCGGAGATAGAGCAGCACCATCTCTGGGACGGTGGGTTGGATAACTGGTGGGGCTGACGCAAACGCTGCTTGTTCAGCCACTTCCAGTATTCCCCCTTGTCGTTCGAGTGTGCGGTGATCCGTCGGCACGCTTTGCCTATCGCTACAAGGGTGCCTCGGTGACACCCTAACCGAATTCTTACCACCTCCGATCAACTATATCCAATATTTGATTTCATATTTGATCTGTGGTTGACTGCCTGAACTGGCGGGCTTGGTCGCTGGCCCTTCCCCTTCGGGGCTGGCCCCATGCCTGCCAGGACGATCAGCAGGCCCGGGGGGCGCATGGAAATGCGAACAGCATGAAGCCGCCGAAGTTCAGGTATCACGCACCGTCCTCGCAGGCGGAGGCACTGGACCTGCTCAACGCCTACGGCGACGAAGCCGTCGTCCTCTCGGGCGGGCAGAGCCTGATCCCCATGCTGAATCTAAGGCTGGCCCGCCCCGCCGAGGTTATTGACTTGGGCTCTGTAGGAGGGATGGACTTGATTGTCACCGAGCCCGACGCAGTGTCGGTGGGTGCCCGCGTGACGCATCGGCAAATGGAGGCAGATCCTGACATCGCTCGGCACCTGCCGATGGCACGCGACGCCGCGGGCTTCATCGGGTTTAGAGCGATACGCAACCGGGGCACCGTCGGAGGAAGTGTCGCCCATGCCGACCCGTCGGCTGAGTGGCCGGTTGTGCTCTTGGCGTTGGACGGGTCGGTCGATCTGCGGTCGAAGTCCGGGGCCCGGTGTTTGGGTGGCGACGACTTCTTTCAGACGGTGTTCACAACGGGCCGGCAGGCTGACGAGCTCGTAGTCAGTGTCCGGTTCGCCTCGCGATTCGCTGACAACTGGGGATTCTCGGAGTTCCAGCGACGCACCGGCGATTTCGCGGTTGTGGTGGCCGCGGTCGCCTGCGCCGCTGGCTCCGGCGGAATCGGTGAGGCGAGGGTCGCGCTGGCTGGCGTAGCGGACCGGCCGGTGCGGTGTCCCGAGGCTGAGGAAGCCCTGATCGCCACTGAAGACCCGCAGGCGGTTGCGGAGGTGGCTCGCGACGCATTCGATCCGGTCGGTGACTCACACGGGTCCACAGCGCACCGCAAGCAGCTGGTATACGCCCAGGTGCTCCGCGCTGCCGGCGAGGCCCTGGCTCGCCGCGATAAGGGGCGGCCAGATGGTTGAGATCGCCGTGGAGGTGAACGGGCGGGCCGAGACTGCCGAGGTCGACGGGCGGATGCTGCTGTCGGATTTCCTGCGGGGCGTGCTCGGTTTGACCGGCACGCACGTCGGATGCGAGCACGGCTACTGCGGGTCTTGCACAGTGCTCGTCGACGGCGCATCCGCCCGGTCATGCCTCATGCTCGCAGCCCAGGCCAATGGGTCGTCGGTGCGCACAGTGGAGGGGCTGGCCGATGGAGAGGAATTAAGCTCCATTCAGCAGGCGTTCAAAGACTGCCACGGCCTCCAATGCGGGTTCTGCACCCCTGGGCTATTGATGACCGTCACTGAGATTGCCGCCGAGGTGGCCTCCACGCCTTCCCGCCACCAGATTAGAGAGCAGCTGGCCGGCAATCTCTGCCGCTGCACTGGCTACCACCAAATCGTCGACGCCGTCGAACAAGCCCTCGATCAAGCCGCGGGAGGCGGAAGATGAGCGGCCCGTCGCCCCGACTGTTCGGCGCCCGGGTTCCGAGGGTGGAGGACGGACGTCTGCTCAAAGGGCAGGGCCGGTTCGTGGCCGATGTCGACTTCCCCGGCACTCTGTCCGCCAAGTTCGTCCGCTCCGACGAAGCGTCCTCCGACATTTGCGACTTCGACGTCAAAGAGGCACTCGCTTGCGAAAAAGTGCGGGCGGTGTTTACCGGCGACGATTTCGCCGGTGCGGAGATCCGCTGCGTGTCCGCCTACGAGGGGTTTCAGCCGTCCGCGCAACCCATCCTGGCCGTGGGCCGAACCCGGTACGCCGGGGAGGCGATGGCCATGGTCGTAGCCGACGACGAATATACCGCCGAAGACGCCGCCGAGCACGTCACGTTTGCCTACCGCCCATTGGAACCGGTCGCCGGGCTCGACGACGTGCTCGGAGAAGACCGGGAGCCGGTCCACTCTGGGTGGGTCGGCCACGCGTTCGTGCGCCGCTCAATGGCGACCGACGGGTTCGAGGAGGCGGCCGGGTCCGCCGCGCACCGGGTGACCGTCGAGCTTCGCAACGCCCGCCACGGGGCGATCCCGATGGAAGGGCGAGCGTGCGTCGCCCGCTACGACCAGGGCTCCGGGCTGTTCGAACTTTGGACCACCACCCAGATCCCACACCTGATTCGCGCCGGCCTCTCCGACGCCCTCGGGGTGGCAGAGAGCCGCATAAGGGTGATCTCCCCCGACGTGGGCGGTGGATTCGGCGTCAAAGCGCAGCTGTACCCCGAGGAGGTCGCCTGCTGTTTGGCTGCCCGTGAGCTGGGCCGACCGGTGAAATGGGTGGAGGACCGACGCGAGCACTTCATTGCGTCCCATCACTCCCGCGAGCACCGCCACCGGGTGACTGGCTACTTCGACGACGACGGGATCCTCTTGGCGCTCGAGGCCGACATCGCGGTCGACATGGGCGCCTACTCGGTGTTCCCGTGGACGTCGACCATGGACTGCGGGATGGCCATGGGCATCCTCCCCGGCCCCTATCGGGTCGCGGAGTACTCGGTGACCGGCACGGCCTATTGCACCAACAAGGCTCCATACGGGGCGTACCGGGGCGTGGCCCGTCCCGCAGCGTGCTTTTCCATCGAGCGGCTCATGGACAGAATCGCCAGGCACCGGGGCGCTGATCGGACCGAGATACGGCGCCGCAACCTCATCGGCCCAGACGACTACCCCTGGCATTCCGCGTCCGGGTTGGTTTACGACTCCGGGTCGTTGCCCGAATCGCTAGACAAAGCCCTTGAGGTTGGCGGCCACAACCGGCTGCTCGCCGATCAAGCAGCGGCCAGGGCCGAAGGGCGCCTGTTCGGGATCGGGCTGGCGGTGTTCACCGAGCAGACCGCTCACACCACCCGCGAGTTCCAGCAGCGGGGTGTGCCGATCGTGTTCGGGTACGAGACAGCCAAAGTCCGACTAGATGCCACAGGTACAGCGGTCGTGTCCGCGTCGATCCACGATCACGGCCAAGGGCTCGAGACCACTCTCGCCCAGATAGCCGCCGACCGGCTCGGCTTGAGCATCGAGGACATCAGGGTGGAGTACGGCGACACCGACCAGGTGGCCTATGGGGCTGGCACATTCGCGAGCCGCTCCGCGGTGCTCGCTGGCGGGGCAGTCGTCAAAGCAGCCGACGCGGTGGCAGAAACGCTCCGTCAGGTAGCCGCCCACCGCTTCGAGGCGTCGCCCACCGACATCGTGATCGGCCAGGGCTGCCTCTCGGTGTCGGGGTCGCCCGGCGCGTCCATTGAGATCGCCGAGCTCTGCCGGCTCGTATACCAGCGCCCCGAGTCCCTCCCTCGCGGGGTTGAGCCGATTCTGGAGGCGTCGCGTACATACGACGCCGACCCCGGCACCGGGGTGTACACCAACGCCGCCCACCTGGCCTCCGTCGAAATCGACCCGCTTACCGGCAAAACGAAGGTTCTGTCCTATGCGATCGCCGAGGACTGCGGGCCGATGATCAACCCGACCATTGTCGAGGGACAGATCTTCGGCGGCGTCGCCCAAGGAATCGGCACCGCCCTGTTTGAGGAGTTCGTCTACGACGACGAGGCCCGACTGCTGACCACCACCTTCTCGGACTACCTCATCCCCACCATGACCGACATGCCCGACTTCGAGGTCGCCCACCTTGAGACCCCATCTCCGCACACCATCGGCGGCCTCAAAGGCATGGGGGAGGGCGGCGCGATCGCACCCGGCGCGGCTATCGCCGCAGCCGTCGAAGACGCTCTATCAGCCGTCGGCGACGTGTTCGTCGACCAACTGCCCCTCACCCCCGAACGGGTGCTCGCCTGGCTCAACCAGGCCCGAATACAAGGAGACGGCCAATGACCTCGGTGACGCTCATACAGCTGCCGGCCGCGGTGCAGACGGGAGACGGCCCAGACCTGATCGGAACGGCCGAAGAGCAGATCCGCGCTGCTGCCGAATCCGACCTGATCATCCTCCCGGAAGTGTGGTATCCCGGCTACTTCTCGTTCGACGGATATTCCACTGCGTCGGACATGACCCCGAAGCTGCTCGAGCGGCTCGCCGGACTCGCTGCCGAGACCGGGAGTTGCCTGCACGCCGGGTCACTCATCGAAGCAGACGGCGACCGTCTCTACAACACTTCGGTCCTGTTCGGCCCCGACGGTGGCGAGCTGGGTCGATACCGCAAGATTCACCTGTTCGGCTACGGCAGCAAAGAACAGGAATACCTCACAGCGGGAACCGACGTGGTTGTATCCGAAACGCCGTTGGGCCGTCTCGGCCTCGCCGTGTGCTATGACCTGCGGTTCCCCGAGCTGTTCCGTCGCATGACCGAGATGGGCGCTGTCGGCTTTTTGATCGCGTCGGCGTGGCCGCACCCAAGGGTGGAGGCCTGGTCAACGCTGCTGCGGGCTCGAGCCATCGAGAACCAGGCGTTCGTCGTCGCCTGCAACGGCGTTGGGCAGACCGGATACCAGACGGCGCTGTGCGGCCGCTCCGCGGTGATTGACCCGTGGGGCACCACCCTCGCATCCCTCGGCGACGACCCTGGCACCGCCACCGCCCAAATCGACTTGCAAGGGCCCGCCGACGCCCGGAATCGGTTCCCGGCTCTCGCCGACCGCCGCCTGCTGGGCGAGCCCGGCAACGATTTGGTGTTCCGCACCGACGATGGCACCCCGCTCCGGTTCTCCGCCAAGCGGCTAATCCTTGCCGGCTACACCGCCAGAGACGCCGCCTCGGTGGATGCGTACATCGCGAAGCTGGAGGAGGAGGGCATCGCTCCGCCCGACGAGGTGCCCTCGTACTTCGTGCTCGGTGCCGACCGGCTCACCACCGATACCGAAATCGAGGTGGCAACGGATTCATCGTGCGGCGAGGTCGAATACGCCCTCCTGGTCGCCGATAGCGAGGTGTGGGTCGCGGCGGCGTCAGACCACACCGACCGGGCCCTCGAAACCGTGGACATGGCCGCCTCCAAGCAGAGCTGCGCCAAAGTGCTCTCCGCTGACGTGTGGCGGCTCAGCGACCTTGAGGACCACTGGGACGACCTCATGTTCAGAGCGTGGACCCCGGTCGGTTCGCAGAACACCTATCAGGCCGGCCCGGTCGCCGCCCTCAAACCCCCGGAGGAGCTGCTGCGCCTAGTTGAGGACCGGTTCGGCGGGCCGATGGCCGGCACGGTGATCCTGTCCGGCACCATCCCTGCGAGAGGCGAGTTCGAGTTCCACCCCTCTTTCACCGCGCAGCTGCGCGACCCGGTCACCGCCCGCTCCCTGACCACCTCGTATTCCGTAATCAACGTCTTGGAGGACAACTGACATGGGAAAACAAGAATTCGAGTTCTTCGACCCCGACCTGATCCCCTGGGAACCAGAAGCCGGTATCGAAGGGCTCTACAGCAAAACCCTCTCGAGAGACCCGGCCAGCGGGTCGTACACCAGGCTCCTTAAGTTCCTGCCCGGCACGGACACGTCGGCGGCCGGGGTGCAGCGCCACGACTTCTGGGAAGAGCTCTGGTTGGTTGAGGGTGCCATTCACGACCTGACGCTGGACCAGACGTTCACCGCCGGAATGTACGCCTGCCGTCCGCCCGGCATGGCGCACGGACCGTGGGTCAGCCCCGGCGGGGCCGTCACGTTCGAAGTCCGAAATTACGACTAGGGCGAGACAGGTAGAGGCGATGCTGTTCCTGCAATACCTGACCGCCGGGGTCGTGACCGGATGTTTCCTCATCCTGGCCACGATCGGGTTCTCGCTGACCCGGCAGGTCGAGGGGTTCTTGAACATCGCCCACGCCGAGCTGCTCGGTATCGGAGCGTTCGCCACTTGGTGGCTCAACGCATCGCAGGGATGGCACATCCTCATCGCCGGCCCCGCAGCCGTCGTGTTCACCGCCCTTATCGGTCTGGGCATCGCCCGCACGATCTACGACCCGATCCGCTCCCGCGGCCCCGCAGTGCTGCTGATCACCTCCACTGGCGTCGCGTTCGTCATCGGCGGTGTCATCGACGCGCTGGTCGGCACCGGCATTCGAACCCTCGACATCGGCCTCGCCACCAGCTACAAGCCGTTCGGCATCCGCATCACCGACTACCAGATCCTCGTCGTCGCCCTCGCCGCGGCCGTGTCGGTGTCCTTGGCCCTGTTCCTCAACCGCACCCGCATCGGCCTCGCGATCCGAGCCAGAGCCGTCAACCCCGAACTGGCCGCGTCTCGAGGGGTGGACGTGGCCACCACCTCCAGGGTCACCTGGCTGCTGTCGTCGGGCCTGGCCGGGCTCGCTGGCGTGATGCTCGCGGTAATCGCCACCCTCACCACCGACCTGCCGTTCGCCCAGATTCTCCAGATCCTCGCCGTTGCCATCCTCGCCGGCCTCGGATCGCTGTACACCGTCATCGCTTCAGGCTTGATCATCGGCATCGCCATGGACGTGTCCGTCTACTGGATCCCCGCCGGGTACCGGCCCTTGGTCGCGTTCTCCATCGTGATAATCGTCCTGCTGTTCCGCTCCGAGGGGCTCGCAGGCAGGAGAGCGGCATGAACTGGCCACAACTGCTCATCACCGTCGCGACGATCGGGTCGATCTTCGGCGTCGTCACCCTGGCACTCAACCTCCAATACGCCCGAGGGGGGATGATCAACTTCGGGATCGTCGCGTACTTCGCGGTTGGCGCATACACCTACGCCATCATCACCCAGCCGCCCCCCAAAGGGCTCGACCAGTACGCGTTCGGCCTCGACTGGCCATGGTGGGCCGGGTTCCTACTGGCCGGCATCGCTGCCCTTGGGTTTGCCGCGTTAACCGGCTGGCCGACGCTGCGGCTCAGAGGGGAGTACCTCGCGCTCACCACCTTCGCATTTGCCGAGGTGTTCCACTCATTCCTGCTGAACGAGCGGCGTATTGGCAACGGCACCGTCGGCCTGTCCAATGTGCATCGGCCGTTCGGCGACTGGGGGCCGATCGAGGAGAAGTACGTGTTCGCTGGCGCCGCTGCCCTCCTGTTGATCGTAACCCTCGCAGCGTTCCGACAGCTGCTCGCCTCTCCCTACGGGCGGGCCCTCGACGCCATCCGCGACGACGAGGTCGCCGCCCAGTCGTCCGGCAAGCCCTCAGCAGACATGCGCCGCCAGGTGTTCTTGATCTCGGCGGTTCCCGTCGGACTCGCCGGCGCCGTGTACGCAATGTTCACCACCCTCGCGCAGCCGTCGCTGTTCACCGCCGAAGTCACCTTCGTCGTGTGGATCGCGCTGGTGCTTGGCGGGGAGCGGTCGGTGTACGGAGCCATGCTCGGCGCGTTCGGCCTGGTGTTCTTCGAAGAAGTGGTGCGCGCCTTGCCATTCGAGACGGTCCGCTCCGCGCAGATCGCCGCATCCGTCGAGCACATCATCACCGGCGTGCTGTTCATTGCAGTGCTCCGCTACCAGCCGTTCGACCGTATCCAGCGGAAAGTCAGGGCCAGTACATGACCGGCCGCGACCACGCCCGCGTCCCGACACAGCTGGGGTCGCTGCTGGAGGTGAATGGCGTATCAAAGCGGTTCGCCGGAATCCAGGCACTCGGCGGCGACGACGGGCTCAGCTTCCAAATCGACCGGGGCTCGTTCGTCGGCCTCATCGGACCCAACGGGGCCGGCAAGTCGACCCTCTTCAACCTGCTTACAGGGGTGCTGCCCGCTGACGCCGGCACGATCGTGTTCGAGGGGAACGACATCACCGCCGCCAGCTCCCATCAGAGGGCCGAGCACGGCATCGGCCGCACATTCCAGACACCCCGCACATTCGAATCGCTGACGGTGCTCGATAACGTAGTCGTAGGCGCGACCAGCCCTGGCGAGAGGCTCCGATCGGCGCTGGGCCGCAAATGGCGCCGCCACGAGGCCGGCCTCGTCGAGCAGGCCCGCGACATCCTGGACCAAGTCGGGCTGGCCGATCGGGCCTCTGAGCCAGTCGGCGACCTGTCCGGGGGCGAGCTCCGGATGCTCGGAGTAGCCCGTCAGCTGATCCGCCGCCCCACTCTGCTGCTGCTCGACGAGCCCACCGCCGGCGTACACCCCCTCCTCCAAGACCGGCTTGCTGATCTCCTCGCAGGCCTCCACCGCCAAGGCATGACCCTGGTTGTCGTCGAACACAACCTCCACTTCCTGTTGGCAATCGCCGAGCACATCCTCGTTTTGACCCAAGGTCGGCTCCTCGCCGAAGGGCCGCCGTCGCACATCCGCGGCGATCCGGCCGTCGTCTCCGCCTATTTGGGAGAAGACCATGCAGCTTGAAGCGGTCGGGCTGGTCTCGGGTTACGGCAAAGTCACTGTGCTCCACGGAGTCGACCTCAAGGTCTCTGCTGGCGAGATCGTCGTCGTGCTGGGCCCGAACGGGGCTGGCAAGACCACCCTCATGAAGACCATCGCCGGACATCTCCCCGCGACCGGCGGCTCAGTCACGCTCGACGGCGACAACATCGCAGGGCTCGCCCCCCAGCAGATAGCCCGCCGAGGCGTCGGATACGTCCCCCAGGACCACAACGTGTTCCGCGAACTCACCGTTCGCGACAACCTGCGGGTCGCATCGTTGGCATTCCCCGGCGCCGCTGCCCGCACCGACGCCGTCTTCGACCGGTTCCCCATCCTCGCTGACAGGGCTAACCAGCGGGCCTCCACCCTCTCAGGCGGCGAGCGGCAAACCCTCGCCGTGTCGTGCGCAATGATCGCCGAGCCCAAGGTGCTGCTGTTAGATGAGCCGACCGCCGGGCTCGCCCCCCTGTTTGTCGCCCACATGGTCGAATGGGTCAGCGAGCTCGCAGCCGCAGGCATGGCCGTCGTCTGGGTCGTCGAGCAGAGTCCGGAGAAAATCCTCGCCGCGTCTACCAGGGCGTGCCTGCTTGAAGGCGGGAGGAGCACCGCCGAGCTCGACAGCAGAGAACTGCTCGAACCGGGCCGTCTCCAAGAGCTGCTCCTCGAGGGCCGAGAAGAAGTCGAAAGACCTCCACACAACAACCCGAAAAGAAGCAATTGACGTCAAGTCAGCTACCCAGAGAAAGGAAATGACGTGGAGTCAACCCCCACCAAGAGAGGAACCAAAATGAAACCGACAACGCCCAGATGGCTGCGGCTCGTCGCGGCCATGCTCGCGCTGGCTGTGATCGCAGCGGCATGCGGCAACGACGACGACGGAGACGGCCCCGCCGCCCCCGCCGAACAAGCCGCGCCCGAAGCGACTGCCGCAGCCCCCGAAGCGACCGATGGGGCAACGGCCCCTGAGCCGACCGAGGCACCCGATGCGTCTGAAGGCGGGGAACCCGTTGATGAGCCCGCCGACCGCGGCGAGGTCACCATCGGCGTGCTTGTGCCCCTCACTGGCGAGCTCGGCGAGTTTGGCAAGATCGTTGCCGACGCCATCGAGTTCGGCGTAGGGGAGATCAACGTGGCCGGCGGCACCGTGTGCGGCGACATCCGCACTGTTGTCGCAGACACCGGCGGCGACCCCGAGACCGGCATCAGAGAGGCGACGAACATGATCGAGAGCGAGGGTGCAATCGCCATCTTGGGACCGACGTCGGGGATCATGGTCGCTCTGGTCGATCTGGCCAAGCGGGAGGAAGTGGTCATCATGTCGCCCTACGCGGGGACGATCACCCTCAACGAGCTCGGCGGCGACTTTGTCTACCGGACTGTGTCCTCCGACCTCGGCGACGGTGCCGCTTCGGGCCTGTGGCTCTCCACCAGGGGCTACGGATCGGTCGCGTTCATGGTTCAGAACGAGGAATCCACCATCTCCCCGGCCGAGGTGGCCAGGACCGAGGTGGAGGAAGCCGGGATCGACATCACCGACTTCGTCGTCTACAACCCAGGCCAGCCGTCCTACCAGGCCGAACTGACCTCGGTGCTCGCTAGCGACCCCGACGCGATCTTCTTGGCCGGCGGCCAGGAATCAGGTGTCACCCTCATCAAGGAGGCAGTCGCCGGCGGGTTCGACGGCGAGTGGCTGTTCACCGCCGACCTGGCCGTGCCCGAGATCTTCGACGCCGTCGGCGCCGAACTGATCAATGACAAGGCCTTCGTCGAGTTCGCTGACGCCGATCCATCCCTGCCCGAGTTCATCTCATTCGAGGAGCGGTATCCCGGCGCAGGCGCTCCGTTCGCCCCCAACTCATTCGACATGGTCACCTTGGTGGCCCTGTCCCTTGAGGCCAGCGGACAATGCGACGGAGCGGGCATCAACTCAGTCATCCGTGGTGTGTCCGACGGCGGCACTCCGGTGTCGACCTTCGCTGAGGGCCGCGACGCCCTCGCTTCTGGAGACGACATCAACTACGAAGGAGCCTCCGGGCCGCTCGTGTTCGATCCATCCGGAACCGTCTCCGGCGCTTACACCATCCAGCAGGCGCAGAACGGCGAATGGGTCAACGTCGAGTTCTACCCCGCTTCAACGTTCGTCGAATAGAGGCAACCAGGGTCCCCTCCCTGGGTAGCTGGGCGGGGGCTCGACCGGAAAGCGTGTCAACAGCGCCAAGCGGCGACACGCCGACCGGGCCGAGTCCCCCGCCCGGCCCCGGGCATCGCAGACCGACATAGCGACCAGACCTCTGGCACGGCCAGCCCGCAAAACCCGAACGCCCACGATACAGACCACCCGCCGTCCAAGTAGACGCCGGCCATCAGGCAGGTTGAGCGCGCCCCTCTGTCGCCCAGCGACAAATAAGGGGCAACAAGGTTGAGTCGCGGGCTAGTCGGGGGGCAGGAAGGTGTCGGTTTCGGCCCAGAGCGCCTCCAAGCGGTCGATGCGTTGCTGGGCATCGTCTCGGGTGATGGTGGCGACTTCGGCGACTATGAGCTCAGCGACGACGACCGCGGGGACGGAGCTGTCGAATGGGCCGACGGCGGGGACCGACAGCTGGCAGAGCACGTCCGCCATGGCGGCCAGTGGGGACAGCGGGCTGTCGGTGACCGCGGCGATGGGAACACCGAGGTTGGCAAGTGCCCGGCTGGCAGCGACTGAGGAGCGGCGGTAGCGGTAGAAGTCGATGGCGATACCCAAGTCGTTCGGCCCGGCACCGGCCAGGCTGCTTGCCGCCGATTGCTCGTCGAGCAGGTGTACTCGAGGGCGGATCATTGACAGGCCGCTGCGCAGCGCGTGGGCACCGGCCTGAGAGGTCTCTCCGGACACGATCCACACCGCCTCCGCGGCTGCCGTCCGCTCGGCGATGGCCTTGATCTCCCCGCGGGCCGCAGACTCGGTGGCCGACTCGAAGGCGGCGGCAAGCTTGTCCAAGTCGGTCGGCTGTCCGGAAGGGGCCCGGCGGATGCGGTCCCGGGGGCGGGTTAGGGCGTCCTCAACCCTCCGGCGGGCCACGTCTTGCAAAGCCGCGTAGCTGTCGAGCCCCAATTTGGTGGCGAAGCGGGCGATTGACGGGCGGCTGGTGCCGATGCGGTCGGCTAGGTCCGAGACCGTCCCGAAAGCCAGCAGCGTCGGCTCGGCAACCACTTCTTCGGCAATTCGCCGCTCGGTCGGGGTCAAATCCTCGCCAGCCCTGGCGACCAGCTCGGCCACCGTCATCGGCGGAGTGGGATCTGCGTCCGCGTCAGAAGCCATGACTACCCCTTTCCGGCGTGCAATGGGATGTGCAATATAGTACAGTTATAGTGAAATACTGTTCACTAGTGAACACTAGCTGGTGGGCGGCCCGACAGGGAGACAATCCGAGCGGAGGTCAGAGCACACCATGGCAAAGGCAAAATACGAGCCGGCCGAACGGGAGCGGCTGGTTCTCGACACGGTCGAGAACCCCCGATACGACCGCGAGATCCTCAACGGCCTCGACCCGTTCATCAGCGGCACCGCCCCCGAGGACATGCGCGGATTCTACAGCCCCTCGGAAATCGAGCGGCTGCTCCAGATCAAAGACACCGACCGGGACATCGAATCCCGCATGCCGGTCAAGATCACCCGCCACTTCTTCGAGATGGCCAAGAACAGCCCCTCCCTCCAGAAACTCGTCAAAGCGTCGCCCGATGAGACGCTCAACCTGGACGGCGCGGAGGATCCCGGCAACCAGATGGACTACAGCCCCGTCGAGGGCCTGATCCACAAGTACGAGATGGGCCTCCTATACGTGATCTCGACGTGCTCGGCGCACTGCCGGTTCTGCTACAGGGAAGAACTGATTGCCCGCAAACCCGTTGAGCGCCACGACGGCACGGTCGAGAAGAAAGGCCTGGCCCAGGTACTCGAGGTCACCGACTACATACGAGCCCACAACGCCGCAGTCGCGGTCAACGGGGGACGGCACCCTGAGACCGGACGGGAAAAGCTTCGCGAGATCCTCCTGTCGGGGGGCGACCCGATGGTTCTGCCCAACAGCAAGCTGGCCGCCTGGTTCACCGCGCTGGCCGAAGCCGGGGTGGAGGCTATCCGGCTCGGCACCAAGGAGCTGGCCTTCTACCCCGACCGATTCGACAGCGCCTTCTTGGACATGATGGACCGCTTCCACGACACCTATCCGGACGTCGGTTTTCGGTTGATGACCCACTTCAACCACCCCGACGAGCTTCTGGTCAAAGACCAAGACGGTAACTACATCGAGGACGGCAACGGCTTCCACGAGTGGAACCACAGCACCCAGCGGGCCGTCGAGGCCGTCGTGTCCCGGGGGTGGATCAGCGTGGAGAACCAGTCGCCCATCATCAGAGGCGTCAACAACGACCCCGACGCACTGCGAATTCTCCAACGCACCCTGAAGCGGGTCGGCATCGAGAATCACTACTTCTTCTGCGGGCGCGACATCGTCGCCTACCGAGCGTTCAACGTGCCCATTGAGGACGCCTGGCAGATCCTCAACGAATCCCAGAAGGGACTGTCCGGGGTGGAAGCCCACGCTCGCCTGTCGATCACCCACTACAAAGGCAAGACCGAGGTGTCCGCCGTTACCGATGAGCCCGTCCCGGGTCTTGCGGGAGCTGAGAACGGGGTCGTCGTCTTCAAGATCCTGCGCAGCGCCGCCGAAGCGCCCGACCGGGGGAAGGTGTGCATCGTGGGCCGCAACCCGAAGGCGCTGTGGTTCGACGACTACGAAGACCGGGTGCTGTTCGACGAGGCTGGCCTCTTCGACTACAACCGCGTTAAGCCGGTCGCTGCCGACGAGCTCACCGCTATCCCGGCCTGAGCGAACGGGCCGGCGTGATCGACAAGCGGGTCGCCGACCCCGCCCAAGCCGTCGCCAGCATTGACGACGGGTCAACCGTCATGATCGGCGGATTTGGCGAGGCGGGCAGCCCCATCGAGCTGATCCATGCCCTCATCGACCAGGGCGCCAGCGGGCTCACCGTCGTCAACAACAACACCGGCACCGGCGAGGTCGGACTCGCCGCGCTCATCAGAGCTGGGCGGGTGGCCAAGATGATCTGCTCCTACCCCCGCAGCGCCAACTCGCGGGCGTTCCCCGACCTGTACCGGGCCGGGCTCATCCAGCTCGAGTTGGTACCCCAGGGCACCCTCGCCGAAAGGATTCGAGCCGGCGGGGCCGGCATCCCTGCCTTCTACACCCCCACTGCCGCCGGCACGGAGCTCGAAACCGGCAAGGAACACCGCGACTTTGGCGGCCGCTCCTGTCTGCTAGAGCGCGCCCTCACCGCCGATTTCGCGCTCATCAAAGCCCGGCAGGCCGACTGGCACGGCAACCTCGTGTACAACAAGACCGCCCGCAACTTCTCCCCCCTTATGGCCACCGCGGCCGTGACCACCATCGTGCAGGCCGCCGCCGTTGACGCGCCCGGAACCATCGACCCGGAGACAGTCATCACCCCCGGCATCTACGTTGACCGAGTCGTTTGCATCCCCGACCCGGCCCACGAATCGAGGCTCGTCGCCCAGGGGGCCGCCTACCCATGAGCGCACCGGTGCCCATCAAGGGCCGCAGCAGGGACGAGATGGCCGCTCGGGCCGCTAAGGACATTCCTGACGGCGCCTACGTCAACCTGGGCATCGGGATGCCTGAACTGGTTGCCCAGCACATCCCGGCGGACCGTGAAGTTATCCTCCACACCGAAAATGGGCTGCTCGGCATGGGCCCGCCCCCCATGGGCACGGCTGCGGACCCTGAGCTGATAAACGCCGGCAAGAAGCCGGTCACCGCCCTAGCGGGCGCGTCGTACTTTCACCACGGCGACAGCTTCTCCATGATCAGAGGCGGACACCTCGACTTCTGCGTGCTCGGAGCGCTCGAGGTGGCGGCGAACGGAGACCTCGCCAACTGGTCCACTGGCGACCGAAACGCCATTCCTGCCGTTGGGGGGGCAATGGACCTCGTTTCAGGCGTAAAGGACGTGTTCGTAATGACCGCTCACTGCACCCGCGACGGAACGCCCAAACTCGTTGAGTCCTGCTCATACCCGATCACAGGGCGGGGAGCGGTCAGCCGCATCTACACCGACCTCGCCGTAATCGACATTGGGCCAGGGGGGTTTGAGCTCGTCGAACTAGCCCCCGGAATCCGCTTCGATGACGTCGCCGCCCGCACCGCCGCCCCTATCTGTGACAACCGGCCACCTCGGGAAACCGGGCCGGCTCAGGCGGCCCGCCCGCTGGGGAATGCCCATGGGTGAGCCCGACGGCACTCCTATCTCTCGCTCCCTGTACGAGCGGGCCGTGCGGGTAATGCCTGGTGGAGCCAGCCGCAACAGCGCCATCCGCGAGCCCCACCCCCTCTACGCGGCGCGGGCCGACGGGTGCCGCATCACCGATGTCGACGGCGCAGAGCGGATCGACTTCGCCAACAACATGGCCTCTCTCATCCACGGGCACGCTCACCCCGCCATCGTCTCCGCCGTCGCGAACCAACTCCGAAAAGGCACCGCGTCCACACTCTCAACCGAGGTGGAGGTGCGATTCGCCGAGCACCTCTGCTCCCGCAACCCCAATTTCGAGAAGGTCCGATTCGTCAACTCCGGCACCGAAGCGGTCATGGGCGCACTCAAAGCCGCTCGGGCCTTCACCGGGCGGACCAAGGTCGCCAAAGCCGAAGGGGCCTACCACGGCCTCTATGACTACGCCGAAGTCAGCCAGACCGCCCGACCTTCTAACTGGGGTGACCTCGACAGCCCGGCATCGGTTCCCGTCGCCCACGGCACCCCGCAGCCCGTCCTTGACGACGTCGTTGTCATCCCTTACAACGACCCGGAACGGGCCGTCGCCATCCTCGATCGCCAAGCTGACGAGATTGCATGTGTCCTGTTGGACGTCATGCCCCACTGGGCCGGCCTGTGCCCCGCCACCCCCGCTTACGCCTCCGCTCTGCAACGATGGGTGGGCCACAACGGTGCCCTACTCGTGGCCGACGAGGTCATCACCTTCAGGAACTCCTACGGCGGAGCCCAGCAGCAATACGGCCTGGCTCCCGATATCACCGCCATGGGCAAGATCATCGGCGGTGGGTTCCCAGTCGGAGCCATCGCCGGGCGGGCCCACATCATGGAGATGATGAACCCCCTAGGCGACAGTTACCTGCTGCCTTACTCCGGTACATTCTCCGCCAATCCCGTCACCATGACCGCCGGGCTGACCGCCATGGAGCTCTACGACCAGGCTCAAATCGACCACGTCAACCGCCTCGCGGAACTCGCTGTCGGTGCCATCAACGACACCATCAAGACTTTGGGCGCTCCCGCCAGTGTCACCGGTGCCGGTTCCATGTTCAGAATCCACATGCGCCCCGACCCGCCCGCCAACCACCGCGAGACCCACCCCGACCCCGCCGCCGCCGAACGGCTCAAACAGTTCTATAACAGAATGCTCGACTGCGGGATCCTGCTCATCTACAGCGGCGCCGGAGCCATATCTACCCCGATGGGCGAAGCAGAGATCGACCAGCTCGTCGCCGCCGTCGATACATCCCTAGCCGCCCTCCGATGAGCCGCCCTGAAACCTGCTGTCCGGCGTTGACACACCGGAAAATCCGCGCCAATGCGTGACGTGTACATCGCCGATGCGGTCCGCACCCCGATCGGCAAGATCGGCGGTGCCCTCGCCGGCACACGCCCCGACGACCTCGCAGCCTCCGCCATCGCTGGGCTGCTCGCCCGCAGTCCCAGCCTCGACCCCGCCCCCATCGGCGACGTGTGCTTTGGCAACGGCAACGGCGCTGGAGAGGAGAACCGCAACGTCGCCCGTATGGCGCTGCTGCTAGCCGGCGTACCCCCCGCCGTACCTGGCGTTACTGTAAACCGGCTCTGCGGGTCAGGGCTCGAAGCTGCCGTCATGGCCAGCCGGGAGATCGCCGTCGGCGATGCCGACATCTGCATCGCCGGAGGCGTCGAATCCATGAGCCGCGCCCCATGGGTCGTCCCCAAACCGGAGCGGCCCTACGAACGTGGCCACCAGCAGATGCACTCCACCACCCTCGGCTGGCGGCTCGTCAACTCCCGCCACCCCCCAGAATGGACGATCCCCCTCGGTGAGGGTGCCGAGATCCTTGCCGACCAATACGCCATCACCCGCCAAGAGCAGGATCAATTCGCCTACCAAAGCCACCAAAGGGCACACGAGGCCTGGTCTACCGGGAAATTCGAAGCAGAAATCGTCCCAGTTGACGGAGTTGACCTCGCCGTCGACGAATCCGTCCGCCCCGACACCAAAATCGAAGCGCTCGCCGGGCTGAGCCCCGCCTTCTGCCATGAGGGGACGGTCACTGCCGGCAATTCGTCGCCGATGAGCGACGGCGCAGCCGCCGTTCTCTTGGCCTCCGACGCCGGGATGCAGCGCATGGGCCGGGAGCCGCTCGCCCGTATTGCGGCCCGGGCCGTATCCGGTGTCGAGCCCCACCTGTACGGAATCGGACCCGTTGAAGCAGCCGAGACCGCCCTCCATCGGGCCGGTATCGGCTGGGGCGACCTGTCCGCGGTCGAGCTCAATGAGGCATTCGCAGCCCAAACTCTCGCCTGTATGCGCCTATGGCCTGACCTCGACCCGACCATCGTCAATCCAAATGGCGGGTCGATCGCCGTCGGACACCCCATTGGCGCGTCCGGCGCTCGGATCCTCACCACTCTCACCCACGAGTTGCGCCGCAGCCGGGGCCGCTACGGCATGGCCACCCTGTGCATCGGCGTCGGCCAAGGCATCGCCGTCGTCATAGAGCGGCTCTCGTGAGCGACCTCACTTCGATGGGTCGACTATCTGTACCTCACGAGTTTGTTTGCACCAGTCCTGAATAGCCCGATCCGCGGTGACTAGTTCATGGCGACCCAGAATGGCTGTTGCAACGATGGTCTGATCGTCAGGGTCGCCGTGAAAGCCAGAGTCCATCAGCGACACACCGCGAATCGCTATTTTTCCGGTGACCGGGAGTTCGTGTAGCCCTGTTGCCAGCTGCCTCTCATGCCAGAGGTCCGGGGCGGTGCCTAGGTTGATGACGCCCTTGCGATGCAGTCTCGCCACCTCGGTGAATGTGACCACCGACACGGCGAGGTTTCCCTCGGCGAGGGAGTTGTCGAGCAGCCGTCTCGTGCGAGGTCCGATTTGGTGTCCGTCTTTCAGCCCCCAGAGCAGGACATGGGTGTCGAGGAGAATCACCGAATCGCAGGCAATGTTGGATCGACTACACGTTCAGGATTGCTGATCGACTCCCAGTCTTCTGATGAGGCTGAAGGGGCCATGATGTCGCCAAGGATTTCAAGTTCGGGGCATGAGCCGATGAATCGAGCCTCTTCACGGGGTGCTGGCACGATTTTGACCACCGGCTGACCGTGCTTGGTGACGATGACAGCCTCTCCAGTGCGATCTACTTCGTCCATGATTCGCAGGCAGTTGTCCCGGAACCGTCCCGCAGGAATAGTAGGCGGTTTAGAGGATTCTGCTGGCATGTTGCCACCATTTCTTGAAGAATTTCCATAGAAGTATAGCCATAATTCGCTCGGTCTAAGTCTAGTTTTCGATGCGGTCGATGAGGCCCCAGGCCAGGGCGGTGGATGCGTCGATCTCGGTGTTGGTGAGGGCGAAGTAGCAGAGGCGCTGGCGGCCGATGCGGCGGGCGATGCTGACGGTGCCGCCCGCGCCGGGCACCAGGCCCATAGCCACCTCGGGCAAGCGGAAGCTGGTGTCGGGGTGGGCGGACACATCGTGGGCGTAAGCGGGCAGTTCCACGCCCGCCCCCACGCAGGTGCCGTGGACCTTCACCCGGGTCTTGGCCGCCAAGCGGTCGATCCAAAAGGCGGCGCTGCGCACCGAGCGGACGCGGTGGGCGGTGCCTGGGTCGGGGGTGGTGCCGAACTCGGCCAGGTCGCCGCCGGAGCAGAAGGTGGGCCCGGCGCCGTCAAGCACGATCCCGTCCAGGCTGGGGTCGGCCCATGCGGCCCGGAGCTGCTCTACGAGGCCGTCGCGCATCTCGGCGCTGAAGGCGTTGTGGCGTTCGGGCCGGTTGAGGGTGAGCCGCAGGGTGGAACCGGCGCGCTCAGCCCGCACTGCGGGCTCGGGGTTGTTGGGAACCAGCCGAGTGGGCTGGCTGGCCAGCCAGGCCTGGAACTGGGGGCCGGACTGGAGGGTGGAATAGGCCAGCGACTCGGCGACCAGCCCGTCGGCGGTGGATCGGCCTTCGCTCAGGCGCAGCAGTTGCACCAGAGCCACCGCCGCGGCCGGCGATGCGGTGGCTGCGGCGGTGATCTGATCAATCTCGTCGGCGGGCACGGCTGCTGGGATGGGGAGATCGCCGGGGGCCAGCACTATGTCGAAGGCGGCGCAGTGCTCGACCAGCTTTGCAGCGTCGGCGGAGTCGAGGTCGGCGGGCACCGAAGCTGCCATCACTGCTGGGGTGCTCCTGATCAGTTCACCCGCCTCTTCGCTGGGCCATTGCGAGATGTCGGCGGCGGTGAGCTCAACGAGGACCACCGGGCAGTCAGCCAAACCCAAGTCCTCCCCGGCATAGGGGTGGGACAGGAGTTCGAGGGCCTCAGCCAGGCCCGTGGTCTGGATTGGCGCAGCCATTACTGAGTGACCGCAGACTAGCGCGGGCGGGAATCAGCGGCTTTCGGCGAGCTCTTCGCGCAGGATCCGGCGCAGGAGCTTGCCGGTCTCGTTGTAGGGCAGCTCATCGCGCAGCTCGATGCAGTCGGGGGTGCGCGACGATCGCATCTGGGACTTCACAAACTCTTGGAGGTCGGCGATGTCAACCGTTTGACCCTTGGCCGCCACCACCACTGCGGCCACCGCTTCGCCCCACTGCTCGTCGGGCACGCCGACGGCGGCAGCGTCGGCCACCGACGGGTGGCTCAACAGCACGTCTTCGATCTCGCCGGGGGAGATGTTCTCACCGCCCCGCACGATGATGTCGTCGATGCGGCCTTCCACGTACAGGTAGCCGTCGGCGTCGAGCGAGCCTCCGTCGTTGGTGGGGAACCAGCCGTCGGGGGTCACCCGGGAGTTCCGTCCCAGGTACTCGCCCGAAACCTGCTCGCCCCGCACCCAGATCTCGCCGGAGGTGCCGGTGGCAACCGGGTTGCCCTCCTCGTCGCGGATGTCCACCTCGATGGCGGGCAGCGGCCGGCCTGCCGACCCCAGCCGGGCCCGCACGGCCGGATCGTCGGAGCGGTGGGCCTCGCGGTGTTCCTCGGGGCCGAGCACTGCCACGGTGGAGCTGGTCTCGGTCAGGCCGTAGGCGTTCACGAAGTTGGCCTCGGGCAGCACGTCGAGGGCTCGGGCGATGACCGGGGCGGGCATCTTGCCGCCGCCATAGGAGAGAGCCCGCAGCGAGGGGAGCCCGCCTCCGATGTCTTCCAGGTGGTCCACGATGCGGGCCAGCATGGTGGGCACCACCATGGCGTGGGTGACCCCCTCGGCCCGGACCAGGTTCACCCAGTCGGCGGGGTAGAAATTAGGCAGTTGCACAATGCGGCGCCCGGCGTACACCGAGCTCAAGATCGCGGCCATGCTGGCCACGTGGTAAGGGGGCACCGACACCAGGGTGGCCTCGTCCTCGGCCGCGCCCATGAACTCCACCGAGCCGATGATGTACGACACCAAATGCCGATGGCGCAGCACAGCGGCCTTGGGGGCGCCGGTGGTGCCGCTGGTGTAGAGGAGGATGGCTATTTCCTCGGGGTCCACGTTCCAGTCGCTGTCGGGCGCGCTGCCCTCGGCCCACTGGGCCAAGAAATCGGGGCGGACAACGGCCCTCACGCCGTCGAGGTCGCCGATGGCGGCAAGGGCATCGTCGTTGCACACCGTCACCGACGGAGCAACCTCGGCGGCTAGATGGCGCAGCTCGGGCACGGTCAGGCGGTAGTTGAGGGGAACGAACGGAACCCCGGCCCAGGCCGAGCCGAACAGGGCGATCGGCAGGGCCTCGCTGCTCACGTCCACCATGCTGACCCGGTCGACCCCCGCCTCGCGGAAGCGCATGGCGGTGGCCCCGGCGCGCTGGAAGAGCTGCTCGTAGGTGAGACCCCGCCCTTGGGATCCGACCGCAGTGCGGTCGCCGAACCCGCTGGAGGCCATCTCCAGCAGCATCATCAGATTCATGGATTTATCGTGCCTTCTCGAGCCAGTGACCTACGTCGTGCATCAAGATGGCCATGAGGGTGATGCCTCCATCCCGACTGACGATCCTGCTGGCAGCGCTATGGCCTTACTAGTCGGAGGCGGGGAGGGGCTTGGCCTCTTTCAGGCTGAGGGCCGTGTCTCCCAGCGCCAAAGAGCCGTCTCCCGGTTTGGTGCACAAAACCTCGAGGGACTCGTCTTCGTTCACATAGCGCTTGCCCAGCGCGGTGCCATCGGCAGAGCCGGCGGCAACCTCGCCATTGCGCTCCGCGTCGGCCGGATCGGCCATTGGCGCGCCGCCACAAGTGATGTCCACGTCGCCGCTCGGTGCTTTGACCACGATGAGCTCGGTATCGCAAACCGAACTCTTGAGGCGGCTGCCCGGTTTCAGGTCCATCCCTACCTCCCGAAAGATGTCCTCCAATCTTTTCCCGTCAGACTCAGCAGGTACAAACTGCGTTAGTGATGGAGTCAACCTTGAGCAGCCGCCATCCGGCGCTGGTTTGGGCCGAGTCGGGCCTGATGGGCCTGAGCGGACCCGAAGACGGGCCTCCGGCGGTGGCTTCTGGACGTTGGGTGGAGCGGCTCGACGGCGTGGTGAGTGACATTGCGGGGCTGCGCGGCCGGCCGCTGAGGAGCGATGCCGCCGGTTTTCTAGGAGAGCGGGCGGCGCTGGTGGGCCGTGGTCGAAGGGGCTCGGTGTCGGTGGGGGGCGCATGCCGCATGGTGGCGGCGGCCGACGGCGTGTTGGCGGTGTCGCTGGCCCGGACCAGTGACACCGAAGCGGTTCCCGCCTGGTTGGAGGTCGATGATCCGGGTGGGAGCGATGTGTGGGCCGTCGTGGCCACGGAGGTGCGGGACAAGCCGGTGGCCGAACTGTTGGAGCGGGCCGAATGGCTGGGCTTGGCGGTGGGAGAGGCCACCAGACCTTCGCCCCCGGCCGAGCCCTGTTTGTTCACTGGTGTCGGATCGGCGGATTCAGGCCGCAAGAAGGTGCTGGACGTGAGCTCGCTGTGGGCCGGGCCACTGTGCGCGTCCCTGTTGGGCGGCTTCGGATTCGATGTGGTCAAGGTAGAGGCACCAGGCCGCCCCGACGGCGCCCGGTACGGTTCGCCGGCGTTCTACGAGCTGATGAACCAGGGCAAGGAGGATACGGTCGTCGATCTGGCGTCCGAGGGTGGGCGCCGCCGATTCTTGGATCTGTCCCGGGAATCGGCAGTCGTGGTCGACGGCTTGCGACCCCGAGTGTGGGCCAACTGGGGTATCGATCCACTGGAGGTGGCAGAGCGTTGCGGGCTGGTGTGGGTGTCGATCACCGGCTATGGCAACGACCGACCCGGATTCGGTGACGATGCCGCAGTGAGCGGGGGCCTTTGGCTGCCGGACCCGGCTGGCGGACTGCCGTGGTTCGTGGGTGACGCTGCCGCCGATCCGGTGGCTGGCTTGATCGCCTGTCGGGCAGCTGCCGAGACCCTGGCCGCGGGTCGGGCAGGATTGGTGGAAGTGGCGATGAGCCAAGCAGCGAGCTGGGTCCGGGTGGGAGACGATCTGACTGCGCCCGACGCTGAAGTCTTCCGCCGGGGCGAAAATTGGGTTGTGCGGGCCGACGGCGACGAGCAGGTGGTGCTGGGCCCCCGCGGCCTGGTGTGACCTCGTTCCTCCGCCGAAGCATGGCAAATGGGCGGTAGGTTGAGGTTGTGTTTGCAAGAAAGCCCAGCGGCTCGGGGCATCTCGGCGAGGGTCACCACCGCAATGTGACCCGGGGCGGGTACCGGGCGGCGGTGTTCGGGGTGAGCGACGGCCTGGTGTCCAACGTGGCCCTGATCTTGGGCGTGGCCGGGGCCAGTTCGGGCCAAGAGCTGGTGCGAATTGCCGGTTTGGCCGGGCTGATCGCCGGGGCGGTGTCGATGGCCGCGGGTGAGTACATCTCCATGCAGGCTCAGCGAGAGCTGCTGGAGCGGGAGTTGGAGATGGAGCGGCGAGAGCACGCCCGCAACCCGGAGCACGAGGTGGAGGAGCTGGCCGAGATCTACGAATCCCGTGGGGTGGACCCGGACACGGCAAGGGAGATGGCCACCAACATCATGGAAGACCCGGAGAAGGCACTGGAGGTCCACGCCCGGGAGGAGATGGGCATCGATCCCAACGAACTGGGCAACCCGGTGTTCGCGGCGACATCCTCATTCATTGCATTCGCCATCGGCGCGGTGCTGCCCCTTTTGCCCTGGTTCTTCACCGGCGGCAACGGCGCCATCGTGGGGTCGATCCTGCTCGGGGTTGGGGGCGCGGTGCTGGTGGGCGGTGCGCTGGCCCTGGCCACCGACCGGTCGATCGTGCGGGGTTCGCTCCGCCAGTTGGTCATTGCCGCTGCGGCAGCCGCTATCACATTTGGAATCGGCTCCGCAGTGGGGGTGGGAGTATGACCGATTGGGAATGGACTTTGGGTGGCCTCGAGAGCGACAAGCCTCCCATTTGGAGCGATGACAACATCCTGGATCCGTCCAGCGTGCTGCTCACCGACAAGGTGGCCATCGTTACCGGCGGCGCTCGGGGGATCGGCGCGGCCACCGCAGTGGCGCTGGCCCGCTTTGGGGCTGATCTGGCCATCTGCGACCGGGAGGCCAACGACATGGCCCGCACCGCCGCCGCAGTGGAAGCGCTGGGCCGCCGCTGTTTGACCGGGCTGTTCGACGTGCGCCATCCCGAGCCCCGAGACGCCTGGCTGGCCGAGGTGGGCGAGGCCTATGGCCGGGTGGACGTGCTGGTGAACAACGCCGGCGGCACGTTCAATTCCCCGTTCGCCGATATCAACCTCAAGGGCGAGGCCGCGCTCATCGCCGAGAACTTCACGCAAGTGACCGGATTCATCCGGGGCTGCATTCCCCTGATGAGCGAGGGCGGGTCGATCATCAACGTCACCTCCATCGAGGCTCATCGGGCCGGTCCCGGCTTCTCCATCTATTCGGCGATGAAGGCGGGCCAGGCCAATCTGACCATGAGCCTGTCGTTGGAATTAGCGCCGGCGGGCATCCGGGTCAACTGCATTGCCCCCGACGTGATCCCCACCGAGGGCGAGCGCATGCTGGGCGACGAGAGCACCGACGAGAGATCGCAGTTGGCCCCCCAGGCGTGGCTGGAGGGCGGCTCAGTTCACGACTGTGCCGCCGCGATCGTGTTTCTGGCCGGGGACATGTCCCGATTCGTGACCGGCACCTCCATCCACGTGGACGGCGGCAACATTGCCGCCGCCGGCTGGAAGCGCCGCACCACCATCCGCTAGTCCACCTAGCTAGGGTTCCAGCCGGTACATCACCGCGAAGGAACTGACATGGACATCGACATCGATCGGGTAACCGAGATAGCCGGCGAGGTTGCCACCCACATGGCCGGGGCCACCACTATGGCCATGGTCCACATCGGCGACGAGCTGGGCCTGTATCAGGCCATGGCGAGGGCGGGGCCGATGACTGCGGATGCTCTGGCCGAAGCCGTCGGCTGCAATCCCCGTCTGGTCACCGAGTGGCTGCGCCAGCAGGCCGCGGTCGAGTTGGTGGAGATCGATGGCCAGAGCGACGACGATGTCACGTTCCGGCTCACCGATGAGGCCGCCGCGGTGCTGGCCTGGGAGGTGAGCCCCGCGTTCTTGGCCGGGGGCATCGGCATGTTCCGGGCCATGTTCGCTGATATGGACGACATCCTCGACGCCTTCCGGGGCGACGGCGGTTTGGCCTGGGGCGATCACCATCCCTGCCTGTTCACCTCCACCGCTCGCTTCTTCCGGCCCCAATACGAGATGTATTTGGCCAACGAGTGGATCCCCGCCGCCGACGGTATTGACGAGCTGCTCCGCGCCGGGGCCACCGCCGCCGATGTGGGCTGCGGCTGCGGCGACTCGGTGCAGATCCTGGCCTCGGCCTACCCCGAGTCGCACTTCACCGGGATCGACTTCCACGGCCCATCCATCGACCAGGCCAGAGAACTGGCTGCCGAAGCCGGACTCACCAACGCCTCCTACGAAGTGGCCGACTCCAAGGGCTACCAGGGCACCTTCGACGTGATCTTCTTCTTGGACTGCCTGCACGACATGGGCGACCCGGTAGGCATCGCCGCCCACGCCCGCAGCCAGCTGGCCGAGGGAGGATCAGTGCTCATGGTGGAGCCGTTCGCCCTCGACGGCCATGTCCACAACCTGACCGAGAATCCCATGGCGGCCACGTCGTACGGCGCTTCCGCAGTGTTCTGCACCCCGTGTTCTCTGGCCCAACCAGTGGGATTGGGGCTGGGCGCTCAGGCTGGCGAAGCCGCCATGCGAGATGTCTTCACCGCCGCCGGCTACTCCAGCTTCGAGCGGGTCACCGAGACCAACGCCAACATCATCTACCAAGCCCGCCCGTAGTTTTTCGGATCGCCCAAAACCAGTCCGAGCCGGTACACTGCGGCGTTCCTGCCCCGTTCGTCTAGAGGCCTAGGACGCCAGATTCTCAATCTGGTAACACGGGTTCGAATCCCGTACGGGGTGCCATTGCACGTCTTTGCTGCCGGACTCTCAAGCGGCGTCTCGTGGGCACGGCAATAGTTAACTTCCATTAAACAGGATATAGTTTCTAATTTATGGAAACTAGGTCGACTCCGAGTCTGCTTCCCATTTTGCGATCGCGCCAGCAAGGTGAGGTGCTGACGTTTGTGCTGTGCGACCCAGACCGGGAAACCAGCATGAGCGAGCTGGCCCACCGCGTCGGGGTGCCGCTCAGTTCGGTGCATCGTGAAGTCGAGCGTGCGGAGGCGGCTGGCATCATCACCAGCCGCCGATTGGGCAACACCAGGTTCGTGCGGGCAGACACCGACAGCCCCTACTACGACAGCCTGTCTGACCTGTTGGTCAAAGCATTCGGGCCACCGCACGTGCTCGCCGAGACTCTGGAAGGCGTCGACGGGATCGAGGCTGCGTATGTGTTCGGCTCGTGGGCCGCGCGCTTGCACGGTGTCGCGGGCAAGCGGCCTGTCAATGACATTGACGTGCTGGTGCTGGGCGAACCCGACCGGGCAGAGCTCTACGAAGCACTCAGCGGCGTCGAGGGGCGTCTGGGGCGCCCTGTCAACGTCGTCATCCGAGACGCTGAGTGGCTGCGGAACGGGTCAGGCGGCTTCCACGCGACCGTCACCGAACGCCCAGTGGTCGCAATCGAGATCAAGACGTCGCCCGGTACGGACCCAGTCCCACAGAGCTAATGAGACCCTGTGTCCCCGACACAGCATCGCCCGCAAGGCCGACCGCCCACTGAGCATCGCTGTCTGTCAACTCCGGCGATTCGAAATCCGGGTATTGCGTGGCGTTTCGCATCTGGCGGAACTGCTCGCCAAGCGATCGCACGAGGTTGCTAGCGATATAGCGGAACCAGTGCAGGCCCCTTCAGCCTCACCTTCCAACGCATGGACTAGCCCCCCATACCCAACCCAGCCGCCGGCCCTAATACCGACCCGGCAATGTGCGTTGGTTCATTCTGAAGGAGGCGAGCTGTGATTGATGGCGGATTCGGCTTCCTGAAGTCGTTCGTTGATCCATTCGAATTCGGGAGCATCGCCGAGGATCATGCTCTGCATGGCCGCATAGTCCCGTTCGATGGCCTCGCGTAGTCCGGGTTGCGGCACCAGTCTCATCGAACCGGGGGTGGCCTGTTCGAAGCGCTTCCATGCTTGCTTGAAAGCCACGAGGTTGTGGTTGCGTACTGCGTCAAGAAGGTCAAGGTCTGACAGGGCCGACGCGCCCGTCTCGGTCGCCGTGATCATTGCGGCGTCGTAGTAGTGGCGCGAGATCCGGTTCCGGTCCTCCGGAATACGCCCCTCGTCTCGGTATCCGCAGTGCGCGCCGTGCAGGATCAGCAGCTTTTCCCAGTAGGTCCGCTGGGGCGAGAGCACTCTGATGTTGACTACATCGAGCGAGGCTTCGTTCAGTTCGTCATCTATGAACGCGGTGACGCCTCTGGACTGGTTGGGATCGAGAGCCGATCTCGCGCCGGCCTCGATCTTCACGCTTGGCGCGACGTAGGCGGTGACGCTGGCCGGGTACAGCGTGGGGTACTCAACCAACAGCGACTGCGGATCGTCGGTGTCAGGGACGATGCGGCATCCTTCGCTGGGCTCGCCGATCGCGTCGGCCAACGCAGTCCGCAAGTCCCCGAGGACGTAACTGCTGCACTCGTTGGTGAGCGTCTTAAAGAGCTCAGCTCTCTTCTTCTTCGACAGGGCGCTGGCCGCGGTTGGGTCTCGGTCTCCTCCGAAACCCAAGTCGTCTCGGTACACGACGAGATCGATGTCCTCGGAGAACCGGTCGATCAGCCCGAACACCTTTGACAGCGACGTTCCGCCTTTGAATAGCAGGCGAGGGTGGCCATCGGGCAGTCCATTGAAGATCGCGTCGAGAACTACGCAGACCCAGAGATCCTTTTCCACATAGCTGGGCAGCGTGTCGAGACGGCCAGCGGCCGATTCGATCACATCGCGCCGGTCTTGCTCAGCGAGGGCGAGGAATGCTGCGAATGCTCCGTTCACGCGGCGGCCTTCTGATCGGCCACGACGCTGCGCACGAGCGGTGCCGCCCAGCCGGGGACGTCGCTGATGTTCTGCTCGAGGTCGTGTTTCATATCGTCAGGAAGGCCGCGCCTGAGCATCGCGACGACCTGAGCGTCGCGGGCGGCGTCGGGACCGAGCCAGTCCAGTGCCTGAACCACCGGTGCTGCTGGCCTGCCGGCCCACTGCATGATTCTGGGCTTGCCATGTCGGAACCGAACCGTTCTGCCGTCGATCTTCAGCGTCCTGGAGGCGCCGTCGGTGAGGTAGCTGGCCTTTGCCGGCACTGCATTTGTGAGGCCCAGCCGATTCGCGGCTACCAGCCCATCGGGCATGATCCGCACGCCGTCTCGTCTCGCCAACGCTGAGACGGCGGCGTCCATGTCGGCCGGGGCATACCGGCCCAGCGCGTTGCTGAACCGCGGCATGTCATACAGGCCATGCCCGATCCGGCGCAGCTTGCCGGCCTTGGTCAAGCGCGACAGTGCCTGGTCGACGGCCTCACGGCTCCCCAGGCCCAGAAAGTCCCCGGGGGTGCATACCCATGCCCCCGGTCCGCGCTCGGTCACCATCTGCGTGATCTTGTCCGCCACAGATGCCACGGGTGCCCTCCCTTCGTGTGGTGCGATGAGCACAGTGTTTTGTCAGAAATATATCAGAAATTTCTGACACCATCCATAGCTTGTGGATGCTGGTACCGCAGCTCTCAGACGGAGAGTGATCGCCCAGCCGCGTTCGCAATCCCACACTGGTGCCATAGCCTGACCCGTGTCTTGGTACCGCAAATGAACTTACCTGTCCGGCCTCTAATCCAGCCGCCCGGTGCTTAGGCCACCGGGGCGCAGTTGGCGCGAGACTGGCGCACGGGCAGAAGCGCTTGGGGAAGGGAGCTGGCGATGGGCCGGATGGACGGAAGAGTTGCGTTGGTGACTGGGGCTAGTGGCGGGATTGGCATGGCCACACTGCGGCGGCTGGTGGGAGAAGGGGCCGCGGTAGTGGGGGTCGACCTGGTGGACGAGGCGGGCGAGAAGCTGGTGGCAGAGTTGACCGAGGGCGGTGCCAGGGCGGTGTACCAGCACTGCGACGTGGGTTCGCTAGACGAGGTGACCGCCGCGGTGGAGCGGGCGGTGTCGGAGTTTGGCCGCATCGATGTGCTGTTCAACAACGCCGCCACCAGCACCGGGGGCTACATACCCGAGCTCGACCCTGAGGGCTGGGATGCCAGCCTGCGGGTGATGCTCACCGCGGCGATGTACGGAATGAAGGCCGCCATTCCCCACATGGCCGCCCAAGGGGGAGGGTCCATCATCAGCACCTCGTCGATCTACGGAGTGGTGGCCTCGCCGGGCAACGCCCCCTACTGCACGGCCAAGGCGGGACTCATCAACCTGACCCGCACCGCAGCGGTTGAATGGGGGCGCAAGAACATCCGCGTCAACGCCATCTGCCCCGGCGTGGTGGAGACGCCCATGTACGGTGCGGTGCTCGACATCGGCCTCAAGACCCACGAGGAGATCTCCGCCATGCACGCATTGGGCCGGACCATCAAGCCCGAAGAGATCGCCGATTTGGTGCTGTTTCTGGCCTCAGATGAGTCCTCGGCTATCACCGGCCAGGCCATCGTCATCGACGGCGGCCTCCTGTCCGAATGCAATCTGACCGGAGTGCCACCGGCCTGACGGAGCACGAGTCTGACGGCCCTGTGATCTTGGGAACGAAGTTCTAGCCAATCAACCAGCTTCGAATGCCGGACGGGGTGCCAATGCTTGTCTTCGCTGGTGGTGGACGGCGAAAAGTTGGCAGGCTAGGCCAGCGGTGCCGTAGGCGAGGTAGCCGACGCCGACGGGGGTGACGGAGCCGCTGATGGCCTGGTCGATGATGGCGGCCAGACCGGCGCCGAACAGCAACATGGAGAAGCCGAGCACCGCTGAGGCGGTACCCGCCAGTTCTCCCATCGGCTCCAAAGCCAAACTCTGGCCCAATGGAAAAATCGCCACCAAGGAGGCATTGGCCAAGCTGTAGATCGCGATCCAGAAAACGAACGGCGGCGTTCCCCCTGCATAAAGGGAAAGACCCAGCATGATGCCCGATGCCACCAATTGCAGTCCGCCCGCCCCCAGCGCCAGCGTGCGAGCCCGGAAACGGCGCAGGGCCTGACTGTTAAGCAGCGCCACCAAACCCGTTCCTGCAGCCATGATCGAGAAGTAAGGGACGAACCAGTGCTTTCGGTCGAAGACATCGTCGAAGATCAGCTCGGAGCTGCCTAAGAATGAGAAGAAGGCACCGGTCGAGAACGTAGTGGCCATGGCATAACCCAGCGTTACCGGGTGGGTGGCCACCAATCGGAACCCATCCAGCGTGGTCCGAAATGTCAGTGCCCGCCGATGCTCGGGTCTCAGGGTCTCTTCCAATCGCAGCGACCACACAGCAATGACCAGCGCAGTGAACACGCTGAAGGCCATCACATACCGCCACGACCCCAGCGCCACCAGACCCTGCCCTAACGGTGGGCCAGCCACTGGTGCCCAAAAGAACACTGCCATGACCAAGGTCATGACACGGGCCATGGCGTCTCCCGAGTAGTAGTCCCGCACGATGGCCTGAGAAGCAGTGCGAGGGCCAGCAGCGGCAAACCCCCAAATGAATCGGCTGACATACAGCATGCCGAGATTCAGCGACAGAGTAGCCATTAGCGAAGCCAGAGTGAACAACACCATGCTTCCGAGGAGGACTCTCTTTCGCCCCACCGCGTCGGCCAAAGGCCCATAGAAGAGGTTGCCGATGCCCGACCCCACGAAGAACAGGGTGATGGTTAGCGAGAGATCGGTGGAGTCCTCCGGGAGGTTAAACGCGTCTCGCATGGCGGAGAACGCCGGGAGAAGAGTATCGATGGCCAGCGCGGACATGGCACTGACCATGGCGATGAAGACGATGAACTCTCGTTCGCCCAGTCGGCGTGGGGTGGCGAAGGAGGTCACACCGGCCGACTTCTCATAACGGCGTAGCCTGTCTGCCATATGGAGATGAAGTCAAAGGAGTATTCCCAGCCAACCTTGGTTGTCAGGGGAGTCTTGGCGACGAATTGGCCAAGAAAATGACAGCGTTGGAGGGCAAGGTGGCACTGGTCACCGGCGCGGCCCGGGGGCTGGGGGCGGAGATCGTGCGGCGCATGGTGGCGGCCGGGGCCCAGGTGACGGCGGCGGACAAGCGGGTGGACGACGGGGCCGCGGCTGCTGCTGAGGCCGGGGCGCAGTTCTTCGAGCTCGATGTGACCGACGCCGAGCAGTGGGCCGCTGCGGTGGACGCGGCTGCCACCGCTGACGGCGGCCGCCTGGACATCTTGGTCAACAATGCGGCGATCACTCGCGTCGTCCCGATCTTGGACTGCGATCCTGCTGAGTTCCGCAAGGTGATCGATACCAACCTGGTGGGCACATTCTTGGGCATCCAGGCCGCCGCGCCCACCATGGCGTCGAGCGGGGGAGGGTCGATCGTGAACCTGAGCTCGCCCAGCGCTTTTGAAGGCACGGTGGGAATGCCGGCCTACTCCACCTCGAAGTGGGGCATCCGGGGGCTCACCCGCACTGCGGCCCTGGAGCTGGCCGACTTGGGCATCCGGGTGAACGCGGTGGTGCCCGGTGCGCTGCGCACCGCTATGACTCGCCGACCGGGATGGGAAGACGAGGACTACGAGCGCCACTACGGCGCTACCGTGCCGCTGCGGCGCATGGCCGAACTCGGAGAGGTGGCCGACCTGGTGGTGTGGCTGGCCTCCGACCAGGCGTCCTACTGCACCGGAGGCGACTATGCCGCCGACGGCGGCCTGGGAGCGGGTTCGCTCCCGCCTCTACCCGAGAACGGCTAGTTCGAGTAGTCGGGGTTGAACTGGACCTCGCCCTCTACCCGGTGGAGCCAGGGGTACAACTCAGTAGGGCGGCGGGCGATGACGGCCAATTGGTTGCGCTGGCGTTTGAACACAGTGCACAGCGCAGCCAGGGCGGGTTTGGCCAACTTCCCGGCCAGACGCCGGCGGCGGCCGGTGGCCTCGGCGGTGGGCAGGCGCAGGCCATAGCGGAACTCGATCCGGGGCTCGCCGGTGGGGTCGTAGGACCGCAGGGTCTTGACCACCTCGGCCTCGGTCCAGCGGTACACGTGGTTGGGCACGCTGGTGTTGTCCAGCCCTCCGGTGCGAAACCCCTGGTCGGTGACCGCAGCCAGCTCGTAGGCGTCGGCCATGCCCATCCGCACGGCCAGCCGCATCAGCGCGCTGTCGCGGGCTTCGATGGCCACGATCCCCTCCCGGCACACCCGGTACATCTCCCCCAGCGCCCGATGAGGAGAGCGGCAGTGGTGCAGTCCCTCAGAGACGAACACCCAGTCGAAGGAGCGATCCTCGAAAGTCAACGACTGGGCGTCCTGGTACGACCACCGGCCGTCGGGCACCAGCGGGGCGAACGCCTCATCCAGGTTGGACACCACCACGTCGGTGAAACCCAGAGAAGACAGCAGCTCCCAGTCGTCGGTACCCGCGCACACCGCCAGCAGCCGGGTGTCGGCATCGAGACCCAGGCTGTTCATGGTGGCGGCGGCGAATTTGCGGTCCAGGATCCCTCTCCTGTCTCAGGCGTGGTTAGCCATCGTACGGCGACTACTAGGTTGCTGAGGGTGAAGTTCGGGTTCCCCTTCATCTCGCTGCACCCAGGGGCATGGGTCGAGGTGGCCCAAGCCGCCGACGAGGCCGGGTTCGAGTCGTGCTGGATCGCCGACCATCTCGTGTTCCCCGTCGAGATGGAGGGCTCGCTGGGCGACGTCGAACATCCCAACGTGCCAGCCACTGTGCCGGTATACGACGCCCCGGCCTACCTCTCGTACCTGGCCGGCCAAACCACCCGGATCAACCTGGGCGTGTACGTGTACCTGGCCGGGCTGCGCCACCCCTTCACCACCGCCCGGGGCTTCGCCACCTTGGACCACGTCAGCAATGGCCGGGCACTGTTCGGCGTGGGGGCCGGATGGCTGCGCAACGAGTGGACGGCCGCGGGGATGGAGCCCCGAACCCGGGGCCGCCGCCTTGACGAGGCCCTGGATGTGTGCGTGCGGCTCTGGACCGAGCCCGAAGTGGAGCACCACGGCGAGTTCTACGACTTCGAGCCGGTGGCGTTCGAACCCAAGCCGGTACAGCAGCCCCATCCTCCGATCTTGGTGGGCGGGTTGTCGGACGCCGCCCTGCGCCGGGCTGCCCGCTACCAAGGGTGGATGGGCATGGGCGACACCTTCGAGTCGGTGAGGGCAGCCGCCGACCGGCTGGCCGAGCTGGGCGCGCCCGACATCGAGATCACCGCCCAGGGCCGATGCGAGACCCTTGATGATCTGCGCCGGTGGGAGGATGCCGGTGCCCACCGTCTGGTGGTCACCCCATGGAAGAGCACCAGCAAGGCGGTTGATTCGCTTCGGCGGTTCGCGGACCGGTTCATCGCCTGACAAGGCGAGCGGGAACCGGTTGGAAATGTGCCAAAAACCCCTGGGGAGGGCGTACAATGGCATTTCTGCGCAAACAACGTCTGACTAGGGATTGCCATGGGTCGAGGATCAGAGAGCTTTCAAAAGCGACAGCGAGAAAAGAACAAGCGCGAGCGGGCTGCGGCCAAGCAGGCCCGCCGTCACGGCAAGCTTGAAGTCCCGTTTGAGGAGGAGGTCGAGGCCCCTTCTTCAAACGGAAAGTCCGAAGCCGAGCTGTATGAGGATTTCCGCCTGTTGAGCGAGAAATACCAGTCCGGGGGAATGGACGAGGAGACCTACGAGCAGCGTCGGGCCGAGATCTTCGAGCAGCTCGGCCTTGAGGTCCACTGACCCAAATCGGTTACCCCGCCGAATCAGCGGAAGCTGAAAGGGCGAAAGCTCAACCAGCGGCGATCAGCCGACTCGTGGGCATGCCAAGCATGCACGACAGCCCTGCCGACTGGAGCCCGCCCGCGCCCCCGGCAACCAGGATCACGAAGTAATCGGGGGAGGGCACGATAGGCACCCGGTCGTTCTCGATGGCCACCCCCAGTTGCTCCAGCACGTCTCTGGTGGGTTGGCGCCTGTACGGAGGGTAGAAGTCCAGCGGCACGCGGGCTTCGGCGAAGAGATGCTCCCGCAGTTCCTGTTTGGTGGGCATAAGGCTGGCCACCATCTCGGCGATTACCGGGCTCATCACCAGCACGGTCGGGAAGGGATTGGGGGCGTCATGGCCCCCGCACGGCCCGCTGATGGCCAGGCCGTTGGTCACGTGGTGCAGCACCTGGTCGGGCTCGTGGTGCATGTCGGTGATGGGCCACATCCCGTTCACGGCCAGCACCGTCACCACATCCTCGTCGGCGTCGAACCCCATGTCGACGTGGTAGGGCGGCCAGGGGGAGGCTTCCTCGTTCTCGGCCACACACAGCGAGGTGGCCTTGCCGGGCCAGCCCAGCGGGGCCTTGTCCACCTCGCCGGGGATGGCCCCGCCGATGTTCACCAAAGCGAGCCGGAGGGCCCTCCCCACGGTGGCGTTGGCATGAGAACCCGGCCCGAAACACCCCGCGCCGAAGTTGAAGCTCAAACGATGCCGGATAGGGCCGTTCACCACCAGCATCGGCCCCACCGGGTTGGTGGTGGTCTGCACTCCGTGGGCGTTCATTTGGGGGTCGCAAAAGGCGTCGATGGCGGCGATCAGCACGGGCATCGCCTCAGGCGAGCATCCGGCCATAACCGCATTGACCGCGATCTTCTCCACCGTGGCCGGCGCGTTCAGCGGGGGCACGTCGCTCACCACATGGTCGGCCGACAGCCCAGAGGCAGCCACCGCCGCGGCCACTCGCTCGGGGGTGGGGGGAACTACCGGCAAACCGTCGGTCATGCCCCGTTCTCGCAGGTAGGCCTCTACCTCGTCGACTCCGCCGTCGACATCAACCTGCTGGGTCATCTCGCCTTTGTCTGACTGCCTGCGCTGGCGACCCGCGGGGTCATGCCACTAGCGCGTCCACGATGTCGTCGAGGCGGGATGCGATGTCGGCCCGTATGTCGTCCTCAGACCACTCGTCGTAGCCCGACGGCAACACGATCAACGGCTGGTTGTCTACCCGCAGGCCCCGGGCGGTGGCCTCGGCCAGGCCCCGGAACTGCTCGGTCACCAGGCCCACCGCCGGAGTTCCCATGGCCTCCAGCGTGCTGCTGGCGTGGATACACCACGCCGTACACGAGCCTCAATTGCCCAATCCGCTGATCACCGCGTCGACTTCAGCGTGGAAAGCCTCCATCTCCTGCTGATACTGCTCGGGGTCGGCGCCGTGCATGGGGCCACTGGCCCGAACCACCACTCCGGCCGCCCCGGCCCGGTCCACCAACTGGCGGGACAGCTCGTCGGCCATGATGGCCATAGACCGCCACATGTCGTTGTCGATGATGCCCACCACCGCTCCGGCCAGCGAGTCCTTGCGGATGGCCAGCGGCTGGGCGGGCTCGTTCACCTCGCCGGTGGGCAACAAGATGGTGGTGGTTTCCATGGAAACTCCTCCCGGAAAACTCGGGACAACTCTGGCGAGCCCTTCCGGTCCACCCTACCCCGTGCCGTATTGTGTCGCGATGCGCACAACGACGCTGCCCCGGCCACCGGTCATCATGGAACAGTCCTTGGAAGACCCCGATGTGCTGCTGGGCATATTGCAGCGGCAGTCGCCCCATCCTCTGACGCTGGCCGGCGCAGAGTTCGTGGAGAGCCGAGCCGCCCTGCGGGCTGGCGCCCGCACCGGCGATGTCCCGCCGTTCGTCGATGTGGTGGACGGCGAGCCCCGGATCCCGCCGGTGTTCCGCACCACTTGGGGTGCCGAACACCAGGCCGTGGAGGGGGCCGACACCATCGTCAACAACCCCCGGTTCATCGAGGCCGCCCAAGAGCTCTACGGCGCCGAAGTGGTGCGGCCCTATTTCACCTACGTGAACATCAACGCCCCCAGCGGCCAGTACGCCCGCCACACCGACATTCCATCCTTCCGGGGGGTCGGCCGGGACGAATACCCCACCTGGCTGCTCAATTGCATGATGCACTCGGGGTGCTTCGACCGCTGGCGGGTGCGGATCGCCACCGCGGTGTGCTGGTACTACGAGGGCGTCGGCGGGGAGTTCACCTACTGGCCCGAAGGATGGGATGGCGACATGGTGACCGTGAAACCGCCCTACAACTACGGCGTGATGGGCGACAACGACTACATGCCCCATCGGGTGGAGACGATCGGCGCCGAGGCCGACTACGCCAAGTACGGCTTTGACGCCACCATCACGCTCACCCCCGATCGCCAGTGGATCATCGAAGAGCCGGGCCATGCGCCGGTGCACCACGGGTTCGACGAGGTGCGGGTGTCGCTGTCGTGGAAGGCCTTCGTGTTCGGCGACGCCCACGAGGCCGAGGTCTACGACCATCACCTGGACGACCTCGACGAGGCGACCCTGATTGCCACGCTGGCCGAGGACTGCGCTCAGCGGGGCGTGGCCGTGCCCGACGGGCCCGACGCACTCACTCGCCCCGAGTTCGGGGATCGGGTCAGGGACACTTATTTGTCACCTGAACTACGCTTCTGACCGTTTGTGGCGGGAGGTTCCTTGGCGTTCGCAAGTAATTGGGACATGAGGGGCGCGGCTTGGCGGTGGCTAGCCGCTCTTTTCGTGGTTGCACTGTTGGCATCGGCCTGCGGTGGTGACGACGACACCGGCGACGGCGTCTCGCCCCCCGCAGCATCGGCGCCGTCCCAAGACGGGGAAGACGCTCAAGACGAGGGGCGCAGCGACAGCCAAGACGAGCAGCTCCTAGATCAGGAGAGCCGCGACGCCGACGAGGTGTCTCCTGAGCCCACCGCGGCCCCGACGCTGCCGGACGAGGAGCCACTCCCATCAGAGCCCGATGAGATCTATGGCGGCACACTGGTGTTCGCCCTGGAGTCGGAAACCACGGGGGGATGGAACCCGATCACCACGTCGGCGGCCACGTCGGGGCACATCGTGCTGCGGCAGCTCTACGATCCCCTGGTCATCGAGGGGGTCGATGGCGAGGCCATTCCCTTCCTGTTGGAGAGCTTCAGCTCCAACGACGACTACACCGAGTGGACGTTCACGCTGCGCCCGGGCATCACGTTCCACGATGGACTGCCGGTGAACTCGGCCGCCCTTATTCGCCATATGGAGGAGTTGGGGAATGCCACCCTGTCGCGGCTGGCCATCGAGGAAGCCGAGATACAGAGCTTCGAGGCCATCGACGACTTGACCGTGAAGGTAATCCTGGGGAAGACGTTCGTCGATTTCCCCCTCGGTTTCACCAGCGCAGGCGGCTTTCTGGCGTCGCCGGCCATGCACGACCTCGGCACCGACAGCGCTCGCAATCCGATCGGCACGGGTCCGTTCATGCTGGAGGAGTGGGTTGAGCATGAAGTGACCCGCCTGGTGCGCAATCCGAACTACTGGCGCACCGATGCTGAGGGACGGCAGCTTCCCTACCTCGACGCAATCGAGTTCCGTCCCTTCGAAGACGATGAGGCCCGGTACAACACCCTTCGGGCCGGCGATGTGGATGCCAGCGTCGACAACGGGGGAAGGCGGGTGCAGGAGTACAACGAAGGGTTCAAGACCTACTGGCAGGGCGGGCAGTACACGGCCACCACTTCGGTGTTGATGAACACCGCGAGACCACCGTTCGACAATCAGGAGATTCGCCAGGCGCTTGCCCAGTGCACCGACCGGCAGACTCTCAACACCGTCTTATGGGATGGACAGCCCCCGGCCACTGGCCCGTTCTCCCCCGGCACCCCCGGCTATCTGGAGGACTCCGGATTTCCCGATTTCGACCCTGATGCCGGTAGGGCTGTATTCGAGCGATTGGGCGCGCCCAGCTTTGAGATCACCACCACGATCACCACGCTGGACCTTCTGCAAGCCGAGCTGCTCGTGCAGATGTGGGGTGAGTGCGGGCTGGATGTGAGCATCAACCAGATGCTCCAAACCGAGGCGGTTACCTCCGCGGTCTTCGGGAACTTCTCCACGTTTGTGTCGGTCAACCACAGCGGGTACAGCCTGGCCATGGAGCGGTTCTGGTGGCATAGCGGCTACAGCTATCCACTACCGGTTCCGGCCATCAACTTCGGACGCGTCGCCGACCCTCGGATCGACGCGGCGCTCGATGAGGCCATCACCACCGACGACGAGGAGCGACAGCGGGAGCTTGCCGAGGAGGTCAATCGGGCATTTGCCGATGGCGTCTACAACATCTGGCTCTACCACTCGCGGTGGCTGATCGCCACCCAAGACCACGTGAACGGCATAGACAACCTCACGATCCCCGGCGGGGGAGAGCACCCCAAGGTGTTCCTAGGGCGGGTGTTCTTGGCCGAGACTTGGGTCGACCGCTGACGCTGCTCTTCCTCCTATTGCTGCTGTTGCTGCTGCTGTTGTTGTCGGGTGCGGGGGGCTTGCACGGTCCGCAGGAGCGAGGGCTGCATCGGCGTGGACGGCGGGCGGGCCGGGTCCATCCGGCGGATTTCCACTGACGCATCCACTTTGGGAGTGCCCGGGCCGGAGTAGACACCCCGAAGGGGAGGCACGTCGTCGTAGTCGCGGCCGTGGCCGATCTTGACGTGCTGGCGGCCCACCGGCAGCCCGTTGGTGGGATCGAGCGGCAGCCAGCCCAGCCCGGGGATGGCCGCCTCGAACCAGGCGTGGGTCTGCACCCTCACCAGATCGCCGTCGATGCTGCCGGTGCGGTCGTTGCTGGAGAACAGGTAGCCCGACACATAGCGGGCCGGGATGCCGATGCTCCGGCACAGGGCCACGGCCAAGTGGGCGTAATCCTGGCAAACGCCCACCCCCTTGGCCGCGATGTTTGCAATGGGCTCGCCGATGTCGGTGGCGCCGGGCTTATAGGAGAGCTTTTCGCCCACGAACCGATGGATCTCCATCACCACGCCCGCCACATCCTGGCCGTTGGCCTCGGCCAGACTGCGGGCGGCCTGGGCTATTTCGTCATTCCAGTCGGTGTGGTGGCTGCTCTTGAGGAACTCCTCGTGCCGGTCTCGGAATCCCGTTACCTTCAGCGTCTCCAACGGCGGGCCGATGGAGACTGGCGGCGGGTCTTGGGTCTCCACCGAAGCCTCCGCGGTCACCTCGAGGACAGTGTGGGTGTCGGTGACGCCGAAGTGGTCTACCCGAGTGCCCCAGTAGTCGGTGAACGACAGCATCCTGGCCGACGGCTCCACGATCACCCGGTAGCTCAGAAGCTGCTGGCGCTCATCGGACACCGGACAGGCTCGCATCTCGTTCTGGGACTCCCGCACGGGAGCGTCGAACGAGAATCGAGTGCGGTAGCAGATGTCCAGCCTCACGACGACACTCCCGGGGTGATGGCCTGGCTGTGGAGGTCGAAGGCCTCGGCGTTGCGGAAGAAGTGGCCGCTCACCAGTTCGGCCACGTTGCGCACCCCTGCTTCCAGAGCGGATAGATGGCTGGGCAGGTCGGCCACCATGGTGTCGAAGTCGGTGTATTCCAGTTCTGATCGGAGCTGCCCCAAACGTTGGAGGGGCGGGGGCCGGCCGTTGGCGGCCAATGCCTCCACCTGGGTTTCGCTCAGTCGCAGGCAATAGAGCACCGACCGGGGGAATGAGTCGTTCACCATGAGGAACCGGGCCACGTCAGAGCCCAGCGGGGACGACTGGCTGGCCCGCTGGTAGGCCTCCAAGGCCGACACCGACCGGAGGGTGAGAGCCATCTCGTCGTAAGACGATCCGTCGTGCTCGGGATAGCGAACGCTGATCAGGCGGCAGGTCATCAGCGCCCGCTCCAGCATCTGGCCCAGCACCAGGAACCGGTAGCCCTCGCCCTGGGCCATAGACGAGCTGATGACGCCGGTGAGCGACTGGCAGCTCACCCGGATGAAATCGAGAGTCTGGAACGGGTCTTGCTCCATGGCCGCGGGGAAGTCGTCTTGTCGGAGCCGCAAGTGGAATTCGTTGATCTGCTCCCACAGCTCCGACGGGATCTGGTCTCGCAAGGATCGGAAGTTCTCCCTGGTGCGGCCGATGCAAAACGCCACCGATCCGGCCATGGTGGGGGCCACCACCAGTCGGGTGGCGGCGGCCTGCACGTCTATGCCCAGTCCGGCCTCGCTCCGCAGCATCGGCGGCGACGGCGTCAGGCTCTCAGCCATGGTTTCCACATCTTCAGCGGGGGTTTGCACTTCCAATCGCAGGGTGCTGATCAGGTTCTGCATGCGATCAATAGCCTGGGCCGGGGGCTCGGCCACCGTGCTGAGCAGGGTGGCCCGCACCATTCGGGCGGTGTCCTCGGCGCGCTCCAAGTATCGGCCAGCCCAGAACATGTCCTCGGCGTGTCGAGCCAGCATCAGCTTTGAGCCTCCGCTCCGCTTTGGTCGGGGCTGCCCAGCACCCACGTGTCCTTTGACCCGCCGCCTTGTGAGCTGTTGACGATGAGCGATCCCTCTCGCAGGGCCACTCGGGTGAGCCCGCCGGGGATCACCTCCACCTGCTCGCCGCTCAACACGAATGGGCGCAGGTCGATGTGGCGGGGGGCGAAGTGATCGCCGGCCCAGGCTGGCAGGCGGGACAGGTGTACCACCTCTTGGGCGATCCAATTGCGAGGGTCGTCGAGGATTTTCTGGCGGGCCTCGGCCAGTTCCGCATCGGTGGCCTTGGGGCCGATCACGATGCCGTAGCCCCCCGACTCGGCCACCGGCTTCACCACCAGATGGTCGATCCGCTCCAGCACCTCGGCCCGCTGGTCTTCCTCCCACAGCAGGTAGGTGTCGGCGTTGGGGATGATCGTCTCCTCGCCCAGGTAGTAGCGGATCATGTCGGGCACATAGGCGTATACGGCCTTGTCGTCGCCCACCCCGTTGCCCACCGAGTTGGCAATCGACACCGTGCCGGCCCGGGCGGCGGCCATCAGGCCGGGCACTCCCAGGGTGGAGTGGGGGTTGAACACCACCGGATCCAAGAAGGCGTCGTCGATGCGGCGGTAGATCACGTCCACCCGCTCCAGCCCCCGGGTGGTGCGCATGGCCACCACGTGGTCGTCCACCACCAGATCGCGCCCCTCCACCAGCTCCACGCCCATGCTGCGGGCCAGAAAAGCGTGCTCGAAGTAGGCCGAGTTGAAGATGCCCGGGGTGAGCACCGCCACGGTGGGGTCGTCGCCGCAGGCGGGCGGGGCGATGGACCGCAGGGCCCGCAGCAGCGAGCGCCCGTAGTGGTCCACCGAGCGGACCGCCAGATCGGAGAAGGCGGCGGGGAGGAGCTTGGTCATGGCGGCCCGGTTCTCGATCACATAGGAGATGCCGCTGGGGTTGCGCAGGTTGTCTTCCAGCACCCGGTAGGCGCCGTCTCCGTCGCGCACCAAGTCGATGCCGGCCACCAGGCAGCGAGCCCCCATTGGGACCGCCACGTTCATCGCCTCCCGCTCGAAGCCGGTACACGAGGTGATGAGGCGGCGGGGCACGATGCCGTCGTGGACGATGGCCTGCTCGCCGGCGTAGATGTCGTCGAGGAACCGGTTGAGGGCGGTGACCCGCTGGATCAGCCCCCGCTCCAGCATGGCCCACTCCTCGGCGTCGATCACCCGGGGGAACAGGTCCATGGGCCAAGTGCGCTCGGTGCCCTCGTCGCCGCCGTACACCGTGAACGTGATCCCCTGGCGGCGGAACGACTCATTGCGCTGCTCCTCCAGCGCCTTCACCTGCTCCAGCGTCAGCCGGTCGAACCACTCCTGCACCGGCCGATAATGGTCCCGAGTGCGCCCATCCTCATCAATGTGCTCATCGAAGAATCCCGGTTCCGCCATCGGTTACAGCGTAGACCTCGCCTCACGGGCTCGTTGTCACGGCCTATTGGTAGCGTCTGCCCCATGGGCATCAACAAAACACGGGGAATCCTCTACAGGCTGGCCAAAATCCTAGGGGACATCAACGCGGTCAAGAGAGGAAGAGTCGGCAAGCGCATCGTCCGCCGCATGGTCGGGCGAGCCACCGGCCGAGGAATGGGTCGATTGTTCCGCTAGCCAGGTTCGCCTTCCAGTTCGGCGATGGTTGTCATTTCGGCACCGGTGCGGGTGATGATCTTGACGGCCACGTTGTTGCCTGGGTTTGGGGGTGCGAAGGGCTGGGAGACGGTGCCGCACAGGGTTTCTTCGGCGGTTTTGTCGAGGTCTTTGCCTAGGGATTTGAGCAGCCGCTTGATCTGGGGGTCGCCGCGCCTGTAGCCGGGGAGGTACACCAGGCGGGGGAAGAAGCCGGTGCCGTCGTGGTCGGTGTCGACCATCCAGCAGTCCACATCGGTGCCGCTCGACTGCTTGACCTGGCCGGTGGCCGGGTCGTAGGTGTCGTAGCCGGCCAACTCCACCACCAGCTTGCCGCTGTCGGTGCGCTGGCACACTACATCGGGCTCGCCCAACAGGGTGAGCGCTCCGGCGTCGGGCTCGATGCCCAGGCCGGGAATTTGCAGGTCGCGCGACGCCGCCACCTTGTGGACCCGTACCGGGCCGGCGTCGGCGCTGGCCGCGTCCTCGAAGGCGCTGGCCACTACGATGAGATCGGAGATGTCGCTTCGGGCCCGGCGGGCCTCGCTGGCCGCGCGGGCGATCATGTCGGCGTTGACTGTGATGTCGGAGGCGGCCAGCACGATGGCGGCGGTGAGGCGGGTCTCCCGGCCCGGCGCGGTGCAATCGGCCTCATGGGTCACAAGCCGGCCCCGGGGCCACGGGGTGGACTCCACCACGCTCAGCACCTCTCGACCGGTGGCGTCGCAGATGGGATGGGCGATGAGCGCTTCCAGCAGCCGCTCGGCGTTCTGCCCCTCGGCCGCGCCGATGTCGGAGGTTGGTGAGTCGGGATTGTCGTTGAAGGGGAGGTAGGCATAGGGGGAGGCCGACTCCACGGTGAACGGCCCGGTGAGCCGGGAGCGCTTGTTGTCTTTCTTGGGGCGGTCCACCAGGTAGATGGTGTTCTCGGGGTCGTTCACCGTGTCGTAGGCCAGCGTGGCCGCCGACACCCGCTGCATGGTCTCCACGTCGAGCCCCGCGGCCGGATCGCTGCCCCCATCGGAGGTGCGGTACCAGGGATGGGTGGCGGTGAGCAGATGGCGGCGGGCCACGGCGATGGACACCCGCCCCACATCGATCCCAATCCACCGCCGCCCCCAATGCTCGGCCATATGCGGAGTGACCCCAGAGCCACAGGTGGGGTCAAGGACAAGATCGCCGGGATCGGTGGACATGAGGATGCAGCGCTCGACCGCGGTGTTCGCTACTTGGACCACGTATCGCTTGCCGGAGGTTTTCATTACCTGGTGCCAGACGTTGTCAATGCGTCGGCCAGGTACTTCGTCCTCGTACCACTTCCAGTGCAGATCACCACCTTCGCCGGTGCCATAAAGCCGTCCGAGTTCGGCAAGGCGGTCCAATCCAGACAATCCTTGTTCGCCGCCATCAGGCGGCGAATTCACTCCAATGGCGCGTGCTTCCGTACCAGTGGCGTGTGTCTGCTCCTCAGGAGTAGACACACTCCAATGGCGCGTGCTTCCCGAGTGGTAGGAGACTCCATCATACTCATACGAACAGGTTCTTCCTGAATTTGACGCCCCTTGAGATGTGAGAGGCATAGTTCGAAATATGCGCGCAGTAGTTGGGAGTTTGCTGTCTGGGCTGATCCTCTCTTCAGAGTTGAGTTTTCTAGTCTTGTTGTCGGGCAGCTCTACCGCAGCATGCCACGAAAATAGATCAACTATTTCTGATCTGCTTAGCGATTCATATATCTGTGTGTACTTCAATTGTTCGCGATCTTTGGCGTACCACAAGAGATAGCTGGCTGACTCCGGGAGCGTCTTTGCCGATGAACCTCCTGTTGGCCGCCACGTAATTGTTGCTACTCGATTGTCATCTCCAAACACTTCATCGCACAGGACTGCCAGCCGATGTACGTTGTCGTCTCCTATCTGCAAGAACAGCGAGCCGGAATCAGCCAATAGTTCACGGAATAAGATCAATCGTTCGTGGACTTCATCGAGGTAGGAGTGGATGCCGTTGCGGTAGGTGTCCCGGAAGGCTTTGATGGGCAGCGCATCGCCCACGGGGATGCCGGTGGCGTCGTTCTTGGTTTCCAGCTTGTCGGTGGCGACCATGAAGTTGGAGTTGTATTGGATGCCGTAGGGCGGGTCGAAGTAGATCATCTGCACTTGCCCGGCCAGGCCGTCGCGGGCGATGAGCGATTGCATCACCTCGGCGGAGTCGCCGTGGATGAGGCGGTTCTGCCAGTGTCCCGAGTGCTGGTAGAACTCCCAGCGCTGGGCATCGGCGGGCAGGCCGTTGAAGTCGTCGAGCAGGTTGAGCGGCACCCCGGCATCGGGGCGACGGAGCTGGTCAATCATGGTGAGCGGGTTGATCTTCTCTCGGGTGTACAGCGGTGCCCCGGCGAAGCGGTGGGGGCCGTCGTCGGCCGAGGTGCGGCCTTGGCGGTCCCAGGCCAAGCGGGGCAGCGGCTCGGCGGCGCGGTTGATGGAGGCTTGCTCGACGGGAAGGCCGGTGTCGGTCCAGGTCACAGTGAACTCCTTGGGTTGGCGCTGGTCGTCGTCCATCAACGGTGCCGTCTCTGCTGTCGGCTGGTACACCCGCGACGCCCGCTCGTGGCGGTACGACCCCGGAGGGCGATGCTGACCTGAGCTTCCTCGAGTCACTACGTCGCTCCTTGCTCGAGAGCCGCCTTGATGGCCAGGTCGAGATGAAAGCGCACCGAGTTGGAGTCGTCGATCACCCCGTAGTGCCAGCGGCGCAACTCGTCGGGCAATTCGACAGTGCCGGCTACGCATGGGATCCAGTGGTTCTCGGCCCACTCCCGGGCGGCTAAGGCCTTGTCGTCCCAGGCGCCCTTGCACTCCACGATCAGGTTCACAGAGCCGTCGAGCACTGCCACGAAATCAGGCTCGTAGCGCCGCCACACCGAACCGTCCCAGTAGGGGATGCTCCAGCCCAACTGGAAGTTGCGGGCTCAGGCCTTCACCCGCCGGTCGGCGTCGAGTTCCTCGGCGCACCGCAATTCGAGGTGGGAGTGGCAGGCGGCGTGGGACAGCTCGGAGCGCTGCGCTTCGTGGACGTGGGCCAAGGTGGTCTCGAAGTCCACCCGGGCGGTGTCTGAGATGGCGGGCTGGGCCAGTCGGGCCCGACGGGGCGAGAGTTGTTGGGGGCCGAAGTCGCAGGCGCCTAAGACGGCCTCGGCGGCGGCCCGCTTGTTGGCGTTGTCGGCAATCACCGCCCTGAAGTCGTAAGGCGCTGCCGCCGATTCGCTGGCCACGCTGGGGTGGGCGGCCCACTGGGCCACCGCGGCCAGCGCGGAGCGGAACAGCGAGGCCCGGCCCTGCTCATGGGCTTCCGGGTTGGCGGTCTGGGTTTCCCGGTTAGGGTCGCTGATCGTGAGCTGCGAGGCGATCTCGGAAGCCAAGTCGATCTGGGCGGTTCGCAGCCGCTCTCTCTCCTGCTGCGAGCTGATGATCGCCGATTCGCCCGCCACGCCCTCCATGGCGGTCATGGTGGCGGTGCGCTGGGGCTTGGGCTTCCACGGCTGCACTCGATCGAGTTCCAGGGCGAACCGGCCCTGGGGCGCCACCCGCACATACTCGGTCACCTGGGGCCACGCCACCCGCAGGTGGCGGCGGCCTTCCACCGTGTGGATGCGAGTGCGGGGCTTGGGGACTTTGGGCACAGTGTTGGGCTGGCCCGCGCCGGGCATGAACTCGAAGGGGATGCCCACCACCTCGGCGTATTCGGGCTCGAAGCGCTGGCGGCCGTCGGCATCGGGCTCGCGCAACGCATCATAGGAGGTGCGGCGCAGGGCCCGGCCGGTTACCTGCTCGCACAAAAGCTGGGTGCTGAAGGCCCGGAAGCCCACGATATGGGTCACGGTGCGGGCATCCCACCCCTCGGTGAGCATGGCCACCGATACCACGCAGCGCACATGAGCGCCCGGCTGGCCAGGCTTGCCCACGGTGTTGAGCATTTCCCGCACCGCGGCTTCGGCGTCCTTCTTGCTGTCGAGCCCTGCGGTTTTCACCAGCAGGGCCTTCAGCGGGTCGGGGATGGCGTCGCCCTCGGCTACCTTGCTGTGGACTACCAGGGTGCGCGGCGAGCTATGCCACTGGCCCTTCTCGTCGACGTTGGACAGCTCTGGGAACGCTCCCCGCCGGTATGCGCCGTCGGCCTCGACGGTTCCGGCCAAATACTCGTAGAGCGCGGTGGCGTTGCGGATGTTGTCGACGACGAAGATGACCACCGGAGGCGTGGGCTGCTTCCTCTCTCTCTCTCTCTCTCTCTCTCTCTCTCTCTCTCTCTCTCTCTCTCTCTCTCTCTCTCTGGTATCTCCTTGCCAGACTTCCAGCGTGCGTCTCCAGTCTTCGATCACCGCGGCCACAGCGCCGCCCAGTTCCTCAGGGAGCCGGCCGGAGCTGTCGGAGGAGTTGAACCACTCGGTGAGGTTCTTGGGCCGGGTGTTCTGGTGCAGCCTCCGCCACACGGTCTCGTCTCGGATGCTGTCGTCGTCGATGGGCACCCGGGGCACTTTCACCAGCCCCGACTCGATGGCGTCCATCAGCCCGAAGTCCGAGGCCACCCACTGGAACTGCTCGGGCTCGGATCGACTGGCGGTGTCGATCCACAGCGGAGTGGCCGAGAAGTCCAGCACCGGATGGGCTTGGCCGTGGTCGCCGTCCACCCGGCCCAGCGCTCCCATGTCGCGCAGCGCCCGGATGGCGTTGAACCACACCGCCGCCCGGCGGTCCTCGTCCTTTTGATCGGACCGGCTCTTCTCCCGACGCGGCGGCAGGTAGCAGTGGTGGGCCTCGTCGTTGATCACGCACACCCCCTGCCGCTCGGCGCTGGCGACGAGATCGCCGAGTACACGGCGCACCGCGGCCTCCCATGTCTCTACTTCGTCGCCGCGGCTCTTGCCCAAGAGCTTGCGGGCTGGGCCGTCGTTGATCAGGTCTCGTTGGGTGAACGCCTGGAAGTTCAAGATCCGCACCTTGGCCCGATTCAGATCTTGGCGCATGTCGGGAGGCACGATGCCCATGTCTTCGTACACATTGTTTGGTGCCGACGGCGCCAGCACTCCAAGGCGCTCTCGCACGGTGTGGCCGGGGGCGAACACCGCGAACCGGTCGGTGTGCTGGACGTTGCGGGTGCGGGCGGAGCGGGCCGCGTTCAGGGTCTGCCAGGCGATCACCATGCCCATGACCGCGGTCTTGCCCGTTCCGGTGGCCATCTTGGCGCACAGCCGCACGATTCCGTCGTTGTGCTGGCGGGACTCGGACTCGAGTTGGCGTCGCAGCGGGTTCTGGCGGGTGGTTGCCTCCCGCAGCCAGATCAGCGTTTCGACCGCCTCCACCTGGGCGAAGAACAGTCGGTGCTTCATGGCACCGGGGTCGGTCCAGTGGTGCAGCAGCCGCCTGGTGGTAGCGGTGACGCCGGGATAGCCGTCGTCTCGCCACCGGCCCACCTCGGCGCGCACCTGCTCCACCGTCTGGTTCAACTTGCGGTCGCCCAAGTGGAGCGCCTGCTGTCGGCCAGCCTTGCGATCCTCGGGAACGCTGATGCGCACCGGTGGGCGGCGGCCGTCAACCGGTGGCCTGTTCCGCTCTGCCCGCCCCATATCATCCAGCGCCCAATGCCGGTCGGGTGGGTGGTAGGGCGAGCACAGCACCGGATCAATCGCCGGATCCCAAACAGGCTCGCTCACCGACGCCATATTCCCCTATCCGTCATGCAACGCGGAGGTTATCAAGTCGTGCGGGCCGGACTTGAACCTCGTGGTCAATGTGGCAACTCCAGGGGATGGCGCATCCCTGTTCAGGGAGCTTTGAGGGGGGTGGCAGGAAGACTGGCGATTATGCCCAAGTCAGCCTGATCTGAGGTGCGGCTGGGTATCTTTCACAGTCCATGCTGTTTTGCTACCTCGACGAGTCGGGCAGTACCGGCAGCCGTCTCGATGACCCTGCGCAGCCCTATCACTATCTCGTTGCGGTCATGGTCCGAGAAGACAGAGTCTCGCTGCTTTCTGAGCGGCTTGACGACCTTGCGGCTAATGCGCCTACTACGTCAAGCCTTGAGGAGTACCACGGGCAGGAGATGTTCTCTGGCGAAGGCCCGTGGGAAGGTGTGGAGCCCCACGTCCGGGTTGGCGAATACGCCAAGGCTTTGTCTGTGATTGCCAAAGTAGGCGCGTATATCGCTCACGCATCCATCAATAAGCCAGCATTGGCGGATCGCGGAGCACGGATGAGCCCGCATTTGCATGCACTTCAGTTCCTTACTGAGAAGATCGAGGCTTGGGTCAAGTCGAGCGGCGATCCGCGGTGCCAGTTGGCGCTGCTGGTGGCTGATCAGAATCATCAAGAAGAGCAATATGCGTTTGAGCTCATTCGCGAGATGAACAGGTCTGGTGGTCCGATAGGGGCCTCTATCGGGATAGCGACGACAACTGATCACGTCGTCGACAGCGTGTATTTCACCCCTTCGGAAAGAAGTCGCGGCATCCAGTTGGCAGATCTGGTGGCATTCATCCTTAATCGTCGCGACCGAGACTTGGAGGCCTCGAGTAGTGGCCCATCAGTTCGTGCGGTCAAGCGGATGTACATGACGCTCATAGATCCACAGGTCATTACTTGGCGAGAACGGTGGCCGAGCTAGGAGAGCTAGGAGCACAAGTGGCCGTACGCGACTGGAACCCGCGAAATGCGGGTTCCAGTGGGTTGGACCAATGCGCCTCGGTGACCCAAAGCGTCGTATGGCCTATCGCCATCTTAGCGACGTGGTGTGACATTTGGAACAACTCACCCGCGAAGGGAACTACCCTGGTGTCAAGCCATTGGGTCGGGCTGGCCGGATTTGAACCGGCGACCCCCTGCTCCCAAAGCAGGTGCGCTGACCAAGCTGCGCCACAGCCCGTGTTGGCGCCCAGCGTACTCGGAGGCAGGGTGGGGGAGAGAAGCTTGTTTTTCATTGAGCAGCCTTGCTCGGGTCAACCAGCGTTCGCGGCGGCCATGATGTGCCGAGGCCCGATCATTGGAGCACCATCGCTTATCGCTTCGTGCAATGCCGTATGGCAGACATGCAAGGCACGGCGCACGGAATGGCTCATCTTGTAGACATTCAGGATGGCCTCCGAAGCGCCAGGGAGAAGTACTTGGCTGAGGTTGGGGTTGTTGATTTCGGCGCAGGTCTCCACCCTCCGAGAAAGGATGGCCTCGATGGCCGAAGATTTGTCAAGTCGAGGAATTTCGATCTGGGTGTCTAGGTACTGCATTACTTCTGGTCGAGAGGCCAATTCGAAATAACGGGGATGAACGGCAACGACCAGCGAGGCTGGCAGTTCCAGTAGCCACCGCAACCCCTCACCAAAGAAGCGGCCCACCATTTCGCTTCCGCTGTTCCCAAGCCATCGGTCTGTGTCGTCGAACACGAGGACGGGCTGTAGCTCCTGGACTGCGACGGCTTCAAGTGCCTTGGTGAGGACATCCGTCTTGTCGACAAGTGTGGCCCTAGTTTCGATCTGGACTTGACGCTGGACCTCTCGAGCAAGATCACCGCTCAACCATCGCCAGCGAAAGCCCACCCCGCCCCTCTGAGTTCTTGTGATGGTAGTTGTCCCAGTCTCGAGCTCTGAATCGAAGCGACGCGCGTCAGAGTTGGCGATTCGCCTGATCATGTCTAGGAGATGGTCGGCCAGCCGGTCGGGGGACTCGATGACATCAGAGGACACAGCTGCCAGTGGTACTACAAGAGGCGCCAAGTCTTCGGCCAGGGGCCCAAGCACGTGAGCTATGACGCTCGATTTGCCTGACCCGCTTGTACCAATCAGCGCGGTTGGCTCTCTGCGCATGGTGCCGTTGCGCAAACGAACCTCGGTATTGCTGCCCTCCATCAAGTCATCGAACGGAACATGGAAGGCCCCCAAGTCGTGGCGAGTGGGGCTGCTTTCAAAGACATAATTCTCAGCTAGCGTCTCAAGCGTCAAGGGCATGCGGCATCCAGGGTTGCGGTTCCAGAAAGTAGTGAGTTGAGAAGCGATGTGTAATAGACGCGTCGGCCATCACGCTTGGCTTCCACCATCCCCATCTCTTCTAGCTCCTTCAAGCTGTGCACAATTCTGGATCGGGTCACTCCCACCGCGTCCATCAATTGCTCATCACCCGCATGCACCGGGCCAATCCCATTGAGCGCTTCGTAAATTGAGCGGAGTCGTTCGGGCAATGCCTCTGTCTGTCTACGCTCCGTCTTGAGTGAATCGAGCAACTTGACCGGGTCACGTGACTGAACCATGGCTTGTAGCGTGAGAATTGTCCTTAGGGGGCTTGCTGGAGCTAGGACCGAGGCAACAAGTTCGCGCCAGTCTTCGCGCCATCGCCAGGTTGGCACCCACTGTTCAATCCGCTTGTCGATCAAATCTCTGATCTGCTCCTTGGGCCAGGGCGAGAGCCGAATTACCTGATCGAAGAACGCGTCAGCGGGTGGGAGTGGGGCGCCTCTATTGCAAGCAACAATCCAAGTTAGGGGTAGGTCCCAGAGGGAGTCACGAAAACGGCCAAATAGGGTCTGGACTTGCTCTGGGTTAGCACCATCTACCAGCACTAGCCTTGGGTAACCTGGAAGCTCTCGACGCTTTTGGAGAGCCTCGTGAATGGTTGCGACGTCGAGTTCTGTTTCTCCAATATTGACTTGGCTGCTGTCAGCAGGATTGATCGCTGACGCTATCGCTGCGACCAGTTGAGCTGGTGTCTCCGTTTCCTCAGCTCTCACAAACACCGTAGAACCGCGTCGGAAATACTCCATATGCCGCAGCAGCGTCGTCTTTCCCGACCCTGTTTCGCCTCCTATGTAGATGTTGAATTGAAACTGCTCTGCATTCCGGAGCGCGCCCACCTCAGGTACCATCGCAAACTGCTCTTGGTCCAGCTCAGACGAGCTAAGGGGACGGCGGTTCAACTGCCCGTCGTACATGCGCACACATCATACAGTCTGAACTGTGCGAATCAAGCAAAGAGTTTTGTTGTGAATCAGCAAGTGCTAGGACAGGGCCTGCTCTACCTTGTCTAGGGCTTCGTCCTCGGAGACGTTGAGGGAGAAGCTCAGCTCCGACACCAGCACGTTGCGGGCCTTGGTGAACAGGCTCTTCTCGCCGGCCGACAGCCCCTTGCTCTGGTCGCGCAGGGCCAGGTTCCGCACCACCTCGGCCACCTGGTAGACGTCGCCCGACTTGAGCTTCTCCTGGTGGTTCTTGAACCGGCGGCTCCAGTTGGCCGGCTCCCGCACATCGCGCTTGCGGAGCACTTCGAACAGGTCCTCCACGTCTTCGGTGGAGATGGGCCACCGCATGCCCACTTCCTCGGCCTTGGCGACGGGCACCGAGAGCACCATCTCGCCGTGGGCCATGCGGAGCACGAGGTATTCGGTTTTCTCCCCGAAGGCCTCCTTCATCTCCTTCTTGACCACGGTTGCTGCTCCGTGGTGGGGGTAGACAACCTTGTCACCTTTTTTGAACGTCATCGTGCTCCGTGGGGGGCTCGGGGGAACCCCATAAGGATGCCATCATCGGGCGCGGTTTCGCATCTTGTCTTGGAACACCGTGCGTGAAGCCGGTTTTCCCGCTGAGCTCCATGCACCGGTGCGGCCCAGCGACCAAGATGGGCGGAGATGGCTTCGCTTCGAACCGAGATAACCGAGATCGTCACCGGGTTGGGGATGCTCGGTTTGGCGTCGGTGGACGAGGCGCTGGCGGCTCGGCCTGAGGCGATGGTGGGGGTGGAGCACCGGCACTACAACAAGCTGATCGCCGCTCGGGCCGACGGCAAGCACGGGTTGCAGTTTGATGAAGCTTGGGCCAACGGCGTGGCGTTTGCCGCCGCGGAAGACGGCTTGCGGGATCGGCAGCCGAAGCGGGTGGAGTGGAAGGGGCCGCATCAGGCGCCCTCCTATGAGCAGACGCCGGCTGATCTGCGGATTGACCATGTTTATTTGGTGAGCTGCAAGTACGGGTCGAGGCTGCTGCACAACGTGTCGCCGGGGCACCTGTTCGACCGGCTGCTGGTGATGAGACCGCCAAAGGCGAAGGATTGGTATGCCGAGGTGGCTGCTGAGGAGTACCAGTTTTTGTACCGGGCGGCCCGGGAGTATCTCGTCGGCCATGAAGACGGGTTCGACGACCTGCCTACGAAGGTGACCGACTTGGGCGCCGACCAGCACAAACGCCTCAAGCGGCCGTTCTCTCGTCGGTGGCCGGAGTCGTTGGCTGAGCCGGCCCATTGGTTCTCGGTGGCGGTGTCGCACGCCTCCGCCGAGCGGTGGCTGAAGGCGCTGGGAAATCGAGCGACCCAGAGGGAGGAGGCCCTCTGGCGGCTGCTGCGGCTTCAGCCTGCGCCCTACTTCGTGTTGGGCACCGATCACCGCCGCCGGCCGGTGCGCTATCGGGTGGACACCCCGTGGGATTTCCGCCAGCGGTTCGCGTTCAAGTCGTTCGACGTGTGGCCGGAGGCCCGGGTGCAGCCGGTGGTGCGGTGGCGGGGCGATCTGATCGTCAAGGCCACCGACACTCCCGTACACGTGGACGGTCATGTGGAGGTGCGCTGGAGCCACGGCCGCTTCCAGGGGTCGCCCGAGGCCAAGGTGTATCTGAAGACCCCGCACTTGGAGACCCCGGGCTACACGGAGCTGTCGTAGTTCTCGATCAGGCCCAGATGGTCATCGGGTAGCCGGTGGCGTCGAGTTCTCCTTGCCCCAGGATCAGTGCTGTGCTGGCGGCCATGCGTCGGGCGGTCCAGGCGGCGGCCGCGGCGTCGAGCAGGTCGTCGAGGGTCGCGCCCGGAAGGGATGGGGGAGCTGCGCGCAGGTTGTCGAATTCCGGTGCCAGCGCAGCCCTGCGCTCAGCCTGTCCGGCCGGTTGGCGCTTGGACACCGACATGGGCTCACCGGCCAGCACGGCGAAGCTGGTCTCGGGGTGGACTTCTGCGGCCTGGGGCTTTGCGTGAGAGGCGAGGTCTTCTGGGATCAGCACGGCTCGCACTTCCCGTACTTTGGGCAGCAGGTGGAATGCCTGGATTGACAGGCCCCGGCCGGTGTTCTCCTTGGACAGCCGGTTGGCCTCGGCGTGGTCGGCGGCGTTGAGCGCGCCCAGCGGCGGAGTCCAAAACAGCGAGGAGCGGCGGGGGCCGAGGAGCTCTCGGGCCTCGACATCGGAGCAGCGTCGCTCTTGGCTGGGAAGTCCGATAGGCATGTCGACGCCAATGGCCACCAGCCCATGGGAGCGGGCTTCGGCCCATACGTCGGCGAACGACGGCCACACCGAGAACGCCACCGGGGAGCCGGGAGTGGTGGCGGTGGTGGCCATGACCCATCCGCCCTTGGCCGCATCCACACCGGCGACCAGCGGTGTGTCACTCAAAGCGGACCTCGAAGATGGTGGGCCAGCGCTTGCCGGTGATGAGGAACGTCCCGGTGTCGGGTCGATAGGCGATGCCGTTGAGAACATCGTTGTTGTCGGTCAACGCCGGGTGGGGGCTGATGATCCCGGCCATGTCGGCTTCGGCGATGACCGCCCCGTTGTCCGGGTCGATCACCACGATGCGATCGGTAAGCCAGACGTTGGCCCATACGTCGTCGCCGACGCACTCCAGTTCGTTGAGCCGGTTGACCGGGCTGCCGTCAGCCCGGGTGACCGGAACTGAGCCCACCACCTCAAACGTGGTGGGGTGGCGGAAGGTGAGCGTGTTCGACCCGTCGCTCATCACCAGACGGTCACCGTCGTGGCACAGCCCCCAGCCCTCGCCGGAGTAGGTGAAGCTGCCGGCTAGCTCGAGCGTGTCCCGGTGGTGCACGCCTGCGGTGCCCGCCTGCCAGGTGAGCCAGATGAGCTGGTCGCCAACCAGGGCCAAGCCCTCCCCGAAGTGCCGGGGATCGGCGGCGGTTTCCCGAAGCACGCGACCGGAGGGCAAGTCCACGATGCGCAGCACCGATTCCCCTCGTAACCCGGTGCTCTCATACACCAGGCCGTCGAACCAAAGCAGCCCTTGAGTGAACGCCGAGGTGTCGTGGGGGAAGGTGGCAAGCACCTGGTAGGTGAGCGTTCCCGACCAAGCGGGGGATGGTGTAGCGGCCGCGGTGGGTTCCGCGGTTGCGGGGATGGTGCGCTCTGGGATTGGGGTCGAAGGTTGGTCGGTTGGCCGGGCGGTGGGTTGGACGGCTGTCGGTTGGGATGTGGGACCCACGGGGGCTGAGGTGCTGACCGGGGTGGGAGAGGGGGGCGAGGACTCAGGGGCAGGAGTGCGCTCAGCAGTGGTTGGCGCAGCGGTTGGCTCCGCAGAGTGGTCAGCTGTCGGTTGAGCCTCAGGAGCAGTCGAAGCATCTGCCCCGGCTGATGACGTAACCACCGGGGTCGTCGGGGACGGGGGCGCGTCGGAGCCGCAGGCGGCCAGCAGAGCCATGGCAGCCAGCAGCCAGAATGCGATGCTCAGGGTGCGACTAAGAGACAGAGCCGCCATTTTTGCTCAAATGCGCCCCTCGGTCAGAGGGGTGCCACACTTGGCCGGTGGATTTCTCCTTTTCTGAGCAGGAGCAGGCGGTTGCCGATCTGAGCCGCCAGATTCTGGGCGACTTGTCGACCCCTGAGCGGCACAAGCATTTGGAGGCCGATGGCCTGACCCACGACGACTACGTGTGGGGGGAGTTGTGCGATGCCGGGCTGGTGGGCGTGTCGTTGCCCGAGGAGTGCGGCGGGGGTGGCTTGGGCTTTCTGGCCACCTGCCTGATGCTGGAGGAGATCGGGCGCACCACCGCCCGGGTGCCGTTTCTGGCGCCAGTGGCGGCGATGGCGGTGGCCGAGTTCGACCCCGACGAGGATCTGCTGGCGGAGATGGCCACCGGATCGGCGCTGGTGTCGCCGGCGCTGGTGGAGCCGGGCCGCGATCCCGCCGAACCCTCTGCGACGGCGGCCGCGGCCGGCGACAGCTGGAGGGTGACTGGCACCAAGGAGATGGTCCCGTTCGCCGATCAGGCCGATTGCTTCCTGGTTCCCGCAACCACGAACCACGGCGTCGGGCTGTTCTTGGTACACAATGCCGCCCCATCGGTGGAGGTTGTGCCCCAGGAGGCCACCTCTGGCCTGGTGGAGGGCAAGGTAGTGCTGGCTGATGCGCCAGCCGATCGGCTGGGTTCCGGCGCAGAGGCGGTGGACTGGCTGGTGCAGCGGTGTACCGCTGCGCTGAGCGCGGTGGCCGTGGGCGTGGTGAGCGAAGCTCTGCGGCTGACCGCGGCCTACACCAGCGAACGGGAGCAGTTCGGCCGCCCCATCGCCACCTTCCAGGCCGTCGGCCAGCGGGTGGGCGACGCCTACATCGATACCGAGGCCATCCGGCTCACCGCCCTGCAAGCCTGCTGGCGCCTCGACCAGGGGCTGGAGGCATCAACCGAGGTGGCGGTGGCCAAGTACTGGGCCGCCGACGGCGGCCAACGGGTGGCCAACGCCGCCCAGCACCTCCACGGCGGGATGGGCGTGGACCGCGACTACCCCCTCTGGCGCTACTACGTATGGGCCAAGCACCTCGAGCTCTCGCTGGGCGGGTCCACCTCCCAACTCCTGCGCATCGGCGAAGCCCTCGCCGCCGGCACCGCCTAAGGCCATTCGCTCTGGGCTTGGGCAAATCGAAGGAGCGGCAAGTGGCACGGCTCTTCCCTGAGATTGAGCCCCATGACTATGGCCATATGGATGCCGGCGACGGCAACAAAGTGTATTGGGAGGTCTGTGGTAACCCGGTGGGCAAGCCGGCGGTAGCTGTTCACGGTGGGCCAGGGAGCGGCTGCACTCCAATGCATCGGCGGTTCTTCGACCCTTCCCTCTACCGGATCGTTCTGTTCGATCAGCGGGGCTCAGGCCGGAGCATTCCGCATGCTGGCGATGAGGGCACGAGCCTGGAGCACAACACGACAAGCCACCTCGTGCAGGACATGGAACGGCTTCGGTCTCATCTGGGCATTGACCGCTGGCTGGTGTTCGGCAACAGCTGGGGGTCAACACTTGCGCTGGTCTACGGGCAGCAGCACCCCGAGCGGGTGTCAGAGATGGTGCTGGCGGCGGTGACCACGTCCGATAGCGAGCAGATCCGCTGGCTCTACCACGGTGCGGGTCAATTCTTCCCGGAACCCTGGGAGCGGTTTCGTGTCGGTGCAGGAGTCAGCGGCCCAGATGAAGACCTTGTCGGTGCCTACTACTGCCTTCTTAATGATCCTGATCCCGATGTCCGCGAGTGTGCGGCCGCCGAGTGGTGCCGCTGGGAGGATGCAGTCGTCGGAGGGAATCCCCAGGCCGGGCCGAATCCCCGATACGAAGATCCTCGATTCCGCATGGCGTTTGCCCGCATTGTGACCCACTACTTCCATCACAAGGCTTGGCTCGCGCCCCGCCAGATCATGCGCAATGTTCACCGTCTCCACAACATTCCCGCAGTGTTGATCCACGGCCGCCACGACATAAGCGTCCAGCTCGCCACCGCCACCGAGTTCGCTGACGCTTGGCCGTCAAGCGATCTACTGGTCGTCGAGTCGGGCCACAACGCCGGAGACCCACCAATGGTGAGGGCGGCCGTCGAAGCCACGAATCAATTCGGTCGCCAGTAGCTCAGATTCGGTGGTTTTCGATTCCTGACAGGAGCTTGGCAGTGTTCGTGCAGGTGAAGATCGCCAGCCAACAAGTTGTGCGTACTCAGGGCCAGTGGGGGCCGGGGTAGGGGGTGGGGTTTTGGGTGGCCCATTGGTGGAGGTGCTGAGCCAGGTGATGCGCCAGTCCGCCACCGTGGGGATGGTCGGCTTTGCGAACCAGGACGATCGGGACGCACGGGTCGTCGCTGGCAAGGCGTTGGGCGGAGATGGCGGCAAAGTCTGCAAAGTTCTCGGTGACCATAACCCTGTCTTGCTCCAGCGCTGCGGCGTAGACAGACTCGTCATCTGCTCCGGCGAGTCCGGAGGCAGCAACGCTGAGGGCATCATGGCCTAGTCCATTCAGCTCCTCCGCGGTTGCTTGCGGGAGCATTTCGTCTATCAGCCACCTCAAGAGGACAGCAGGGTCTCGCGCTGTTGGGCTCGCCGGCGAATCTCCTCAGCGGCACGCTCATTTTCCTCGATGCGGGTGTCGATCTCTTCGGGGAAGGCACCGTAGAAATCCGCGGCCAGACTCACTCGATTCGCCGATAGGCCGAGTTCATCGGCGAGGCGTTCCACGCGCTCCATGCCCTTGCCCGGCCAGTGTCGCAGGTCGCGGATTACCTCCCACACGTCTGGTCCGCCTAGCAGCGCAGCTCTCCTACCGGTCGGCCCTGGCCGATAGACAACGCCGGGGAACTGACGGGTTTTGAGGCCTTCGTCGAGCAGCGAGCTCACCAGCGAAGTGATTGAGATGGATGCCGCTCGACTCTCGGTTTCGAGGCGTTCCAAGAGGTCATCATCGAGGCGGAACGATGTAGGGCGGGGCACAACTCACCTCGTAGCTAGGTTCGGGATCATCAAGGCTACGCTACAGCTAACTACAAAGGAATACAACCAGTATGAATTCCTGCGGCGTTGGCTGGACTCAGACCTTGAAGGCCAATCCACTACAGCACCGTGAGCTGGATAACCGCGTAGCCGGCGAGGTGACGGTCGCGCTGGGTGTCGATCAGCCTGACGACGGCCACTGCGCCGTGGTCGCCGTGGCGCATCAGGGTGGTTTGGGTTTGGGCGGGGCCGATGCGGGTTTGGTCCAAGAAGCGGTAGTTGAGGCTCATGGCGGCCACCGGTGCGCCCAGCGCCTCCTGAGCGGCAACCTCGGCGGCCGCTTCTGCGGCCATGACCATCACGCCGCCGTTGATGGTGCCGAAGCTGTTGCGCACGTAGTCGGACATGGGGATCTGCACCACTCCGGCGGCGGCGTCGACCACCTCCAGTTGGAGGGCCTCCCACAGCGATGCGTCTCCGAATCCTGATGAGGGAAGGGCCATGGTGCGCCGCTCCATGGACTCGGCCTCCAAGTGGGACAGATCGGCGTTGCCCTCCCGGTAGGGAATCAGAGCGAACGACATAATCGCTTGTCCGATGGGCTCAGCCTGATCGGGGTCGTCGTTGCCGCAACCGTCGGCCAAGGTGGTGGCCACCGTTATCAGGCTCTGGCCAGCCCGCAGCAGCCGAGACGACGCGATCAGGGGACCTTGGTGGGCGAAGCCCGACGCGGTGTACGACAGGTCCTGGGTGGCGATTCGATTAGGCAGCGCCTCGATCAGAGCCGTCAGGGCCCCCGACGCGTCGGCCACAGCGCCGATGAGGCCGAGGCGAGCAGCGCCCGAAGGGGACATAACAGCCGGGCAGAGCGGGGCATAGCTGAGTGCCCGGCCCCGCTCGGGGCGCTCGCTCTCCAGTTTGAGGTCGCGCAGAATGTGGTGCTCTGGGGGATAGTCGCTCGGCATTGGGGCGTTACCCTACGCCACCATGAGCGATGCCAAGCGAGACGTCCGGGCCAGCGACAAGTCGTCTCTTCCGATGGTGGTGCGGGCGATGAACAGCTATGGCCGCTCCGTTCGCCGCATTCGACCCAGCCATGGGCGGCTCAGTGCCGACGCCTTGGTGAGCAAGGCCCAAGAGTCGGCCAAGCTCGACGACTTCGGCCCCGACGGCTGGCAAGAGGGATTCAAAATCCTGGTCGACTCGATCAACGACGAGGGCAACCTGAGCCAGTTGGGCCGGATGATCTGCGGGGGCTTGCTCGACAACACGCTTCAGTTGCGGTTGAGGGTGGTGGACTGGGCCAACCAGCACCCTGAGGTAACCCGAGAGCAGATCACCGCGCCGATCGTGGTCACCGGCCTGCCCCGCACGGGAACCACCCTGCTCAGCAACCTGCTGGACCTCGACCCGATGAATCGGTCGCTGCTGGCGTGGGAGGGCGGCACTGTGGCCCCGCCGCCCACGCTTTCGGAACACCGTGAGGACCCCCGCATCGCCGAGTCGGCGAAGGGCTCGGGTCAGCTGGCCAAGCTGGCCCCCAAAGTGCAAGCCATGCACCCTATGGCTGCCACTCTTCCGACCGAGTGCGTGACCCTGTTGGGTGGGGAGTTCAAGTCAATCCACTTCGAGACCCAGGGCACGTTCAACACCTACGGGGCCTGGTTCGAGGCCTGCGACATGGTGCCGGCCTACCAGTTCCATCGGCTGTGTTTGCAGGTGCTGCAATCCACCATCCCGACCCAGCGGTGGTCGTTGAAGACGCCGGGCCACATGTGGCACTTGGATGCATTGTATGGGGTGTACCCCGACGCCCGGGTGGTATGGACCCACCGCGACCCGCTCAAGGTGGTCGGTTCAGTGGCCAGCCTCAACTGCACCCTCCACGCCACCAACACCGACAAGGTGGACTTCGACGCCGTGGGCCGCATCTGGAGAGACAAGTGCCTCCACGGCGTATCCGCAGGCACCGAGTTCCGCGACCAGCGCGGCTCAGACGACACCGTGTTCGACCTCCAGTACGCCGAGCTGATGGACGACCCCGTCGGCTCCGTTGAGCGCGTCTACCGCCACTTCAACATGGAGCTCGACGACCTAGGCCGACGCAAGATGGCCGCCTGGATGGAAGAAAACCCCCAAGATCGCTTCGGCCGCCACCGCTACACCCTCGACCAGTTTGGCCTGGAAGCCGATGAAGTCCGCCAGCAGTTCGCCCCCTACACCGATCACTACGAAGTCCCCTCTGAGGGGTGATTCGGTTGGATAGCTAGTCGTTCAAGATAGGTTCTCCATGTGACGATGCTGAGCTTTCGGGTGGAGCCTGAAGTGGCGGAGAAGGTGCGGGAGATGTCGGTTTATCTGGGGGTCTCGCAGTCCGAAATGATCAGCGAGGCGTTGCGTACGCACATCAATATGTTGGCTGCCCGGCGTGATGCCCTCGTCTACCAGGAGAACCCGCTAACTCCTGAGGAACTGGCCTTCGCCTCGGTGGAGCGCTGGACGCCTGCTGAAGACTGGTCGGAATGGGCCGACGCAGCGGGGTGAGATAGGGCCGCCACCGGTTGCTAGCTGCGTGCCTCACCGTCTGAGTTGTCGCCCCAGCAGACTGCTTTGCCTTGGGTGGTGAGGGCGCACGAGTAGAAGTTGCCAGCTGCGATGGCTGTGTAGGTGCCGTAGGGAGCGTCTGACTGGCCGAATTTGTTGTCGCCCCAGCAGGTTGCCCTGCCCTGAGTGGTGAGGGCACAAGAGTGGTCTAGGCCGGCTGCGATGGCGGCAAAAGTCCCGCTCGGCGCGTCCGCCTCGCCGTATAGGTTGCCGCCCCAGCAGGTTGCGTTGCCTTCGATCGTGAGGGCGCACATGTGGAAGGTGCCGGCTGCTATAGCGGTGAAGGTCTCGTCGGGGGTGTCCGACAATCTGTCCAAGAATCTGTCCGAAAGGCCCAGCATGCCGTGAGGGTCAGCTCTCCAGCAGGTGATGTTGCCTTGTGAGGTGAGGCCGCACGAGTAGGCCGAGCCGCCCGTGATGGCCGTCAACGTTTCGTCGGGCAAGTCCCACAAGCCAGGGACGTCTGCTGGACCAATGTCCCAGCAGCTTGCTTTGCCTTGTTCTGTGAGGGCGCATATGTGGGCGACGCCGGCTGCGATGGCGGTGAAAGTTCCGTCGGGCGTGTCGATGTGATCTTTGATCGAGTTTCCTATGCTCCTCCAGCAGCTTGCCTTGCCTTGTTCTGTGAGGGCGCAGTGAAGGTTCCCGCCAACTGAAACGTCGGTGTACGTTCCATCAGTCGCGTCCAACCACTCGTCGGGCGGTTCTAACCCGCTGGATTGGGGCAATTCCCAGCAGATTGCGTTGCCTTGGGTAGTGAGGCCACACGCGAGTCTCGTGCCAACAGTTATGGCGGTGAAGGTGGCGTCGCCTGTGATCTGAGGCGAAATTGGTTCGGGTGCAGTGCGCTGTGTGGACCCGTCGGTACCGCAAGCCGTCCACAGAACAGCGGCGGCCAGCAGAAGGACCGCTCCTTTTGAGAAGCGCGTAGCAGAGATAGCTCAATTGTGGCAGGCGTTCATCCCGCAGGACAGCGGCGGCAAGACCCACCAACCGCTTCGGCCGCTAAAGGTGGGGGAGCACCTCGGTTTCGAAGAGGCGGAGGTTTTCCCAGGCCACGGCGGGGTCTAGGCCGCCCATTAGGGGGTGGAACATTAGGGCGTCGAAGTCGCCCATGGACTGGATCATGTCGATGGCCTCGGCGGGGGAGATGAGGTGGTGCATGCCCATGGCTCGGAGGGCATCGGCGTCTTCGACGGGTTCGAAGCCGGTGGCGGCGCCGGACTCGGCGGCCCATTGGCCGTAGGCGTTCATCTCGTGGAGGGCGTGGGGAGCGACTTGGGCCCAGGTGGCATCGGGGTCATGGGTGATGTGCAGGTAGCCGACGCCGCCGGAGGTGGCCGGGCCGGGGTCGTCACCGCCGAGCTTGATCACCTCGTCGCGGTAGAAGTCCCAGAACTCGGGCATGGTGGGCAGGAACCCATCGGCGATGCGGGCCGCCCGCCGGGCCGCCGGCTCGCCGCTGCCTCCCAGCCAGATGGCCGGACGGGGATTCTGATAGGGGGTGGGGGTTACCCGCACGGTGCGGCCCCGGAACTCGAAGGGCTCGCCGGTCCACGCCGCCTTGAGGGTCTCCACCATCTCCACCGTGAGGCGCACCCGGTCGCCGGTCGTATACCCGAACATCTCGAACTCCGAGGGCACGTAGCCCCCGGCCACCGTCACGCTGATGCGGCCCTTGCTGATCCGGTCCAGCACGGCCAGATCCTCGGCGATCCGCAGCGGGTCGTGCATCGGGGCGATGAGCGCGGCCAGCATGATGTGGATGTTCTCGGTGCGGGCGGCGATGGCCGAGGCCAGCGCCACCAGCGAGGGCAGGTAGCCGTCGTCGGAGCCGTGGTGCTCCGACAGCGTGACCGACACGAAGCCCAAGTCTTCGGCCCACACCGCCTGCTCGATGGCGGCGTGGTACAGCTCCTCCACCGGCACCGGGCAGATGTCCGGGCACCGGAAGTCGTAGCGGATGTTGAGCAGGGCCATGGCCGCCTCCAGTCAGTAATCGACTAGCTGTTCTTGAACTCCGGGATCACGTATTTGCCCATGAGTTCGATGGAGGTCATCACATCCTCATGCGCCATCTTGTACGGGTTGAACAGGCAGAACAACAGGTCGCAGCCCACCGCCTCATAGCGCTTGGCGATCTCCACGCACCGGTCGGGGTCGCCTATCACCGCGGCGCCCGACTCCCAGATGTAATCCATGGTGATCTGGCCCAGAAGGCCCTCGTCGCGACTCTTGGCCGCATCGCCGGTGTACTCGTAGGTGCCCAGCTCGGCCACCTCCAGGTCGGCCAGGTAGTCGGCCACCGAGGCGATGAGACCGCCCCCGTAGCCCGGATACCACACGAACGACTCCTCGGCGGCGGCCCGGGCCTTCTCGTTGGTCTCGTTGCAGTGCACCATGGTGAAGGTGGCGGCCCGCTCGTTGCGGAACGCCCCCACCGGCTCGTCGCAGTCGGCGTGGCCCTTGCGGAACGCCTCGAGCCGCTCGGCCAAGTCCTCGGGCGGCTGGCCCACGGTGAACGAGCACAGCCCGATGCCCCGCTTGCCGATCTCGTAGTGGCCCGGCACCGAGCTGGTGGCCCCCCAGATGGGCGGGTGGGGATCCTGGCGGGGCTTGGGCAGCACCCGGCGCTTGGGCATCGACCAGTAGTCGCCCTCGAACTCGTACTCGTCGTTGGTCCAGCAGCCCACGATGTGGCGAAGCGCCTCGTCCCACTGGGCCCGGGTCTCGTCGGGGTGGATGTTGAAGCCCTCCAGCTCGGCCCGGGTGGACGAGCGGCCGGTGCCGAACTCCACCCGCCCGTTGCTGATGAGGTCGAGCACCGCCACCGACTCCGCCGTGCGCACCGGGTGGTTGTAGGGCTTGGGCAGAAGCCGCACGCCGTAGCCGATCCGCAGGTTCTCGGTGAGCGCCGCGATGTGGCCGTACAGCACCTCGGGGTTGGAGCAGTGGGAGTACTCCTCCAAGAAGTGGTGCTCCACCGTCCAGAACGAGTGGAAGCCCATCTTGTCGCCCAGAACGGCTTGTTCGATGGTGTTCTGGTAGGCGTTGTACTCACTCTCACGAGTCCAGGGCCGAGCCACCGGAATCTCGTAGAACATCGCAAACTCCATGCCAATCCCCTTGTGTGTGCGGCGCAGTTCCGGGGCCGATGGTAAACGGCGCGACCCCAAGCAGGCGCATTGGGCTCGGTTAGTGTGCGGGCCATGGCACTAGATCCGGCCGCCAAGGCCGTCATGGACATGATGGAAGAAAACGGCGTGAGCTTTGCGGGCATCGCCTCGATGACCGCGGTGGAGCTGCGCAACCGCATGCAGCTCGGCGACATGCCGGTGGAGGATGTGGCCCGCACCGAAGACCGGGTGATTCCCGGCCCCGACGGCACCGAGCTGCCCATCCGCATCTACTGGGCCGAGGCCACAAATGAGGCCCGCCCGGTGGTGGTGTTCTTCCACGGCGGGGGCTGGGTGATCGGCGGCATCGACAGCCACGACGGCCAGGTGCGCGAGATGGTGAACCGCACCGGCATGGTGTTCGTGTCGGTGGACTACCGCCTCGCCCCCGAGGCCAAGTTCCCGGCTGCGGCCGAAGACTGCTACGCCGCCACCCAGTGGGTGGCCCAGAACGCGGCCGACATCGGCGCCGATGCCGCCCGGCTGGGGGTGGCCGGCGACAGCGCCGGGGGCAACCTGGCCGCGGTGGTGGCCCAGATGGCCCGCGATCGGGGCGGCCCGGCCATCGCCCATCAGCTGCTGGTGTATCCGTGCTGCGACATGGACTCCAACGCCTGGCCGTCGCAGACCGAGAACGGCTTCGACTATTTCCTCACCAAGGAGTCGATGGACTGGTTCTACGACCAGTACGCCGATGTGGCCGACCGCGACAACCCCTATGCCTCGCCCATCAAGGCCGACAGCCTCAGCGGACTGCCCCCGGCCTGTGTGATCACCGCCGAGTACGACCCGCTGCGCAACGAGGGCGAGGCCTACGGGGCCGCCCTCCAAGAGGCCGGGGTGGCTTGTGAGGTGCACCGCTACGACGGCATGTTCCACGGTTTCTTCGGCATGACCCTGGCCATCCCCGGCGCAGTGGCCGCCCAGGAGACCGCGGCTGCGGCGGCAAAGGCCGCGCTGTCGGCTTGAGCTCGGCGTGACGCCCTGAGCACCGCCGCGGTCGGCTACGACGACCGCTACCGGTTCCGCCTGATGGCGGCCATCGTCCCCGTGCAGTTCGGGGTGAGCATGAGCCTGACGGTGATCGCGGTGGCCGTCGGCGACATCGCCCGCGACCTGAACACCGGAACCGGCGCCGCCAGCTGGACGGTGACCGGGGCCATCTTGGCCTCGGCGGTGTCCACGTCGCTGGGCGGCAAGCTAGGCGACGTCTACGGCCACCGCCGGGCCTTTCTCGCCGCGGCGGTGATGCTGGTGGTGGTTACGCCGCTCAGCGGGCTGGCCTGGAGCATCGAGAGCCTCATCGGGTTCCGGGTGGCGGCCGGGGTGGCCAACGGGGTGGCCACTGCCGCGGGCACCGCCATGGTGCTGTTGGCGTTCCCCATCTCCACGCGCTCGAGGGCCATCGGCTGGTACCAGTCGGCGCTGTCGGGGGCCCCGGCCATCGGGCTGATCGTGGGCGGGCAGATCGTGGAGCAGTTCGGCTGGCGGTGGGTGTTCGCCTTCTTCGGGGTGATCGCCGTGGTCGGCCTGGTAACCAGCGCGGCGGTGGTGCGGCCCATGGGCGGCGGCCTGGAGGTGTCCATCGACTACTGGGGCGGCCTCACGCTGTCGGCCGGGGTGGCGCTGGTGCTGGTGGGGCTCACGCTGTTGGGCAACGACGGGGTGGGCACCTCGGTGAGCATCGTGCTCATGGCCGGCGGGGTGGTGCTTCTGGCCGCGTTCGCCCGCATCGAACAGCGGGTGCCCGAGCCCATCATCAGCATGGACTACCTGCGAAAGCGCAACTTCAGCATCCCCATCTGGGTGGTGACCCTGGCCAACTTCTCGTTCATGGGCGGCCTGGTGATCACCCCGTTCCTGTTCACCGAGCGGCTGGGCTGGGGCCTCGGGGCGGCCACCCTGCTATTGGCGGTGCGGCCGATCACGTTCAGCTCATGCGCCTTCGCCGGCGGCTACATCCACCCCCGCCTGGGGGCCCGGATGACCCCGGTGGTGGGATCGTCGCTTCTGGCGGTGGGCATGGTGTTCTTCGCCCTGTCGGCCTGGCAGGCCTCGCTGGGCTGGACGGTGGCGGGGCTTTTCGTGGTGGCCTTCGGCCACGGCATCCAGCTCCCGTCGCTCACCACCACCGCCTCCGACGCGGTGGAGCCCGAGGACTACGGCGTGGCCTCCGGCATGAGGGGCACCCTCACCCAAGTGGGCGTGACCACCGGCATGCAGACCATGGTCATCGTGATCGGCACCGACATCACCGGCACCTCCCTAGCCAACTCCTACCTCCTAGGCGCCGGAGCCGCAGTATTGGCAGTAGCCCTCTCCCTAGCCATCTCCCCCCGCCCCCGCTAATAGCGGTTCAGGTCAGGGGCCCAGGGCGGTGATGGGGAGGACGGTTGTGCCGTCGGGTCGGTCGTAGCCGTAACCGGTAGCGGTGATGATCAGCAGCTTGGCCGGCTCGCCAACCCGGTCGGTGTCCACCTTGTTCCTGAGGCGGAGCAGGGATTGAGCAGCCTCTTCGATCCACTCTTCTCCACCGAGTTTGACCTCGACGGCCATCCATCGCCCGTCTCGGGTTTCAACAATCGCGTCAGCCTCAAGCTTGGCGCTGTCCCGATAGTGGTAGACGGTGGCGTCGCTTATTTGGCTGTAGACCCGTAGATCGCGTACGACCAGCGATTCGAATAGGAACCCGAGTGTTTTCAAGTCCCTGAGTAGACGGCCAGAGTTCGCCCCCAAAATGGCTGCTGCCAACGATGGATCGGCCAAGTGTCTCTTGGGAGAGCTGAGCAGAGTTGCCCGTGAACGGAGGTGGGTAGACCAGTGAGGCAGGTCCTCCACGATGAACAGGCGTTCCAACGACCGTACGTACTCTGTTGCCGTTGTCCGGTTGAGACCCCGCTCTCCGGAAGCTTCTTCGGCCAGTTTCGAGAATGAAGCCAAGGTGGCGACGTTTCGACTAAATGACGCCAAGAGCCTTCCAACCCCATCGGGGTCTCGGACCACACCATCTACGGAGGAGATGTCGGTGCGGCATATCTCTCCTATGTAGCTGCGCAGGAGAATTTGGGCAGATCGGACAGACTTGCCGAGGTTCCGGGGCCAGCCGCCCCGGCACACCGCATCTATGACTTCTTCGAATGAGACGTCTGGCCTTGAGGTTGCTACGGATTCACCTTCCAGGAGTGTTTGCAGTGACACATCGCCAGTGGATTCGTCGGATTCGAGCAATGACATGGGACGCAGGCGCACCCGGCCGATGCGCCCAGCGCCAGAGTGCCTGGTTATGTCATCTGGGGGTACTGCGGAGCCGGTCAGGATGAACTTGCCGGTTTGGTGCCCCTCATCGCAAGCATGCCGGACTTGGTTCCAAATCTCGCCGGCGAGCTGCCACTCGTCCAATAGGCGCGGCTCGTCGCCTTCGAGGATTCGCCCTGGCGCGGTTGACACTGACTGTCGAGCGTTGACGTCTTGGTCGAGTAGCACCTCGCTTCGGGCGAAGTTGCGTCCGCTCCACGTCTTCCCGCACCCCTTTGGGCCCTCAATCACAATGGCTGGCATAGCTTCGAGCGCTTCCGCGATCGAGTGGTCGCTGATTCGTGGGATGTAGCCGTTAGGGGTGAGCGTTTCGGTCATGTGGGTTTCTCATCGCTTGGACGTTTCTAACCATCCTACAGTTTCTGAGCGTTTCAGCCTACAGTTTCTGAAAGTTCTATCCTACAGTTTCTGAGCGTTTCAGCCTACAGTTTCTGAGAATCTCAACCCGCAGAATGTGGGGCTTTCAACCCGCAGAATGTGGAGCGGGTTCAGCTCAAGGCGATGTCGACAGGGCAGGTGGAGGGGATAAGGCCCTGGGGGGTGGCGGCTTGAGCTCCAGCTCACCACCCCCCCGGCCAGCAATGCCCAAGGTCGCTTCACCGCAAAGGGGAGAGGCTAGCAAGGGCTTACGTCGTCCAGATTAGTGCATGTCATTGGCGACGCAGCGCGCCAATTTCGCCACGAGGCCCTCAGTCGAGTTCGACCAAATCGCCTGAAGCGATATCTCGCTCAGCTTCAGCAATGGCTCTCATAGTGGCTTCATCGGAGAGGATGTTCAGCGTTTCGAGAAGCGATTCGTGTTCCTCGTATCTCATGACGCCGGCCGCCGATCTGTGTCGCTCCAGCTCTCCATAGGGCCTTCAGTATTCCATTGTGAAGGCCCAAATGCTCGGCTAGGGTGAGTCCGTTCTTCCCCGCCTGCCCTGTTCTGCAGGGCATGGCGGGGTTATTTTTTGTCGGCCCGCCCGTCGCCAATGCGTCTGTTTTTCAGCACTTGAAACGTCAGTTTTTCAGCACTTGAAGCGCGCTTAGGCTGTCCTCAGATCATGCGGCGAAAACGCCTTTGAGCCCTGCCGAGTGTCCCTAGTCGCTCCCTTGGAAGGGGGGCGGGATGAGGTCTTCGTACATGGCTGGGTCGGGAGGCACGACTGCCACCTTGCCATTGCGCCGCGTCACCACCCCCGTACCGGTTTGATATGCCAATAGGTGCGCGTCCTTGGCGGCCATTCTCAGCGACCGCAAGACGGATTCGGTCAACTCTTCGCCGCGCAGGACTGGAGGGTGGTCGGCAAATCCCACCTGGTCGATGTCGCTTGACCCCGTTGGGTTCACGCCTTGCTCGGCAATCAGCGGCACCGGCCCGGTGTTGCCCAACGCCCTCCACTCGTCAGCCCTACCCATGTAGAGCTCACGCAAATTCCGCAGTCCAGCGTCGAAGCGCCTGCGAACCACATCTTCAGGCACTCGATGGCCCCCCTGTCTCACCCGCTCCGCTACCCGCCGCACAGCATCCTCGGGGCTGCCAAGACTCAGAAACACCAGCACCACTCGATAGCCGTCGCGTCGCCAATGATCGATGCGCCTCAAGTAGCAGCGGCCCGCCAGGGTGGTCTCGAAGGCGAAGCTGCGCCCCTGGGCAGCCAGACGGTTGATCTCGGCCAGCATCAGCCGGCCGGCTGCGGCTTCCACACCAGCACCGCGATCAAGCGGCGACAAACCAGCGGCGATGAGATCGGCGTTGACGAAGTGCAGACCAGGCACCTCGCTGCGCAGATGCCTCATCGCAAACGTGGTCTTTCCCGCACCGTTAGGGCCGGCAATCACCAAGATCTGCTTGTCGGCCATGCATGAACAAGATAGGCGGCTCCAAGGGGGTCCGTGGCCAGCGATTTCGCTGCTCTGCGCCTAGGCGGTAACACCCTCGGCCAGGGCGAGCAGCAGGTCGATCCTTAAACGTGTTACGCTTAAGCAGTGCAGATATTCGAGTCGGCCTACCGGCACGGTCTGGCCGACGAGGACATTTGGCACGCATGGCAACACGCCCTGGGCTTCTATGACATCGACATTGAGAATGAACCGACCAAGAGCCTCTGCATCGGGCCCGATCGTGCGGGCAACCTGCTTGAACTCCTGTATCTCCAGACAACAGAAAAAAATCTGATCATTCACGCGATGCCACTTCGCCCGATTTTCCGCACCTACCTCACCGGGGAGCGACCATGAGCAATGAGGCTAAGACCGACAAGACGTTGACCGGCGATGAGATCAAGTCTGTTGCCGCGGACTTCGAGAACCGCGAGTTCACGCCCGACGAGCTCACCAAGATCAAGCGGACGCGTCGTCGCTCACCGAGAATCGGAGAGGCACGGGCCGAGGTGTACACATTCCGCGCTCCTCCCAGCTACAAGAAACGGATCAAGAAGCGGGCAGCAACCGACGACAAGACCGAGAGCCAAGTCATCCGAGACGCGCTCGACGCCTACCTGTAATCCACGACTACTGGCAGGGAAAGGCCCAACAAATAAACCAGGGGGAACCGCCCCTCTCGGGACGATTCCCCCCTCGTAGATCTGGGAGCAATCTACACCCCCTGAGCCCCCACCGAAGGCCTCAAATCCGCTGGTCTCTCCGATGCGGCAATGGAGCATGCCCAAGAACAGCTACGACCGCCCGAAGGCAGCCTTAGGAGTCGGCGTTCGCCTATTGGCCCAACCGATGGTTGTGGCACGTGGAACTGGTCGGTATGGTGATCGGCGAAGTCGCCCTGGAGGTGTGCGGTGTCTCTTTTGTCGGTGTTGCAGTCGCCAATAGCAGCGCTGTCGAGCCGTCGCAGGCGTCGGGCAGCCCAATCGGCTGTCAAGCCAGATTCACCAGATCCTGATGGCGACCTCGCCGCTGGCCGGTACACCCGGCACTTGAGTTCCGAGGACTTCCTCGACTCCCTCCAAGACCGCCCCTGAACCCAACAATTGCCCACATTCGACAAGACGGCTGCCTTCCAGCGCGACTACGAAAAGCTGAACCGCCAAGACAAGCAACGACTCCTTGCCGCCCTACGGGACTTCATCGAGGACTTGGAGGCGATTGACGCTGGCACAAAGAGCCGGTTCCGCCGCGGTCTCCGGGTCAAGCGTGTACACAGGGTTTCCTCGGTTTGGGAGTTGACGTGGGCCCCAGACGGACGGGCCACCTTCTCCTACGGCAACCCGGTTCTTGAAGGGCACACCCACATCCAGTGGAGGCGCTGTGGAACGCACGCCATCCTTCGAAACCCATAGGTCGAGTCTGAGACAAGATGACGGTGCTGCCCGACTCCCCATCTATCGGCGAAAGGCTTAGACGTACCCCTTAGCAAACCGCGTGATGAAGCGGAGGACTTGGTCTGGGGTGTTGCCGGGCCAGAAGGCGTGGAGCAGCCAGGTTGCGCCGGCCTCGGCGAATGGCGCGGTGTCGATGCTGGGGTGGGCCGGGCAGGCGAAGTCGAACCCCTCGAGCGAGCCCCGCTGTTCGAACACGACGTCGACGATGCGCTTGAAGCCCTCGACATCGGTGTCGATCGGATAGATGCCGTCATAGTGCGCTGCTCGTCGAGCCGGGGCCAAAGACCCATGGGCGCAGCCAAACCAGATGGGGATGCGGCGGCGCCGGCCGTGGAGGCGATGGACCTGCACATCGTCGACCACCCATGCGCCGGTGCGGTGCTGCACTCGCTCTTGGGACCACAGGCGGCCCAACAGCTCGGCCCCCTCGGTCAGCTTCGCCGCCCGCTCGGCGGGGTCGTCGGGCTCGCCGAAGGCCGAGAGCTCCCGGGCCCGGTCGCTGCCGAGGCCGAGCCCGAGGATCACCCTTCCTGCGCTGAGCTGGTCGAGAGACAGCGTCGCCTGCGACACGTTGATGAGCCTGCGACGAGCCAGCGGGGTGACCATCGGCCCGATCCTGATCCGCCGGCTGCGAGTTGCCGCCACAGCCAGGGCCACCCAAGGATCGGCAATCGGCCAGTTGCCCTCAACCGGGCTGAGCACATGGTCCCAGACGAACACCCCGTCAAGCCCGGCCTCATCGGCAGCCTCAGCGATATCCCCAAACGCCACCAGGTCCGCCAACGCCCCGAACAACGGCATCGTCAACCCATGTCGCACCACTCCCGACCCTAGTTTGGGGATGGGTGAAGAAATTCTCGCTTTGGCCAGCGCCGCACTCGGCTAGTCTGTCTATCAGTATTCCCCGCCTGGCCTGCCCAGCAGGGCATGGCGGGGCCACTTTTTGTGGCACCGCTGGTCACAGGTGTGTTCTGCCGTCGCATGACTGAGCGTGCGGCCCGAGCATGGGGTTGTACTCCCAAGCATTCGGACCTTTCTTCCACTCGTACATAGAGCGCTCGCACGTCATGCACACGATCAGCGTCTGTTTGCCCTGTTCATACAGCCGGACGTAACGAGTGCTTTGATACCCACGGAATTCCACTCCTAGGTGTTCTATCGAATCCAGCAGGCAAGACTCCTCATTGTCGCCGTAGTCGATGTTGCGGTACTCGAATCCGTGCTGTCTATCTGGCACGCTTCACGCTTCCGCCGTCAGGTCGGCCCAGCAGTACGGACACCGTACCCGGTCATACCAGAAATATGGACGGTCGCTCGGTCGTGCTCGACCGCATTCAGGGCACGAATCCTGCTCGAATGCAACTCCCCATAACCTGTACGCCATACCACCATTTCGGTAAACGCTGTTTACAAACCCGTGACCAGGGGATTTGTCAAGAGACGAACTAGGGGTTTGTTATGCCATTTCTGTTGGCTATGTCCTGCAGGGCCATTGCCATATCGCGCGCTTTCCTATTGCTGCACCCCCGCATGTCTATATATGCATGCCCCTCCGGGACCCCCTCGACACCAGAATCATCTACGGTTCGCAAGCCGCAGTTGACTACATCGGCCACTGTCACGACACAACTACCAATAGTTTGGTTCGGATAGTCGAAATATGCCTGCTCTGCGGTGACAATTGCATCCCTTGTCACCGATACCTGTTTATTCCTGGTGTCGAACGCTTGGCGTGAGATCAACCCATCCTTCAAAAAATCTGGATGTATTTGCCGCCTGAGTATCTCGCTTTGGTCGGCAATGAGTGTTTCACCTGCGACCAGTGGGGGTTCTGTCACCGTGCTCTATTTGAGAGATCAATTAGCCAGTGCATCAAGAATTCCTCGTTGACCAAGACGTTTTCCCGGTAATCGAATCGACCTGTTCTCCTGTCTCGTGAGGCAACAGTTGCCCCCTCATGGGTGGAGTGGAATTCGATGTTCGCCGCAATGGGGCCTAGCGACCACTCTGCTGAGATGCCGCCTTCTACGGTTGGGAAAACATGGGGGAGGGGGAAACCCGCAAATTCGATGAGTTCTGCAAGCTTGCGTGCGTAGGCGAGCACGTCCCTGGTGGGGGCTACCCCTGGCTCCCCGTCCGTGTCGTACCACCCGTCCTCCAACTGGGCCAGCTCGTCAATCTCGATGATTAGAGGGCTTGGGTAAGCTCCTATAAATGAGATGCCAAGGTTGCTGGGGAAACAAGTGGGGGGCTTTGTAATGGTTTCCTCATCCCAGAGGCAACCCCGTTTGCAGTTGTCTTCCGGTTGCGGCTGTGTGAGAGGTTGGATTGCTAGAGCCGTCATCGCTGCTTTCTCCTCCAAATATCGTGGGCTTTCTGTGTGGTGAGGGAGGTGAACCCCCGGACGATCCACTCGTGGGCGAGGTCCATGAATTCAAGAGCGCCTTCCAACTGCTCGGAGCTTGCTTGGCCCCTTGCACCCAGGTAGATCGCAAGGACTGGTTCGTCGTTGTCGTCGCGGATGGGGCCTGTTTCGACATCGAGCCATTTGCCGGGTTCGGGCATGTGGAAGTGAAGGTACGCAGCGGAGACGACGGGGGCGGGTAGGAAGTCGTCGCTTGTTTCACCGCGCCATGAGGTCAGGATGTCCCGTGTGTCCTCGGGGCCTTCCCACTCGCTTTCAGCGCCGACGTGGTTTATGTAGAGCACTTGGCAAATGTCGGGGATTGGCGTGTCGTCGAGTACGCTGTCCAGCTTTTCCCAGGCATCGACAAGGGCTGCTCGCAACGACGAGAAGCGGGGGTAGTTCTCGTCGGGCTGACCTTTGGTCCAATGCACCGCCAAGCGATCATGCTGTATCTGGGTCACGCGATTGCCGTCGGGAGCGGCAAGCCATAGCCTGCCGTCTTCTGATTCGTCGTCAGGACGCTCGAACACGCCTGGCCGGGTACCCATTTGCGGCAGCAGCGGGCGCATGCTCAGCTCGCATTCGGGCCACCCTGCGGCGAGGGCATCTACGTCTATAGGCACAGACTCTTTGAGCTGCACGGTAAGAGCGACCTCGACCACGGGTGGGCGTTCGTATTCCGGCAGCCCAGTTCCGTCAGTCACCTAGTTGTTCTCCATCGCCACGCAGCGTAAGGCTATAACTAATTTTACCCCAAACTGGGGGATTTGTACCAGGGGACGGTGAATACACCGTCGCCGGTGGTGCTGTCGGCAACCGGCAGCGGCGGCATTGTGGAGTGCCGCCAGTCTCGTATCCGCACTGAGTTGCCTTTGCGTTTGTTGCAGTCGGGGTGTGCGGCTTGGAGGTTGTCCACGCTGTGCATGCGGCTTTTGTAGAGGGTGCCTTTAGGGCCTGTTGACGAATCCCACCAGCAATTGTGCCCGCGGGGTCCTAGACAGCGTTCACCGGTGCTGACCTGGAGTTTTAGTCGGGTGCGATTGAGTTGGGGAGCTTGTCCACTATGGACTCTGCTGCAGTTTCGGCGAGGTATCCGATCACGGCAATGAACCAGAAGTTGCCGAATAGCATTGGGATCACTATTGCTAGTCCAAGGGCGAAGACGAATGTACTTCTCATGGCGCGCGAGCATACCGGGAGGGTATGACAATTACAGCAGGGTAATTTGAGGGGAACAGTTCAATGGCAGAGGGCCATCTTCACCTTGCCCGCGTGGCCACAACTATCGATCGCTTGCCGATGAGGGCCTCGAGGGCATAAGGCGCGTTCAGCAGCGGCTTGATCTCAAATCCATGGAGCCAGAGTGACCACAGGCGCGTAGCTTCTCAAGGATGCCTGAAGAGACCTTTGGCGTGGACCGCCGCCTAGCCTTCATTTTCGAGACCGAAACAGCGGTGACCTTCGTTGGGGAAGGCATCCAAACTATCGCTGAGTGGGATGCCAGAGAAGATCGAAGAATCGTCGGTTTGCATTTGTTGGCGCAGGGCTTTGAGCGTCTCCTCAAGGTGACGAGAGCTCTCATACAGCTGAGTGAAGAGGGCAGCCTCCCATCATCGAGACAATTTAGGAACCAGTATGGACATGTCCTCTCAGGGCTGCTCGACGACGTATTGGCAGCTTGCCGCCGTGATGAAACCTTCACAGATCGTCCCGCCATCAGGGGCGATATCGAATTCCTCGCTTCCAATGAACTCTGGCGAGCCATGCTTGATGTGTTGAGCGAGCTTGGGTCAGGTGGTCGGTATCACGACCTCGACACGATGCTCGACGGAAACGCAAATTCGGAGAGTCCGCTAGAGCTTTGGGGGGCCATTGAAATGGACATATGTAGGGCCGACCCAAAGTGGTTCCCCCTGATGGAATCAGACCCTGCATCATTCAGCCGCCAGTGGTATCCCGCCTTGGCTGCAATCCAAACAGAGACCCTCCAAAGAGCAGCCAGGGCTATTACCAGAATGTGGACTCTGGGTCCGGCTCAGGAGAACGGGCGAACGATGACGGGCACGATCAGCAGGTACTTGTACCTAATGGACGACCAGCTCAAGACCCCGTCGGCCTCGTGATCCCCGCCTCCCCTATTGGTCAACAGACCCATCTGAGCGAGGCAGCCGTTTGATGACTTCGGGGATGGAGATTGCAGCGGCGGCGGCGAGGCATCGCGAACTCGCCAGCGTTCTTGAAACCATTGAGCCAAAGACCCTCCTGGAGGACTCAGCGCTGCCCTGGTGGAGCCGGCTGACCACCGCGTGCCATCTCAGATGCGGGGCTCGAGCGAGCGAATGACAAGAGACGCATTGGCTGGACTGCCGACTGGCTTTTACCCCGATGGCAGGTCTGCCCAACGGTCGTCCACGCTTCAACCTGGCCCTGAGAGGCTCAACGCCCCCGCCATCACTACGCGTTAAGCGTAGTGATGGCGGGCAAGCAGACACGTGCACATCAGTCTGCAAATTTCGCGTCCTCAACTTCTGGCTCGTCTTCTGGGAGTAATGCAGTTATTGGGGGTTGAACGCGGGACGCGCTTAGGGTTGCTTTATCGTCGTACCGTTCATAGTGCTCGCCTCCTTCGTCTGAGTCCTCCGGAGGCCTATACGGAGGGTCGAGGTCTGCCCTGTGCGTGCCCAAGAAGCCGGCTGTCCCCTTTTCGGACTCGCTGACTTGCTCCTGCGGATGGCCGACTTGTGATGGGGTGGCCTCAAGACCCTTGGTACTGATCGCGCATCTTCATTAGTTCGGCCCAGTCCTGCTGGAGTTCCGCAGAGGTTCTCCTCACGTTGCTTTGTTCGTGCGGGTGTGAGTGGGCGTCGATGTAGCGGCATATGCGATCGAATGCGGGGGATAGGACAGCTATCGCATCGTTGAGGCGTTCGACCTTGATCTTGTTGAGCAGTGTCATCATGATGTTCGCCCGATAGCGCTGGCTTACATTACCCAGGAGTTCCTGCTCAGCGAAGGCTTCGCACCAGCTTCGCATCAGGCTGTAGGCGTGGGCGATCAAGGCGTCTTGCGAGGATGGGTCAGCTTGCGATGCCTCACTGATGGCTTTCTCAACACGCTTTGACAGATTTGGAGGCGTTTCCAACCGGGGCTCGACATTTGGGGCAACGACTCCCTTTTCGGTGCCGGAGTCGCGTACTTCCATGAAGCGGGTCCGCTTACCACTGCCTTTGCGATGGCTGAGCAATTCGGCTGCGAACATGATGTTGTGGGTAAGGACTATTACCTGGTGTTCTTCGGCTAGTTGGGCGAGCCTGGCTGCCACGTTTTTGAGACGTCGATAGTCGAGGCTGGACACCGGGTCGTCGAAGATGATCGGATGCTTGGAGTTGTGCATGCGGCTCTCGGCCAAGAAGTCGGCGAGTGCCAACACCTTCTGCTCGCCCTCGGACAAGACCTTCGATGGACGATGGTTGAATACGCTTTTCTTCCGCTTCACGGACCCTTGTTGGCCCTTGAAGCCAAGGGTGACGGATGGTGCATCCAGGGCGGCGCATTCCTCCGCAAAGCGGAGTTCGAAGTCTTGATTGGCAAGTTCCTGGCTTGCACGACTTGAGGCTCTCGTCAGAGAGGCTCGCACGCTATTCGAGATTCTTGGTCTAGTTCGCCAAGCCGCTGCGCGGCCTTCGCATTCGCTACGCAGTCTTTGATCTGATCTAGATGGGTGCTCAGCTTGATTCGGTCGTCGAGCTCATTGATCTTGCGCTGCAGGTCGTCGAGCACCTGCCCCTGGTCTTTCTGCTTGTCCTCTTGCGCCTGCTTTTCGCTGGTTAGGCGGTCATGAAGAGCTTGGACGGGAGACTTCAAGTCACGGGAATGCTGAGCAAGGTCTAGATGTGTGCAGGCTTGACGATTCTCGATGAGATGCAGTGCAGCCTCCGTATCGTCCAGCAGACGTACGGCGATCTGCCTCGGGTCGGAGTCGTCTTCAACAGTGGAGAGAGCGCTTCGTGAGCTTTGGATCTGTGTCGCAGTCAACGATGGGATGCTCTCTTCTAGAGCCTGGAGCTGGACCTTCAATTGGGTTTGGGCGGCTCCCGTTAGAAAATCGCCGTACCGCCTGAGCAGCGAGAGGGCCTCAGTTTCGAGGGGCTGGCGGCAATACAGGCACACATCGTGGTCTTGGGGGTACTGGCTGAAACCCAAATGCTCTGCGTACGCCTGGCCGGCTTCGATGAAGTCTTGCCAAGCATCGCTAGGTTCAGCGGCCTGATGATCTGCGTCGATCAAGGTTGCCCGCAACTCGTTCACAGCAGTACGAGCTTCCGCAACTCTTGCCAGCGCCTCGTTGTACCTAGAGGCGTCAAACAATTCCAGCGCGGAGAGAATCGCCTTCAGGTCTGTCAGGTCATCCAGTTGCCGTTGCAAACCGACTTTCTGCGTGTTGTCGGGGCCTGATGCGAGAGACGCGTAGTCAGCCCGCAGTTTCTTGAGGCTCTCCTCAGAATCGTCCTGGAGCGTGGCAAGGTCATTCAGTTCCGCAAGTGAGGTTTCGGGCCCCAAGTTCTGAACGAGGTCATGGACCGGGGTTCCGGCGGTGAATGGATTTGGGGACAGGCAAGACGCCTCCTGACGTGCCGCCTTCTCGCTTGTGACCCGATCTTGGACTGCAACGATGGCGTCTGTGACGTCGGTGAAGCGGGCAAGCTCGGCTGGCGTGAAGATGTACGCGAGGTCGCTGTCAACGTGCAGAGTCGCCGTCTGAGAATCAAAAACCCTGATCCGGTTCAGTGGGGCGAGTCCAGTGTCGTTAGACCAATCGACAGTTTGGGATGTGCCGTCAACAGTCAGGTCAAAGCAGGCCGTAGGCTCAGGTGAAGATTCATCTGAGGCCAAATTGCCCAGGATGTCTTCAAGGGAGCGCGCTCCGGCAGCCCGCTTGATGATCCTCGCATATCCTGTTTTTCCTGAACCGTTCTGTCCGAAGAGAATCGTGAGATTTTGGTCGAACTCAACAGTTTGGTCTGCTGCGAGGGCGTTAACTCCCACAACATCCCTCAACCGGTCGAGGGTCATCGGCGCATCTTCTATGGCTGATATTGCATCATCGACAAGCATTGGCACATCGACGGAAGCGGCGTCATCACCTAGGCCATTTGCTCGAAGCAGGATTTCGAACGACTCATCGACCACGTCGTCCTCTATTGATCCCCGCTTTTCGAGCACGGCCGCGACGAGGACGCGTGCCCAAGGCTCCTGCTCATTGGCCCACTGAACCAAAATGCCTTGGGGCGAGCGCGCGCTTTGCCCCGCTTGAACCACTCCCACCGACATGCCTCCTTGGAAACCTGATTCTCTAAGCCTTGAAGATACCGGGGTCTTCTCAAGAAGCGTGCTCTTGGATCGTGTGAGGATGCACCACCGATGCTGAGCTGGTCGAGAGACAGCGTCGCCTGCGACACGTTGATGAGCCTGCGACGGGCCAGCGGGGTGACCATCGGCTCGATCCTGATCCGCCGGCTGCGAGTTGCCGCCACAGCCAGGGCCACCCAAGGATCGGCAATCGGCCAGTTGCCCTCAACCGGGCTGAGCACATGGTCCCAGACGAACACCCCGTCGAGCCCGGCCTCATCGGCAGCCTCA
>JAJDYE010000038.1 GCA_022822905.1 Acidimicrobiia bacterium | reverse complement strand
GCCCGGGCTTTGGGGGCCGTTCGCAGCGCTGTGGGGGTGGGGCATTCTTCACCAGCGCGGCTCTGAGACCAGGTGTCGACATCAGCCTTTCCACCGACGGCGCTTTCCAGAGCCGCCGACCACGGCTAATAGGGCGTCACGCAGGCGGTTCGCGGCCCGGGTCGCATCAGCGGCCAGGTCTGTGTCCCGACCGTTGAGAATCCGCAGACGGGCCAACAGCTCATCGGTGACAGACGTCCACGTCAGCCGGTCCGCGTTACGCCAAGAAAAGTCGGCCAACACCTGGGCGTCGGTGGGGTCGGTCTTGGCCGCACCCGCGTAGAGGTCGCCAGCTCGGCGCATCGCCAAGCCTGACACATACGCCACCGGAATCGCCCCCTCCGCGGCGACGATGAGCGCCAGCACAGCCACCGAAGACGTCATATCAACCACCAACACCGGGCGGCCATGAACCGCGGCGTCGTCGATCATGCGCCGGATCGCTGCCTCGTCGTTGGGAACCGCCCGAGAAAACAGCGCCTCACCACCAGCCGACACCGCACAGGCGTAATGTTGCCCTTGGCGATGTCCACACCGACGAACACCCCGGGAGCGGGCGTAGGGCTCTCACCCATCAACTGGTCCTCTCTAGTCGCAGTTAGCTTCGGCAGCTACTCGAGGGCACCAACGCCCCAACCACATCTGCGAACCAGCCCCCTATCGACGCATGTCCCCCTAAGAAGTCGCAGGCACCCAACCACGGCGGGTGGTAACACCCCCCAGGCCATCTCTCTGACAGGGAGACAAAGCCCTGCCCGCCGCGGCCAGCAACCAGCCCCGACACTCACACACCAGAGCCACCCAACAAGGTAAAGGGGGGCCGGTCGCCCCTGGTGCTCGGCCGCCCCGGTTGAGCTGTGACACGGCGATGACGGGAACGGCCAGTTCCCCTGGGCCAAGGCTTTGAGGCTGAGGCTGTGGCTGATGGGGGCGATCTCTTGTTGGCGGTTCTCCCGGCGACCGGCCGCCTCGAGCAACTGGAGGTAGTCGACCACGAACAGGTGGAGGCCTCGCCGGCGTGCGAGGTCTCGGCACTTGGCCCGGATCGATGTCACGGTGCGGGCGGACGAGTCGCTGTGCGGCGGCGCCCGGTAGAGGCGTGCGCCAGCCGATGCGAGCCGCTGCCAGTCAGCCGCCGACGGTTCGGCACCGCGGGAGGAGCGCGGCCACGTCGACACAGGCTTCGGCAGCGAGCAGCCGCCAGACGATCTCGGCAGGTGACATCTCAAGCGAGAAGTACGCGACGGGCCCCTGTGTAGTGCCATGTGTGCGGCGGCGTTGGTAGCGAGAGCACTCTTGCCCCATACCAGGGCGGCCAGCCACCTTCACCAGATGCACCGGGCGGAGGCCCCCCCAGTATCGGTCGAGATCCACCAGCCCCCGTCTTAGCCCCGATGACCGCCCTCCCCCATTACTCCGCCTCCTCCACAGCAGCCAGCACCTGGATCAGCAACTCCCCGAGCGGCATCAGGCCACCGTAGGGTGCGCCGTCGGCGACCTTGAGGACGGCCTTCTCCGCGTTGGCCACCGCGTCTACCAGGTCCTCGTCGGCGTCCGCGGAGGCAGCTCGCGCCGCGGTGAGGAGGCGTCGCCGCGTAGCGTGCTCGGACACCACCCGGGTGCATAGCCCACGTTTCCCGCGGCCGCCTTTGCTCTCCCAAGCCCTCAACATGCCCCGCATCCGCCAAGTCGCTCCATGGCCAAACGGCGCGGGCAGAGGGGCGGGATCCCGTCGAGTCCCCTATGCCGCCACCGGGGTGGCACGATCATGAACTAGGTTGAACACTTCACCGAACCGGTGACCTGGCTCAGTCCGCGCTCATCGATACAGCTTGGTTTGATGGTCCCATAGCCGGACCCTGCCTTGGGTGGGGGCCACGGAGCGCCGTTATTCAACAGCGTCCTTCTGGCCACACTTCGCTGCTGCTCACACGCTGCTGCCCTTCCCCGTGTGACCGGCTTTCCCAATTTCCGGAGTACTACGGCGGCTCCGCCACGGCCCGGCGTCAACAGCGGGCGTCGCGCCTGCCGCCTCCGCGGTGGCCGCCGGCGGGAACGGCGACACCGGGTCCTATCCCATGTTCATGTGGTTCGCTGTCACAGAAGAGGCGTCCATCTATACCCTGAAGGCGTCGCCTGCTCCCCAAATCGCAGGTTCGGGGACGAGCCCCTCACTAGGCCGCATGAGATTTGGCCAGGCGCTGACGATGGGGTTCACCACGATGCGGTTCTTCTCCGGTCTCAAGGCTATTGTCGGCGAAGTCGGCTATCTGTCCGTGCGGGCAGTAGGCGCCGCTGCTCTGTCTCTGGTCATCTCCTGGAGATACCGGAAAGGTTCGGTCGTCGTGACCACCAACCGCAGCGTCGCCTACTGGGGATGCATCCTTTGGACTATGCCATAGCGGCTGTCCCTCGTCGACCGGCTCTTGCACCGACGCGTCGTGTTCATCATCTCAGGAGACAGCTACCGGCTGCGCGTCCACCGGGCACAGGCAGGAAGCTACCAGCGAAGGGGTGACTGGAACTAGACTCACCTGGCCCCCCGGGGTTGGGAGTTTCGATGAGCAACCGTTGGGGGTATTTCGGTGAATCGCAATCAGGAGGCTGGCGTGGTGCCCGTCCCTTACACCACCTGCATTCGGTGTGACCGGTGTGGCTGGAGTTGCCCCGCTTTCGTGGACAGTTCGCGATTTGTTATCCACAGGCTGGTTGGGTGCTCCTTTCGTAGTTTAGGGGTGAGTGGTATCCGATGGCTGAGTGCCGTCGCTGGGGGTTGTAGAAGCCTTCGATGTAGGCGAAGATCTCTGCGCGGGCGTGGTCCCGGTTCGTGAAGCGGGTGCGGTCCAGGAGTTCGGTTTCGAGGGTGGCGAAGAACGACTCGGCTACGGCGTTGTCATAGGCGTCGCCTCGGCGTCCCATTGACACCGAGATGCCGGCCCGTTCGCATCGGGTGCGGAACGCCGCTGAGGTGTATTGGCTTCCCCTATCCGAGTGGTGAACCAGCATCTGAGGTCGCCGATGGGCCAGTGCCATGTCCAAGGCGTCGGTTACTAGCGGTGTGGTGAGGTCGTCGCGCATGGACCAGCCCACCACTCGCCGGGACCAGACATCGATGACCGCTGCCAGATACAAGAAGCCCTGGGCGGTTGGGATGTAGGTGATATCTGCGACCCAGAGCTGGTTCGGCCTGTCGGCTGTGAACTGGCGGCGCACCAGGTCGGGTGCCACAGCCTGTTCGGGATTCGTCCTGGTAGTGGTTATCTTGCGGCGGCGGTGAACTCCCTGGATACGGGCTTGTCGCATGAGCCGGGCCACCCGCTTGCGGCCCACCGACACACCCTCGGCCACGAGTTCGGCATGAATCCGGGGAGCGCCGTAGGTGCCCCTGGACCGGGCATGGATATCGACTATCCACTCGCGGAGTGCCCGATCCGCCACCTCCCGAACAGAGGGGCTGCGCCCGAGCCATGCGTAGTAGCCGGCGGGGGAGACACCCAACAGCCCGCACATGCGCCGCACCGGGTAGGAGGCCTGGTTAGCTTTCACGAACCCAAACGCCGCCTGGGCGTCGATCCGGTCTCCTCGGCGAACCAGGCCGCTGCTTTTGCCAGGATCTCTTTCTCCTGACGCAGGATCCGGTTCTCCCGGCGCAAGTGACGCAGCTCCTCCCGCTCGGCGGTTGTTAGGCCGTCCCTTCGGCCGTCGTCCACATCGGCTTGGTTAACCCAATTACGGATGGTCTGGTCAGACGGCTCGAACTCCCGGCTCAACTCACCAGGCGTGCGACCCGCCCTCACCAGGCGAACCATCTCCCGGCGGAACTCTTCGGGATACGGTTTCCTCGTTTTCGGCATCTGAACACTCCCTTCTGGGACCATGGTCCCAAGTCCTCGAGTGTCCACCAAAGCGGGTCAACCTCA
>JAJDYE010000017.1 GCA_022822905.1 Acidimicrobiia bacterium | reverse complement strand
GCCGGCCCGTTGATGGTCATCGAGGTGGTCACCTTGTCCAACTTGATGCCGGCAAAGAGGTCTTCCATGTCGGCCAGGGTGTCCACGGCCACGCCGGCCCGGCCTACCTCGCCCACCGACCACTCGTGGTCGGAGTCGCGGCCCATGAGGGTGGGCATGTCGAAAGCGGTGGACAAACCGGTCCCACCGGCTCGAAGCAGAGCATGAAAGCGGGCGTTGGTGTCGGTGGCAGTTCCGAATCCGGCGAACATGCGCATGGTCCACAACTTGCTGCGGTAGCCGGTGGGGTACAGCCCGCGGGTGTAGGGGTACTCGCCTGGTTGCAACCCGTCGCCGTAAGTGGGGTCGAGGGGAATTCCCGACATGGTCTCGACCATTGGAGAAGTCTATCAAGGAAGTCCGATAGTTGGAAGTGCAACTATCGTATGGAAGCAGTCATTTCCAAGAAAAATAGGAGTTTTACGCGCTTTGAGGGGTGTTCAACTCCGGACCAGATGGCCAGGCCGAGTGCCGGTCAATTCGCCGTCGGTCTGCACAACTTGGCCGGCAACCAGAGTGGAGACAAAGCCGCTGGCCTTTTGAACCAGCCGCCTCCCACCCGCAGGCAGGTCGAAGACCATTTCAGGGGCTTGCAGGCTGAGCCGCTCGAAGTCGATGAGGTTGATATCGGCCTTTTGACCAGCCGCCAGCGTGCCCCGGTCGTTGAACCCCACCAATGCCGCCGTGTCGGCGCACTGCCACTTGACGAGCTGCTCCACTGGCAACGTGTCGCCCCGCGTCCGGTCTTTCCCCCAGTGGGAGAGCAGGAAGCTGGGCATGCTTCCGTCGCACAGGAACCCGACGTGGGCGCCGGCGTCGCCCAAACCCGGGACGCTGAGTGGGTGGGACAGCATCTCCCTGGTGAGCTCGAAGTCGCCGTCGGCGTAGTTCATCACGGGGACGTACAGCAGTTCGGTGCCGTCGCGGGCCAACAGCGCGTCGTAGAGCGCCTCGTGAGGATCCACGCCGCGTCGGGCTGCATCGGCGGCCACGCTGACGTCGGGCGAGGGCTCGTAGTCGGGCGTTTCGCCCAACGGGAAGAGCTTGTCGAGACGATTGAAGGTGTGGAGGGGTTGGGCGGCCAATTCGGCCACCAGACGAGACCTCACGTCGGGCTCGCGCAAGCGGGCCACTCTCTCTGGCAGATCGAGGGCGGCGAACTGGTGGTAACCAGGGCAGGACAGCAACGCGTGGTACGTGGACTGCAAGCCCACGAGCACGCCCACCGGACGGCTGGCCACCTGTGCTCGCAGCGGGATGCCGGCCTCGTTGGCCTGCGTGATGCGATCGAGAAGCTGGTGGCCCAGATCGGGCCGGGTGTCGGGGACGGCAATGGTCAGGGACAGCGGCCGGCCGCTGCGCCGGGCCATCTCGGCCACCAGATCGAACTCGGCATCCAAGTCCATCCAGTCGCCCACCATCTCGAATACTCCCTTGCCGGTTTGGCCCACTGCCTCGGCGATGGCCCACAGTTCGGGAGCACCGGCGGTAAGGCTCGGGGTGTGCTCGCCGGACTTGGTCTTGTGATTGATGGTGCGGCTGGTGGTGAAGCCCACCGCGCCGGCGGCCACGCCTTCGGCGGCCAACCGGGCCATCTCGGTGACTTCGTCGTCGGTGGGGTGGTTGTTGTGGTCGGCCCCCCGCTCTCCCATGACGTAGGCCCGGAGCGCGCCATGGGGCACCTGGGCGGCCACGTCGATGGTGCGGGGCTTGCGGTCGACCGCGTCGAGGTACTCGGGGAAGCTCTCCCACTCCCATTCGATGCCCTCGGCGAGAGCGGCGCCGGGTATGTCTTCTACCCCCTCCATCAGGCCGATGAGCCATTCCTCTGAGCCGGGCCGTACCGGTGCGAAACCCACGCCGCAGTTGCCCATAACCACCGTGGTCACCCCGTGCCACACCGATGGGGTGATCTCGGGGTCCCATGAGACCTGTCCGTCGTAGTGGGTATGGATGTCGACAAAGCCGGGGGTGACGAGGAGACCGTCGGCGTCGAGCTCTTGGCGTCCCTTGGAAACGTTGGCGCCGACCTCGATGATTATCTCGTTGTCGATGGCGATGTCGGCGGTGAATCCTGGCTGGCCGGTGCCGTCGATGACTGTGCCGGCGCGGATGACGAGGTCGTGCATGTGGTGAGGTTACTCCCTGTCGGTATTCTCAGAGCATGAGCGACGATGCTGCGATCAGAAATGTTGTTGCCCGGTTGGCAATGCTGGCGGATGAGGGGGATTTGGAGGAATACGTGGACTTGTTCACCGACGACGCTCGTTGGGACATGCCAGGGGGAGAGTTGCAGGGACGAGAGAATCTCCTGGCCGGAGCCATCGAGCGGCGCGCCGCAGGCACCGTGGGGCCGGGGAGCAACACGCGGCATGTGATTACTACTCAGGCGGTGGCGGTGAACGGCGATGAGGCTGCTTCTGATGCCTATTTCCAGTTTTGGGTGAACACTGCTACGGAACCATCGGTCGCTCTGTTCGGGACTTACCGGGATCGGCTGGTGCGTACTGGCGGTGGGTGGAAGTTGGCCCACCGTACGATCTCATTCGGCTAGGAGCGCCAACATTGTCTGTGCTTGAAGGCCGGGTGGCGGTGGTTACTGGCGGGGGCCGAGGGATCGGACGGGCCATTGCTGTGGGCATGGCCCGGGAGGGGGCGACGGTGGTGGTATCGTCCCGGACCCGGCAACAGCTTGATTCGGTGGTGGCCGAGATCGAGGACGCGGGCCGAACGGGGCTGGCGGTGGTGGCCGACGCCGCCGATGAAGAACAGGCCCGCTCGCCGGTGCGAGCGGCGATGGCCGAGTTCGGGCGCGTCGAGGTGCTGGTGAACAACGTGGGGGGTTCGTCGGGGGGAAACCATGATCCGTTTTCGGGTGACGCCGAAGCGTTCATGGGGACTTTGCGGTTGAACCTCATTTCGGCCTTCTGGACCAGCCAGGAAGCGCTATCCCCAATGCGAGAGAAGGGCTATGGCCGCATTATCAACATCGGCTCGGGTGCCTCCAAGCGGGCCGCGGCCAGCGTGGGCTACACCGCGGCCAAACACGGTCTGGTGGGCCTGACCAAACAGTTGGCCATGTCGGCGGCGCCCCACGGAATCACGGTGAACTGCCTGTGCCCGGGATGGACCAACACAGCACTGGTGGACTTTGAGAGGCTGGCCGCGGCCAAGGGCATCAGCACGGCCGAGGCCGAGGCCGACGCCCATGCCGACAGCGCCCAGCGCCGAATTCTGGAACCTGAGGAGCTGGCTCCGATGGCGGTGTTGTTGGCCTCGGAGGCGGGCGCCGGCATAACCGGGCAGGTGATCAGCGTTGACGGCGGCTACCGTCTCTGATTGCGGGTCACCGTGCACGGTCCTGCTATCGAGTAAACAGAGCCGCAGTGGAGATTGCGGCGTTCCAACAGCTCATGGAGGACCTGTACGGCCCCCAAGACCGGGAACGGGGTATCCCCGCGACGGTGGCGTGGCTGTGCGAGGAGTTGGGGGAGCTGGCCCAGGCGGTGCGCAAGGGTGACGACGTGGAACGGCTGCACGAAATGGGGGATGTATTGGCTTGGCTAGCGTCGCTGGCTAACCAGTTGGGGCTTAGTTTGGAGGAAGCGGCGTTGCGGTATCGGGATAATCCGCCGCGCTAGGAAGAGAGCAGCGCTTCCGCAATCTGCACGGCATTGAGGGCGGCGCCTTTGCGGAGGTTGTCGCCGGCTACGAAGAGGGAGAGGCCGTGGGGGACGGTGGGGTCGACGCGGATGCGGCCGACCAGAGTGGGGTCGATGCCGGCTGAGGCCAAGGGAGTGGGGACGTCGTTGAGCGCGACACCGGGGGCGGCGGCCAGCAACTCGGTAGCCCGCTCAGGGCTCAAGGGGTGGTCGAATTCCGCGTTGATGGCTAGGCAGTGGCCGGTGAACACCGGCACTCGAACGCAGGTGGCGCTCACCGCCAGATCAGGGAGCTCCAATATCTTGCGGCTCTCCTCCACCAGTTTGCGCTCCTCGGAGGTCTCCCCGGAGTCGTCATCGATCCAGGAGCCGCACTCTGGGACCACGTTGAAGGCGATGGGGGCGGCGAACACCGACGGCGCTGGGAACGAAGCGGCCTGGCCATCGTGGGTGAGGCCGATGGCATCGTCGGCCACTTTGCGCACCTGTTCGTCGAGCTCGGCAACCCCGGACAAGCCACCTCCGGAGACCGCCTGATACGAGGAGATCACCAGCCGGCGCAGTCCGGCTTCAACGGCCAACGGCTTGAGCACCGGCATAGCCACCATCGTGGTGCAGTTGGGATTGGCCACGATCCCCTTGGGGATCTCTGCCAGCGTGTGGGCGTTGACCTCCGGCACCACCAGGGGCACGTCGGGGTCCATGCGCCAAGCCGAGGAGTTGTCGATCACCGTGGCACCGGCTTCGGCCACTCGGGGGGCTAGTTCTCGGGAGGTGCCGCCCCCCGCGGAGAACAGGGCAATGTCCACCCCGCGGTAGTCGGCAGCGGCGGCATCCTCAACAACGAAGTCCTGGCCTCGCCAAGACATGGTCCGGCCAGCGGAGCGAGCCGACGCCAACACCCGCAGTTCGGCGACGGGAAAGTCGCGCTCTTCCAACAGGCGGCGCATCACCCCGCCCACCTGGCCGGTCGCGCCGACAACGGCAACTCTCACGGCGAAAATCCTACCGTTGGCACGGCGCAAAACCGCGGTCGTTATCGAGACAGGTCGAAGGCCTCGTGCAGCGCAGAAACAGCCGCATCGGTCTGGTCTTGGCGTATGACACAGCTGATGCGGATGGGAGAGGTGGAGATCATCTCGATGTTGATCTTCTCCTGGGCCAGCGTCTCGAACATGGTGGCGGCCACGCCGGGGTGGGACTTCATCCCCGCCCCCACCAGGCTGACCCGGGCGATCTTGCGGTCGGCGGTCACGCCGGTTGCCCCGATCTCATCAGCCACCCTTTTCGTCAGATCGGCTGCCGTGTCGGCGTCCTCGTCGGGAACCGTGAACGAGATGTCGGTGACGCCGTGCTCGGAGGCGTTCTGCACGATCATGTCCACGTTCACGCCGGCGTCGGCCAGTTTGCGGAACATGATGGCGGCCACGCCAGGCCTGTCGGCCACGCCGGTGACAGTGATCTTCGCCTCCGAGGTGTCGGGGGTGACCGATCGGATGATGGGTTGCTCCATGGAAGACTCCTCTTTGACCACCCAGGTGCCCTGCTCCCAGGTGAAGGCGGATCGAATGTGCAGCTTGACTCCGTAGTTCTGGGCGACTTCCACTGAGCGCATGGCCGGCTTGGGACAGCCCACTGCGGTCATCTCCAGAAGCTCGTCGAACGAGATGGTGCCCAGCTTGCGGGCATCGGGGCACACCCGGGGATCGGTGGTGAACACCCCGGGCACGTCGGTATAGAGCTCGCAGGCATCGGCCATCAGGGTGTGGGCCAGCGCCACCGCCGTGGTGTCGGAGCCTCCCCGGCCCAAGAACGTCACGTCGTTCTCGGTGCTGACCCCCTGGGATCCCGCCACCACCGGCACCCGATTGGCGTCTAGGGCGGCCTGAACTCGGCCGGGGGTGATCTCCAGAATCTTGGCGTTGCCGTGATTGGTATCGGTTACGAACCCGGCCTGGCTGCCGGTGAAGGAGTCGGCCGGCACGCCGAGGTCGTGGAGGGCCATGCAAACGAGGGCGCACGCTTTGCGCTCCCCGGCAGTGATGAGCATGTCCAGCTCCCGGCCCGGCTGTGTGGTGGACACCGCCGAGGCCAGCGACAGCAGCTCATCGGTCTCCTTGCCCATGGCGCTGATCACCAAGACCACCTGATCGCCGCGATCCCGACACCGGCGCACATGGTCGGCCACCTCGCGGATGCGGTCGGCGTTGGCTACCGACGTACCGCCGAATTTCTGAACCACCAAGGGCACGCCCAAACGCTACCGGCCGCTCATGGGCACTTTTGTGGTTGTTATCCGAGATTCCTGCGCTGATAGGCACTTCGGTGATTGCCATCGTAGATTTCAGGCGATGGCCACCGACAAGAGACAGCGTCAGCGGGCGCGCCGACAGGTTGCGCAGCAACGGGCCAGGGTGACCGAGAGCCGCGGCCGAATCCGCTCTAGAGGCGTTCGGGTAGCTCTGATTGCGGCGGTGATTGTGGTGGCGGTTCTGATCCTGTGGCTGGTGGTGCGAGATGACGGCAGCGACGACACCAGCGGGGACGCCGCCATCGGCGAGACGGCCCAGAGCGATGGCCCCGATGCCGCACCGGGCACCGGCGGGTTTCCCGACCTACCCCCGCCCCCGGGCCCCGGAGGCGAGCTGACCGGGGAAGTCACTCCCTGCCCCGATCCGGCGGGCCCGGCGTTCCGAGTGACCTCCTTTGAGTCGGCTCCGGCTCAATGCCTCGATCCCGAGCTTGACTACACCGCGGTGTTCGACACAACCCTGGGACAGATCAGGGTGGCTCTCGACCAAGAGGCCAATCCCGAGGCGGTGAACGCATTCTCAGCGTTGGCCGGATACGGCTACTACGACGGAACAGCCGTGTTCTATACCGACCCCACCGGCGGCTACATCCAGGGTGGGTCGCCCCACACCAACGACGCCGACGATCCCGGGCCGGGGTTCACGGTGGCTGCGGACGAGGCCGAAGAGTTTCGGCAAGGTCAGTTGCTGTGGTCGGCTGAGGGAGATACGACCGGACAGTTCCTCCTGTTGGCCTACGACGAGTTCCTGCCGTCCCAGCCGGTGTCGGGGCTCACGAGCCTGGGCCAGATCTCCGACGGCAGCTTGTCGGTGGTTCTCGATGCCCTCGTCCTTCACGTTGACGACCCGGACACTGCCTTCGGAGGGCGACCTTCCGAGGCGGTCATCGTCAACTCCATCGCCATACAATCCACCGACCCAACTCCTGAAGGGAGCATTGATTTGAGCGGATGTCCTCCAGCAGACGGATCAGGACCACAGGTCCTCGATTTCGACGGCCCCCAGCCCATGTGTTTGGACGCTTCCAAGCAGTACACCGCGGTGTTCGACACCACCGCGGGAGAGATGCGGATCGACCTCGACGTGGCCAACACGCCGATCACAGCCAACAACTTCGCGGTGTTGGCCCGGTACCACTACTACGACGACACGCTGTTGTTCCGCACTGATCCGGGTATCGGCATAATCCAGGGCGGGGCCCCGCACACCAACTCCCCGTCTGATCCCGGTCCGGGCTACACCATCCCCGACGAGGGATCGGAGTTCACCTACGAGCCGGGTCAGATCGTGATGGCCCGCACGGCGGCGCCCAACAGTGCCAGCGCCCAGTTCTTCTTCGCGGTGAACGAAAACACTGCCCTGCTCAACAACCAGGGCACCTACGTGGTGTTCGGCCAAATGGACGATGCGAGTTTGGGGGTGGCCGAGGCCATTTTGGCCAGCCACGTCGACCAGCCCAACAACCCGCTGGGCGGTGGGCCTGAGCCGCAGGTGATCGTCAACTCGGTCACCATCGAAGAATCCGGCTAGTCCGCTAACCCCCGCGCTCTGGGTGGGGCAGAGTATGGGGGTGAGGCCAGATAGTCCACTCCGCCCCGAGCCCAGCCAGTGGGAGTTTCCTCCTGCGGAGACGGCCGATGAGCATGGCTTGGTGGCAGTGGGGGCGGATCTGGCCCCGGGCACGCTGCTGGCGGCCTACCGATCCGGTTTGTTTCCGATGCCATTGGGACGAACCGACAAGCTGGGATGGTGGTCGCCCGATCCTCGGGGAGTGATCCCGCTCGATGATCTCCGGGTGACCCGCTCGCTGCGCCGGTCGCTGCGGCGATATCGAATAACGGTTGATATTGCCTTTGCCGATGTCGTCGATGCCTGCCGAGCAATTGAGCGTCCTCATGGTTGGATCTCGCCGGACATCCGAGATGCCTACGTTGGGCTGCACCGTATGGGCTGGGCCCACAGCGTGGAGGCGTGGTCGGAAGAGGGAGAGCTGGTGGGCGGGTTGTACGGGGTGTCGATCGGCGGGCTGTTCGCGGGAGAGTCGATGTTTCATGTTGATCGCGATGCGTCGAAGGTGGCGCTGGTGGCGCTAGTGGGGAGGTTGAACCACGGTGGCGTAGTCCGGCTGTTGGATGTGCAGTGGGCGACGGAGCACCTGCGGAGCTTGGGAGCGGTGGAGATTCCTCGAAGTGAGTACTTGGCGCGTTTAGAGAAAGCAGTGAAGCAGCCTTCTGCTCCGTGGGCTTCCTAGGTTGTACCACCCTCCGGTGGGCCGGCGGGTCCTGTCCCGGCCCAGCCCGCCGTCCTCCATGGAGTCCGGGCGGCGGGCGCCCTGAGCCGGGCCACCCACTCGGCCCACCTATGGTGGGGCACCAGCTCTCCTTTTTTTGGGGAAGAGAGTTAGTTGTGGCGGGTAACTGAGTCGCCTTGGTGGATGGGGCCGGGGTGGACAACTCGGGCGTTGATGCCGCGGAGGTTGAGGGCGCGGCCGGTGGGGGAGTTGACGAAGCGGAGGGCGGCGAGGCCGAACCGGGAGGAGAACTTCTGACAGCCGGTGTGGGGTTCGGCGGTGACCTCGATCACGGCGTCGCCGAGGGCGAGGCGAGTGCCGGGGGGCAGGGTTTCGGTGCTGATGTCGAGATCGATGTAGAGCTGATCGCCGGCCAGGGCCCAGCGGTCGACGGGACCGGCCACCGCGGCGATGGTCCGAGCGTTCATGATGTTGATCTGGGCGTCGAGGAGGGGTCCGCCGTCGGGCGTTTTCGATGAGCCGCGCTGGGCCCAGGTATCGCCCACCAAGCCCTCCTCCAAACTGAGATGGCCGACTTCCAGGACCTCGCGCTCATCCACCGCGGGACGGCGCACAATCAGCTCCAGCGTGCCGTGGTCGGATGGCGCTTGGCGGATGTGGTCGAGGGCGGCTTCCAGTTCCTCGGCAGTGCGGTGGTGGGCCGGGTCGGTGGTCATCGCTTCAATGACTGCCGCTGTTTGCGAGTTGCTGAGGGGGCGCTCCACCATCGGCCGCTGAACCGCCAGCGGGGTGCGGAAGGCGCCGGAACCTCGACGGCCGCGGGGCGAGGCCAGAGGGCCTCGTAGGCGACCAGAATGGCAGCCACTTCGGCATCAGTGGGCTGCGGGGTGATCTGGATGAGGCTCATGAGGCTGTTCTAGCTGGTCTCTTGGGTAACGCCGGAGTGATTTTTCCGCGCTTGCGGACTAGAGCGGGATGATCCCGTGCTTGCGAGGCAGCAGCTCCTCTCGCTTGGAGCGCAGCATCTCGAAACCGGCGATCACCAGGCGGCGGGTGTCGGCGGGGTCGATCACATCGTCGATATAGCCCCGCTCGGCCGCGATGTAGGGGTTGGCGTAGCGCTCGGTGTAGTCGTCCACCAACTCAGCCCGACGGGTCACGGGATCGGCGGCGGACTGGAGCTCGCGGCGGTAGATGATCTCCACAGCCCCCTGCGGGCCCATCACAGCCAATTCGGCGCCCGGCCAGGCGAACGACAGATCGGAGCCCACCGACTTGGAGTCCATCACCACGTAAGCACCGCCATAGGCCTTGCGGGTGATGACTTGGATGCGGGGCACGGTGGCCTCGCAATAGGCGTACAGCAGCTTGGCCCCGTGGCGGATGATGCCGCCGTGCTCTTGATCGACACCGGGCAAGAAGCCGGGCACGTCCACCAGGGTCAGCAGCGGGATGTTGAAGGCGTCGCAGGTCCGCACGAACCGGGCCGCTTTTGACGACGACTCGATGTCGAGCACGCCGGCCAGCACCATCGGCTGGTTGCCCACCACGCCCACGGTGTAGCCGTTGAGCCGGGCGAAGCCGCACACGATGGACTGGGCCCAGTGGGCGTGGTACTCCATGAACTCACCGTCGTCCACCACCCCCTGGATCACCTGGCGCATGTCGTAGGGCAGGTTGGGGCTGTCGGGCATGATGTCGCGCAGCTCGGGGGTGAGCCGCTCGGGATCGTCGGTGGCATCGATCCGCGGGGGCTCCTCCAGGTTGTTGGGCGGGAGGTGGCTGATCAGGAAACGAACTTCATCAAGCACCTCCTCCTCGGTTTGGCCCACAAAGGTGGCCACCCCCGACTTGGTGGAGTGGGAGCGGGCCCCGCCCAGATCCTCCAGGGTGACCTCTTCGCCGGTAACGGTCTTCACTACGTCGGGACCGGTGATGAACATGTGCGATTTCTCGGCCACCATGAACACGAAATCGGTCATGGCCGGGCTGTACACCGCCCCGCCTGCGCACGGCCCCAAGATCACGCTGATCTGGGGGATGACGCCGGAGGACTTCACGTTGCGGTGGAAGATGCCGCCGTAGGAGTCGAGCGACACCACCCCCTCTTGAATGCGGGCCCCGGCCCCGTCGTTGAGACCGATCATGGGAGCGCCTACTGATAGGGCCAGGTCCATCACCTTATGGATCTTCTCGGCGAACACCTCGCCCAGCGCGCCGCCGAACACGGTGAAGTCTTGGGCAAACAGGAACACCTTGCGGCCGTCGATGGTGCCCCAACCGGTGATCACCCCGTCGGTGTAGGGCCGCTCCTCGATTCCACTGTCCAGGGCTCGGTGGCGGGCCAGCATGTCGAGCTCGTGGAAGGAGCCGTCGTCGAGCAGGTACTCGATGCGCTCCCGGGCCAGCATCTTGCCCTTGTCGTGCTGGCGGTCGACCGCCCGCTGGGGTCCGGCGTGGAGGGCCTCGTGCTTGCGGCGCTCCAAGTCGTTGAGGCGGTCCTTCATCGAGTGCTCGGCCATTGTGGTGACAGGCTACATGGGGTCTGGGTGGTTGAGCGTGTCGTTGCGATCCTCCGGCGGGAACGTAATCGCTCATTTGCGTTTGGGGATGGGTAGCCTCACTCTCGTGGCTTTGGATTCAGGGCAGAGGCGGGTGGCGGTATTTTGCAGCTCGTCGCGGGGAACTGAGGCGGGGTTTGCGGAATTGGCGGCTGATTTGGGGCGGCGGCTGGCTGGCGAGGGCATTGGGGTGGTGTTCGGCGGGGGGCGGGTCGGGCTCATGGGGGTGATGGCCGACGCGACCATGGCCGCGGGCGGCGAGGTGATCGGGGTGATCCCCAACTTCCTGGACGAGATTGAAGTGGCCCATCAGGGGCTGACCGAACTGCACCTGGTGGCCGATATGCACGAGCGCAAGCAGCTCATGTACTCGCTGTCGGACGGGTTCTGCGCCCTGCCGGGCGGGTTGGGGACGCAGGAGGAGTTGTTCGAAGCAGCCACCTGGACGCAGCTGGGGCTGCACGAGGGCGGGCGGTACAAGCCGGTCGTGCTGTTGGATGAGGATGGGTTCTGGGAGCCGTTGGCCGCGTTTCACCAACAGCTTGTCGATGTTGGGTTCATCAAGCCCGAGAAGGCGGGGATCATCCAGCGGGCGCGTTCGATTGATGAGGCGCTAGCGCTCCTCTATCCGTCGTCGAGTTGAGACTGGAGGCCTTCCACGGCCTCGATGAACTCCTCGACGAGGTTGTAGACCACTTGGCGGGTGGGCAGGGATTGGTTCATGGCACCCACGATTTGGCCGACGAAATAGTTGGTCAGCTTCTCGGCACCGCTGCCGGGGTGGTGGGCCACCCGGTCGATGCGGCGGCGGGGCTCGCCGGTCAGCATGATCTGAAGCGGCATGGGGAGAGGGTCGGGGGTATCGGTCCGGTTCCACTCCTCGGTCCAGGCCGAGCGCAGCATCCGGGCCGGCTTGCCGGTGATGGTGCGGGACCGTTCCGTGTCAGACGATCCAGCAGCCAGGAACTTCTGTTTGACCGCGGGGTGGGTTTCAGCCTCCTCGGTGGTAAGCCACACCGAGCCGCACCATGCCCCCTGGGCCCCCAGTGCCATGGCTGCGGCCATTTGGCGCCCTCGGCCGATACCCCCGGCGCCCAACACCGGCACGGGGGCTACCGCGTCCACTACCTCGGGGATGAGAACCATCGAGCCCACCTCTCCGGTGTGGCCGCCAGCCTCGTATCCCTGAGCGACAATGATGTCGACGCCGGCGGCCACATGGCGCTCGGCGTGGGCGGCCCGGCCGGCCAGGGCGGCGACCCGGGCGCCGGCGGCATGGCTCTGGGCGATCATCTCCGGGGGAGGCGGGCCCAGCGCGTTGGCTACCAGCGCAGGTTGGTAGGCCAAGGCGATCTCGAGTTGGCGACCGGCCCGGCGGCCCGAAAGCGGGGCCGCGGGACCCCAGTCCCGGGCTGAGCTGTCGTCGGGTGGCAGCGGCGGCACGTCATAGCGCTCGAGCAACTCGTCGAGAAATTGCCGGTGCTCATCGGGGATGAGCGAGTGGGCCTGCTCCACGTCCAGTCCGCCCTGTTCCACCCCCTCGTAGCGGGCGGGAACGACAAGATCGACGCCGAAGGGGCGGTCGCCGACCTGCTCTTGGATCCAAGCCAGATCGGTTTCCAAATCTTCCTCGGTGTGTCCGACAACGCCCAGCACGCCCAATCCACCGGCCCGGCTGACCTCGGCGGCCACATCGCGGCAGTGGGTAAAGGCCAGTATCGGGAACTCGATGTCAAATATCTCGGTGACGGCAGTACGCATATCTGGTCTTCCTTTCAGGTCTTTCCCAATCGGCGCTTCAGGTCGTCGGCCCGCTCAACAAAATGGTCGCCGCCCAATCTGCTCATCAGCTCGGGGAACTCCGGGGTGGGGCCGGCCCACTCTAATTCGTCGAGGCCATCAAACGTCGGGGCACCGTCGTCGATGGTGGCGATGCGGCGGAACAGCATGGCCAACTCCCGATTCTCGGCCAGGGTGGCGGCCAGCTTGGCCGAACCCCGCACGCTCACCTCCCACTGGCCGACAGCGTGGGGGATGTTCTCCAAGTGGATGTAGTGGGACAGCACCGTTGCGGTGGAGCGGGCGCCCCAGCCGGCCAGGCCGGGGAAGCCGTCGGCGGTGTCTCCCACCAGGGCCAGGTAGTCGGGGATCGACTCGGGTACAACCCCGAACTTGTCCACCACCCCTTGGTGGTCGATGAGCTTCTGCTGGCGGCGGTCGTACTGCACGATGCGCCCATCGGCGGTGACGCATTGGGCCAGGTCTTTGTCGGGAGTGCAGATCAGCACCTGCTCCACTTCAGGAGCCAGAGCGGCCTTGCGGGCCGCAGCGCCCATCGCGTCGTCGGCCTCGTGCTTGACCATGGGCCAGATGCAGAAACCGGCGGCGGCTAGAGCCTCCTCCACCAAGGGGAACTGGGCCATCAGCTCCGGGGGCACCCCTTCGCCGGTCTTGTAGCCGGGCCACAGTTTGTTGCGGAACGACTCGATCACCTGATCGGTGGCTATTCCGATGTGGGTGGCCCCGTCGTCCACCAGCTGGAACATGCTGTGTACCACGCCCCGGGCCGCTCCCCGTTCGGCGTCGCGGTTGCCCGGGGAGAAGTGGTAGCGGAACAGCTCATATGTCCCGTCAACAAGGTGGACCCGCACGTCGCGACCGTATCCTGTTCGGCATCGAAGGCGAACAGACAAGGGAGAGGCAATGAGCGAAACGGCGATCTTGGCCGGTGCCCGCACGCCCATCGGAAAGATGTCGGGCGGGCTGGCGTCGTTTCGGGGGACCGAGCTGGGGGCGCTGGCCATTCGGGCCGCGCTGGAGAGGGCGGGCGTGGCCCCCGAGCAGGTGGACTACGTGTTCATGGGTCAAGTGCTGTTGGCCGGTGAGGGTCAGGCCACGGCTCGACAGGCAGCGGTGGGGGCGGGCATCCCGATGACGGTGCCTGCTACCACGGTGAACAAGGTGTGCCTGTCGGGCATCAACACCGTTTACCTGGCCCACCAGATGATCACCGCGGGCGACGCCGAAATCGTGGTGGCCGGAGGCATGGAGTCGATGACCAAGGCGCCCTACCTGTTGACCAAGGCTCGTGAGGGCTATCGCCTGGGCGACGGCGACCTGGTGGACTCCATGATGTACGACGGGCTGTTCTGCGCTTTCGATCACTGTGCCATGGGGACAGGTACCGAGAAGTACGCCGCGTCGAGCGGACTGCCCCGTGAGCCCCAGGATGCCTTCTCGGCCCAGTCGCATCAGCGGGCTGCGGCCGCTGCGGCCGCCGGCCGGTTCGACGACGAGGTGGTGCCGGTAGAGGTGCCCCAGCGCCGTGGCGATCCAGTGACGGTGCCGGCCGATGAAGGGGTGCGCACCGATGCCACCGCCGAGTCGCTGGGCCGACTGCGCCCGGCGTTCGCCGAATCGGGCAACATCACTGCGGGCAACGCCTCACAGATCTCCGACGGGGCCAGCGCGCTGGTGGTGGCCAGTCGGGAGCGGGCTGAGCAACTCGGCGTGGAACCGCTGGGCGCCTATGTTGGCTACGGCCAGGTGGCTGGACCCGATCCCTCGCTGCTCACTCAGCCGTCGCGGGCCATTTTCCAGGCGCTCAAGTCGGCCGATCGGAGCCTGGGCGACGTGGACCTGTTTGAGATCAACGAAGCGTTTGCCGCGGTGGCCCTGGCATCGATGGCCGACCTGGGGATTTCCGACGATGTGGTGAATGTGAACGGCGGGGCCATTGCCTTGGGCCACCCCATCGGAGCCAGTGGAAACCGCATCGTGCTTGCTTTGTTGCACGAGCTCCGCCGTCGGGGCGGCGGCTTAGGGGCAGCTGCGCTGTGCGGCGGCGGCGGCCAGGGGGACGCGCTCCTAGTAGAAGTTTGATTGTTACAAACCCAAGATGACTTGACTTCGTTTCGTCATCTTTGTAATGTAATTGCAACAAACAAGCGCCGCCTTATGCGTGTCGGTTCCCAATGCCCCCCGCCCGACTCGCTAAGGCGGTGTCTTGCGTTTGCAGACTGGTCTTTCAGCCTGCTGAGATGCGCTGACGGCCCTCCAAGGCGCGGCTGAGGGTCAGCTCGTCGGCGTATTCCAGATCACCGCCCACGGGGAGGCCGCTGGCGATTCGGGTCACGGCCACCCCGAGCGGCTCGATGAGGCGGGCCAGGTACATGGCAGTGGCCTCGCCCTCGATGTTGGGGTTGGTGCAGCAGATGACCTCGGTGACGCTTTCGTCGTTGATGCGGGCCAGCAGCTCTTTGACACGGAGTTGCTCGGGGCCGATGCCCTCAATGGGGCTGATGGCCCCGCCGAGCACGTGGTACCGGCCGCGGAACTCCCGGGTCTTCTCCAGGGCCACAATGTCGCGAGGCTCCTCCACCACGCACAAGACCGCCGGGTCGCGGCGATGGTCAGCGCACAGCTCGCATTCGGAGTGCTCGCTGATATTGAAGCACCGCTGGCAGAACTGAATTCGGGCCTTGGCCTCCTTGATGGCGTCAGCCAGCCTCAGCGCATCTTGCTCGGACACCTTCAGCATATGGAAGGCGATGCGCTGCGCCGATTTGGGGCCAATGCCCGGCAGGCGGCCCAACTCGTCGATCAGCACCTGGACCGGGGCGGTATAGACGCTGCTTGCACTGTCCATGACTACCCCTGCTGGCTGCTCGCGGCGGGCGGATCGAAGGTGACGAGTTCGGAGTCGGGAAATGCCGCCATGAGTTTGGAAATGGCCTCTTTGGTGGCAGTCTCCTCGTCGATCAGCCCATCGGGATCGACGGCCTCGACTTCATCGTGGACGGGAGGCACCGGTGCGGGCTGAATGTCGGGAGGCGGTGCGGTGCTGTCGTCGTCGATGGCCAGACGCAGCGGCACTGGCCGTCCGAAGTGCTCTCGGAGTGCGTCGTCTACCGCCTCGCGGACTTCCTCGCAGCGGTCCAGGTGGATTTGATCAGACAGGGCGAACACCACGCTTCGGGGATCGTTGGCGATGAAGCGGCCGGCCTGGAAGCGGATCCGGGCCCGGTTGGGAAGGTTGCCCAGGATGGCGTCGGCCCAGGCCACGACCATTTCTTCTCGACTGGGCAGGGATGCATCGGAATCGTCGGTGACCGTGGTGGCTCCGGCGGCCTCTGGACTGCTTGGTGAAGTCGCAGGCGCTCGTCCAGCTCGCACTGCTCCCAGCGTTGGGCGCGGGGCTCGATCAGCTGCCGACGCTACGTCGGAATCGGAATCCTGGGGGACAGATGCCGCCGAAGGCGGCTCGGTGTCTGCGGTCTGTTTGGCCTGGAGCTGGGCAATGGCGGCTCGGGCCCGCTCATGTCCGCTGCTCGGGCTGCTGCTGGGCGAGGAGTCCGGGGAGTCAGGAGCGGGGTCGGTGCTACCCGTCGAGGAGGTGGACGGGGGAGGACCGTGGCGCTCCAGGCGCTCGACGCGCTCCAACAGGGCACTGAGGTCGGTGTCGAGGTCTCGGCGGGTGAGTCGTCCCAGTGCCACTTCCAAATCCACCCGGGGATCGGGAGCTTGACGCATATCCACCAAGGCGGTCCCCAGTACCTCCAAGGCACGGGTGAGCCCGGCCGGGGGAATCTGCGCGGCGGTGGCCCGGGCGGTCTCCTGCTGGGCATCGGTGAGGTGGCTCAAGTCGGCGCCCATTTTGCTCAAGAAGGCGTTCCTCAATCGATCGAGGAGGGCCTCTCCGATGATCCGGGGCTCCCGGCCCGACCGCAGTGTCTCATGCACCGCGACAAATGCGGGGCCGTAGTCTTGACCGGCTAGCGCCTCCACGATGGCGTCCACCGCGTCGAGCCGATCAGCGACACCGCCGGCGGCCACGATCTGATCGAGGGCCGACAGCGTGTCGCGAGCCGATCCGGCCCCCCGGTGGACGGCGTGGTTGATGGCGTCGTTGTCCACTTCCAGTCCGGCCTGCTCCACCACCCAGCGGGCGTGGTTGGCGAGCACGTCGCCGTCGATGAGGTTGAACTCCAAGTGCTGGGTGCGACTGCGGATGGTGGGCACCACTTTGTGGGGCTCGGTGGTACACAGCACGAACACCACATGTTCGGGGGGCTCCTCGAGTGTCTTCAGCAGGGCGTTCTCCGCTCCAGGAGTGAGCATGTGGACCTCGTCCAGCACATACACCTTGGCCTGGCCGGGAGAGCCAATCGCCACTCGGGAGATGAGGTCGCGGACGTCGTCCACCTTGTTGTTGGAAGCGGCGTCGAGCTCGATGAGGTCGTAAGAAGCATTGTTGGCGATGTCCAGGCACGACTGGCACTTGCCGCAGGGCTCGCCGTCGCTGCTCAAGTCGGTGCAGTTGAGGGCCTTGGCCAGGATGCGGGCCGTGCTGGTCTTCCCGGTGCCCCGAGGACCGCTGAACAGGTAGGCATGGCCGACTCGGCCCTGTTGGACCGCATTTTGCAGAGCCCGGACGACGGGCTCTTGCCCCCGCAGCTCCGCGAAGGAACCCGGTCGATAGCGTCGATAGAGCGCCTGAAGGGCCATTGTGCCGACTTTACTCAGGCTGAGCGACAGCTAGGCCCAGCCGGGCAGAATCAGTCGGGCCGCGGGTTCCCGGTCTCGAAAGTGATGGCCAGGCGGTCTGCGGCACACCCCAGGATCCGCTGAGAGCTGCTGCCTCCCGGCCCTGACTCGGTTCACGGGCTGGCGTTGCACAGGACCCGACCATCACATTCCAAACCGGGCCCACGGCCCAGATGTCGCCAGGATAGCGGCAGCCGGTACAGGACCGCCCGTCGGTGTGCGGTAAATTTCCTAACTCCCGGAGGGGTGCGAGAGCGGCCGAATCGGCACGCTTGGAAAGCGTGTGTGGCGCAAGTCACCGTGGGTTCGAATCCCACCCCCTCCGCCATTGTGTGACTGAAATATGCGGTTGACTCCCGACCGATGCCCGCTGAGGTGGGTTATCGGGACCTTGTCGGTATCGTCGGTTGCTCTTCGTGTGGCGGCTGTTCGAGGGCGGTTCGGTATGCGTCGAGGGTTCGCTGGCGTGCTTTGGCGTGGTCTGTGATGGGGGTGGGGTAGTTTTCTCCCAGTTTCACGTCGGCGGCGGCGAGTTGGGCGGGTGGGGCCTCCCATGGGGCGTGGATGGCGTTGTTCGGCAAGTGGGCGAGCTCTGAGACCCATTGGCGGAGGTGGTCGCCGTCAGGGTCGTGTCGGCGGCTTTGCGCGACGGGGTTGAATATCCTGAAGTAGGGGGCGGCGTCGGGGCCTGTGCCGGCTACCCATTGCCAGTTGCCTGCGTTCTGTGCGATGTCTCCGTCTACCAGCAGTCGGCGGAACCAGCGCTCGCCGCGCCGCCAGTCGATGAGCAGGTCTTTCACCAAAAACGATGCCGCCACCATGCGCAGGCGGTTGTGGATCCACCCGGTGGCGGCGAGTTGGCGCATGGCCGCGTCCACTATGGGGTAGCCGGTTTGACCGGCGGTCCATGCGTCGAAGTCGCGGTTGGCGGCGTGGCCGCTGCGCCACGCTATCCGGTCATAGGGAGCCTTGATGGCCGCGGTCGCGATGTCGGGGTGCTGATATGCGAGGTGGGCGTACCAGTCGCGCCAGGCGAGCTGGCGCACGAACGCCTCGCGGCCCGGAGTACTGGTGCCGACGGCGGCCACAATCGATCGTGGTGACAGCAGTCCCAGATGCAGGGCGGCGCTCAGCTCCGACGTGCCCGGCGTGCCGAAACCATTGCGTTTCTCGTCATAGCGGTCTACCTTCTCGAGCCACTCGGCTAGCCGGGCTGCCGCTGCTGATTCGGACCACGCCCAAGCGGAGGGGCGCTGGCCGGCGGTTGGCGAGATGGGCGGCGCGTCGATGCCGAGTCGTCGCAGCTCGTTCAGCGCTTCGCCCAGCGTCATGGCGACGTCTGATGAGCCGAACGGGCATTGGCGGTCTCGGGCTTGGGGCCCGAGCGGCACCGTCTGCCAGCGGCGCCAGAACGGTGTGAACACCTGCGAGAGGGTGCCGTTGCGAGTCAGCACGCTGCCCGGCGGGTGTACGAGCGTTCCCCAGTGGGCGTCGAGGGGGCAATCGAGCGAATCGGCCACCTGCTGGTCTCGGCTCGTGGAGTGTGGGGTCACGTCGGAGTTCACGCAAACCGTCGAGGCGCCCACTTCAGCGGCCACGCGTCGAATGGCGTCTATGGGGTCGCCGACGGCCACTCGCAGCGAGGCGCCTATGCTGCCGAGCGATTCATCCAGGGCCCCCACCGCGCCGAGATATGCCCGCAGCCGGTGGGGGCCGACAGCGGCAAGCAGCCGCGGATCGAGCACCGCAACCGGCACAGCGGACGAGAAGCCGGTCGCCGCGGCCCACGCCGGGTTGTCGGCCAATCGCAGGTCGCGCCGGAACCACGCAACGGCGACTCCTCCCATGGCGAAGCTATCCGTGTCCGCCCGGTAGCGAAGGCGGGGATCCAGGTGTCATTGGCCGGCCGGTGGGTTCGGGGTGTGGGCCAGGCGGGACGGCCACCAGCTCCAGCGGCCGACCACTGCTACGAGGGCGGGGACTATGAGTGTGCGGGTGATGAATGTGTCGATCAGCACTCCGGCGGCTACGGCGAACCCGAGTTGCACGAGTTCTTCGAGGGGCAGCGCCATGAGCGCGGAGAATGTGCCGGCCAAGATGAGGCCGGCTGAGGTGATGACCGGGCCAGTACGGGCGAGGGCGCGTCCGGCGGCTTCTTTGAGCGGCGCTGAGCGCGCCTCCTCGCGGATGCGCGACATCAGATAGATGTTGTAGTCAACGCTCAGCGCGTTGAGGAACACGAACAAGAAGAACGGCATCGACGGTCCGATTCCTGCGTGGTCGAAGAGCGCGAGGAAGACCAGCACGGCGAGTCCGAGGGTGGCGAAGTAGGTGAAAGCGATGGTCGCTATGAGATACAGCGGGGCGATTATCGAGCGCAGCAAAATGGCGAGCACTGCGCCGATGGCCAGCAGGATCAGAGGCAGCACGACCCAGTTGTCTCTGTTGCCCGCCGAGCGGGTATCGGCGGCCTCGGCGGTGTCCCCGCCGACGAGCACTGCGGCCGGGTCGAGTCCGGCCGCAGCAGCTTCGCCTCGTGCCGTCTCGCGCAGTTCGGGTATGAGGTCGAGCGCTTCTTCGGAGAAGGGGTTCTGGTCCAACACGACGTCTATGCGGGCGGCTGCGCCGTCGGGGGACACGAACCGGTCTGCGTCGCTGGGTCTTCCGCTGGGAGGGGCGCTTGTGCCCGAGGGCCGCGAGGGGCCTGCTGCGCCAGCAACTCCGGGGTGGCGGGCGACGGCCACCGTGAGCCGGTCCAGCTGTTCGAGCGTTTCGGCTTCTAGTGCCTGTCGTCCCTCGGGCAGATCCACGTACAGGTTGGTGGGCGACAGCTCCCCGGGGGGGAACCCCTCCCGCAGCAGCTCGAAGCTGCGGACCGACTCGGTGTTTTCGGGGAGACTGGCTAGCTGGTCGTAGTTCGCCTGGTATTTCACCAGGCCCAACACCAAAAGCGCCACCGCTGCGGTAGTCACTGCGAGGGCGGCCCGGGGTCGCCTCAGCACGACCTTGCCGACGCGCCCATAGGCACTGCGCTGCCAGTCTCCCGAGTGTTGCGGAGAGGCTGCGGCCGGGTCGAAGCGGGGCTGTTTGGGCCAGTACGCCCTGCGGCCCATGATGGTCAGCACCGCGGGCACCAGCGTTAGCGCGGCGAGCATCATCAACGCGACTGCGATGGCGATGACGGGGCCGAGCGATTGGTAGGAGCGCAGCGTGGCCAGCCCCAACGCGGCCGAAGCGATCAGAATCGTTATCCCTGCGGAGGCGACGGCGCCGCCGACGCCGCGCAGGGTGCGGCGCATCGCCTCGTGCTTGTCGGCGTTGCGGGCGAGCTCCTCGCGGTAGCGAGCCGACACGAACAGCACGTAGTCGGTGCCGGTGCCGAACAAGACCACGGTCATGATCCCGGTGGTCTGCTCCGACAGGGGCAGGCCGAACTGCTGCGCTGCGGCTGCGCCCACCGCCCCCGCCAGAGCGAACACCAGGCCCACCGACGCAAGCGGTATTAGCGCGACCACCGGCGAGCGGTAGATCAATATCAAAAGCACCAGCACCAAACTCACGGTGACGACCAGAAGCAGCGAGTTGATGTTGTCGAACACTCCCACCAAATCGACGGTGAGCCCGCCCGATCCTCCCACCGCCACTTCGACATCGGGCAGCTCGAGATTCGCGGCGCGATCTCTGATGGAGGCGACGTGCTCGGCGAACTTTGTCTCGGCGGGCTCGCCTGCGAGGTCGACGAACAAATACAGGGTGGACCGATCCGAGGAAACCAACTCTGATCCGGCGGCTTGCCCCTGTGAGGGGGCGCGGACCTGCTGGACGGCGTCTGGCCCCGAAGGCCCGTTGAGCCACGCCTCCAGCCCTTCGACGCCAGCCCAGGTCCGCGCGCTGAGTCCGGCCTCCTCGCGCACCACGACCAGAACCGGCGTGCCCGACGCCGGGAAGCGCTCTTGGCGGAACTCTACTGCCCGGGTCGACTCGGCATCGGCCGGCAAGAACAGAGCCCGGTCGTTCTCGGATACATCGGCGAGTTGCGGCAGCTGCGAGATCAAGGCCGCCGCAGCAGCGATCCAAAGCACAAGCGTTACCCACTTGCCCCTGCGGCTGCTGACGAAGCCCGCTATCGCGCCGAGCATCGGCTCACCCCCGCCCGCACAGACAGAGCGCGGCTTCAGATGGCGCTGCATCCGCCCCGCTCGGCTGCGCATGCCGCTCGAACGGCGTTTTGCGGCAATGAGACGGGAAGCCGGTGGCGGCAGCGTGCGGCGGTACCTGCACTGAGCGGTGGTCGCGCATCTCGCGGTGTTCGACGGGCGCCCGGGTTTAGGCTTGGTGGAGAGGGCCGCGCAGTATCGTCCGCCCTGAGTGGGCGGAGTCGCCGTCGCGTGGCTCGATGCTGATGTCGACGATGTTGTAGACGAGCGGGTCGTAGCCAGACGGCACGTCGAGGCTGGCAGGGTCGTCGGGGTCGATCAGTCCGATCGAGACGAGGTCGGCGATCCCGCCCTGGTCGTCTGGCCTTATCAGCCACACCTCGAGGTCGGCGCCGGCCCCCGGCTCCACCAGGGAGGCGCCGGAGATCTCGATGGTGTGCCCGCCGTCCCGCTCAATCAGTTCGGCGCGGCCGTGGGCCTGCGCGCCGAGCGGGTCGAAACTCTCGGGATCATGGCCGAGCTCGGCGGTCGCGACGACCCGGCCGGGGTCGTCCCCGCCGAGGGTTGTCAACGCGACGGCCGCCGCCAGCAGGATCACCGCGGCCGCGGCCGCGAGGGTGATCTGGCGCCGTTTGCGGCGCCGAGCCGCAAAGGCGGCACTCGGTCCCGGATGCTGTTGGGGGTCGCGCACCGCGGTCTGGATACCGTCCCACACGCTTTGGGGCGGCTCCAGCATCTCGGTGTCGTCGGCACCCAGGTCCCTCAGCGCCGCCTCGATCTCAGAGTCGTCCCATCGTCTGCGTTCGTCACTCATGAGCCGACTCCAGTTGGCGTCGGATCTGCTCCAAACCCCGGCGCAGATCGCTTTTGACTGTGCCGAGCGGCATTTTGAGCCGGTCGGCTATCTGGTGGTGGGTGAGGTCGTCGAAATAGCGCAGCGCGATCACCTTTTGCGTCCGTTCAGGCAGCCGGCGGAGCGCCTCGGCGATCATCAGCCTCTCGCCGGCCCGCTCGATCTCATGCTCTTCGGCCGCCTCGATGCGGCCGTGTTCGCCTCGGCTGGACTTGTGTCGCTGCTCGGCGCGGAAATGGTCGACGACCCGGTTCTTGGCGATGGCCATCAGCCAGCCGGCGAGGGTGCCCCTCTCGGGTTTGAACTGCTCCCGGTTCCGATACGCCCTGATGAAGACCTCCTGGGTGATGTCCTCGGCCACAGACTCCCCCACAGTCCGGCGGCAGAACGTGTAGATGAGGCCGCCGTGCAACAAATAGGCGTCCTCGAGCGCCCGCTCTGCTCCCTCGGCGAATGCTGACTCCACGCCTTCAACACCTAGGCCCAGAGAACTGCCCACAACAGAACCGTAGCAACGCGGCACCAATGAGCTTTGGTCTGAGAATCGGCACAACCAGTTTGGCGCGAGGGGCTGCGGCGGGCGGATGCCTGAGGGGGACGGCAATCCGCCCGCCGGGACCAATGTCCTACTCTGACGCCGGTGGCAGCAGGACGGTGTCGATGACGTGGATGACGCCGTTGGAGGCTTCGATGTCGGCGGTCACCACGGTGGCTTCGTTGACCATCACCGTTCCGCCGTCGACGGTGATCTGCACCTCGGCGCCGGCTACGGTGGCGACGCTTTGGCCGTCGAGGCCGACGACCACCTCGGCGGGCGCGGCGGTGGGCAGCACGTGGTAGGTCAACACCGCGGTCAACAGCTCCACATCGCCCAGCAGATCCTCAGCGGTCATGCCCAAAGAGGCCAAAGCGGCGGCGAACGCCTCCTCGGTGGGGGCGAACACCGTGAACGGGCCCGGCCCGCTCAAAGTCTCCACCAGCCCGGCGGCCTGCACCGCGGCCACCAGCGTCGGGAACGCACCCGACTCCACAGCCACCTCCACAACCGTCCCCGGCACCGCCACCTCCTCCGCGGGCTCGGCCTCCTCCGCGGGGGCGGGCTGCGAAGTAGCGGGAGATTCTGCATCGTCGTCATTTCCGCACGCCGCCGCGACGAGCGACAGCGCCAGCAAGGCTGCCAGCAGTGACAACAATTTTCTAGACATGACGATCCTCCGTTTGTTGGGCTTCACTACCTAATACGGATCTAACCCCGGATTTGGATGCAGAAAACTCCAAGTGCAAGCCGTGCGAACAGGCGCGGCCCCGCCTCGGGAGGGTCTTTGGTCATTACCCTGGCAAACGCCAAGGCCGCGATCAGACGGGGTCAGGCCTCGCGAGTCGCTTTTGCGGAGGGAGGGGGATTCGAACCCCCGGGACCCCGGAAGGCCCTACGGCTTTCAAGGCCGCTGCAATCGTCCGCTCTGCCATCCCTCCGAGGGGGAGGATAGTGGTGGGCCAGCGGTGCTGAGGAGGTGGATTACGCCCAGGTATTCCAGGCGATGATCTCGTCGGGGTCTCTGCGGGCGGGAGGCTTGAGGTCGTCGCCCTGAAGGTGGGCCACGGGGATGAGGCAGGTCTGGAGATAGTCGTCGGGGATGTCGAGCAGGGCAGCGATCTCGCCAGCGGCGAGCAAGTGGGCGGTGGTGAAGGTGGAGGCCAGGCCCCGGCTGTGCAGGGCGAGCTGGAAACTCCACACTGAGGGCAGGATCGATCCGAACAAGCTGGCGGTCCAGGCAAGATCGAGATCGGGGTCGAGCTGGCCCCGGATGCAGGGGATGACCAGGGCGGGCACCTCATGGAACCGCTCGGCTAGATGCAGCACGGCCTTAGAGTGGCGGACGCCAGCGGCGTCCCCGTCGGCCCGGCGGCGGTCGAGCAGCTCCTGCATGGGCGGGACGATGCCCGCCCGGTAGTGGTCGGCGATGGCGGCTCGAGGCTCGGGATCGGTCACGATCACCCAACGCCAGTCCTGGGCGTTGGAGGCATTGGGGGCATAAGCGGCCAGCCTCACGCAATCACGCAAGACATCGGGATCCACCGGCCGATCGAAGTCCAACCGACGCCGCACCGACCGAGTGGTAGACAGCAGCCGATCGGTGGTGCTGGTGTCGAACGGGGTCATCGTTCACGATCTCCCATGGTCTCGGATGGTAGGCGCGTGGCTGGGCAATCCATGAGGCCGGGGCGGGAGCGATTCGCTAGGGTGGGAGGGCCTGGAGAGGTGGCCGAGTCCGGTTGAAGGCGCTTCCCTGCTAAGGAAGTAACTGCCGCAAGGTGGTTCGTGGGTTCGAATCCCACCCTCTCCGCTCATTGCCGGTTGCCCGTGGAATGCCAAGCCCGCCGGGATAGTGTTCGACGCCATGGGAATGCTTGACGGGAAGACGGCCATCGTTACCGGCGGGGGCCAGGGAGTGGGCCGGGGGATCGCCTTGGCGCTGGCCGCTGAGGGGGCCGGGGTCACTGTGGCCGCTCGTACCGAATCCAAGGTGCAGGCGGTGGCGGCTGAGATCGCCGATCGGGGCGGCTCCGCGCTGGCGCTGGTGTGCGACGTGAACGAGCTAGACGATATTCAAGCTTGTGTTGACCGCACCGTAGAGCACTTCGGGACCGTCGACATCCTGGTGAACAATGCCCAGCAGGTGCCCCACGGGCACTTGCTGGAAGTGAGCGACGAGGCCTGCATGGCGGCGTGGACCTCGGGCGCGCTGGCCTCCATCCGCTTCATGCGGCTGTGCCATCCCTATCTTAAGGACGGCGGCGTGATCATCAATCAGGGGTCGGGGTCGAGCCTCAAGACCGACCCCAGCGGCATGGGGGTGTACGCCGGGGTGAAGTCGGCCATCCAATCGATCACCCGGGCCGCGGCCATGGAGTGGGGGGCTGACGGCATCCGGGCCATCACCCTGATGCCGGTGGCCATGTCGCCCGCCATGGAGGATTGGAGGGGATTCAACCCCGAGGGTTTCGCCGCCCTCCAAGAGCGATTCGCTCTGAAACGAGTTGGCGACGCCGAGATCGACATAGGCCGAGTAGTCGCCTTCCTGTGCAGCGACACCGCCAGCTACATGACCGGTACCACCGTCAACATCGACGGCGGCGACGCCTACCTGCGCTAGCCATCTAGAGGATTGACAGCGTTCGATGGTCTTGACCTACACCTTGCATGCGCGACACGTCATGGAGGAGCGGGGTATTTCCTCTGAGTGGGTGGAGCGAGCGGTGGCGGAACCGGAGCGGCGGATGCGTGACCCACACGATGAGACCGTGGAACGGTTCTATATTCGAGTGCCCGAATGCGATGGTAGAGTTCTACGCGTGGCTGTGAACACGGGCACAAATCCTTGGCGTGTAGTGAGCACGTTCTTCGATCGCTCTATGCGAGGCAAGCTATGAGACTTCAGGTGGATAAGGAAGCTGATGCTCTGCACCTCCGCTTGGACGACTCGGCCATCATCGAATCGGTGGAGGTAGTTCCCGGAGTTGTGTTGGACTTCAACGAGGCCCAAGAAGTCGTTGGCGTTGAAATGCTCCGCCTCTCAATGCGATCAGCCGAATTGAACCTCTCGGCGCTGGAATTCGAAACCGTCTAGAACACGCTTCGACGCTTGAGACGAAGGCAGAAGCCATCACCCTTCTGCACGCAATCTCTCCATCAGCTCTGCGACGGCAAGCATCTCGGCCCGGTCGACCTCGTCGGCCTCCAGTGCCCTTGACTCAGAAGCCAAGGAGTCCATGTCGTGTAGACGCATACTTGCGCTAGTCGGAGGGCGGGGCTATGTGGCCTTTAAGGCCGTAGGGGCGGTAGGGGCCGAAGATGGATTGCTCCAGGACGCCGATGCCTTGGCGGTCGCCCATGCGGACCTTCATCAGGTGCTGGACATGCTGGTTCTCGAAGGCGGTCTCGTCGACGTCGGCCAGTTTCCAGCGCTCGGACTCCATAGCCATCTCGCCCTTCCAGTCGCCGTGCGACCACGTGGGGTGGCTGTAGCCGATGCCCTTCATGCGATAAGTGAACTGCTTCTCGAAGGTGATCTCGTGGCGGGTGTCGTCTTCCAGCGAGGTCATGGCCAGGGTGGCGCTCTTGATCATGCGGCTGCCGGGCTCGAACTCGAGTTGGTGCTCGAGGCGGTGCATGGGCTCCACGCCGGGATCCTCCACGCCGGGGTTGTCGGTGAGAGAGTCGTAGGCGGGCAGGAAGGCGCCCACGTGGAAGCGGGGGCGGCCCAGGGTGTCCTCGAACAGCTGGTAGTGGCTGCACATGTCGTCCCAGTGCAGCGGCGCCCACAAGAAGAACAGTCCCATGGCGCGCGGCGCCTGGGGGGCGCCCCGGTTGTCGCCGCCGGCCACCGGTCGGACGCCCCAGGAGCGGTCTTTGGTGCCGTAGGTCTCCGTTCGGTCGATCTCCATGCGCTGGCCGTCGTATTCGATCCAGCCGTGCCAGCGGCCGAACTGGGTGAACCGGGTGGTGTCCATAATGCGGCGGCTGCCGTCGGACCAGTGGTGGCGGGGCTCCTCGATGGCGGCGGTGCGGGCCTCGAAGGTGAGATCGGCGGCGAAATCGGTCTCGTTGGGCTCCAGCACCACTCGACAGGCCTTCATGGGCTCGGTGATCTCTAGGCGGAACGGTCCGACGGTGACGTCGGAAGGCTCGGGGTTGGCCCGGGCCGAGGCGTGGAAGGCGTGCTGCACCCCGTTGTGGACGATGCTGATGCCGCAGTCCTGGATGTCGAGGTGGGGATAGCGGGCGGTGCCCACGCCGAGGTACATGTCGCCGATCTTGGAGTAGCCGTTGAACCAGTAGCGCTCGTAGAAGTCCTTCTCCCCGGTGGAGGGTGTGGAGATGGGATCGGGGGTCTGGTGGATGGGGAAATCGTCGAATTTGGTCAGCACGTGCCTATGGTGGCAGACCGCGTCTTCCCGACGATTGTCGGAGGGGCTGGTATCATCGGCTGTATATCGAAATCTGGCTGAGCATTCGATTGTGAGGACCCCACTATGAGTACCGGCAACGGCGAACAGCACACCTTCCGCACCTTCCAGCTCCGCAACCTGGAAGACACCCCCGGCTTCGACCGCCTGAGCGACCACCAGAAGATGGTGACCCGCGTGGTGGGTTCGGTGCTCCCGTTCAAAACCAACAACTACGTGTGCGAGGAGCTCATCAACTGGGACAACGTGCCCGACGACCCGATGTTCCAGCTCACCTTCCCCCAAGAGGGCATGCTCGACCCCGAGCACTTCTCCCGCATTGCCGATCTGATCAAGGCCGAGGTGCCCGCCGCCGAGCTCAAGGCCGCCGCTCGGGAGATCCAGCTGAGTCTCAACCCGCACCCCGCCGGCCAGGTGGAGATGAACGCCGGGTACCTGGAGGAAGAAGTGGTGCAGGGCGTGCAGCACAAGTACCGGGAGACGGTGCTGTTCTTCCCCACCCAGGGCCAGACCTGCCACGCCTACTGCACCTACTGCTTTAGGTGGCCGCAGTTCGTGCAGCTCGATGATCTCAAGTTCGCCAGCAAGGAGATCGACCGGCTGGTGGCCTACCTCAAGCTGAATCCGACGGTGTCGGACGTGCTGTTCACTGGGGGCGACCCGATGATCATGCGCACCGAGCTCATCCGCCGCTACGCCGAGCCGCTGATGGACGACGACCTGGAGATCAGCACCATCCGGTTCGGCACCAAGGCCCCGGCCTATTGGCCCTACAAGTTCACCGAAGGCGAAGAGGCCGACGACCTGCTGCGGCTATTCGAGGAGATCGTGGCCTCCGGGCGCCACTTGGCCATCATGGCCCACTACTCGCACCCGGTGGAGCTGGCCACCGACGCCTCCCGGGAGGCGCTGCGGCGCATCATCGAGACCGGCGCGGTGGTGCGATGCCAGGCCCCGCTGATCCGCCATGTGAACGACAGCGCCCGGGCCTGGGCCGACATGATCACCACCGAGGTATCCCTGGGTGCGGTGCCCTACTACATGTTCGTGGAGCGCGACACCGGGGCCAAGCGGTACTTCGAGGTGCCGCTGGTGGAGGCCTACCAGATATACACCGACGCCTACAAGCAGGTGTCGGGGCTGGCCCGCACCTGGCGGGGGCCGTCTATGTCGGCCACTCCGGGCAAGGTGCTGGTGGACGGCATCGTCGAGGTCGGCGGCGAGAAGGCGATCGCCCTGAAGTTCGTCCAGGCCCGCGACCCCGACTGGGTGAACAAGATCTTCTTCGCCGCCTACGACGAGGAGGCGTCGTGGCTCGACGAGCTGCGCCCGGCGTTCGGCGAGGAGAAGTTCTTCTACACCGACGAGCTGAACAACATGAAGACCGACACCCCCCAGCGGGTGCAACTCATCACCACCCGAGCTGCTTAGTTTCGGCTCAGCTCACTCCCACTCGATGGTGCCGGGGGGCTTCGAGGTGATGTCGTAGGCCACCCGGTTGATGCCGTCCACCTCGTTGATAATGCGGCTCGACATCTTTTCCAACAGCTCATAGGGCAGCCGGGCCCAGTCGGCGGTCATGGCGTCCTCGCTGGTCACCGCTCGGATGACCGCCACTTGGCCGTAGGTGCGCTCGTCGCCCATCACGCCCACGGTACGGATGTCGGGCAGCACGGCGAAGGTCTGCCAGATTTCCCGTTCCAGCCCCGCGGCGGTGATCTCGGCTTGAACGATGGCGTCGGCCTTGGCCAGCAGGGCCACTTTGGCCGGGGTGACTTCGCCGATCACCCGCACACCGAGGCCGGGACCGGGGAAGGGATGGCGCCACACGATCTCATCGGGCAGGCCCAGTTCGTGGCCCACGGCCCGCACCTCGTCTTTGAACAGGTCGCGCAACGGCTCCACCAGCTCGAAGTCCATCTCCTCGGGGATGCCGCCCACGTTGTGATGGCTCTTGATTTTGGCCGCAGAATCGGAGCCCGACTCGATCACATCGGGGTAGAGCGTGCCCTGCACCAGATAGGCGGCGCCGTCCACCTGGTTGGCGGCCTCCTCGAAGATGCGGATGAACAGCTCGCCGATGATCTTGCGCTTCTCCTCGGGGTCGATCACCCCCACCAGGGCCTCGAAAAACCGGTCGGCGGCGTCCACTGCGATCAGCTCGATGCCCTGGGAGCGGCGGAAGGCGTCGATCACCTGTTGGCCCTCGTCTTGGCGCATCAGGCCGGTGTCCACGAACACGCAGGTCAGCTGATGACCCACCGCCCGATGGACCAAAGCGGCGGCCACCGCCGAGTCCACTCCGCCCGACAGGCCGCACACCGCCCGCCCGTCGCCGATCTGAGCCCGGATGGCGGCCACCGCCTCGTCGATGAACGACTCGGTGGTCCACGACGGGGCCAGGCCGGCACCCCGGTACAAGAACCGCTCCAGCACCGCCTGCCCGCCGGGGGTGTGGGCCACCTCGGGGTGGAACTGGACCCCGAATATGCGCTGGGCAGGGTTCTCCAGGGCCGCCACCGGCGCTTGAGGTGTGGATGCGGTGACCACAAAGCCGTCGGGCGGGGTGGCTATGGAGTCGAAGTGGCTCATCCACACCGGGCGCTCGGTGTCCTCGTCGGGATCGAACAGCGTGCCGGGGTCGTTCACGCTCATGGCGGTGCGGCCGTACTCGCCGATGCCGGTGCGGGACACCTCACCGCCGAGTTGGGCGGCGATGAGCTGGGCGCCGTAGCAGATGCCCAATATGGGAATACCTAGTTGGTAGATGTCGGGATCGATACGAGGCGAGCCCTCGACGTGGACCGATTTGGGCCCGCCGGAGAAGATCACCGCACCGGGCTGGCGGGCACTGATCTCTTGGGCGCTGATAAAATGAGGGACGATCTCGCTGTAGATGTGGGCCTCGCGCACCCGTCGGGCGATGAGCTGCGCGTACTGGGCGCCGAAATCCACCACCAAGACCGGGTGGTCTCGGCTGGCGGAATCGGTGCCGATGGCCGCCGATGATCCGTCGGCGGTGCCGCTCAACGGCCCATTCCGATGCCCTGGGAGCGCTGGAGGGATTTGCCCTCGGTTTGCAGCGAGGGGGCGATCATTATGTCGGCTTTCTGGAACTCCTTGAGCGACTCGTAGCCGCAGGTGGCCATGGAGGTGCGCAGACCGCCGAAGAGGTTGAGGCGACCGTCGTTCTCCCGGGCCGGGCCAACCAGGATCTCCTCCAGCGTGCCCCGGGGGGTGGTTTGCACCCGGGCGCCTCGGGGCAGGGTGGGATGGAAGGTGGCCATGCCCCAGTGGTGGCCCCGGCCGGGGGCCTCGTGGGCCGCGGCCAGCGGGGAGCCGATCATCACCGCGTCGGCCCCGCACACGATGGCCTTGGCGATGTCGCCCCCGGTGGCCATGCCCCCGTCGGCGATGATGTGGACATACACCCCGGTTTCATCGAGATGGCGCATCCGGGCCGCTCGGGCGTCGGCGATGGCGGTGGCCTGGGGAACCCCAATGCCCAGCACCCCCCGGGTAGTGCAGGCTTGGCCCGGTCCCACCCCTACCAGGATGCCGGCGGCGCCGGTGCGCATGAGGTGAAGTGCAGCGTCATAACTGGCGCAGCCGCCGACGATCACCGGAATCTCCAAGCGGCGCACAAACTGCTTGAGGTTCAACGGCTCATGGTTCTTGGACTTGTGCTCGGCGGTGACCACCGTGCCCTGGATGACCATGAGGTCGAGTTCGGCGGCCAGCATGTGGGGGGCCAGTTGCTCGGTGCGCTGGGGAGTGACCGACGCGCAGGAGATCACCCCGGCGTCTTTGATCTGACGGATGCGCTCGCCGACCAGTTCGGGTTTGATCGGCTCGGCATACAGCTCCTGCATCCGCAGCGTGGCCTTTTCCGGGGACTGGGCCGCTATCTCGTCCAGAATGGGCTCGGGATCCTCATAGCGGGTCCAGAGCCCCTCCAGGTTCAGCACCCCCACCCCGCCGAGCTGGCCGATGGCGATGGCGGTCTCGGGGCTAACCACGCCGTCCATGGCTGAGGCCATGAGGGGGAGGTCGAAGCGGTAGGCATCGATCTCCCAGGCGATGCTCACGTCCTCGGGGTCGCGGGTACGGCGGGTGGGCACGATGGCAATGTCGTCGAACCCGTACGCCCGCCGTGCGGTCTTGCCCAGCCCGATGTCAACCTCGGCCATCACGACGCCCCTTTTGCTTGGAAACCAGGAATCCTAAGGCCTTCAGCCTTGCTATAGGGGGATTTACTCCCTCACCAGGGAGTAGGTGAAATCAGGCAGCCGATTGGATGAGATTCCAGAGCTCTTGCACGTGATGGCGCTCGGTTTGGGGACTGCCGATGGCCACCCGGAGGGTGAGCTGGCCGTCGAGAGTGGTCGAGGTGAGATAGGCCCGGCCGGATTGGTTTACCGCGTCCAGAACCCGACTGGTGGCCTTGTTGCCGTCGGTGTGGCGGAAGCAAACCAGGCTGACCACGGTGGGGGCAGCCAGCTCGAATCGGCTATCGGCCTCGACCCACCCGGTGAGCTCGGCGGCCCAGGCGATGTGGCGGCGGATGTGGGCCCGCAGGCCCTCGAGGCCGTAGTGGCGAATCACGAACCACAGCTTGAGGGCTCGGAATCGCCGGCCGAGCGGCACTTGCCAGTCTCGGTAGTCCACCACCGCTCCCGACTCACTGGCTGGGTTGCGCAGGTACTCAGGAGTTATCGACAAGGCCTCGTTGAGGCTGGCCCGGTCGGCCACATAGAACGCCGAGCAGTCGAAATTGGTGAGCATCCACTTGTGAGGGTTGAACACGTAGCTGTCGGCAGTTTCCAGCCCTTCGTTGAGGAACCGCATCTCGGGGCAGAGGGCGGCAGAACCAGCGAAGGCGGCGTCGACGTGGGTCCAAGCGTCGAAGTTGGACGCCACCCAGCCCACTTCGGTCACCGGATCGATGGCGGTGGTGGAGGTGGTGCCCACGGTGGCGGCCACGAAGAACGGGATCAGGCCGTCGTTTTTGTCGTTGACGATCTCGTAGGCCAGATGGTCGGCCCGCATGGCGTAGTCGGGGGTGGTGGAGATGGAGCGCACTCGCTCGTCGGCGATGCCGGCCACTCGCAGTCCCTTGGCGATGGACGAGTGGGCCTGTTCGGAGGTGTAGGCCACCATCTTGGAGAGTTCGCCGATGCTCCCGGCCCGGTGCCGGGCGGCCAGGATGGCGCACAGCGTGCTGCTCGACGCGCTGTCTTGGATGACGCCGTTGCCCCGGAACTTCTCCGGCAGGTCCATCTCAACGGCCAGCCAGTCCAAGACGTGCTGCTCCAGCTCAGTAACCGCGGGGCCGGTGTCCCACAGCATGCCTTGGGCGCCGAGGCCCGACGACACCAGGTCGGCCAGCGCGGAGGGCCCGCTGGCGTTGGCCGGGAAGTAGGCGAAGAACCCCGGCGCCTGCCAGTGGGTGATGCCCGGCAGTATCACCCGATCCAGGTCGCCCAGCACATCGGCGAAGTCCTCGCCATGCTCGGGGGCCTCGGTTGGGAGCATGGCCCGGATGTCGCCCGGCGACACAGGGGTCTTGACCGGAAACTCCCCGAGCCGCTCCATATAGTTCGCCAACCAGTCCACGGCCTCGTAGCCCGCCTGCCGGAACTCCTCCGGACTCATGTGGTTCGGTTGCTCAGCCATGGTTGCCATTGTTGCCGAAAGGTCGGCGGCGGCTTGCGGTGGAGACCGGCGGGGTCAAGGAATTTCTCAGCGGACAGTGGCGATGGTGAGTAGTTGGCGGAGCATGGCGGCGGTGGCGCCCCACACGGTGTCACCGTAGAGCTCGAAGAAGGTGATGGCCCGGTCGGTGCCATTGATGGGCCAGATCTCCTCCCGCCAGGTATCGTCGGAAAGGAGCTCGGCGGTGGACACCAGCAGGATTCGCTCCACTTCGGCGGGATCAGGGACCAGCCCGGTGGGCGGGCCGGGCAAGATGCCGACGAAGGGGTGGACCATCGACCGGCTGCCCACGGTTACGTAGCGGTCGATCTGGCCGATGACCTTGATGCTCTCGGTGTCCAGGCTGATCTCCTCGCGGGTCTCCCGTTCGGCGGTGTCGAGCAGTGTGGTGTCTACGGGTTCCTGGCGGCCGCCGGGGAAGGCCACTTCCCAGCCATGGGAGCGAAGGTGCCGGGCCCGGCGAATGAGCACCACGCAGATGTCGTTGCCGTCGGGGTAGAGCAACACAAGCACTGCGGAGCGCGGCTCCCGGCCGGTGGGATTGGTGTCGCCCCAGGTTGACTGAGGACGGCCGTCCAGGGCTGTCCTCAGCTGGTCCAAGTCCACTCGTCGCTCGGAAGGATCGAGTTCAGCCCAGGGTGGGGGTCCGCCCAATCGCCATTGTTCGGGGCGGGGAATGAATTGGGGGCCACCCCGCTTTGTTGCGATGGCAGCCCCCAGTCAGGTTCTTTGGATAGTTGATGTGGCCGGCTGGCTACATCATGCCGCCCATGCCACCCATTCCGCCCATTGGGTCACCACCGGGGGGCATCGGGGGGCCAGGGGGCTCGGGCTTGTCGGCCACCAAGGCCTCGGTGGTGAGCAGCATGCCAGCGATTGACGCCGCATTCTGCAAGCCGGCCCGGGTCACCTTGGCGGGATCGATGACGCCCGCAGCCACCAAATCCTCGGTGGCGCCGGTGGCGGCGTTGAACCCGATGGTGCCGGAGGTGGCCTCGATGTCGCGCACCACGATGGAGCCCTCGAAGCCGGCATTGGAGGCGATGAGGGAGCACGGCACGCTCAGCGCCTCGAGCACGACCTTGGCGCCAGTGGCCTCGTCGCCGCTCAGGTTCTCAACCACCTCGACCACCGACGGCCGGGCTCGCAGCAGGGCGGTACCGCCCCCGGCGACCACGCCCTCTTCGATGGCAGCTCGAGTGGCCGACAGCGCATCCTCGATCCGGTGCTTCTTCTCCTTGAGCTCCACCTCGGTGGCGGCACCCACCTGGACGACGGCCACGCCGCCGGCCAGCTTGGCCAAACGCTCTTGAAGCTTCTCCCGATCCCAATCGGAGTCGGTGTTCTCGATCTCTTGGCGGATCTGGGCCACCCGGCCTTCGACGTCGGCCTTGGCGCCCGCGCCCTCCACGATGGTGGTGTCGTCTTTGGTCACGATCACCTTGCGGGCGGTACCCAATAGATCGAGGGTGACGCCCTCCAGATTGAGCCCGACCTCCTCGGCCACCACCTGGCCGCCGGTGAGGATGGCCATGTCTTGGAGCATGGCCTTGCGGCGCTCTCCGAAGCCGGGGGCCTTGACGCCCACCGAGTTGAACGTGCCCCTGATCTTGTTCACCACCAGGGTGGCCAGGGCCTCGCCCTCCACGTCCTCAGCGATAATCAAGAGCGGCTTGCCAGTCTGCATGACTTTCTCCAGCACGGGCAGCAGATCCTGCACCGAGCTGATCTTGCCCTGGTTGAACAAGATGTAGGGCTCGTCGAGCACGGCCTCTTGGCGCTCGGGGTCGGTCACGAAGTAGGGCGACAAGAAGCCCTTGTCGAACTGCATGCCCTCCACGAAGTCGAGTTCCATGCCGAAGGTGTTGGACTCCTCCACCGTGACCACGCCGTCTTTGCCCACTTTGTCGATGGCGTCGGCGATGACGTCGCCGATGGCGTTGTCGGCGGCCGAGATGGAGGCCACCTGGGAGATCTCCTCTTTCTGGGAGATGTCCTGGGCCTGATCGGCCAGTGAGTCCACAGCCGCGGCCACCGCCTTCTCGATGCCCCGCTTGAGGCTCATCGGGTTGGCGCCCGCGGCCACGTTGCGCAGGCCGTGGCGGACCATGGCCTGGGCCAGCACGGTGGCCGTGGTGGTGCCATCACCGGCGATGTCGTTGGTCTTGGTGGCCACCTCTTTGATGAGCTGGGCGCCCATGTTCTCGAACTTGTCGTCGAGTTCCACCTCGCGGGCGATGGACACGCCGTCGTTCGTGATGGTGGGGGCACCGAACTTCTTGTCGAGGACCACGTTGCGGCCCTTGGGGCCCAGGGTCACTTTGACCGTGTCGGCAAGCTGGTTGACGCCTGCCTCAAGGCCCTGGCGGGCCTCCTCCTGGAACTTGAGGATCTTGGTCATTTGACGATTGCCAGCACATCGCGGGCCGACAAGATCAGCAGATCTTCGCCGTCCGCGGTGATCTCGGTGCCGCCAAACTTGCTGTACACCACGGTGTCGCCAACGGAGACGTCCATCGGGATGAGCTCGCCGGTGTTGTCGGACCGCTTGCCCGGTCCTGTGGCGAGAACCTCACCCTGCTGGGGCTTCTCTTTGGCAGTGTCGGGGATGACCAGGCCGCTAGCGGTCATCTCTTCAGACTCACCGGGGCGGACAACGATTCGGTCATCAAGGGGCTGTAGCGCCATCTTGGCCTCCAAATGGTTGGTTGACTTGAGCTTTAGCACTCTCAATAGGCGAGTGCTAAGAGTAGGGCGTGAGCCGCCCCCAGGCCAATTCAGGCTGCCGGTTCCCCCGACCGCATAAAGGGAAGCGGGAGGTTGGGATCGGCGCCGGTGTCCAGCGGAGAGGGACCGTCGAGCTGAAGTCGCTGCCAACCGGCGGCAGCCACCATGGCCGCGTTGTCAGTACACATGGAGCGGCTGGGCAAGAACCCGCTGATGCCGGCGGCCACGCAGGCGTCCAGCAGTCTCTCTCGCAGCGAGGAGTTGGCCGCCACCCCGCCGGCCAGGCACAGGCCCTTGGCCTCGTATTGCTCGGCAGCCTTGCGGGCTTTGTGGATCAGCACGTCTACCACCGCTTCCTGAAATGACGCCGCGATGTCGGGCACATCGAGGTCGGGGTTGTTTCGCACGTGGTTGACCACTGCGGTCTTGAGGCCGCTGAACGAGAAGTCGTAGCCGTCGTCGTACATGGGGCGGGGGAAAGCCACCGCCTCGGGATTGCCAGTCATGGCCAGGCGGTCGATGACTGGGCCCCCGGGATAGCCCAAGTCCATGAAGCGGGCCACCTTGTCGAACGCCTCACCGGCGGCGTCGTCCAGAGTTTGGCCGATGAGCCGGTAGCGCCCGAAAGCCTCCATGAGCACCAGCAGGGTGTGGCCGCCGGAGACCAGCAGGACCACCACCGGCAGTTCCAGGTCGGGTTCCTCCAGGAAAGAGGAATAGAGATGGGCTTCCAGGTGGTTGACGGCCACGAACGGCACATCCCACACCAAGGCCAGCGACTTGGCTGCGCTCACTCCCACCAGCAGCGAGCCGATAAGGCCGGGGCCTGAGGTAGCAGCTACCGCTTCCACATCGTGGTCGCTGAGGCCGGCCTCGATCACCGCTTGGGCCACCACCGGGGTGAGCAGCTCCACATGGGCCCGACTGGCGATCTCCGGGACCACGCCGCCGTAGCGGGCGTGCAGATCCACCTGGCTGCTGATCACCGAAGAAAGAACGGCGGAGGGGCCAGAGACCACGGCCGCCGCGGTTTCGTCACAAGAGGTCTCGATGCCCAGCACAATGGCAGGGGTGTGCGGGGGAGTATCGATGCCCAAGACGATGGCGGGAGCTTCTTGAGGAGTTTCCAGAGCGGTCATGCGCAGTCCAGTTCTACCGCGATCTTGATGAGACGGTCGGCATAGTCGGATTGTTGGATGTTGTCGGCCCGCATCACCACGGCGTCGGGAGACAGCCCCATGTTCTTGTAATACCCCCGCTGAATACCCACCGGGGCGAGGCCGAAGCGCCGGTAGAGGGCCTGGGCGGCGGGATTGTCGGCAGACACCTCCAAAGCGAGGCTGGTATTGCGGCGGCAGGCGGCCAACGCCAATGCCAAAAACAGCCGGGCGCCGATGCCCTGACCGCGGCAATCGGGGGACACCGTGACCGTGGTGATGTGGGCTTCGTTTTCCTCGAAGGCCACCCCAGCGTGGCCCACCAATTGACCGGGGCAGAAGCCTTTGGCATTGGCATCACCCACCAATCGACTGGGGCGGGCGATCACATAGAGCCGATCCTCGGGGCGGGCCAACTCAGCCTCGTAGACATCCCGGGACCAGGGAATGGGGTAGCACTGGGCGTCGATGGCCATGACCTGTGGCAGGTGATCGGAGGTCATGGGAACGATCATCTGATCAAGGGTCATGGAAAGGCTCATCGGGTGTTCCAGTTGATGTCGGCGTCGGGAACTCGAAGGTATATGGGTTTTAGTTCCCAAGGCTTGACAAACTCCTCCCGCAGGGCCCGAGCGTGCGCTAGTTGTACCAGCGAGGCAGCCGAGGGGTGGGCCAGATCTTGTTCGGCGATCTCGGTCTTCTGGAGCCGGTCGAACACCTCGGAGTAGCGGCGGGCGCCGTCGCCCACTAGCAGCACCTCTTCGCTGGTGGCCAGCAACTCGGAGGCGAGATCGTCCGGGGTACCCACTTGGGCCTCTGACACCCGCTGGATCCCGCCGGGCACTTGACGGTAGAAGGCGTAGAACAGCTCACTGCGGCGGGCGTCTATGGCAGCCACGATTAGCCGGTTGGTGTGGCGCACGGCGAAAGCCAGCAGGTCGAGGCTGGATACGCCGATCATCGGTACCGCCAAGGCATAGGCCACCGCCATGGCGCTGGATATGCCCACCCGCAGGCCGGTGTACAGACCGGGGCCGAGATCCACAGCCACGCAACCCACATCCCGCAGCTCGATCCGGGCCTGACGGGTCACAAACTGGATCTGGGGAGCGATGGTCTCGGCATGGCGCCGACCGCGAGCGCTGTGAGCCGAGGCCAGCACTCCCTCGTGCCCGCCAAGGGCGCATCCCACCTGTTGGGTGGCCGACTCGATGCCCAGGATCAACACGGTGGGCTCTCCAACCAAGGTTCGGTGAGGGCGGTCAGCTCGTCTACTCGGGCTTGCCATCGGGATCCCACTGGGGTGAGCACTACCACCCGCTCGTCGGGGGGGCTGGGACGGCCCTCAACGAAGGTCAGTGCTACTTCGAGATAGTCGCTGGGCAGGGCTTGGCGGATGGCGTCGCCCCACTCGATGAGGATGACCCCGTCGCTGTCGAGCAATTCGGGCAGGCCTAGGTCGAGCACTTCGGAGATTTGGTCGAGACGGAAGACATCGAGGTGGTGGAGGAGCAGCCGCCCGTGGTATTCCCGGGCCAGAGTGAAGGTAGGGCTGGTGACCGGTTCGCTGATGCCCAATGCGGCGGCGAACCCCTGAGTGAAGGTGGTCTTGCCCGCGCCCAAGTCGCCCACCAGCAGCAAGAGGTCGCCGGCCTGGGCCTGCTCGGCCAGGCTGGCGGCTAATTCCCGGGTGTTGTCGGGAGAGCGGGTGCGGACTCGTATCATGGGAGCGTCGGGGCGCATTGGGGCGAGGGGACAGGAATCATCCCGACATCGCCATGCGGGCTCGAACCAGATCAGAGCGCATCTGAGCCTCTTGGAGACCGCCGCCCCGCAGCACCGCCGCCGGATGGTAGGTGGGGATGATCACGGCGTCGGCGTTGGGCATCGGGTAGCTCTGGCCTCGCAGCTTGGTGATCCCGGTCTTCGTGTCCAGCAGCAGCTTGGAAGAGAAATTGCCCAGGGTGACCACCACTCTTGGGGCGATGAGCTCGACTTGCTGCTCCAGCCACGGGCGGCAGGCGTCGATCTCGTCGGGTTTGGGATCTCGATTGTCGGGAGGACGGCACTTGACCACATTGGCGATGTAGCAACTGTCGCGGGTCAGCCCGATTTCCTCGGCCATCAGCCGGTCGAGCAGCTTTCCCGAGCGGCCCACAAAGGGAAGGCCCTGCTTATCCTCTTCAGCACCGGGTCCTTCGCCGACGAACATGAGGTCGGCTTGGGGGTTGCCCATGCCGAACACCACCTGTGTTCGGCCCTCGGCCAGCCCGCACTTTGTGCAATCGGCAGCTTTGGCGGCAACCTCGGCCAACGTCAACGTCACAAGTCAAGAATACGCCCCCCACCAGCAGATTCGATAGGGGAGTGGCAAGTTATGGACTCGGACGGGTGCTGCGCCGCCGGAGCGCCTCGGTCCCAAGCCGCTGACGGCAATACTGGTATTCTGCGCAGGCAGGAGCGAGGAGGGGTGCAGATCATGATCGACTGGCTCGGCATCGACCATCTGTTCAAGTTGTCCGGCGGCGAGGTGGTGCTGGGATTCCTCACGCCGCTGTTCGTCTGCGCCGCGGTCTTCGTGGCGCACATGGTCCTGCCCGCGAGGCGCGTGCCCGGCTACGCCATCAACCGCAAGACCGGCGAGCCCCTCAACTACCGGCTCAACGGAGTGGCGGTGTTCGTGCTTGCCCACCTCGTGTGGGCATTCGCGCTGCCGCGCGACTGGTTCTACCGGTCGACCATGTATGCGATAGCGAGCGGCTTCGCGATCGCGATCATCGCGACGATCTTCGTGGTGTTCTCCCAGCCCGAAGGCGCACAGAAGAACCGCTTGCTTGCGTTCTATCTCGGCCGTGCCCAAGAGCTGCAATTCTTCAACAACCGCTTCGATCTCAAGATGTACTTCTACATCGTGGGCGGCACGATGCTGTCACTCAATTGTTGGTCCGCAGCCGCATGGCACAACGACAACGTTGCCGATGCCAACCCCGGCTTGTTCCTCTACGCAGCCATCAATTGCTTCTACATCTTCGACTATTTCGTCTGGGAACGGGTGCAGCTCTACACCTACGACCTCACCTACGAGAAGATCGGATTAAAGCTCGTCTGGGGCGGGCCGTTTGTGTGGGGTTGGATGTTCGTGCTGCCGTTGTGGGGCTTGGCGCCACTCTCCGACCCCGGTATCTCCGGCGGCGGGAGATACTTCTGGCTGATCGGCAGCGCCGCACTGTTCTTCGTGGGCTGGACGATTTCTCGCGGCTCCAACATGCAGAAGTACACGTTCAAGCGCTGGCCCGAACGCACGTTCCTCGGCATCATCGAGCCGGAGTACATCCAAGCCGGCGACCGCAAGATTCTGTGCAGCGGGTTCTGGGGGAAAGCACGGCACTTCGGCTATTTCGGCGAAGGCCTGTACGGGATTGCCGTGGCGCTGACCTTTGGGCACTTCGGCAACCTGTGGGCTTGGACATACGTTATTTTCATCGTTGCGTTCTTCGTTCCCCGCCAGTTCGAGGACGACAAAGTCTGCGCCGAGAAGTACGGCGAAGAGAAGTGGGCCGAATACCAGGCTCGAGTTCCGTACCGGATCATCCCCGGCATCTTCTAGCGCCGACCGGCTGAAGCGGTACCGGAGAGGAGGCCACCGATGTTCGAGCAACTCGGTGTCGGACACCTGACTGAGTTGACTGCGGGCGAGGCGGTGCTGGGGTTCCTCACGCCGCTGATCGTGATGGTCGCCTTCGTCGTGCTCCAGATGATCCTGCCCGGCAGGCGCGTGACCGGCTACGTCATCGACGCGGCCACCGGCCAGCCCCGCAGCTACCGCCTCAACGGCCTGCTGGTGTTCGCAGCGGCCCAGCTTCTGTGGTGGTTCGAGCTCACCGGCATGCCGCGCGACTGGTTCTACCGGTCATCGCTGTACGCCGTGGCCGGCGGAACGGTGCTCGCCGCCATCCTGACCGCGATAGCGGTGTTCACCCAGCCCGAAGGCGAGGTCAAGAACCGTTTGCTTGCCCTGTGGTTCGGGCGGGCCCCCGAGATGCAGTTCTTCAACGGCCGTCTCGACCTCAAAATGTACTTCTACGTGGTCGGCGGAACCATGCTGTCGCTCAACGCGTGGTCCGGCGCAGTGTGGCACCACGAGAACATTGCAGACCTCAATCCAGGCGTCTTCTTGTTCGCAGCTTTCGTCACCTTCTACGTGTTCGACTACTACATCTTCGAGCGGACGATGCTCTACACGTACGACATCATTCACGAACGGCTCGGCTTCAAGCTGTTCTGGGGCGGGCTCTTCGTCTATGGCTGGGTGTTCATCATTCCGATGTGGGGTTTGGCGGCTCATCCCGACCCAGGACTCTCAGGCGGCTGGCGTGTGCTGTGGCTGATCGGTGCGCCTGCGCTGTACGCCGCCGGATGGGTCATCACCCGCGGCGCCAGCTTGCAGAAGTACACGTTCAAGCGCTGGCCCGACCGCACGTTTCTCGGGGTGTTCGCGCCACAGGTCATCGAGGCTGGCGACCGCAAGATCCTGTGCAGCGGCTTCTGGGGCGCCGCCCGGCACTTCAACTACATGGGCGAGTGGTGCTTCGGCCTCGCCATCGCCCTGGTCTGGGGTCATTTCGGCAACCTGTGGGCATGGATCTACTTCGTCTACGTCATCGCGTTGTTCCTCCTCCGCCAGAGTCAGGACGACCGGCACTGCGCCAACAAGTACGGCCCCGAGAAGTGGGCCGAATACCGGCAGCGAGTCCCCTATCGGATCGTCCCGGGCATCTACTGATCCGGCTCGCGAGCCGATGCGCGGCTCAGTGAGGGTGCGGTACGGTCGGCGGTGATGCTAGGAGTTGGCGGGGGCGTGCTGGTAGGGCACTGGACCGATGAGGCGGCCCGAACGGGATGCACGGTGGTGGTGTTCCCCGAGGGGACGACGGCTTCGGGGGAGATTCGGGGAGGTGCGCCGGCAACGAGGGATTTTGCCCTGCTGGCCCCAGAGCGGACAGTGAGCCAAGTAGACGCGGTGGTGCTGTCGGGAGGCTCGGCATTCGGCTTGGCGGCGGCCGACGGGGTGATGCGGTGGTGTGAGGAGCAGGGTCGGGGGTTTGAGACCCGGGGTGGCCGGGTGCCGATCGTGGTGGGCCTGTCGTTGTACGACCTGACCGAGGGCGACGGCTCAGTGCGTCCTGGCCCCGATGCTGGCTACGCCGCGGCTCGGGTGGCCAGCGATGCGCTCCCGGCTTTGGGACGGGTCGGTGCGGGTACCGGGGCCACCATGAACAAGTGGCAGGGAGCGGAAAACCGCCAGGCGGGGGGGCTGGGTGGCGCCCTGCTCCAAGTAGACGATGTGGTGGTGGGGGCGTTGGTGGCGGTGAACGCTTCTGGGGAATTCAACGATGGTTCTGTGCAGCAGGCGTTGATCGACGGCACCTATGAGCATCGGCCTGCCGATCCGTTCGCCGACAGCAATGACGGCGAGGCGTACACCAACACCACCATCGGAGTAATCGCCACCAACGCCATGCTCGACAAGGTGGCCTGCTTCCGGGTGGCTCGCAGTGGTCACAGCGGGATGGCCCGGGCGCTGCTGCCGGCCCACACCGACGGTGATGGGGATGCATTGGTGGTTGGGGCAACCGGCCAGGTGGAGGCAGACTTTGGACTGGTCCGCGTGATGGCGGCCACTGCCGTGGAGACAGCCATCAGGGGAGTCGGCTGATTTTGACCTCGTTTGAGGACAATGGGATAAGGAATATCTCGGTGGGCCATGATGGCGGTGCTTGAAAGCAACCGCGAAGGGGATTGACATGAAGGACTTGGCTGGAAAGGTGGCGGTGATCACCGGGGCAGGCAGCGGTATGGGTCGGGCCATGGTGCGAAAAGCCGCTTCTGAGGGTATGCACGTATTGGCGGGCGACATCGACGAGGCCGGCCTGGCGGAGACCGTCGGCGGCCTGGAGAACGCCCAGCTCATGTTGACCGATGTGACCAGTCCCGACGCCAATGAGGCGCTGGCCAATGCGGCCCTGGAGCGATTCGGCGGCATTCACCTGGTACATCTCAACGCTGGAGTGCTCACCGGCGGGTTCACCTGGGAGAACACCGTGGACGATTGGCGCTGGGTGCTGGACGTGAACCTGTGGGGCGTGATCCACGGGGTGCGCAGCTTTATTCCCCGGATGCTGGAGAAGGGCGAAGACGGCCACGTGGTGATTACCGCCTCGGTGGGCGGCCTCACCTCCGGGGGGTTGCTCGGGCCCTACACCACCTCGAAATACGGCGCGGTGGCCATCGCCGAGTCGCTGCATCGGGAGCTGGACATGATCGGCGCGCCGATCGGGGTGTCGTGCTTGTGCCCTGGCCCAGTGGCCACCGGCATCTTCCGGGCCGAGCGCAACCGTCCCGACACCTATGAGGACACCTGCGGCCCCATGTCGGCCGATGCCGAGGCGGCGGCCTTTCACACAGCCTTGATCAACGCCATCGACGAGGGCACCGACCCGACCGAGATCCCTGAGCTGGTATTCGACGCGGTGCAAAACGACAAGTTCTGGGTCTTTCCCCATCCCGATTTCAAGGAGAGGATCGCAGCCCGCACCGAGTCGATCATGAATGAGACCAATCCTGAGTACACCGTGGGATTGCCGGACGTTCAATACCCATCTCGCTAGGTAATGCGGAGGGGGACTCGGCGGCCGAGGTGGCAGACGATTTCGTAGGCGACGGTGTCAATGCGCTCGGCGATCTCGGTGGCGGTGATCTCCTCGCTGCCCTGTCGCCCCAGGAGGACCACCTCGTCGCCGGGTGACACCGGGTGGTCCAGACCGCAGTCCACCATGGTCTGGTCCATGGTCACCACCCCGGCTATGGGGCACCGGCGGCCGCCGATCAGCACTTCGCCCCCACTCACGCCGAGCCGGCGGGTCCAGCCGTCGGCGTAGCCAATGGGAATGGTGGCCAGCTGCGTGTCGGCGGGGGCGGTGTAGTAGTGACCGTAAGACACCGACGTGCCCGCGGCGATGGTCTTGACCATGGCCACCTCGGATCGCAAGGTCATCGCCGGCTGAAGCGGAAGGCAGCCGGCCAATGCCGGCGACGGCGGGATGCCGTAGATGGCGATGCCACAGCGCACCATGTCGAATCGTCCGGCAGGATGTGCCATAGCCACGGCCGAGTTGGCCAGGTGGCGACAGAAGTCATGGTGACCGCCAAGGCGCAGCCGCGAGAGCAGATGGTTGTACTGCTCAATCTGGTACGCGGTGAACGGATTGTCGGGCTCGTCAGCCACTGCGCAATGGGTCCACACTCCGGCCAGCTCCAGCGTGTCTCGATCGGCGATGGCATCGGCCAGCATCATGACTTCCGCAGGCGATGCACCGACTCGGGCCATGCCGGTGTCGACCTTTAGGTGGACAGATAGCCGCTCGTCGGCAGCGGCGGCGGCTGCGGCGGCGGCCGCCAAACCCTCGCCCTGGTACACGGTGGGAATGAGCTCGAATTCAACCACCTGGGCAAACTCATTGGGTCGAGGCTCCGACAAGAGGAGGACGGGGGTGTCGATCCCGGCCTCTCGGAGTTGGCGGCCTTCGTCCACCAGGGCCACGGCCAGGGTGCTCACCCCCGCATCCACCGCAGTTCGGGCCACCGGGACCATTCCGTGCCCATAGGCATCGGCTTTGACCACTGCGCACAACTTGGCGGGATGGACGAGTTCGGCCAAGAGCCTCACGTTGTGGGCGATGGCCGAGAGGCTGATGTCGGCCCAGGTCGGCCTCATCTCACTGCGGCCTGTCGGACGGCGCCTTCCCACACCTCGGGGAGAGCAAGGAGTAGATCCGATGCTGCCATTGCGGCTGGGGGACGGGCAGAAGCGGCCCTCCCGTGCAGCCAGGTGGCGGCCGTGGCGGCCTTCAGAGGGTCGGTGCCCGCGCTGAGCAGCCCGCAAATGAGTCCGGCCAGAACATCGCCGGTGCCGGCAGTGGCCAACCGGGCATCGCCGCTGGCCACGGCCACCGCCTCGCCACCAGGATGGGTGATCACGGTGGTGGGGCCTTTGAGCAGAACCAGTGCACCGGTGGCGGCGGACAGCGAGCGAGCGGCGGCAAAGCGATCCGGGCCGGGAGCAGCGCCGGTAAGGATGCGGTACTCGCCATCGTGGGGAGTGAGCACGGTGGGAGCGGTGCGCTGCGACAGCACCTCAGGGGTATCGGGGCCGAAGGCGCAGAGTCCGTCGCCGTCGATCACCAAGGGGAGGGGCGACTTGGCGGCGAGATCGCGAACCGCCTGGAGGGTGTGGGGCTGTCGGCCCAACCCAGGGCCGACCAGCATGGCCTTGAAGCGAGAAAGGTCAGCGGCATCGACCGCTGCTGCCCAGTCGTCGGCAGACAGGGGGAAGCCGACAGCTTCAGTGGGCGCGGCGGGACCAGCCAGAAGGCCAGCAGCCTCGAGGCCGGGGGTGCTCAGTCGCACGTAGCCTGACCCACCCCGCAGCGCGGCAATGGCAGCCAGATGGGCTGCCCCGGTCATGCCTGGCGATCCGGCGATGACCCAGCATGCGGTTTGCCACTTGTGGGCCTCCGCTGGTCGGACCGGCAGCCAGGCACTGACGTCGTCGGCAGCAACCAGATGAGTGCGGGCCGACGAGACGTCGAGCCCGATGGAGGCCACCGTGACCTGGCCGCAATGCTGAGCACCGGGATGGAGGATGAGGCCGGGCTTCAGGGCGCCGAAGGTGACCGTTTGGCCCGCGATCCAGGGTTCACCGACGACCTCGCCGGTCAGCCCGTTTACTCCGGAGGGGATGTCGGCGGCCAGAATCGGCGCCGTCCGGTTGGGGTGGTCGAGCAATGGCACGGGCGAAGGCGGGGAATAAGGCCGGCGCAATCCGGTGCCGTAGGCGGCGTCGATAGCCAGGTGGGCCGCAGGCAGCGAGTTCGGCGCATCATCGGCGTCGACCACGGCCACCCGGACGCCCCGGCGTCGCAGCCGTTCGGCGGCGGCCCGTCCGTCGGCGCCGTTGTTGCCCTTTCCGGCCAACACGGTTACCCGCCTTCCGTAGCCGCCGCCCAACATGTCAAGGGCGGTTCGGGCCAGCGCGGCGCCGGCCCGCTCGATCAGTTCTTCCACCGGTTCGGTGGCAGCCGCGTCGATGGCGGCCATCTCCTCCGGGGTGACAATGGGGATCATGGACGCCAGCGGTTGGCCAGTTCGGTCAACGGTTCTAGCAGGAGGTCTTCAGTGCTGATGTCGCCCAGTCGGTCGAGGCGGAAGTCAGGTTCGGTTTCAGTGACCTCGTCGCGCAGGGCGGCAAACCGGTTCCGATAGCCCTCCAACACCTGTTGAGCATGCTCGGGTGACAGGTTTGGCCGGAATCGCACGTGCAGCAGGGTGAGCCCGGTGGTTTGGCGGTCCTTGACTTCGGGGATGAGCACGATGGTCCGGCCGTCGGAACGTCCTCGAGCAGCTTGAACCTGTCGTTCGATTGCCACGAGGTGCTTGCTGCCTCGCAAGGTGGGATCGCGTTCGGCGCGGGAGGCCAATCCCACGGTGATGCCGCCCCGATCGATCACATGAATGGTGGTGCTGGGCGCTTCCGGATCGCCGTTGATGCCGTACCGGATGTACCCGGTGACCTCGGCGACCGCGGGATCGAGGGCGGTCAGAGTACGCAGGGTTTGGTAGCTGAGCTGATGGCGGGGTGCGCCGGCGTCGAGGGCGGCCCGCACCAGGGGCAGCTCCAACAGCGACTCCTCGGCCCTTGATATCCCGACAGTGACGGTCTTGGCCTGGTGGCGAATGGCGTCCACCGGTCGGGTAAGTTCGCCCACCGCCACAGTGAGCATGGCGGTGAGGTCTTCCAGCACCACCGCGGGGGTGCCCACTCGACCCCGCTCCAGTTGATAGGCGTCGAGGGGGGCGATGCCCAGGGCGTAGCGGTACATGGAGGCCATCTCCGCGGCGGTTCCTGCTTCGAGGCATCCGTTGTAGCGGCCCTGGCGCAAATCTTGGAAGAACCGCTGGGCGGCAGGAGTGAACTGTGAGCGGAGTTTCTCCAGAAGTTGCTGGCTGTCGATGCCAGCGTCATTGTGAGCATCGCTGGAAGCCACCTCGGCCTCGATGGCCGCCCGAGTTTCCCGCAGAGGTTGAGCCAGCTCGTCGATGGCCAACGCCGACTCGTAGCCGAACAGGTGGCCCACCATGGTGGCCAGCACAAAGGCCAGATCGGGCGACCCGGTGGTCGGGGTGGCGATCACCTCGGCTGCGGCGTCAAAGCGAGCTTCTGTACCACTGGTGATCACGATGGGTGCGGCCTTGTGGGCTCGGAAGATGGCCACTTCCTTGGCCACGTCGTTGGCGGTGGAGTCGAACAGTCCGGCGGCGCACACCAGAATCAGCGGTTCGGAAGACAGATCGATGTGCTTTTTGTCCTCGGTGGTGTCGCAGGCGATGGACTTGTAGCACAGCTCCGAGAGTTTGATGCGGACTTCCTCGGCGGCAACGCGGTTGAGCCCATTGCCCACGACGGCCCAATAGGTGCGGCCCAGGGCGTGGCGGCGCACGATGTCGGCGATGCGATCGTGCAAGTTGAGCACTTCGGCCATGGCCGCTGGCAGGTCGCGCAGCGAGGCGAGCAGTTGCTGCCGGCGCTCCTGACGACGGGGGTCGGTTGGCTGCCCCCCGTTGGCGGCGTCGGCCAAAGCCACGGCCAACAGCACGCCGGCGGCCACTTGGGCATAGAACGCCTTGGTGGAAGCCACGCTCATCTCCACATCTCGCCCGTCGGAGGTGTAGAGCACCCCGTCGGCTTTGTCGCATAAATCGCTGTTGCGACGGTTGACGATGGCGATGACAGCCGCGTTCCGCCGCCGCACCAAGTCGACGGTGCGGTTGGTGTCGGTGGTGGTCCCCGACTGGCTAATGGCAATGACCAGGGTGTCGCTCATATCGGCCTGCATCCCGAACCCTGATAGCTCGGTGGCCTGGACTGAGCTGACGTGGCGGTCGGGCAGCTCCTGGCGCAGGAAGTGGGCCAGGCTGTGGGCCGCCACCGCGGCAGTGCCCTGTCCGATGACAATGATGTTGGCGATGCGCCGGTCGGCCATATCCTTCACCAAGCGGTCAGGTAGGCATTCGCGGCCCAACTCCACTCTCAGCATTGGAGTGGGCTGGTCACTGTCGGTGCTGATGATTCGGCCTCGCAGGGTCTTGCGGAATGACTCGGGCGACTCGGTGATCTCTTTCAGCAAGAAGTGGCGGAATCCTCGGCGGTCAACATCGCGGGTCGTGATCTCGGCGTCGACGATGTCAGCGTCGGCCACCGGAAGTGGAGTGCCGTCATAGGAGAATCGCCGGAGGGCAGACAGGTCGCCGGCGTCGTCGCTATTGAGAACCACCACTTGGCCTCGGCTCAAGGCCGCGTTCTCCCGGTCGGATGGGGTTTCTCCATCCATCCGCAGATAGCGGCCGGATTGCTCTACCAGGCCGTAGGGCTCACTGGCCACGACGTAGGCGTCTTCCGCCGCACCGACATACAGGGCTTGGCCGCTGCCCCGTAATGCCAACAGGAGTTGGCCGGGGTGGGTGGCAGTCTGCCCGGCGATGGCCACTGAGCCGTCGAGGTCGCCCACTGTTCGGAGGAAGGCGTCGATAGCATCATCAGAGTTTGGGACGCGGCCTGGCCTCTTGGGAACTGAGTCGCGGGCGTTAGAGAAATTGGCCGAATCGCTCAATCGAGCTGACCAGAGCGTGGGAATTACTTTGGCATCGGTGGTGATGCCGGGGTCAAGGGCCAGGTTGTGGTAGGCGACCAGATCGGTGTGGTTGTCGACGTCGCCGTTCAGAGCACCGATTGTGTAGGGCCGGGAGGAGCCATCGGCCAGTTCGGAGTTGAGTGGGTGGGCGTTGGCCTCGTTGATCATGCCCACGCTGGCCCAGCGAGTGTGCCCAATGACCACGGCAGAGGCCTCTGAAGCGTCCAGCGCGGCGGCCAAGAGCTCGTCGCCGCCGATGGCCGCTCGAAGCGCAGCGGTGTTGTCGCCGAGTTCGCCGATTTCTGCGGCCGCCTTGTAGGTGAAGCTCAAGCAGCCCTCGGCCCAGCGCACCGAACCCGACCGGAACAGCGGGTCGGCAGCCCGCTCGGCCAGCGCCGCGGCCACAGCGGGGGCTGCGGGGTCGAGACCATGGTCGCTGATCAGCAAATGGAGTCCAGCCGAGTCTCGGCCCCGAACTTCCAGGCGGTCGAGCGCCGACAGCGCGATCTGCACCGAGCTGAATGCGGACAGAGCAGCCACACTGGCGTTGGGTCCGGCCAACTCGGCTACCGCATCGGCGGTGTTCAGCCGGTCGTTGCCGATGGCCCACACGGCGTCCTTCATCTGGACCAACGCGGCGTTGACCGCCTCGGTGGCCCGATCGCTCCCTGACCGGTCGAGATCGACCTCCAGTCTGCCGACCAGCCGATCGACTTCGCTGAGCGTGGCTCGGATGGTGGCCCGCAGCGGCTTTTCGGCCAACAGCGCCTGAAGCCCAGCGGTGCCTTGGAGCAGGCGGTCGGCCTCAGTCAGGTTGTCGGCCGCTGCTCCGATGCGCCCGGCCAGGTCATCGGCGTCGCTCAGGTCGCGCAAAGCCACGACCACCGGGCTCAAAAGGTCGAGGACCTCGGCCGAGGTCGGGGGAACACGCTGTGACCAGCGCCGGACCACCGCGACAATGCCGCACATCTCCCCCAAGGTTAGTGGTGTGGGCCCGAGATAGTCGATGGCGGACCCATTGCCACCGCGATCCAAAGGACAGGGGTAGGGTGGGATCCGTCGGGGCTGTAGGAGGGTGGTTCTGCCTGTGTTGGCTCCCTTGAAAAGAACCTCATCGCTGGCAGGGAAGCTGGCTGCGGCGACACTGGCTGTTGCCGTGATTGCCTATGGGTTGCTGTACGTCCCGCCAGCCGCCGCGGACCCGGACTCTTACGGCGAGACACCGTCTGCCAATGCACTGCTGCTCGAGGAGAAAACGAGGCTGAACAAGCTGATCTCAGAACAATCGGCGTTGATAAGCGACTATCGCTGCCTGTTCAATGTGGACATCCAGTACGTGCCTGGAGGATGCCGGGACGGACAGCCTGCCTACCCAGAGTGGACTTCACTCGCATTCATCGGGTCCTACAGAAATATGGATCTGATGAAGCTTGAAGATCTTGTGGCCGCGCAAGAAGCGCTGTTGAATGCCTACCGCTGCCGGTTCCGCGTCGACATGGATGCCGTTCCCGGGGGATGCGGCCAAACCGACGAAACCGACGACAGTGATGATGGCGACGACACCGGCGACACCGAGGACACCGGCGATTCATTGCCTCAAGACGGCTGGAATCCTTACGACGGCTTCGAATTCAACCATCCTGGCCTGGACAGACCTCGACAGGTAGGTGTTTTCACCGAATCGATCACAGGAACTTGGCTGTCTGAGGGGGCCAGAGCCGAGTTGCGAGTGGCCTGCTTTTACTTTGACGGTGAAGCGGAAGGGACGCTCAGGGCCTACATCAACTGGAATACGTTCGTCACGTCACGAATAGGGATTTACGACTTGGCACTGGGATTCTCCGGCGGTCAGAGCACGACGTTCGACGCGGTCAACAGCACCATCAATGAGGCCTCCGTTCTGTTCGGTGCGGAAAACTCTGCCCGGTTTGTCCAGTCGATCGTCGACTCGGACGGAGAGACCGTTACGGCACGTGTCTTCATTCCCTTCGGCGGATGGACAATCTCGGCAACGTTCGATCTGAGCGAGTCGGCTACCGCTATCCAACCAACCATCGATGGATGTCAGGGGTAAGTGGTCCAGTGTTGGCTAGCGGCAACCAGTTCATGGGCGATGGAGTCGGCGGTTTCGACGGTCTCGGCTTCCACCATGATTCGGATGACGGGCTCGGTTCCGGAGGGGCGAACTAAGACTCGGCCGCGGGAACCAAGGATCTTCTCAGCATCAGCCACGGCGGCCGACATGCGGTCGGAGTCGATGGATCCGGGGTCGATGGGTACATTGTGGAGCACTTGGGGCATCTTGGTCATGGCTTCGGCGGCTAGGTCGTGCAAGGGCATTTCTCGGCGGGCAACAACTTCGAGGAGCTGCAAGGCGGTGACCAGGCCGTCGCCGGTGGTGGCCAGGGTGGGGAGGATCACATGGCCCGACTGCTCGCCGCCCAGCCCCCAGTCGCCGTCTTGCAGCGCCGACCACACGTGCCGGTCGCCCACCGGTGTGGTCACCACGTGGATGCCCCGCTGGGCCATGGCTCGGTGAAATCCCAAGTTCGTCATCACCGTAACCACCACGGTGTTGCCGGGGAGCTGACCCCGTTGATGGCGGTCGGCCGCGCAGATGGCGATGATCTGATCGCCGTCGACGAGTTCGCCGGTGTGGTCCACGGCCAGCACTCGGTCGGCATCACCGTCGAAAGTGAGCCCCAAGTCGGCATTCTGCTCGCGAACGGCCTCGGCGACTGCCTCCGGATGGGTAGAGCCACAGTGGCGATTGATGTTTCGGCCATCGGGCTCAGCATTGATCACGGTGACGGTCACATTGTGCGCTTGGAGTGGGCCGGGAAGGACGGCAGTGGCTGACCCGTGGGCCGCGTCCACCACAACGTGGAGGTCGCGGCCGTCGAGGTGAGCGGTGCTGGCTACCGCGTCCTGATACTTCTGCAACAGCCCCGACCCATCCGAAGTTCGCTGGGGAGCGCCAATAATGGACACCGTGCTGCGGTTGACATCGTCCAAAGCCGACTCCAGTGCGGCCTGGATTTTGTCGTCCAGCTTTCGGCCACCGGGGCTGAATAGCTTGACGCCGTTGTCTGACCATGGGTTGTGAGATGCCGAGACCACTGCGCCTGGGGTGTGATCGTGAGCTGCGGCCCAGGCCACCGCCGGGGTGGGGGCCACCCCCATATCAATAGTGGAAACTCCGACTGCGCTGAAGCCAGCGGCCAAGGCGGCGGCAAAATCGGGGCTGGATTCCCGAGTGTCGCGCCCGATGATTACGGGAGTTGAGGGGTTGAGAACTTCAGCAGCCGCTTGGGCCAGCGCGATGACGTCGTCGGGAAGGAGCTCTTTGTAGGCTCGACCCCGAATCCCGTCGGTTCCAAAGCGCAGCACTGAACTCAGCCCCTGGCCGCGGGGATCCGGCCTAGCGCTTGGAGTACTGAGGTGCCTTGCGGGCCTTCTTCAGGCCGTACTTCTTGGATTCCTTCTTGCGGTCGTCACGGGTCAGGAATCCCGCCTGTTTGAGGGTTTCCCGCAACTCGGGGTCGAGTGCAACCAAGCCCCGAGCGATACCCAGTCGCAAGGCCCCGGCCTGGCCGTTGGCCCCGCCACCGTGCATGTTCACGTCGATGTCGTAAACCTCGGCGGTGTTGGTGAGCCGGAGAGGCTCCATGAATGCCATCCGGTGGCTTCGGGAGGGGAAGTAGTCTTCGGCTTGGCGGCCGTTGACGGTCACCTGGCCAGTGCCGTGGCGGAATCCGACTCGGGCCACAGCCCGCTTGCGTCGTCCGGTGGCCTGGGTCAAGGGAACGGACATCAAGAGTCTCCGATGTGGGATCGGGCCCCGGCGATCTCCAAGGGCAGGGGCTTCTGGGCTTCATGGGGATGGGCCGGACCGGCGTACACCTTGAGCTTGCGGAGCATTTGGCGGCCCAAGCGGTTCTTGGGGAGCATCCCCTTCACCGTGCGGCGCACGGTCTCGGCGGGTTGGGTTTCCAGCAGGTGCCCGTAGCTGGTTTGGTGCAGACCACCGGGATAGCCGGAATGACGGTACACCTGCTTGTCGGCGGCCTTGTTGCCGGTGAGCACCACCTTGTCGGCATTCACGATGATCACGTGGTCGCCGGTATCGAGATGGGGCGTGAACTCTGGCTTGTGCTTGCCCCTCAGCACGCGGGCCACTTCGGTGGCCATGCGGCCGAGAATGAGGCCCTCGGCATCGACAACATGCCACGCGCGCTCAATGTCCTTGGTTTTCGGAGAGTAAGTGGGCATCGGCTTTCCTTCAGACGCGATACCGGAAAAGCAATGATACGGCCCGAACCAGCGAAGTGACAACTGCCCCAACGAGTGTCTGGCCAGAGGGTTCACGAGTAGGAAACCGACCAGAGGCAAAGGCCATGAGGTGGGGCCAAATTGGGAACGCCGGAGCGGTCTTTCGCCGCCAAGATGGCGGCCATGGCCTCGGGAGAGCGGCGGCCCGCGCCGATGTCCACCAAGGTCCCGGTAATGGAGCGGACCATCTGGTGGCAGAAGGAGGAGGCCTCGATCTCGAAGCGCAACAGGTCTTGATCGGCTCGTTGCCAACCCGCCCGATACACCACACGCACCCGGGACTTCTCCGTGCCGTCGGCGGTGTGCTGTCGGCGGCAAAACGAGGTGAAGTCGTGTTCTCCCACGATGGCAGCGGCAGCTGCGTTCATTTTGCCTGCGTCCAGCGGGTGGGAAATGTGCCAGGCAGTGTCAGCCATGAACGGATCAGGCACTTCCCGATTCAGAATTGAGTAGCGGTAGGTACGGCTGGTGGCATCGAATCGCGCATCGAAGCTATCGGGAGCGGCTTCTAGAGCGCGGACCACGATGGTAGGGCCCAGCATGCGGTTCACCGCAGTGCGGACGAGAAGAAGGTCGGCATCGTCGGGGGCTTCGAAGCTCACCACCTGTTCCCACGCATGGACTCCGGTGTCGGTTCGGCCCGCGCACGTCAGATCAACTGATTGGCGCAAGCACCGGGTGAGGGCTTCGGTGAGGTCGCCGCCTATCGTGCGGACCCCTTCGTTGACCGCGAATCCGTGGAATGACCTGCCGTTGTAGGCGACCGTTGCTCGGACTCGCATGGTTGTCCGCCTACTCCCGTGGAGTTGGACGAGGCTTCACCCTCGTCGCTCGAACCCGCACGGCCGCTTGGCGCGGTTAGACCAGCTCGATGCGGGCCATGGGGGCGTTGTCGCCGTGGCGGGGCCCCAGCTTCAAGATGCGGGTGTAGCCACCGGGCCGATTGGCGTAGCGAGGGCCGATGTCCACCATCAGCTTGTCGGTGATCTCAGCGTCGCCCAACTGAGCCAAGATCTGACGGTGGTTGTGCCGACCGCCCTTTTTGGCCTTGGTGATCAGTTTTTCGGCCACCGGGCGCATGGCCTTGGCCTTGGCTTCGGTGGTGGTGATGCCCTCAGCGGCGATCAGGGACGCGACGAGGTTGGCCATCATCAGCTTTTGATGTTGCGAGCTTCCGCCGAAGCGGCGTCCTTTGCGTGGTCGTCCGGGCATGGCGCTTCCTGCTTCTACGAGCGGGGTCCGGCCAGGGCAAGGCCTCGCTCGTCGAGCTTCTCGTTGACCTCGTCCAGCGACTTCTGGCCAAAGTTGGTGATGGCCAGCAACTCGTCCTCGGTGCGGGCCAGCAACTCGCCGATCATGTTGATCTGCGCTCGCTTGAGGCAGTTGCGGGGCCGCTCGGAGAGCTCCAGGTCCTCGATGGGCAGATCCAAATCAGGAGCACCGGCCGGGGCGCTTCCCGCCTCGGCCATGCTCAGACCCTGGGGCTCGTCGCTCATCTCTTCCACCAACTGCACGAGGGTCCGCAGCGTGGCACCGGCGGAGGCCAGCGCTTCCTGGGGGGTGATGGAGCTGTCGGTCTCGATATCCAGCACCAGGCGGTCGAACTCAGTGGACTGCTCCACCCGGGTGGGCTCGACGTTGTAGGCAACTCGACGCACGGGAGAGAAGATGGAGTCAATGGGGATTACGCCGATGGTGGAGTCCACTTTGTTGGTCTCCGCTGACACGTAGCCCCGACCCTTGGAAACCGTGATATCCATGGCCAAGCGCGCCTTGTCGTTCAGCCGGGCGATGACCAAATCGGGATTGAGCACCTCCACGTCGGGGTTGACCGACAGGCTCGCGCCGGTGACCTCGCCGGGCCCTCGCTGGTCGATGCGAAGCTCAACCGCGTCCTCGCTGTGGCATCGCAAGACGAGATCCTTCAAGTTCAAGATGATGTCGGTCACGTCCTCGGCCACGCCGGTGATCGTGTCGAATTCGTGAAGCGCGTCGTCGAAGCGAACTCGAATCACCGCAGCACCTGGAATTGAAGACAGCAGGGCTCGGCGCAGAGAGTTTCCGAGGGTGTGTCCGAAGCCAGGCTCCAGGGGGCCAACGGCGAACTTCTGGCGGTTGTCTTCGAGCTCGGTAACCGACTCGACGGTGGGTCGTTGCATTACCAGCATGATCCGGCTCCCTCAGTTCTTGAGTTTGAAATGGTGATGGTCAACTTTGTCTTCAGATCGTGTTGCTTGACGGCGGTCTACTTGCTGTAGAGCTCGACGATGAGCTGCTCCCGAACCGGCACATCGATCTGCTCGCGCAGGGGGGCGTCTCGCACGGTGGCCTCGAAGCCGTCGTCGCTCCGGCTCAGCCAGGCTGGCGGGGTGCGGTCGAGCACGTCGAGATTCCACCCCACCACGACCATTTCGCGGGCCTTGTCCCGCAGCGACAGCACATCGTCCTTGCGGAGCCGGTAGCTGGGAATGTTGACCCGGCGACCGTTCACGTTGATGTGGCCGTGGGAGACGAGTTGGCGGGCCTGGGGTCGGGTGGCGCCCCAGCCGAGGCGATACACCACGTTGTCTAGGCGCAGCTCCAGAAACCGCAGCATGTTCTCGCCGGTGACGCCCTTGTGGCGGGCCGCCTCCTTGAAGATGTTGCGGAACTGGCGCTCGTTCAGCCCGTAGGTGTAGCGAGCCTTCTGCTTCTCTTGGAGCTGGAGCAGATACTCCGACACGTTGCCCCTACGGCGGGATCTTCCGTGTTCGCCCGGGGGATAGGGACGGCGCTCCAAGGCGATGGTCTCACCCTTGGTGCCCCAAACGTTCACCCCAAGGCGACGTGATACTCGAGATCGCGGACCGGTATAGCGAGACATGTCAAACCCTCCGCCGCTTTGCCGGGCGGCAGCCGTTATGGGGAATGGGGGTGACGTCTTTGATGCCGGTGATCTCGATGCCCACCCCCTGGAGCGAGCGGATGGCGGTCTCACGACCCGAACCCGGGCCGCGGACATGCACGTCTACCTTGCGAATACCGTGCTCCATGGCCTTGCGGCCCGCTTGCTCGGCAGCCATCTGCGCGGCGAACGGCGTGGACTTGCGGGATCCCTTGAATCCGACGTTGCCGGCCGAGGCCCATGAGATGACGTTTCCCTGTTGGTCGGCGATGGTCACGATGGTGTTGTTGAAGGAGCTCTTGATGTGAGCCACCCCGTAGGAGATGTTCTTGCGCTCCCGGCGGCGGGGCCGACGCCCTCCGGCTGATGGCTTGGCCATTAGCGGCAATTCCTTTCCTGCTTCACTTCTTCATCAAGATGCCGCGCTGCCAATTGAAACGGTCGCCTTTGGTGCTTCACTTCTTCATCACCTTCTTCTTGCCGGCAACGGTCTTCTTCGGGCCCTTGCGGGTGCGAGCGTTGGTGTGGGTGCGCTGGCCGCGCACGGGAAGTCCCCGGCGGTGGCGCAGCCCTTGGTAGCAGCCGATCTCCATCTTGCGCTTGACATCCTGGCTGGTCTCTCGGCGGAGATCGCCTTCCACTCGCAGATTGCCCTCAATGTAGTTGCGCAGCTTGGCCACCTCTTCATCGGTGAGGTCGCGCAGTCGGGTGCTCTCATCAACCCCGGCCTCCACGCATACCTGGCGAGCCAGGGTCGGCCCAATGCCGTAGATGTAGGTGAGGGAGACCACGGTGCGCTTCTCCCGGGGGATGTCGACGCCGGCGATACGGGCCATCGCTCAGCCCTGCCTCTGCTTGTGACGGGGGTTGGAGCAGATCACCCGCACGCGCCCATGTCGGCGTATGACTCTGCACTTGTCACAGATTTTCTTGACGCTGGGGCGGACTTTCACGGTGTCCTTTCGGTCATTTGTATCGGTAGGTGATTCGACCCCGCTGGAGGTCGTAGGGAGTCAACTCCACTTGGACCCGGTCGCCGGGGAGGATTCTGATGTAGTGCATCCGCATCTTGCCGGAGATGTGGGTCAGCACCTTGTGCCCGTTTTCGAGTTCGACTCGGAACATGGCATTGGGAAGAGACTCGGTAACTGTCCCTTCCATGATGATGGCGTCTTCCTTGTTTTTCGCCAAGGGCGACCTCTCCTGACGTCTTGGCAAGCTGGTGCGGCGAACCGCGCGAATAGCGGCCCACTACGTGAGCCGAACAGCTATGCTATCTGGCCATTTCGACACGAACAAACCGCTAGAGTCCGCCGATCACCTCGGTGAGGCGGGCGAACACTTCGTCTTCAGTGCCCAGCCCGTCGACGACCGCGAGGCATTCCCGTCCCTCAAACCATTCCAGCAGGGGAGCAGTCTCGGCCTCATAGAGGGCGAGGCGGCGGTCGATGGCCTCGGTGGTGTCGTCGCCTCGGCCCCGGGCCAGCATTCGCTGGGTGACCTCGTCAATGGGAACGTCGAGGTTGATGGCTAAATCGGGGCCGCTGCCCCCCAAGATCTCGGCCAGAGCGTCGGCCTGAGCGGTGGTGCGGGGGAAGCCGTCCAGCAGTACACCGTGGGCTTGAATGTCGTCGCTCGACAGCCGCTCATCCACGATCCCGATCATGATGTCGTCGCCCACAAGGTCGCCGGCGTCCATCACCGCCTTGGCCCGCAGCCCCAACTCGGTGCCCGCGGCTACCGCGGCCCGCAGCATGTCGCCAGTGGAGACGTGGATCACCCCATAGCGTTCAGCTAGGAGCGCAGCCTGGGTTCCCTTGCCCGATCCCTGGCGGCCCAAGATGACCAGCACCAACGGCATTACTTCAAGAAGCCCTCGTAATTTCTCATCATGAGCTGGCTGTCGATCTGCTTCATGGTCTCGAGGGCCACACCCACCGCAATGAGCACCGAAATGCCGCTGAAGCTGTAGGCGGTTGCGCTCTGGCTGGGGATGTACTGGGAGAGGGCGATGGCGGGGATGACGGCCACCGCGGCGATGAACAGCGCTCCGGGCAGTGTGATGCGAGACAGGATGCGGCCCAGATAGCGCTCGGTTTGGCGGCCAGGTCGGATGCCGGGGATGAACCCGCCCTGCTTGCGGATCTGATCGGCCTGCTTGACCGGATCGAAGGTGATGGCAGTGTAGAAGTACGCGAATCCCACGATCATCAGGGCGAAGACGATCAAGTACACCGTGTCGGCGGGATCGCCCAAGTGGGTGTTTACCCAGCTCTGGACGCTCTCCCCCCAGGTGTTGTGGTCGGGGTTGGAGTCAGACGGCAGCACTGCCGACAGCAGGATTGGCAGATACAGAACCGAGCTGGCAAAGATGATCGGGATCACGCCCGACTGGTTCACCTTCAGCGGGATGTAGGTGCTTTGGCCGCCGGCCATGCGACGGCCCACCACCCGCTTGGCGAACTGCACCGGGATCTGCCGTTGGCCGTTTTCCACGAACACGATGGCCACTAGCAAGGCCAGGTACATGAGGGCGATAACGAAGACCGCGCCCCAGCCTTCCGACGCCTTCACCAGGGAGAACTGGTTGGGAATGGTGGAGACCACCGAGGCGAAGATGATCAGCGACATTCCGTTGCCGATGCCCTTTTGGGTGATGAGCTCCCCCATCCACATCAACAGCGCGGTGCCGGCGGTGAGGGTGAGAACCACCAGGAACACCCGGGGGGCGGTGAAGTTGGGCAGCAGATCGATGGCCTGGTTGGCATTGCCGCCGGTGAGGCTGAGCCCGCCTCCGCCGTTGTGGAACAGGAAGGAGAACGAGGTGGCCTGGATGATGGCGATGGCGATGGTCAAATACCGGGTCCACTGGGTGATCTTGCGCTGGCCCACCGCCCCCTGGTTCTGCCACTGCTCGATGCGGGGAATCACCACGCCCAGCACCTGCATGATGATGGACGCGGTGATGTAGGGGAAGATGCCGAGGGCGAAGATGGCGAACTGCGACAAGGCGCCGCCGGAAAAGAAGTTCAAAAGTCCGGTGACACCACCGGCATCGGCCTGATTGCGAAGCTGGTCCACGGCGTCGAGGTCGACGCCGGGGGAGGGGATGGCCACCCCGAGGCGGAATATCACCAGCATTGACAGGGTGAACAGGATCTTGTTCCGCAGGTCGGCGACCCGGAACATATTGGTCACCCTGGTGAGCACGACGACTCCTACTCCTTCGACCCTGCTGGGCTTCGGCTATCGGTTGGTAAGGGCATTGCCCTTGGCCGGCGGCCGCCCGGTGAAGGGCTTGGGCAACACCTCCACGCTACCGCCTGCGGCAACGATGGCTGCTTTCGCCGACTCGGAGAAGCCGTGGGCCTTCACGGTGACGGCTCGGGTCAGCTCGCCGCGGCCCAGAACTTTGGCCAGAGCACCCTTGTGCAAGAGTCCGTGCTCATGCAGCACTTCCGGGGTTATCTCGTCCAGTTCCGTGGCCTCGATCACGTCGAGGTTGATGGCCTGATACTCCACTCGGAACGGGTTCTTGAATCCCCGCAGCTTGGGCACCCGGCGGGCCAGGGGCATCTGGCCGCCCTCGAATCCGACGGGGATCTTGCTCCGGGCCCGCTGCCCCTTGGTTCCCCGGCCTGCGGTTTTGCCTCCCTTTCCGGCGATGCCCCGCGCTTTGCGCTGCGGCCGCTTGCGGGATCCCGGGGCCGGCTTCAGATCGTGAACCTTCATGACTCGTCCGTTTCCTCCCAGGAAATCAAGTGGGTCTTCATGACTCCTCAGTCTCCTCCCAAGAAATCAAGTGGGACACCTTGTCGATCATCCCCCTGACTTCGGGGGCATCCGCCAAGGTGTTGGTCTGGCCGATGCCTCGCAAACCCAGGGCCCGCAGTGTGCCTCGCTGCTTGGGCCGGGTGCCGATCTGGGATCTGATCTGGGTGACCTTGATGGCCATGGCGGCTACTCCTCTTCGTCCTCGGCCGCAGCAGCAGACTGGCGCTCCGACTCCTGGTAGGCGGCGAGCAGTCCGGCGGGCACGAATTCGTCGGCGGGAATCCCCCGCTGACGGGCCACCTCGTCAGGGCGCTTGAGGGCCTTGAGCCCGGCGATGGTGGCCCGAGCCACGTTGATGTGGTTGGGGGAGCCCAACGACTTGCACAGCACGTCGCCGATCCCGGCTTCTTCGAGGATCGCTCGAGCGGCGCCTCCGGCGATCACGCCGGTTCCCGGCGCCGCGGGCTTGAGCAGCACCCGACCCGCGCCCATCTCGCCGATCACCGGGTGGGTGATGGTTGTCGACGCCAGCGGCACCCGGAACAGGTTGCGCCGGGCCTCCTCGGTTCCCTTCTGTATGGCCAGGGGTACCTCTTTGGCCTTGCCGTAGCCCAAGCCGACCCGGCCGGCACCGTCGCCGATCACCACCAGGGCGGTGAAGGAGAAGCGGCGTCCGCCCTTGACCACTTTGGCCACCCGGTTGATATTGATCACCCGGGAGTCGCGCAGCTGGCCGTCGCCGGTCGGTGTTGCGGTTGAGGTATCGGTCATGGCTGTCACCGCCGCGAGGTGTTTGAGGAGGGATTGAGGGAAGGGGTGATGATGGTCACTAAAACTCCAGTCCAGCTTCTCGAGCTGAATCAGCCAGGGCGGCTACTCGTCCGTGGTAGCGGAAGCCGCCTCGGTCAAACACCACCGCAGTGATGTTCTTCTCCTTGGCCCGTTCGGCGATGAGCTTGCCCACCACCGCGGCACCGGCCACGTTTCCGGTGGGGCCGGATCGCAAATCGGCCTCAGTTGAGGAGGCCGACGCAATGGTGTGGCCCGCGGTGTCGTCGATGAGCTGGGCGATGATGTGGCGGTTTGACCGGTACACGGCCAAGCGAGGGCGCTCGGGGGTGCCCCGGATTTTCTTGCGAACCCGGCGGTGGCGCCGGACCCGGCTTTCGTGCTTGTGCTTGACGCTGCTCATGTCGATTCCCCGACCCTTTACTTGCGTTCCACCAGCAAGTCAGTGCTGGTCTCTCCTTGCCGAATCACTTGGCCGCCTTCCCGGCCTTGCGAATGATCCGCTCGCCGGCGTAGCGAATGCCCTTGCCCCGGTAGGGCTCGGGCTTGCGGATGGCTCGGATGTCGGCCGCTACCTGGCCGACCGCCTGCTTGTCGATCCCCAGCACATGGATGCTCGTCTGGTTCGGTACTTCGAACGTCACGCCATCAGGGGCCTCAACGTGCACCGGATGGCTGAAGCCCAACTGAAGTTCGATCTTGGCGTCGCCTTGGGAAATGGCCCGGTAGCCCACTCCCACGATCTCCAGTTCTTTGCGGTAGCCCTCGCTGACGCCGGTGACCATGTTGGCCAACAGCGAACGGCTCAAGCCGTGCAGGGCCTTGGTGTTGCGCAGTTCGTCGGCGCGCTCGACGATGACAAAGCCATCCTCGATTCGGACCGAGATGGCTTCGGGGAGGTTGTGCTCCAGTGTGCCGCGGCTGCCGGTCACGGTGACGTGGGCGCCGTCGATGGCCACATCCACGCCTTCTGGCACCGGGATGGGGTTGCTTCCGACTCGTGACACCTCAGGCCTCCTACCAGACCACGCAGACGACTTCGCCGCCCATGCGGCGGCGGCGCGCCTCGCGGTCGCTCATCAGGCCCTTGCTGGTGGACACGATGGCCACTCCGAGCCCGCCCAGGACTCTAGGGATTTTGTCCGACTTGGAGTACACCCGCAGGCCGGGCTTGGACACCCGGGTAATGCCGGAGATGACTCGCTCCCGCTGATCGGAGTACTTCATGTCGATGGTAAGGGTCTGTCCAGGGCCGGTTTTGGCCTCGGCCACTGCGAAGTTGCTGATGTAGCCCTCCTGCTTGAGGACGTCGGCCAGCGCCACCTTCATCTTGGAGGACGGCATCGTCACCTCGTCACGCATGGCGGTGTTGGCATTGCGGATGCGGGTCAACATGTCGGCGATGGGGTCGGTCATAGTCACAGTCGCATCACCTCACCAGCTCTTTGGGATCGGTCATAGTCTCGGTCACCTCACCAGCTCGCCTTGGTCAGGCCGGGAATCTCTCCGGCATGGGCCAGTTCCCTCAGGCACACTCGACACAGGCCGAATTTCCGGTACACGGCCCGGGGTCGGCCGCAGCGGCGGCAGCGGGTGTAACCCCGCACCTTGAACTTCGGCGTTCGCTGTTGCTTTTGGATAAGCGCCTTTTTTGCCATTGAGTTACTGTCCCTCGGCTCGGAATGGGAACGAGAAGGCCTCAAGCAGTGCCCGGCCCTCCTCGTCGGTTCTTGCGGTGGTAACGATTGTGATGTCCATGCCTCTGATGGTGTCGATGGTGTCGTAGTCGACCTCGGGGAAGATGAGCTGCTCAGTGACCCCGAAGGAGTAGTTGCCATTCCCATCGAAGGAGCGGGGCGAGAGGCCCCGGAAGTCTCGGATGCGGGGGATGGCCAGATTGATGAGGCGGTCCAAGAACTCCCACATGCGGGCCCCCCTCAGGGTGACCTTGGCGCCGATGGGATTTCCCTCGCGGATCTTGAAGTTGGCGATGGACTTCTTGGCCCGGGTGATGACGGGGCGCTGGCCGGCAATGGTGGTCAGATCGGCCACCGCGCCGTCGAGCAGCTTGGCTTGGGCTATGGCCTCACCGACACCCATGTTCACCACGATTTTCTCGAAGCGGGGCACCTCCATGATGTTGTCCAACTCCAACTGCTCCTTGAGGAGGTCGCGGATCTCTGCCCGATACAGGGCTTGAAGCCGGGGGGCGATTGCAGTGGCAGCCATTACAGATCAACTCCCGTGCGGCGGCAGACGCGGATCTTTCGCCCATCGGTGTCGAACCGGTATCCCACCCGAGTGGGGCGACCGTCGGCCGGGCTGATCACCGCCACGTTGGCGGCTCTGATGGGCATCTCCTTGTCGATGATGCCGGTCTGCATGACTCCCTGACGAGGCCCTTGGTGCTTGGTGGCGATGTTCACACCGTCGACGATCACGGTTCCCTCGGCCGGGAAGGCGAAGACCACCTCGCCCTCCTTGCCGCGGTCTTTTCCGCTGAGCACTCGAACCCGGTCTCCCTTTCGGATCTTCATGGCAGCTACAACACCTCCGGTGCCAGCGACACAATGCGCATGAAGCGCTTGTCGCGCAGTTCCCGGCCTACCGGTCCGAAGATGCGGGTTCCCCGCGGCTGCTGCTGTTCATTGATGAGCACGGCGGCGTTCTCATCGAAGCGGATGTAGGAGCCGTCTTTGCGGCGTTTTTCCTTCTTGGCCCGAACCAATACACAGCGCACCACTTCGCCCTTGCGGACTGCGGCGCCGGGCATGGCGTCTTTGACGGTGGCCACGAACACGTCGCCGATGGTGGCGTAGCGCTTGCGGGACGAACCCAGCACCCGAATGCAAAGCACTTCTTTGGCACCGGAATTGTCGGCCACCTTGACCCGGGTCTCTTGTTGGATCATCGGGCACGCTCCACGATCTCCAGCAGCCGCCACCGCTTGGTCTTGGACAGGGGGCGGGTTTCCTGCACCCGCACCCGGTCGCCCACTGCGAGCTCATTGGACTCGTCGTGGACATACAGCCGGGTGGTGCGCTGCACGGTCTTGTTGTAACGGCGATGTCGGACGCGGTCGGTGGAGACCACCACCGCGGTCTTGTCCATGGACACCGACATCACCATCCCCTCCCGCACCTTGCGGCGGTTGGGCCGGGTTTCGGTCTGCGTTTCAGCAGTCGGGTCAGCTGCCATGGCTGCCTCATTCGTTTCAACGTTGGAATCAGCCACTGCCGGCCTCCTTCATCTGGGCTTCAAGCGCCTCTGCGGCTTGGATCTCCCGCATCCGCAGCTCGGTCATGGCCCGGGCCACTTCCTTTTTGGCCTGCTTCAGCCGGGCGGTGTTGTCCAAGCGGCCGGTGACGATTTGGAAGCGGAGCTTGAACACCTCTTCTTTGGCCTCGTCCAGTTGCTCGATGAGATCGGCGTCGCTCAGGTTCTGCCAGTTGGTCTGTCGAGCCATAGCTATCAGCCCTCCTGGCGCTCGACGAATCGAGCTTTGATCGGGAGCTTCTGGATTCCCCGCTCAATGGCCGTTTTGGCCACCTCGCGGTCGTGGTAGGACAGCTCGAACAGGATGCGGCCTGGTTTCACGACCGCCACCCAGCGTTCGGGATTGCCCTTGCCCGAGCCCATGCGGGTTTCCGCCGGCTTCTCGGTGACCGGCTTGTCGGGGAAGATGTTGATCCAAACTTTGCCGCCCCGTCGTATGTGGCGGGTGATGGCGATACGGGTGGCTTCGATCTGGCGCGCTGTGACCCACCCCGGTTCGAGGGCCTTGATGCCGTACTCGCCGAAAGTCACCGTGGTGCCGCCTTTGGCGGTGCCTTTGGTCCGGCCTCGATGGTGTTTGCGGTGCTTGACCTTTTTGGGCATCAACATGGCTGGTCCTGGCCCTTGCGGTGGTCGATGGTGTCGGGAGTCAACATGGCGGATCAGTCGGCATCGCCGGGTCGGAAGTGCGGCGTCTCGCGGTGCTCGCGGGTGGTGCGGAGGATGTCCTCCTCCTCCTCGAGCAGCTTCTCGAACTCTGGATCGGCTTCTTTGATCAACGGGGCGGGTTCCTCGGTGTCCTCGGGCCGGTCGAGGTCGGTTTGGCGCCGGGCCGCGGCCGACGAGACCACCGCCCGGGGCTTTTGGGTGCCGGATGCCTCGCCCACCGCCATGGCCGCCTCTCGGCTTATCTTGTCCTCGGCCTGGGTCTTATAGGGGAGGATGTCGCCTTTGTAGATCCACACCTTCACCCCGATGCGGCCGTAGGTGGTGTGGGCTTCTCTGAAGCCGTAGTCGATGTCGGCCCGAAGGGTATGCAGGGGAACCCGGCCTTCCCGGTACCACTCGGTGCGGGCCATCTCCGAGCCGCCCAAACGGCCGGAGCACTGCACTCGAATGCCAAGAGCGCCGGCTTTCTGGGCGTTTTGGACCGCTCGCTTCATGGCTCGGCGGAAAGCCACCCGGTTGGCCAGCTGGTCGGCCACTCCCTGGGAAATGAGGGCGGCGTCCAGTTCGGGCTGCTTGATCTCCTGGATATTGAGCTGGACCCGGTTGTTGCCGGTGATCTTGGCCAGGCCGTTGCGCAGCCGATCGGCTTCGCTGCCCCGGCGCCCGATGACGATTCCCGGTCGGGCGGTGTGGACGTCTACTCGCAGCCGATCGCGGGTGCGCTCGATCTCGATGCGGCTGATGGCGGCGTGGGGCAGCTCTGTCATCAGGTAGTCGCGAACTTTCCAGTCTTCGATGATGAAGTCGCCGTACTCTCGCCGGTTGGCGAACCAGCGTGATTTCCAATCAGTGGTAACCCCGAGTCGGAACCCGTAGGGATTGATCTTCTGGCCCATCAGGATTCCTTCTCGTCTTCTTCGGTGTCTTCGTCGGTCTCGTTGTCTTCGTCGGCTTCGGCTACCGTGGCCGTTTCGTCGCCTTCGTCATCGGTCTCGTCTTCGTCGGCGGTGTCCTCGATGTCGTCCTCAACCTCGTCGGCGGCGGCTTCGACATCTTCCGCCAAGACCTCGCCGTCGAGTTCTTCCTCGAATGCCTCGATGTCGTCCTCTTCGTGCTCGTGGTCGAGTTCCTCTGCCCGCGCCGCGTCGCGCTCCCGACTGGCCGCCACTCGTCGGCGGCGGGCTTCGGCGGCCGAGCTGCGCCGACCGGAGCCCTTGAGGGCCATGCGGGCGTCGATGGCGGCCAGCTCCTCTTCGGAGTAGCGAGCCACCACCACGGTGATGTGGCAGGTCCGCTTGCGAATGCGGGTGGCCCGGCCTCGGGCTCGCGGCCGCCAGCGCTTCAGCGTGGGACCCTCATCGGCGTAGCAGGCGGCGACAAACAGCTCGTCGCCATCGAGATCGTCGTTGTGCTCGGCATTGGCCACCGCGGAGTCGAGGCACTTGGCGATCGTGTCGGAGATGCGCCGCTCGGAGAAGGTCAAAATCTCCCGGGCCTCGGAGTACGACTTCCCTCGGACCAAGTCGAGCACCTCGCGGGCCTTGAAGGCCGACGAGCGCACATACTTGGCCACAGCCCGGCTGCCCGGGCGGGTTTCGGTGCCCACGGCGACCGCGGCCATCAGCGTCGGGCTCCCCGCTCTTGGCCGGCGTGGGCCCGGAACGTGCGAGTGGGGGCGAACTCGCCCAGCTTGTGGCCCACCATCGACTCGGTGATGTACACCGGCACGTGTTTGCGCCCGTCGTGGACCGCGATGGTGTGGCCCACCATGTCGGGGATGATGGTGGAGCGGCGGGACCACGTCCGGATGACCTGTTTGTTGTTCTCGTCGTTGAGCGCATCGACCTTGCGCAGCAAGTGGCCGTCAACGAACGGGCCCTTCTTCAAACTCCTGGGCATGTGCGGTCCCCCTTAGCGGCGCTTGCCGCGAGTACGGCGCCGTCGAACGATCATCTGCTGAGACTTCTTCTTCTTGTTGCGGGTGCGGCCCTCGGGCTTGCCCCAGGGCGACACCGGGTGGCGACCGCCGGAGGACTTGCCCTCACCTCCGCCCAGCGGGTGGTCCACGGGGTTCATGGCGACGCCTCGGGTCTGGGGCCGTACCCCCTTCCAGCGGGCTCGGCCGGCTTTGCCCAGCTTGATGAGCTCAGCCTCGGCGTTGCCCACCTCTCCTACCGTGGCCCGGCAGTCGATGGGCACTCGGCGCATCTCGGTGCTGGGCAGTCGAATGGTGGCGAAGCTGCCCTCTTTGGCCACGAGTTGGGCGCTGGCGCCGGCGGAGCGAGCCATGCGGGCGCCGCCGCCGGGCTTTAGCTCAACGGCGTGGACCGTGGTACCCACCGGGATATAGCGCAACGGCAGGGCGTTGCCCGGCTTGATCTCGGAACCGGGACCGTTCTGCAAGATGTCGCCCACGCCCACGCCTTCAGGCGCCAGGACGTATCGCTTCTCTCCATCGTGGAAGTGCAGCAGCAGGATGCGGCAGTTGCGGTTGGGGTCGTATTCCACCGAGGCCACGGTGGCCGGGACGCCGTCTTTGGCCCGCTTGAAGTCGATCACGCGATAGCGCTGCTTGTGCCCGCCGCCCCGGTGACGGGAGGTCATGCGGCCGTGGTTGTTGCGCCCGCCGGTGCTGGGCTTCTTGACGACTAGGGATCGCTCCGGCTTTGTGGTGGTTATGCCGGAGAAGTCCGACACGGTCTGAAAGCGTCGGCCGGGGCTGGTGGGATTTCGTCTACGTACTGCCATGATGTGCCTCAGACGTCGAACAAACGCGGTTGGTGGCTTGGGTCGCTGGTCTAAACATCGAACAGTTCGATCTCATCGCCTTCGGCCAGTGTGACCAATGCCCGCTTGGTGTCGGGTTTGCGGCCGAAGGTGGGGCTGCGCCGGTTGCGGCGGCGCTTGCCCTTGCGGTTCATGGTGTTGACCTTGAGAACGGTGACATCGAACAGCGACTCGATGGCGTCTTTGATCTCAGGCTTGGAGGCAGTGGGGTGAACCCGGAAGGTGTAGACGTTGGACTCCAGCAGTTCGTAGGACTTCTCCGAGACCACCGGGGCGAGCACCACATCGCGGGGATCCTTCATGATTCGTCCTCCCCTTCGTCATCAGCCTCGTCGGCTTCTGCTTCGACTGGGGTGTTGGCGGGCAGGGTGTCGAGGGTGAATACCACCACATCGGACACCAGCACGTCGTAGGCATTCAGCTCTCGGGGGCTGATGAGATGGACGTGGGGGAGGTTGCGGAAGCTCTTCCACACGTCTGTCTCGTCGCGCTCGGCCACCAGAAGCACTCGACCTTCTACCTTCAATGCGTCGAGTGCGGCCATCGCATCTTTGGTGCGGGGAGACTCGAACCGCCAGCGGTCCACCACCACTACCTTCTCGTCGCGGGCTCGATCGGACAGCGCCGATCGGAGGGCCAAGCTGACCATCTTCTTGGGTGTGCGCTGACGGTAACTCCGGGGCTTGGGACCGAGGGCCACGCCCCCTCCCCGCCATTGGGGGTTACGGGTGGAGCCGTGACGGGCCCGACCCGTGCCCTTCTGGCGCCACGGCTTCCCGCCACCGCCTCTGACTTCGGCCCTGGTCTTGGTGCTCTGGGTACCCCGACGCCGGGCCGCCAATTGGGCGGTGACCACCTGGTGCATGACGGCCACGTTGGGTTCGATGCCGAACACTTCGGGGTCCAGGTCTACTGACCCGGTTTTCCGCCCGGAGGAGGGGTTGCGAACAGTGACTGTGGTCATTTCGCCCCGTTCTTGACCGCGCTGCGGATCAACACGGTGGACCCTCGCCGACCGGGAACCGAGCCCTTGAGCAAGATCAGATCGTTTTCGGTATCCACCTGCACTACCTGGAGGTTCAGCGTGGTGACCTTCTCGGCGCCCGCCCGCCCGGGCATCTTCTTGCCTCGGAAAATCCTCGAAGGGGTGGCGCACTGGCCGACCGCGCCGGGCTTGCGGTGTACTTTGTGGGCACCGTGGCTGGCCTTTTGACCGCTGAAATTGTGCCGCTTCATGACCCCGGAGAAACCCTTGCCCTTGCTGACGCCGGTGACGTCCACCAACTCGCCTCCGTCGAACACGTCGACCCCGATCTCCTGGCCGGCCTCATAGGTGCCCACGTCGTCGAGGCGCAGCTCGACCAGCTTGCGGCCCGGAGCGACACCCGCCTTGTCCAAATGGCCACGCTCCGGCTGAGTCAGCCGATCGGGGCTCTGGGTTCCGTAGGTGACCTGAAGGGCCGAATAGCCATCGGTCTCCGGCCGTTTGACCTGCACAATGCGGCAGGGCTCAACCCGCAGCACGGTAACGGGCACGACGCGGTCGTCCTCGTCCCATACCTGGGTCATTCCTACTTTTTCGCCGACAATCGCCTTGGCAACCATCGCGACCCTGCCTTCACGCGAACGCTCCGCACGGGTGCAGACCCACTTGGTGGGACTCTCCGGCGGAGCGGGCTTCGGTTGTGCCGTCCGGTTCCTGGAGCAGGGTGATTGCACCTTGCAGGCCTAGACGGACGTCGTTTGACACGAACAGCGCCGACGGGAGCCGGCACGAAATGCAAATGATAGCGGTTGCTGGTGGAATGGCCAAATCCCCAATCGGGCAAAAGGCGAGGGTTAACGTGAAACCGTGGACGAAGTTTCGCCTGAAGAGACACCGTCCCGGAAAGTACCGCCATGGCTATTTCGGGCCATCCTGACCGGCGCAGCGGCTCTCGGCGGGCTGTACGTGCTGGGGTGGCTGATCGCGGAGCTGAAGACGCTCATCGTGATCTTGCTGGTGTCGTTCTTCCTGTCTTTCGCGCTGGAGCCTGCGGTGAACGGCATGGAGAGGATGGGCATTCGCCGAGGTGTCGGCACCGGGATCATGTTCCTGGCGTTGCTGGCGGCAGTGGGGTTGTTTCTGTGGGCCATTGGCACGGTTCTGGCCGACCAGATCGGTGAGTTCGCCGACGACGCCCCCGGGTACATCAACGACATAGAGGACTGGCTGGAGGACACATTCGATATCGAGGTCGACGCCCAAGGGTTGCTTGATGAGTTTCAAGAGGGTGGCGCAGTGGCCAACTTGGCCACCCGGCTGGCCGACAATCTGATCAATCTCGGTGCCACCGTCTTGCAGGTCTTATTCCAGATCCTGACCATCGCGTTGTTCACGTTTTATCTGGTGGCCGAAGGCCCCAAACTGCGCCGCAACATCTGCTCCCTGTTGTCGCCCGAGCATCAGCGCCAAGTGCTGAGCATCTGGAATCTGGCGATTGACAAGACCGGGGGGTACATCTACAGCCGGCTGATCTTGGCGGTGATCTCGTTCTTGGTCCACTGGCTGGTGTTCTGGCTGGTGGGAGCGCCGTTCCCGATGCCGATGGCCATGTGGGTGGGCCTGATATCGCAGTTCGTCCCGGTTATCGGCACCTACATTGCCGGGGCGCTGCCCGTGATCATCGGGCTGTTGGATCAGCCCTCCACAGGGCTGGCTATTTTGATCGCCATTGTGGTGTACCAGCAGGTGGAGAACTACCTGCTCCAGCCCAAGGTGACCGCCCACACCATGGAGATACACGTGACCGTGGCCTTCGGCTCGGTAATCGTTGGAAGCCTCCTGCTCGGAGCAGTGGGGGCAGTGTTGGCCCTACCCGCCGCCGCCACCATCCAGGCCTTCTTGTCCAGCTACCTCGAGCGCCATGAGGTCGTGCAGGAGCTCGAGGACGCCGAAGCAGCCCAGCATCCGGACCGCGAGCCCCTAGGGGATCGCATCCGCCACCTGATGGACCGGGTGTTCACTCCCAAATGACGGGTTAGCCCCGGTCAGGAGCAGGCGGCGAGGGCGGCGTCGTAGTCGGGCTCGGTGGCGATGGCGCCTACCAACTCGGTGTGGGCCACGGTGCCGTCGGGAGCGATGACAACCACCGCTCGGGCGGTGAGGCCGGACAGGGGGCCGTCGACCATCTCCACGCCGTAGTCGTCCAAGAATTCGCGGTTGCGGAAAATGGAGCCGATGGTCACGTTCTCGATGCCCTCAGCCCCGCAGAACCGGGACCCGGCGAAGGGCAGGTCCATGGAAGCGCAGACCACGGTTGTGTTGTCGAGGCTGGCGGCTCGCTCGTTGAAGGCGCGCACGCTGGCCTGGCACACCCCGGTGTCGATGCTGGGGAATATGTTGAGCACCACGTTGCGGCCGGCCAGGCCCTCCAGCGTGACCGGGGCCAAGTCGCCGCCGGTCAGCGTGAATGCCGGCGCCGCCGACCCCACTGCTGGGAGGTCGCCGCCGGTGTTGATTGTCGAGTCTCCGAATGTGGTCTGTCCCATAGCCGTTTTGTACCACTCCCGCGGCTTGTTTCTGCTGCCGGAGAGCGAATCCTCTTGGTTAGATGAGTTTGAGCCGCTTGGCGCGGGTGAGGTTTTGTCGGGCGGTGAGGAGGTGGGCGTGGTCGATGAGCCGGCCTTCGTAGCGGAAGGCGCCGACACCTCGGGCTTCGTGCTCCTCGACGGCGGCGATGAGGCGATGCCAGGCGTCGATCTCGGTGGGGGCGGGAGAGAAGATCTGGTTAACGATCGGGATGTGGCTGGGGTGGATGACCATCATCCCCTCGTAGCCGAACTGGCGGGTTTGGCGGGCGAGCCGCGTGAGGCCGTCGAGGTCGTCGATGGTGCCCCAGAGGCCGGACAGCGGGTTGGGCACCTCGGCGGCCCGGACGTCGATCAACACCTTTTGACGCAGATAGAGAGTCTCCGTTCCCTCGGGAGTCCACTGGAAACCCACTGAGCGACCCAGGTCGCCATGTCGTCCGGTGGCGCCGCCCATGTAGGCGACTCGATCAGAGGCAGTGGCCAATTCATAGGCCAAGCGCACGGCCGAAGCAGTTTCCACCAGGGGCATGATGAGGGTGTTGGTGCCGTCGAGGGCATCGTGGGTGATGGACACCTCGTCAGGATGGGCGACCTGAGGAAGCATCACCGCGGTGAGCAAGGGGTGAAGGCACGCCTCAATATCGGGTGCGAAATCGTCGGTGCCCACTGCGGAGACCCTCACGAGCACCGCGGGCTGATCAGGATTGTGCGATTCCAGCGCCTGGGCGACGTTGGCCCGGGCCTCAGCGGCCGTGCCCCGGGTGATGGCGCTTTCCAGGTCGAACACCACCCCGTCGGCGTCGGAGGCCAGCGCCTTTTGCATTCTGTCGGCCCGATTGGCCGGCACGAACAGCAGACTGCGAATAGGCGGCGGGTCGAAGTTCATCTCAACAGCTATTCAGATCCCCTCGGCCTCTACCTCTTCGCGGCTGACGCCCAACACGAACAGCACTGCGTCGAGGTAGGGGACGCTCACCGCGGTGTCCACGGCCTGGCGGACCTTGGGCTTGGCATTGAAGGCGATGCCCAGCCCGGCTGCGGTGAGCATGTCGATATCGTTGGCGCCGTCGCCCACCGCTACCACCTGCTCGGAAGAAACCCCCTCGGCAGCGGCGATCTCGTGGAGAATCTCAGCTTTGCGGCCCCGGTCCACGATCGGACCCTCCAGGTTCCCGGTGAGCTTGCCGTCCACCATTTCCAGCGTGTTGGCGTAGGCGTAGTCGAGATCGAAATCCCTCTTCAGCCGATTGCAGAACCGGGTGAAGCCGCCGCTCACGATGGCAATGGTGAAACCCAGCCGTTGAAGGGTGGTGAGGAAAGTGCGGGCGCCAGGGGTGAGGGTGACCTGATCCCACGCCCGCTCCAATGCCGGCTCGTCCAACCCGGCCATGAGGCGAACCCGGTCTCGCAGGGCGGTCTCGAAGTCGATCTCCCCCCGCATGGCCTGCTCGGTCAGCTTCTGACACACCTCCACACAACCCGCCTCGGCGGCCAGAAGGTCGATCATCTCGTCCTGGATGAGGGTGGAGTCCACATCGAGCAGGGCCACCCGCTTGGCCCGGCGGGCCAGACCCTCCCGCTGGACGGCCACGTCGAATTCGGGATTGGCCCCGGCCACCGACAGGAGGTTGCGCCGGATGGCGTCGGCGTCGCCTCCCTCCACGAGCAGTTCATAGCTGTAGATGGGATAACGGGATAGGCGCACGATGCGGTTGATGTTGCCGCCTCCCTCGGCGATGGCAGTGGCGGTGGTGGCCAACATCGCCGGAGTCAGCTCGCGGCCCAGCACGGTGACGGCGTAGGCGCCGCTATGGGCGGTGGGGGTGGGATCGACCACGTCGAACTCCACGGTGACCTTTTGCTCCCAGCCGAACAGCAGCAGGTCTTTGAGCAGGTCTTGACCGGGGGGAACCTCCATCACGATGCCCAGGGTGAGCTGGCGGCGAATGACCACCTGCTCCACGTCTTGGATTTGGGCCCCGCCGGCGGTCAGCACGTTGAGCAGGGCGGCGAACAGCCCAGGGCGGTCGGGTCCGGAGACCCGGAGCAGGATTACCTGGAAGGCCACACCACTATGAGTCGGTCAGCCGTCCGGGCCGAAACTCAGCCGTGCTGGAGCTTGATCTCGATGTCGACGCCCGCGGGCAGGTCCAGCCTCTGGAGGGAGTCCACAGTCTTCGGACCGGGATCCACGATGTCGAGCAAGCGCTTGTGGATGCGGATTTCGAAGTGCTCGCGGCTGTCTTTGTCCTTGTGGGGTGACCGGATCACGGTGAAGCGGTGCTTTTCGGTGGGCAGCGGAACAGGTCCCCGCAGATCGGCCTGAGTGCGCTTGACCGTCTCCACGATTTTCTTCGTGGATTGGTCGATGATCTCGTGATCGTAGGCCTTCAGCCGAATGCGGATCTTCTGTCCTGCCGCCATGAGAGCTACTTGACGATCTTGGTGACGGTGCCCGCGCCCACGGTGCGGCCACCCTCGCGGATGGCGAAGCGAAGTCCCTCATCCATGGCAATGGGGGCGATCAAGTCCACGACCATCTCCGTGTTGTCACCGGGCATGCACATCTCGGTGCCCTCGGGCAGGGCGATGGTGCCGGTGACATCGGTGGTGCGGAAGTAGAACTGGGGCCGGTAGTTGCTGAAGAACGGCTTGTGGCGCCCGCCCTCTTCCTTGGTCAGCACGTATACCTGGGCTTCGAAGTTGGTGTGGGGGGTGATGGAGCCGGGCTTGGCCAGCACCTGGCCCCGCTGGACCTCGTCCTTGTCGGTGCCCCGCAGCAGGGCGCCGATGTTGTCGCCGGCGCGGCCCTCGTCAAGCAGCTTGCGGAACATCTCCACCCCGGTACACACCGTCTCCTCGGTGTCCCGGATGCCGACTATCTCCACCTTGTCGCCGGTGTTGACGATGCCCTGCTCCACCCGACCGGTGACCACGGTGCCCCGTCCGGTGATGGAGAACACGTCCTCGATGGGCATCAGGAAGGGCTTGTCCACATCCCGCTCGGGCTCCTCGATATAGGAGTCCACCTGCTCCATCAGGTCGATCACCTGCTGGGCGGCGTCGGCGTCGCCGTCGAGGGCCTTGAGCGCGGACACCGGCATCACCGGGATGTCGTCGCCGGGGAAGTCATACTCGTTGAGCAGCTCCCTCACCTCGAGCTCCACCAGCTCCAGGAGCTCGTCGTCGTCGACCATGTCGACCTTGTTCAGGGCTACCACGATGGCGGGCACGCCCACCTGGCGGGCCAGCAGCACGTGCTCCCGGGTCTGGGGCATGGGGCCGTCGGCAGCCGACACCACCAAGATGGCGCCGTCCACCTGGGCCGCGCCGGTGATCATGTTCTTGATGTAGTCGGCGTGACCGGGCATATCGACGTGGGCGTAGTGGCGATTGGAGGTCTCGTACTCCACGTGGGCCACGTTGATCGTGATGCCCCGCTCCCGCTCTTCGGGGGCCTTGTCGATGTTGTCGAACTCGGTGAACTGCGTGGTTGTGGGATCGGCCTCCGACAGCACCTTGGTGATCGCCGCGGTCAGGGTGGTCTTACCGTGGTCGATGTGGCCCATCGTGCCCACGTTCAAGTGCGGCTTGGTGCGCTCGAATGTCTCTTTAGCCATTTTTCATCCTCCGAAAACGGGCTCTTTTGCCCCTGATTACTCGCCCCGAATGCGGGCGACGATCTCCTCTTGCACCTTTACAGGCGCCTGCCGGTAGGTGTCGAACTGCATGGTGTGCGTTGCACGCCCCTGTGTTCGCGACCGGAGTTCGGTAGCGTACCCGAACATTTCCGATAGTGGCACATGGGCCTTGACAATTTGTTCACGACCCCGCTGCTCCATGCTGTCGATCTTTCCCCGCCGACCGTTCAAGTCTCCGATCACGTCGCCCATGTACTCCTCGGGAGTCACCACATCGACGGCCATGATCGGTTCCAGCAGGACGGGTTTGGCCTGGCGGGCGGCCTCGCGGAAGGCGGCGGTGGCCGCGATCTTGAAGGCCATATCTGACGAGTCCACATCATGGTGCTTGCCGTCGGTGAGGGTTACCTTGAGATCGACCACCGGGAAACCGGCCAGAGGCCCGGTGGTCATGGCGTCTTGCATGCCGCTGTCCACGGCCGGGATGTACTCCTTGGGGATGCGCCCCCCGCTGACCTCGCTGGCAAACTCGTAGCCCTTGCCGGGGTCGTTCGGCTCCAGGTTGAAGGTGATCTCGGCGTACTGGCCCGAGCCGCCCGTCTGCTTCTTGTGGGTATAGGTGAACTTGGATACCGCCGCGGAGACGGTCTCCCGGTAGGCCACCTGGGGCTTGCCCACCGAGGCGTCCACGTTGAACTCCCGCAGCATCCGCTCTACCAGCACTTCGAGGTGCAGCTCGCCCATCCCGGCGATGAGGGTTTGCGCGGTCTCCTCGTCGGTGCGGACCTGGAAGGTGGGATCCTCTTCGGCCAGGGCCGACATGGCCTTGCCCAGCTTGTCCTGATCGGCTTTGGTCCGGGGTTCCACCGCCACCTGGATCACCGGGTCGGGGAAGTCCATCTGCTCCAGCTCGATGGGATGGTTGGGGTGGGTCAGGGTGTCGCCGGTGCGCACGTCCTTGAGCCCGATGCCGGCCACGATGTCGCCGGCCCGGACGATGTCGAGGTCTTCCCGGTCGTTGGCATGCATCTCCAGGATGCGACCGATCCGCTCCTTGCGTCCGGTGCGGGGGTTCACCGCCTGACCGCCTTTCTCCAGTTGGCCGCTGTACACCCGGAAATAGGTGAGCTTGCCCACGTGGGGGTCGCTCATGATCTTGAAGGCCAGCGCGCTGAACGGGGCCTCGTCATCGGTGGGCCGTTCGCACTCCTCCCCCTTGTGGGTGCCTTTGACCGCGGGGACGTCCAGCGGGGAGGGGAGGTATTCGATTATCGCGTCCAACAGCGGCTGCACGCCCTTGTTCTTGAAGGCCGACCCGCACAGCACCGGCACGATGTCCAGCGACAGGGTGCAGGTTCGCAGCGAGGCCCGCAGATCGGCGGGAGTGATCGAGTCCTCGTCTTCGATGTACTTCTCAAGCAGGTTCTCATCGAACTGGGTGAGCAGGTCGATGAGCTCCAGACGAGCCTCCTCGGCTTTGTCCTTGAGGTCGTCGGGGATCTCGGTGACATCCCAGGTCGCGCCCAAGTCGTCGCCCCGCCACACCAGGCCCTGCATCTCCACCAGGTCGACCACGCCGAGCAGGTCGGCTTCGATCCCGATGGGAAGCTGCACTATGGCGGTATTGGCCCGCAGCCGCTCGGAAATGGTGAGCACGGCGCGCTCGAAGTTGGCGCCGGTGCGGTCGAGCTTGTTGATGAAGCAGATCCGGGGGACGCCGTACTTGTTGGCCTGGCGCCACACCGTTTCCGACTGGGGCTCCACCCCGGCCACACCGTCGAACAGGGCCACCGCGCCGTCCAGCACCCGCAGAGAGCGCTCCACCTCCATGGTGAAATCCACATGGCCGGGGGTGTCGATGATGTTGATCCGGTGCCCGGCCCACTCCGCAGTGGTGGCGGCCGAGGTGATGGTGATGCCTCGCTCTTGCTCTTGCTCCATCCAGTCCATGGTGGCGGCACCGTCGTGGACCTCCCCGAGCTTGTAGGCCTTGCCGGTGTAGTAGAGGATGCGCTCGGTACACGTGGTTTTGCCCGCGTCAATGTGGGCCATGATGCCAATGTTGCGGGTCTTTTCCAGCGGGTGACGAGACATGTCGCTCAGGGGGTAAAGCCGCTTACCAGCGGTAATGGGCGAAGGCCCGGTTCGACTCTGCCATCTTGTGCAAGTCGTCGCGCCGCTTTACCGACGCACCCAGGCCATTGGAGGCATCCAGGATTTCGTTGGCCAACCGATCCATCATCGTGCGTTCACGCCGCTCTCGGGCGTGGTTGACGATCCAGCGGATGGCCAGGGTGTTCGCCCGTCGAGGGCGAACGTCCACGGGGACTTGATAGGTGGCGCCGCCGACTCGGCGGCTGCGCACCTCGAGTTGGGGGCGCACGTTGTCCACGGCTCGCTTCAGGGTGCCCAGCGGCTCGGCGCTGGTCTTCTCCTCCACGATGTCGAGTGCGCCGTACACAATTCGCTCTGCGGTGGAGCGCTTGCCCCGTTGCAGGATCTTGTTGACGAATTGGGTGACGAGCAAAGAGTCGTAGACCGGGTCGTTGGGAAGGTCGCGTCGCCCCGCCGGGCCCTTGCGCGGCATGACTAGGCCTCTCCCTCAGTGCCGCAGAAATCGCCGAACATCTTATGCGTCCTTCTTGGCGCCGTAGCGGCTGCGGGCCTGACGGCGGTCGGTGACTCCCGACGTGTCGAGGGTGCCGCGGATGATCTTGTAGCGGACGCCGGGCAGGTCGCGAACTCGACCGCCGCGCACCAGCACGATGGAGTGCTCCTGGAGGTTGTGCCCCTCTCCGGGAATGTAGGCGGTGACCTCCATTCCGCTGGTCAAGCGGACGCGGGCCACTCGCCGGAGTGCGGAGTTCGGCTTTTTCGGGGTTGTTGTGTAAACCCGGGTGCAAACCCCCCGTCGCTGGGGCGCGCCCTTCAGAGCCGGCGTCTTCTCCTTGCGGAATTTGGACTGGCGACCTTTACGCACCAGCTGCTGAATCGTGGGCACAGCACTTCCTAGGGCTGATTGGAACAAGATTGAGGGCGCAGCAAAGGCCGCGCTCCAAGTTTAAGTTTAGGTGCCTATGTTCCCCATCGGCAACACGTCGGCTTCCTCGGCGTCGGCCGATGCGGCCCACTGGGCAAACTGATCTGCCAGGTCAACATCGTCGTCAGCGGAGGTGTAGTACTCCATCGGGGTGTAATCGGGAGCGTGGGTGGCGATCTCCCGGTACATCTCCATGCCGGTCCCGGCGGGGATCAGCTTGCCGATGATGATGTTCTCCTTGAGGCCGATAAGACCGTCTTGACGAGACTCGATGGCCGCCTCGGTCAGCACTCGAGTGGTCTCCTGGAACGACGCGGCCGATAGCCAGGAGTCGGTGGCCAGGGAGGCCTTGGTGATCCCCATCAGCTCGGGCCGCCCCTCAGCGGGGCGCTTGCCCTCTTGGGCCAGGGTGCGATTCACGTTGGTGAACACCTGGGAGTCCACCCGCTCGCCGGGCAGGAAGTCGGAGTCTCCCGGTTCCTGGATGGCCACTCGACGGGTCATCTGGCGGACGATCAGCTCGATGTGCTTGTCGTGGATGGAAACGCCTTGGTCCCGGTACACCCGCTGCACCTCGTCTACCAGGTATTGCTGGGTTTCCCGCACCCCGCGGATCTCGAGGAGCTCCTTGGGGTCGCGCGGCCCGTCGGCCTGGGCGACCGGATCGCCGGCCGACACTTCTTGGCCCTCGACCACCGCCAGCTTCCAGGCCGGGTCGATCACAACGGACCACTCGGCGCCGTCGTCGCCCACCACGGCGAGCCGGCTGGCCTTGCCGTCCTCCTCGTTGATGCGGACCACGCCGGAAATCCGGGTCAGCTCGGCCTTGCCCTTGGGGGTGCGGGCCTCGAACAGCTCCACCACCCGGGGCAGACCGCCGGCGATGTCCTTGCCGGCCACGCCGCCGGTGTGGAAGGTCCGCATGGTCAGCTGGGTACCCGGCTCGCCGATGGACTGGGCGGCGATCACGCCGACGGCCTCACCCACCTCAATGGGCTGGCCGGTGGCCAAGGAGAGTCCGTAGGAGGCGCGGCTGATGCCCACCTCGGAGTCATCGGTGAGGGGGGACATCACTCGGACCCTCGTCACTGTGGGATCGTCGCGAAGTCGGGCCATCTCCTCGTCGCCGACGATGGAGCCCTGTACCAGCACGGTGCCGTCGTCCAGGGTCACGTCATCAGCCAGCGTGCGGCTGAACAGGCGGGTTTCCAAGTAGGTGCGCTTGCCCGGCTGGTCGGGCATGACGTCCTCGATCCAGATGCCGCGAATCGGACCTCCGGATTCGATCGGATCGCGCTCGTTGATGATGACCTCTTGGGCGACATCGACCAGTCGGCGGGTGAGATAGCCGGAGTCCGCGGTGCGCAGCGCGGTGTCCACCAAGCCCTTTCGGGCACCAGGAGTGGCGATGAAGTATTCGAGCATCGCCAGGCCCTCGCGGAAGTTGCTCTTGATGGGACGGGGGATCATGTCGCCGCGGGGGTTGGCCACGAGGCCCCGCATGCCCGCGATCTGGCGGACCTGCATCATGTTGCCCCGGGCGCCGGATCCCACCATCATGTCGATGGGGTTGAACTTCTCAGATTGGAGCACCGCCTCCATGCGCTGACGCACCATCTCGGTGGCCTCAGTCCATATCTCAACCTCTTTCTGGCGGCGCTCACCGTCGGTGATGATGCCCCGTCGGAACTGGTTTTCGACCTTGTCGGCTTCTTTCTCGTAGCGGTCCAGGATGTTCTTCTTGTCGTGGGGGACTTTGATGTCGTCCACCGACACGGTGAGTCCAGACTGGCTGGCGTACTCGAAGCTCAGGTTCTTCAGAGCATCGAGGCTGCTGGCCACAACCTCCTTGGTGTACTGCTGGGCCAGCTTGTCCACGATTGTGGTGATGTCCCGCTTGGTGGCCACCCGGTTCACATAGGGGAAGTCGTCGGGCAGCGTGCTGTTGAACAGCGCCCGGCCCACCGTGGTGGGCGTGTAGGTGGCGGCATCGCCGTTGGCCGGGGTTTCCACCAGCTCGGGGATGCGGTACTCGATGCGGGCGTGAAGCGCGACCTCGCCGCCTTCGTAGGCCCGCTCGATCTGGTGCTGGTGGCGGAATACCCGCCCCTCGCCCAGCGCGCCCTCCACTTCCTCAGTGAGGTAGTAGGCCCCGATGATCATGTCTTGGCCGGGCGTGACCAGAGGACGACCGTGAGCGGGGCTCAGCACGTTGTTGGCCGAGAGCATCAGCACTCGGGCCTCGGCCTGGGCCTGGGCCGACAGCGGCAGGTGAACTGCCATCTGGTCGCCGTCGAAGTCGGCGTTGAAGGCGGTGCACACCAGCGGGTGGATCTGAATGGCCTTGCCTTCCACCAGCACGGGCTCGAACGCCTGGATGCCGAGGCGGTGCAGGGTGGGGGCTCGGTTCAGCAGCACAGGATGCTCTTGGATGACCTCGTCGAGCACGTCCCATACCTGGGGACGGCGGCGCTCAACCATCCGCTTGGCCGACTTGATGTTCTGGGCCAAGTCTTCTTCTACCAGCTTCTTCATGACGAAGGGCTTGAACAGCTCCAAGGCCATGAGCTTGGGCAGGCCGCACTGGTGCAGCTTGAGGGTGGGGCCGACCACGATGACCGAACGGCCGGAGTAGTCAACCCGCTTGCCCAAGAGGTTCTGGCGGAAGCGGCCCTGCTTGCCCTTGAGCATGTCTGACAGCGACTTGAGGGGCCGGTTGCCCGGACCGGTCACTGGACGTCCCCGGCGGCCGTTGTCGAACAGGGCGTCGACGGCCTCCTGGAGCATGCGCTTCTCGTTGTTGACGATGATCTCGGGGGCCCCGAGGTCGAGTAGGCGCTTGAGCCGGTTGTTCCGGTTGATGACCCGCCGGTAGAGGTCGTTCAGGTCTGAGGTGGCGAAGCGGCCGCCGTCCAGCTGCACCATGGGGCGCAGTTCGGGGGGGATGACGGGGACGGCGTCCAGGATCATGGCCCGGGGGTCGTTGATGCGCCGGCCGTGTTGGTCGCGCCGATTGAACGCCGACACGATCTTCAACCGCTTGATGGCCTTCTGCTCGCGCTGTTGGGACAGCTTCTTCTGGCCCTCGGGGGGGTCGAGCTGCTCCCGGAGCTTGCGCTCCTCCTCGTCGAGATCGACGCTGTCGATGAGGGTGGCTATGACCGCCGCACCCATGCCGCCGGAGAACAGCTCGCCGTAGCGATCCTCCATCTCCCGCCACAGCTCTTCGTCCTCAATGATCTTGCGGGGGAACAGGCTGGAGAACTCCTCGAAAGCCCGCTCGACCATCTCGATTTCCTCGGCGTACTCCTCTTCCAGGGCTAGCAGGTCTTTCTCGGCCGCCTTCTGCCGCTTGTCCAGATCCCTGGCATCGGAGGTCTCCACCTCGGCGAGCTCGGCCTCCAGCTCGGCCATGCGCTCATCGCGCCGCTCTTGATGCTCCTCGCGGATGGCCTCGATCTCCTCGTGCATTTCCCGCTCGAGTTCGGGAAGCCGCTTGTGGCGCTCCTCCTCGTCCACCTCGGTAACCAAGTTGGCCGCGAAGTAGATGACTTTCTCGAGCTGCTTGGCCTTCAACTCCTCCTTGGGCTCGGTGCCCATGAGCAGATAGGCCAACCACGACCTCGTACCCCGCAGATACCAGATGTGCACCGCGGGAGCGGCGAGCTCGATGTGGCCCATCCGATCCCGGCGCACCTTGGAGCGGGTCACCTCCACGCCGCACCGCTCGCAGATGATGCCCTTGAAGCGGATGCGCTTGTACTTGCCGCAGTAGCACTCCCAGTCCTTGGTGGGCCCGAAGATCTTCTCGCAGAACAGGCCGTCCTTTTCGGGGCGAAGCGTGCGGTAGTTGATGGTCTCGGGCTTCTTCACCTCGCCGTTGGACCACGTTCGAATGGCATCGGCGGTGGCCAGCCCGATGGAGAGCTGGTCGAATGCGTTGACGTCCAACATCTAGAAGCTCCTCCCGATGACGCGGCGCTCGTCTTCGTCGTCAGATCCCCGCTCGGGGCGTGAGATGTCGATGCCCAACTCCTCGGAGGTGCGGAAGGCATCGTCGTCCAGCTCGGTGATCTCCACCTGCTGGCCGGCGGTGTCCCTGACCTCCACGTTCAGGCACAGGGCCTGCATTTCCTTGATGAGCACTTTGAAGCTCTCCGGAATGCCCGGCTCGGGGATGTTGTCGCCCTTGACGATGGCCTCGTACACCCGCACTCGGCCGAGGACGTCGTCGGACTTGATGGTGAGCAGCTCTTGGAGGCAGTAGGCCGCGCCATAGGCCTCCAGCGCCCAGACTTCCATCTCGCCGAAGCGCTGGCCGCCGAACTGGGCCTTGCCGCCCAGCGGCTGCTGGGTGATCATCGAATACGGGCCGGTGGAGCGAGCGTGGATCTTGTCGTCCACCAAGTGGGCCAGCTTCAGTATGTACATGTAGCCGACCATGATCCGGTTGTCGTAGGGCTCGCCGGTGCGGCCGTTGTAGAGGACGGCCTTGCCGTCTTCGCCGATCAGGCGTTCGCCATCGGTGGTCTCGGGCTTGATGCTGGCCAGTAGCTGCTGGATGGTGGGGTGCTGGCCAGAGTGTCCGGCCTCGTCCCAATGGGCGCCGTCGAACACCGGAGTGGAGACCAGCGTGGACGCCCGGGTGGTGGGGCGGGTCTTGCGGCCGTCGCCCCGCTCGGGCTCGCGGCCCACGGTGCCGTTGATGTCCCAGCCCCAGCGGGCGGCGTAGCCCAAGTGGGCTTCGAGCACCTGGCCCACGTTCATCCGGGAGGGAACTCCCAGGGGGTTCAGGATGATGTCCACCGGGGTTCCGTCGGCGAGATGGGGCATGTCCTCCATCGGGAGGATCTTGGAGATGACGCCCATGTTGCCGTGCCGTCCGGCCAGCTTGTCGCCCACCGAGATCTTCCGCTTCTGGGCCACGTACACCCGAACCAGTTGGTTCACTCCGGGAGGCAGCTCATCGCCGGCGAACCGGTTGAACTTCTTGACGTCGATGACCTTGCCGTTCTCCCCGTGGGGGACCTTGAGGCTGGTGTCTCGCACCTCTCGGGCCTTCTCGCCGAAGATGGCCCGCAACAGGCGCTCTTCAGGGGTCAGCTCGGTCTCGCCCTTGGGGGTGACCTTGCCCACCAGCACATCGCCGGGACCTACTTCGGCACCGGGGCGGATGATCCCCTCCTCGTCGAGGTCGGCCAGGATCTCCTCCGACAGGTTGGGGATGTCGCGGGTGATCTCCTCGGGGCCGAGCTTGGTGTCGCGGGCATCGATCTCGTGCTCGTGGATGTGGATGGAGGTGAGCACGTCGTCGCGCACCAGCCGGTCGCTCAGGATGATGGCATCCTCGAAGTTGTAGCCCTCCCAGGCCATGAAGGCCACCAGCAGGTTCTTGCCCAGGGCCATCTCGCCGTGGTCGGTGGACGGGCCGTCGGCCAGGATGTCGCCTTTGCGGAACCGGCCGCCCACCTGCAACAGCGCCTTTTGGTTGATGCAGGTGTCCTGGTTGGACCGCTCGAACTTCATGAGCTTGTAGGTGGTGGAACCGGAGCTCTTGTAGTCGACCGTGATGCTGTTGCCGGCGATATCGGTGAGAGTGCCGTCTTCTTTGGCGATGATCATGTCGGCTGCGTCGCGGGCGGCCTTGCCCTCGATGCCGGTTCCCACATACGGGGCCTCGGGCCGGACCAGCGGAACGGCCTGGCGCTGCATGTTGGCCCCCATGAGGGCGCGGTTGGCGTCGTCGTGCTCGAGGAAGGGGATGAGCGCGGTGGCGACCGAGACGATCTGCTTGGGGGAGACGTCCATGAGCTGGACCTCGTCGGGGGGCACCGAGGAAATCTCGGTGGTGGCCCCGAAGAACACCTCTTGCTCAAGCTGGGCCTGCAAGCCCTTCATGGTGGCCGCTTGGGGAGAACGCCGGACCAGCACCCGGTCGTTCACGAACCGGTTCTGGCTGTCGAGGGGGGCGTTGGCCTGGGCCACCACATACTCCTCCTCGTCATCGGCGGCCAGCCAGATGATGTCGTCGGTGACTTGGCCGTTGACCACCTTGCGGTAGGGGGACTCGATGAATCCGAATTCGTTGACCCGGCCATAGGAGGCCAGGGCGCCGATCAAGCCGATGTTGGGGCCCTCGGGAGTCTCAATGGGGCACATCCGGCCGTAGTGGGAGAAGTGGACATCGCGCACTTCGAACCCGGCCCGCTCGCGGGACAGTCCGCCCGGGCCCAGCGCCGAAAGACGACGGCGATGGGTGAGACCCGACAGCGGGTTCACCTGGTCCATGAACTGGGAGAGCTGGCTGGTGCCGAAGAACTCTTTGATGGCCGCGGCCACCGGGCGGTTGTTGATGAGGGACGTGGGGGTGATGGCCTCCACGTCTTGAGTGGTCATGCGCTCGCGCACCACTCGCTCCATGCGGGACAGGCCGATGCGCACTTGGTTCTGGATCAGCTCGCCCACCGAGCGGATGCGGCGATTGGCGAAGTGGTCCTGGTCGTCGAGGCGGTAACCCGGCTCGAACTTCACCAGGTGCAGGAGGTAGGTGCAGGTGGCCAGCACCTCGGCAGGGGAGAGCACCGGCTGGTCGGCTTCAGGACGCTCAAGCGTCAAGCCGAACAGCTCTTCGATGCGGTCCAGCTCGGGACCCAGCTTGCGGTCGAGCTTGTAGCGGCCCACTCGGGACAGGTCATAGCGGCGGCTCTCGAAGAAGGCGTTGCGGAAGTAGTTGCGAGCTGCCTCCACCGACTGGGGCTCGCCGGGACGGGCCCGCTTGTAGATCTCCAGGAGGGCGTCGTCTTGGCTGACGTGCTGGTGCTTGTCGCTCTCCCATTGATCGGCCAAGAAGTCGAAGTGGGCCACAAAGCGATCCAGGAAGCCGGGAGCACCCTCCTCGTCGTACCCCAAGGCCCGCAGCAGCGTGAACAGGCTCATGCGGCGCTTGCGGGCCACTCGGGCGCCGGCCGTGGGGTTGCGGCCCGGCTTGTGCTCGACGTCGAACTCGATCCACTCGCCCCGGTAGGGGTGGATGGTGCCGGTGACGAGCTGGTGCTTGCTCAGGTTGCGAAGTCGGAACCGCTCACCGGGCTGGAAGATCACGCCGGGGGAGCGCACGAGCTGCGAGACCACCACCCGCTCGGTGCCGTTGACGATGAACGTGCCCTTGTCGGTCATCACCGGGAAGTCGCCCAAGAACACGATCTGCTCGATGATCTCGCCGGTGTTGCGGTTGGAGAACCGGGCCTGCACCAGGATGGGTGCCGAGTAGGTCATGTCCTTCTCTTTGCACTCTTCCACCGTGGTGCCCCAGCGGGGGCCGGGGTTCAGGTCTTCATCGTCGGGGTCGAACTCCAACTCGAGCTGAAGGGTCTCCGAGAAGTCTTTGATGGGGCTGATGTCGCGGAAGGCATCGGCCAAACCCTGCCGGATGAACCATTGGAAAGAGTCCTTCTGCACCGCGATGAGATCGGGCAGGGGAAGAACATCCTCCAGGTTTCCGAAGGAGTAGCGGTCGCGGGTCGCCGTTCGGGGGGCCAAGGTGAGCTCCTGAGGTGGTGTGGTGGATGGGCAACGCCGGTGTGCTGCCTGAATCCCTGAACGTCAACGGGACGACGGAATCCCGTAAACGCGGCCGCGACAAGGGAGAAGGCGTGGCCGGGGAGACAAGCGAGCGGGTATCAAGGAATGATACGCGGCGCGGGCATGGTTTACAAGCCAAGCCCGACATGAATTTTGCTGGTAACTGGGCTGTTGTCGAGCTACTTGAGCTCGACAGCCCCACCTGCGGCTTCGATGAGCTCCTTGGCCTTTTCGGCGTCCTCCTTGGAGGCCTTCTCCAAGACGGGCTTGGGGGCGTTGTCCACCAGCTCTTTGGCGTCTTTTAGGCCCAGGTTGGTGAGGGTGCGCACCTCTTTGATGACCTGGATCTTCTTTTCGCCCGCGCTGGTCAGGACCACGTCGAATTCGTTCTGCTCCTCAGCAGCGCCTCCGCCGTCTCCGCCGTCGGCGGCGCCCGGGGCCATCATCATGGGCATGGCTGCGGCAGGGGCCGCCGCCTCTACGTTGAAGCGCTCTTTGAAGGCTTCTTTGAGCTCGGAGAGCTCGAGCACGGTCATGGACCCGATGGAGTCCAGAATCTCGTCAACTTTGGACATGGCTGTTTCTCATTCCTTTGTCAGTGGTTAGTGGTTATCGATCGTTTGCGCTGGCGTGATTGAGCGGGGTCATGCGCCGCCGCCCTTCTCGCTCAGCGACTCCAGCAGTCCGGCCGTCTCGACCAGCGGAGCGTCCAGTAGGCCTGCCATCTCCACCAGCGGGGCTTCCAGCAGCCCGGCCATCTCGGTCAAGGGGGCTTCCAGCAGCCCGACGATTTCAGCCAGGATCTCGTCTCGGGTGCCCAGTTTGGACAGGGCGCTCACCTCGTCGGATGAGAGCACCTGACCGTCGAGCACCCCTCCCTTGATCGACAGGAAGCTGGAGTCCTCGGCGTACTGGCACAGGGCCTTGGCCAACGACACCGCGTCGCCGGGGGTGCCGTCTTCTCGGTTGCCAACGAAAGCCAGCGCAGTGGGGCCCACCAGCATCTCGTCCAAGTCGAGGTTCAGCTCGCGGGCCGCGAAACGGGTGAGGGTGTTCTTGTACACCTTGTATTCGCCGCCGGCCTCGCGCAGCTGGCGGCGCAGATCGGCCAAGGCCGGCACGTCGAGGCCGCGGTAGTCGGTGAGGACCACCGCCTCGGTGGAGGAGATGCGGTCGCGCACCTCGTCCACGACAGCCACTTTCTCGGGGCGGGGATTTTCCATCAGCTTGCTGAACCTTCCGCAAAAACCAGCAATGGGGCGCCGCTAACGTGCGAACGCCCCACGAGTTTCGGGAGGGTTCACCTCGTCAGGCTGGCCAACGACTCGGTGGGAACCGAGTGTCAGCCGATTAAGCGGTGCGGGGCACTGCGCCTGATGTCTGCGGCAAATCGATTATTTGTGAGCGACAAAAGGTACCAAATCAGTTGCTGGCGCCCAAGTCGGCGGGATCCAGCCGGACGCTGGGTCCCATGGTGGAGGAGATGGCGACCTTGCGTATATATCGGCCCTTGAGGGCTGCGGGCTTGGCCCGATTGATCTCCTCCATGACGGCGCGGATGTTGGCCACCAGGGCATCGGCCTCGAAGCTGACCTTGCCCACCGGAACGTGGACATTGCCCTGGCGGTCGGTGCGGTATTCCACTTTGCCGCTCTTGAACTCGCCCACTGCTTTGGCCACGTCGTCGGTAACCGTGCCGGTCTTCGGGTTGGGCATGAGCCCTCGTGGGCCCAGGACCTTTCCGAGCTTTCCCACCACCGGCATCATGTCGGGGGTGGCGATGGCCACGTCGAAGTCCATCTGGCCGGCCTGTACCTGCTCGGCGAGATCGTCGGCGCCCACCACGTCGGCCCCGGCCTCGCTGGCCTGCGCAGCCGCTTCGCCCTGTGCGAACACCGCCACCCGGACGTCGGTGCCGGTGCCCGAGGGCAGGCTGACCGTTCCCCGGATCATCTGCTCGGCCTTGCGGGGATCAACCCCCAGACGGGCAGCGAGTTCCAAGGTCTCGTCGAATTTTGCCGCGGCCAAGCTCTTCACCAGCTCGACGCCCTCTTGGGCGGTGTGCGGGTGTTGCTTGTCGTAGCGCTGGGCGGCATCGCTGTACCGCTTGCCATTCTTCGCCATGTCGGCTCCCTTTCCTACTCCACCGTGATGCCCATGCTGCGGGCGGTTCCGGCCACTTGCAGCTTGGCTTGCTCGAGGTCGTCGGTGTTGAGGTCGGGCATCTTGATCTTGGCGATCTCAGCGCACTGGGCGTCGGTGATGGTGCCGACCAATTCGCGGCCCGGCTCCATTGATCCCTTTTCCAGACTGGCCGCCTCGCGAATCAAAAACGAGGTGGGCGGGGTCTTGGTTATGAAGGTGAACGTGCGGTCTTCGTAGATGGTGATCTCCACCGGGATGATCTGGCCCCGCTTGTCCTCGGTCTTGGCGTTGTAGTCCCGGCAGAAGTCCATGATGGCCACGCCGTGGGGGCCGAGCGCAGTGCCCACCGGGGGTGCCGGGGTGGCCTGGCCGGCCGGAATCTGGATTTTGATGGTGGTGGCTACCTTTTTTTGAGCCATGACTGTGCCCCTTCTGGCTAGGTCGTCTTGCTGCTTGGCGACTTGAGAGAGCTTGAATCTTCTTACAATTTGGCCACTTGGGAGAACTCAAGCCTTCTTACAATTTGGCGACTTGGGAGAACTCAAGCTCGACGGGGGTCTCCCGGCCGAAGATGTTGACCAACACCTTCACCTTGAGCTGGTCCTCGTTGATCTCGGCCACCTCGCCGGAGAAGTCGGCGAAGGGACCTTCTTTGACCCGGATGGTCTCGCCCACCTCGTAGAGAAGGCGGGGCTTGGTGCGGCGGACAGTCTGCTCGCCGTCGGTCTTGACTTGGAGGAAGTTCTCCACGTCCTTGCGCTTGAGGGCGGAGGGCTTGCTGCCCCGGCGACCGTGGCCCACAAAGCCGGTCACGCCGGGAGTGTTGCGGATCACTTCCCAAGAGATGTCGTTCATCTCGGCTCGGACCAGCAGATAGCCGGGAAACATCTTCTTCTTGGTGGTGACCTTCTTGCCGGCTTTGAACTCCACCACGTCTTCCATGGGGATGACGGTTTCGTGGATGTGGCTCTCCATGTCCATGGTCTTGCGGCGGGCTTCGATGTTCTGCTGGACCTTGTTCTCATAGCCCGACTGGGTATGGACCACGTACCACTTCCCGGGCATGTCGTAGGGGCTGATGGTTTCGACTTCTTCTTCGGCCTTCTCATAGACCAGGTCTTCGGCGTCGATTACCTCGGCCGCATCTTCTGTCAGGGCAGCGTCGTCAAGAAAGCTGTCGCCAACTGGGTCGGGGACCTCGGGTTCGGGTTGGGTGCCCGGCCCGGTGGGCAGCAGTGCGGCCGCGGCCTCGGCGGCGTCAACCGGGGTGTCGGCGTCGACCGTCTCGGAATCGGATTCGGTCTCATCGGCGGTGGTGGTGGGGAAGAGGTCAGTCATTTCGGTTTCGTCTACCTCGGGACTCATCGATCGAACAATTTCAGGATGGCTTCGCTGAAGCCCCAGTCGAGCAAACCGATGGCCGCGGTGAGCAGCACCAACACCACCAGCACCACGATGGAGTAGTTGACGACTTCATCGCGCCGGGGCCACGACACCTTGCGGAGCTCGCCGCGCACCTCGCGCAGGAACTGGACCGGTCCTACCCGCTCTTCGCCGGGGCGGGGCTGATTGCGAGGCTGGCGGCGGTCGCGGACCGGGGTGCCTTCCTCGTCGACAAAGCCCTGCTTCTTGGCCATCCTCTTCTGTTGTCGGTTCAGGTCGGTCATGCTGACTCCAGTGCACCCGGCACTAGGGAGACGGGCTTGCTTGCGCAGGGCAGGAGGGACTCGAACCCCCAACCGCCGGTTTTGGAGACCGGTGCTCTACCAATTGAGCCACTGCCCTTCGTTCGTTAGGGGCAAGACAAGGCTACAGCGCCGGCCGGGGCCATCCCAATACGAAATCGCGCGCCCTCCTTCGACAAGACCTGTCGGAGTCATGGATATCAATAGAGGCCATCCCAATACGAAATCGCGCGGGAAGCGCGACTATCGGCGGGCTCGACGGCGGAAGAGGACGGTGATAACCGCCAGGGTGGTGGCGGCCAGGAAGCGCCGGATGAGCTGTCGGCGCCGGTCGTACTGGTCGAGCCGGGCCATGACCTTCCACACCAGGGTGGGTGGCGCCTCGGCTGGGGGACGGTGGTCGAATGACCGGGTGGCGTCATTGATCATGAGGCCGCCTCGTCTTGGTGTCCTTGGTCCGCGAGCGCGGCTTGGTCGGCGCCGAACTCAGTTGTGCGTTGCAACACGGTACGAAGCCGCTGACGGGCCCGATGGAGTCGGACCTTGGCCGCAGAGGTGGTGATGCCCAACTCGGCGGCGATCTCACTGTGAGAGAGGTCGTGCAGATCACGCAGCACCACCACCTGGCGCAACCGCTCGGGCAGCGCCCGTATCGCTCGGTCGATGTGGTGGCGCAGGACGGCGGCCTCGGCTCGCAGGCTCGGGTCCTGCTCGGGCCGCAGATCGACGATGGGGACGTCGTCACTCAGTTCCTCGGTGCGTTGGCGGGTTCGGCGGCTCAAATGCGTGGACGCGCAGTTGTTGGTAATGCGGTACATCCAGGTGGAGAAACTGGAGTCGCCCCGGAAGCGGCGAATCGCCCGGTAGGCCCGGACATAGGCGTCTTGCACCACATCGCCCGCGTCCTCCCGGTTGCCGGTGAGCCGATAGGCCAAGGCGTAGATGTCTCGGTAGGTGGACCGGACTAGCTCGTTGAACGCGTCGCGGTCGCCGCGGCGGGCGGCTTCCACCAGTTCGGCGTCCTCGGGGACGTGCTCGCGAGATGCTGCGGGTTCGATAGAGCCACCCTATCGCCGGCCCACGGCAGGGCGAAAGGGTGGGTGGTAGCGGCGGCCAGACTCGAACTGGCGACCTCTCGATTATGAGTCGAGCGCTCTTACCGACTGAGCTACGCCGCCCCGGGGCCCTTCCAACGCTGGAAACCGCCGAAGGGGCCCTGAGCCTCCTGAGAGAATCGAACTCTCGACCTCTTCCTTACCATGGAAACGCTCTGCCGACTGAGCTAAGGAGGCGGGCTGGGAACTCTATCCCTGTCCGGGGCCAATATTGCCACCCTGCGAGATGCCGCGGAAAGCCGGTTTGGGACTCCGCAGGCGATACGGTGAGCCGGGTGGCGATTCGTGCGGCTCGGCTGGCTGATGCCGAAGGCATCCGCGAAATCATCAACTACGAGATCCTGAACGGGACCAGCATTTTCGAACTGGAGCCTCGCACCTTGGCTGCCCAGCGCACCTGGCTGCAAGACCGCAGCGGGGTTCACGCCGTGCTGGTGGCCACCCCCGATGACGACGATGACACCGTGCTGGGCTTCTCCTCGCTGTCGCCCTTCCATTCTCGTTGTGCCTACAACACCACCGTGGAGAACTCGGTGTACGTCCACCAGGACCATCGAGGCAAGGGCATCGGCCGGGATCTGCTGGCGGAGCTGATCGCCCTGGCTCAGAGCCACGGTTTCCACACCGTGATCGCCCGGATTTCCGGAGGCAATGAGGCATCGGTCGCCATCCACCGCTCCGTGGGATTCGAAGTAGCCGGCATCGAACGCGAAGTAGGCCGCAAATTCGGCCGCTGGCTAGACGTAACCGTGATGCAGCTCATGCTGCAAGACTGGAAGATCTGACCTAGCTAGATTTCGTAACGGTCAAGTGCCCGATCAGGCAGCGATCAGTCGTTCAGCGGGCGGCGGGTGGGCTGTGGGGCTGGGGCGGGGCGGGGGTTGGAGTAGGTATCGCCCGGTCTGAGTGTCGTGTTCGATGGTGTGGTGGTGTTTGTGGATTTTGGTGTGGCAGCGGGGGCACAACAGCACCAGGTTGGTGATGTCGGTGGGCCCGTTTTGATCCCACGGAAGGATGTGGTGGGCGTCGCACACCTGAGGCCTGAGGCCGCAGCCCACACAGCCCCCGTCTCTTTTGTACAGGGCCAGCTTCTGGGCCTTGGTTACCGCTCTTTGGGCTCTCCCCACATAGAGAGGCTGCCCGTCGGCACCAAAGATCATCGGCACGATCTCTGCTTCGCAGGCGATGCGGCGGATCTCGTCTAGGTCGATGGGGGCGCCATCTATGAGCCCTGCGTTCTTCAGTCCGCTCTCGATGGCGTCGTAGTCGGCGGAGACCACCAGCACCGTCTTCTGCGGGCGGATCCCGCAATCCAATCCGCCCGCTGCGGGTTCGGCGTTGTCGGCCGGCTGTTGGGTGATGAGCGCCACCAGCGCGTCGGCGTTGCGCTGCTCGAAGGTGCGGATCGGGTCGAAGGCGATGTCGTCGCCGAGCATCTTGGCGTTCATGGCGCCGAGGGCCACCTTGACTCGGTCGCCGGACACCTGGTCGAGCTCGGCGTGCAAAACGACCATGCCGCCTGTGCCGTCGAACACCTTGGCGGATCGGCGGGCCCGCTGGCGCTCGGCCCGGCTCATCCCGTCGTCGGCGCGGCGCTGGTCTTCGCGAGCGGCGACAGTCTTCTTGAACTCGTCATGGCCCTGCCAGCCACCCAGATCCAACAGCTCTTGTTGATCTTGTTCGCTCATCGGCGCGCGCTTGTGCGACTCGGACACCATCCCGGCCTGATCCGCCGAAATGAGACCATCCTGGATCGCACCGAGAATCTGGGGCATAGCCGCGACTCCCCGGGCCGTCCTGGCCAGTTGGCGGGCCCGGTAGGCGCTGATGCCGAATTGGTGGCACACCGTGGCAGCCGCACCCGGCCCCTGGAGTTCGCCGTATCGGACAACCAGCCCCACCAGATACCCCTCAGCCCGGCGGCGCAGCAGATCAACCTGGCCCATCAAACCCAACAGCTCCGAAGCGCCCGCCTCAGAGAAGTCCGGAAACTCGAAACCCCCATCAACACTGGAATAAGCGCTGCTTGTGCTGGGATTCAACGTAAATTCCATAAATGAAATTATACCGACCTCAGTGACACAATCCTCCTTGAAAATAATCAGAAAATGCAAAAAAGTAGACACGCGCAGCCATTGGGGGTTGGCGGTGTGAACCGCCCTAGTGTGGCCGGAGGGTCTGGATGTCCCCTTGTCCTGATCGCTGTAGGTGCTTCCGGAGGCCCCGGCTAGTTGCTAGCACTTAGTTACATTGAAGTGTTGCTGAGCGGCGTAGTCTCAAGGCATGGATCCGGCTCTTCAGGAACTAAGTGCTTTGTTATCAGAGGCTGCTGTCCGAAACGCCGCTGCCGCTGTGGCGGATCGGATTTCTACGGCGAAGGCGCGGAAGAGGGACAAGGAGACGATCGCGGCCCTAGAGGACATCGTCAATGAGCTGCTTGCTGACAAGTCCGAATTGGTACGGATCGCTCAGGCTTTCGACGACGAGCTGGTTGCGCAACGGCTGTCAGCGGAAGACGTTAACTTCATCACCGAGAACCTGTTGCCCTTGATCCGGCAACTGATGGAGGCGTCAGGACAGGAAGTGCTTGAGCCACAGGTGCTGGATGCGCTCGAGTCGATTCTTGCGGCCGAGACATTGACGATCATGCAGCTCATCGGCTTCAACTATCGACAGGCGATTGGTAAGCCCCTGACTGAGCTCGCAGCAGCGGCGATTGCATCGCGAATGCCTCCCGATCAGACGCAGAGCCTGGATCTTCAACAAGCACTGGTTGAAAGGGATATCGCCCTGGCTGAACTAGCAGGCGATCCGGATGCATGGGCTCGATTCGTGGAACTCAGACCCAGAGGCACCCATTAGCGGGCTGGGTAATTTTCTGCTGTGTGGGCCGGGGAGGATTTGAACCTCCGAAGGCTATGCCGACGGGTTTACAGCCCGTTCCCTTTGGCCGCTCGGGCACCGACCCAACGAGGAACCACACTACCGGCCCGCATGTTGGCTTCCCCACTCGAATTCGGGAGCGCTGCCGAATGTCCATCACTAGTTGATCTGGGCAGTCGCATTGCAACGACCCTCTGTGACAAGGCTCTATGTTTCGAAGTCAGGTGCGATTACATCCCAGCCAGCTTCACGCAGGGCAGCAGCGGCGTCTTCTTGATTTCGGCGCACTGCTGCTTTCAGCTGGATGGCTTCCCATCGCGCTCTGTGTTCTTTGACCACTTGTTTCCAGTCAGGCCGTGGGTCGACCATCTCTTCTGTGACCATGAACTCCACGAGGTCTTCGAGACTGGGTCGAAAGCGCTTGCCTCCTACCGGAATATGGAGGTCGCGGAGCTTGCGGGTTTTGCGCTCATCACCCAGGTAGACGGCATCTAGATCGTCTCGCAGGCCAGCTACGTGAAGGTGCGCTCCTGGGAACTGATTGCCGGGGTTCCGGGCGTAGTCAATGCCGACGATCAGTTGGTCGTCCTCCATCGATGGCGATGTGTAGAGGCTCATGGTGCTCTGCGTCATGGTCAGGTAGACGCCCTCGGGGTCGGGCTCATATGAGTGCAGCAGGTAGAGGAAGACCACAGCGTCTTTCTTCGCGGGAGTAATCGGGATCGGCAGTGAGGTTGAGCGGTTCTTTGAGACCCCTACTCCGATGATGCCGTATCCGTCGGCGGTCTTCAGAGACGAGACGCGGATACCGTCCGTGACGGTCCTGTTGAGCAGATCTGAAATATCGTCGGCAAAACGGCGCGCCTGTTTTTCAAGGCTTTCTGCCATTTCTAGAATCGACGATAACTAGCCGCGGCCGAGACCCACGACCGAGAACCATGTCCGCCGAAGCTTCTCCGACTCGAACCTGCCGAGTTGGGCTTGGCGCCGCAGCTCTTCCAGTTCTACCCCAGCGTCTTGCAGAGTCGCTTCGATCAACACATCAAGCTCCTCATCTGTGATGTGATACACCTCTGATTCAGGCGTGGACGTCATGGCCGTCTCCCCTTGGCAACGCTACGAGGACATGATACGGGATTAGGTGACAGTTTCTCAGGTTGCCGTCCCCTGTCGGCATGAATATCTCCGCTAAGGGTGCGGTAGGTTCGGGTGATGCCGACGTTTGATGTTTCTTCTGAGCTGGACATGCAGGAGGTCCGCAATGCGGTGGACCAGGCCGCGAGGGAGATCCACAGCCGCTACGACTTCAAGAACACCGGCAGCGAGGTGGCGCTGGGCGATGGGGTGATCACACTGAGGTCGTCCAACGAGGACCGGTTGGCAGCCGCCCGCCAAGTGCTGGAGGAGAAGCTGGTGCGGCGCAAGGTGTCGCTGAAGGGGGTGAACTACGGGCCGGTGGCTGATGCCGCCGGGGGGACCGTTCGGCAGGAGGCGGCGCTGGCCGCGGGGATCTCAGCCGACAAGGCTCGGGAGTTGAACAAGTTCATCAAGAACCTGGGCATGAAGGGGGTCTCATCGCAGACCCAGGGGGGTCAACTGCGGGTGAGCGGCAAGAAGCGGGACATGCTCCAAGAGGTGATCGCCGCCCTCAAAGAGGCCGATTTCGCTATCCCCTTGCAGTTTGGCAACTTTCGAGACTGACAGGACGGAATCTACAGCTCTTCATGCTGAGGGTTGTATATCAGCGTGGAAGGGGTTCCCCACGTCAACTCTTTGGCAATTCGCTCCTTGTTGCGTGTCACAATCTCCTCCCAGTCTGCCCTTCTTGGTTGAGCACCTCGCTCGTGGGCAAATATCAGAACGTCCTCAATGAGGATCCTTCCCGACGGGATGTGCATTTTTCCTCGATCCCGACCCGAACCAGCGAACCGAGGGTGTACGTGGGGAAACCAGACGCGGGTGCCCTCACTCGGGTGCCAGTGAAACTCCACCGCCAACTCCCCGTCCAGCAGCACATTGTGGACATAGCCGTCAGTGGAGACTTTGCACTGACCGTTGATCCGGCGAATCGTGTAGTGGATGAAGAAGGCTATGGCAATGGGTTGCTCAGCAGACGTAAGTGGCACTTCCGCCCCGGAGTTCGCTGTGAGGGTTCCCCGCTCATCGAGCTCCTTCGTGCTTCCGATTACACGGGCGGTGGCGAAGCATGAGACGGCCTCTTGGACCATGTCTCGGAAGTTGCCAAACGCCTCTTTCTCAGCGCGCCCAGCCATCCGGCCGCAAGCCAGCGACGTACATCACCCACGGCTCGTCCCTGTCGAAGTACTCGCCTCTGTCCCAGCGGAGCGCGAATTCCGAACCACTCATGTCCAGATGGCGGCGCGCAGCATTGTCGAACATCTCCCAATGTTCCTCAGCGGATATCAGGTTTGCTTCGACGCTTGTCATCGATCTGTTCCTTCCGGTGCCAACGATAGCCTGCTGGGAGCTGTAACCGGCCATTTAGGGTTTTATGGCCCTAAAACCCTAAATCACACCGATGTGCTCCAAAATTTAGGATTTTATGCCCCTAAAATCCTAACGAAACGCCGTCGGCCTGATTTCTTAGGGTTTTTCCTAGGGATGGCTGCGGCTTAGTACGCCTGGGGGACCCACTCGCCGGCGCGGAGGCGGCGGATGCGCTCCTCGGCGGGGGGGTGGGTGCTGAACAGGCTGCGGAAGTTGGTCCGGCCGGTGAGGGGATTGACGATGTAGTGCGATGCCTGCTCCGCCGGGACGTTGACCGGGATGCGCTGGGAGGCGGCATTGAGCTTCTCCAGCGCTCGGGCCAGGGGCTCGCCGTCGCCGATGAGCCGGGCGGCGGAGGCGTCGGCTTGGTACTCGCGGGTGCGGCTGATGGCCATCTGGAGCAGGCTGGCGGCGATGGGAGCCAAGATGGCGGCCAGGATGACTCCGACCAGTTCCCCAGGGCCGTTGTCGCGGCCTCGGCCGCCGAAGAAGATCATGCCCCACACCGCGATGCGCGACGCGAAGGTGATGGCCATGGCGATGGCCGCGGCCACCGAGCCGATGAGGATGTCCCGATTGCGGATGTGAGCCAGCTCGTGGGCCAGCACACCCCGAATCTCATCCCACGTCAGGTGGTTGATGAGTCCTTCGGTGACAGCCACCGCGGCGTGTTTGGGATTGCGGCCGGTGGCGAAGGCGTTGGGCTGGGGATTGGGGCTCACATACAGCTTGGGCATCGGAATCTGGGCTTTTGTGGTGAGCTCTTCCATGATGGCGTGGTACTGGGGAAGCTGTTCAGGAGTGACCGGTACGGCCCGGGCTGAGGCAATGGCCAGCTTGTCACTAAACCAGTACGACCCGCCCACCACGATTACTGCGATGACAATCCCGATAGCCAGTCCGCCGCTGCCGCCCAGCAGTCCGCCGACAGCCACGAACAAAGCCGCCATCAGCACCAGCAGGACAAATGTCTTGAACGTATTCATGCCCGGGATCACTCCTCTTGGATTTGCTAGCAGGTTATCGGAGTGAGGAGACCAATCGGCAATGGCCGATAGGGTGCGGCCGCTTGCTCAATAGTCGGGCTCTCGCAGTTCGGCGTAGCCTGCTTCGGCTTCCAGGGTGCGACGCCTCCAGAGCCCGCCTAGCCATACCGCGAATATCGTGAGCACGAAGGGGATCATCAGCACGAACTCTCGCGGTACTCGTTCGGTGATGTTGATCTGCGATTGGATTCCGATGGCGTCGGCGAAGCCGAAGAACAGTCCGGCGAGAGCAGCGCCAATGGGGTGCCATGCCCCGAAAATGACTGCCACAAAGGCGATGAAGCCCCGCCCGTTGGTCATGTTCTCGGTGAAGTTGCGCAGTGTCCCGACCGACAGTTCCGCCCCGCCGAGAGCGCACAGAGCGCCGGAGATGAGCAGTGCCTGAAGTCGCACGATCGATGGATTCACACCCGCAGAGCGGGCTGCGAACGGGTACTCGCCCACCGCGGCAAGCCGCAGTCCGAACCGGCTCCGCCTCAATACAATCCAGGCAACCAGCACGATCAGCGGGGTGATCCACACCAGAATCGAATGCTCCGAGATGATAACCCCGGGGCCTGAAGTGGCCCCGCGCACGGGACGGGGAAGCACAACGTCGGTGAACATGGAGCCGCGTAAGTCGAATATGGCCCCGAGAGCGAAGGCCGTACCTCCAAGTCCGATTGAAGTGAGCCCCAGTCCGGCGATGATTACGTTTGCACCGAGGGGGCCGATCACCCACCAATAGACCGCAGAGAGCGCCATGCACACACCGATGGCGGCAAGGATCCCAAGTTCCACCGATCCGGTGGCATCGCCGATGGCCACGGTTGTGAATGCGCCGGAGATCATCAGCCCTTCGAGCCCCAGGTGGAAGATCCCCGCCCGGAATGCAAAAACGCCCGCCGTGGCGACCAACACGAGCGGGGCCGCCGAGCGCAGTGTCGTGGCGAGGACCTGTTCCATCAGCCCGCCACCGGTTTCGCAGCGAGCCCGCCCCGCCGTCGCCGCACAGCCCGGAACTTGATGGTGACCAGGAACGCCACCATGCCGTGAAGCAGCACGAGGGCGGGCGGAGGAAGATCCGTCACGATTGGAAGGAACAAGATGGCCGACTGCAAGCCGCCGAAGAAGACCGCGGCCACTACGGTGCCCCAGACGCTCAGCATGCCCACCAGAGCTACTACTACGGCAGTGAAGCCCACTTCAGGTGAGAACCCCGTGACAAGTCGCGCCCCGGGGCCGTAGAGCTCCACCGCACCAGCAAGGCCGGACAGCGCCCCGGAGAGCGCGAAAGTGCCGAGACCCACACGGCGCACGTCTATGCCCTGCCAGCGGGCCATTGTCGGGTTTCTGCCGACCAGCGTCATCGTCAACCCGAAGCGGGTGCGCTCCAATAGGAGCCAGACCAGCACGGCCACACCGCCGACGAGGAGCAAAGCGGTGACCGACACGCCGGAGCTGTCGGTGATGCGGAACGCTTCGGGTATGCGCTCGCTGGCCGCTGTCTGGCCTGTTCCCGACGGGTTGCGCAAGGGTCCAGCGGTCAGGTACTGGAGCACCAGCGCACCGATGAAGCTCATCATCAGCGTGGTCAGCACCTCGTCAGTGCCGAACTGCACGCGTAGGTAGCCAGGAAGCAGCGACCAGGCCATCCCCGCCAAAATTGCTGCGATCATCCCACACATGATCACCAGCGGTACCGGGCCTTCGCGCCAGCCCAAAGAGACGACGAGGGCCGAGCAGGCCCCCACATAGAACTGTCCCTGCCCCCCGATGTTGAAGAATCCCGCCCGGAACCCGATCACTACCCCCAGACCGATGAGCAGCAACGGGATCGTCCAGCGGATTGTTGAGGTTGCGGCACCCGTCGCGGTTATCGACCCTTGGATGATGCCGGACAAGACGGTGCCCACGCGGTAGCCGCTGACCCATAGAATCAAAGCTGTGAGCAGGAACGAGACGACAACCAGCAGAACGGTGGATGCCGCGCGTTGCAGGCCACCGGTCATCGGAGTGCCCCTGTCATGGCATCGCCCACCGCTTGACGGTCAAAGGGCGCATTGAAGCGCGCCACAATGCCCCCGCCGTACATCACGAGAAGGCGGTCGGAGAGCTCGAACAACTCGTCAAGATCGGAGGACACCAGCAGGACGCCGGCCCCCGCGTCTCTCAATCCCCGCAAGGAGCTACGCACAAAATTCGTGGCAGAGAAGTCCAGGCCGCGGGTGGGCTGGGCGGCAACAAGCACCTCGAGTCCGGAGGCCAACTCCCTCGACAGCACTAGGCGTTGAACGTTGCCACCAGAAAGGCTCTCGGCGGGTTGTGCGACAGTGTTGTAGCGCACTCGCCAAAGGTCCATCGCCTCGGACGCTTGCCGCTTGTACTGGCGCAGCGAGATCAGCGGGAATTGCCCCCGCCTCCCAATGAGGCGGAGCGCTGATTGGTTCAACCAAAGAGGGGCGCTGCGGCTGATTCCCTCGCTATTGCGGTCGAAGGGCACCAGGCGCAGACCTCGCAGTCGCCTCCGGGCAGGAGGAGCGCGGGTCACCTCTTCTCCGCCTAGAAGCACTGAGCCCTCGGTGACGGCGCTCAGACCTGCGATCACCGAGACGAGGCTTCGCTGACCGTTTCCCTCCACGCCAGCGATTCCCACGATCTCGCGGGCTTCGACGGTGAGGTCGATACTGGCAAGCCCGGGCTCGAAGGCTGATTCCCGGCTCGAGACTCGCACCAGTTCCAACAGCAACTGCTGTTCCACGTCGGTGGCTGCCTCCACTGCGATGGCCCGGTCCGTATCTGGCGCGGGCCCGACGATGGCATCGCTGAGCTGGCCCTGCGACACCCCGGAAATCTCGCTTGGCCCTAGGACCAGTTTGCCGTCGCGCAGCACGCTTACGGTGTCGGCGACGGCAGCTACCTCCCGCAGCTTGTGCAGCACGATGAGGATCGTCACCCCATCGTCGCGTAAGCCCCGAAGCCGCTCGAACAATGTGTCGGTGGCTGCCGGTGTGAGCAGGGCAGTGGGCTCGTCCAACAGCAGGATTCGCGCTTCGGATGCCAGTGCTCGAACGATCTCAAGCGACTGGCGGGTCTCAACGGGCAGATCCCGGATGCGCGTCGCCAGCACATTCGTGCCGCCGACCTCGGCTACGTCGTTTTGCCAGCGACGGTACAGCTCGGTCCGCCTGTAGACCGAGTGACTTTCCGGACGGGCGGCGGTCAGCTCCAGTGCCTCCGCCACCGTGAATGACGGAGGCAGGGAGAAGTGCTGGTGCACCATTGCCAGACCCGCGGACTTGGCGGCGCGTACGTCGCCGGAAGGGATCTGATTGCCTGCTATGCAAACGGTGCCGTTGTCGGGGGCCTGAAGGCCGCCCAATACATTGGCGAGAGTGGTCTTGCCTGCCCCGTTCTGGCCGACCAGCGCGTGGATGCGTCCCGCGGCAAGGTCGAGGCTGATGTCGTGGAGGGCTTGGACCGTGCCAAATGAGACGCCGAGAGACCGGCAGCGAACCGCCGGTACTTCGGCGGATGCCGGTCCGCTCGGCACCGTCATCAATACGAGGCTATCGGCCTCAGAGTTCGGGGTTGAAGGGAACTTCGAGGGATCCGCTCTTGATCTGCGAGCGAGCCTCTTCGATCTCATCAAGCGTGGCGTTGATGATCTCCACCATCTCAGTCGGGCCGTTGGCGAGGAACTCGGGGCTGATCACCAGGTCCACGCCGCCCTCGGCCACACCGGCGCCGATGTAGCCGGGCGTGTAGTCGTCGCTGAGGGCGTGCTCGACTTGATCGTAGAGAACCTGAGCCCAGTACAGCAGAACGCTGCCGATCACGGCCGGGCTGTCGAAGTAGTTCTCCGAGCCGCCGATCACGTAGCCGCCCTTTTCTTCGGCGGCCTGGATGACGCCGAGGTCGGTGGCCGCGGCGTCGGTCATGATGACTTCCACCCCGCCGTCGTAGAGCGCCGCGCCGAGTTCTCGGCCTTTGGCGGGATCCTCGAAGGAGTCGGCGAACGCCGCCTCTCCCGTTATGGCGGAGTTCTTGGTCTGGGCTGCGGCCACGAAGGCGTTGTAGTCGGCGTTCAGCGGCGGGATCGAAACACCGCCCACGAACCCCACCTTGCCGGTGGTGTTCAGTGCGCCCGCCAGAATGCCGGCCAAGAAGGTGCCCTTGTAGTAGTCGAATCCAATAGAGACGAGGTTGTCGACGCCTCCCTCGAATCCGAATACATGGATAAAGCGAATGTCAGGAAAGTCCGGCGCTACGGCCACGACGGCATCCTGCATGGGCGGGAAAGTCACCGCGATGATGTCGGTGCCCTGGTTGGCCAGGTTGCGCAGGGTGGTTTCGAAGGTTGACGGATCGGTCGCCTCGATGAACGTCGTCTCGGCGCCAAAGTCGGCCTCCACCATCTCGAGGCCTCGCACAAGATCGTCGATGGGACCCAGGTCGCCGGCCTTTTGGTTGGCGACAAGCGCCACCGACGGTGCCTCGGCGGGTTCTGGGGCGGGCGTTGGAGCGACAGTCGGCGCTTCCGTAGGTGCCGGCGCCTGTGTTGGCGCATCAGTTGGCGCGGGTGCGGGTTCGGGGGCGGCAGTGCCTCCGTCGTCATCGTTGCCGCAGGCAGCGGCAACGATGGTGAGGGCCAGCAGGATGGCCGCGAACTTGAGTCGATTTCTCATCAGATTCCTCCCCGCTCATGGCAGTGAGTTCACTTTAGTGCAAATCTTCAATTAATCGAAAGTAAAGATTTTCAATTAATCAAAAATAAGTTCAACGCCCGACCGACCTGGGTGACTCAACGGCCCTCCCAGCGCGGGGCTCGTTTCTCACCGAAGGCCCGGATCCCTTCGTCGCAATCGGCCGACGTCAGCACCTCAACCAGCGCCGGAAGGTTGGCCATTCTTGCGTCGGCTGCGGTCATGTGGGGGGTGCGGCGCACAATCTGCTTGATCGCTCGCAGCGACAGGGGGGCGCACGCCAGCAGCTCCTCCAACCAGCGGTCCACCGCTGTGTCGAGTTCGGCCGCGGGAACGACTTCGTTCAACAAACCCAGAGCGAGCGCCTCGGTGGCGCTGAACCGTTTGCCGGTCAACAGGACTTCCATGGCCCACTTGGCGGGGAGTTGCCGCGCCAGTGACACGATTCCCCCGTCGAGGGGAAGGCGACCGAGGCGGGGCTCCACGAAACCCAACACCGCGTCCTCTGATGCCACCGCCAAGTCACACCCCACCACCAGCTCCAAACCGCCTCCAAGGGCGTAGCCGTTGACCCTGGCCAGCACGGGCACATCCAGTGAGTCGCGCAGCGGCAAGTGGCCGAAACCATCTCGGCGGGGCCGCAGCCAGTAGTCGAGGTCCTTGGCGCCCTCGGCGCGCATGTCGTCGCCGGCGCAGAAGGCGCGGTCACCGGCGCCGGTGAGTAACACCGCCCTCACTGAGCGGTCTGCTTCGATGGCTTCCCAGGTTCGAAGAAGCTCGTCTTGGTGGGCCTCGTCGATGGCGTTGAGCCGCTCGGGGCGGTTGATCGTTACCCGGGCGACGTGGTCAGTCACGACTAGATCGATGCTCATGCCAGAACTCCTGCGGTTAGGAGCGCCTTCACGCGCTCTGATTCGATTCCGTAGTCCGCCAGCGCCTCGGCTGTTCCCTCGCCGAGGCCGGGCGGGGAGTGCCGCATGGAGGTTGGCGTGTCCGGGAGGTGTACCGGCGAAGCCAGCGAGCGCAGCGGCTTCAGAGCCGGTCGGGGCATCTCCACGATCATCGGCGCGGTATGCGGGTCGTCTAAGGCTTCCTCGAGGGTTCGCACCGGCGCGCAGAGCACGTCTTGGGCCTCGAGGCGCTCGATCACCTCATCAGAGGTGAACCGCCCAATAGCCTCGGCGATCAAGGCCTGAAGGCGGGGTCGGTTGGCGGCCTGGTCGGCCATGGTTGCGAAGTCGGGCTCGGCTGAGAGGTCGGGCAGGTCCAGGGCAGTACAGATGTCGCGCAGAGGATTTGGCTTGAATGCACCGACCACGACGACTTCGCCGTCGGCTGCGGCGAATGTGCCCACCAGGGGGAGTCGAGCCCAGTTCACGATGCCGCGGCCCATCAACGCTGTTGTGGCTTCCAAGATCTGCATGGCGAGAAGGGAGTCGTAGAGCGAGACCTCGACCCTCTGGCCGAGTCCCGTGCGGGTCCGCTGAAGCAGTGCCATGAGGATTCCCTGCACCATGTGCATTCCGGCGGTGTAGTCGGCAAGCGATACGGGGTAGATGGCGGTGGGATGCCCGTCGTCGGCCTTGTGCGACATCGCCCCGGTGAGGGCCTGCGCCAGGATGTCTTGCCCGCCCTTGTGGGCGTACACCCCTTCGGTGCCGAAGCCGGTGCCTTGGGCATAGACGATGCCGGGATTGATCCCCGACAGGCGTTCGTAACCCAAACCCAGGCGGTCCATCACGCCGGGCCGGTAGTTGTTGACCACCACGTCGGCCCCCGCCACGAGTTCGTCGATCAGGGCCAATCCCTCGGGTACGCGGACATCGACCACCAGGCTGCGCTTGTTGCGGTTCACGGCCCCGAAGGCGGGATGCTCGGCGCCGTCGGGGTCGACGATGGCGTGGCGGAAAATATCGCCGCTGCCGGGACGCTCGATCTTCAGCACGTCTGCCCCATGGTCGGCCAGAAGCTGAGTGGCGACTGGGCCCATCATGATTTGCGAGAAATCCAGAATCCTTATCCCGGCCAGCGGCTGGGCCGCGTTGCTGTCCGCGGCCCAGCCGCTCACGGGGCCCCCTTCGCAGGGGGGCTGGCCGGGCGCGCCCGGGGGGAGGGGATATCTCCCGGGTCGGCGCCTTGACGGCGCAGGCGGCGCTGGACTGCTACGACGTCCGCTTTGCGGACGGCAACACCGGAGTCCAGCGCCTCGACGGCGGCCGTGCCCGCCGCCTCGCCCATCGCCATGCAGGGAGGGATTTCCCGAGACAGCTTCTGGGCTTCGGGAGTCACTGAGTAGTGCCGTCCGGCGACCAGAAGCTGCTCCACTTTGCGCGGCAGCATTGCCCGGTACGGGGTGTAGTAGCCGCGGCCGCGGGCCACGCTGTCGGCAAAGTGCACCCGGTTGACCACATCGTCTTTGGTGACGACGTACTCGCCATCGATGAGGCGCGATTGGCGTACACCGATCTGGGGTGCCACGTCGATCACAACAGCCTTCTCAAACCCCGGATATTGCCCGCGCACGTATTCCACGAGGCTGGCGATCCTCTTGCGCCCCTCTCGGTCGGCGGCGGTGAGGTCTTCCACCCTCAGCCCGTCGTATCCGGTCATGTGCGGACAGTTGCACCACACCACGCCCGGCAAAGGTGTTTTCAACCACCACATCGCCCAGGAGCCGCCGAGGATGCGCCGCGCCTCGCGGTTGACCGCGTGGCACTCGGCGGGTTGGGTGTGCTCAAAGTGCTCGGCGGTATCGGTATCCACGTTGCCGAGGCGAAAGACCGTGGTCACCATGTAGGAGCCCTCCACAAAAGGAGCGCCCGCGGTAGCGGCCACATCGGCGTCGCCGCTGGCGTCGATCACAACATCGCCTAGGACGGCCTGGGGGCCGGTCTTGGTTTCGCAGATCACACCGGAGATGGTGTCGCCCTCCATGATCGGCGCCGAAAACCATGAGTGGAGCCGAACGTCGACCCCTGCCTCTTCGACGAGGTCGTTTGCCACGCGCTTCCATCCGTCGGGATCGAAGGCCACGGCATAGACGATGGACTTCTTGGGGCCCTTGGCGTAGAGGTCGAACACACCCCAACGGGACCAGCGATTCCACATCTCGTCGCTGAGTACCCTGTCTTCGGGTGGTGCATACACGGCCAGTTCCAGCGCCTCGAGGCGATCCACCATCTCCTGGGCGATCCCGTGAACGGTGACCTCCTCGGCGCCATCGGCAAAATCGTCGAGCACCAGCACCATTCCTCCTGCTGCCAGGCCTCCCAGATGGGCGTAGCGCTCCAAGAGAGTCACGCTCGCCCCTTGGCGGGCGGCTGAGACCGCCGCGGCCAAGCCAGCCGGCCCGCCCCCCACCACGACCACGTCGCTTTGGGCCATCACTGGCGCGTCGGCGGCCGGTCGGGTGACTAAGGCGCCCATCGCCTCAGAAGCTCGGCGGGGTTACCACCCACAGCGACACCGAAGTGACATCGCCGGGGTTCTCGTACCAGTGGGGGATGGTGGAGTCGTAAGAGATCGAGTCACCCGCCCGCAGCACGTAGCGGGTGCCGCCGACGTTGACGGCGTGGGTTCCCTCTAGGACGATGCCGAATTCCTCGCCTTCGTGCATGAACGGAGTGTCCTCGGTGGAGTACCCCGGCTCGGTCTCAATGCGGATTACCTCAAGGGCGCTGTCGGGTCGGGCGGTGAGCAGTTCGGCCACGACTAGCTCATCGTTGGGGAGATTGAGCCGGCGGCGGTCCTCACGTCTTACCACGGGCGAAGTCATCTGCTCGCCGGCGACCAGGCGTGCTACTGGAATGCCGAGCGCGTGGGCCACCTGCACGAGCGTGTTGAACGACGGGTTGCCCTGCCCCCGTTCAACCTGCGAGAGCAGTCCGGCACTGACCCCTGAAGCCGAGCCGAGTTGCTCAAGCGTCCAACCCTGGAGCTTGCGCAGCCGTTTGATTTCGTTGCCCACCACTTGCACGGTGAGCGGCGGGCGATCGGCGTCGTGAAGGCGGACGGTGGAGGGCGGGTTGTGCCAGTTGGAGTTTTCGTTGTTCTGGTCTGGCGAGTGCAAATCGGTCACTTCCACGAGGGGATGGCTATCTTCAGCAAAGTATATTATTTCAATATGGTGACGCAGGGGCACCAATCGCACGTTCTGATAATTGGCGCCGGTGCCTCGGGCTCGGTCGCCGCCGCTCGCCTGGCAGCCGCCGGATTCGATGTGGTCTGTCTTGAACAGGGCGACTGGGTTGGTCCGGCAGATTATATGAGTGCCCAACCAGAAGCTGAGCTGGCATGGATCGAGCGCTGGAATCCCGATCCCAACGCCCGCCGAGGACTGGCCGACTATCCGCTGACCGGCAATGCCGACGTGCGCCCCGTCATGTACAACGGCGTTGGTGGTGGGCTGGTGCAATGGGCAGCCATGTGGCAGCCGATGCTGGCTTCCGACTTCAGGGTGCACACGCTCGACGGCATCGCCGACGACTGGCCGATCGGCTGGGGCGATCTGGCTGAGTGCTACGCACAGGTGGCCCGCGACATGTCGGTGTCGGGTTTGGGCGGCGACCCGGCCATGCCCGAGATGGATCCCTATCCCAACCCGCCGATACCCATCGGAAAGATCGGACGGGTCGCCGCTGAGGGCATGGATCGGCTGGGCTGGCACTGGTGGCCCGGCGCGAATGCAATCGCCTCGCGCCGCCACGGGAACCTCCAAGCCTGTCAGCGGCGAGGCACATGTATGACCGGATGCCCGGAGAACGCCAAGGCCACTCCATCGCTCACCCATTGGCCTTCCGCACAGGCCGCGGGTGCCCGCTTGGTGACCGGTGCCCGAGTAGCGGGGATTCCCGTGGACGAGCGGGGCCGGGTGCGAGGCGCTATCTACCTGGACCGCGATGGTGTAGAGCACTTCCAGCCGGCGCAGGTAGTGATGCTGGCCGCGAACGCGGTGGGGACCGCTCGTCTCTTGCTGTTATCGGCGTCATCGCGGTTCCCCGACGGTCTGGCCAACTCTTCGGGACTGGTGGGACGACGACTTATGCAGCATCCTTACCGCACGGTGACGGTTGTTTGCGAGGATCCCCTCGACAGCTGGCAGGGTCCCTGGGGGCAGGTCATCTATTCGCTGGAGTTCGCCGAGACCCACCCTGACCGCGATTTCGTGCGCGGTGCCAAGTGGATGGTGATGCCGCATGGAGGGCCCATGTTCGCCGCGGCGGAGTACCAGGAGGCTCATCGTCACGATGGCTTCGAAGCCGTATGGGGCGCGAACTTCCATCGGGCGGCCGATGAGGTGTTCGGACGCGCATTCACCTGGGGCATCCAGGCCGAGGATCTCCCCGAAGACGACAACCGGGTAACCCTTGATCCGACGATGTGCGACTCGTCGGGACTGCCCGCCGCCCATGTCGAGTACCGGGTGTCGGAGAACACCAGAAGAATGCTCGACTTCAATGTGGCACGCGCCGTTGAGGCGGCAGAGGCATCGGGAGCAGTGTCCACCCTCGTGCGCGACGTGTGGCCTACCGGAATCGGTCATGTGCTGGGCACTACCAGGATGGGCAACGATCCTCAGACTTCAGTGGTGGATCGTTGGTGCCGCGCCCACGACGTTCCCAACCTCTATGTGATCGACGGCGGTGTGTTCGTGACCGGTGGATCGGCCAATCCAACGGCCACGATCATGGCGAACGCGCTACGGGTGACCGATCATCTGATTGAGGCTCGGGCGTCGCAGGAGATTCCTGCATGAGTGGCTCTGGGCCGACTCCAGCCCAACGTCTCACGCTGGACCGTTTGGCCGATGTGCTCGTGCCTGAGGGACGAAACATGCCTGCGGCCTCAGCGGTCGGCGTTTCGGAGGGCTTGCTCGATCGGTTTTTGGACGCCGCCCCTGCTCTTGCCGGGCCGCTGCTGTCTCTTCTCGATGAGGCACCTGCGGAAGGTCTCGAGGCCTTCGTGCGCCATCTGGCCTCGCAGCGGCACGGCGATTTTGGCGTGCTGTCTACGACTGTTGTGGGTGCCTATTTTCTCAGCGCCGAGGTCCGTCGACTGATCGGCTATCCCGGCCAACAGCCCAATCCGTTGTCGGTCGCATCTGAGCCCGACTATCTCGACATGCTCGAGCGGGTTTACGAGCGCCATCCGGGCTATCGGGAGTGCTCATGACCTACGTGATCGGCCCCACCTGTATTGATGTCAAAGATGCTGCCTGCGTGTCCAAATGCCCGGTGGACTGCATTTATACGGGTGAGCGGATGCTCTACATCAATCCCGACGAATGCATCGACTGCGGGGCTTGCGAACCAGCCTGCCCTGTTGAAGCCATCTACCCCGAGACGTTTCTCCCCGCTGAATACCAGGAGTTCACCGACGTCAACGCTGAATTCTTCGAGGTGACAGGCCTCGAAGCACCAGGCGGTGCTGCTGGTGTGGGACCTGTCGACGCCGACCATCCGGTTGTGGGCGCCTGGCCACAACACTCCGCCACCTGAGACCACACCTGTCAGCGGTCGTAGTAGCCGGAGTAGACGTAGACACAGGGGACGTCGGCCTCGGCGTACATCTCAATGTTGCGGGGGTCGTCTTCGAGGGCGTAGAGCAAGTCGAATCCGTGGTGGCGGAGCTTGATTACCTCGGTGGCTTTGTACGCCCACGATGAGCCGCCGCTGTTGGGGGGCCGCAGGATCAGCAGGTCCCAGCGGACCTCGTGCATCTTCAGCCAGACCAGCGTGTCACTGAGCAGGTGCCAGGGGCGGGCGGTGAGCAGCACCACCGTGAGGTCGGCGGCCAGTGAGCTGACCAACGCCGCCGTCGCCTCCAGCGGGGGGTCGTCGGGGCAGCCGGCGAAGAACTCATCCCAGCGGCGGGCCTTGGCCAAGTGCTGGCGACTGCTGGCATCGGAAATGACCCCGTCCACGTCCACGATCACCGCGGGGCCGCCACCGATGGGGCCGTCGCGCCATCTCCAGTGGGATGTGTCGGTAGGGCTGCTCAATCTTCTTGGGGGGACTCGGCGGCCCGGGTGCGGATCTCGTCCACCACCGACTGGTCGGCCAGGGTGGTGGTGTCGCCCAGGCTGCGGCCCTCGGCCACATCCCGCAACAGGCGGCGCATGATCTTGCCCGAGCGGGTCTTGGGCAGGTCGGGAACCAGTACCACCGTCTTGGGGCGGGCGATGGGCCCGAGTTTGGTGGCCACATGCTGGCGGACCTCCTCACCCAGCTCGTCGGTGGCGTCGTGGCTGCCCCGTAGGATGACGTAGCCGATGATGGCCTGGCCGGTGGTGTCGTCGGCCGCGCCCACCACGGCAGCCTCGGCCACCGCGGCATGGTCCACCAAGGCCGACTCCACCTCGGTGGTGGAGATTCGGTGGCCGGAGATGTTCATCACGTCGTCCACCCGGCCGAGCAGCCACAGGTAGCCGTCGTCGTCGACTTTGGCCCCGTCGCCCGCGAAATAGCGGCCCTCGAACCGGCTCCAGTACGTCTCCCGGTAGCGCTCGGGGTCGCCCCAGATGCCCCGCAGCATCGACGGCCACGGGCGGGTGATGGTGAGGTAGCCGCCGCCCCGCTCCACCGGGCGGCCGTCATCGTCCACCAGCTCGGCGAATACCCCGGGAATGGGATGGGTGGCCGACCCCGGCTTGGTGGTGGTCACGCCGGGCAGCGGGGAGATCATGTGGCCGCCGGTCTCGGTCTGCCACCAGGTGTCCACTATGGGGCAGCTCTCCCCGCCGATGTGGGTGTGGTACCACATCCACGCCTCGGGGTTGATGGGCTCGCCCACCGTGCCCAGCACCCGCAGGCTGGACAGGTCGTGCTTGGCCGGCTCTTGAGCGCCCCACTTCATGAAGGTGCGGATGGCGGTGGGGGCGGTGTAGAGCTGGGTGACGCCGTAGCGCTCCACGATGTCCCAGAGGCGGTCGCGGTCCGGGGTGTCGGGGGTGCCCTCGTAGATCACCGAGGTGGCGCAGTTGGCCAGCGGGCCGTACACGATGTAGCTGTGGCCGGTAACCCAGCCGATGTCGGCCGCGCACCAGTACACGTCGCTGTCGGGCTTGAGGTCGAACACGTACTTGTGGGTGAATGCCACCTGGGTGAGGTACCCGCCGGTGGTGTGCATGATGCCCTTGGGCTTGGCGGTGGTGCCCGATGTGTACAGCAGGTAGAGGAGCGCCTCGGAGTCCATGGGCTCGGGCGGGCAGTCGGCCGACGCGTCGGCCATGAGGTCGTGCCACCACAGGTCCCGGCCCTCGGCCATGTCGACGTCGGTGTCGCAGCGGTTGACCACCACCACGTGCTCCACTGAGGCCGCACCCTGGCTGAGGGCGGTGTCCACGTTGGGCTTCAGCAGCGAGGGAGCACCCCGGCGGTAGCCGGCATCGGCGGTGATGATGAGCCGGGCTTCGGCATCCTCGCAGCGGTCGACGATGGCGTCGGGGGAGAAGCCGCCGAAGATCACCGAATGGGCCACCCCGATGCGAGTGCAGGCCAGCATGGCCACCGGCAGCTCGGGGATCATCGGCATATAGATGGCCACCCGATCGCCCGCGCCCAATCCCAGGTCCTTGAGCACGTTGGCGAATTTGGACACTTCGGTCAGCAGGTCGGCGTAGGTGATGGTGAGGGTGTCGCCCGGCTCGCCCTCCCAGTGGAAGGCGATCTTGTCGCCCTGGCCTGCTTCAACATGGCGGTCGAGGCAGTTGTACGACACGTTGAGGGTGCCGCCGATGAACCAGCGGGCAAAGGGCAGGTCCCACTCCAAAACGGTGCTGAAATCGGTATTCCAACTCAGCAGTTCGCGGGCTTGTCGGGCCCAGAACGATTCGTAGTCGGCTTCGGCCTCTTCGTAGAGCGAACGATTGCTGGCCAGTGCGGCGGTGGCGAAATCGGCGGACGGAGCGAAGGTGCGCTCTTCGACGTAATAGTCCTCGATGGTGGCTTCAGCCATGGTCGGTCCTTTCCCATGCTCTCGCGGGACAGCGCGGCGAGCCTACATTCTGTCGTCTCAGAGGGGTTATGGTCATCTAGTGGCGTTACTGCGGGTAGAGAGCTGATTGGCGATCATGGATATCCGGGTTGCCACGCTGTGTGATTTCGCCCAGGTTCGGGAGGGGCTCTTGTTTGTGAGCTCGGCGGGCATCACCCGGGTGTATCGGGAGTCGTTTCCCGCGCCCATCGGAGTCATGCTGGCGCTGGTACTGGAGATGTCTCCGGTGGAGGCCGCTGAGCCCAACAAGATCAGGGTGCGAGTTGAGGATGCCGATGGGCGAAAGCTGGCCGAGATGGTGGGCGAGGTCCAGGTGAAGCTGGGGTCGGGCCACGATCCCGGTGAGCTGGTCAACGTGCCGTTTGTGGCCGACTTCCGGGCGATGAAGCTCCCCTCGCCCGGCCGCTATCAGGTGGCCATTCATCCAGAGGTCGAAGGCGCCAACCCGGTGGCACTGGGATTTCGAGCCGCGGCGCGCAACAAGACCTGATTCGGCCTATCCCGGCGCAGGCACGTCCCATTCGGCCACGGTGAAGCCGCCCAGACCGGCGGGATCGAGCAGGGCTTCGGCTTCGATGGCCCGGCTGCGGCCGGCCACCGCGGCCAGATCGCCTTGAGCGGCTCCCGACCGCCAGGCGGCGGCCCCTTCGGCCACTAGCTCGTCGATGCCGTGAGCCCGCAGCCAAGTGGCCTGATCGGCGACTCGGGTAGGCGGGCATACTGCGGAGAGTTGGTCGAGAGCCACTTCGCTGGTGATGTCCTGGGTTCCCGGGGCGGTCCACGGATCGTCGCCCCGCTCGTGGCCCCGATAGGTCCGCAGCCATTCGGGCCAAGGTCGAGCAGTCATTTCCTCGGTGGTGCTCATGTAGTCGATGACCACCACGGTGCCTTGGTCCAGGATCGACAGAGCTTGAGACAGCCACGCACTGGCCCGTTCTTGGCGGGGGGTCAGGCGGGTCTCGGGATTGGGGTCGCGGTCGCCCACCTCGCTGCCGTCGGGGTCGAAAAGGCGCAGCGGCAGGTTGTCGAGCAGCTCGTTGGCCACGATCACCCCGGTGATCGGGCCGTCGGGCATGTCGGCCCGTGAATCGCCCATGGTATGGGCGGCGCGTCCCGCGGCGCTGCGCTCGACGTTGATCCAGCGCAGTGCAGGCATGCAGCCGGGCTGGCTCTTGGCCACGGTGCGGGCCAAGGTGCCTGGTCCGGCGCCGGCATCGATCACGGTGAACGGATCGGGCTGGCCTAGCTCGTCCCACCGGCGATCGAGCATCTGGCCCACCACCGCGCCGAACAGCGGCCCGACCTCGGGGCTGGTTATGAAGTGGCCCCCGCGCCGTCCGGCTTGACCCGACTCGTAGAACCCGTGCTCAGGGTCATACAGCGCCCGTTCCATGAACTCGGCGAACCCTGTCATCGAAATCAGAGAACCTTGCTACCAAGCACGGTGAATTCCACCGTTCCAGTATGGCGATGCAGGCAACTGGGAACCTCAGCGGTGCGCTGCATTTGTGTTGTCAATACACTGTGGCCATCGAATTAGCGGAACCGTGTGGATCGCGGTATCCGGCACTGGAGGCACCATGTCTGAGACCCCGATGAGCCGGCCCGGCGAGGTCGCCGGCTGGCCGAAGCTGACCGTCATGTATCGGACCGATCCGGCTGGCATTGAGCAAGTTCTCCCGCCGGGGCTTACCGCGGGCGAACCGATCGTCACTGTGGGGGTGTACTGCGTGCCCGTGCTGGGCGAGCCCGAATACGGCGTGAGCGTGAAGGTGCCAGCCAGCTGGAAGGGCGTGAATGGTCAGTACAGCCTGGGCTTGGGCATCGACCAGGAGGCCGCCATCTTCATCAGCGGCGAGACCAACGGCCAGCCCAAGTACCCGTGCGACATCCGCTTCTATCGCCTGGGCAACCGGGTGGAGGCCCGGACCATCCATCAGGGCTACACGTTCCTGGAGTTCGAGGGCGATGTGACCGGAGCGGTGGAGCCGATGGCTGGAGAGTTCACCGAACACGAGTGGTGGACCAAGTACTCCCGGGCCATTGGCGGTGCCGAGAAGCAATACGACTTCCCGCCTCACGTCGTGGATGTGGCCACCACCTTCGAGCAGACCCACGTCGAGGACATCGACGGCGAGCTGCGGTTGCTGGACAGCCCCTGGGATCCCGTAGCCCGCTATTTCCCCATCATTGAGCAGCTCTCAGCGCAGTTGGTGACCAATCGGATGATCGACCGGCAGATCACCAACGCCGGCCCACTGGATCCCGATGCTTTCTGGCCCAGCGCCGATGTCATCAGCGGCTCCCGTTGGCCCGGCACCCGAGGCGGCCCCCGCAAGCCTTAGCTAGAACGACAAATCAACGAGTCGCTCGCTGAGCTCCCACAGCGCACCCTCGGTGGGTGGGTTGTAGATGTGGGGGGCGTAGCCGATCTCACCTGTACCCGGCTCAGCCACGTTGCAGTCGGCCAGATACTTGCCATTGTGATCGGCCAGTTCGGGAGCGGTAGCCGCCCATACCTGGGTGGCCGCGCCTGACTCCAGGGTCTTGTATTGGAGGCCTTGGCCTGAGGACGAACTGGCTTTGGCCCGTTCTCTCATGCCCTCGATCATCTCCTTGGTCATGTGGCGGCCCAGCTTGGTGGGGATCGCGCCGGGATGGACCGACAGCGACAGCAGTTCATCATCGAAGCGCCGGGCCAACTCGGCGGCGAAATGGATGTTGGCGGTCTTCGACCGGCCATAGGCCACCCAGGGGTCGTAAGGGGTGTGATCAAAGTTGGGGTCGTCGAGGTCGACATCGGAGATGCGGTGCCCACCGGACGACAGGGTGACCACCCGGGGATTCTCAGCCTGGAGCAACAGCGGCATCAGCCGGGCTGTCAAGGCGAAGTGACCCAAGTGATTGGTGCCGAACTGCATCTCGAAGCCGTCAGCGGTTCGGCCAAATGGGCAGCACATCACCCCGGCGTTGTTCATCAGCACGTCGATGCGGTCGAACTGGTCGGCGGCCTCGGCGGCGAAGCTCTCCACGCTGGACAGATCAGAGAGGTCCAATTGGTGCGTCGACAGGTTGGCGTCGGGCACCGATGAGCGAATGCGGTCGGCGGCCTCGAGATTGGCCTCGGGATTCCGGGCCAGCATGGCGACCCGGGCCCCGCGGGCGGCCAGCACCCGGGCCGACTCCTCACCGAGCCCGCTGGTTGTGCCCGTGATCATGAAGACCTGCCCCGACAGGTCAAGCCCGTCGACGACCTCTTCGGCGGTGGACTCTCGACTGAACGAACTCATGCTGCGGCCTCCTTATCGACATCGGGAAGATAGTTCGCGGCGGGGGAAGCTGCCGATCAGTCTTCGAGGTCTTCGATGCTGCGGGGCCAATCGTCTTTGAGGAGACGGGATAGGGAGCGGTCGGCCAGGATGCGGCCGTCGGTTTGGCACTGGGGGCAGTAGTTGACCTCGTTGTCGGCGTACACGATGCGCTGGACGGGAATCCCGCATGCCGGACAGGGCTGGCCGTACTTGCCGTGGACGGCCATGTCGTCGTGGAAGGCATTGACCTTGTCGGGGAAGCCGTCGCCAACTGCTAGGCGATGGCGCTCGGTCCAGTCGACCAGCGTGGTTCGGGTGGCCTCGTAGAGCCGGGCGACCTCGTCGTCATCAAGGTTGCCGGTGCGCTGCACCGGGGGCAGTCCAGCGTGGAACAGGATCTCGTCGCTGTAGGCGTTGCCGATGCCGCTGAACACAGTGGGATCGCACAAGGCCCGCTTCAGGGTGCGGTTGCGCCCCGTCAGGGCGGCCCGGAATTCGTCTTCGTCCACTTCAAGTGGCTCCACCCCGCCCCGGTTGTGCTGCTCAGCCAGCGCGTCGGCGCCCCGGACCAGCCAAAGCGACGCCTTCTTGCGCTTGCTGGCCTCGGTGAGCACCAGGGTGCCGTGGTCGAAGTCGAAGGCGGCCAGACCAATCTTCCCCGGCGGCTTGGCTCCCACTTCATCCCGCCACCGCAACCGCCCCGCCACCATCAAGTGGATCACTAGGAACAACTCATCAGCCCCACTCAGTTCCAGCACCAGCCGCTTGCCCACCCGCTGGGTGCCGACCACCGTTCGCCCCTCAGCCTCGCTGATCGGTGGATCAAACGTCTGAAGCAGGCTGATCCCGACTATTCGGATCTTGCGCAACTCCCGGCCCACCACATGCCGGTCCAGCGCCTCCAGATAGACCACCACATCAGGCAGTTCAGGCATTTCAGCGCTTCCGGCCTGCCGCGGTCATGAAGCAAGACTAGGACAAGGGCACAATTTCCAGGTCGGTGTGGCGGGCCATGGCATCAGGCCCGCATCTAGTCGAGGTCGCCCTCCCAACCGGTTCCCTGCATTTGGAGAGCTTCTTCAACAGAAAGTGGATCCTCGGTCGGTTTGACGATCAGCATATTCAGGGCAAAGTTGACGGCTTCCCGCTTGGTGCGCAGCTGGTACCGCCGCATGACCTCAGCGCAAGCCTCTTCGTCGATATCGATATTCGTCCGAGCCATGAACGGAGCGTAAACCTCAGATACACCAAGTTGGTCGTGAATTCTGGTGGCTTCAAAGAGTCAGGGCGATGAGGGGCCAAGTGGGTGATGGCGGCGGGGTAGATGCCGAACAGGAGAGTACGAAGGATACAACCTGAAAAATTGCTAGAATTTTCTGTACATTTGTGGTAGGAGTTTCTCATGGGCACTCCCGAGTGGACGGTTCCCGCGGCACAGTTCCGCGAGAAATGTCTGAAGCTTCTCGACGTTGTGATGGCTACCGGCAACACTTTGGTGGTCACCAAGCATGGTCGGCCGGTTGCGGCGGTCGTCCCGTTTGTGGAGCAGCCGGCAGACAGCGTGATCGGGTGGGCTGATGACATGGTGCTTGACGCTGATCTGACCCAGCCCGCGATCCTCCCTGATAGCTGGCACATCGTCGCCGACCCCGACCGGGTTCTCACCGGGGCCCCAAGCGACGAAGAGAATTGAGTGTGAACATCATCCTGGACACTGATGCCTTGCTGTGGATGGCGCAAGGCAGCTCACGCCTGGGCCGGGAGGCCAGGGACACAATTGATGAGGCGATCCAAGATGGCACAGTGCGGTTCTCGCCGATATCCATGTTGGAGGCCACTCGGCTTCACTGGGACGGGCGGATCGATTTGAGAAGAGCGCCCGAGGCTTGGCACCGAGAGCTCCTTGACCGGGGAGTACGGGAGGTCCCGGTTACTACGGGCATCACAATCTTGGCTGCTTCCCTAGAAACCCAAGAGGGCTTTCACGCCGACCCCGCCGATCAGATGATCACCGCAACCGCGATGGTGGCCCGGCTCAATTTGGTGACCTCCGATCGGAAGATCCTGAACTGGGCATCAGGACGAACTGACATCGACTGCCTCAACGCCCGCAACTGACCATCGGACTTCGTATGGGGCTTGGAGCAGCAACAGTTCGCTAATACGGCAATGCGATTAGGGTGCCTTCGGTGAAGTGGGTGATGGCGGCGGGGTAGATGCCGAACAAGAGAGTGGCGGCTGCGGTGAGGCTGAGGGCGGCGACGAGGGAGGGGGGCACTCGCAGAGACGAGGTGTCGGCCTCTTCGGGGACGTCCTCGAACCACATCATTCGGGCCACTTTGGCGTAGTAGAACAGCGCGATCACCGAGTTGACCGCGGCAATGGCGGCTAGCGAATAGCCCCAGCCGGTGTCGGCCTCCACCACGGCCCGGAACACCGCGAACTTGGCGAACCAGCCTCCCAACGGGGGGATCCCGGCCAGGGAGAACAAGAAGATGGTCATGAGAATGGTCATGCCTGGGGCGTATTTGAACAACCCGGCATACGAGCGAATCTCACCTGAAGCGGTGCGGCGGGCCACGGCGATGATCACCGCGAAGGCCCCCAGGTTCATGGCGGCGTAGATCAGTACGTAGATGATCACCGCGGAGAGGGCTTCGCCGCCGATGTCGCCGGCCACTGCCAGGGGGGCCAGCATGAAGCCGGCTTGCGACACCCCTGAATAGGCCATGAGGCGCACGATGTTCTCCTGGCGCAGGGCGATGAGGTTGCCGGCGGTCATCGAGCCCACGGCCAGGATCCACAGCAGCGGCTGGTAGACGTCGTCCCGTCCCGGGAATCCGGCGTACACCAGTTGCATGAGGGCCACGAACCCGGCTGCTTTGGAGGCCACGGCCAAGAAGGCGGTCACCGGCGTGGGCGCGCCCTCGTAGGTGTCGGGTGCCCACATGTGGAAGGGGAAACCCGACACCTTGAAGGCGAACCCGACTATCACGAAGATGATGGCCAGAATGACCACCGGGTTGGCATTGCCGCCCGACACTGCGTCGGAGATGACCGAAAGGCGGGTATCGCCGGCCAGACCGAACAGCAGCGACATCCCGTACAGCATGATGGCCGAGGCGAACACCCCCATCAGGTAGTACTTGAGCCCGGCCTCGTTGCTCTTGGGGTCGGCCTTGCGCCATGCGGCCAGCAAGTAGGCGGGAATGGACAGCAGCTCCAGAGCCACGAAGATGGTCACCAGATCGCGGGCCGATGCCATCAGCACCATGCCCATCACCGCCGACAGCATCAGGCCGTAATACTCGTTCTCCCAGTAGTCGCCCTCGGCCACGTAGTTGGTGGACAACAGCACCACGATGTAGGCGACCACGATGAACATGGCCTTCAGGATGAGGGCGAAGTCGTCCACCACGAAGGCGCCGCCGAACATCTCCCGGGTGGTCCCGTCGGCGGCCAGGGTCACAATGGGAATCAGCGCCACCAGCAGCCCGATGCCGGCCAAGGCCGAGGTGTAGGCCCGTCCCCGCTCCAACAGCACGATGTCGAGCAGGGTGACCACCGCGCCCACTCCCAGCAGGGTGAGCTCGGGCGCGACCGCGTGCCAGTCGATGTCGGGCCGGACGAAGCCGACGATCGAGGGCAGGGCCGAGAGCATCAGTGCGGGCTACTTTCCGGCCGCCGCGTCGAAGCAGGCACCGCTAGTAGAGGAATCCAAACACTCGCTGAGTGAGTTGACCACTGCGGGATCGGTAGCCCCGAACAACAGGTGGGGGTACACGCCCAGCACCAGGATCAGGATGATCAGCGGGGCCCAGGCCATGTACTCGGAGACAGTGGCGTCGTGGACGTGGGGGTCGTTGGCGAACTCCTCCCGGGGGGTGCCGAAGGCGGTCTTCTGGAGCATCCACAGCAGATAGCCGGCAGCCAGCACCGTGCCCAGCGCGGCGATCACCATGTACGACCGGAAGGTCTCCTCGGCCAACACTGCGGCGGGGTTGTAGGAGGCCAGGATGGCGGGGAACTCGCCCCAGAACCCGGCCAGGCCGGGCAGCCCCAGCGAGGCCATGGCGCAGAACCCGAGGATCCAGCCCATGCGGGGGGCCTGCACCAGCAGCCCGCCCAGCCGGGACATGTCCAGGGTGTGGTAGCGCTCCTTGACCGATCCGGCCAAGAAGAACAGCATCCCGGTGATGAGGCCGTGGGCCACCATGCCGAACACCGCGGCGTTGATGCCGAAGTCGGTGAGGGTGGCGATGCCCAGCATCACAAAGCCCATGTGGGCCACCGAGGAGAACGCCACCAGCCGTTTCAGGTCGCGCTGGGCCAGACAGCCCAACGCGCCGTAGATGATCCCGATCACCGCCAGCAGCCCGATGAACGGGGCCCACTCGGCGGCCGCCTCGGGCAGGATGGGGATGGCGATGCGGACGAACCCGTAGGTGCCCAGCTTCAACAGCACCGCGGCCAGGATCACCGAGCCCACCGTGGGGGCCTCGGTATGGGCGTCGGGCAGCCAGGTGTGGAACGGGAACATGGGCACCTTGATCCCGAACCCCAGGAACATGCCGCCGAACACCCACACCTGCGACGACTTGGCGATGCCGGCGGCCGCCTCGGGCAGCAGCCGCATGTCGAAGGTGCTGGCGTCGGCCAAGAAGTACAGGGCTAAGAAGCTCACCAGCATCAGCGCCGAGCCGAACAGGGTGAATAGGAAGAACTTGATGGCGGCATAGCGCCGGTTCTCGCCGCCCCACACCCCGATCATGAAGTACATGGGCAGCAGCACGACCTCGAAGAACACGAAGAACAGGATCAGGTCTTGGGCCGCGAACGTGCCGATCATCCCGGTCTCCAGGATGAGCAGCAGCATCAAGAACGCTTTGGGGTTGTGCGGCTCGGGGAAGTGGTTCCAGGAGTAGATCACGCACAGGGGCACGATCAGCATGGTGAGCAGCATCAGCGGCAGTGAGATGCCGTCGACGCCCATGATGTAGCGGGAGTCGATGACGTCAATCCAGCCCTTGTCCACCACGAAGTTGAGGGCGCCGTAGTTGTCGTTGTCGATGAATTGGATCAACAGCAGCAAGCCGAAGACGGCCACCACCACGGTGGTGGCCAAGGCGATCAGCTTGTGGAGCTGCTCTCGGTCCTTGGGAATGAGCAGCATGACGGCCGCGCCGATGATCGGCAGGAACGTCGGGATACTGAGCCCCCAGTCGTTGAGAAATTCACCCATGTGTATGTGTGCTCCCTAGATGACGATGATGAAGATGCCGGCCAGGATGGTGGCGGCGGCGAACATGATGGCGGCGTACTGCTGAACTTTGCCGGTTTGGATGCGGCGCAGCTCCTCCCCCGAGCTGTCGGAGATCTTGCCGGTGGCGTTGACGATGCCGTCCACTACCAGCTGGTCCACCTTGTGGTAGACGATGTTCCCGGCCTGCACCGAGCGGGTGCCGGCCTCGTTGACCACCCGGTCGATCACGTTCTGGTTGGTCCAGTACGCCGCCTTGGCCAAGGGCCCTTTGACGAAGCCGACAATCACGGTGGTGTACAGCCAGTCGAGGTAGTACTTGTTGACCAGGATTCGGTGGCCGAGGCGGGCCACTGCCGATCTCGAAGTGGGGCCGTCGGGCAGTTCGGTGGCAGTCGGGCTCACCGCCCGAACCCGGACGAAATAGTAGTAGTAGGCCGCACCGATGCCGATCTGGGCCACGATCACCGACACGATGGCCAGCGTCCACGACGGGGTGGCGTGCTTGATGGCCGGGAAGTAGCTCACCCCCACCGGCTCCACCCACTGGAGGAATTTCTCCTCCCATGACGCGGGAACGAGCTGGAAGCCGGCCGGGAAGTTGATGAACCCGGCTACCACGGCCAATCCGCCCAGGATCCACAGCGGCACGGTGATCCGGGGGCCGGACTCATGGGGGGTGCCGTGGCCCCGGAACTCGCCGAAGAAGGTGAGGTACACCACCCGGGTCATGTAGGCGCCGGTGAGGGCCGCGGTGATCATGCCCATGGCCAGCATCACGGTGTAGGCCCCGTTGCCGCCGGTGCCGCCGAACAGGCCCCAGCCGCCGGTGCCCACCAGAATCTCATCCTTCGACCAGAATCCCGACAGGATGGGCAGCCCGGCCAGCGCCACCGTGCCGATCATGAACGTGCGGTAGGTGTGGGGCATGGCCTTGCGCAGCCCGCCCATGTCCTTCTTCATGTCGAAGGAGTGCACGGCGTGGCTGACCGAGCCCGAGCCCAAGAACAGGCAGGCCTTGAAGAAGGCGTGGGTGAACAGGTGGAACAGGGCCGCGGTCCACGCTCCCACGCCCAGGGCCAGCACCATGTAGCCCAGCTGGGAGACGGTGGAATAGGCCAGCACCCGCTTGATGTCGTTTTGAACAAAGGCCAAGGTGGCGCCCACCAGCGTGGTGAGCCCGCCGATGAGGGCCAGCGTGTTGATGCTGGAACCGCCGATGGAGAAGCCCTCGAAGAACACCCCGTAGAGCCGGGCCACCATGAAGATGCCGGCCACCACCATGGTGGCGGCGTGGATGAGGGCCGAAACCGGGGTGGGCCCGGCCATGGCGTCGGGCAGCCAGGTGTGGAGAAAGAACTGGCCCGACTTTGACATGACCGCGGCGGTGAGGCACAGAGCAGCGGCAAGCGTGACCGTGTGGCTCATGCTGCCGGTGATGGCGGCCTCGTTCACCCCGATCACGCTGAAGGTGCCCGCGCCGAAGAACAGAATCGACACCCCGATGATGAGGCCCATGTCGCCCACCCGGTTGGTGAAGAAGGCCTTGAGGGCGGCGTCGGAGTTGTCCTTCTCCTCCCACCAGTGGCCGATGAGCACGAAGGAGCACACCCCGACCAGCTCCCAGCCCACCAGCATCTGGAGGGTGGTGGAAGCGGTGACGAAGAAGAGCATCGACGCGGTGAACAGGCTCAAGAAGGCGAAGAAGTGGGTGTAGCGGCGGTCGCCGGCCACGTAGTCGGTGGAGTAGATGTGCACCAGCAGCGACACCACCGTGACCACGAAGATCATCATCACCGCTAAGCCGTCGATCATGATGCCCGCGCCGATAGCCTCGGCACCGTTGGTGAGCCAGGTGATCGACCGGGTGAGCGCGCCCACCCCGCCCGATGCCTCGCCCTCAGCGGCAACCACCAGATTGCCCGCGCCTAGGGCATACTCGCCTTCGGCGCTATCCCCGCCGGCGCCCTCCACCTCGCTGATCCACTGGATGGCGGTTATCAGGCCGAACACGAAGGAAGCACCCACCGCGGCGATGCCGATCTCAGAGCCCCCTCGGGGGAACCGCTTGCCGAACAGCAGGATCAGCAGGAACGAAACCGCGGGGAACAGCCAGATCATCCAGGCGTTCTCCAAGAACCAGCCGGAGGCGGCGACGGCCTTGCCCGCGGTTTCAGCGGCGGCGATGTTCGCGCTCAGCACCAGACCATCACCCCTTCATCAGATCGACTTGGTCCAAGTCGATGGATCGACGGTTCCGGTACAGCAGCAGAACAATGGCCAGGCCGATTCCCACCTCGGCGGCGGCCACGGTGATCACGAACAGGGCGAAGATCTGGCCTTGGACCGTGTCGTGGAACGCCCCGAAGGCCACCAGGTTGATGTTCACCGCGTTCAAGATGAGCTCGATGGACATGAGCACCAGAACACCGTTGCGGCGGGCCAGCACGCCGTAGACCCCGATGCAGAACAACACCGCGCCCAAAAGGAGCATCTCATTGAGATACATCAGCCGCCCTCCTCTCGGCGGGCGATCACGATGGCGCCGATGAGAGCAGCCAGCAGCAGCACCGACACCGCTTCGAAGGGCACGATGTACTGGGAGAACAGCTCGTCGGACACCTGGGCGGTGGTCTGGGGGGTCTGACCGCCGGGCAGGTTGGCGTCCAGCTTCACGTCCTCGAAGCGGTCCACCAGCGCGCCGATCATCACCGCCAACAGCAGGAGGGCCGTGAGTATGGCAGGGAACTTGCGCTTGTGGTCGGTTTCCTCGTCCTGGTCGAAGTCGGTCCGGGTGAGCATGATCCCGAACAAGAACAGCACGATCACCGCGCCGATGTAGATGAGCACCTGGGTGATGCCGGTGAACTCGGCGCCTACGAGCAAGAACAGGGCGGCCACCCCGGCCAGCACGATCACCAGGTACAGGGCGGCATGCATGATGTCGCGGGTGGTCACCACCCGCAGGGCGGAGGCCACCATCACCGCGGCGATGATCCCGAAGGCGACGTGCTCGGCGATCACCGGGGAACCTTCAACACCTTCTGCTCGGATCCGGGTTCGTAGGGCTCGAAGTCGGGAACGGTGTCCATCCATTCGCTGAGGCGCTCCTTGTCATGGAGCAAGTCGGCGATGCGGGGCTCGGAGTACTCGTATTCGGGGCTCCAGAACAGCGCCTCAAACGGGCAGACCTCCACACAGATCCCGCAGTACATGCACAGGGCGTAATCGATGTCGAAGCGGTCGAGCGCATTCTTCTGGCGGGGCTTGCCCCCCTCCCGTCGGGGCGGCGCCAGGTACTTGTGGCCTTCGATGTAAATGCACCAGTCGGGGCACTCCCGGGCGCACAGCATGCAGGCGGTGCAGTTCTCCTCGTGGAGGGCGATCACCCCTCGAGCCCGGTCGGCGGGCATCTCCTTGACGTGGGGGTACTGCACGGTGTGGGAGTGCTTGGAGGGGGCGGGCACCACCGGGGGACCGTCGCCGAACAGGGTGCGGAACATGGTGCGGGCGGTGACCTTCAGCCCGGTGATCAATCCTGGTACAAGTGCCATGGCGAGCTCCTACAAAACGACCTTGAAAATACCGGTGACAACGATGTTGACCAGTGACAACGGGATGAGGAACTTCCAGGCGAGGCGCTGAAGCTGGTCCTCTCTCAGCCTCGGATAGGTGAAACGGAACCAGAAGATCAGCGCGGCCACGGCCAAAACCTTCACCAGCATGATGACCGGTCCGGCGATGTTGAACCCCCAGTGGGTGAGGTCGCCCCATGGCAGGGCCCAGCCGCCCAGGAACAGAACTGCGGCCAGCGCAGCAAAGGCAAAAGCAGTGCCGAACTCGCCCATGAAGAAGAACAGGAATCGGAAGCCGGTGTACTCCACTTGGTAGCCGCCCACGATCTCCGACTCGGCCACTGGCATGTCGAACGGCGGCTGGGTGGTCTCGGCCTGCACCGCCACCAGGAAGATGAAGAAGCCCACGAACTGGGTGAGGATGAACGGGTTGCCGATGCCGCCCCAGCCGAATATCTCTCCTTCAGCCTGAGCGGTGACGATTTTTTGCAGATCCAGGGTGCCGGCCTGGATAACCACGCCCATCACCGCCAGCACCAGCGGCAGCTCGTAGGCGATGAGCTGGCCGGCGGCCCGCAAGCCCCCCATGAGGGCGTATTTGTTGGCCGAAGCCCATCCGGCCATCAAGATGCCCACCACCGACAGCGACGACACCGCCAGGGCGTAGAAGATGCCCACATCCAGCTGGGCCACCACTGCGTCGGGGCCGGTGGGGATCACCACGTAGATCAAGAAGGTGGAGACCAGCACCACCAGCGGGGCCAGCGCGAACACCGTCCGGTCGGCCTTGGCCGGGAAGATGTCCTCTTTCTGGATGAACTTCAGCCCGTCGGCCAATAGTTGCAGGGTGCCGTAGGGGCCGGCCTCCATGGGACCCAGCCGGCTCTGCATGAAGCTCATCATCTTCAGCAGGAACACATAGCCCAGCACCAGCGCAGCAGTGGGGACGACTAAGGCGATGATGCCCACTTTGATGATGGCCGACGCCCAGTAGGGCACCTCCACGGCCAGCAGGCCGGAAAGAACCGTTGCCGCCGTCACCGGTCAATGTCTCCCAGGATGAAATACAGGCTGGCCAAAATCGTGATTATGTCGGGCACGTAGACGCCCTTGAGCAGCCACGGGGTGATGGAGATGTTGGAGAAGCTGGCCGAGCGGATCTTGACCCGGAACGGCACCAAGTCACCCTTGCTCACCACGTAGTAGCCCATCTCCCCCAGCGGGTTCTCGGTGGCGGCGTAGGCCTCACCGGCGGGCACCTTGATGATGCGGGGCACCTTGGCCATGATCGGACCCGAGGGCAGCCCGTCCAAGAGCTGATCCACGATGTGGGTGGCCTCTCGGGTCTCCTGGAGCCTCACCCAGTAGCGGGCGAAGGAATCGCCGTCGGGGTGGGTCCATACCTTCCAGTCCACCTGGTCGTAGGCCAGGGCCTCATGGCCGTCGCGGCGCAGGTCCCAGTCCACCCCGCTGGCCCGGATGTTGGCGCCCGAGAGTCCGTAGGCCAGGCCCACTTCGGCCGGCACGATGCCGATGCCCCGGCTGCGGGCTTGGAAGATCTCATTGCCCAGCACCAGCTCCTCGAACTCGTCGCAGAAGTCGCGCATCTTCTCCATGGCCTGCTTGGTGTCGTCGATCCAGCCCTGGGGAAGGTCGTCTTTGAGGCCGCCGATGCGGTCGAAGTTGGGATGGAAGCGCCCGCCGGTGGCTGCTTCGATCTGGTTCAGCACGAACTCGCGGTCTCGGAAGGCCATGAACACCGGGGTGAGGGCCCCGAGCTGCACTGCCATGTCGCCCAGGAACAAGGTGATGTTGGCGATCCGGCTCAACTCGAACAGCACGGTGCGAATCCACTGGGCCCGGGGTGGCGCCTCCACCTCCATGAGCTTCTCGGCGGCCAGGATGAACGGCACCTCGTTGGCGAAACTGCCCAGCCAGTCGATGCGGTTGATGAGCGTGGTGACCTGGGGATAGGTGCGTACCTCGGCCAGTTTCTCATAGCCCCGGTGCATGTAGCCCATGATGGGCTCGGCCTCCACCACCTGTTCGCCGTCGAGGCGGGCTACCAGCCGTAGTGTGCCGTGAGTGGCCGGATGCTGGGGGCCGATGTTGAGGGTCATGCCCTCGGTCTCGATCTCCACGTTCAGCCGGGCGTCGGCGGCCTGGGTGGCCACGTAGGCGAGCTGCTGGCGCTGGTCGGCGCTTACCGCGGTCATGGGCCTTCCTCGCCGGGGAACAGCTCCACGTCCACAATGCCGGGCCATGGCTTTACCCGGCGGGCCAGCAGCGGGAAGTCCTTGCGGAGAGGGTTCCCCTCGAAAGCGCCGGGGAGGTAGATGTTGCGAAGATCGGGGTGGCCGTTGAAATGGATCCCGAACATCTCCCAGGCCTCGCGCTCATGCCAGTTGGCCCCGGGGAAAGCGCTGATCAGGGTGTCGATGCTCAGATCGTCGTCGGGAAGGTCGGCCTTTATGGTGATGCCCATGTGCTCGGAGATGGAATAGAGGCGCATCACCATTTGGAACCGGGTCTCGCCACCGGCATGGCCCTGCTCCATGGGATCGGCTGCCTTGGGCTCGGGGTTGTCTTCCTGGGCATCCATGTCCCGCCCGTAGGGGGAGGGCAGCCAGTCGATGGCCGACAGCCAGTCGAAGAATTGGCAATCAAGCTGGTCGCGGGCGGCGGTAGCCGCATCGGTCCACGATTCGCGGTTCACTCGCACCCACAAGTCGCTGCCCGGAATGATGTGGTGCTCGGCGAAACCGTCGCCCAGCGCTTCGGCCAGCTGGGCAGCCCAAGCCTCCCGGCGCTCGTCGGACTGCGGCCCGGTTTCGGCGGCGTCGTTCTCGACTTCAGTCGACGACAATTGGGTCACCTCGCCACCGCACGGCCGGATCTTCGTTGCCGATGCGCTCTTGGAGCAGCACGATGCCCTCCAGCAGGGCCTCGGGTCGGGGTGGACAGCCGGGCACGTACACGTCTACCGGAATGATCTGATCGACGCCCTTGGTCACCGAATAGGAGTCCCAGTAGGGGCCTCCGCAGTTGGCGCAGGATCCCATCGAGATGACGTACTTCGGGTCGGGCATCTGCTGGTAGAGACGGAGGATGGACGGCACCATCTTGTCGGTGACCGTTCCCGAGATCACCACCAAGTCGGCCTGTCGGGGGCTGGCGGGAAACGGGATCACGCCGAGGCGCATGACGTCGTACCGAGGGGAGCCGATCACCGCGCCCATCTCGATGGCGCAGCAGGCCAGGCCCCACTGGTACATCCAGATGGAGTACTTCCGGCCGAGGTTGAGCAACTTGGTCAGGGGTTTTGGAGCTTTGCCGCTGGCGACCAGTCCCACTGCCTACCTCAGATCCACCGGAGGACACCCTTTCGCCAGGCGTACACCAAGCCCAGCGCAAGGATGAATATGAAAATGGCCATCTCGACCAAGCCGAACGTCCCGTAGGCCTCCAGCCGGGTGGCCCAGGGGAAGATGAACACCGCCTCAACGTCGAACATGACGAACAAGAGGGCGAAGACGTAGTAGCGGATGTTGCTCTGCGACCAGCCCAGTCCCACGGGGTCGACGCCGCTCTCATAGGTGATGTATTTCTGGGGCTGCGACCGGGAGGGTCGCAACAGGCTGCCGAGCCCCAGCATCCCAAAGACCAAAGCACCTGCCAGCACGAGGAATATAACGACGAGGAGGTAGTCGCGGAGGAACTCCGACACGGCTCGAAGGTTACCGATGGCGTTTTCTGCGGGCCAAGACGTACTTAGGGGGCGGGCACCATGGCGGCGGCGATGACACCGGGGCCGGCGTGAGTGCCCACAACCGGGCCGATGAGGGCCACCGTCAAGGGGTTCTGAGCGGGGGATTCCCCCAGGCTGGCTGTGAACGCGTCGATGTCTTCGGCCGCACCGTGGGCGATGGCCAGGTGTTCCAACTCCCCGGCTTCGGCCACTTTCGCAGCCAGCCAGTTCCGGGCTTTGCCCCTGGTTCGCTGTTTGCCCGCTTCCTCTACGACGCCGGAAGTGAGGTCCAAGCACGGTTTGATCGACAGGGCGCTGCCCAAGAGCGCCTGCGCAGTACCGATGCGGCCGCCCTTCTTGAGGTTGTCCAGAGTGTCCAGTACGGCATAGATGAAGACCCGATTTTTTAGATCGGCCAGTTGGGCTTCGATCTCATCGGCGCTGTGCCCGGCCTCAGCCGCGGCTGCGGCGGCTTTCACCATGACACCCAGGCCCACCGATACCTTGCCGGAGTCCACCACCCGAACGTCCACCTCGCCGTCGGTGGCTCGGGCCGCGCTCTGGGCCGATTCCCCGGTGGCCGACAGGGCGAATGACAAGTTGACGCATACAACGGCCTCGGCACCGCTGGCGGCCAGATCTCGAAACACCACTTCGAAGGCGCCCGGTGCGGGAGCCGCGGTTGAGGGGAGTTCATCGCTGGCGGCCATCTTGGCGTAGAAGTTCTCCGCCGATAGGCCCACACCGTCGGTGAACTCCTCGTCGCCGAATCGGATGGTGAGCGGGACCACGGTGATCTGGTGGCGCTCGATGTCGGCGGCGCTGAGGTCGCAAGAGCTGTCGGTCACAATTCGAACGGTCATGCACTGACACTACTTTTTGGAAGCTCGAGTTTGGAGCGTCGGCGCGACCACCAGTGTCGAGCCCACCACAACAGCAAGATGGCCAGCGCGGCGGCGGCGATCCCCACACCGGTGCCCGACAGGGAGGTTGCTCGCACGGTCAACTGCGACTCGCCTAGAGCCCAGAGCCCGGTGGGCGAGTTGACGCTGATCTCCAGCACGGCGTCGCCCGAAGTCTTGGCCTGCACCGGCACCTGGATCTGGTTGACTCCGGGGGAGAGCCGCCGCAGCAAGAAGTTTCCTTCGGGGAAGTCGAGCTTGTCGCTGTTGAGGTCCAACCGCACTATGACATCGTGGTCGAGGTTGTTGCGGATGAGCATCGGTATGCTCTCCGACCGGCTGGTCAGGGTGATTCTCTGGCGACTCGGCGGTTGGATGGCGGCCGCGGTGTCCCGAACGGTTTGGGCCACCACCGCCAGGTAGGCGTCCCGCTGGGTCTCGGTCAGACCGTAGGTGCCGGACAGCAACAGGGCTCGATCCAGGGTTTCGATCAGCTCCCGCTCGGGGGTGTCCACGGTGGCGATCGGGTCGACCATGTTCTGGTAGGAACGGGCGATGCGCTGTCCGTCGCTCAGCGCTGCCTTGTAGTCCTCTCCGAATCCGTTCACCTCGGCGGGACGCACCTCTCGGAGGGTTTCGGGCTCAAGGTTCTCGACAATTGCAGAGGGGTCGACCGGGGACAGGATCGGACTTACGCTGATCTCGTCCAGTAGCACACCAAGACCAGTCGAATCGGAAAGGGAATCAAGCGGTGGGGCTATCACAATCCCCCGAAGCTGCTGGGGGTCTTCAAACCAACGGGCGGCCAAGTCGGCCAACACCAGGTAGGGAGCGGTGTCGGCTCTATCAGTTCTGGTGAAGTGAGCCGTTGCCGTGCTGGCTATGGACAGTGCTTTAATCGGCTCGCCCGGTGTGAGCAATTCGTCCAGTGTGGGCAACAAGAACGATGTCTTGGCCAATGTGCCGACAAGTTCATTGGCCGGGTCGAGTAGGGCATCGGGAACCAGCACCAGCTCTACTCGCTCCCGTTGAAGACGATTTAGCAACCTGGGCGAGGCCGAAGTGGTCAACACCATGATGGTGTGGTCGGACTGAGAGCCGAGAAACTCATCCAGCACCGCGGCGCCCGCCTCTACCTGCCAGCCGATCTGGAGGCTCAGGTCGTGGTCGATCCACGCGTCGCTGTCCAAGGGAACGTAGGTGTTGCTCGTTATCTGGCGGTTGGTGGTTGCTTGTTGGAGTCGGGCCAACAGCATTGTGTGCTCGGTTTGCTCGCTTATGGCCAGGGCGTCAACCAGAAGAGGGTTAACAGAAACTGTGGCCAGAGGTTGAGGTCGAATTCGGGGGTCGAAAACCTCGGCTAGCACTTGCAGGCTGTTTTCGGACGCTCCCATGTCCACGGTTCCCTCTGGGCTCACGGGCATATCCACGGTTCCCTCTGGGCTCACGGGCAATGGTCCGCTCACCGACAGCACGGTGCTCACCAGCAGTGGCGAGAGGTCGGAATCAACTGGGGGTGTGCGGACCAGAAAGGTGTGGATCGTGTCCAATCTCAAGTTGTCGGAATCCCGAAGGACAATGCTCACCGGGTATACCCCTTCGGCGGAGAGTTTGAGCCATGGAACACCCGCTGTTTCGGGTTCTAGCTCCTGGCTGCTCGTAGTGGTGAACTGCAGCGAGGTGATCCCATTGGCATCGGGTTCGGGCATGGGCAATCGGGAGATCCGTTGAAGGCTCAATCCGGTGGACGGCCCGGCCAGTCGATCCAGGAGAGCGGAGCGAGACCGAATAGGCACCCCGATGTTTATGTCAATGGTGGACCCATCGGGGGCGTCGATGAGGCGGAAGGAGACTCGGAAGATGTCCTCCTCGGCAATCCACATGCTTTGGCTGACCAGCTCTATGGAGGGGGTTTCCATTCCGGAGGTGCCGTTGCCATTCTGGGCGGTGGCGATCGGGATCATGAGAGCGGGCGCGGCGCTGAAGACAAGAGACGCCGCCAGCCCAATCGCCAGCCACTTGCTCCTGGAGCGGCATCTATAGCCCACTGATCTCCAACTCCAGAACTTGCAGACCGGGGGGAACCGGCTCGAAACCCAGACGCTCATAGAGGCGCAGGGCACCGGTGTTTTGCTGGGGCGTGTTGACCCAGGCTTGGGTGGCACCCCAGCGGGCCATCCACGTCAGCCCGTCGATTACCAGCGCGGTTCCGGCCCCCTGTCCTTGTTGGCTAGGTGAGATTGCCAATCGCTGGAGATAGCCCGACGGTCCGCTGCGCCCAGAGATGGCGTACCCAGCCGGGGCCTTGTCGGAATCTTGACGAGCCACTCGAAAGCGTCGGAAGGGTGTGGCTCGGAGTGCTTCGTGCAGTCCGACCGTATCAAGCTGCCAGAACGGATCGAAGGCGGCATGGTCCACGGCCAGCACCGAGCTGTGATCGCGGCGCCGGGCCCGTCGGATGGCAACGCCTCCATTTCGCTCAGAGAGCGGCGGTTGGATTGGCCGAGACAGCAAGGCGAGCTGCTGGCGGGGTTCGAATCCGGCGCGGAGGAACGGCTCCGCCTCTAGGTGCGAGAGGGCTGAAGTCCGGATTCGGAGATAGCCCTGGGCCGCCGCCGATTCGATCGAGGCGGCAACGGCGGCATCTGAGACTGCCGAGCCGGAAGTCAGCAGGATGAGCAGGCCGATCTCCGTTTCGCTGGCCCAGGGTCTAAGCCGCAGACGGTCGCGACCGACGCGAAGCGTCACGGATTCCTGCCCTGACCGTCGGCGCAACATGTCACTGAGGCTAGGTCCGAGCAGGGCGCGGCGTACACCGCGAACCGGGTTTCTTCTGGGCGCGAGAAATGCTCATTCTTGGGTACTGGCCGGGCGCGGTACCGTGGGGCTGTGTCGGTTTTGTGGATCACCGACGAGCGCTTTCTCGACCACGACACCGGACGCTCCCATCCAGAGCGTTCGGCCCGACTGCGCGCGGTAATCGACGGGGTGCAGCGGGCGGGGTTAGACGACGCTCTGGTTCCGACCGAGCCTCGGCTGGCCACCGACGCCGAGCTATTGGCTGTCCACGATTCCTCGGTACTCGACTCGGTCCAACGGATGGCGCAAGGCGGGGGCGGCCGACTGGACCCCGACACCGTGCTGTCCAGCGAATCGGAGGTAGCTGCTCGATTGGCGGCAGGAGCGGGACTGGCCGCTGTCGAGGCCTTGGACGCCAACGCGGCCGATGCCGCGTTCTGCGCGGTGCGCCCACCGGGCCACCACGCCACACCGGCGCGGTCGATGGGGTTCTGCCTATTCAACAGTGCGGCGGTGTGCGCCCAGGCACTGGCGGACCGGGGCGAGCGGGTGCTGGTGGTGGACTACGACGCCCACCACGGCAACGGCACCCAGGACGCGTTCTGGGAGGACAACCGGGTGATGTACGTGTCGTGGCACCAGTACCCGTTCTATCCGGGGACCGGCGGGCTGCTAGAGCGGGGCGCGGGGGCAGGATTGGGCACCACCATCAACTTGCCCATGCCCATGGGGGCGACCGGCGACGCCTACCGCCGAGGCTGGGAAGAGGCCGTGCTGCCCGCGGTGGAAGACTTTGAACCTGACTGGCTCGTTCTGTCGGCCGGATTCGACGCTCACCGGGCTGACCCACTGACCAATCTGGGCTTGGCCGCAGGTGACTTTGCCGACCTCACCGAAGCGATCATTCAGGTGGTTTCCTCCGGTCGGCGTATCGCCTTTTTGGAGGGCGGCTATGACCTGGATGCCCTGGCCGACTGCGCCGCCGCGGCGGTAGCAGTGTTGGCTGGCACGCAGTGGCGGCCGGAACCGGCTACGAGTGGCGGTCCGGGTGTAGAGGTGGCGGCCGCCGCGGCCGCGTTGTTGTCGTGAGCCTCGACCGTCTGGCCCCCGTCCGCGAGGAGGCCCGAGAACTGGCTGAACGGTTTGCCGCCAGCGGGTACCGGATCTATCTGGTAGGTGGGATTGTGCGTGACGCGATGCGGAATCGACCACTGGACACCGCCTTCGACCTGGACCTCACCACCGATGCCCAGCCAGAGGCGGTGAAGTCGATCTTGGAAGAGTGGGCCGACACCCTGTGGACTCAAGGAGAGCGGTTCGGCACAATCGGCGCTCGCCGAGGCGACCGCCGGGTTGAGATAACCACCCATCGCACCGAGCGGTACCTGCCCGACTCTCGCAAGCCCGAAGTGGCCTTCGCCGATGCCATCGAGGCCGATCTCTCCCGCCGCGACTTCACCATCAACGCCATGGCTGTCGAACTGCCCGATGGCGGGCTGGTGGACCCCTTTGGCGGAGCATCCGACCTAGAGGCTGGGCGCTTACGCACTCCGCTGGACCCTGAGGAAACGTTCAGCGACGACCCCCTCCGAATGCTGCGAGCGGCCCGCTTTTTGGCGCAGTTCGACCTGGCTGCGGACACGAACCTGGTAGCGGCCATGGGGGCCATGGCCGACCGGCTGAGCATCGTGGCTGACGAGCGGGTTCGCGACGAGCTGGACCGGCTCCTCGCAATACCCGATCCCGGGCCCGGCTTCGAGTTGCTCTTCAAGACCGGCCTGGGCGAACGGGTGTTGGGATCGGTAGGCGATGGCACTGCGGCCCTCGCCGTTCTTCGCAAAGTCGGTGATGATCCGGTCGTCCGCTTGGCTGCGCTGTTGGCTGATGCTGGAACGCCCTCCGACGTGCGGTCGGCGTTGTCGGAGCGCCGAGCCACCACCGCAGTCAGCGAAGCGGTGTTTGCCGTGCTAACCGCAGCGCGCCGAGCGGTGGAGCATCCGCCCCAATACCCTGCCGAGTTGCGCCGCTGGGTGGTCGATGCCGGCCCCCATGTGCCGCAGGCGGTGATGGTGGCGACAGCCCTCGGTGCAGTGGGCACGTTGCCCGCCGATGTGGAAGCCCTGATCGCCGCAGAGCCCGACTTGCTTGGCCCCCCAGTACTCGACGGTGAGCAGATCATGGAGCTTCTTGGCCTGGACCCTGGTCCCGACGTAGGCGCAGCCGTCGACGAACTACGCCGTCATCGCCTCGACTCCGGCCCCCTCACTTCCGAGGAGGCCCGCACCCACCTTTTGAAGTGGCGTTCTAGCTGACCTCGCCTCGGGCGTAGGCCTCGACCATCTCGCGGGCGGTCTCGTCGCGGTACTGGATGGGCGGGCTCTTCATGAAGTAGGCCGAGGGGCCGAGCAGGGGACCGCCGATGCCGTGATCCAAGCCGAGCTTGGCGCAGCGCAGCGCGTCGATGATGACGCCGGCGGAGTTGGGCGAGTCCACCACCTCTAGCTTGAGGTCGATGTTGAGGGGGACGTCGCCGAAGCCCCGGCCCTCGAGGCGGATGTGGGCCCACTTCCGGTCTTCCAGCCAGGGGACGTGGTCGCTGGGGCCGATGTGGACATCATCAGCGGCGATGCCCTTGTCGAGCTGGCTGGTAACCGACTGGGTCTTGGAGATCTTCTTGGACACCAGCCGGGTCCGCTCCAGCATGTTCATGAAGTCCATGTTGCCGCCGAAGTTGAGCTGGTAGGTGCGGTCCAGCTCCACGCCCCGGTCCTCGTAGAGCCGGGCCAAAGTGCGGTGCACAATAGTGGCGCCCACTTGGCTCTTGATGTCGTCGCCCACCACCGGGACACCGGCGTCGGTGAAGCGCTGGGCCCACTCCGGATCGGAGGCGATGAACACGGGAATGGCGTTCACAAAGGCGACACCGGCCTCTAGGCAGCACTCGGCGTAGTAGCGCTGAGCCTCCTCGGAGCCCACCGGCAGATAGGAGATGAGCACGTCGGCCCCGGACTCCCGCAGCGCCTCGGCCACATTGATCGGCTCCGCTGGGGATTCCTCGCACTGGGTGCGGTAGAACTCGCCGAACCCGTCCAGGGTGGGGGCCCGCTTCACCCGCACGCCCAGATCGGGCACATCGCAGAACTGCACGGTGTTGTTGGGGGCGGCGCTGATGGCCTTGCCCAGATCCAGCCCGACCTTGGAGGCGTCCACGTCGAAAGCGGCCACGGGCACCACGTCGTTGATGTGATAGCCCCCCAGCACCACGTGCATGAGGCCGGGGACCTGGTCGTCGGGTTCGGCGTCGGCGTAGTAGTGCAGCCCCTGCACCAGGGAGCTGGCGCAGTTGCCGACACCGGCGATTGCGATGCGGATGGGATTGCTCATCGTGGTTGCCCTCCTTGGGCGAAGAAGTTTCGATCAGCGCTGATCATGGGTCGGTGGGTTCAGGACTCGGCCGGTTGTTGCGCTCGTCGGCAATCAGCTGATCGAGCCAAACCAAGTCGTGGTCTCGGCGCTCCTGGTCCCGTTGGAACAGGGAGCGCACATAGGGATCGTTGGAGTGCACGGGATCGCGGCGGGCCATGGCTTGCAGGCTGACCAAGTGAGCCCGGCGCAGTTCGAACAGTGCCAGGCGCCGGTCGGGGGGAAGGAAGCGGCAGAAGGCCAACTGCAATCGGAAGCGCCGCTCGTTGTTGGCGTCTTCTTGCAACAACTCCAGCAGGTGGTCTTCGCCGGCCTCGGTGATCTGGTACACCTTGCGGGTTCGGCCCGATTTCGACCGCGTGCTGCGTTTCCGGCTGCGACGAGCATTCTCCTCAGAGACCTGATCATCGGTGGCGAGCTCGGGTGCTACGGCGGTGGAGCTCACCCAGCCCCGGCGTTCCAAGCGGGCCAAGGCGGGATAAAGGGCGCCATAGGAGTTGGCGTATCCGCCGACCAGCGACTTGAGGCGCTTGTTCAGCTCATAGCCGTGGAGGTCGCCCTCCTTGAGCAGTCCGAGCACCGCGAGGTCCAACATTGGACCGCGATTATATCGATTCGCTATATCAGGTCAACTCGTTGGTGCGCGATAGAAGTGAGCCTTCAGCCAAATAGGGAAACCGACAGGTCTTCTGGGCCGCGGATTGATCGGGGATCGTGGGGGTCGGGGTTGGCGTTGGGCACGGTTACGGAGTGGTCGGTGATGTAGTTGCGGTGGTCGATGGCCCATTTGCCGTCTCGACGAGACCATTGGTCCACGTAGCGCCCTCGGCTGAAGATGTCGGCCACCTCGGGGCCATCGCCGAAGGGCAGGGTTCGCAGCGCCACGGTCACATAGGCCTCGCTCACTGCTCGATCCCCGTCCACTTGGATCAACACGTTGGTGATCTGATGGGAATGGGTGGACATTCCGGCGTGAGCAGTCCAGACCCAGTCCACGAATTCGTGGCCGGTGCCCTGGAAGATGCCCTCGCCGTAGTCGGCGGTTCCATCGGGATGCCACACCGCGTAGGCCGCCGGCATGTCCATCCGGTCGAGGGCTCGGCAATACCCGTAGATCACCTCGGTGATGGCCTGCTTGGCCACCATGGTTTCAAGAACATCCGCGCTGATGGGGTCAGTCATAAGCCCATTCTCTATCGTTTCGCTCATGTCAGACCTCATCATCCGCGGCGGCAATCTGATTGACGGAGTCGGAAACCCGGCCCGACCTGCCGATGTGCGCATCAACGGGGGCGTCATTACCGAGGTGGGCCCGAGTCTGGCCCCCGACGGCGAGACCGAACTGGATGCCGGCGGCTGCTACGTATCCCCAGGGTTCATCGACTCCCACACTCACTTGGACCCGTCTATGTTCTGGGACCGGGGGTGCGACCCCATGCCCCAGCACGGGGTGACCACCGCGCTGATCGGCAACTGCTCGCTGTCGCTGGCCCCGGCCAAGGCCGAGCATCTCGACGAGCTCATCGACGTGTTCTGCTATATCGAGGACATGCCTATCGCCGATTTCGAGTCGGGTATTCCCTGGTCATGGGGGTCGTGGCGCCAATACCGCGACGCCATGAACGAGGGCGGTATCGCCCTGAACATGGCCTCGCTGATCGGCCATTCCATGCTGAGGATCTACGTGATGGGAGATGATGCCTGGACCCGGGAGGCCACCGAGGAGGAGATCGCCGCCATGGCCGCCGAGATGGCCGATGCCATGGATGCGGGCTGCTACGGCTTCAGCACGTCGTTCTTCGACTTGGACCGCCGCAGCCGCCCGGTGCCCAGCCGGCTGGCCTGCGATGGGGAGCTGAGCGCGTTGGCCGACGTACTGGCTGCCGCGGGCCACGGCGTGGTGGAGTTCATCCCCAACCTCACCGGCGAGGATCCCGAAGCCGACATCCGCAGAATGGCCAAGGTGCTCGGACCCCGGGGGGTGACTTCCATCTGGAACGGGGTTTCCCACAGCGACATGGCCCCGCACCGCCCGGACGAGTACATGGCGTTCACCCAGGCGATTCGAGATGGAGGCTGTGACATGTGGCCCATCTCCTCGCCCCGCACCGTGGACCTCAACGTGAGCTGGGATCAGACCATGGTGTTCATGATGCTGCCCAAGGGGTGGAACCAGATCATGGGAGTGGCAGGCGAAGCCCGACGGGAGATGCTGGCCGATCCCGGCTGGCGGGAGATCGCCCGCAACGAGTGGGACGCCACCGAGAAGTCGCTGTTTCCCATCAATCGGCCCGACTTCGCTCGGTTCACCTCGGTGACCCGCTCCGAGAACGAGAGTTGGCTGGGGCGCTCACTGGCCGACTTGACCGAGGCTCGGGGCGGCCACCCCTCGGATGTGTTCGCCGACTGGATTCTGGAGAACGACTTGGAGCCCGGCGTGGTGGCCATGGGTGTGAGCAACAGCAACATTGACGCCGTAGCCCAGATGATTGCCGACGATCGCTGTCTGATCAGCGCCTCTGATGCCGGGGCCCACGTGCAGATGATGTGTGCCGCGGGCGACACCACTTTGCTGTTGACCCGCCATGTGCGCGAGCGGGGCGATCTCGAACTCGAGCAGGCGGTGTATGAGATCACCGGTCGCCAGGCGGAGATCTTGGGGTTCAACGACCGGGGCCGCCTGCTGCCCGGCTATGCCGGCGACATCACGGTGTTCGACTTGGACGAGCTCTCCTGGGACACCGATGGGTTCGTGTCCGACCTGCCCTCGGGCGCTCCTCGCTTGCGGCGTCCAGCAGGGGGATACCGGGCCACCGCGGTCAACGGCGTGCTCACCCAGGTGGAAGGCTCGCTCACCGGCGCCAACCCCGGCGCGGTGCTCGACGCCAACACTCCGGTGCCCTGAGCTCGACCGCTAGGACGTCGCGGCGATCTTGAGGGGGAACAGCTCCGCCACGCGGTGAAAATCCTGATCAGCGGTCAAGATCTCTGATCCGGTACGCAGCGCGATGTTGGCGATCATGCAGACGATGTATCCCGGTGGGGTGACGCCGTTGGCTCGACAAACCCGGTTGATGCGAGCCGCACCCTCGAAGTCGGCCACATGGTCCACCGAGATCCAGGACACCGATGTCAGCAGGTTGTAGAGCTGGAGGTGGCTCTGAGTGTCTTTGGCCCCTCCCAGCACCTCCATAAGTACCGGTTCGGTGACGGCCACGCTCTGGCCACCCTCGGAGATGAGCTCGACCAGCTTTCGGTGGGCCGGGGAATCGGTGCCCCGGTCGAACTCCATCCACGCTGAGGTATCGGCGAGGATCACCCGACGGTACCCATGGGCTGAAGGCCGGTGTCGGCCGGGATCTCGCCGATGAGCTGCGCCCCCTGCATAGACAGCATCTCGTTGGTGGTCAGGGGCTGGCCGGCGGAATGGCGTAGGGCGAGATGAACGGCCTCGGTCTTGGTGCGCACCCCGTAACGGCGCATGACGATGTCGATTAGCCGGTCGTCGATCTCAATATTGGTGCGGGTTCGGTCGTCCATTATCTCAAACTACACCGAATAAGTGTAGTGAGTGTGGAAATAGTGTATAACGCCTAAAAGTCCTGGCCACGGGACGCGTTGTGGGCGCCCCAGCCATCGGGAATGTAACCGTCCATGGTCACTGAACGCTCGGTGAACAGCCAGCGGCCGCTCACCACACCGTAGCAATCGATGTAGCGGCCCCAATGGTCTAGGCCGTGCTCCATGATCACGTGGTAGTAGCAGCGTCCCCTGGCCTCAGTGGGTGAGAGCAGGTCGATCTGGTGGGTGGCGGTGTGGTGGCGAATGTACTTGGGGGTACCGCCGCCGATGTCGGACAAAGTGTCCTGAGCGCCGGTGAAGATGGTGCGGATCTCGTCGATGCCGTACTTGTCGGGCTGCGTCGGGGTCCGCATGATGGCATCGGGGGCGAACAAATCCATCACTTGGTCGAACCGACCAGAATCGCCGTTGGCGTTGTACCGGGCCACCAGGTCCCGGATCGATTCCCGAGCGATCAATTCCCACTGCTCCATAGCCCGACCGTACATCGTCTCGGGGCGATGTGGACCGTTAGGGTGCTGGCGTGACGATTTCAGACAGAACGCCGGTGTTGGTGGGGGTGGGGACGGCGGCGCAGCGGTTGGACGATCCGACCGAGGCGAAAGAGGCGGTGGTGCTGATGGCTGAGGCGCTTGTGACGGCGGCCGATGATGCCGGGGCCAGTGAGCTGATTGGCCGGTTGGATCAGGTGAGGGTTACCAAGGGGACTTGGGGGTATTCCGATCCGGCTCGCTGGGTGGCCGAGGCGGTGGGGGCGAATCAGGCTCGCAGTTTTCTGGCCGACGTGGGCATCTTGCAGACCGCGGTGATGGGTGATGCGGCGGCTTCTATCGCGTCGGGTTCGGCCGACGTGGTGGCGGTGGTGGGCGGAGAGGCCAAGTACCGGGGATTGCGGGCGTCGATCACCGGCGTCGATGCCCCCGACACCGACCAGGGAGGGGCCGAGCCGGATGATTTCGTGACCCCTCACGGCATGATCATCAGCCGGGCGGAGATCGACACCGGGCTGGTGATGGCTACCCACCACTACGCCATGATCGAGAACGCCCGTCGGTTCGCCGACGGCCAGACCATCGACGAGCACCGCGATGAAGTGGCTGGTGTTTGGGCCCGATTCGCGCAGGTGGCTGCATCGAATCCCGACGCCTGGTTCCAAGAGGGACTGGACGCCGCGGCCATTGCCACACCGGAAAACGGCAATCGGATGTTGGCCTGGCCGTACACCAAGTGGCACAACTCGCAGTGGAATGTGGACCAGGCCGCCGCGCTGATCTTCTGCTCGGCGAGGACCGCTCGGGCGCTGGGTATCCCCTCGGATTTCTGGTTGTTCCCTTGGGCCGCTGCCGAGTCCAACCACATGGTGCCGGTAACCGAACGGCCCGAACTCCATCGCAGTCCGGGCTTCGCCCATGCCGGTCGGGCTCTGAGCCAACACCTAGGGATGGCACCGAGCGATGCCGACCACGTGGATCTGTACTCCTGTTTCCCCATCGCCGTGCGTACCCAGGCCCTGGAATTGGGCCTCGACCTGGGCCGGGACCTGACCGTGACCGGGGGAATGACCTGGGCGGGGGGGCCGCTCAACAACTACGTGATTCAGGCGGCAGTGAAGTTGGCCCAGGTGCTGCGGGCCGATCCGGGGTCAACCGGCTTACTCACCTCCATCAGCGGCATGATCACCAAGCAGGGGGCCAGCGTCTGGTCGGCCGAGCCGCCCGAGCAACCGTTCGCCAACATCGACGTGACCGACGCAGTGGCTGCTGAGCTCCAGTCCAAGCCCTATCGCACCGGCGATAACGAGCAGGCCGAAGTGGTGTCCTACACCGTGATATGGGGCCGGGAAGGCCCTGAGCGGGCGGTGGCCATCGGGGAGTTCCCCGATGGCGCCCGAACGCTACTCGTCTCCGCCGCCCCCGCCGTCATGGCCGCCGCCGTCGCCGGGGAGTTCTGCGGGCGCGGCGTCATCGCCAGTGCCGACGGGTCGTTCACGCCCGCCGACTGAGCCGGTCGGGCGGGGCTGCTCGGCACCGTCGTCTTGGTCGTTCTCGTTGCGGATCCATACGGTGCGCTGCGGGAAGGGGATCTCGATGTCAGCCTCGTCGAAGGCCTTCTTGATGCGAGCCCGTAGAACGCGTCCCACCGCCCATTGCTCGCTGGGGTCGGTTTTGACCACCAGACGGATGACCACGGCATCGTTGCCCAGCTCCTGAACGCCCCACACCGAGGGCTCCTCCAGAATGGTCAGGTCGGGGTCGTTCTCATGCCACAGTTCGTCGGCCACTGCCTTCATGATCTCGCTGGCCTGGTCGATGTCGGTGTCGTAACTGACCCCGATGTCCAAGATGGCCCTTGACCACAGTTGCGAGTGATTGGCCGTGCGGTGGATCTCCCCGTTGGGCACGGTCCACACCACGCCGCTCACGTCTCGCAAGGTGGTGGTGCGCAGGCTGACCTTCTCGATGGTTCCCGAAGTGTCGCCCACGTCCACCACGTCGCCCACCCCGAACTGGTCTTCAATCAGGATGAACATCCCGGCCAAGAAGTCCCGCACGAGCGACTGAGCCCCGAAACCCACCGCCAGACCGGCGATACCGGCACCGGCGATCAGGGGGGCCAGATCGATATTGAGCTCGCTCAAGCACAGGAGCGCGGCCACCGCCAAGATGAGCGCGGTAGCCAAGCTCTTCAACACTGCGGCAATGGTCTCGATTCGCTGGGCGCTGCGGACTTGGCGCTCTTGGATGCGGTTGATGGCCTTGGCCGCCCGGGCGCCGAAGTCCAGCTTGCCCGCGTCTTCGAGCTGCTCCTCGGTATCCGTCTCGCTCTGGCGCACCAATCGGGCCACCGCCCGGTCGACCACCTTGTGGGCAATCTTCTTGATGATCCAGGCCGCCAGCAGGATGAGGATGATCCGCAGCGGCCGCTCCACCAGCCACCCGACGATCTCGGCCAGCCGCTCGTTCTCGGTGTTGTCGAAGATCAGCTCACAGAAGAATCCTGGATCAGGACCGCAGGCGTCGTTGACGGTGGTAGCAGGAACGACGAAGGCCATCGGGTCAGCGTACCGGCGCCCCCGTGCTTTGGGTCAGTTTTGGGAGCCCGGGGTCAGTCCAGCTGGTAGACCCGGGCGGCGTTGTCGTGGAGCACCTTGGCCAAGAGCTCGTCGCTCAGGTCGCCGAGAGCCCACTTCGCATAGTCCCGGGGGTACTGGGCCGGGGTGGCCGGGCCGGGGTGCTGGCAGGTGGGGTGGGGGTAGTCGGTCTCGTACAGGATGTTGTTGGGGAACCGCTCGATGGCGGCCACCGCCCCGGCCTGCTCGAACCAGAAGCAGCCGTAGATCTGACGCTCGAAGTACTCGCTGGGCAACAGATCGTACTCGGGGTGCTCGAGATGGACGCCGCCGTTGCGCCACTGCCAGTCGAACGCCTCCAAAGCCGGGGGAATCCACCCGGCGCCGCTCTCCACCGACACCAGTTGCAGCTCCGGGAACCGGTGGCACACGCCGCCGAATATGAGATCGGCGATGCAGCGCATGTTGTCCAAGAAGATGAGCGATGAAACTTTGGCGAAGTTGGTCATCCATCCCATCTCGGCCTCGTCGGCCATGAGGGTGCCCATGTTGCCGCCGCCCACATGGAAGCTCACCGCTAGGCCGGCCTCCTGGGCCAGCGCCCAGATGGGATCCCAGTGCTGGTGGCCCAGCGGGGGCTGGCCGTAGTCCTGGGGCTGGTTGCAGAAGTTGATAGCCCGGTGGCCGAGCCCAGCGCACCGTTCGATCTCGGCCAACGACAGATCGATGTCCCAGAAGGGCACCGCGGTGATGGGAATGAGCCGGTCGGGGTCGGCGGAGGTCCAGTCGGACAGGAAGTCGTTGTAGGCGGCCACGCACTGGGCCACCACCTCCCGATCGCCCAGTCGCAGAAAGTACCCGTTGCCGAACCCGCCCACGTTGGGATACAGAATCTGAGCCCAGATGCCCTGGCTGTCCATGAACTCCAATCGGGCCCCGGCGTCGTACATCGACGGGGCGATCTCGTCGTAGGTCTCGGGGATCTTCAGCGGCATGAGCCCGTCGAACCCGGCCATGGAGTAGTAGCCCGGCGTGCCCAGAGACTCCCCGTTCACCATCCAGGTGTCCCGCCCATCGACCCTCTCAATATGGGGCACCTTGTCGTGCAAGCTGGCCGGCATCCGCGCCGTCCACACATCCGGCGGCTCAGTCAGATGCGTATCCACATCAATGACCTTGAATCGCTCAAAAAGATCCGTGTTCATGGGAATTCAGTCCTTTAGGCGTCGAGGGGGTTGTCGGGGGCGGCGTCGAGGAGGGCTCGGCCGAGTTCTAGGGCGGGGCCGGTGCCGGCGAAGACGTGCTGGGTGCCGGCGTGGATGTCGCGGAAGGCCCGCTGGAGGCCGCCGGAGCGGAGAGCGTCGGTGCCGGCCAGAAGGTAGGCCCGGCGGAGGATGTCGGCGCCCTCCTGGGTGACGAACACGGTGGCCTGGCGGGTGAGGATCACGTCCATCGGATCGACTATGCCGGTATCCACTACGTTGCGCTCCGCGGTGGCGAAGGTGTCGTGGAGCCAACCGCGGGCGGCCCGGAATCGGGACTCCAGCTCCCCGATCTCATGGACGAAGCGGTCGTTTTGGGCCAATGGGGTGGCATCGCCCATGCGGTGCTTGGAGCGGGCCACCGAGTGCAGCTCGTCGAGGCCCCGCTGCACCACTCCGATGGCGAATCCAGCGTGGCCCGCGGCGGTGAGCGGCATCACCCCCAGCTTGTAGAGGGGGCCGCCTCGGTACACGGTGAGGTCGAACATGTCGAAGGTGGAGATGGCCGGTACGTACACGTCTTCGAGGGTGTAGTCGTAGCTGGCGGTGGCTTGGAGGCCCATCACATCCCAGTTGCCGGTGATCTGGGCCTTCTCCACCGGGTAGATGGCGAACAAGAAGCGGGGGTCGACGCCTTCGGGCTCCTCGGTGAACACCCCGGCGCCGGCCCATTGAGCGTGGTTGATACCACTGCCGAACGAGTAGCGGCCGTTGAGGCGGAAGCCGTCCCCGTCGGGAGTGGCGGTGCCGTTGGGGGCGAACTGGCCGGCTGACATAGGCACCCCGTCGGAGAACATCCGGTCGATGTGCTCATCGGGGCACCAGGCTGCGAAATAGGCCGTGGCCGCGCAACTGGCCATCAGACACCAGCCCACCGACCCATCGGCCCGAGAGATCTCGGTCCAGACGTCAATGCAGTCGTTCACGGGAATCTCGATCCCGCCCACCGCGGCCGGCACCATCACCTTGTGCAGCTCGGCGTCCACGAGGGCATTGACCGTCTCCTGGGGAATCGGCAGCCCGTCGCTCTTCGCCGCGTTCTCGTCGATCAGCGAGCGCAGCTCCCGAGCCCGGTCAAGGTATTCGCTGGCCATACCTCAAACCCTAGAAGCCAACGCCAAACCAAGGGAACCCGCAGAGGGGCTTTAGACCCCGGCGGTTTGGCGGGTGGGGAGGCCGAGGATCTCGACGGCTTGGGTGGCGGTGGCCACGGGGCGGCCCATGTCGGTGGCTAGGGCGGCGACTTCGGCTACTAGCTCATGGTTGGGACGGGGTCGGTTGCCGGCGTAGTCCTCGTGGCCGACGCGGAGGTGGCCGCCTCGCTCCAGGGTTAACTGGGGAATTGGGGACTCGATGAGGTCGCCGCCCACCACCGCGGCGAACCAAGGCAAGTTGCAGTCGACCAACTCCAGCATCTCCAGATAGGCGTCCAGCGCCTTCTCGGTGGGGGGCAGCCCGAAACTCACGCTGTCGCCTATGGCGAAGTAGCCGCCCGGTCCGCCGAAGTAGAACTTCACGAACGATCCGGGGGTGAGCTGGCCGAAGCGCCAGTAGGAGAGCACGTTGCGGAGGAAACCGGGCTCGAAGATGGCGAAGTGCATGCCCAGGCCCAGCCGGTTGCATTGCTCGATGGCCACCTCCATGTCGGCGTAGGTGTTGATGTATACGTGGCTGTTGGGATCGGGGAGACCATTGGCCCCGGCCTTGCCCAAGATCATGGTGCCGGGGTCGATGAACCCCAGCCGCTGCAAGCCGCCCTCGGCCAGAAGCTCCAGATGGCCGAGTTTTTCGGTCATGTCTTGGCCCCATCCCAGCGTGGGTAGCACCAGCACATCAGGGTCTGCGGCTACCCAGGGCTTGAAGGTGGCCCGGTATTCAGCGGCGGCCTCCTCCGCCGGCACCCGCATATTGGCGATATGGCAGTGAACGATGGTTGCCCCGGCCTCGATGCAGGCCAAGCCCTCTTCGATGAGCTCATCCCGGCTGATGGGCACGTGGGGGTTGCGCTCCCGGGTGGTGGTGCCGTTGAGGGCGACTTCGATGATGACCGGCGTTGTGTCCATAGCCTGAGAGTACCGTCGGGAGTCGTGGGGCGGCCCAGCGACACCAACAGATTGCCAAGCGGCAATCGAATGGCCGGGTGGAGACCGTGAGCCGGGAGTGGAAGGCGTTGTGGCTGGTGTCGCTGGCTTCGGCGGCCAGCTCCCTGGACGTGACGCTGATGTTCGTGGCCTACCCGGAGATCATCGACACCTTCAGCGACACCCCGGCCACCCAAGTGTCGTGGGTGATCAGCGGCTACAACATCATGGTGGCGGCCCTGCTTATCCCGGCAGGGCGCCTGGCCGACCGCATCGGCCATCGACGAGTGTTCCTGTGGGCCATCGCCATCTTCATCACCGGCTCAGCCGCAGTGGGGCTGGCGCCCAATGCGCCGGCCATGATCGCGGCCCGGTGCTACCAGGCCTTCGGAGGCTCCAGCCTCATCACCTCCGGTTTGGCCCTGGTGATGTCCACCCTCGGACCCCAGCGCCGGGCCATCGCGGTGGGCGTGTGGTCGACCGTGGCTGGGGTGGTGGCCTCGCTCGCCCCCACGCTGGGGGCGTTGGCCATTGAATTCGCCTCCTGGCGGGCCGGGTTTTTCCTGGTCGCTCCGGTGGGGGTGGCGGTGCTGGCCCGCCGAAGCCTGATCTCCGAATCGACGGCGGACGAAGACGCCGAGCTACCCGACATGGTCGGGGTGGTCTTGGCCGGGCTCAGCACCGCCGCCCTGGTGCTGGGCATAGTGCAGTTCAACGAGTGGGGATCGGACGATCCCCGGGTTATCGGGGCGTTCGCGGCGGCCGTAGTGGGAATGGCGGCATTCCTGGTTCGCTGCGGTCGGCACCCCTCGCCGGTTATCGATCTCGCTTTGTTCCGAAGCCGGGTGTTCGCGTCCACCGCGGTAGTGGCGGTGCTGGTAGGGGTGGCGTTCTTCGGCATCTTCCTGGCACTGGTGCAATTCCTCAGGGGGCCATGGGAGTACAGCACCCTGGAAGCCGGGCTGTTGCTCACCCCGCTCACTGCGGCGTCCAGCACGGTGGGCTACGCCACCGGCCGGATCATGGAGCGGTTCGGCCACCGAGTGGTGATGGTTCCCGCGGCCGGCTGCATTGCCTTGGGCTGCCTGTGGGTGGCGGTGTTCGCCGGTGCGGAGAGGGAGTGGGCGGCGGTGTGGTTCCCGGCTGCGCTGTTGATGGGCTTCGGGGTGGGCACCGCGTTTCCCGGAGTCAACAGCGCCATCGCCTTTGGCGTGCCCCCTGGCCAATTGGGGTTGGCCGCGGGCACTGTCCAAACCGTCATCCGCATCGGAGGTGCGGTGGGAGTGGCCGCCGGTGTGGCCATGCTGGGAGGCGACCTGGACGACTACGACCTGTTTTTCACCGTATTGGCCATCGTTTGCGGGGTTGCCGGGCTGGCGGCTATGGGCATGGCGACCCACAAGAAGGAAAATTGAGTGGAATACCCTCAACTTTTGGCGGTTATCCATAGAGGAAGTAGCGATTTGAGACGAGGTGCATGCCGATGCTTGACCCCAACCGGTGGACGCTGAAGACCAGGGAGGCATTCAACGACGCCACCGCCGCAGCCCAATCGAAGAGCCATCCTGAAGTAACCCCCGACCACTTGTTGCTGGCGCTGGTCGGCCAGACCGACGGGGTGGTGCTGCCGGTGTTGCAACGCACCGGCGTGGCACTGCCTGAGCTGCGGAGGCAGCTGGAGGCCGAGCTGGATCGAATGCCGTCGGCCTACGGTGCCGAGGTCAGCCCCGCTCGGGAGCTGGTGAAGACCATCGAGACTGCCGATGTCGCCCGCATCGAACTGGACGACGAGTACCTGTCGACAGAACACCTGCTGTTGGCCATGGCCGACCGGGTGGGGGTGGGCCGCCACCGACTGCTGGAGGCGCTGGCCGAGGTGCGGGGATCCCATCGGGTGACCTCAACCACCCCGGAAGACTCCTACCAGGCGTTGGAGAAGTACGGCCGAGACCTCACCGTGTTGGCTCGTGAAGGCAAGCTCGATCCGGTGATCGGCCGGGACGAGGAGATCCGCCGCACCATCCAGGTGCTGAGCCGCCGCACCAAGAACAACCCGGTGCTGATCGGCGAGCCTGGCGTGGGCAAGACCGCCATCGTGGAGGGTCTGGCCCTGCGCATCGCCGACGGGGATGTGCCTGAGGGGCTCAAGAACAAGCGGCTAGTGGCCCTCGACATGTCGGCCATGGTGGCCGGGGCCAAGTACCGGGGCGAGTTCGAAGAGCGGCTCAAGGCAGTGCTGAAGGAGATCACCGACGCCGACGGCGAGGTGATCACCTTCATGGACGAGCTGCACACCATTGTGGGGGCGGGCGCGGCCGAGGGGGCCATGGATGCCGGCAACATGATCAAGCCCATGCTGGCCCGCGGGGAGCTGCGCATGATCGGCGCCACCACGCTGGACGAGTTCCGCACCCACATCGAGAAAGACGCCGCCCTAGAACGCCGCTTCCAACAGGTGTATGTGGGCGAGCCGTCGGTGGAAGACGCCATCGCCATCTTGCGGGGGCTCAAAGAGCGCTACGAGGTACATCACGGGGTTCGCATCCAAGACGCGGCCCTGGTGTCGGCGGCGGTGCTCTCCGACCGATACGTGACCGGGCGATTTCTGCCCGACAAGGCCATCGACTTGGTAGACGAGGCTGCCTCCATGCTCCGCATCGAGATCGACTCCATGCCCACCGAGATCGACGTGGTGGACCGACGCATCCGCCAACTGGAGATCGAACAGGTGGCGCTGGCCAAGGAATCTGATGCCGCGTCAGCCGAGCGCCTCGAGACTCTCGATGAGGAACTGGCCAACCTACGGGAAGAACTGGCCGGGATGCAGGCCCATTGGCAGTCGGAAAAGGAAGCCATCGGCCAGATCAGGACGCTCAAGGAAGAACACGACGCCCTGAGCACCGCCCTCGATCGAGAAGCCGACCTAGAGCGGGCCGCGGAGATCCGCTTCGGCAAACTGCCGGAGCTGGAACGCCAGATCGCCGAGGCCGACCAGCGGCTGGTGGAACTTCAAACCGACCGGCAGATGTTGAAGGAGGAGGTGGACCCCGACGACGTTGCCGCGGTGGTGTCCCGCTGGACCGGCGTGCCCGTGACCCGCCTGATGGAGGGGGAGACCGACAAGCTGCTGCGCCTGGAATCGGTGCTGAGCCAGCGGGTGATCGGCCAAACCGAGCCGGTCCACTTGGTGGCCTCGGCCATCCGCCGCAGCCGGGCCGGGCTGTCCGACCCGAATCGGCCCATTGGCTCATTCCTGTTCATCGGCCCCACCGGAGTGGGCAAGACCGAGCTGGCCCGCACGCTGGCCGATTTCTTGTTCGACGACGAGCGGGCCATGGTTCGCATCGACATGTCGGAGTACATGGAGCGCCACAGCGTGTCTCGCCTCATCGGCGCGCCCCCTGGCTATGTGGGGTTCGACGAGGGCGGCCAGCTCACCGAAGCGGTGCGCCGGCGCCCCTATGCGGTGGTGCTGCTGGACGAAATCGAGAAGGCCCATCCCGAAGTGTTCAACGTGCTCCTGCAACTATTGGACGACGGCCGGCTCACCGACGGGCAGGGGCGCACAGTGGACTTCACCAATGCGGTGCTGATCATGACGTCCAATCTGGCCGTGGAACCCAAGGAGTACTTCCGCCCCGAGTTCGTGAACCGCATCGACGACATCGTGACGTTCGGCGAGCTCAAGCCCGAGCACCTCGCCCAGATTGTCGACCTCCAGGTCGACCGACTGGCGGAACGCCTGTCTGACCGCCGTATCTACCTCGTGGTTGCAGACGAAGTTCGGGCCAAGCTGGCCGCCGACGGCTACGACCCCGCCTACGGTGCCCGCCCGCTCAAACGGGTGATCCAAAGGGACTTGGCTGACCGCTTGGCCGAAGCCGTTCTCAGCGGCGCCATCGGGGAGGGGGCTACTGTCACCGCCAGTCTCAATCCCTCCGGGGAGGTCGCCATCGCCTAACCGACACACCATGAGCAGCCACCTCGTTTGGCGAGATTGGCTGCGGGCCGCTAGTTGTAGAGGCTTATGGAAATCGGAGCTCAGTGAGCGTGCCGACAAGCGCGAGGCGGCCCCCTCGCCTACTGGCGGCGGTGGCGATCGTGCTCGTATCCGCAGTTGTAGGCGCAATCTGCTCTTCGGCCAGTGCCCAGAACGAAGTCCAGGTGCGGATTGCCGCCCGCCGGGTTGCCGGCGGGGGAACCGAAGTGGCCGTACAGCCGCACGAAGGCGGCAGCCACTGGGGTGATCGGGTGCTGCCGACAGAGCGGTTCTTGTCCGACGACGTGGAGATCGGGCGCTGGCGAAACAGCTCGCCGGTGGCGGTGCAAACCCTGGGCGGAGAACAGTGGGTTCGCATTGCTGCCCGCCGGGTTGCTGGCGGGGGAACCGAAGTGGCATTGCAGCAGTTGGGGGAGGGCATTGGTTGGGGGAGTCGGATGCTCCCCACCCGCCGGTTTTTGTCTGACGACGTGGAGATCGGACGCTGGCGCTCGAGCTCGCCGCTCACAGTCTCACCCCCGCCAGCTCCCTCGCTGTCCCCAGATATTGGCGAACCGCCCGGGAACGCGGAGGAAGGCACCCCGCGGGGGCTGATCACGCCCAGGGGAGTGCCGGTGGCGGTTCTCGAGCGAGTGGGCAGCGGCTATCTGGTTCGGACGCCGTGCGGCAATACCGCGGAGGTGTCCGCCGGTCAGCCCATCTACGAGGCGCAGATCGTGATCGACCCCGGCCATGGGGGATGGTACGACACCGGGGCTGTGGGGCCCAACGGTCTGGTAGAGCGCGAACTCAACCTGACCCTCAGCCGCGCCATTCAAGAGGAGCTCGCGGCACGCGACATCTCCGCGGTGCTCGCTCGCACCGGTTCCTATGGATCTCTCTTGTCGGTTCGGGCCGCCCTCGCCGACGCCTTGGGGGCCGATGCCGTCATTTCGATCCACCACAACGCACCCACGGGGCGAAGAAGCAGCACGCCCGGCACCGAGGTGTATGTGCAATCGACGTCGCGTTCAGAGCCACAAGCCGATTCAGCCCGCCTGGGAGGGCTCCTTTACGAGGAGATCACCGCTGCGCTGAGCGGCTTTCCCGACGTTCGGTGGGGCAGGCATGGCGACGCCGGCGTGCTGCGGGTGTTGCTTCCCGACGGCCGTGACGCCTACGGCATGATCCGTCGCCCCAATGTCCCGGCCGTTCTCATTGAGTACGGCTTCTTGTCCAACCCATCCGAGGCCGCACTGTTCGCCACTGACGGATACATCAGCGTGGCTGCCAAGGCCACCGCGGATGCCATAGAGGCCTATCTGATCACTGATCGATTGGGCACGGGGTTCATCTCACGGCCCCGGGTGTTCGATCCGGCCAGAGCACCGTCGCGTTGCGAAGAGGTGACGCTGGAATAGGCGATGGTGGCTGGACCCTCAGTCGTCGTCTTCGAACTCCAGTCCGAGCTCAGCGGCAACCGTGCGCAGGGCGGTGTAGGCCTGAGCGCTCGCAGGCCAACCGGCGTAGTGGGCGATGTGGACCACCCATTCCAAAAGCTCGTCGGGGGTGAGGTCGCCCGACTCCAAGGCCGGCTTCATGTGGAAGGGCAGGATGGCGGCATTGCCGCTGGCCGCGATGCAGGTCAGAGTGGTGATCCGCCGTTCCTTGACTCCTAGCTTGGGGCGACTCCACATGTCGGTGAACACACGCTTCGTGAACTGGATGTAGGGATCGTCGCTGTCGGGGGGATCGAACAGCATGATGTTGTTCCAGGCGACACGATCTGCTTCTTTGTTGTTCATCTGCGCAGCGTAGGCTGTTGCGGTGCAGATCGCCTTCATCCGGCACGGGCAGCCTCTGAGAGAGTGGAACACCGATGCTGTGGCCGACCCTGGACTCAGCGAACTGGGCAAGTGGCAGGCTGAGCGGCTGGCCGACTGGCTGGAGCACGAGCCCTTCGATCACATCATTTCAAGCACCAAGCGGCGGGCCATCGAGACCATCGAGCCGCTGGCCTCCCGACTGGGGTTGGAGATCGAGCTGGAAGAGGACTTCACCGAGATCGACCGCAACTCCAAGGTGTACCTCCCCACCGAGCTGCTGGCCACCGAGGGCGGCGAATACTACGAGGCCATTCGGGCCCAGGACTATGCCGCCATCGGCTGGGACACCCCCGAGGAGTTCCACAAGCGGGTGATGGCCGCCTTCGAGCGGTTGTGCGAAGCCCAGCCCGGCCAGCACATCGCGGTGGCCTGCCACGGAGGGGTGGTCAACCGGGTGATATCCGAGTTGGTAATGGCATCGGAGAGGATCCACTTGCAGGTGTCCTATAGCGGGATCTGTCGGGTGTGGGTTGAAGACGATCGACGGGTGCTGATGAGCATGAACGAGACCGGCCACTGCTGCGCCACCCGCACCGGGGTCACCGGTTTCATGCGAGACGGAGTGGTTGCCGGGCCTCAGTACTGATCTGTTGCCAACTCGCCTCCTGTCTTGCTCCGGCTGAGCCCTGATTCGAGGGTTGCTGCGTCGGCTTGCCAGAACCCCATGAGATGCGACGGCTTGTAGCCCATCTCGGTGTTTATGGCCAGCATGTATGCGTTGCTTTGGGCGTTTCCAGTGCGCAACGTGGCTACTTCCGGGGCTTCGGCTCGCAAACGCTGCCACATGGCGGCCTTCATCCCGCGTCCGATGCCTCGGCCTCGGTGGGCGGGCAGCACAACCGTGTTCCACTGCCAGGCAAAGGCGGGCCGAAAGCGATTGACGAACACCTCGGTGGCACCCGTGGCTGATCCGTCGGTACCAATGGCCAGTATGCCCAGGTAGTCGATGCCGCAGGCGTCGCGTGCGTCGAAGTCGGCTCGCAGCATGGCCGCGTCAAAAGCGGTGTCGGCGATTTCGAGGTCGTCGGTCGGGGCGTGATTCATGGCGTTGGCGGTGGCGACGAGTGCATCGATGTGCTCATCGGGGCAGCGGCCTGACCAGTACGCCAGATCGATGTCTTCGGGTGCGGCGTCGATCCATCGCCTCATCAACTCGGCGTCCACCGAGGCCATGTCCAAGTCGGATTCCTGCTCGGTGAAGCGCAGTTCGGCGCCCAGCCCGGTCCATAAGGCGTCGGCGGCCGGCGTGCAGTCGCCCCAAGCGATGACAGATGTTCGACCATCGACCTGTGCCAGCCGCAGCAATTCGCCCAACAGAACCGATGACGCGTCGCTGACGATGGGGGCTAACTCCACTATCGCCAGCCCAGAGTTGGCGGGATCTCGCGTCAGCTCTACGTGGCCGATGGCGACGGCGTGATCATCGATGAAAGCGAGAATCCGCTCATGGTGGGCGTTGTCGCTGGCATTGTCGTCGAAGGCGGCCCGCAGTTCGCCAGCCGGAGTGACCGGAAGCTGGGGATCACGCGCCGCGTCCAGCCGCTGCTGGAGCCCCAGGGCAGCCTCAAACTGGACCGGATCAAGCTCACGGGCGTTGACGAGCCGCATCAGTGGAGTGTACGAGCGAGGACTAGGGTTATCGGCGTGCCTCGATTGCCGAGGTCGGCGAGAACGCTGACGCTCGTGCTCCTTTTGTCGATGCTGGGAGCGATCTTGGCCGCGTGCGGTGACGCAGACGATTCCGAACCGGCCGCTACCGCTGCTCCGGTTTCTTCCCCTACAGAGACAGCACCAACCGCCACTCCACCCCCGACCCCGGAGGCGGTGGTGACCGCCACCGCTGTTGCGGAGCCGAGCCCAGCAACCCCGGTGGCCACCGCCCCGCCTGAGCAGCCAGTCAGCGAACCGACGCCGGTTGCCGATGACAGCGATGTCGAAGATGAGGTGGAGGAGGCTGGGAGCGAAGAAGCGGACATGCTGCCGCCGCTACCAACCCCCGCGGCCAGCACGGTGCGGGAATTGCTGGCGCTGGGGCGGCCGTTGGTGATCGGCCACGCCGGGGGCGACCGCTCCTGGCCTCACTCCACCATGTACGCCTTCTCCCAAGCTGCCTATGCCGGGGTGGACGTGCTGGAGATGGACTTGCAGATGACTGCCGACCGGGTGCTGGTGGTGCATCACGACGACACGGTGGATCGCACCACCAACGCCACCGGTCGAGTGCGAGACATGAGCTACGAGGAGCTTCAGGGGCTGGACAACGCCTATTGGTGGTCGGAGGAATGGCCCAGCCACGACCTCGATCCCGAGGCCTACCCCTACCGGGGCATCCGCACCGGCGACGTTGCCCCGCCCTCGGGATACGGGCCCGACGACTTCCGGGTGGAGACGTTCCGAGCGGTGGCGCAGGCGTTTCCCGAGCACGTGCTGGATGTGGAGATCAAGACTCCCGCGGGCGATGACGGCGAGGACGACATCGACTTCATCCTCGAGATGGCGGCGGTGCTGGCTGCCGACATTGAGGAGTTGGGCCGCACTGACTCGGTTGTGGTGGTGTCATTCAGGGACGAGGCCCTGATCGGATTTCGGGAGCTGGCGCCCGATGTAGTTACCAGCCCTGGACAGGATGCACTGCCGGCGTGGGCGTTTGCGTCGGTCCCGCTGCACCCCAACGACCTGATCTTGCAAGTACCGCCCACCTTTAGCGGCCTCGACGTGTTGACTCCCGATCTGCTGGGTAAAGCCGCCGACGAGGGACTGGCCGTGTGGGTTTGGCCCAACGAGGATTGGCAAGAGGCCCCCGACTATTACGCCGAGCTCATCGACTTGCCGGTTGACGGTGTGATCGCCGGTCGCCCCGACGAAGCCGTCGAGCGCTTCCGGGCCGACGGCGACATTCCTTGATCAGCGGCGGTGGGAGAGGACAGTCATCCGCTAACCCCTGAGCCATTATCCTTCCGAAACCATTTCCATTTCGGAAGGATAATGTAGTAACATTCCGAAATGGGCCCAGATCCGGAAGGCAATCCGGGATTCTCGGTTGAAGTCGACTGGAATGGCCGACCGGTGGAGGCGTGGGTCCCGACCCCTCTCCGGCAGCGCTCCATAGACCTTTCAGCCGCCAGTGTGAGAGCCGGGGAGCGGGCCTGTGCCGCCCTGCGGCTGGCCGATGCCCGGCTGCCCGATCAATGGGAGGCTATGGCCAGGCTCCTCCTCCGCAACGAAGGGGTAGCCTCTTCCGGCATTGAAGGGCTGCGCGAGCCCATCGAGTCTGTGCTGGTCGCGGAACGAACCGGCGCGGGCGGTACCGCGGGCTGGGTGGCCGACAACATGGTGGTGATCGACTGGGCACTGGACACGGCCCACGATCCGCTGACCGTCGGAACACTGCATCGCTGGCATAGACAGCTCATGCAAAACGGGAGACTTCCCCACGACCTGGTGGGCGCCTTCCGTCCGGCGTTGGGCTGGGTGGGAGGCAACTCTCCCCTGGACGCGGCCTATGTTCCCCCGCCCCCCTGGGAAGTTCCAGGGCTAGTAGACGATTTGGTCGACTTCGCCAACAATCCCCCCGAAGGCCTCGACGCGGTGTCCCAAGCCGCAATAGTCCACGCCCAATTCGAAGCCATCCATCCCTATGGAGATGGCAATGGTCGCCTTGGCCGGGTGTTGATCAGCCGAACCCTGCGTCGGTGGGAGGCCAGCAATAGGTCCACCGTCCCCATCAGCATGGCCATAGCCCGCGACCCCGGCGGCTACCTCTCCGGCCTCCGCCTCTTCGAGCTTGGGATGCTCGACCCGTGGGTGACATGGTTCGCCGATGTAGCCGAGAAGGCCGCAAACACCGCCTATCAGATCATCGATCAAACCACCGCTCTGTTAGCCCGGTGGGGCGAGGCAACCGCCGGGCTGCGGGCCGACCACTCCGCCCGGTCTCTGCTCCCCCTTCTTCCCGCCCACCCCTTGCTCAGTGCAGGGGACGTCGCCGAATTGCTCAACATCAGCGAGCGCAGTTCCCGCACCGCCCTAGCAGCACTCGCCACCTTCGGCGTCCTATCCCCCATCGATGTCCCATCCCCCACCCCCGGACGCAACCGCCACTGGTTTACCGCTCCCGACCTGCTGAATCTCTGGCGCGCATGAAGCCAGACCACTTACCGCAGATCTAACTCAGCCCAGCTTTCAGCTAAGTCATCGAACCAGGCCTGGGCCCGGTCCATGCGCCAGCAGAACAACGACATCACAACGTTGATGGTGGTGGCGCCCGCCTCGGCCCAATCTGCGGCTGCGCCCATGCTGGCTTTGATGGAGGGGCGGCCGTCATCGCCAGGCACCGCGTTGATGTCGCCCTGGACGCCGAAGCTGTCGACGGTCCGGCCAGCGGCGGCGAGGGCGTCTCGGAGTGTGCTCACTCCATCGGCCACTTCTTCGAGGTTGCCGTAGGGAGGCGGGATCCAGCCGTTGGCGTGCTCCACGAGACGGGCCAGATTGTTGCGGTGAAGTGCCCCGGCCACCCAGATCGGTATCCCGCCCGGCTGGGCCGGCTTTGGCTCGCACCAGATGTCGTCGAAGTTGACGGTGGCCGACTGGAACGAGGCCGGAGAGTCCCGCCACAGCGCCTTGCAGGCCGCGATGGTGTCGGTGAGCCGCCGGCCCCGCTCCTTCCAGGGGATGCCAGCAGCCTCGTATTCCTCGCGCTGCCAACCCGTCCCCATGCCCACCTCCAGACGGCCCTGAGAAAGCACGTCCATGGTTGCCAGCGTCTTGGCCAGCACCGCGGCGGGGCGAAGGGGGGCGATCAGGATCTTGGTGCTGAATCGAACACGCTCGGTGACCGCAGCCATGTGGGCGATTGAGGCCAGCGGTTCGAGCCAAGCAGTCTCCGGAGGGAAGGGGAAGGGGCCGTATGGATACTTGTCGGTGTGGGCGCCCATGACCACGTGATCGGTGAGCATGATGCGGTCCACCCCAGCCTGTTCGGCCATCTGGGCCAGATCGGAAATTTGGTGGAAGTTGTTGTCTCTGAAGATGGGGCCGAACGACGGCAGGGTGACGGACAGGGTTGGCATGGCTCTAGTTTGGCGGGTTTGCCATCCTCTGGCGGTTTGGCGGGGCCGCTAGATCATCGATCAAGCCGGGCGTCCGGCCAACGCAGCGCGAGTCGCTCGAGTGCGCCTATGACGTTGAAGAAGAGAACTCCTGCTGCCGAGGAGAGGGCAATCCCGGCGAACATCAAGCGAGTGTCGAGTCGATAGCTGGCCTGGATGATGACGAAGCCGATCCCTCGATCAGCCCCGGTGAATTCGGCGACAATTGCGCCGATTACCGACAGCGATGATGCCACTTTCAGACCAGCGAAAACGTAGGGCAGGGAGCTTGGGATGCGCACCCGCCAAAAGATCGACCACTTGCTTGCCGAAAGGATGCTCATGAGTTCGACGGCCTGAGTGCTGATTGATCGCAGGCCCTTGGTTGTGTTGACCAGTACAGGAAAGAAGCAGATCAGCGCGGCAATCAACACCTTGGGGGTGAGCGTGAAACCGAACCAGATGGTGAGAAGCGGCGCGACAGCGACGATTGGCACCGTCTGCAACACAATCGCCCAGGGAAAGAGCACGCGCTCAAGGAACTTGGCATGGACGAACACGACCGCAGCGAACATGGCGGCCCCGCTGCCGAGGAGAAACCCCAAGACCGCCTCGATCATCGTCCAGCGGAGGTCGTCAACTGCAAGCGACAGGCCTTCGTCCCGCAACTCCCCTCCGATCTCAGATGGGCTCGGGTAGAGATATGCGGGCACATCTCGGACATTGACCCACAATTCCCAAGCGACGAGGCCAGCCACGAAGACCGCGGCTGAAGGCAAGAACCTCAGCAACGCGTTGGCGATGTTCCTGCGCTCTCGAGTGTCGCTCATGGCTGGTTCATCGCCGACTCAACCTCGTCTTCGACCGTGAGGAGACCCCGCAACTCGCCCGTCAGTGCGGCAAATTCGGGTTCGTAGCGGATTTCCAAAGCTCGCGGTTTGGGCCACGGAACGTCGGCGATCCGAGCGATGCTTCCCGGCCTGGGACTGAGCACCACAACCCGGTCGGCCAAGAAGATCGCCTCCTGGATGCTGTGGGTGACGAAGAGCACCGTTGAACCAGCCTTGTTGCAGACATCGAGAAGTTGCAGGTTGAGGCGGTCGCGGGTGAACTCGTCGAGTGCTCCAAAGGGTTCGTCCATCAGCAGGATTTTGGGGCCGTAGCTGAGCGCGCGGGCGAGAGCGACTCGTTGCTGCATGCCCCCAGAGATCTGGCCCGGGTAGTGGTTTTCGAATCCCTCCAGTCCGACATCGCGCAGCAGTTCTCGCGCGATTTCTGCGCTTTCAGGTCCCTTGTTGGGGTTCCTGCGACCGAGAACGCGGCCTGGCAATAGGACATTGCCGAGGACTCGAAGCCACGGGAACAGTGCCGGTTCTTGGAATACGAACCCGAAGTCGACGTCTCGTCTTGCTTGATTCGGAGTTTTTCCGCTGACGTCTACGCGCCCGGATGTCGGCTCCAAGAGCCCACTCACGATTCGGAGCAGCGTCGACTTGCCGCATCCTGAGGGCCCGACGAGCGTCACGAATTCCCCAGCGGAGATGTCGAGATCGATCCCATCTAGTGCGGTCACGCCTTGGCGGCCGTCGAATTGCATCCCGACGCCGTCAATCGTGATCCCCCCGCTGTTGGTCATGGCATGTTTTCGTCTGCCTCGTAGCGGGCAATCGCCTCAAGCGCCACGGCGATCGCATTGTCCCAACCCGCCACAAGAGCGTGGTTCTCTTTCTCCAAGTCGACGTCGTCGGGTTGCATGTAGTTGTAGGACACGGCGCAGACCATCGCCGCGCACAGGCCCCTCAAGTGAGCGATTGTGAAGATCGCTGAGCTCTCCATCTCCACATTGGAGATGCGGTGCTTCTGGAGTTCTTCGATGAACTCTGGCGTCTCGGCGTAGAACGCATCACTGGATGCGTTGACGCCCACATGCACGCCGAACCCGCGTTCGGCGGCGAGGTCGCGAGCGGCATCGATCAGATGTCGAGCGAGGAAATGATCGGCCACTGCCGGGAATCTCGGGTCGACGTAGGCGGCACTAGTGCCGTCAAGGCGCATTGTCGCGGTGTTGACAATCAGATCGCCCTGGGCGATTTCGGGAACGTAGGCGGCGCTGCTGCCGACGCGAATGAAGTGGGTTGCGCCAACATTGGCCAGCTCTTCAACCGCGATGGCCGCGGATGGACACCCGATGCCGGTTGACGTGCCGCTTACGTTGATGCCCCTGAAGTTCCCGGTCACGGTTCGGTACTCGCGATGGAAGGCGATCTCGCGGGGGTCTTCCAGATGCTCGGCGATCATGAGCACACGGGCTGGATCGCCGGGCAAAAGCACGTATTTCCCGACATCGCCTGGACTCACATGCAGGTGATACTGCCGTGCGTGGAGCGTCCTTGCATTCTTGTCCAGTATCGCCACTAAGGCTCCTCTCGTCGGGGCCGGGAGAATTGCGTGGTCGGTGCCGACGCCTGCACCGACCACGCTATTCCCTGGAGGGGAGAATCAGAAGCAGTAGTCGTCGTAGACGGCCTCAAGATCGATGTCGGCCTCGAATCCGCCGTACTGGCGAATGACGCCCTCGACGGTCTGCCACCGCTCGGCCGTCATGGTCCCTATTCCATCAGCGAGAGCGGCCTCAGACAGGACGCTTCGTTGAACCGCCTCGAGGGAAGCCGACTCCTTCTCGGCCGTGAGGTTGTCTGGATCCACGGCGATGACGATGTCGACGGCCTCTTGTGGATTATCGAACGCGTACTGCCAGCCCTTTGCTATAGCGCGGACCATCCCGCACACCACCTCCGGGTTGTCTTGCCGGAAATTGGTTGTGGTGAACAGTGCATTGGCTGACGCCTGAACTCCGTAGTCGAAGGGTATGAAGACGTCCACGGGGAAGCCTTGCTGCACTGCAAGGATCGGTTCGTTGGTGGAGAACACCGTCAGCAGATCGATGTCACCCTCAAACAACGGTGTGAGATCGAACCCGACTGCGACCTGGTTGAGTGAGTCGGGATCGATTCCATTCTGAGTGAGCATCGCCTGGGTGAGCTGCCACGGCCCGCCTTCCTGGAAGCCAATCGTGGCACCCACGAGGTCTGACAGTGACTCAAAGCCTGAAGACTCAAGCGCCATGATGGCACCAGGGTGGGCGTGGAGGTATGTGGCCACCGTCACGAGGGGAATCTCCTCCCCAGCCGCGAATAGCAGAGAATTCGTGTCGTGCAGGCCGAAGTCGTCGGTGCCTGCAGCCACAAGCGTGATGCTGTTCACATCGAATCCACCGGGATTGACGGTGACGTTTAGCCCCTCCTCTTCGAAGAAGCCCTTTGCCGCCGCGACATACGTTCCAGCGAACTGAGCGCTGGGGAACCATGGCAGCCGAATCGAGACGTCTCGCAATTCTTGCGGGGTTGGCTCTGGCTCAGGCTCTGAGGTGGGTTCGGGTTCGGGTTCAGGCTCGGGGGCTGGTTCAGCATCGCTGGGGGCTTCGGTGGCTTCCGGCTCGCTTTGAGCTGGGGCATCGTCGTCGTTCCCGCAGGCCGAGGTCACCAAGGCCAACACAGCCAGAATTGCGAGCCATTTGATGAGCACATTTCTCAGGTTCATTGGATTTCCTTTCAGCCCGGCGAAGTCGTGTACTTCACTCGGCACGGTTATCGGCTGCCACAAGACCGCCGAATTGTGAGGGAGGTCTGAATCGGTCCGATCTCTTTGCGTCCGCCGTCATCGATGGCATCTCGGAGGGTGGCGACGGCCAGATCTCCTAGTTCGCGTGCCGGGAGACGAGATGACGAAAGTGGCGGACCTGCCAACGAAGAGAACGGCAACTCGCCGTAACCCATGATGGCCACGTCGTCGGGAACCCGAAGCTGTATGTCCCGCAGATGTCGAAGGGCACCCAAGGCAAGAATGTCCCCAGCGCAAAAGATTGCGTCCGGCGGCTCGTTGAGCAGCATCAGGTCGGCGGCTGCTTTCGCACCGGCATCCAGCGACATGTCGCTCGCGGCTATGACGAGATCGGAATCGAGTTCGAGCCCCACTTCATCAAGCGCTCTTGCGTACCCGTCTCGAAGCTCGATGCCCGAACTCCATCCGGTCGGGGTTGAGATGAAGGCGACGCGTTGACGACCGTGGCGGAGGAGGTGCTTGGTTGCCTCCAGCGAGCCCGCGACGCGATCTACGGCAATCCGTGAACCAAAGTCGAGAGGGGCGCTATCGACGAACACCAGCGGCAGGAGTTCAGCCGCCGCCGCCAGCACTGCCGTCGTCTCGATGTCATCCGGGGTCTCGTAGTGCAGGGCAATCACACCGTCCACGCCGCGGCTCACCATCTGATCGAGGTATCGGGCCACTGTCCCTGTTTCGTACTGCCGCGTTTGACAGATGACGGGAAGCCAGCCCTCGACTTCTGCTGACTGCGCTATTGCCTGAAGGAATTCGGCGTAGTAGTCGGAGAAGTGAGGCACCATGACGCCGATCATGAATGTGGGGGCACTGGCCCGGCCCGAACGGGCGGTATTGGCGTCATAACCCAGCACGACAGCCCGACTACCCCGCTGCATCGTGATGACGTCGTCGTCGGCGAGCTGGGCGTAGGCCGCGCGAACTGTGTGGACATTGACTTCAAGGTGCTCGGCTACATCTTTCGTCGCCGGAAGCCGATCGCCCGCTTCTAGGACTCCGGAGGCGATCCTTGAGGTGAGTTGCTCAGCGATCTGGGTCGCAATCGGTGTTCGTCCTGCTCGATCGATGCCAAGCCGCAGGGCGAGCAGGTCGTTGGCCTCAGCTCCGCTCATGGGTCAAGAATCTATAAGTCATCTAGTTATCTAGTCAACTAGAGAACTTGGCCAACAGGCTGAAGCAAACCATTTATGCAGATAGGCCGTCGCCCTGCCTATCGGTCGCCCGTCGGTGTGGGTTTAGAGTCTTGCTGTGCTAAGCGGTGGAACCTTCTGGGGGATGGTTGAGCGGCGGGCGGAGTTGACTCCGGATGCTCGGATGATCATTGATGATCGGGGTGGGGAGCTGTCATTTCGGGAGTATTGGGATGCGGCGTTGCGGGCGGCGGCGGGGTTGGTTGAGTTAGGGGCGGGGCCGGGAGTATCAGTTTCTTGGCAGTTGCCTACTTGGCCCACCACGCTGGTGTTGCAGGCGGCGCTGGCTCGGCTGGGAGCGGTGCAGAACCCGATCATTCCGGTTTATCGGGAGCGGGAAGTGGGGTTTTGCATTCGTCAGACAGGGGCCCGGCTGTTTTTGGTGCCGTCGGTATGGCGGGGGTTCGATTATCAGGCCATGGCTGAGGGGATCGCCGCCGATGTCGACGAATTGGACGTAGTGGTGAGCGACGGGGAATTGCCTATGGGGGATGTGTCGGTGCTGGACGGTATTCCTGTCCCAGAAGATCCCAAGGAAATCCGGTGGGTGTACTACACGTCGGGGACCACATCGAACCCTAAGGGCGCCCGCCACTGCGACACTTCGGTCATGGCATCGGGCATTGCCATGGTGGAGCGCCAGCATGTGACCGCAGAGGATCAGTTCGGGCTTGCCTTCCCCTTTGCCCATATCGGCGGGGTGTCCAACCTTTCGGTTTCGCTGAGCTCGGGTTGCACGCTGGTAATTGCCGAGGCGTTCGACCCGACTGAGACCACTGAGCTGTTCGCCCGCCACGGCGTCACATTGGTGGGAGGCGGCCCGGCCTTCTTCATGGCATTTCTGGCTGAGCAGCGCAAACAGCCCGGTGAGCCGATCCTGCCGCAGCTCCGGCTTTGCTCCGGAGGTGGCGCGCCCATGCCCGCGTCCCAGCACTACGAGGTGATGGCTGAGATGGGCGGACGGGGGTGCGGCCACGCATGGGGGATGACCGAGGCGCCGATAATCGCCCAGAACACCCCCGATGATCCCGACGAGAAACTGGCCGAGACGGAGGGCCGACCGCTGGCCGGAGCGGAGATCAAGGTGGTGGGCTTCGACGGCGAACCGGCCGAAGCTGGCGTGGAAGGGGAACTGTGGATCCGGGGACCGATGGTGTGCCGGGGCTACATGGACGAGGAGTTGACCGCCGCCTCATTCGACGGAGACTGGTTCCATACCGGGGACGTGGGTTTCCTGGACGCCGAGGGGTACGTAACACTCACCGGCCGGGTGAAGGACATCATCATCCGCAAGGGGGAGAACATCTCGGCCACCGAGATCGAGGACTTGCTCTTCGCTCATCCGAAGGTGCTCGACGCTGGAGTGATCGGGCTGCCCGACGAGGAGCGGGGGGAGCGTGTTTGTGCGGTGGTGGAACTGGATTCCGGTGCTGACGGGCTCACGCTGGCCGAGGTGGGGGACTATTTCCGGTCGTCGGGCATCATGCCCCAGAAGATCCCTGAGCAGATTGAGATCGTGGATTCGCTACCGCGTAATGCCACCGGCAAAGTGTTGAAGCACGAGCTCCGGGCCCAATTCGGCGACTAGAGCAGCTGACCCACCCCGTGGATGGCCAGGCCGGCGAGGGCGCCTATGAGGGTGCCGTTGATGCGGATGAACTGGAGGTCGCGGCCAACTCGGCGTTCGATGCGGTCGCTGGTGTCGTCGGCATCCCAGCGGGCCACGGTGCTGCCGATCACGTTGGCCACTTCGGCTTGGGCATGGCGGGCCAACAGTCCCACTGCGGAAACCAGCCATCGGTCCACCCGGTTTTGGAGGGTGGAGTCGCTTTGCAATGACTCACCGGCCCGGGCCAGCACTGCTTCCACTCTGGTGGCCAACCGCTGGTTGGTCTGGAGGCGCTGGGCGTAGCTTCTCAGCCCGGCGTCGATGCTCAGGCGCAACTCGTGGTTGGGATCGTCGGCCATGTCGGCCAGCACTCCCCGCACCCCCCGGTGGAGGCGGGTGAAGATGTGGTGGTCGAGCACTTTGGGGGTGTACACGGGCGCTTCTTCCACGATGCGATCCCGAAGCACCTCGTAGTTGTCCACCAAGAAGCGGTCGGCCCGCTCCACGGCGGCATCCACCATTGAGCGGTGGTGCCCGCCATCGACCATCGACTCCAGCAGCCGGCCGAGGGCGGGTCCTGAAACCAGCCCGGCATCCCCCTCAGCAGCCAGCCATCGCCCTAGGGCCTCGGCGGGAGCCCGATCGGCCACCCAATGAGCCAGGTCGTCGGGGTCGAAGAAGTTGTCCTGCACGAACTCACCCAGGCTGGCGCCGATGGCGTCTTTGCGCCGGGGGATGATGGCGGTGTGGGGGATGGGAATCCCCAGCGGGTGTTTGAACAGGGCGGTCACCGCGAACCAGTCGGCCAAACCACCGATCATGGCTGCCTCGGCGGCCGCCTCAACGTAGCCGGCCCAGCCGTCGCCATCGGTGAGCAGGTGCATCACCACAAACAGGGCGGCGGCAGCCAGCAGCAGGCCGGTGGCCCGCCGCTTGGCCCGCCGCAGCGACGCCGGGTCGCTCAGGCGACCGTTTGGGGCATCCATGACCCGCGGATCTGCTCGGCCCACGGGTAGCGCAGCGGCTCGATGAGCTGGAACGGCCCGTCCATGCCGACGTCGGTAGTCGCGGGCCGGGAGGGGGTGGCGGCCCGCAGAGCGGGGACCACCTCGGCGGGGTCGCCTTCAATCATGTGCAGGTCGATGGCGGTGTCGGGAGCAAATCGGGAAGTGAACGACACCACCGCATGCACACCCTCTACCGCCACCGCCGCGGGAGCGTAAATGGCGTGGTGCCAGTGCTGATCGCCCAGACCCCGGCGCAGCACCACATGAATGTCGGTGTGGGAGATGTGGGGGATGTCGCCGGGATCTGCCTTCAGCGCTGGATCGGCCACCGCCCAGTCGAGGGCCAGGGCATCGCCCAACCGCACGATCTTCTTCTCGTCGGGGAACATCCGGTCAGCCTCCACCAGCACCTCCCGGTAGTCGGTCATGGTGGCCATCACCCCATCGACGTCGCCGCACAGCCAGTAGATGGTGAGAAAGGCGCTGCGCCCACCCGAGAATGCCTCATCGCAGCCCTCTGGCCGCAGCTCTTGGTGGCTGGGAGGGGCCACGTAGCGGCGGCCGTGCATCACATCGGTCAGGGCGATGTTGGGGGGCAGGTGCTCTAAGTCGTACCAGCGGTTCCAGCCCTCAATAGCGTCGGCGTCGCAGTCGAGTCCGGCGAAGATGATTCCGGTTGTCTTCATCGTTTCATGCTATGACGCTGGGGTGGAGTTCGTTTCACTGGGTGGCGGGTCGTTTCTCATGGGCACCGAGGAGGTGTGGTTCGAGGGCGACGGCGAGGGTCCGGTGCGAGAGGTGGTGCTGAGGCCGTACCAGATCGCGGCCACGGCGGTGACCAACGACGAATTCGCCGCCTTCGTGGAGGCCACCGAACACAAGACCATCGCTGAACAGGAGGGGTGGTCGTTCGTGTTCGGGGGGCTGCTCCCCGACGACTTCCAGCCCACCCGAGGCGTGGTAGGTGCCGAGTGGTGGCGGCAGGTGGAGGGAGCGTGCTGGTCCCAGCCGGAGGGACCCCAGTCGTCGGTCGAAGATCGGGGCAACCACCCAGTGGTGCACGTTTCATGGTTCGACGCCGCGGCCTGCGCCGCCTGGTATGGAGCCAGATTGCCGAGCGAGGCCGAGTGGGAGCACGCCGCCCGGGGCGGACTGGTGCAGGCCCGGTTGCCGTGGGGCGACGAGATGAGCCCCGACGGACAGCCCCGGCTGAACATCTGGGAGGGGGAGTTTCCCAGCCACAACACCGCCGAGGACGGCTATGTGGGCACTGCGCCGGTGGACGAATACGAGCCCAACGGGTTCGGCTTGTACAACTGCTCGGGCAACGTGTGGGAGTGGTGCGCCGATTGGTTCGAAAACCGATTCCCGCCTGAGCGGCCCTTGATCGATCCGACAGGGCCACCTCAGGGGCGGGTCAGAGCTATCCGGGGTGGGTCGTATCTGTGCCACGACTCCTACTGCAACCGCTATCGGGTGGCGGCCCGCCACGCCAACGAACCCAATTCCACTACCGGGAATATGGGTTTCCGTCTAGCCGCCGATGCCGACGCTGACGTCGGTCCGGGGTCCGGCTCCAAAGTGCGCTGATCGCAGGCCGGTCGGTATCGTCGCCGCCATGAAGTTGGACTTGCTGTACGAAGTGGACGCCCCCAAGCCGTGGGGAAAGCCCCATCCCTGGGGCCAACGGGAGCGGGAGCAGAAGGCCTACAAGGACGCTGTCGAGCAGATCAAGCTGGCCGACACCTTCGGTTTCAACACCATCTGGGCCGTGGAGCACCACTTCCGGGAGGGGCGCTCGCATTGTCCGGCTTCTGAGGTGCTGCTCGGTGCTCTTTCGATGGTGACCGAGAACATCAAGATGGGCTTCGGCGTGACCCTCACGCCGTTCGGCTTCATCCCGCCCCAGCGCATCGCCGAGAAAGTGGCGACTGTAGACATCTTGTCCAACGGCCGGGCGGTGTGGGGTACCGGCCGGTCCACCCCCATGGAGCAGATCGCCTTCGGAGTCGACCGGGAGCGCTCTCGGGACGACTGGAAAGAGGCCATCGAGATCGTGTGCGGCATGTGGCGGGAGGAGTACTTCGAGTACGACTCGCCCCAGTTCAAGTTCCCCAAGCGCATGGTCACCCCCAAGCCGATGCAGTACCCCCATCCGCCTGCGTGGATGGCGTGCGCCTCGGAGAACTCCGCCGCAGTGGCCGGCAAGGCGGGCATGGGCATGCTGTCGTTCTCCATCATGCAGCCGTTGGAGGCCATGGCCCGCCACATCCGCAATTACCGGGCCGCGGCCGAGAACCCCGAGCCCATCACCGACGTGACCACCAACGCCACCGCGGCCTACACCTTGGTGCACTGCGCCGACACGCCCCAGCAGGTGCTGGACAACGAGGTGTGGAAGTCGGTGGAGTGGTGGTACTCCAACCTGGCCCAGTTCACCCTCGATTGGGAGCTGCCCGAGCTGTCACAGGAAGAGCGGGACGCCACCTTCCCGCTGCTCAAGCCGCTCATGGAGGAGGGGATCGACGATCTCATCCACCACTTCGACGAGGCCGACATGATCGTGGTGGGCGATGTGGACACCTGCTACGAGAAGATGAAGCACTACGCCGACATCGGCGTTGACCAGCTCATCTGCTACGTGCAGTTCGGCTACCACTCCCACGAGTCGATCATGCGCACCATCGAGCTCCTGGGCAAAGAGATCATCCCCGAGCTCGAGAACTACACCCCGACTCCCAAGGACTCCTGAGACCGGGGCCGCCTGCGGCCTCGCCAGGAATCGAGCCTCAGCCCACCAAGCGGAGGCCGTTGTCGCGCATGATTTTGCGCTGGTCTTCGGCGGGGAGGGTTTCCAGCTGGTGGATGAAGTCGGCCGGTTGGGGGAGGCCCTCGGCGTGGGGCCAGTCGGAGCCGAGCACGATGGAGTCGGCGCCCATGTCCCGCACGATGGCGGCCACGTCGTCTTCGGGGTAGGGGGTGACCAGCACGTGCTGGGCGAAGATCTCGGGGGGCCGGGCCGGGAGGCGGCCGCCGATCCACGGGCCGTTGCGGCCCATGCCCCGCATCTTGTTCATGAGCCGCACCAGGTACGGGGCCCATTCGGCGCCGTTCTCCACTGATACCGCGGTGATGTTGGGGAACCGGCCGAAGAAGTTCTCAAACACCAGCGCCGACAGCGTCTCCATGATGGGGCGGTCGCCATAGCAGTTGGTCCACTGCCAGGCTGACATGGTGAAGTTCGACGGGTTGGGCTCGTAGCCCCAATAAGGGGACACCATCTCGTTGTAGCCCGACTCGGTGAGGTGGAAGGCCACCGAGCCGCCGGCCTCGTTCAACCGGGCCCAGAACGGGTCGAAGTAGGGGTCGGAGGGTGAGCGCCCATACTGGGGGCCGGGACGCAGGGCGATCACCTTGGCCCCCTCGCTCAGCACCCACTCCAGCTCGGCCACCGCGGCGTCGAGATCCCACAGCGACAGCATGGGCGGGGCGTAGATGCGGTTCTGGTAGGCGAAGCCCCAGTCGTCTTGCAGCCAGCGGTTGAAGGCGTGGAAGTTGGCGTAGCACTGCTCGGGAGTGGCCATGAAGTGCTCCACAGTGACCCCCACCGACGGGAACATCAGGCAGGCCTCCACATTCTGGGCGTCCATGACGTCGAGGCGCAGGTCGCGGTCCAGGTACTCGGGGCGCACCGGCTCGAAGATGGAGAATTCCTCGGCCTCTCCCGTCTTCTTCATGCGGCGCAGCTTCTCTTTGAGCGAGCCCGGCTTGCCCACGTTGTCGTACAGATCGTGGCCGGGCAGGAAGGTGAGCGGCTGCTCGCCGATCATGATCCACTCTTTGCCGTCGTCGCGGATTTCCTGGTGTACGGCCTGATCTCGGAATACGGGCTCGATATAGCGGGTGAAGGAGTCTCGGGGCTCGAAGCAGTGATTGTCGGCGTCCACCAGCCGGTAGTCGAGCGCGGTCATGGCCATGAGAGTACCTGCCCTATTTCTTGGGGAACAGGTGGACCGCTAGCGGGCTTGCCGGCCGGCTCGCAGGGCGGCTCGCTGCAAGTGGGCGGTCTCGGCCAGAGCGGCCCGCAGGCTGAGGCGGGTATCGGCATTATCGGTGGTGGCCATGGTGTGCTCGGCTAGTTCCAGCAGGCGCCGGTTTTCGGCTAGGGGGTCGCGGTCTTCACTTTCGACCCCCAGGGCATCGGCCAGGATCTCGTTTTCTTGGCAGAGGGCATCGAGCAGGTAGGGCCAGGCACCGCCGATGCGCTCCAGCATCTGGGCCACGCGCTGGGCGTGGAACCGGTCGACGTCGTCGCCTTGGGCGTTTTGGGTGGCCACTGGGTCGGCCGCCGCCTTCAGCAGCGCCCCCATCACCTCATAGAACACGGCTTGTTCCAATCATCGGGGCACATCTTTCCAGGCGAGGCCCTTGTAGGGGTCAGGCTCGCGGGGCAGGCCCAGTGCCCGCTCGCCCACGATGTTGCGCTGCACCTCGGTGGTGCCCCCGGCAATGGTCTCGGCCCGGCTGTGCAAGAAGTTGAGTACCACGTAGTCGGCGATGTGGCCCTCTTCCCAGGCCATGGCTGGCGATCCCAGCAGGTTTACCCCGGTGGTCTGCACCCGCTGGTTGAGCTGGCTGTACATGAGCTTGCCCACTGACGCCTCCGGTCCCGGCGGGCGGCCCGACCGCAGGGTGTCGCGCACCCGGGCGTTGGTCCAGCGCACGATCTGCTCGTCGGTCCACAGCCGCATGAGCTGCTGGCGCACCAGTCGGTCATCCCATTGGCCCGATTCCTTGGCTCGCTCGATGAGACGCTCCGTACCCGAGCCGATCCGGCTCTGGCCTCCCGACCCCGGTCCCGACACCGCCAGGCGCTCACCGCTCAAGGTGGCGTTGGCCAGCCGCCAGCCGTCGTTGACCTCGCCCAGCACGTCGCGGTCGGGCACCCGGGCACCGTCGATGAACGTCTCGGCGAAGTCCTCCTCACCGCTGATGGTGCGCAGCGGGCGCACGTCGAGGCCGGGTTGGCGCATGTTCAACAGGAAGTAGGTGATGCCAGCCCTCTTTTGAGCGTCAGGGTCGGTGCGGGCCAAGCAGATGGCGTAGTCGGCGACCACCGCCTGGGTGGACCACACCTTCTGGCCGGTGAGCACCCACTCATCGCCGTCGCGCACCGCCCGGGTGGCCAGCGAGGCCAGATCGGACCCGGCACCGGGCTCGCTGAAGAACTGGCACCAGATTTGCTCGGCGGTGACGATTGGCGGGATCAGCCGGGCCTTCTGCTCGTCGGTGCCGAAGGTCAAGATGGTGGGCCCGGCCAGAGTGAGGCCGAGCTGGTTGCGGCGCACCAGGTTGTAGGGGGCCAGTCGGGCCTCGATGGCCCGGGATACCCGATTGCCCACCCCGAGGCCGCCGAATTGGCGGGGCCAGGTGGGGGCCACCAAACCGCTGCGGGCGTACTGCGGGTACCAGGCGTCGTAGTCGGCCGGCGTGCGGACCTGGTGCAGGGCGGCTCGGCCACCGGCGAGAGCCGCCTCTTGCCATACGGCAGGCACCGTTTGGGCCACCCACTCGTCCACGATCTTCTCGGCCTCGTCGACGGCGGTGTCTCGATCGATGGGCAGCAGGTCGAACACGCTCATTGGTTGGCTCAGGTAGCGGTGGCCCGGTCGACCAGCACTCGGCGCAGCACCTTGCCCACCTCGCTTCGGGGCAATGTCTCGAGGGTCTCGAAGGCCACCGGCACCTTGTAGGGGGCCAAGTGCTGGCGGCACAGCTCCTCCAGGTCGCCGGGGTCGGGGGCGGTGCCGGCATCAACAGGTACCACGAAGGCATAGGGCACCTCGCCCAACCGGTGGTCGGGCACTCCCACCACGGCGACGTCGGACACCGACTCCGATAGCAACAGCACCTCCTCCACCTCGGCCGGGAACACCTTCAGCCCGCCTCGGTTGATCATGTCCGACTCCCTACCCTCGATCCACAGGAATCCGTCTTCGTCGAGGCGGGCGATGTCGCCGGTGCGGAAAAAACCTTCGCCGTCGAGCCGGTCGCCAAGCCGCCCTTCCGGGTCCAAGGACGCGGTGTAGGCCGTGCGCACCCACAGCACGCCGGATTGCTCCCGGCTCTCGTTGTCACTGTCGTCGATACGGTGGCTGGTGTCGTCGGTCTCGGTGTCAGAGACGTCGGCATCGCTCCTTGAAAACTGAATCTCAACCCCCTGGTAGGGCCGCCCCACGGCCCCTAGCTTCTCGGGGTGCTCCCGGAAGTCTCGGGCGGTCCAGCCGACGATTTCCCCGCCGACCTCGGTCTGGCCGTACCCGTTGAGCACCATGACCCCGAACCGCTGGTAGAAGCGGCGGGCCTGCAACGGCGACAGCGGAGCGGTAATGGAGCGGACGATTTTCAGCGGATCGAGGCTCTCGATGCCGGGCTCGTCGTTCAGCATGGTGATGGCGGCCGGGGGAATCACCGTGGAGGCGATCTGGTATTGGCCCACCACCCGGGCGTACTCCAGGGCGTCGAACCGGGGCATGAGCAGCGCAGGGCTGCCGGTGCGCACCGCGAAGATCACGTTGTAGATGCCGGCCCACAGCGAAGTGGACACCGGGATGACGTGGGGCATCTCCGGGCGCTCAGTGAGCTCCCTGCCCTTGCGCACTGTGGTGATGATGGTGTCCATGAGCCGGATCACCGCGCTGGACTGAAGTTCGATTGGCTTGGGCCGACCGGTGGTGCCCGAGGTGAACGACACAATGGCGATGCCTGGATCGTGGGAGGCCGATCCGGTGTCCCGGCGTTGGGCCACTGACCAACCCAGCTTGCCGTCGGCCGCGATGCAGGTGATTGGGGCCGTTACCCGGGCGAGCTGGTCGGGCGAGCCGATCACCGCGGCAGGGTTCACGTCGTCGAGGATGTAGGCGATCTCGCTATCGGACAGTCGGGGGTTCACCGGCACATACACCCCGTCGGCTGCCCAAGTGCCGAAGAAGGCGGCCACCACATCGGCGCTGGGCGGCAGCAAACAGGCCACCGGGGTGCGAGGTTCCACTCCGGCGTCGCCCAGGGTGGCGGCCATCCGCTGGGCCGCGTCCACCAGGTCGAAATAGCTGGTGATCTCGTCTCCTTCGGGGCGGGCGACGATCACACCAGGAGTGTCGGGTCCTGCTGCCAGTTCGGGCTCCAGCAGGAGCGAGGCGAAGCTCATAGCGCTCCGACGATAACCCACCTCGAAGCGGCAATGACCAGAGCCGTTACCCTGTGGGGTCATGCGCATGGACCACCTCATCCACGTCAACATCTGCGTGAGCGATCTCGACCGCTCTCTGGAGTTCTATCGGGACCTGTTGGGCGGGGTGGTGGTGGACGAGTCGGCCAAGGACCGCAGCGAGTTCATGGAGAGCCAAGGGGAGACCGGCGACACCGGCCACCGGGCTGCCTTCTTGGCCTTCGGCGACAACCTGCGCGGGCCCTACATCGACCTGCTGGAGTGGACCACTCCCGATCCGGGGCGACCGCTCACCTGGAAGAGCATCGGCATCCCCCGCATCGCGGTGGGGGTGGACGATGTGGACGGGTTCTATGAGCGGCTATCGGCCGCCGGAGTCGACATACTCGGCCCGCCGGGGACCCTGAAGGTGGGCCGGTCGTCGATCCGGGCGTTCGCAGTGCGTGACCCCGACGGCGTTCTGATCGAATTCGTCACCCGCCAGTGACCGCGCTCACCCCCGAGCAAACCGCCGCCCTGGCCGACTGGTTCGGCCGCGGGGTGCTCGGGGTGGAGGCTCGGACCGGAGGGCTCTCCTGGGACGTGTTCACTGTGGACCTCGACGACGGCGAGCGGGTGGTTGTCAAGCGGGCGCCCTCCTACGGCACCATCGACCCCTACGACGTGCACAAAGAGGTAGCCGTACATCAAGCCGCCGCCTCGGCGGGCATCCCGGTGCCCGAGTTGCGGGGGGCGTGCGACGACCCCGAGCTGATCGGGCAGCCGTTCTTCGCCATGGCCCATGTGGACGCCGACTTCCCCCACCTCGCCCAGCTGGACGACTGGCCCGTCTGGCAAACCGAGTCCGGCCGCCGCCGGACCGCCGAGCAGATCATCGACGTCATGGGCAAGCTCCATTGCCTCGACTGGGCGGCGGCCGGGCTGCCGGAACTGGTGACCGGCCCTCCGGGGGTCGCTGGCGCCGAGTTGATGGCCGGGCTCATCAACCGGTGGATGGGCAACGTGGAGCGCGACGTGTACCCGACGTTCTCACCCCTACCCATCCTGCGAGACGCCGCCCGGTTCCTGCTCGACCACGCCGCCGAGATGCCCGATGCCCCACCGGTGCTCAGCCACGGTGACTACCGCATCGGCAATCTGGCCTTCCGAGGGGATGAGCTGGTGGCGGTGCTCGACTGGGAGCGGGCTGCGGTGGGGCCTCCGCTACTGGACTTGGGCTTCTTCTGTCACCCGCTGTCCCGCCGTCGCCAACCCGAGCTGATGGGCATGCTGATCACCTGGGACGAGCTGGCTGCACTGTACGCCGAGGCCACCGGTACCGAGCCCGACCCCAAATGGGTCCACTACTGCATCATCTACTGGATCTTCGTGGAGTCGGCGGTGGTGCCCCGGGGACTGGCGCTGACCGTGGAGGGCAAGATGCGCTCGTGGCCCGCATTCACCCAGATTCCCCTGAACACCGGGAACCTGGCCCAGCACCTGGATGCCTGGGAGTCGGGCGACACCAGCTGGATTGAGCAGGCCCTCTAGGTCGGCAGCCCCGGGCCCGGTGTCGGCCTTACTGCTGCTCCTGCTTGGCGGCCATCTCGGCCTCGTGGCGCTCCCGGGCTTCTTGGCCGGCCGCCGCGGCCCGGCCTAGGAATTCCTCCCGGTTGGCCGCGGTCCAAGCGTGCGAGCTGGTGCGCCGCCGGATCGACCCCTGATAGCGGGGGGCCACTTCCTCGATCAACAGCTCGAAGGAGCGTCTCGTGGCTTGCGGGTTGGCCCAGTCGTTGCCAAACACCAGCAGCGCGCCGAACCCGCCCGACTGCTCCCACAGCCGGTCGACCAGAGCAGCCGCGTCGTCGGGGGTGCCGATCACCGCGAAGCCACCGTCCACCATGGCTCGGACGAACTCATCCCGGTCGTCGGTGTCGGGGGCACCGGGCAGGGCTACCACCTCCCGGAAGTAGCGCACCCACGGCTCGATGCCGTGCTCCACGTCTTTGAAGGCCTGCTCGGTGGTCTCGGCAATATGGACCGGTGCCACGATGCGCCACTTGGACCGGTCGGCGGTGTGGCCGTGCTCTTGGGCCTTCATGTTCCAGATGTCCCAGTGGGTGCCCAGCGCCTCGAAACCGGCGTCAGTGGTGGCGCTCATCGACAGCACGGCGCCGCCGAACTGCCCGGCACTGCGGGGGCCGTTGGGCGACACCGTGGTGGCCATGCAGATGTCGAACAGCGGGTCGGAGTAGGGAGAGAGCTGCAAGCGGGCCTCGCGGAGCTTGAACCAGTGGGTTTCCATGGTGAGCGGCTCGTCGGAGCGCAGCAGGTGGCAGATGGCCTCTAGGGCCTGCTCCATTCGGGGCCGGGTCTCTTTGGGGTCCATGCCCATCATGTAGGCGTCCGACGGCAGGGCGCCGGGACCTACTCCGAACATCACCCGTCCCTTGGTGAGGTGGTCGAGCAGCACCATGCGCTCGGCCACTTGGAAGGGGGTGTGGTAGGGAACCGACACCACGCCGGTGCCCAGCTTGATTCGGCTGGTCCGCTGGGAGGCCGCGGCGATCATCAGGTCGGGAGAGGTGATGATCTCCCAGCCGCCGGAGTGGTGCTCTCCGAACCAGTACTCGTCGAAACCGAGGTGGTCGAGCCACTCGCACAAGTCCAAGTCCCGCTGGAGCTGCAGGGTCGGATTCTTCCAATGGGCGTGGAACGGTGCTTGGAACAAGCCGAACCGCAGTCCTCCATGCATGAGGCGAGAGGATAACGTGCCCACCGATGGCGACACCTATGGAGGCCACCGCTCAGGCAGACTACGACGCTGCGCTGGCCGCCGACTTGATCGCCAATACCCAGCTGTCCACCTGGGAGATGCTGTGGCGCACGGCCCAGCGGGTGCCCGACAACGATGCCTTCATCACCGGGACTGTCCTCATCAGTTACCGGGATCTGGCCAGCCGGTCGCTGCGGTCCGCCGCTGCTTTGGCCGAGATGGGGGTGGGCCACGGCAGCCGGGTGGCGTTTCTGTTCCACCCCAATCCCGATTGGGCGGTGCTGCACTACGCCCTGGCTCGACTGGGCGCCATCGGGGTGCCCATCAACACGTCATATATGGCCGCCGAGTTGGAGCACCTGTTCACGCTGGCCCGGCCCGAGCTGCTGATTACCGTGGACCGGTTCCGCGACGTGGACATGGCAGCGAGACTGTCACCGGTGGCGGCCGAGTTCGGGTCCATCGCCGAGACGGTGGTGCTGCCGTTGGACGACGACGGGTGGGTGGCCCCGTCGGTGGAGCGAGATCGGGTGTACGGCACTGATGGAGGTGTCGAGCTGGAGCCGGCAAGTGAAGTGGGAGGGGACGACCTGGCCTACATCATCTTCACCTCGGGCTCTACCGCCGCTCCCAAGCCGGCGCTGATCGCCCACCGGGGCATGGTGGGGGCGGCCACCGGATTGCAGCACGCTCTGGGGTTGGTGCCCGAAGACCGGTTCGTGGCCTCCAACCCCGTGTTCCACACCGGGGGCATCGTGTGGAACCTGACCATGCCCCATTTGGTGGGCATGACCTCGTGTCTGGTGGGGGTGTACGAGACCGGCAAGGTGCTCAAGGAGATGGAGCGGTCGAAGATCACCGTGATGGGGGCGTTCGACACCAAGCTCACCATGATGCGCAACGCCCCCGAGTACCGCACGGTGGACCGCAGTTCGGTGCGCAAGTGCAACGTGGGGGCCACCGGCAGCTTTCTGCGCAGCGTGTTGCCCGATTGGAACTGGGAGACGGTGGCCCAGGTGTACGGCTCTACCGAGTCGGGCGGGCTGGGGTCGATCACTCCCCGGTGCGAGACCGATCCCAAGGTGCGCTACGACGCCAATGGCCGGCCCATGCCGGGCATGGAGTTCGTGATCAAAGACCCCGAGACCGGCCAGCGCTGTGCCCCTGAAGAGCCCGGAGAGATCTGCTTTCGGGGTTGGGGCACGTTCATCGAGTATGTGGGGATGCCCGAGGCCACGGCTGAGGCCTTCGACGACGAGGGGTTCTTCCACTCCGGTGACTACGGCTTCATGGACGAGGCTGGAAACCTGTACTTCCGAGGCCGCTACAAGCTGATGATCAAGACCGGCGGGGAGAACGTGTCGGAGCGCGAGGTGGAGATCTTCTGCGAGGACAATCTGGAGGCGGTGAAGTTCGCCATCGTGGTAGGGGTGCCCGATCCGCTGTGGGGCGAGGCGGTGGTGGCATTCGTGGAGTTGCACGACGGAGCCGAAGAGACCTCCGACGACCTAATGGAAGCGTGTCGAGGCCAGATCGCCAACTTCAAGATCCCCAAGCGGTTCTTCGTGGTGGAAGAGAAGGACTGGCCGCTGCTGGATTCCGGTCGGCCTGATCGCCACGAACTGCGGGCTCGGGCCGCGGCCCTAATGGGGACTGAAGGCGAGACGCGTTTACGCTTTGGGGGTGGAACCTGAGGGGCTCAGCCGGGCTGAGTTGATCGAAGCATCGGGCTTGGCCGCGGAGCAAGTGGACTTGGCCATCGATGCCGGGCTGTTGATCCCCGACCACCACGGTCGGTTCAAAGAGGATGCGGTCACGATGCTGGAAGCCGGTGCCGCCCTCGTTGCCGTCGGGGTGAGCGTTCCCGACTTGGCCGCGCTGGCGGTTCGCCACGCCCGCAACGTGGAGGCGGTGGTGGATGAGGCGGTGGACCTGTTCTTGGATGCCATGGGCACCAACGAATTGACCAGCAAGGATCTGGAGAATCTGACTCCGTTGGTGGAGGCGCTAGTGCCCCAGGTGGTGGCCCTGGTGGGCGAGCACTTCCGCCGCACCCTGCTCAGCAGAGCGGCAGTCCGGTTGGCGGAGCGGGTGAAATGACCCCTCTTGAGGAATTCGCCTCGTGGTCCGGCGACGACCGGGTGTATTGGGGGGCGCCGGGCGCCGACGCCATAGCCGGGTTGGGAGCGGCGCGGGCTGTTGAGGTAGATGGTCGTTGGCGGTTTGAGGCCGCCGCGGCGGCCGCTGCTGAGCTGCTGGCCGAGGGGGAGGTCGCCTTTGCTGGCTTCGGTTTTGCCGATCGGTCGGGAACAGGGGCATGGGACGGATACCCGAGCGGGCGGTTGGTGGTACCGGAGCGGGTTGTTCGGGGGTCGGCACAAGGGGCAGGCCGCACAGACGACGGCAACGCCCTGCAGGTTGAAGATGGAACTCGGGCCACCTATCGGGATGCGGTGAAGCAGGCTGCCGACGCCATCGATGCCGGGGAGCTGGCCAAGGTGGTGGTGGCCCGAGAGGTGGAGGCGGTGGGCATCATCGACCCCGCGGTGGTGCTGGCTCGGCTGTCGAGCCGTTTCGAGTCGTGTGCGGTGTTCGGCTTCGGCCGGGGGACGTCGTGCTTTGTGGGCGCCAGCCCCGAGGTTCTGGCGGAACTCAACGGCGATGTGGTCACCACCTACGCAGTGGCAGGCACCGCTCCTCGAGGGGCCACACCAGCCGACGACGCCGCAATCGCCGAGCGGTTGGCCGCCGATCCCAAGGAGCAGGCCGAGCACCACTATGTGGTGGAATACCTCCGCACCCGCCTAGCCCTAGCCGGAGTGGCGCTAGACCCAACCGGCGATACCGAAGTTCGGACTCTGCCTGGCATTCACCACCTGGCCACCACGGTCAGCGGGCGGATCGCCCCTGAGCCCGGCATGGCGCTGCGGCTGGCGGGCGCCCTCCACCCCACACCGGCGGTGGGGGGCACGCCGACAACGTTCGCCCAGCAGTGGATCGCCGAGCATGAGGGGCTTGACCGAGGATGGTACGCCGGTCCGGTGGGGTGGATCGACCACCGAGGGTGCGGCTCGTTCTATGTGGCCTTGCGATCGGCGTTGATAGGCCCCAGCGGGATGCGCCTTTGTGCAGGGGCGGGCATCGTGGCCGGGTCCGACCCCGAGCAGGAACTGGTAGAGACCGACATCAAGTTGGCTGCGATTTTGGATGTGGTCACATGACCGACCTCGCCTATCAGGCCACCGGGCGGTTTTGGGCCGAGCTTGCGGCCTGTGGGATGACCGATGTGGTGGTGTCGCCCGGGTCCCGGTCCACTTCTTTGGCGGTGTCGGCTCGCAACCAGGAGCGGCTGCGGGTCACCGTGCAGCTCGACGAGCGGGTGGCCGGATTCTGTGCCCTGGGCATGGCCAAGGCGTCGGGTCGTCCGGTGGCGCTGGTGTGCACGTCGGGCACCGCGGCGGCCAACTATCTGCCGGCGGTGGTGGAGGCCCACCACAGCGGGGTGCCACTGGTGGTATGCACCGCGGACCGTCCGCCCGAGTTACGTGACGCCGGAGCGGGCCAGACCATCGACCAGGTGAAGCTGTACGGCGACCACGTCCGCTGGTACGCCGAGACCCCGTGCGACTTCGACGATCCCGGCTATTTCACCCGACTGGCAGTGCGGGCGGCCACCGCAGCCGGGGCCGGGCCGGATCCGGGTCCGGTGCACCTGAATTGGCCGTTCCGCAAGCCGCTGGAGCCCCAAGGCCCGGTTCCCGAGTTCAATTCAACGGTTGGTCGGCCACCGGTACCCGTTCGGCCACTTGTTGAAACCGACATAGAGGCTCTGCGAGGGATGGCCGGCCGTCGGGGGCTGATCGTGGCCGGAGCGCTGGATGTGGACGATGCCGGTGCCGCGGCCATCGTCGGCTTCGCCGAAGCGGCGGGGTGGCCAGTGGTGGCCGACGCCGGATCCCAGCTCCGAGGTCGAGGGTCGCTGGTCTTGGATGGAGCCGAGGGGGTATTGGGCCGCGCTGATCTGGCCCCCGACGTGCTGGTCCGCATCGGCGGACCTCCCAGCAATCGGGCAGTTATCGATTTTGTGGATACTTGCCCAGCATCCGACCGACTGCTGATGGACCCGCGCCGCCGATGGGAAGACCCGTCGCTCGGTTGGACGGCTGCGTTGGCTTCCGACCCGGCGGTCTTGCTGGGTGCGGCTGCCGGTCAGATGACCTCCGCCGAAGACGCCTGGGCGGTGGACTGGATCGAAGCCGCCGCTGACGCCTGGGACCGGACAGAGGCGGTCTTGGGGTCTGATGACCTACTGGAGCCGCTGCTGGCCGCCACCCTGCTGCGAGCCCTCCCATCGGAGGTGGCGGTTTACGCGTCGAGCAGCATGCCGGTTCGGGATGTCACCTCTTTCTGGCCTCCTGATGCTCTACCCCGCCGGGTGCTGGTCAATCGAGGAGCCAATGGCATCGACGGCGTCGTGTCATCGGCCCTCGGGGCTTCCCTAGCGCTGGGCCAGCCGGTGGTCGCATTGGTCGGCGATGTAGCGCTGCTGCACGACATCGGCGGGTTGTTGGCCACATCCTTGTCGGATGCCGACCTCACCGTTGTGGTGCCCAACAACGACGGCGGTGGCATCTTCTCGCTGCTGCCGGTGGCAGAGGGCAGGTCCGACATCCACTTTGGTGAACTGTTCCACACGCCTCATGGAGTCGGTTTCGGCAAACTGGCCGAGGGGCTGGGCGTCAACTACCACCGGACCGGACGGGCTGATGACCTGGTGCAGGCCATCACGAAGGCCTCTGGGGCGACGTTGATCGAAGTCCCCATCGACCACGGGACAGCCATCAAGCAGCGCAAACAGCTTGCTGATCTGGTCGAATGAACCAGACGGCCACAGTGGTCCTGCACGGCTTCACCGGCTCGGCCGCAGCCATGGCGCCGCTCACCAGCCGGCTTCCCGGCCCGGTGCTGGCTCTGGACCTTCCCGGCCACGGATTGGGGCCAGTCTCCGACGATCCGACTGACTACTCCATGGCTGCCGCAGTAGCTGGTGTGGTTTCGGCCACCGCTCATCTAGAGCAGTTCGCCCTGGTGGGCTATTCGATGGGTGGTCGGGTCGCGCTCCACGTGGCGTTGGCCCATCCCTACCGTGTTGTTGCGCTAGCCCTCATCGGGGCCCGAGCCGGCATCGACGATTCCGCGGAGCGGGCCGAGCGCATCGTCGCCGACGAAGCCCTGGCCGACCGGATCGAATCAGAGGGCATCGAATGGTTCGCCGACCATTGGGCCGATCGACCGCTGTTTGCGACCCAGCGAACCCGACTGCCAGCCGATCAGCAGACTGAACTGCGGGCCCAGCGGCTGGGCTGCGACCCCCGAGGCTTGGCCCACAGTCTGCGGGGCATGGGGGCCGGAGCGGTCGACCCCATCGGTTGTCGGTTGTCAGAGCTGTCCATGCCCTGCGTCCTCATCGCGGGCTCAGACGACTCCAAGTTCGTGGCCATCGCCCAGCAAATGGCTGCGGTCATTCCTCAAGCAACCGTCCATTTGATCCCCGGCGCAGGCCATGCCGCTCACCTAGAAGCCCCCGACGCCACCGCAGCAGCGGTGATCCAATGCGTGTCGAGCTGAGCGAGGTCTCACTCAAGCTGCGCCTTCCGGTGATGACTAGCCGGGGAGCCATCACCCAAAGAGATGGAATTCTGATTCAGATCTCCGAAGGCGCCGTATACGGCTGGGGAGAAGCCATGCCCCTGCCTGGATGGCCCGGTGCTGATCTGTCGGCCACACGGGAGGCATTAGAGGAGTGGGCGACTGATCCCGATCTTGGAAACTTGCCCTCCGAGCGGTTTGCCCACAGCGCAGTCGAGTTGGCCTTGCTCGATATGGAAGCCCAGCAGAGTGGCCAAACCCAGGCTGAGATGCTCTCCGAGGGCGGGCCAGTGGCCGATGCAGTGGAGCTCAACGCCCTTGTTGCCGATGCCGAAGATGCGGTCGCCGCGGTGACTGACGGCTATGGCACGGCCAAGCTGAAGGTGGGCGCGTCCGATATCGAGGTCGACGTAGCTGCGGTAGCCGCCGTGCGAGATTCCATTGGGGATAGTTGTCGCCTTCGGCTCGACGCCAACGGAGCATGGACCGTGGATCAAGCCGTGGCTGCGCTGTCCCGCTTGGAGCAATTCGATATCGAGTACGTGGAAGAGCCGGTGGCAGGAATAGAAGCCCTGGCTCTGGTAGCCGAGCGGTCCCCGGTCCCCGTAGCGGTTGACGACAGCCTGGCCTCTGTTGATGCCGAGTTGCCCGAGTCAATTTCCGTCGTGGTGGTCAAGCCCATGGCCCTCGGAGGTCCCTGCTCGGCCTATGCCGCCGCCCGCCGCTGGACCAACCAAGGCCGCAAAGTTGTCGTCACCAACTACCTAGACTCCGCCATCGGCCAGCACGCCGCCCTGAGCGTGGCTGTCGCCCTCCCAGGTCCCCAACAAGTCCACGGCGCCATCACGCCCGCGCTGTTCACCCGCGATGTTGCCGATTTGCCGACTATTGCTGGCGGCCGCTGCCCCCTCCCACCCCATAGTCCCGCAGTCGCCAGGGAGGGCCGCTAGGGCTCCCAGACCACGGTGTCGGTGTTGGCGTCGATGATGATGCGGTTGTCTAGGGGTTGGTCGAGGGCAATGTCAGCGGTTTGCTGGAGACCGGAGCGCTGGCACTCCTCGGTGATGACCTGGGCGTAGACGGTGATTTTGATCTGAGTGATGCCGTAGTCAACTTCGGAGTCGCTGAACTCCTCGCACTCGGTGCCCCAGTAGCGGACGGTGAGGATGCGGTCGTCGTCGGCCACCTCCACGTTGTTGATGATGCGGATCTCCCGGGGCGGCCCTTGGGGAAGCTCCTTGGTCTTGGTAGTGCAGCCGGCAGCGAGCAACACCACCGCCAGCAATAGAGCGATCCGCCGGAAGCTCACGACTCTTCGGCCCGGGTTGCCACCTTCTCCACGCTCAGATCATGCCATCCGACGCGGTGGGGCAATACCGTCGAGACGTGGGGCTTCGGCGGTCGCAGCTCGTGGTGGTGTGGTTGATCGGGGCCGCGGTGATACTCCCGAACGCTTCCATTGCCCCCGCCATCCCCGACATCGCCAAGGCGTTTGACATTTCCGACCAAACCTCGGTGTTCATCTTGATGACCGCCCACGCCCCCGGCCTGTTCATGGCCTCGGTGATCGGGGTAGCCGCCGACCGCTACGGGCGCCGCCGCATCATTGTGCCCTGTTTGCTGTTGTTCGGGCTGGCCGGCCTGGTGATCATGGCGTCGACAAACCTGGCCATGCTGCTGACATTCCGGTTCATCCAGGGGCTGGGATCATCGGGATTCCTGAGCCTGGCGCTGGTCATCATCGGCGACAACTACGAGGGAGTAGAGCGCACCCGGATCATCGGCCAGAACGCGCTGGCCATGAACTTGAGCGTAGCGGCGCTGCCCGCCGCAGGCGGCCTGCTCACCGAGCTGTTCGGCTGGCGGGGACCGTTCGCCATGCACGCCGCCACCATCGTGCTGGCCCTGTTTGCAGCCACCCTGCTGCCTCCTGACGAGCGGCGCACCCCTGAGCCGTTGCGCCACCAGCTCCGCCAAGCTCGCCCTCATCTGATACGGCCCGAGGTGGGCGTTCTGCTGTTGGTGGCCCCGTTCACATTCCTCATCTTCTTCGCCGTCGGGATCACCACCATGCCCATCCACCTCGACAATGAGTTCGGCGCCTCGGCTGGGATTCGGGGGCTGATCCAGTCGCTGCCCGCGGTGTCGGCGGGACTGGTGGCCTTGAGCATGGGCCGTATCGCCGGCCGCTACTCCACTTCGGCCATCGTGCGGGCGGGCTACGTGGGCTTCGTCATCTGCCTGACGGGGATGGCGGCATCGCCCTCGCTGGCGGTGATCATCGCCCCGGTGCTCGTGCTCGGTGCCGCCGATCAGATGGTGGTGGTCCCGCTGCAAAGCCGAGCCGCCTCGCTGGCCCCCAATGAGCACCGGGCCGTGATGGTGGCCGCCTGGGGCACCGCCATCCGCATCGGCCAAGTCGGCGGCCCCGCCGCCGTCGCCGGCCTCCTGGCCATAGGCGACACCCGCCTAGTCCTATGGACCGGCGCCGCCCTCTCCGCCGCCCTCCTCATCCTCGTCACCACAGTCAGCAAACTGATAGACCGCGACCCCTGGTTCAGAACGGCGCCAGGGTGACGAACAGCAGTGGCAATGTCCCAGAAAGGCGTAACCCCGGCCGTTTGCCGAAGCAGTGACGGTTCCGGGGTTTAGACCATGAAATATACAGGGAGTTGCGGGCAGCGCACCTCCCTTTCCCTTCGGTCGGTTCCTCGACTTGTAGGTAGCCATTGCAGGCTCTGCCAGCGCTATTCTTCTTCCCTTTGCTGGACGAGGTGGTCGATGAATACTGCTACTGCTCGCTCTTCGGCCTCTGTTTATCGAGCATCTGCAAAGCGAGTTGCGAGTGGGCTAGTCGGACGGCGGCTACTCGGAAGTTTGTAGCCTGCAAGCTGCATAAGTCGGCTGTAATCGATCCGAAGCGCATCTGAGAGCCTCTGCAAAATCCGGGGTGAAGGCTCCTCAACCCGTCCTCGTTCAAGCTTCTGCAAGTAAGCCGCTGAGATTTCGGATTGGCCAGCGACGCCCCGAAGTGATCTTCCCGGAGGACAAGCGTCCGCCCCGCTAAGGCCGCATCAAAGGTTCTGCGAGACGGCCGCACGAGCCGTGCATCCAAGACGGTCGCAGGGAGCGCATTGTCGCAACGTGAGCCAAAGCTTCGTAGCAGGTGAGCCAAGAACATGATTTATCTCTGAGTCGCGAGCCACGAAGCAGAAGGGGGTAGCTTGTGAACGTGGCGAATCAGCAGGCATCACAAGGACAGGAAATACTGCCAAAGGCAGAAAGCAAGGCAGGGAGCACGACGCTTCGGTCAATCGAGCAGATGTTGACAGCCCAGCAGCGTGAGACCCTTCATGACGATCTGTTTGAGATGGCCCGGCATCGCCGCGAGGCTGAAGCATCTTCGAGGTCGCTGCGACTGAGCTAACGCCATCACAGGGGCAAGGGAGGCCCCGCCACGACATCAGAGGCAAGCCAGAGTTGCGGCGAAGGGACTGGGCTGATGTGTAGTGGCACACAAAAGAGCTGTCAGCTTGCACAAGAAACGGCGTAACCCCGGCCGTTTGCCGAAGCAGGGACGGTTCCGGGGTTTAGGCTGTTCAGCCTACCGAGGGCTGCTGCTTGCGTCAACAGTTTTTCGGTGTCTGTCGCAGATGCGGTGGGCTTCGACCCAAATGGGGTGATGGTCAAACAGGTCGGGTTGCAAGTACCGCAGGGACAGGAGACAGCCCAGACATCCAGGCGTGAGCGTCGGGACACATCCACTGGACGAGCTCCAAGATCATGACAGCGTCCTTAGCTAAGGCTCGGCGATGGACGGGCCTGTGGTGCGCCACTCGGTTTCTCAGGAAGTGGAGTTGCCTCATCCGGGATTCCACATCGGACCGTATTCGAGCTGTGTTGCCCGCGGAGGGATGGTCTGGGAACTGGGCACCTAGGACAGGAACCCACATCGTGGTGTGGTAGCGCGGCGCGCAAAGATAACGCCAGAACCCGAATCCAAGTTCGACGATAACCCCGCTATTAGTGATCTGGTGCCTCCCGCTTCTCGCTGCCCGCTGTTTAGCCTTTGCGATCGCCTTGAGCATGTGCTTGCTGTTACGGCTGGGAAACAGGGTTCTGTGGTCGAACCACGGATGTGGCACACCAGCCGATGCAGTGAGGTCAGTCAGGGCCTCGTCGAAGCGGTTGCGGAGCACGACTTCTAGCCGACCGAGGTCTTCGAGGAACGCAGCGGCGATGTGAGCGTTCCAGGCGTAGAGGTCGAGTGCCCGGTGCAGATCGTCGTTGCAATCCTGGAGGTAGGAGCGCAGGCGGTCGGGGCTGAGGCGGTCGCGGATGACAACCGGATCGAAGGTGGACGGCTGGGGCATGGGCCGGTATCCTCACTCTTGAAGACCCCGGAACCGTCCCTGCTTCGGCAAACGGCCGGGGTTACGTCTTTGTGGGGGAAGTGAGGGCGGCGGGATGCCGCGAGAGCTGCTGTCAGGCAGCCGAGTGGAGGCTACCGGGAGCGGGGGTGGTTCCGGTTCGACTAGTTGCCGGCAGTGGGATGGAAAGCGGGGACGCCACCAGGAAATGTTTGGACCGTGAACCCCGGTTCAGGGCAGGACCTCACTGAGCGAGCAGTGGCACTGGTTGTCACCGTTGTCAATATGCTCTAAGCGAAAGCGCTCCGGATGCCACACTCTGGGCAGACGCTTAGGAGGTCCCCATGGCCAGCTTGACCGTCCCTCGAGAGGACAGCGTTGAGATGCTGAAGAGGAACGCCGATGCGACTGGGCTGGGATTGCGCGGCTTCTACGAACTCGGCAAAGAAGACCGCCTCGATCACCCTCTCCTACGGGACTTGTGGCTCATCTGGGGTGACGTGCTAACCGAAGAAGACCTACCGTCAGCGGAAGACGAATCCTTGGCATAGCCCCAAGTCAACGAAAAGAAAGTGGAGTTCGGTTCTCTCTATGCAATTTGCACTCGTTGATGGCGAACGAAGTAGACCGAAAAAGGGACTTCGAGGCAACTGCCAATATTGTGATGGAGAAATGGTGGCCAAATGTGGCCGATACATAATCTGGCATTGGGCGCACATGCCAGGGACCAATTGCGATCCATGGTGGGGACCGGAATCCGAGTGGCATCGTGGATGGAAGAATCTGTTTCCGGAAGATTGGCAAGAAATTGTACATTTTGATGATCGAACCGGCGAAAAGCATATTGCTGATGTCAAGACACCACACGGTCTTGTAATCGAATTTCAGAACTCTCCAATGTCGTTTGAAGAACTCGCTAGCCGTGAGAGCTTTTACAAAGAGATGATATGGATTGTAAATGGTGATCGTGGAAGTGTGAACCCGAATTATTTCAACCTTGGACTTATGTGGCAAGGCGAGATCTTATTGCGTCCACTAGTGCGATATGTGAAGTGGATGAGCAGAAGCCGTCTGCTACACAAATGGAGTGCAGCAACGAATCCTGTATATATCGATTTTGGGTTTATGGGTCTGTGGCGATTTTTTGACTTTAGATTTGAAGACGATGTGGGAGCGTTTTCGCCTCTTGAACAGGATTGGCTTGTAGAGGCTTGTTTACTGGGGGAGTCTATACCCATTGCTTATGTTCCCGAGGAAAATGAGGACGAGTATAATTCGCGGTTACGCTTGACAGATTATGACGAGGGTGAAGACACTTCTTGCTAGTAGATTGTTATGTCTATGTGGACTCTATAGGAACTTATATTGGACGATGCCCAACGCCTTACACGGTTTGGGCCACGCCAGAGCTCAGGCCCGCGCCGGTGGGTTGGGGAAGGGCACCTCGGCCAACTTTTCAGGAGTGGCCTCCATATCGTGAACTCAACAGTCCGCTGGTATGTATCTATGCGGATGGTGGTGCTTTATTGGTTTTGGGAGGCTGGGCTGCGTGACGGAGAGACGCAATATTACATTGCGGGAGATCTTGGATCAGTTCGACCATGTCGACGATGCGGATGTTCTCGAAAAGGCCAAGACCAACCGAGCACTTTCGGCTGCTCTGCGGCTGATTCGGCCGGAGAATTGGCGCGGGTGCGGTCTGCGGCCCGAGGAGATCCTGCTCGTTGCTGTCGATAGTGGCATCCCCGTGGTGTGGGTTCCGCCAACACCCGTTCTGAAGGCGCTGGTCGCTGCCGCGCCAAGGGACCGCATGGATGTGCTGATGGCGAGTGAAGCGGAGGTCGTGGCCCAGTGCCGCTTGCTTCTCGATGAGTGCTCGGACTCGTGGGTCAGCGAGTTGCGCACGCTCATCGGTCGTTCGCTGGACGCCTATCAGGCGGGTTTCCATGAAGCTGCGATGGCCTTGGCCGTCGCGGTCGGCGAGCCGCTCGCCCAATGGGCGTCCGTGCCGCGCGTTCAGACATTTGAGAGCAGCCAGGCGGAGCAGGAATGGGAAGAGAAACGCAAAAAACGCAAGTACAGGTACATGCTTGCCGAGATCGAACTGGATGCTGCTGGCCCCGACGCGCCCAAACCGGTCAAAGTTCATCGCAACGCTCTAATTGCGCCGATTCCGAAGTTCTTCACGCCGTTCCACGGAGGGCAGGATGAGAAGATCCCTGACACCGTTTCCCGGCACGCGACGGTCCACCGGCCAACAGTCGAGCATCTGTCCAAAGAGAACGCGCTTCTCGCCGTGATGCTGTGCGTGTCGCTGCTGCGACAGCAGCAGGACTGGGCCGAAGAAATCCGAGATTACGACGCTTAGGAGGACTCCATGGCCAGTTTGACCGTCCCTCGAGAGGACATCGTTGAGATGCTGAGGAGGAACGCAGACGCTACCGGGCTGGGATTGCGCGGCTTCTACGAGTTCGGCAAGGAGGACCGTCTCGACAGCCCTCTGCTACGTGACCTTTGGTTGATCTGGGGTGACGTGCTGACCGAGGAAGATCTTCCACCCGCAAAGTGAGCTAACTTCTCGAATCAGAGGCCAACACCTTGGCCACTCCATCGACCACACACCCCCGACACAGAACGGCATTGTGAAGATGTCTTGCGATAGATTTATAGATAATGGTTCGCCAGCCCTACAATCTGTAGTAGCTTGATCGGATCAACTCGTCGTAAGACCTACAGGTATTGTCGTATTGTTCTCGTTGAGGAAACACTTTCAAGTTTCTGAACAAGCCAAAGTGTCGATCAATTATCTCACCCGGGTCTTGGTTCGTTTGCCTTCTGCGCCATGTCGCTCTCCCCACAGGACCATTACCAAATTGGAATGCGTAGCAGAGCCCCAACAAGTATTCGACTTCATCGAATAGATCTTCCAGTCGCTTATCGTCCGGAATAATCTCGTGTGATGCTGATCGCATGCAGTATAGGAGCCGTTCCGAGATTGGTGTCTTGTGGCTCTCCAACTCGCTAATGCTTTTCTTTACCCAATCAGTATCCAGAACCCACCAGGAGCTTACAGCAACTCCTATAGAGTAATCCTGCTCCGAATTCTTTACTCTAATGGCTCCTAAAACAAGGGCTATCGGTTCTAGACGATCGGCAGCAATAGCTCCCAAAGCCACTGCATGGAGTGCTAGAAGAGTCGGATACTGCTGCATATTGATAAGTAGAGTCTTTCCTGAATGCGTCACACTTCGGGTTGCTATTCGCTCCACACATCTAGACAGAAGCTGGTCATGTTCCTCTCGATCGGCGAAAAATGCCCCGGTTGTCAATAGCTTAAGCAGTCCGGCGGTTGCACCTTCATAGGATCTCATTTGTTCTGCATATCGTTGACTGTCCAGTTCGCCATCAACACTTAGGTCGCGGAACTCGTCAATGGTTCTGTTTGTCTCTGAAGTCAGAAGATCATGAAGTTTGATCCGGTGGATTGGGTCTGGTAGGTACTTTTTTAGTTGAGCGACTGCAAATGCTGTGTCTTGAGGTCGCTGGTCGGCAGCGCCAGTGAGGGCGTCAACCATGTCAGCGAGAGAACCAAACGCGCTGTCGGCATCTTGAATCTGGACGGCAATGGCGTCTCTGTGATTCACGATCTCTTGGGTGCCGGACTCGAGAGGATCGCGGTGAAGCCAGTACGTCGCGAACCTCCGCCCTGGTGATCGAAGAATCGCGTTCCGAAGGGCAGGATCCCACATTCCCGACCATCCACAGACCAAGAGTCCGTACTGGTCGAAGACTTCGTCGAGTAGCTGATCGATAGCGGGGTCGTACTGCTCAAGCTCATCGACAGTGTTTTTTAGATGAGGAGACAGGTAGTCACCATGCACCTTGATGATTGAGCACCGACTGTGAGTGAGGGGCAACGCACTAGTGGCGTGAGCAGGGCTGGAGACTACATGGGGGTGGACTCCCGCCTCCGCTAGTGCAATTTCGAGCAGTCTGTCGAAGTTGGTTGTCACGATCACCTTAACGAATCCGTCAGCAACGAGCTTGGCGATGGAGTTGTGGGCAATTGTGGGGAGCTTCAGACCTTCCGCTCGTTCATCCTCTGTTGGTTCGAAGGAGGGCTCTAGCAGATTGCGGCGATCAGCTGGGGACGTGGCTAACTCGGTAAGCAACGCCGAGTAGTCGGGCTCGCCACCACTGTGTTCGCGATACCAGGCGATGGGGTCGTCCCCAACGTCTTCGCCTCGAAGGAGGGCAAGTCGCCCCATAAGTTCAAGCGCTACTTGCCAACCGGTGGGCACCCCGGAGCTAGCACTGACACCGGAACCAAGCAGCAGAGCAAACGTCTTGGGACCTGCATGAATGCTGGACGCGAGCGAAACCAGAGGATTAGAAGGCATGTCTGCGAACCTACCCGCTTCCAGTGACAGTTTGTTGATCCTGATCAGACGGCTAAAGGCTCTGGCAAGGGAGGCAGCCTCGTTGCCAGCCCTAGCCAACTTCCGGTCGAGAGTCAGCATGGAGTGAGGGGCTGCTCTATTGTCTGCGCATGCTTACGTTGCCCCAGCTTGAGAGGCATTTGTTTGCGGCAGCGGACATCTTGCGGGGGAAGATGGATGCGTCGGAGTTCAAGGAGTACATTTTCGGGGCTCTGTTTCTGAAACGGGCGAGCGATGTGTTCGAGCAGGAGCGGCAACGCCTCGTGGAGAGGGAGCTTGATCGGGGTCGCAGCGAGGAAGAGGCGGAGAGGCGGGCGGACGATGCGGATTTCTACGAAGATGCGTTTTTCGTGCCGAAGATCGCTCGGTGGGAGTACTTGCGGGACGAGCTGCATCATCAGGTCGGAGATGGGTTGAACAAGGCCCTGGCCGCCCTGGAGGAGGAGAATCAAGCGCTGGAGGGGGTGCTGCAACACATCGACTTCAACCGTCGGGTGGGCAATACGACGGTGTCTGACAAGAAGTGGCGGGATCTGATCGACCACTTCTCGAAGTACCGGCTTCGCAACGAGGACTTTGAATTCCCTGATCTACTGGGCGCGGCCTATGAGTATCTGATCCGAGACTTTGCTGACTCGGCCGGCAAGAAGGGCGGCGAGTTCTATACACCCCGGCCCGTGGTGCAGCTGATGGTGCGGCTCGTTGATCCCCAGGAGGGGATGTCGGTGTACGACCCGTGCTCGGGGTCGGGCGGCATGTTGATCTACGCCCGCAACCATGTGGCCGATAACGGTGGCAACCCGGAAAATCTCGAACTCGCCGGCCAGGAGAACAACGGCACGACATGGTCGATCTCGAAGATGAACATGCTTCTGCACGGCATCCGGGACGCCGACCTACGCAACAACGACACCTTGACCACCCCCGAGCACACCAAGGGTGGAGAGCTCAAGCGGTTTGACTGCGTGATCACCAATCCACCCTTCAGCCAGAACTACGACAAGGACTCCCTGACGCACACTGAGCGGTTCCGCTACGGCTACACCCCGGAAGGTGGCAAGAAGGCCGACCTCATGTTCTTGCAGCACATGCTGGCCGTGCTCAAGGTCGATGGTGTTGTCGCCACCGTCATGCCTAATGGTGTGTTGTTCCGGGGTGGGGCCGAGGGCGAAATCCGCAGGAAGATCATCGAGGACGACCTGCTCGACACGGTCATTGGCCTAGGTCCAAACCTCTTCTATGGCACCGGCATACCTGCCGCCATATTGATACTGCGGGCCAAGGACTCGAAGCCACGGGAGCGGGTGGGGAAGGTGTTGTTCATCAATGCCGATCGCGAATTTGGCGAGGGCCGGGCCCAGAACTACTTGCGACCTCAAGATGAAGAGAAGATCGCCGTCACTTATCAGGACTTCGTCGATGTTGACGGCTTCGCCAAGGTTGTCACCATCGATGAACTTGCCGACAACGACTTCAATTGCAACATCCGCCGTTACGCCGACAACGCACCGCCGCCGGAACCGCAGGACGTGCGAGCCCATCTCCACGGTGGTGTGCCCATGGCTGAGATTGATGCAGCGAAGGATCTGCTGCAACGAGCTGGTTTGGATGCTGAAACCCTCTTTGCTGACCGGGGCGACGGTTACGCCGAGTGGTGCCACAACATCGCCTCCGACAAGGGCAGAGACGCTGCCCACAGCGCAATTAGGTATGCCGTCACGCAGCAGGCTGCCGCAAGTCCCTGGCCTCAGTGGTGGTCCGAGACTGTTGAGCCAAGACTTCTGGCCTTGCATGTTGCCGACGACCTTGCTGCTCTGCGACGCCAATTTGTGGACAGTTTCACCATCTGTATGGCATCTGCTGGATTGGACCGTTTTGAGGCTGCGGGGATGGTTGCCACATGGTGGCAGGAGAGCATCAACGAGCTCCAGACTGCCGCCAACCGAGGGTGGAAGGCAGCGATCGAAGCTTGGCTCACTACCGCTGAAGCCAGCCAAGATGAGAAGAACGCCCCCGATCTGGCTGATCAGACAGCTATCCAACTCCTTGCAGGGAGCCAGCTCGCAGCGAGGTCCGACCTTGTGCTCGAACATGCCCGCCTTGTTGTTGAGATCAATGCTGTCGAAGCCCCGGAGGATGACGATGAGCCAGACGAGGATATGGTCAGCCCGGCTGAGGTCAAGCTATTGAAGGCTGAGCGCGCCAGAGTCAAAAGAGCACTGAAATCCCTCGATGACGGACTACTCATAGAAGCCCACCATGCTCTTCAGGACATGCAACCTAATGATGCTCCCGGCGAAGCCGTAGGAGTACTACGCAGCCGGATCGAGGAGCTCGCAGCTAGCCACTTTGCTACCGTCGAGCGCAACATAGTTGCATGGTTCGAGAACCTTGCTAACAAGTATGGCAATACCCTTAGCCAACTCGAATCCGAACGTGGTGCCGCATCTACTCGACTTCAAAAGCACTTCAAGGACTTGGGATATGGCTGAATTCTGGAGTGCCTGTCGCCTTGGAGATGTATTGCAGCGAGAAATCGCGCGTGTCGGTGCCAGTCCCGCTCCAGTAGTCCTTAGTTCGACCAAACACGAAGGTCTTGTGCCGTCTCTCAAATATTTTAAGGGGCGCCAGATTTTTAGTGATGATCTGTCCGCATATCGAATAGTCAAACCTGGATGGTTTGCCTACGCAACAAATCACTTGCCAGAGGGTTCTATTGGTCTAAACGAACGCAAGGAAACTGGCTGCGTAAGCCCAATGTATACGGTGTTCTCAGTTCAACAGCACGTTGATCAGAGATATTTGATTCACTTACTCAAATCCCCTGAACTCATTGCTCAGTACAAGATACATGAGCAAGCTTCAGTTGACCGTAGAGGTTCCATCCGCTTTGAGGTGTTCGCAAAAATTCCCATCTCGCTTCCGCCTTTGGAGGAGCAAAAACGGGTTGCGGACGTTCTCGACGCTATTGACGATGTTATGCAAGCCACCGAAAAAGTTGTTGCGAAGTTATCGTCCTTGCGGAATGGCGCAGTCGAGAGCCAGCTCTCCGCTATTGAAGGTCAGTATGGCCATAAGTCATTGCTTGAGGTCGTTTCGCCGCCAAATGGTCAGGTAGATCCGCGTCGTGAGCCCTTTTGTTCCTTAGTGCTTGTCGCTCCAGATCATATCGTGGCTAACGGAGAGGGTATCCTCATGAATCGCGTTACGGCAAGAGAGCAAGGAGCGATCAGTGGAAAATATCAATTCAAAACTGGGGATGTGATTTACTCCAAGATCCGTCCAGAATTGAGGAAGGCTTGGCTGGCTACATTTGACGGCCTGTGTTCTGCGGACATGTATCCGCTCTCTCCGTCTTCAAAAATTCACGGAGGATATCTTGCTTCAGTTATTTTAGGACAACGATTCTCGCGCTTTGCTGTGTCGGTGTCTGGACGCAGTAGTGGCATGCCAAAGGTTAACCGCCGAGAATTGGCTGAATTCCAAATTGCTATTCCGCCGTTGGATGTCCAGGAAACCATCGCCCGTCTCGCTGGATCGTTTGAACGCCGGATCGAATCCGAAACGGCGATTCTTCGCAAGATGATTGATATCAGAAGTGTGCTTGCTGCTGATCTCCTGTTTGGGCGGGTTCGGACGGTTGCAGCGTGAGTTCAGGTCCTGAGTGGGAGCGGGTTGAGAGACCGCTGCTCGAACATCTGAGGTTGCTGGGGTGGGAGACGCTGATTTGGAGGGAGCGTCAGGAGGCTGATGCTGTTGACCGGGACTCTGAGCGAGATGTGCTGTTGGAGCGGCGGTTGGGGTCGGCCCTTCGGCGGATCAATGTTGGACAAGACGGGGAGCCGTGGCTCGACCAGGGGCGGGTCAAATCGGCGATAGCGGAGTTGCGGGCAGTGCCTGCGGGGGCAGGACTGTTGGAAGCGAACCGGCGGTCATCGGAGCTCTTGCTGGGCGGGTTTGCGGTTCCGGGGTTGGATGGTGGACGGGAGCAGATCGTCGACTACATCTGCTGGGATGACTGGTCGGCCAACGACTTTCTGGCGGTGTCGCAGTTTTCGGTGGCGACTCCGGGGAAGAGGCCGAATATCCGGCCGGATGTGACGCTGTTCGTGAATGGAATCCCACTGGTGGTGATCGAGGCCAAGCCACCGGGGGCAGAGAGCGGGATAACAGATGCAATTGAACAGCTTCGCCGGTATGCCAATCAGCGAGACGTTGAAGGCACGGAGGGCTCAGAGCAGCTGTTTTGGACGAATCAGTTCACGGTGGCTACTACTGGGGAACGGGCAGAGGCAGGAACGTTCTCAGCTTTGCCAGAGCACTACCTGGCATGGAAAGACCCTCATCCCTCGTTAAAGGCAGAGGTCGCAGAATCCCTTGGCATGCTTTTGGAGGCGGTCACTCAGCAGGAGGTGTTGACGGCTGGGATGTTGGCGCCAGAGAGGTTGCTCGACATCGTGAGGCATTTCACCCTGTTCATGGACGCCGGCTCGGGTCGCACCATCAAGCTGGTGTGCCGGTATCAGCAGTACCGGGGAGTGCAGAAGGCATTGCAGAGGCTGTTGACCGGAGCCACTCGGAACGAAGACGGTCACGTTGATCGGCGGGGTGGGATCATCTGGCATACCCAGGGGTCGGGCAAGAGCTTGACCATGGTGTTCTTGATTCGGGTGATGCGCAGCCATCCCGAGCTTCGTAAGTTCAAGATCGTTCTGGTCACCGACCGCTCTGATTTGGAGGTGCAGCTGCGCGACACGGCGGCTTTGACCGGCGAGACGGTGAAAGTCGCTCGCAGCGCGGCCGAAGTGCGGGGACTGCTGGGGCAGCCAGGTCCGGCTGTGGTGATGGCGATGATCCAGAAGTATCGCGACACCCCTGGCGGGAACGGCGATGGGCTGACGGATGAGGAGGAGTTTGGGGTTCTGAACGAGTCGGAGTCGATTCTTGTCATGGTTGATGAGGCCCACCGGTCACAGGCGTCGACGCTGCACGCCAACTTGATGAACGCGTTACCGAATGCGGCACGCATCGGATTCACCGGCACGCCGATCATCATGGGCAAGCGAAAGAAGACGCTCGAGATCTTCGGCAACTACATCGATCGGTACACGCTGGCCCAGTCGGAAGCCGATGAGTCCACGGTGCCGATCTTCTATGAGGGGCGCACGACCGACGCGGCGGTCAGCGGCGCGTCGAGGATGGACGAGGTGTTCTTCCGCTGGTTCCGCGATCCCACCGAACTTCAGCGCGAAATCCTTCAGAAGAAGTACGCCACTACCGCCCAAGTGCTAGAGGCGCCTGAGCTGATCGCCGCCAAGGCAAAGGACATCTTGCGCCACTACATCGCCACGGTGATGCCCGACCGATTCAAGGGCATGATTGTGGCCACCAGCCGGGAGGCGTGTCTGCGGTACTACGACGCATTGAACTCGGCACGCGATGAGTTGGTCGTCGAGCTAGAAGAGCTTGGGGGTGAATCACTTGACGGCTCTAGAGGGATGATTGATCCTGACGAGTCGTTCCTGCGGGCCGCTGTGGGGCAGATCGATTTGATCCGCGCCCTTGAATTTGCGCCAGTCATCTCTGGGGACCACAACGACCCGCCGCACTACGCCGAGTGGACCGACAAGCAGCAACAACAGGCACATATCAACAGCTTCAAGCTTCCGCTAGGAGCTGGCGTCGAGGGCCACAGCTCGTTGGGGCTGCTGATCGTGAAGTCGATGCTGCTTACAGGGTTCGATGCACCGTGGGCCCAAGCCCTGTACCTCGATCGGATGATCCAAGAGGCCGAGCTGCTTCAAGCCGTCGCCCGAGTCAACCGGACTGCTCCGAAGAAGTCCCATGGGTTGGTGGTGGATTACTACGGAGTGTCGTCTCAGCTCACTCAGGCCCTTGCCGCCTATGCCGGCGACGACGGGGAGATTGATCCCGATGTCGAAGGTGCGCTGCGGCCGTTGACCGCGGAGATCGAGAAGTTGGAACCGCAGCGTCAGCGGGTTCGCCAGCTCTTTGTTCAGCGGGGAGTGGAACCGGCTGCGACCGAAGAGGCTCTGGAGGCTTGCGTTTGGTTGCTGAGAGATGAGCGGCTCCGGGCTGAGTTCGACGTGGCGCTGCGAATATTCCTCAGCACGTTTGACATCGTGCTGCCACGACCCGAGGCACTGCCCTATGTGGACGACATCAATCTGTTCAGCGAGATCCAGATTCGCACTCGGCGTCGATATCGGGACACACCGGAAGGGGATTTCGACCCGCTCAAGTACAAGGAGAAGGTCCGCCGGCTGATTGATGAGCACATCACCGTGCTCGACCTGACCCAGAAGATCGCTCCAGCGAGAATCACAGACCCTGATTTTCGGATTCGCCTCAAAGGGGTCAGCACGGACCGGGCCAAGGCGTCGGAGATGGAGCACGCGGTGCGCCACCACATCCGAGAGCACATCGACGAGGATCCCGCCTACTACGGAAAGCTCTCGAAACGGGTCGACGAGATTCTCGAGAGGCTTGAGGACCGATGGGATCAGATCGCCCTGGAGTTCGAAGAGTTGATTGCGCAGATCAATGCGGGGCGCAGCGACGAGGACGACACCGGGCTCGATCCAGACACAGAGCTGCCCTTCCACGGTCTCATGGCCGACAAGGTGGCCAGCTCTAATCCAGATGCCGCTGACCTTCTCATCGAGCTCACCCACAACCTGGTCACGGATGTCAGCAAGACCATTAGTACCGTGCGGTTTTGGGACAATCCCACAAAGCAAGACGAGCTCCGCAAGAGCATCAAGCGCAATCTCGACCAGAGCGACCTGTTCGAGTACAAGAGCCTCGATGAGCTAGCCGTCGACCTTGTTGATCTCGCCAAGGCCAACCAACACCGGCTCTGATGGCTACTACGGCTTTGGCTTCCATCCACGAGCTACCAGAGTTGGTTGTCGGAGACCTCGCTCTGGTGGTCGCACCGGCCAGTGAACGCACCACCATTGAGATCACCGTTGAGCGCGACGCCACCCTGGTTCTCAAGGCACCCCACGACACCTCTGTGGAGCGGGCTACCCAGTTCGTGAACGACAAACGCCAATGGGTGTACCGCAAGCTTGCCGAGAAGGACGCCCTCACCGGCCCGCCGATCACCAAGCAGTTCGTAGAAGGGGAAGGGTTCGCCTACCTCGGCCGCAGCTACCGGCTCACGCTCACCGAAGGGGTTACGGAGATACGCCTCGAACGAGGGCGCTTCCAAATGAACCCGTCTCAGGCCGGCGAAGGTGCTGCAGCGATGCGCCGCTGGTACACCACCACCGGCACGCAATGGCTCCAAAGGAGAATCCGCCCCTGGGTCAAGCGGATGGGCCAGGACGACGTCAGCGTCGCGGTACGCGACCTCGGTTACCGGTGGGGCTCAGCCCGCCCCACCGAAGGTCCCCAAAGCATCAACGTCCACTGGGCCGCCCTCCAACTCCCGCCCAGCCTCATCGACTACATCCTCGTCCACGAACTCGCCCACCTCCACGAAACCAACCACACCCCCGAATTCTGGGCCATCGTCGCCCGCCTCATGCCCGCCTACGAAACCCACAAGTCAGTTCTCGCAACCTTCGGTAAGAACATCTGGCTCGGGTCAGTTCACGAGAGGTAGGCAGAACAGTTGTTCAGGAAAGGGAGAAAGGCGTAACCCCGGCCGTTTGCCGAAGCAGGGACGGTTCCGGGGTCTAGGCCAATAATCGTATAGGGCTCTCAAGTGCGGGGCAACGACTTGGGGGGATGCCGCGATAGCCGCCCTAAGGCAGCCGAATGGAGGCTACCGGGGGCGGAGGATGTTTCCGTCCCGTTAGCGGCCGGCGGCGGGGCGGAAGGCGGCTACTACTTGGGCTAGGTAGTCGTGGGCCTCGGCTGCGTCGGAGGGGATGGGGAGGTGGGCTCGGAAGTCGGTGACTCCGGCTTCTACTAGGGCGGGAACGCTGTCCATGGTGGCGGCCAGGTCCACGCCGTCGTCGGTGCGCACGATTGGCAGGGTGCCGACAACGCCGAGGTCCGACGGGTCGCGGTCATAGCCGGCTACCGCCTCGCGCATTTGGCCGATGTGGGATTCCATGTCGCCGGCCATGGCGTCGCCCCAGGGGATCCATCCCGAGCCGAACCGGGCCAGGCGGCGCATGGCCCGGGGGTTGACCGTGCCGCTCACCCAGATGGGCACCCCGCCGGGCTGCACCGGCTGGGGCTGCATGTAGATGCGGGAGAACTCGAGTTGGTCGTCGCTGAAGTCTGCCGGGCAGGAACTCCACAGGGCCTGGCACACCGCGAGGGTGTGGTCGAGCTGGCGGCCCCGGTTGGCGAAGTCGAGGCCGGCGGCCTCATACTCCTCGGCCTGCCATCCCACGCCCACGCCGAGGTCCACCCGGCCGCCGGTGAGCACGTCGAGGGTGGCCAGCGACTTGGCCAGGATCACCGGGCGGCGCAGCGCCGCCAACAAGATGTTGTTGCCCAGCCGGAGGTTGCTGGTTATGGCGCCCAGCCCCGTCAGCACGGTGGTGGGCTCCAGCCAATGACCGTCGGGGCCGGTGGGCTGGCGGCCGCCGGCCATGCCCCCCAGCTCGGCTTGGCCGTAGGCCTCCAGATTCTCGCCGAACACCACGTGATCGCTCACCACCACTTTGTCCACCCCGGCGTCGTCGGCCGCTTTGGCCAGATCCAGTACGGGCTGCCAGCCTCCCGGGCCGGGGTCGGCGGCGGCGAACGTGCGGAGGTTGATGGAGATCAGCGGTGTCATAGGACCTTGCTTAGCCGATCAGACGCTCAAATGGCGCAGCGACCAGCAAGCAGGAAGACTCAGCCACCCGCCTCAGGCCACTGCGCCATCGAGGTCGCCCAAACAGTCAGAGCTTGAAGACTGCGGTTCGCGTCAGCTCCGACCTCTGGTATGTCGTGAAGTTCGGCTGTCACTACGAAGTCGAAGCAGAGACCTTTCCGTTGTAGGACGCATGGCTCAGTGCGATGATCCAGAGTGCCAGCACGATGGCGGTGATGAGGCTGACGGCGTTCCAGAAGCCGTTGGAGTCAATTGCTGCGGCCATGAGAAGAAGCAGTGCGGTTGCCAACATCACCAGTGAGGCGATGCCCTGAACCATCCGGTGTATGCCTGAGGGCAGCAAGCGTATGCCGCCCAGGCCGGCAACTCCGATCGATGCGTAGAGCACGGGCCAGGCGATCAGGATGATTCCGAGCTTGGCCGACTGCATGGATACTGCGATGTCCATGCTGCTGCTTCCGCCGATGCCGTCGTCCAGCACCCTGACTGCCATGTGGTCGAACCCCTCGATCACACCGACGACGAGGAGGGACAGCATGCCCAGCAGCGTCCCGCCGCGTACCACGTCTCCCACCAGGCCTTGGTCGGTCACGAAGTGCCTGATGCTATTGAGGCCGGTGAGGACGAACATCAGACCGAAGGCGTACAAAACCGCTGAGGTATGGGTGAGAACCTCGTTGTCAGCCATGGCTTGCACTATGCCGTCGACGTTGTTCCAGTCCACACTGTCAATGAGAACTCCCGGCTTGAGTGCCCTGCCGACGGCGGATACCACCCCCCCGAACAAGATGTAAACGCCTCCGCGCTGTAACGCAGTTAATGACGACAACATGCCATACCCCCGATTTCTCCTGCCCAGCTCATAGGAGCCGGTTCCCACTTCATATTGCCTGCTATGAAACTACATCTCATTTCGTTAGGGGGCAAGGATGCTGATTGTGGGACTGTTCGCCGGAGTCTGGCCTTTTCCTGGGGCAAACAAAACGGCCAGACTCGTGGTGTGGCGCCCACCCTGGCAGAGTTCGCAGCCGAGGCTAGGGCATTCTTGGATGCCAGCGCTGAGCGGGCTGTGCGGGACGAGTTCAGCTGGGGAATGGGCTCCGATGAGATCACCGTGTACGCGGAGAAGAGCCCGGCTGAGGAGGAAGCGGCAGTCAGGGCCGCCCAGCAGTGGCGGGCCAAGATGTGGGAGGCGGGGTTCGGGTGGATCACCGGACCGCCCGAGTACGGAGGCCGGGGTCTCGGTCCGGAGTACGAGCGGGCCTATCTCGATCTGGAGGCCGGCTTTCGGGTGCCGTCGCAGACCATGTTCGGCAGTTCCCTGGGAGTGGTGGCCCCCACAATCCTGGCCCACGGCTCCGATTGGCTGAAAGAGCGTTACCTGGCTCGGCTGTTCCAGGGGGAGATCTTGGCCTGCCAGCTTCTGAGCGAGCCGGGGGCCGGGTCGGATTTGGCCTCCCTCAGCACCCGGGCCACCGCTGATGGCGGCGAATGGGTGATCAATGGACAAAAAGTGTGGAGTTCCCGGGCCCATTTCTCCGACATCGGGTTGCTTCTAGCCCGCACCGACACCGACGCGCCCAAACACAAGGGCATCACTGCCTTCATCTATCCGATGGACACCCCAGGGACCGACGTGCGCCCTTTGCGGCAGATGATCGGCGGATCGGAGTTCAACGAGGTCTTCTTCGACGACGCCCGCATAAGCGACCGCCTCCGGGTGGGCGACGCCAACGCCGGATGGTCGGTGTTCCGCACCTCGCTGCAATCGGAGCGGGCCTCGATCGGCTCAAGGGGGGCGGGCTACGGCGGCAGCGGGCTGGTAGGGCTGGCAGCCCCCGAGAAGGTCGTCCAGTTGGCCCGGCATTTCGGACTGGCCAACGACCCGGTGGTGCGCCAAGACCTGGCCCGCCTCTACATCGGATATCGGCTGGTGGAATGGAACACCAACCGGCAGCCCCCACTGGCCCCGGCCGCCACCAAGTACGCCACCGCCCGGCATGTGAACTGGGCGGCGTCGATGATCGCCCGCTTACTGGGCCCCCGCATCTGTGCCGACACCGGAGAATGGGGCACCTACGCCTGGAAGCAATTGCTGCTCGGTGCTTGCGCCATGCGCATCGGTGGAGGCACTGATGAAGTGATGAAGAATGGCGTTGGAGAAGGGGTCTTAGGCTTGCCCAGGGAACCGCGTTAGGCCTCTTGGTCTTCGAGGGCTTGGCGGTCGATTTTGGACATGGGGGTTAGAGGGAACGCGTTGGTTAGGCGGAGGTGCTCGGGGAGTTTGTAGTCGGCGATGTGCTGCTGGCCGAAGGATCGCAGCTCTTCCAGGGTGGGCGGGTCGTTGGGATCGGCGGGGATGACCACGGCTACTCCGACGGCGCCCATCACCTCGTCGGGCCGGGGCACCACGCAGACGCCGGCCACCTTGGGGTGCCAGGCCAGCACCTTCTCGGCCTCCACCGGGAACACCACATAGCCGCCTCGGTGGAAGCCCTCCCCCCGGCGGCCCACCAGTCGCAGGCAGCCGGTGTCGTCGATCCAGCCCTGGTCGCCGGAATAGAGCCAGCCGCCCTTTAGCGCCTCCGCGGTGGCCTCCGGGTTTCGCCAGTACCCCGCCATCACCGTGGGGGATTGGAAGCAGACCTCGCCAACTGTTCCGGCCGGCACGGCCTGGTCGCTGTCGGGATCGCGCACCTCGACCTTGATGCCGGGCCGGGGCCGCCCCACGGTGTAGAGCATCTCCTCCATCGGAGCGTCGATCCAGGTAAAGGTTCCTATTCCGCCTACCTCGGTGCAGGCGTAGCGCTGGGTCCAGTCGGCCTCGAACCGCTGCCGAGCCTCCTCGATCACATTGGGCGGCGAAGGCGCCCCACCGGTGACCACGAGCTTGACTGATGAGAAGTCGTATTGGTCGAAGTCTGGATCGCGAAGCATGAGGGCGATCTGGGGGGCCACTCCGCCCACCGCAGGCATTCGGTAGCGGGACACGGCGTCGAGCACCGCGGTGGCACTCCACTTGTCGACCACATGCAGGGTGGTGCCCACCGCGAACTGAGCGGGGATCTTGCCCATCACTCCTATGTGGGCCATTTGGGTGTTGGAGGTGATGGGGCCGCCCTCCCCCCAGCCGTTGCCGGTGTCCACAATGGCGATGTCGGCCAAGATCCGATCGGTGAACGTGGCCCCCTTGGGCACGCCGGTGGTCCCCGAGGTGAACACCACCGCCACCGGCCGGTCGCTATCAGGAGGCAGCGGTGGTGGGGCCTCGTCTCGCACCCGCAGATCAGCGCACACCGAGCCGGGCCCGTCGGCGAGGGCGACTTCGATCACGTCGATGTCGAGCGCCACGCCATCGGCCATGGCCGCGGTGGCAATGGCCCGGTCGGCCCCGGCCACCTCGTTTACCAGCACGGTGCGCTCAGGAGCGGGCAGGCGGCTGCTCACCCCGGCGGTGATGGCCCCTAGTTTGGCCAGAGCGCCATAGAGCACGATGTAGTCCACCGACGACGGCACCAGCAGAGCCACCACCTGGCCGTGGCTCACTCCCCGTCGGGCTAGCCCGACGGCCACCTCGTCGGTCAGGCGGTCGAACTGGGCAAAGCTGACCGACCAATCCTCCTCCGCCACCAGGGCCGGACGGTCGGAAAACCGCTTCCCCGACGCCCTGATGGTTTCGGCCCACATCTCCCGAGTGTGCCATTTCGGGACAACTGAGTACCTGCGTTGTGGGGGGAATACGGTTGGCGGGTCCGAACAGCAAGGAGCGTGGCCATGGGCGAATTCGTGCGGATTGAAACCGGTGAGGCGGAAGGAGTGGCCACCCTTCGGCTGGACCGCCCCAAGGTCAATGCACTGAATGCCCAGGTAGTGGCCGAGTTGCACCAAGCCGCCGACGAACTGGCCGGACGCACCGACATTCGGGCGGCGGTGATCTGGGGTGGACCGAAAGTGTTCGCCGCTGGCGCCGACATCAACGAGTTCTCGGGGTTGGATGCCGCCGGGGGCCGGGATCTGAGCCAGAGGATCAACGACGCATTCCGCGCGCTGGAGGAGTTGCCTCAGATCACCATCTGCGCGGTCAACGGCTACGCCCTCGGCGGGGGATGCGAGCTGGCCATGGCAGCCGAGTTCCGCCTGGTGGGGAAGGGCGCTGTGCTAGGCCAACCAGAGATCTTGCTGGGCCTCATCCCCGGCGGAGGAGGCACCCAGCGCCTGAGTCGCCTGGTGGGTATTACCAAAGCCAAGGAGCTGATTTACAGCGGGCGAAACGTGCGAGCCGACGAAGCAGTGGCCATCGGACTGGCCTCAGCCGTCTACCCCGACGAAGAGGTGTACGACGAGGCCGTGAAGCTAGCCGCCCGCTACGCCGCAGGCCCCGCGGCGATAACCCTGGCCAAAAAAGCCATCCTCGATGGCTACTTCCTACCCCTCGATGAAGCCCTAGAAGTGGAGGTGGAAGCCTTCGCCTCCTGCTTCGACACCGAAGACGCCCACACCGGCGTGGCCAGCTTCCTAGAAAACGGCCCCGGCAAAGCAGTCTTCACCGGCTCGTAGCTGCTCGGCGTCACACCACCGGGCCGGCCTCCGACACGGCGAGGGCCTTCTCTTCGGGGGGAGTGGGGCCGAATTTGCGCCAGAGCCAGCCGGCGACGGCGCCGATCACGATCATCAGCACGCCGATGAGGGCCATGCCCACCAGTCGACCGCCCAAGTCGTCCAGCAGAGCCTCGTGGATCGATTGGGCCGCCCGCACGGTGTCGGTGTTGTCGATGAGCACGGCCAACAGCGCCCGAGAGCCGTAGATCCCCACGCCCAAGATGCCGGCCATGGCCACAATGCCGGTGCCGATGCTCCACACCACCCGAGTGCGAGACGGTGCTATCAACAGCGCCCCGATGCCGCACAGCAGAATCAGGGTGATGGTGGAGGACCGCCGGTCTTGGAGCTGGCCGAGGAATTCCCAGAACCGATCGCCCGGCTGGGCCCGTTGAAGAACGGTCACTACTCCGGCATCGTGAGGAGGCGTCACGGTGCCCAGAAAGGCCAGCTCTTCGTTGGCCACGATCTCGTCCAGCGCTTGATTGAAGATCGGCCCCAAATCCACTTCGACGCTCCGAATCGGCGGATTGGCCACCAAGGTGCCTCCCTCAACGGCCAGCACATCGCCATGGGCCTGGCGCACCGCCCGATCCAGCAGGCCGTCGTTGGCCTCCTCGGTGAGCAGCTCGCTCACCACTGCCGGGATCTCCTGCTGGATCACCTGCTGTGCCCCGGCGGAGCCCGCCGGTGTCACCGGCAGGTCGGCCATCTCTATTGCGGTGGCGGTGAAAGATGTCGCCACCACCTTGTGGACATCTTCGTCGTCGAAGATGTCGGCGAGCTCCTCAGCAAAGCGATCCTCGTTGAACACCACCAGATTGGCGTAGGTGGAGAGCGCGGAGAACCCCGCGCCGAACACCACGATAAGCAGCAACAAAACGGCCACGGCCTCGCGCACCGTTCGGGAGGTGACGCTGCGCCAAGAGCGCACCAACTGCTGGAAATAGTCCTCCACCGTGTTCAGTTTGCCCGTTCTGGCCCCGCCGAATGCGGCGGGTGGGCGAACCGCCTATCCGAACAGCGGGCTGACCGAGGAAACCTCGTACTTCTTGCCGTCCATCCCGGTGATGCCCAACTCGCTGATGGCTGCGCCGAATGCCGCGATGTGGGGGACGGTGAAGTGGGCGCCCAGCGCTTCTTCGCTCTCCCAGATTTCGAAGAAGCGGATCTTGCCCGGTGCCTCCACCGAGAAGCAGTACTCGATGTTGCCGTCTTCAGCTCGAGACGCCGCGGCCATCTCATTGGCGGCCGCCATAAACGCATCGGTGTTCTCGGGGGGAAGTGAGCCGGTGCCGGCAATGACAATCATGGGATCTCCTCAGAGTGGTTATGAGCGCTCACAGCGTAGCCACCGGAGGCCTGGATCCTGGGATCGGGCCGATGGGCTGCGCAGTCGCAGCCCGCTTATGCCTTGTGGCCCCTAAGCTCTAGGAACGAGCTGCCGTGTAGGTGCCTCCGGGCGCGTCCAACTGGCCTTCAAAATGGCGTCCCCAGCAGGTAATGGTGCGGTCTTCGGCGATGGCGCACGAATGCCCACCGCCTGCTGCGATGGCGGTGTAGGCGCCTGCGGGAGCGTCCAACCGGCCATCATTACCACTGAATCCCCAGCAGGTGATGGTGCGGTCTTCGGCGATGGCGCACGAATAGTCAGTGCCTGCTGAGATGGCGGTGTAGGTGCCTGCGGGCGGGTCAAACTGGTCATAAGCACTGGGTCCCCAGCAGGTGATGGTGCGGTCTTCGGCGATGGCGCACGAATACCCACCGCCTGTTGAGGAGATGGCGGTGTAGGCGCCTGCGGGCGGGTCCAACCGTTCATTACCACTGGGTCCCCAGCAGGTGATGGTGCGGTCTTCGGCGATGGCGCACGAACGCCCACCGCCTGCTGCGATGGCGGTGTAGGCGCCTGCGGGCGCGTCCAACCGGCCATAACTGCTGTCTCCCCAGCAGGTGATGGTGCGGTCTTCGGCGATGGCGCACGAATACCAATCGCCTGCTGCGATGGCGGTGTAGGCGCCTGCGGGCGCGTCCGCCTGGCCATCACTGTTGAATCCCCAGCAGGTGATGGTGCGGTCTTCGGCGATGGCGCACGAATGCCCACCGCCTGCTGCGATGGCGGTGTACCGGACCGCGGCGGTGTTGTCGGGTTCGGGCGGGTCGGTGTTTGTTGTGGGGCAGCCGCCGGGGACGAGTTGGGTGTCGATGTTGTGTTGGCAGCGGTAGGTGTTCAGGAGTGCTTCTTGGTTTTGGATTAGTTGGTCTCTGATGTCGAGGTCGTTTTGGGTGGGGTTTTGGGGGGCGGCGGCGGGGGTGATGGTGTCGGGATCAGGGCAGCCGCCGGGCACGGCGGCTGTGTCGGTGTTGAACAGGCAGCGGTAGGTGTTCAGGAGGTTCTCCTGGTTGGCGATGAGCTGGTCGCGCGCTGCGATGTCCTGGGAGGAGATGCCTCCTGAGCTTTGGGCCGCCGCTGTCCCTCCGACAGCGGCGACTGCGCTGATGACCAGTGCGACCACAATTACCAAGTACTTCTTGTGCATGACAGGCCAATGTACCCCCCCCCCCCCCCGGCCAAGTCAACGCGTAGAGGCCATCCCCCGCGCTATCCGAACAGCGGGGCGACTGAGGAGATTTCGTATTTCTTGCCGTCCATCCCGGCCATGCCCAGCTTGCTGACTGCGGCCTGGAACGCACCGAAAGGGGGGGCGGCGAATTGAGCCATCATGGCTTCCTCGGTATCCCATATCTCCAAAAACCGAAAAACGCCAGGCGACTGCACCGAGATGCAGTAGTCGATGTTGCCGTCCAGGGTGCGCGACGCGGCAGAGACGTCGGCAGCGGCAGACATGAACGCCTCAGAGTTCTCAGCAGGGACGGAAACGGATCCGGCGACAACGATCATGAGGTCTCCTCACGGTGGGGCGAGCGGCTACAGAGTAACCATTGGGGAGGCTGGTGGATGGATCGCCCGCCGACCAAGGTGGGCCGAGCGGTCGTCACCTAGAGTGACGGTGGGATGCTGCCTTTCGACCCCATCAGCGAGGCCCGGCGAAACTGGGAAGCCAACGAATGGCGGGCTATCGATGCCATGTCGGCGGCCACGTCGATCACTCGGGCCAACCAGCTGGTGATCGGACGGATCAATGAAGCCCTGGCCCCGTTCGACCTGACCTTCTCCCGATTCGAGGCGCTGGCCCTGCTCCATTTCTCTCGGCGCGGCTCACTTCCGCTGGGGAAGATGGGCAATCGACTGATGGTCCACCCCACCAGTGTCACCAACGCCATCGACCGCCTTGAGCGCGACGGGCTGGTTCGACGAGTACCCCACGCCGATGACCGTCGCACCGTGCTGGCCGAGATTTCCGACGAGGGACGCCGGGTGGTGGCCAAGGCGGCCGACGCTTTGGCCGACATCGAGTTCGGCCTGGCCGGCCTGTCGGCTCAAACCTTGGGCGCGTTGGACAATGCCATCCGCACCCTCCGAAAAGACGCCGGAGATTTCGCCGAGCAAGACGAGTAATCCGGTGGCCACCCTGGACATCCGCCCGCTTACCTCTGACATCGGGGCCGAGATCTTCGGGGTGGATTTGCGGGAACAACTCGACAACCCCACGGTGGCCGCCATCCGCCAGGCGCTGCTCGACCATCTGGTGGTGTTCTTTCGCGACCAACCCATCACCCCCGACCAGCATTTGGCCTTCGCCCAGCGATTCGGCCCCATCAACGTGGCCCCGTTCGGCCCCAAGCTGGACACCCATCCGGCCATCACGGTGCTCGATCAGATCGCCCCGGTGGGCGGACTGGCCGCACGCTGGCACAGCGACAACACCTACATGCCCAACCCGCCGCTCGGTTCCGTCCTCCGAGCGGTGGAGTTGCCCGAGGTGGGCGGCGACACCTGTTTCGCCAACATGTACAAGGCCTATGAGGCGCTGTCAGAGCCGATGCGGGCGCTGATCGACGGCCTCGAAGCGGCCCACGACCTCACCTACACCCTCACCCGGGCGATCGACGAGGGTTTCGCGAAAGAGCACTTGGAGCCGATGCAAGCCGAGTACCCGGAGCTGATCCGACCGGTGGTGCGAGTCCACCCCGAGACCGGGCGGCGGACCCTGTTCGTGAACAGCAACTTCACCACCCGCCTGGTGGGGGTAACCGAGGCCGAAAGCGATGTGCTGTTGCCGTTCTTGTTGAACCATGTGCGCTCCCCCGAGTTCCAGTGCCGCTTCCGCTGGGCTGCCGATTCCATCGCCTTCTGGGACAATCGCGCCGTCCAGCACTTCGCCGTCCCCGACTACGCGGAGCGCCGCCTCATGCACCGGGTCACGGTGGAGGAGTGGGACTAGGCGCGAGGTATCAGATGGTGAACGCGCCGTCGATGTCGAGCTTTTGGCCGCTGATGTAGTTGGCCGCGTCAGAGGCCAAAAAGCAGGCGGCCTCGGCGATGTCCACCGCCTTGCCGAATCGGCCCAGTGGGATGTTGGTGCGGGCCACCTCCAAGGCTCGGTCGTCCAAGTCACCATCGGCCATGAGCCGGGCGGCCATGCCGTCTTCCAGCATTCCCGGCCCCACGCAGTTGGCCCGCACTCCGAATCGACCTTCCTCCACGGCCACCGCCCGCATCAAAGACTCCACTGCGCCCTTGGGGATCGACGACAGGGCGTCGCGTTTGGGGAACACGGTGGTGGCCGCGGTGGTCACGTACACGATGTTGCCGCCGACTGCCCGCAAATGGGGGAGCACGGCCACTGTCAGGTTGAATGCGCCCACCACGTCGGCGTCGATCTGGCGGGCGAATAGGTCGGGGTCGGTCTGCGACAAGTACATCTGAGGCACATGGGGACCAGCTGCGCTCACCACCGTGTGCAGCCCGTCGAGCCGATCGGCCGCCTCGTCGGCGAATGCCCGGAGCTCATCGGGGTCTTCCAGGGCCGGGTTCCCGATGTGGGCATCCACGCCGGCCTCCCTTACCGAAGCCGCCACTGCCTCGGCCGCCTCAGAGTTCGTTCGATAGGTGAACGCCACCGAACAGCCCCGCTGGGCCAGCATCTCGCAGATGGCCGCGCCGATGCCGCCGCTGCCCCCGGTGACCAGCGCACCGCCGGTCCGGCCGGAGAGATCGCTCACACACGGAACACTACTGGTCATCCCCGCTGGCGCTGCGCTTGGGGAGCAGTCGGCTTGTTCGGCTACGGTGACCCGACGAAGCGGGCTGATTGCAGTGCCACGCTCAGCCTACGAGTTTCTAGTTGGGTAGGGAATGCAGGACCCGATAACCAAGCAGTTGAGGCAGTTCCACAAGCTGTCCGTCGGGTTGAAAGACGCGTACTCAGGTACAGACGCCCGCAGCCGGATACAGCAATTCGACGGATGGACGGGCAGAGCGTCATCGGGTGATGCAGACACGACAGACTACGACCACGCCGATACCGTCAAGGAGTACTACGACCTTTTCACCGAGGTAATGGTGTTCGGTTGGGGTGAATCACTTCACTTTGCGCCGCTGTCTCCCCAGGAGAGCCTGGAGCAATCAAAGCTCCGTCATCAACGCCTGATGATCTCCAAGCTGGAGTTGCAAGAAGGCATGAAGGTGATCGATGTCGGCTGTGGGGTCGGCGGTCCGATGCGCCAGGTCATCCGCGACGCCGGAGTCAAGGTTGTCGGAGTCAACAGCAGCGAGTACCAGCTAAACAAGGCGAAGTCGTTGAATGCTGCGGCCGGGCTCGACCACATGGTTGAGTACCTATCGTGCAGCTTCATGGACATGGGCGCCATCGCCGATGGCACCTTCGACCGGGGATACGCCATTGAGTCGACGTGCCATGCACCCGACAAGGAGGGCGCATTTGCTGAGATCTTCCGTGTGCTGAAGCCCGGAGCCCTCCTGTGGGGTCAGGAAATGTGCATGACTGACGAGTTCGATCCTGACAACGACCGGCACCAGGGGATCAAGGAAGAACTGAGGCACGGCATCGCGCTCAATGAGATCGCGACCATGGGCGAGGTGGACAGAGCCCTCGAAGCAGTGGGATTTGAGATACTTGAGGCAAGGGACCACGCCGTTGGTGAGGATGGTCTGACCACTCCGTGGTATCAGCCGATGGCCAGTCAACGCAATACTCTTGGCAACGCCCTGCGCAGGACACCACTGGGCCGAAAGACGCTGGTCGGATTAACCAAGACGGCTGAATTGGTCAGGATCTTTCCCAAGGGCACCGCGGAGGTAGTCAGGCGTATGGACCGCACCGCCAATGCCTATGTCGCGGGAGGCAAAACCGGCATCTTTTCGCCCCTGTACTGCTTTTTAGCCCGCAAACCCCTTTGAGCGGCGCTTTGATCGCGCTATTGGCCGCTCACTAATTCCAGGTCACGTCTAGGGGCAGGTATTCGTGGCGGCGCACGAACATGCTCTTCTCCCAACGAGGTGAGTCGTCGTCGGCCACACTGAACCACGAAGTGTCTTGCAGCAGACGCCCTAGCGAGCAGAGGGTCTCCAGTCGGGCCAGCGGAGCGCCCACGCAGTGGTGAATGCCCCGGCCGAAGGACAGGTGGCTGCGGGGGATCCGGCGGTCCAACACCACCTCGCCGGGTCGGTCGAACTCGGCAGGGTCCCGATTGGCCGACGACCACAGCAGAAAGACGGTGGTGCCGCCCTTGAGGGTCACGCCACCTAGTTCGCAATCGCGCTTGACCTGGCGATAGTGGCCCCTAAACGGCGACTCCAGCCTCACGGCCTCCTCGATGAAGTTCTCCAAAAGGCTGTGGTCAGCCCGGATCTGTTCTTGGAGGGCGGGATCATCGGCCAGCATTCGCACCGCGTTGCCGATGAGCGATGCTGTGGACTCCCCGCCTGCGCCGAGGAGCACCGTGAGTGTGCCTATGGCTTCGCCCCTGCTGATGTCACCGTTGGCCATTGCCTTGGCGCACACTCCGAGCAGATCGTCACCCGGGTTGTTGCCGGCTTCGGCGAGCTTGGCGTACAAGAAGCGGCTCGAGTGGGAGTTGTCCTGGGAGATGGCGTTCATGGTTTCTCGCGTGTGGAAGCCGGCCAACAGCCGCCCGCCCTGGAGGGCCCAATCCATCACATCGGGCCAGCTTTCATCGGGCAGTCCGATCAGACGCCCAATGACCCGAGCGGGAACGGGATGGGCCACGGTGTTGGCCCACTCAACCCTGGTGCCCTGCGAATGGGCCGCCGCGAACTGCTCGTCGACGAAAGTCTCGATCTCAGCTCGCATGGCTTCCATACGGCGAGCCACCAGCTCGGGAAACACCACGCTCCGATGAACGGTGTGCTCAGGAGGATCGGCGGTGGCCAGGGTGGTGGTGCCCTCGCCGAACTCGTCGGTGCGGAACAGCACGGGATTGCCGTCGTCGCCGGTGGCCAGCAACACGTCGAGGTGGTTGGAGAAGTCGTCGATCCGACGGAGGGCGTCCACAATGAGCTCGTGGGTGGCCACAAAGGCCATGTCGAGCCCCGGCACCAACCACACCGGATGCTCCCGGCGCAGTCGTTCGTAGAGCGGATAGGGATTGGCCCAAACCTGAGGATCGATGATCGTCCGAGGCTCCAGCGGAACGACCGAAGACGCAGTGGCGTTCATGCCAAATACTGGCACAAGACCGACGAAGACGAAGGCTCGCCTCGGCTGATCCACCGCCGATTTGGGAGAGTAGGGCGATGACCGATTTTTTCTACGAGAAAGATGCTGATCTCGCCGTCCTGGCCGACCAGCAGGTGGCTGTGGTGGGCTACGGCAACCAGGGAAGGCCGTGGGCGCTCAATCTGCGCGATTCGGGGCTGTCGGTGTCGGTCCATGTGCGAGCCGACGAGACCCGCGAGCAGGCTATCGCCGACGGATTCGACGCCGGAGACATCGCTGACGCCTCGTCGGCCGATGTCATCTGCGTGCTGATTCCCGACGACTCCATCCCCAGTTTGGGCCTCGCCCCTCGTCCCGAAGCGCTCACCATCGTGGCCAGCGGCTACACCCTGGCCTTCGACCGGTTCACTCCCGACGGCGACCTCGCCATGGTTGCCCCTCGGATGCTGGGCCCCGAGGTGCGGCGCTGCTACGAAGAAGGGGTCGGGTTCATCACTGCGGTGGGGGTACACCGCGACGCCACCGGCACCGCTGAGGCCCGAATGCTGGCGGTGGCCAAGGGCATCGGCGGACTCCGCCAAGGCGCTATCGCCATGACGCCCCACCAAGAGGCGGTACTCGACCTGGCGGTGGAGCAGTTGCTGTCGCCGGTGCTAACCCATGTGAACACCAACTTCGTGTTGGTGATGCTGGAGCTGGGCATCCCGCTGGAGGCCATCACCACCGAGTTGTTCTACTCCGGGGAGGTAGAGCGCAATTACCGGCTACTGCGGGAGGAGGGCTTCGTGGCCCAACTCGAGCACCACTCCCCGGCCAGCCAGTACGGCCAGCTCTCGCGGCGAGGTCGGTTCGACCATGTGGACGTGGCCACCACCATGAAGGAACTGGTGGAGGACATCACCTCAGGCCGTTTCGCCGACGAGTGGGACGCCGAGGCGGCCGTCGGAGCGCCGACATTGGCCGAGCTGCGCGACCAGCACGCCGGGGAGCTGATCAAGGCCGTCGAAGACGATCTGCGGGCCAAGCTCGGGCCCGATGCCGGCCCTGCCGCCGGGGGGTGAGCACCGAACCACCGCGAACCGACCGGCATCGGGGGGTGAGCACCAAGTCGCAATGGGGTGACCGGCGCCGGCGGTTTCAGGATTGGCCCCACTACCGCTGGGCGGTACTGGGACTCACCATGGCCGGGATCGCCTCCACCAGCTTTCCCATCACGGTGCTGTCGGCGTCGTTGCCCGAAATCGCCAACGATCTCCATACGTCGGAGAGCGCGGTGAGCTGGGTGCAGACCGCGCCGCTCATCGCCATGGCGGTGGGCACCCCCATCGCCGGCAAGATCGGCGATCTGTACGGCCACCGGCGGCTGTACCTGTGGGGGTACGCCTTCGCCACGGGGTTCACGGTGTTGACCGCCCTGTCGTGGAATGTGGGCGCGCTAGTGGCCATGCGCACCCTCGGCTCGTTCATCGGGGCGGCCACGCTCCCCGCGTCCATGGCCATCATCATGACGGTGTTTGCCCGTCGGGAGCGGGCGTTGGCCTTGGGCTATTGGTCGGCGGTCACTGCCATGTCCCCGGCCATTGGAGTGGCGTTTGGCGGGTTCATGGTGGACGCCTTCGGCTGGAGGGCCATCTTCTACATCCAAGCAGTGCCCTCGCTGATCGCGCTATTGGCCGCCATCCCCCTGCTGCCCGACACCGCTCGCAAGCCCGAAGTGCGTTTCGATGTGGGCGGAGCGGTCAGCTTGGGTGTGGCGGTGACCGGGTTGCTCATGGCCATCAACCGAGGCCCGGAATGGGGCTGGGGCCACCCGCTCGTCGTGGCTGGATTGGCGGTCAGTCCTGTGGCCCTTGCGGTGTTCGCCGCCGTCGAGCGCCAGACCGCCGACCCGCTTTTTCCATTGGAGTTCCTGGCCCGGCGCGGGTTCGTGATCCCCAACCTGGTCACATTCTTGGGCCACATGGCGTATATGGGCACGCTGGTGGTGGCGCCCTTCATGTTGGAGCGGTCGTTTGGGATCACCGATGTCAGCCGGATATCGGCGGCGCTCATCGCCCGGCCGGTGGGGTTCAGCGTGGGAGCGTGGTACGCCGGACGGGTGGAGTCGCGGGTAGGGGGGAGGACGATCATGATCGTCGGCGCGCTCACCATGTCAGCAGCACTGGCCGCAACCGGGGCTTCCGTCTTGGCCGGTTGGCTGGCTGGGGTGATCGTGCTGCTGTTTGTGGCCGGTGTTGGTCAAGGGGCCATCCGGACCCCCGCGGTGGCCGGGGTGGCCAACTCTGTGGACGATGCCGATCTGGGTGTGGCCACGGGATCGTTGCAGATGATCGGCCACATCGGAGCGGCTACCGGCATCACCATCATGATCACCGTGTTGGGCCCGAGTGACTCCTCGGAGCGGTTCTTCGCCATCTTCCTATTGGCGGCGGCCATTGCCTCGGCGTCGGCCTTCTCGGCCCGGTGGTCGCCTGGACTGGGAACCGCTAGGTCAGCGGGGGCAGGTCGCCGAAGTCGATGGTGAAGGGCATATCGGGCTCGGGCTCGTCGTCTTCCTGCTGGATCTCCACCCGAACCTTCTCCGGCTCCAGAATCTCGCCCAAGGCCACCATGGCCGCGCCGATGGCCGAGCCGCCCGCAGAGCCGGTGACCTTTTGCATCACCCCTTCGGGCGGCTCGTAGTCCCGCGGATCGGACCACTGGAACTCCAGATCCTCGGCTTCGCCATCACGTTTCCTAGCCGGATTCCCGGTTGCCAGATCCTCGGTTTCTTCCGGCTCGGGCATCTGTCCAGTCTACCGATAGACCACTGAATCAGGCAGTGGCTGCTTCGGGGAGGGCGCCACTGAGGATCTCGTAGGCCACCCGCTCGGCCTTGAACCGGGCCCGGCCGCCGGTGAGCGAGCGCAGCTCGATGGCATAGCGCACCAGCTCCGCCTCGGGGACGATGGCGTGGATCACCTGCTCGCCCCACGGTCCCGCGTCAGTGCCCTGCACTTGGCCTCGGCGGGACGATAGGTCGCCCATCACGTCGCCCTGATACTCCGGGGCAACGGTGATCTCCACCTGGGCCATGGGCTCCAGCACCACCGGGTTGGCCTGGGCGAAGGCCGCGCTGAACGCCAGCTTGCCGGCCATATTGAAGCTGAATTCGGATGAGTCCACCGAGTGGTGCTTGCCGTCGTACAGCGTGGCCTTAACATCCACGATGGGGAATCCCAGATCGCCCCCGTCGGCCATGGCGTCGCGGATGCCGGCCTCCACGGCGGGGATATACGACCGGGGAATCGAGCCCCCGGTTATGGCGTCCACGAACTCGAAGCCGCTGCCCCGGGGCAGGGGCTCGATGCGCACATAGGCCACCCCGAACTGCCCGTGCCCGCCGGACTGCTTCTTGTGCTTGCCCTCGGCGTCCCCGTTGCCGGTGACGGTTTGGCGATAGGGGACCCGCAGATCTTCGGTCTCCACCTCTATGCCCATCCGGTCGAGACGGGCAATGGCCAGCCGGAGATGGGCCTCGCCCAACCCCCATAGCAGGGTCTGATGGGTCTCCTCGCTGCGCTCCAGAAGCAGCGACGGGTCTTCGTCGGTGAGACGCCGCAGACCGGTGCCCAACTTGTCCTCGGCGGCCCGGGTCTTGGGAACCAGCCCGTAGGCCAGCACCGGCTCGGGCCAGGGCTCCATCTGGACCACGGCCCGTCCAGCGTTGGTGAGGGTGTCGCCGGTGCGGGTCTGCTGGAGCTTGGTGACCCCGCCGATGTCTCCCGCGGAGATGCCGTCGATGTCCTGCTGCGAGCCTCCCACCAGGCTGACCAAACCCCGCAGTCTCTCGCTGTCGCCAGAAGTGGAGTTGGTGAGGTTGTCGTCCCGGTTGATGGTGCCCGACAGCACTCGGAATAGAGATATCTGGCCCACGTAGTCGTCGCTGATGGTCTTGAACACGCAGGCGAGCTGGTCGCCGTTGGGATCGCAGGCCGGCTCGGAGTCGATGTCGCTCATGGTGACGGTCATGGCCCGAGAGGTGGGCGCGGGGCCGATCTCCACCAGGAAGTTGGCCAACCGATCCACCGCAATCGGCCCGGTAGCCGAGCCGCACACCACGGGGAATACCGATCCATCGGCCACGCCCCGCCCGAGCACCACCTCAAGCTCGGCCGGGCTGGGGAAATTGCCGTCGAGGTACTGCTCCAACATGTCGTCGTCGGCCACCACGATGCCTTCCACGAGCTGCTCGTGGACCTCGGCTTCCTGATCCTCCATCTCCTCGGGAATCTGGGTCTCTTCGGCAGCACCGCTGTCGTAGATGTAGGCCTTGTCGGTGAGCAGGTCGGCGATGCCGTGGAAGCTTGGACCCGCGCCGATAGGCAACTCCAGTGGGGCGACTCCGGCACCGAAGGCGTCTTGCAGTTCGGTGAGGACGCTCTCGAAGCTGGCGTGCTCCCGGTCGAGCTTGTTCACGAACACGATGCGGGGCAGGCCGGCGTCGGCAGCTTGGCGCCAGATGGCGGTGGCCCGGTGGTCCACCCCGCTGGAGGCGTCGATCACGAACACCAGAAGATCGGCCACTTGGAGGGCGGCGTGCAGCTCGCCGGCGTAGTCGGGAGCGCCCGGCGTGTCGATCAGGTTGATCTTGTGGCCGTGCCAGTCGAAGCTGGCCAGAGCCAGCGATTGGCTGTGGGTGGCGGCCTTCTCCTCGGGGCTGAAGTCGCAAACCGTGGTGCCTTCCTCCACCCGGCCCGTGCGGTCGATGACCCCGGCCCGGTACAGCAGCGCCTCAGCGAGCGTGGTCTTTCCCGATCCCTGCGACCCCACCAGCGCGACGTTGCGGATCTTCTCCGGTGCGACAGCCATCAATTTCCCCCTATGGACTATGGGTTCATACCACGGTAGGCCGCTGAGCCTACCGCCCATCGCGAGTGGGTTCCCACTGGAGTCGCTAGCCGTCTTCGTCGGCGGATTCGTCCTCCATATCTGGCTTGGGGGGCCTGGAGACTTCGATGAGGCTGCTGCGGTACCACACGCCCTCGGCTAGGTCGGCGGGCAGGTAGGCGATGTCTGGGACATAAGAGTCGCCGTGGAAGTCGCGGAAACCCATCTCGACCCGCCCGTCGGCTAGGCGGCGGGCGCGGATTTGGCCGATCGGCGTGTCGTCCAAATCCAGGTCCAAGGTGAAGTACCACATGCCAACCTGTGTATCGGCGGGCAGGTAGCGCCGCTCGGGCAGGATCTGGAAGCCGCTGGACAGCTCCACGCCATGCTCAATGCGACCGTCTTCGCCTAGTCGGGCCATAACACGCAGGGCAATCGGCGGATCAGGCTCGGGGTCTTCCTCGGGCTCGGGAAGCGTCTCTGGTTCGATTAACTCGAGGAGCTGCTCGCTCTGGTCTAGGCCGAGGCGCTCGAGGAACCGGGAATTGGCCGCATCCACGTTCTCCACCGCGCAGAGCACGTTGTCGATGGCCACGACGTACGCGAATAGGGCGGCTCTCATCTCGGCATCGAGTTTTTCCAGGGCCTCGGCACCTTCGATGCCGGCCAGCGCCAGCGGCTCGCTGAGCGGGTCTTCTCCGGTGTCGCAGCTGGGTTGGGCAGACAGCATCGCCTGGATTTCAGGATCGTCCCAGCCCAGCTCAGCAGCTCGCGCCGATGCCACGATCTCTCCAGCCGAGGCTATTGGCGCAGTCACGTGTTCGACGTAGGCGAGCTGGGCCTGGACGGCCGATGCCTCTTCGAAGGTCAACGCTTCGCCGTTGTCAATCCGCTCCAACAGCGCGCGCCAAGAATCAGCCAGGTATGCGTAGGATGCTGATGCCCCGTCGGCCAGCTCGAGCACCAGACTCTCGACGGCTACCGGGCTCATCGCCTCGCCGGCGGCCAACGTCTCGGGCAGTCCTGAAGCTTGGACCACTGCCGCATATTGAGCAGCGGCCACATTGCGCACCGCGCTCGACGAAGGGCTGTGTACCGCGACTTCTGCGGGTGATTCGGATTCAGGCAGATTCGCAATCGCCGGTCGGTCGAAAATGCCCTCGAGCAGCTGCGTGCGCACCCCGGCGGCGTAATGGGCCCTCTCCTGAGTCTCGGCGTCGATTTCGGCTTCGGGGTCGTCCACGGAGGACACCGTGGTGACCACCGTCCCTTCTTCATCCTCACCTTCCACGTCTTCGTTGAGTTCCGCTGAGACCGAATAGACCTGGCCGTCGACTTCCACCAGCACCGGGCCGTAGGTTGGATTGCTCAGCACCATCAGGTCGTGCCAGAGGCCGTGGAATCCGAGCTCGTCCTCGTTGCCGTCGCGGGCGATGACCGCGTTGAACACCCAGGTGGGGCCGGTTCTGTCGAATGTCACCGAGTGTGGGACTACTTGCTCCGTCGTCGTGCTCGTCGCGCTCGCTGTTGCCTCGCTGGTGTGGTAAGAGGCGCCGGCGGGCCAGAGGTTCGAGAGCACAGGGCCGATGCGGTCGAACACCCGGGGTCCGATCGCGTACAAGATGGCGTGGCTTTCCTGGTCGGGGAATTCGTCGCCGCCCGCGTTGCCGATGCGGTAGTTGATGGTCAGCGGGTCACCGGCCACCACCTCGGTAGGGATGTCGATTTCTTCGATTTTCAACAAGGGGCTGCGCTGGCTGGCCTCTTCTTCCACGATGGTGAGGGTGAGGGTGAAATCGATCCGGGGACCCTGAAGGTCTCTGTTCCGGAAGGTGGTGGCCTCTACCCCGTAGACATCGGCCGGGAAGTACTGCTCGATGCGGGAGTTGCGGGTACCGCCTGAATCGTCGTTGTGGGCGACTTGGCCGGGAACCACCGACCGCAGGGCCACGATAGGTGCCACAATCAGCACCGGATCGCCGATCTCCGAAGTCAGGTCGACCCGCACCCGGGCGCCCTCGGGCAGGGTGAACACGAAGTAGTTGGACGGGTGTCCGGTAAGGAAAATCGACTGGCAGGACTCGGGGGTCCAAAAGCCCGTTACTTCGATGTCTTGATCGGTAGTCAACTCGCCCAACGCCTGCGGGGCGCAGGTGGCTACTTGGGTCACCGCCACAGTGAAGTCAGCCTCTCCCCGCACCCGGCCCGGGGTGGTGGTGGCCTCTATCAGATAGGTGCCCGCCTGGAGCTCGCGCTCGATGCGAGCGTCGAGGGCACCCACGCCGCCGTCATCATTCTCGGTAATCCGATTGCCGTCCTCGTCCAGCAGATAGAGGTAGGAGTCGCCTTCGGAGGAGTTCAAGTCGACTCTGATTCGTCCCGTGGCTGCAATCTCGAACCGATAGGTGTGGGCATCGCTGTCGAGGCGGAAACGCGAATCGCAGTCCTCGGTGGTCCAGCGGCCGCCCGCTTCCAGCGAGCTGCCCGGAGCATTGCCCAGCGCCCCCAAATCGACAACCTCGCAGCTCGGCTCCGCTTGGGTGGTCACCTCGTCTTCGCTGATCATCGCTGGCTCTTGGGCTGAGGCCGCTCCAGCCCCGCCAAAGGCCAGCACCCCGGCCAACAGCGCGACGGCCACCCCAGCGGCTGCCGCCGTCCGCCTTGTCTTCTTAGTTTGATTCACCCCGAACTCCTCAGCAGCTAGTGCCCGTATACGACAGTCTTCGTTTGAGACGCGACGGCAAGACTATGCAGCATCAATGCGGCCAAACGACCTCAGCGCCCTATTGACACCGGTTGGATGCTTTTACAGACCGGCTAGGCAACCGGAGGGGATTGCTTGCGGCAGCCTCTACACTTCAGGGCATGGCCTTGTTCGGTATTAAGAAGTCGATGATGGTGGACCCGACCGATGCGCTTCCGGGGCGGGAAGAGGAGATGCCGGTGCCGGAGGCCCACTTCGTGAACGGCAACCCGTTGAAGCCGCCGTTCCCCAACGCCATGGAGCAGGTCATGGTGGGAATGGGCTGCTTCTGGGGAGCAGAGAGGGTGTTCTGGCAGGCGTCCGGTGTGTTCACCACCGCGGTGGGCTACGCCGCGGGTTTCACCCCCAACCCCTCCTATCAGGAGGTCTGCTCCGGCTTCACCGGCCACAACGAGGCAGTGCTGGCCGTGTTCGATCCCGAGGCCACCAGCTACGAGCAGATGCTGGCGCTGTTCTGGGAGAACCACGACCCCACCCAGGGTATGCGCCAGGGCAACGACGTCGGCACCCAGTACCGGTCGGGGATCTACTACTTCGACGCCGACCAGAAGGTGGCTGCCGAGGCATCTCGCGATATGTTCGGCGCTCGTCTGCGGGACGCCGGCTACGGCGAGATCACCACCGAGATCATCGCCGCCCCGACCTTCTACTACGCCGAGGACTACCACCAGCAGTACCTGGCCAAAGTCCCCAACGGCTACTGCGGCCTAGGCGGCACCGGCGTCTCCTGCCCCGTGGGCATCGCCACCGACTAATCGTCGAGCGCCGCCCGCCTCTGGCTCAGGCCGGGGTGAATACGCAGCGGCCGGTGGCGGGGTCTTGGCGTACGTGGCCGGTACGGCCGACGGCCTCGGCGGCGAGTAGGTCGCGGAGCAAGTCGGGGTCTTCGGGGGTGTTGGCCAAGAAGCGTCGGCCTTCGTCGCCGTTGTCGTCGAGGCGGCCGCAGATGTAGCCGGTGGCGGGTTGGCCGTCGCGGTCGTGCATCACGGTGTAGGCCTCGATGCGGCCTCGACCCATAGCCGAATCGTTGGGGATGGCCGGGGCGGTTTCCATGGCGACCGACGGGGGTGGGCCCTCGGGCCGGTCCCAGCCACCCTGCTTGGGTCGGGCTGACAGCACCGCGGCGGCGTGCTTGGTCAAAAAGAAGCCGTTGCCGGTGATCATTCCGACCGAGCGGTCGTCTTCGCGCAGCCGCTCGACCATGGCGGCTATTGAATTCATGTTGTAGGCCGAGCCTGGGCCGCCGGCGTAGGGCAGGCCTCCGGTGACGGTGAACGGGCGGGAGTCCAGCTCGTCGATGCCCAGCATGGCACAGGCCATCCGCACCGCCACGGGGAAGCAGGAGTAGAAGTCGAACAGGGCGATGTCGTCCACGCCCACCCCGGCTTGGCCCAGCGCGCCCAGCGAGGAATCCTTCATCGACGGGCACTCGGCGAAGTTGGGCCGGGTGCTGGCGAACCATGCCTCCTCGGAGGCATTGTGGCCACCCCACCAGTACACCCAGCGATCCTCGGGTATTCCCAGTTCCCGGGCTTTGGCCGCCGAGGTCATGACGTAGGCTCCGGCCTGGTCGGTGTTCAAGACCGAGTTCAGGTACTTGGCATAGGGAAACCCGATCATTCGGTTCTCTGCCGTAGGGGTGTACAGCTCCTCGGCGCTGCGCTCGGTGGGGAACCAGGCGTAGGGGTTGGCGGCGGCCACCGCGGTGAACTCGGTCATCATCTGGCCCAGCCGCTGGGCGTGCTCAGCCAGTGACATTCCCTGGGCGGCCCGCAGGGCGTTCTCGAACAGGGGGTAGGCCTGGATGGGGCGGGTGAGGCGATGGCGCTCCTCGAGTTCCGACACCATGGGCTGGGCGGCGCCGCCGAACCGCTCATCGGCCCCAGAAGGATAGCCGCCGGTCGGCCAGTTCAGCTCCACCCCGGCTGCCTCAGCCCGCTCGAACGTCTTCCATGCCTGCCCTCCGGTCATCACCGCCACCTCGGTGCGTCCGGCCATGATCTCCGCAGCCAGGTGGTTGGCGGCCAAAACGCCGATCTCTCCACCGCCTCCGGTGTTCTGGATCCGGGCCCGGCGGTCGATGCCCAACCGCTCGGCAACCAGCGCGGCGCCATTCGCCGGAGTCCAGTAGGCCGATGGGATATGAAAGAGGGTGTCAACGTGGGCAAACAGGGAATTGCCCACGCCAGAGTCATAGGCCGCACGGGAGGCCACGTCGGCCATCATGGTCAACGGGTCGGGTGCGGTCGTCGGATCGGTTTCCCTTCCCACGTACTGGGCCACGCCCACCAGCACCGGCATCTGATCACCGCTCATTGCGGCGATGATATGGCACCCCCACTTCGCGTTGGATGGTCGAAAAGGCGTACAGCCAAGTGGGCTGGTGTGCAACCCGCCAGCGGGCGACCCTCTTTCTGCGGGCCCGCCACCGGCTGCGAGGCTGAAGTTCGCCTCAGTCGTTGTCGGTGATGGTGCCTTGTGCTTGGTTGTCGGCGAGTGTGGCGTGGGCGGTGTCGGTCAGGCGCAGACTCAGATTGAACGTCTCGGCTCCCTCGCCGCCGGCGCGGTCGTCGATGAGCGGGACCCGCACGGTCTTGGAGGTCTCGTCGGGGGCGAAGGCGACGCTGC
>JAJDYE010000004.1 GCA_022822905.1 Acidimicrobiia bacterium | reverse complement strand
TGTCGTGTGCTGGGGCAAAAACGAGTTGGGGCTGATTGATGCCCCGTCGGGCCGCTACTCCCAGGTTGATGTTGGTGACTCTCACTCGTGTGCTGTCCGGGTTGACCGGGCTGTCGTGTGCTGGGGGAAAAACGTGTTCGGGCGGACACTCGGCCCTGACGGTTGGGTCGTTCCGATTCAAGCGGTGTATCTCGTGCCGCAGGGGAAGTCGCCGGTACCCTCTCGTGCCGAGGCGATCGCTGATGTCGTGGAGGAGGCCCAGGGCTGGTTCCGCTCCCAGACCGGGGGAAGGCACCCGTTGTTCGCCCGCGACGGGGACTCGATCTCGGTCAAGACGATCCGGTTGGACCGGCCTCTCAGCAGCTTCGCCGACGATAGTCATGGGTCAGCCACCCGATACCTAGCGGGTCATGTGAGAGGAGTCCTCGGTCTTGGCGAAACAGTGCCCCTGCTGATCGTGGCAGAGGCAACCTACTACTACGACGAGGAGGAAGATTATTGTGCATGGGAAAGTTTTCCTGTGATCGTGTTCCCGTTGGGCAACTGCTCATATTCTCCTGAAATAGGCAGCACATGGCCGTATGGAGGTTCACGCACAATCGCCCATGAACTCACCCATCTCCTGGGTGCGGTGCCGGAATGCGCGCCGAACCACATCCCTAGCAATGGCGCCCATGTCGATGACGACATCAGCGACATCATCTTCCATAAAGGCACAGACTGGGAGAACATAGTTCTGGACTTCGGCAACGACGACTACTACCTGCACGGGCGAGCCGATTGCTATGACATAGACCGCAACCCGCTGTTGGCATACGAATAGTGCAATAACGGCGTTTCGCGAACCCCTACAATGAACCCGAAACTGGTTCCGTATTATGAAGAGAAAGGTAAAGCGTGAAGTGCGCCAAAGACTCGTCCAACAAATGGCAACTATTGGCACAGGCATATTATGCGTCATGATCTCTGGATGCGGCATAAGTGATGAAGTGAAAGATGAAATAGGTACAAGTGCTCCTGCTGGGCTGTCTACCCAAACGAATGTCGAAGTCCCTGGTGACGAAGGAATTCACGAGGTTCAAGAAGAAGTGAAAGATGAAATAGGTGTAAGTGCTCCTGCTGGGCAGTCTACCCAAACGAGTGTCGAAGTCCCTGGTGACGAAGGAATTCACGAGGTTCAAAATGATGGTTACGGAATTCGTTATGAACAAGAATTATTATATGCGTCAGTCAGGCCGAAAGGTCTGGCACCATTTGTGACACGTTATGGACTTACCCAATTCCGTCAAATCGGAGAGGCAAATCCTGATGGACTAGAAATTGTGCCATCGCCTGATGGGTCGCGGGCAGTGTATGCTTATCCGGTAGAGGAGGATAGTCAGGGAAATGCGATGATGGATCAGAAGTCGGGTTTGTTTGTCGGAGTGCTGGACGGTTCTGCAATAGGTGTCAAGCGGCGAATTTCGCCGACAGGTGTGAATCCGACTTGGTCTTCCGACGGACAAAGGATTGCCTATCAAGATAACGGCGGTGTGTGGCAAGGCGACCAGGGCGGATTTGGCGTGTATGTGGTAAATGCCGATGGGACAGGTGTGCCGCAATTGGTGGGTGGTGGTTACCGGCCACAGTGGTCGCCTGACGGGACGCGGATTATGTACACATCTCCCTCAGGACCCATGAGTAGCGAATTAGTAATTTCTGAACTACGTAGTGATGTGACTTGGACCATTGATACCTACTGTGATGACGCAAGTGACATATCCGAAGGATCATCTTTTCCTATTTGTCCAGCTCAGCCTGCCGCGTGGTCGCCGGACGGCAATTGGATTGCCTATACCTATGGCAACGATATTCACATTATTTCCGCTGATGGCACTGCATCACGGCGGTTAATCAGAGGAGGGTCGATGCCAATATGGTCCCCCAATGGGCAATGGATTGCATATGTATTGTCCGATAGTGCTACTGAAATATCACCCCTCAACGCTCTGGCACTCTGGGTAGCCGATGTCGCAGGTAATAGAAAAGAGTTTATTTCAGCCATTGAGTGGGCAGGGGACATAGTGTGGTCGCCGGATAGCAAGCGGCTCGCATACATCAAAAGTTCGGAAGATGGCTTCGGTATTATATGGGTGGCGACACTGGAGGCGGACTCTGATGCGCTTGCCGTTTCACCACCGGGCAGCTCATTTCCCGCATGGTCTCGTGACAGTGCACGGATTGCGTTTAGCAGTTTCGGTGATCTGAGCTTGAACCCTGAAGGAGACGCAGAGATATTTGTTGTTGACGCGAACGGCTCAAACTTGGTCCAAATCACTGACGATAGATACGACGACTACGCCCCCCAGTGGGTTGTGGGCGGATCAGTCTCACTCTCTACCTCAGTACCTGACATATTGCCTAATGTCGAGAAGGACGGCGACTAACAAACCAAGACCAAAAACAGGTGGACACATCACCCGGACCAAACCCAAGGGGTCACGCCACCTCGTCTTTTCCGCCTGATTCTGTGTCTGGCCAATTCAGTCTTTGGGGCTGGCAACTGTAGTCGAATGCCCTGGGTTCCAGTGAATGCTCTACCTCTGTGAGTTGAGCGACGTTCGGACTGCTGCTCTGCGGCCTGGAGGCCATTCGGGTGCTGACTGGCCGCTGCTAGGGCCAGGGACCTCAACTTGATGATGTGGAGGCTACCTGTCGCATTCTGATGGTGGCTGGGTAGAGTGGGTGGCGGTGTTGACCTCGGAGGACTGCTGATGGCTCTTGCAAGCTTGCGCCATTGGCTGCCTTCGAGCCGAAAGCAGCGCAGAGAATCGCAACCCGAAGCGCTCACGGTGGCTGATATTGACGCCGACACCGGTAATGGGCCTGCCGCCGACGTATCTGATTGCACATTTCATGCCAATTCCGAAGACTTTCTGGCTGCTGTCGACGTGCATCTGAACGACGCAGTCCCTGACTAGCATCACACGCTCCATCTGCGGTGCCCACATACGCAATGAAGCCGGCATTCCGGCGCGGGCTGAGACACCTCGCACCTGCTCAAGCTGCCCAGCTCAGGAGTAGTTTGAGGTCCTTCGTTGCCGACCTTCGGGAGATTGAAGAAGGCCGTATTGACTGGTTCCGTCCTGGACTGCGGGTCAAGAAGGTGGTGGGCGCATCCAACGTCTACGAGATGTCTTGGGCACCCGATGGTCGAGCCACATTCGCCTGGGGTTCGGAGCAGGTCTCTGGCAAGCGCCACGTGGTTTGGCTGCAAGTCGGCAGTCACGACATCCTCCCCTGAGCAGTCCTACTGAGTTCGGCGGCCCGATGGTGACTAGGTGGGGGCTGGTTGGGTAGGGTCGGGGTGTCTTTCTGGGAGATGGGAGGATCCGATGGGATACCGGGTGGTCGTGGACTACGACCTGTGCGAGAGCAACGCCATTTGCATGCAGGTCGCTCCTGACATTTTCGAGGTGCGCGACGACGATTTCTTGTACCTGCTGAACGAGACCCCTGGGGATGAGGCCCGCGAGCGGGTGAACGAGTCAGTCCAGCGCTGCCCCAAGCAGGCCATCTCCGTCGCCGAGGAGTAGGCGCCCGCTGCGCTCATTAGCGATTGTCGGAGCCTCGCTGGCCGGAACCCGGGCGGCGGAGGCGCTCCGGCGAGACGGATACGACGGGGCCATCACCATCATCGGCGATGAGCCCCACCAGCCCTACGACCGGCCTCCCCTGTCCAAGCAGCTCCTCGCCGGGGAATGGGAGCAAGACCGAATCGCGCTGTCCGACGATGAATCGCTCCAAGACCTAGACGCCGACTGGCGGCTGGGCCGCCGGGCTGCCGGGCTCGATGTGGCCAACCGGACCGTGACGCTTGACGACGGCTCAACGGTCGCCGCCGACGGCATTCTCATCGCCACCGGGGCCCGGTGTCGGGAGCTGCCCACCAACGGCCTCGACGGCATCTACACCCTGCGGGGCCTGGACGACTGCCTGGCCATCCGAGCAGAGCTGGAGGCCTCCCCACAGCGGGTGGCGGTGGTAGGCGCCGGATTTATCGGCGCCGAGGTGGCGGCCACCGCCCGGGAGCGGGGCCTGGAGGTCACGGTGATCGAGGCCCTCCCGGTGCCGCTGGGCCGCGTATTGGGCACCGAGATCGGCACGGTGTGCGCTGATGTGCACCGAGACCACGGAGTGGACTTGCGGCTCGGCGTGGGCGTCGACGGCTTCGACGGCCATGGCCGGGTGGAGCGGGTGAACTTGAGCGACGGCACTTCGGTGGATGCCGATGTGGTGGTGGTGGGCATCGGGGTGATCCCCAATACCGAGTGGCTGGAGGGCTCGGGGCTGGAGTTGGACAACGGCGTGGTGTGCGACGAGACCTGTCTTGCCGCCCCGGGCATTGTCGCCGCCGGTGACGTGGCTCGCTGGCCCAACGAACTGTTCGGCGAGATCATGCGGGTGGAGCACTGGGACAACGCCATTGCCCAGGGCCAGCATGCTGCGCTCCGCCTGCTGGCCTCCGATGAGGAGGCTCAGCCCTATGCCCCGGTGCCCTGGTTCTGGAGCGATCAGTACGACCGCAAGATCCAGTTGGCCGGGCGGGCCCGGCCCGACGACGAGGTGCGCATCATCACCGGATCGACCGAGGAGCGGCGGTTTGCCGCCCTCTACGGCCGAGCCGGCCGTCTGGTCGGGGTGCTCGGCTTCAACCGCCCCCGCCATGTGATGAAGTACCGCAACCTCATCGAGCAGGGCACCAGCTTTGAAGAGGCCATCAAGATTGCCGAGCAGGAGTAGCCATTCGCAGCCACGAGTTTCCGGTACGCGCTGGCGGTAGCACGGGAATCCGAATAAGAGTGGAGGCATGGGTCCTCCCGGCGAGTTCCCCATCAGCGAGCTGGTAGCTCGCACCGGAGTGCCGGCTGCCTCCATCCACCACTATCGGCGGCTGGGTCTTCTGCCCGCGCCCCGTCGGGCCGCGGCCAACCGCTTCCTCTACAGCCAGCGCCACGCCGAAGCCGTCGAGCAGGTCAGGGAACTGCGAGAGCGCCATCGCCTGCCTCTGCGCCATATCGCCCAGATCATGAACGCGGAGAACCTCGATCACACTGAAGTTCCCCATTTGCCCGATAGCGGCGAGCAGTTGCGGAACGTCGCCATTCAAGAGTTCGCCTTGAGGGGCTACACCGAGGTGAGCGTGGCCGAAATATGCACCCAGGCCGGTGTGGCCAAGGGGACCTTCTACCGCCACTACCGCTCGAAACAGGACCTGTTCTTCCGAGCGGTGGAAGCGGTGGTGGACAACACTGCGGAGCATTTCTCGGCCTCGATCGATGGCCAGATCGGATTGAGCCGCCAAGAACTCACCCGTCGCCTGGCCGAAGCGCTTCTGCCCGGCCTGCCCATCATGCTGGAAGTGGCCAAGCGCTCGGTACAGGGCCAGGTGGAGCACGCTGCCGCCGCCCAGCGGGTGTTCTGGCGACTGGCCGAGCGACTGGGAGAGGCCTTGTCAGATGATCCTCGGGGCCACCGGCTCGCTGGGGCTCTGATCATGGACGCCATCGCCCACATTTTTGCCGAGGGCCTCATGGGTCGTTTTGCCGATCGTCCCAACTTCGAAGATCCGGGGACGTCAATGCCTTGACAGCCTCGGATTGAGCGCGTACAAAAAGGTGACCTGATGGTCACTCTTTTGTTTGCAATTGGGTGACGATCGTAAGAGCATTGTTATGGATCGTCCGGGGAACCCGTTGACCAGCGGGTTAGCCGAAGAAAACTGAGCCGCAGCGGGGGTGATGTGCAGACTGAAGTCGAGTTCGACTTGAACTCGATCATGGCCCAGAGAGGAAGTGAGAACTTCCCCGTGGTGCTGAAGGCAGTCCCGGCGCGTGCTCGCGCCCATCTGCTGGCCATTTACGGATTTGCGCGACTCGTGGACGACATCGGCGACGAATACGACGGCGACCGTCTTGCCGCGCTGGATTGGATCGAGGGAGAACTCACACGGGCCCGCACCGGCGATGCCACCCACCCAGTCATGGTTCAGCTCACGCCTCTGCTCGCTGATGTGGATGTGGACGACGAGCCGTTCTTGGCGCTTATCGAGGCCAACCGGGTTGACCAGCACAAGCACCGCTACCAGACGCAGGCCGAGTTGGCCGAGTACTGCACGCTGTCGGCCAACCCCGTGGGCCGGCTGGTGCTAGCGGTGTTCGGCGCGGCCACCCCCGAGCGAATCGCCCTCAGCGATGCGGTATGCACCGGATTGCAAGTGGTGGAGCACCTCCAAGACATCGGCGAGGACTACACCGAAAAGGGCCGCGTCTATTTCCCGGCCGACGAGATGGCCCGCTTCGGCGTGGACGAGGGTGAACTGGGGGCGGCCCGGGCCTCGGAGGCACTTCGCCGGCTGGTGGCCCACCAATGCGACACCGCCCGAGGGCTGCTGAAGCGGGGAGAGCCGCTGGTGGCCTCACTCAGCGGATGGGCCAAGGTGACCGTGGCCGGCTACGCCGCGGGCGGAATGGCCGCATTGGATGCCATCGCCGGGGCAAACCACGACGTACTGAGAAAGCTGCGGACCCCCTCCAAGGTCCGCACCGCGGCGCATGTCGCCCGCCTCGTCGCCCCCCGCCAGGTGACCGATGCCAAAGCAGTTCGCGCCGCGCGAGACGCCGCGGCGCGCTGGAGGCGAAGGTGAAGGCCGCCGACGCCTATCAGCGGTGCGAGGAGATCACCCGGGTTGAGGCCCGCAACTTCTCCTATGGCATTCGCCTGCTGCCCAAGCCGAAGCGCCAGGCCATGTCGGCGCTGTACGCCATGGCCCGCCGCATCGACGACGTGGGCGATGGCCCCTTGCCGCAGGGTGAGAAGCTGGCCGAGCTGGCGGAGATAAGGGCCGACATAGACACTCTGGCCGAAGGCGGGCTCCGCGACCCCGACGATCCGGTGCTGGTGGGTCTGCGCCATGCAATCGACCGCTTCCCCATACCGGCCGATGCGCTGAATGAGATCGTCGCCGGGTGCGAGCAGGACGCGGCTGGGAAGGTGTACACCACCATCGCCGAAACCGAGGAGTACTGCCGGCTGGTAGCCGGATCGGTGGGCCGCCTGTCGCTGGGGGTGTTCGGCACGAGGGGCGATCCTGGTCGGGCCGCCGAGCTGGCCGATGTGCTGGGCATCGCCCTTCAGCTCACCAACATCCTGCGCGACATCGTGGAGGACCGGGGCATGGGGCGGGTGTACCTGCCCGCCGCCGACATCGAGCAATTCGGCTGCGCCCCCGACCTGACCGGCCCGCCCGACGCGGTGGGCGCACTGGTGTCGTTCGAAGCCGAGCGAGCCGAGCGGCATTTCGCTGAGGGCCTGAAGCTGCTCGGCATGCTGGACCACCGCAGCCGGGCCTGCACCGGGGCGATGGCCGGGATCTACCACCGTCTGCTGGCTCGCATTGCTGCCACGCCCACGGCCGTGATGGAGGGGCGGCTGTCGCTGCCCACCAGGGAGAAGGCCTGGGTGGCCGTTCGCAGCCTGGCTGGAGTCACCACATGAGGGTGAGGGTGGCCTTCGAGCAGGCATCGAGCATGTCGAATCGTGCTGGGGGAGCAACCACATGAGCCCGGTCGTTTCTCAGCCGCGTGTGGCCGTGGTCGGAGGCGGGCTCGCCGGACTGGCCGCGGCAGTGTCCGCTGCCGACAGCGGAGCGCGGGTGACGCTCTATGAGCGGGCCCCCCGGCTGGGCGGGGCCACCTGGTCGTTCCAGCGCAACGGCCGCTGGTTCGACAACGGCCAGCACGTGTTCATGCGGTGCTGCACCGAGTACCGGGCGCTGTTGGAGCGCCTGGAGGTGGCCGATCAAGTGACCGAGCAGCGCCGTATGTCGGTTTCGGTGATGCGCCCCGGTCGCCGTCCGGCCCGCATATTCCGCACCGGCGCCCCGTCCCCCCTTCACCTGGCCCGGTCACTGCTGCGCTACAGCCCGCTCTCTGTAGCCGATCGGCTGCGGGCGATTCGCACTGCGCTGGCCCTGCGTCGCCTCGATCCCGATGCTCCCGACACCGACGAGATGAGCTTCGGGGGGTGGCTGCGATTTCGCGGCGAATCCGGTCGGGCCATCGCCGGTTTGTGGGACCTCATCTGCTTGCCCACCGTGAACCTTCGGGCCGATGATGCCTCGCTCAGCCTGGCGGTCAAGGTGTTCCGCACCGGGCTCTTGGACAGCGCCGATGCCGGTGATCTGGGCTGGACCCGGGTGCCCTTGGCTGCTCTCCACGGAGATGCCGCCGCCCGGGTGATCACCGCCCAAGGCGGGCACGTCCAGCTTCAAGCCCATGTGGAATCCGTGGGCGAAGGGCCCTCGATGACGATAGGCGGGCAACGGGTGGACGCCGACGCGGTGATCTTGGCCGTGCCCCACGATGTTGTCGACGGCCTGCTGCCCCCCGGCACCGTGCCCGGGCAATCTGAGCTGGTCGATCTCGGGGTATCACCCATCGTCAACGTGCATTTCGTGTTCGACCGCCAAGTCATGGACGTGCCCTTCACCGCAGCCCTGGATTCCCCGGTGCAATTCGTTTTCGATCGGACCGAGGCCGCCAACTGGGCCGACGATGAGCCGCGGGCGCCCGTCGGCGCGGGCAGTGGCGGCGAGCAGGTTGTGGCCGTGTCGCAGTCGGCGGCGTTCGATGAGATCGGCGAACGCCCGGCGGACATGATCGAGCGCTTTCGCTCGGCTCTCGCCGAGCTGCTGCCGCGCTCGGCTGAGGCTGAGGTGATAGACGCGGTGGTGACCCGAGAGCACCGGGCCACCTTTGCCGGCCGTCCCGACACCCGGCGGCTTCGTCCTGGTCCGACCACTGAAATCGATGGCTTGTTCTTGGCCGGGGCGTGGACCGATACCGGCTGGCCGGCCACGATGGAGGGCGCCGTCCGCTCCGGCAAGCTGGCGGCTGGCCTCGCCCTCGATCACTGCTGCACCGCAGTTGCCTCCAGGCCCGCCCAATCATCCGGCGACACCTCTGGACCGCATCTCAGCCCCGAGCCGTCACCGTCTGAGCCAGAGAGGATGAGCGCGTGAGCGAGGGAATGCCGGTTCCAGGCATCCTCAGCCGAGCCAGGGAGCTGGTGGACCCGGCCATTGCCGCCGCACTGAGCGGGCTGTGCCCTGAGCTGGGAGGGCCCGCTGAATACCACTTCCAGAGTCGGGGCAAGGGAACCCGCCCGGCACTGGCCATCTTGTCGGCTGAGGCTGTGGGCGCCCCTTCGGAAACCGGAGTGCCCGGGGCGGTGGCCATCGAGCTCATCCACGACTTCTCGCTGATCCACGACGACATCATCGACAACGATGCCGAGCGTCGGCACCGGCCCACGGTCTGGGCCAAGTTCGGCATTGGAGTCGGCGTGGTGGCAGGAGACGCTCTCCACAACTTGGCCTATGAGGTGTTGCTGTCCGACCCCACAGCGCCCAGGGTCAAGGCGGTCAAGCATCTGACCGCAGCAGTTGCGGCAATGATCGCCGGCCAGAGCATGGACATGGCCTTCGAGGAGAGAACTCTCGTCACCCTGGAGGAGTGCCTGGCCATGGAGCAGGGCAAGACCGGGGCGCTCTTGTCCTACGCGACCTCGGTGGGGGCGATACTGGCCGAAGCCGACGACTCGGTTGTTGATGGGCTGGCTGAGTTCGGGGCGGAGGTGGGGGTGGCGTTCCAAGCCGTGGATGACCTTCTGGGCATCTGGGGTGACCCCGAGCGCACCGGCAAGCCTGCGGGGGCCGACCTTCGGGAGCGCAAGAAGTCGGTACCGGTGGTGATCGCCCTCAACAGCGGCACCTCGGCAGCCGAGGAGCTGGCTGAGCTCTATTCCCGTCCCGATTGGGATGTCGGAGGCGTGGACGCAGCCCGAGCGCTGGTGGAGGCGGGGGGTGGCCGGGAAGGCACCCAGGCACTGGCCCGGACCCACTACGACCGGGCTGTTTCCGCTCTCGATTCTCTGGCCGCGCACGAGGAGGTTGTGGAAGAGGTGGTGGAGGAGTTTCGGCTGCTGGCCGATTTCATCTTGGGGAGGGACTTCTGATGGGCATTGAGCGATCTTTGGCCAAGGCCACCGAACGGCTCCTCAGTCTGCAAGACACTCAGGGATGGTGGAAAGACGAGCTGGAGACCAACGTGTCCATCGAGGCTGAGGATCTGTTCCTCCGGGAGTTCTTGGGCATCGCCGACCCCGAGGTCACCCGGCAGACGGCCAACTGGATCCGCCACAACCAGCGAGCCGACGGCACGTGGGCCACCTTCCACCAGGGTCCGGCCGATCTGTCGGTGACCGTGGAGGCCTACTGGGCGCTGCGCTACGCCGGCGATCCCGTCGACGCCGACCACATGGCCAAGGCCGCCGCCTACATCCGTGCCGAGGGAGGGCTGGAGCGCAGCCGGGTGTTCACCCGAATCTGGATGGCGCTGTTCGACCTCTGGCGCTGGGAAGACCTGCCCGCCCTGCCTCCCGAGGTGATCTTTCTGCCCAAGCAGGTTCCGCTGAACATCTATGACTTCGCCTGCTGGGCCCGCCAAACCCTGGTCGCTTTGACCGTGGTGGGGGCTCACCGCCCGGTGCGGTCTATGGGATTGAACCTGGATGAGATCCGCACCGGAGCCATCCCCCCGGAACGGGAGCTCGCCCCGCCCGGGAGTCCGGCTCGGCGATTCCAGCGCCTTGATCAGGTGCTGCATCTCTACGAGAACCGCCCGCAGCGGCGGGTGCGGGAGTGGGCGCTCAGTCGGGCCGAGCAGTGGATCATCGCCCGCCAAGAGTCCGACGGCTGCTGGGGGGGCATCCAGCCGCCGTGGGTGTACTCGCTGTTGGCCCTGTACGTGCGGGGCTATTCCCTGCACCATCCGATTCTGGCCCAAGGGCTGGCCGGGTTCGACGCTTGGACCATCGTCGAAGACGACATGCGACGCCTGGAGTGCTGCCAGTCGCCGGTTTGGGATACCTGCCTGGCGCTGCTCGCGCTGGCCGATGCCGGAGTGGACGCCGAAGACCCGCAGATGGTGGCCGGGGCTCGCTGGCTCATCGATCAAGAGGTCCAGATCGTGGGCGACTGGGCCGAGCAGCGCCCTCATCTGGCCCCGGGGGGATGGGCGTTCGAGTTCGAGAACAACTACTACCCCGATCTGGACGACACCGCCGAGGTGGTCCTCGCCCTGCGCCGCATCCGCCATCCCGACGCCAAGCAGGTGCAAAAGGCGCTGGATCGGGCGGTGGTGTGGGCCCAGGGGATGCAGTGCTCCGATGGTGGCTGGGCGGCATTCGATGCCGACAACTGCTCGCCGCTGGTGGCCGAGCTCCCGTTCTGCGATTTCGGAGAGGTCATCGATCCGCCGTCGGCCGATGTGACCGCCCACGTGGTGGAGATGCTCGCCGAGCTGGATGCCGACGGTATGGGCTTCCCAATCGACCGGAATGCAATGGACCGCGGGGTTCGGTGGCTCAGTGATGAGCAGGAGGAGGACGGTTCCTGGTATGGGCGCTGGGGGGCCAACTACCTCTACGGCACCGGGGCGGTGGTCCCGGCGTTGATCAGCGCCGGGGTGCCCGCCGACGACAACCGGATAGTGCGAGCATGCCGCTGGCTGGAGTCGGTGCAAAACCAAGACGGCGGTTGGGGCGAGGACATGCGCTCCTATGTCGACGACAACTGGCGGGGGCGAGGGGAGTCCACCCCGTCGCAGACCGCATGGGCGCTGCTGGCGCTGATCGCCGCGGGCCGGGCGAGCGAGGAGGCGGCCCAGCGAGGGGTGGCCTGGTTGGTGGAGCACCAGCGCGACGACGGGGACTGGGACGAGCCCTGGTACACCGGCACCGGCTTCTCCGGCGACTTCTACATTCGCTACCACCTCTACCGGCTGGTGTTCCCGTTGATGGCCCTGGGCCGCTGGGTGCAGGCGACAACGGGTGAGGGGTGAGCCTGGTGGTGCTGTGTCCGTTGGCTATGGAGGCCCGAGCCGCCCGGCGGGGAATCCGCCGACACGGCGGTGGGGCAAAGGTGTTGTGTACTGGCATGGGACCCAAGCGCAGTCGCCGGGTTGAGCCGCACCGCGGCCCGGTAGCGGTGGTCGGCATGGGCGGGGCGGTGGTCGATGGCATCGAGCCGGGTGACGTGGTGGTGGCCACCGAGGTGTCGGCCGACGATGTGCCGCCCATTGGCCTGCCCCAAGCCGGAGCAGTGGCCGAGGGACTGCAAGCGGCCGGGTTCACCGTGCACACCGGCCGGGTGGCCAGCGTGTCCGAGTTGGCTGTCGGCCCCCGCAGACAGGAGCTGGCCAACCGGGGGGCGGTGGCGGTCGATATGGAGTCGGCCTGGCTTTTGGAGCATCATCGTGGTCCGGCAGCAGTGGTGCGGGTGGTAACCGACACCCCCAGCCATGAGCTGCGGTCTCTGGTTGCTCCCGTGAGGATCTATCGAGCATTGCGGACCATTCGCCGGTTGACGCCGGTGCTGTCCGAGGAGGATTTCTGACATGCCCATTCCGCTGAGGCAAGCGGCAAAGGTTGGCACCTACGTGTTCAAGAACAAGCTGCGCCGCCGCGAGAAGTTCCCGCTGATTGTGGAGCTGGAACCGCTGTTCGCCTGCAATCTGGAGTGTCCGGGCTGCGGCAAGATCCAGTACCCAACTGAGGTGCTGCGCAAGCGGGTCAGCGTGGACGAGGCGGTGGCGGCCATGGAGGAGTGCGGGGCCCCGATGGTGTCCATCGCCGGGGGCGAGCCGCTGCTGCACCCCCAGATCAGCGAGATGGTGGACGAGCTCATCAAGCGCAAGCGGTTCGTGTACCTGTGTACCAACGCAGTGCTGCTGCGGCGCAAGATCGACAAGTTCAAGCCGTCGCCCTATTTCTCGTTCGTGGTCCACGTGGACGGGCTTCAGGAGCGCCACGACCTGGCCGTGGCCCGCGAGGGTGTCTTCGACGAGGTGGTGGAGGCCGTGAACGAGGCCAAGGCCAAGGGTTTCCGGGTCACCACCAACAGCACCTTCTTCAGCACCGACAGCCCCGAGGACGTGCGCAGCGTGCTCGACTTCCTGAACGACGACCTGGAAGTCGACTCCATGATGATCTCGCCGGGGTACGCCTACGAGAAGGCCCCCGACCAGGAGCACTTCCTGCCGGTGGAGCAGACCAAGAGCCTCTTCCGGGACGCCTTCTCCGAGGGCAAGCGCAAGAAGTGGCGGCTGAACCACACCCCGCTGTTCTTGGACTTCCTCGAGGGGAAGGTGGAGTACGAGTGCACCGCCTGGGGCATCCCCAGCTATTCGGTATTCGGCTGGCAGCGGCCCTGCTACCTCATGTCCGACGGCTACACCGAGACCTACCAGGAGCTGATCGACACCACCGACTGGGACAGCTACGGCCGAGGCAAAGACCCCCGCTGTGACAACTGCATGGCCCACTGCGGCTACGAGCCCACCGCCGTGTTCGCCACCATGAAGTCGCTGCGCGAGTCCATTCGCGCCGCGGTAGGAACTGGTTAGCTCAGGGCTTCCTGGACTCGGCTTCGTAGTTGGACGTTTACCTTTTGGCGTTCTAGGTGTTGGGCGAGGATCAGCTTGCCTTGGGGGACGGGGTGGGCTTTTAGGAACTCCTCGACTCCGGTGGCTAGCTCGGGGGTGGAGAGGGCGGTTATGCCGCCGAGCATTCGGGGGACTATGGCGGTGGGGAGGCGCTGGTTGATGTCGTCCCAGTGGTTGGCGATGAATGTCCAGGCTTGGGGGCCGAGGTTCCGGTTTTCCAGGCAGCCTCGGAGCACGAAGCCGGCATCTTGGCTTCGCACGGTGCCGTCGAGGGTGGCGGCCAGGGTGCGGTCCATGAGCGCGGGGTCGTCGAAGGTGGTGAGGGCCATCAGGTAGCGCAGTTCGAGCTGGGGGGTGGGGGCGCTTTGGTAGCGGTGGTGGATCTCCTGGTAGTCGGCGTCGTCACCGGTGGCGGCCACCACCGCAATGGCGGCTGCGGCCAGCGCGGGGTCGACGGCTTGGGCGGCCATTAGCTCTCGGCACCGGGCGATGGCGTCGGCTTCTTTGCCGCCAACGGCCAGGGTGCGGGCCAGCACTCCCCGGAGCTCGCCGATGCGCTCGTCCTCTCCAGCGACCGGCTCCCAGCCCACCCGGGCCCAGGCCGGGCCGACCATTTCCCGGACCCGGGTTTGGAGGCTGGCCCGCCCATCGTCGGGAACCATGTGGTCGAGGGTGCCCAGTGTGCCGGCCAAGCGACGCCACACCGCCAGATCGTCCTCCGCGGCGCCCATACGTTCGGCGAACGCCATGTAATCGGCCACGCTCAGCCGGTTGGCCATCGTGAGGGCCCACTGGTCGTCCACCAGCACATAGCGCTGGAGCGGGTCCAGATCGGGGCCGCCGTCGAGCAGCCGATCCAGCAATCCGCCCTGGTAGGCCACTCGGTAGAAGCCGTCGGCGGTCGGATTGACCATGACCCAGGCGGGGCCGTCGGCGCTTAGGGCCACCGGGTCATTCAGCACCATCCGCTCGGTGTGCTCTGCGGCGTCGGTGCCCACTGCGGCCACTACCGGTACTTGCCAACGGGCGTCGTCGGGCTGGCCGTCGTAGCGGAACCGTTCTTGGCGGAGCGTGATCGTGCCGTCACCGGAGGACGCGGCGGTCACCACCGGGTGGCCTCCTTGGAAAATCCACGAGTCCATCACGTCTCGGGCTGGTTCGCCGGTGGATTCGGTCAGTGCATCCCACAGGTCGTGGGTTTCGGTGTTGGCGTAGGAGTGGCGCTGGAGATAGTGGCGGACCCCGTCGCGGAACTCGTCGGCGCCTAGGTATTGCTCCAGCATTCGCACCGCGGCCGCGCCCTTCTCGTAGGTGAGCAGGTCGTACATGCCCTCGGCGTCGGCGGGCGAGACCACCAGGTATTCGATGGCCCGGGTGGCGGCCAGGGCGTCCACGTCGAAGGCCGCGGCCCGTGACAATCCGAAGGCCAGCCAACGCTTCCAGTCGGGGCGGTAGGCGTCCACCGCCAGCATCTCGCAGAACGTGGCGAAGGCCTCCTTCAGCCAGATGCCGTTCCACCACTTCATGGTGACCAGATTCCCGAACCACATGTGGGCCAGCTCGTGGGCGATCACGTCCACCGCGGTCTGGCGTTCCTGCTGGGTGGAGGAGTCGGGGTCTAACAGCAGCAGAATCTCCCGGAAGGTGACGCACCCCATGTTCTCCATGGCCCCGAAGGCGAAGTCGGGGATGGCCACCAAATCGAGCTTGTCGCCGGGGTAGTCAATGGCGAAGTAGTCCTCGAAGAAGACGAGGCAGAACGCCCCGGCGTCGAGGGCGTACTCGGTGAGATGTCCCTTGCCGATGGGATGGACGACCCGCAGCGGCGTGCCGTTCACATCCACTGGGTCGGTTGCCTCCAGCGGGCCGACGATGAACGCCAGCAGGTAAGTGGACATCTCCATGGTGGGCGCGAATGACACCTCCCGGCGACCGTCGCCAGTGGGTTGGGAATCCACCTCCGCCCCCGACGACACCGCCATCAGATCGTCGGGCACCACCAGGGTCATTTCGAACACCGCCTTGAAGTCGGGCTCGTCCCAGCACGGAAATGCCCGCCGGGCATTGGTCGACTCGAACTGGGTGGTGGCGATCACCCGCTCATTGCCATCGTCATCCGTGAACGTGGACCGGTAGAACCCCCGAAGCTGGTCGTTGAGCGTGCCAGAAAACGTCAGATTCAGCCGAGCCGCCCCCGGCTGAACTGCCTCGCCCAGCCGCAACACCGCCCGCTCGTGCTCCTCGTCATAGTCCACCCCCGCCAACGCCACCCCGTCGAGGTCGCCACCGTTGATCTCCAGTTCGGCCGCATTGAGCACAATCTCGCCGGTCGGCTCCAACACCTCAAGATCCACACCCACCGACCCCGCAAACGCAAACGCCTCCAGATCAGGCTCCAACCGCAGCTCATACCGCCGCGGCACCACCCCCCGCGGCAGCCGATAAGGGTTCACTGAGGACTCGGCCATCGAATGAGACTAGATGGCCCGTTCTTGGGGCAGTGATGTTATTCGGAGGGAGGGGGATTCGAATCCTGTGGAGGTGTGGCCTCTGGAGCCTGTCCGGGCCGCGGGTGGGTCAACGCCGCCGGCGGCGGTCCGGTAACCGATTCAGTGGGGTAATACCCCCCCCTATACTCACGCTTCCGCTTGTCAGCCTTGTTTCTCATCAGAGCCCTTTTGAAAATCGTTCGCAACGAAGCTAAGCATATCAATTTCCTCCCAGCGCAACAACAAGCCTCCTACCCCTGGTACGGCCTCACCAGCTTCCGAAACCCTAAAGAGCCCACTCTCCTGGTCCATTTCTACAATTGGGTAGAGGTATAGTTCATGAGGCTCTGGATATCCACTGGCGTATGTAGTGTGACTACTTGAGTCCACCGAACTATATAGTCCACCGACCCATTCGCCTGACTTGAGTTTGCAGCGAATCCACCCACTCTTCATTTCGCTGAACGCATAATCCCAAGCAGTGGGAAATCTCCTCTTTCCAGCGATACCTTTTGCCCAATCCCAATCCATCCTTAGAGTAATTCCACATAGCCATCCCAAAAACAGGGGAATGGATAGATACACGATGGGAACAAAATATATTGCAATTGGTAAGTGATCCCCGGAAGCTGTCTGAGGCCAATAATTTGCGTATAATCTGTGGATTGGCCATGCAAACAAGGCAAGGAATATGGCTGATATTCCCGTAGTTCTAAGGAGCCTGTCTTTCAGCGCAATTCCAAAACGCCCTGCATTTCGCTCGAAGCCCCATTGGAAAAAGGCACCGGGCAGCAATGCGGCGGCCAGCAAAGTGGTGGCGATGGCTCCTGATGACACTGGTTCTCCTTTAGGGGATTGGAAGGTTCCTGTAGTGTAAGGAAGAGCGGTGACAGTTTGGGGTCAGCGGAGTGCCTCAGGACTCGAAGTCGCTGTCATTGAACTTCAAGGTGGCGGCGTTTTCGGTGATGGTGCGTTGGACGTCGTCGTCGAAGCCGTCGTCGGCGGTGGCCTCTACTTCGATGGTGACGGAGACCTTGGCGTCTTCGGCTTGAGCGAGTTGGTTGACTATGGCTTCGGCGATGTCGGCTGCTGTCCTTGTCCATCGGTCGGCCTTGACGGTGACCCGGCCGTAGTAGCGGGTAGGCGTCGCTGGCTCAAACGGTGGACTGCACCTCGTCGCGGATGGCGGGCAGAACGCGCAAAACCCGGCTGCTCACCGTCCGGAGAGGAGCCGGGCCTACTTCCTCGGGCTACTGCCCTCGGCGTCCTCAACGATAGTGGTTTAGCGGGCTAACTCCACCCGATTTGCCTCCTGCCGCTTGATAGGTAGCCGCCAGTCCTCGGTAGCGAGGGTGTCCAGGTTGAGCACGGTGACGGCCTGGTCGGTGCCGTCACAGTCAAGGCCTTTGACGGTGACGCCATGGCGCACGATGTCGTATGGGTAGTGCCAGTGGCCGTGTACCACGAGCTTGGGCTCGGTGGCCTCGACCACCTTGGCCAGCAGGTGTTGCACCTGTCGGGAGGCCCGCTCATCGGCCTCGGGGATGGCCCGGCCGCTCAGGAGGTAGCCGAGTGCGGGAAAATCGTGGCTCAGTAGCACGTCGGCGGGTCCGCCGGCGATGGCTCGCTCGGCCTCGGTTATCGAGGGCACTTCCTCGATGGGGAACCAGTCTTGGCCCGGCGTGCGGACTGCATGGTCGATGCTGAACCCTCCGCCGAGCGCCCGGAACCGAACTCCATGCCACTCCCACGAGCAGCCCCGGGGCAGATACCACAGGCTGGGGTACATCTCCACCGGATCGGTTGGTCTGCCGCCGGGATTGCGGAGCCGGGCGTGGAAGCGGAGGTGCTCATGGTCCTCGTGGTTCCCGTCGATGAAGCAGACCGTGATTCCAGCAACGGTCGCAGCCTTGGAGATCTTCTTGGCGAATCCCGTCTGCGGCCACCACCCAAAATCCCCAAGCTGGACAACCATGTCCACCCCATCAGCCGCCAACTCCTCGATGACGCGCCTTGTCCAAACTGAGTTGGCATGCGTGTCGCCAACCAAAGCAACCCGCGGCGACTTGGGGCAGGGCAGGACATGGGCAGTCATTTCAACTCCTCCAGCTCACTCCCATTCGTACCAGCCCGACGTCCGAAGCAGGCGATGGTTTATGGACTCAGGAGGGCCTTCTGGCGTTCTCGGGCTTCCGCTAGTCCGCAGGCGGCCTTGGCGCGCAAGAGCCCGGCCACTCACCGTCCGGAGAGGTACCGGGCTCCACTTCCTCGGGCTACTGCCCTCGGCCATTTGGATTCTAGCGTGGGAGATATGGATTTCTGTTTTGGGATGGTCGGGCACGGCCACATCACTGGTCAGTTTCTGGGGGCGATGGAGGTTGTGGAGGGGGCATGCGTTGCTGCGGTGGCCGGGAGGGACGCGGGCCGGGCTGGGGCGTTTGCCCAAGATCACGGCATTGCGGCGAGCTATGGGTCGGTGGGGGAGATGCTCCAGGGCGAGGAACTCGACGCGGTGTACATCTGCCCGCCTCACCCGTCCCATGCCGAGGCGGCTATTGCCTGCATTGACGCCGGGGTGGCGGTATTGGTGGAGAAGCCCATCGCCCCCAACCTGGAGGGAGCGACCCGGATTGTGGAGGCCGCCCGGGGCGCCGGGGTGTTCGCCATGGAGGCGATGTGGACTCGGTTCTTGCCCATCTATGAGGTGGTGCGGGGCTGGATCGACGAGGGGCGCATCGGCGAAGTCCGCCAGTTGACGGCCTCGTTCGGATTTGCCGCCCCGGTGATGCCCGAGCACCGGCTGTTCAATCCCGACCTCGCCGGGGGAAGCTTGCTCGACGTGGGGGTCTACCCGCTGCACTTGGCCCGGTGGCTGTACGGCGGGCCGCCGGTGGACTACGGGGTGGTGGCCCGCGTCGGCGAGACAAATGTGGACGAGATCGTCTCCATTTCGGCGTCTTATCCGGGGAGCGGGCTGGCCCATCTCGGCTCTGCCGTGGTGGCCGAACTGGGATCCAGTGCCGTGATCTCCGGGACCGAAGGGTCGATCGAGATACCGGTCTTTTGGGCCGCCGACCGGGCCATTCTGCGGGCCGGGGGCCAAGAGGAGACCGAGGCGATTCCCCACCCGGCCAACGGATTCGAATACGAGATCCAAGAGGTGGTGGACTGCGTTCGGGCCGGGCGCACCGAAAGCGAGCGCATGCCGCTGTCTTTGACATTGGAGATGGCCGGCTTGTGCGATGAGATCCGAGCCCGCATCGGGGTTGTGTACCCCTTCGAAACCGAAATGGGGCAGTAGTGGAGTACGTGGAGTTTCCCGGAGTCGCCACCCCGGTCAGCCGGGTGGTGCAAGGGGCCATCGGCCTGTTCGCCCAAGACGACCCAGCCCGCTTCGCCATGCTCGATGCCGCCGTCGAAGCGGGGATCAATACGTTCGACACCGCGGTGAACTACGCCTTCGGCAACGACGGGGTGGATGCCATCCTCGGTCGGTGGGTCCGCCACCGGGGCGGTCGGGACGGCATCGTCTTCTTTGCCAAGGGATGCCACCCCGAGCTTCCCGACTGGAGCCCCCGGGTGACCCCTGAGGCCATAGCTGCGGACATGGAACTGTCGCGACGCCAGATCGGCGTCGACCAGCTCGATCTATGGATGTTCCACCGCGACGATTCCGCCATGGACATCGGCATTCTGGTTGAGGCGGTCAACGCCGCCATCGACCGGGGCCACATCGGGGCGTGGGGGGTGTCGAATTGGACCACGGCTCGGATCGAGGCGGCGGTGGAGTACGCCGATGCCCACGATCTGCGAGGGCCGGTGGCCAACAGCGCTCACTGGAGCCTCGTCGACCAGCTTGATGAGCCCTGGGACGACGTGGTCACGCTCACCGGTGCTCACCGAGCTGCCGATCGGGCCTGGCATCAAGAGCGGGGCGTAAGGGTTGTCGCTTGGTCGCCGCTGGCCGGGGGTTTTCTGAGCGAGCGGATCGGCCGCGCCGAGCTTGAGTCGGCAACCGAGGGCCATTTGGCCGACACTGCCCGGTGCTATCTCAACGAGGTCAACTGGGCGCGGCGGGAGCGGGCCGCCGAAGTGGGCCGCCAGCACGGATTGAGCCTCAGCCAGGTGGCGCTGGCCTGGGCGCTGCACGCCGACTTCGAACCCTTGGTGATTGTGGGCAACGCCTCGATGGAGGAGGTGGAGCAGAGCACTGCCGCCGAGCGGGCAGAGCTGACCGCAGCCGAGGTCGATTACATCTTCTCCGGCTAGAACTCAGCGGCTCTGGCCCTCCACGCCCACCTGGTCGAGCACATCGCCGCTGTCGTTGTGGCTGTGGGTGAAGCCGAGCTGGCGCTCGATGGCCACCGTGTCCTCGGATCGATAAGCGATCACATAGGCCCGGCGGAAACCGGCGGTGGAGTTACCGCCGGACCCGTGCATGACCCGCTCGTTGTGCACGGTCACGTCGCCCCGGGCGATGGGAACGGGAACTGGCTCGTCGCCCTCCTGCAATTCGGTGCCCAAGGCGTGGGACTCGCCCCGGTCGCCGTACTGTGGGGTGTGGGGCCGCAGCGTGGGCTCCCGGTTGGTGTCCGGCACGAAGCGCATGCAGCCGTTCTCGATGGTGGAGTCGTCGATGGCCAGCCAAAACGTAGCCGTGCGGGTGTCGGGAGTATCGGGCCAATAGGCCATGTCCTGGTGCCAAGCGAACACCGCGTCGAGCTTGAAGGGCTGTTTGGCCAAGATCTGGTCATAGTCGATGGCCATCCCGTCGCCACATAGCTGGCGGGCGGCTGAGGCGGTTCGGCGCTCGTAGATGTTGCCCTGCCACGCCGGGTAGTAACGCCGGGGCAGCATCACGTTGATGATCGAGAAGTCCTCGGGGTCTCGGCCGTAGTCGCCGGCCATGTCGCAGTAGTCCTTGCCCGGCACCTCGATCTCCCGGCGCAAGAACCGGTCGTAGACAGCCTCGAGCTCGCCTACCTCGTCGTCGGTCAGCACCCCCCGCAGATGCACATAGCCGTGTTCCGCGAAGTACGCCTTATCCTCATCGGAAACCCGGTACTCGTCCCCGTCGATCCGGTCGTTCATCGGCTAGGCCTCACCGATTCCACCTTAGATTGAACCAGTCAAGAATGAGACAACCCGAGTGCCGATCATTCGAGCCGACCTTCTCCTCCATGTCTCCCATCTGTAGTGTCAGTCAATCGAGTTGATTCCCAAGGACGCGCACCGATTCAGACTGGTCATCGCCCTGTCTTCATTCGCACTTATTGCAGCTTCGTGTGGGGGAGGTGGGCACGAGAGCCAGACGGGTTTATTCACTCCGTCGCCGATTGAAGTGGACGCGGCGACAAGTGTGACGACTTCAACCCCGACAGATGTCGACGTGGATCCTCCCGAGGAGTCATCACCCGAGGTGTTCTTGTCGGTGTCTGCTGGTGGCACACACTCGTGCGGGTTGAGGGTTGATCAAACGGCCGTGTGCTGGGGAAGCAGCAGCCACGGCCAATTGTCTGTGCCAGAGGACCTGTTCACCTCGGTGTCTGCGGGACTCGTGCATTCTTGTGGGTTGAGGGTTGATCAAACGATCGCGTGCTGGGGTAGCGACAGGTATGGCCAGTTGTCTGTCCCAAGGGGGCTCTTCCTCTCAGTGTCTGCTAGTTCCTTCAGCACATGTGGAGTGAGGATTGATGGGTCAGCGGTGTGTTGGGGCGGCGACGCTTTTGATTCTCAGGGCTTTCCTTTTGATGCTTTCGTTTCTGTCTCCGCAGGCAGTCTACGTTCATGCGGATTGATGATTGACCAGACAGTTGCCTGCTGGGGTGTTGATGTGTTCGAGGCCACAATGGAGACTTCGGATCCAGACGGGTCATTTGTCTCAATATCGTCTGGTTTTGACCATTCGTGCGGAGTGATGGTCGATCAAGCTGCGGTGTGCTGGGGGAGCGACTTGGATGGCCAGTTGTCTGCCCCCCAAGGGTCTTACCACTCAGTCTCTGCCGGTGATGGATACTCGTGCGGAGTGATGGCCAATAGGACCATCAAGTGCTGGGGCGAGAATCAGTTCAACCGGCTTAACGCACCTGATGGCTTGTATACATCCGTGTCAGCTGGCGGCAATCATGCTTGTGGTCTGAGGGCTGACCAGACCGTGGTTTGCTGGGGACATGGATTCACTGACGGCAGGGCAATCGCTCCTGATGGCTTGATGGATTCTGTAGTGGCAGGCGGTGATTATTCGTGTGGCCTGCGGGTTAATCAGAGCGTGGAGTGTTGGGGGCAAGACTTCTCCGGCTATTTCCCCGAGCCCGAGGGCAGGTTCTCCTCACTGTCGACCGGAAACTCAAAATGTGGTCTGCGGGTTGATCAGAGCGTGGAGTGCTGGGGCCTTGGCCATTTTGGCAATAAGGCCACGCCTGCGGGTCAATTCGTGTCGATATCGGCCGAGCACCACTATGCATGCGGGGTGACGGTTGAAGGGAAAGTGATGTGCTGGGGAAATGACTCTGTGGAACATATTTTGGAGCAACTGTCTGCACCCGAAGGCCACTTCACCGCCGTTTCGACGGGTTATGGGTTTGTGTGTGGGGTGTTGGTTGATCAGAGTTCGGTGTGCTGGGGTAGCGATTTCCACGAGAACGTAGCGGCGCCATCAGGCGCCTTCACCTCGGTATCGGCCGGGTTCGGTCACGCGTGTGGGCTGAAGATCGACCAGAGTGTCGTGTGCTGGGGCGACAACGAGAGTGGCAAAGCACTTGCCCCTGACGGCTTGTATGCCTCCGTTTCGGCTGGAAATTCACATTCATGTGGCGTGCGAAAGGACGGCACCATCGCGTGCTGGGGCAGCGACGACTTCGGCAGGTCCTCTCCCCCCTCGGGTCATTTCTCCTCCGTATCTGCGGGCAACATACATTCCTGCGGTATCACCGTTGAGGGAACTGCGGTGTGCTGGGGTGCCGATGGCCTTCACAAGATCCATCCCCAGTAGTCCGGTTGTGATGCAATTTGCTGGCAATGCTGTCATAATGCTGTCATGGCGGTGCAGATCACCATTCGAGGGGTGCCGGAGGAAGTGCGGGATGTGTTGGCGGCGCGGGCTGCGCTCAAGCGCCAGTCGATGCAGGAGTATCTGCGGGGTGAGTTGATGCGGCTGGCTTCGAGACCGTCTCTTGATTCGTGGCTTGATGAGGTTCGCCGTCGCAAGGATGCAGCAGGCACCAGCGTTACCGCGTCGATGATCCTCGACGCCAGAGATGCTGATCGCCGGTGAGCGCGGTCGTCGACGCTTCGGTGCTCGTCGCCGCGCTGGTCGACTCAGCGCAACACGGCCCTTGGGCTGAGTTGGCGATTTCGCAGGGCCAGTTGGCCGCGCCAGAGATGGCAATCGCTGAGACGACCAATATCTTGCGCCGCTTGGAGCACTCGGGTCAGGTTTCGAGACTGGAGGCGACTGCGTCCTTTGGCGATCTTCTTCGTCTTGACATCGAGCTCTACCCATTCAATCCACTGGCCGAGCGCGTCTGGGAGTTGCGGGCAAATGTGACCAGCTACGACGCTTGGTGTGTGGCGCTTGCTGAGGCGCTCGGCAATCCGCTGTTCACGCTCGACCGGAAACTGAGCAGCGCCAGCGGGTTGCGTTGCGAGGTGGTCGTTCCGCCTCGGTAGCCTCGGTTCGCTATGAGTGGGGCGTTGGACGTGGTGGGGATTGGCAACGCCATTGTCGATGTGATCAGCACCGAGGATCACGAGTTCATTGAGGCTCATGGCCTGGTTAAGGGGGCGATGACGCTCATCGACGCCGAACGGGCCGAGGAGCTGTACGGCGCTATGGCGCCGGCCATCGAGACATCGGGGGGGTCGGCGGCCAACACAGTGGCCGGGGTGGCCTCGTTCGGGGGACAGGTGGGCTACATCGGTAAGGTGCGCGACGATCAGCTCGGTGAGGTGTTCGCCCACGACATCGGGGCGCTGGGGGTGCGCTTCGAGGTGGCTCGGGCCGCTGATGGGCCGCCCACCGCCCGTTGTCTCATCATCGTGACCCCCGACGCGGCCCGCACCATGAACACCTACCTGGGGGCCAGCACCGAACTGCACCCCGACGACATCGATCCCGACCTGGTGGGCGCGGCGCAGGTGCTGTACTGCGAGGGCTACATCTGGGACGTGGCCATCACCAAGGAGGCCATCCGCAAGGCCATCTCCATCTGCTCGGCTGCCGGGGGGACAATCTCGTTCACGCTGTCGGACAGCTTCTGCGTAAAGCGCCACCACCAGGAATGGCTCGACTTGGTGGACGGGCCCATCGACCTGCTGTTCGGCAACGAGCACGAGATCTGCACGCTGTATGAGACCGGCGACGACTTCGAGGCTGCGGTGGCAGCGGTGCAGGGAAGGTGCCAAGTGGCCGCGCTGACCCGGAGCGAGCAGGGATCGGTGCTGGTCACCCCCACCGAGATCATCGAGGTGCCGGCCGCGCCCACGGCTGAAGTGGTGGACACCACCGGAGCCGGCGACCTGTACGCCTCCGGTTTCCTCTACGGCTGGACTCGGGGTATGGACTTGGCCCAGTGCGGAAGGCTGGGCTCTTTGGCCGCCACCGAGACCATCAGCCAGTTCGGCGCCCGCCCCTCTGGCTCGCTGGCCCATTTGGCCCAGTAACTCCCCACCGAACGCGGTGCGGGATGTGTCATCAATGCCTTCTACCATCGGGGTATGAACCCATTCGAACGGGCCGAGCAGGCCGGAGCCGAGCTGGTCGAGCGGTTGGGCGGTCGTTTTGACGCTGCCGTGGTGCTGGGTTCGGGCTGGGCGGAGGTCGCCGAAGGGTTGGGCGCAGCGGATGCGGTGGTCGCGGCCGAGACCATCGCCGGATTCCACCCCCCGTCGGTGCCCGGCCATGGCGGAACCCTCCGATCGGTGACCGTTGACGGCCGGCGGGTGCTGGTGATGGCCGGACGGGTTCATCTCTACGAGGGCCATCCCCCGGCCGACGTGGTCCACGGTGTGCGGGCCGCGGTGGCGGCAGGTTGCTCCACGGTGGTGCTCACCAACGCCGCGGGTTGCATGAACCCCGCCTTTGGTGTGGGACAGCCGGTGCTGATCAGCGACCACATCAATCTCACCGGCCAGTCCCCGCTGTTCGGCCCGGCCCCGCCCGAGGGCTACGCCATCCGGTTCACCGACCTGACCGATCTGTACTCGTCCCGCATCCGCGAGACCGTGCGTCGCATCGACCCCACGGTGGGCGAGGGGGTATACGCCGGATTGGTGGGGCCGCACTTCGAGACCCCGGCGGAGATCACCATGCTGGCCCGAATGGGGGCCGACTTGGTGGGCATGTCCACCGTGCTGGAGGCCATCGCCGTCCGCCATCTGGGGGCCGAGGTGGCTGGGGTGTCGCTGGTCACCAACGCGGCTGCCGGTATGGGGGAGGCACTGGACCACCAAGAGGTGCTAGACGCCGGCCAGGCCGCCCAGAGCCGGGTCGCCGAAGTGCTGAGCACTGTCATCAAAGTGCTGTGAGTCCCCAGGCCCCGACGCCCGAGGACTGGCTGGCTGCCGACCCCGATCCGGTCACCCGAGCCGAATTGCGGCAGCTGATTGACGCTGGCGACCAAGCCGGGATCGACGACCGCTTCGGCGACCGTCTCCGGTTCGGCACTGCCGGAATCCGAGGCCCGATGGGCGTCGGCCCCAACCGCATAAACCGGGTGGTAGTCCGCCAGACGGCAGCGGCATTGGCCACCCACGTAGGTCCGGGGGCCAAGGTGGTGATCGGCTTCGACGCCCGCCAGAACTCCGATGTGTTCGCACAAGACGTGGCCTCAGTGCTTGCGGCGGCCGGTTGCCATCCCATGATGCTCCCCCCGAAATCGCCGACCCCGGTGTTGGCCTTCGCGGTCACCCACCTTGGGGCCGACGCCGGCGTGATGGTCACCGCCAGCCACAACCCGGCTGGCGACAACGGCATCAAGGTGTATTTGGGCGATGGTGCCCAGATAATTCCTCCCCACGACCAGACCATCGAAGCAGCAATCGTCTCTCAGCCGCTGCCTACTCGGGAGTTGGCGTCGGCGTCACCTGAGAGAGTCGACGTCAGCGCCGAATACACCACTGCGATCTTGGCGAACGTGGCTATCCGCGGACCGTTTCATCCGCTGGCCTACACCCCGCTCCAAGGCGTCGGCCTGCCTCTACTCAGTCAAGCCCTAGAACAAATCAACAATGGGCGCCCCTACGTGGTGGAGGACGAGGCCGAGCCCGACCCGCTGTTCCGCAACGTGGTCTCGCCCAACCCCGAGAACCACGACACATTGGCCAGGGTGATCCGCCGAGCTGAACAGATCGACACGCCGTTGGCGTTGGCCTCCGACCCCGACGCCGACCGGCTGGCCGCCGCGGTATGGGCCTACGACAACGAATGGCGCATTCTGACCGGCGACGAGATTGGCGCCCTCCTGTGCGACTGGATGCTGGAGACCACCCCTGGCAGCACCGAGAGAGTGGTGGCCAACAGCATCGTTTCCGGCCGGCTGGTAGGCCGTATCGCCGAAGCCCGGGGGGCCACCCACGTGGAGACGCTGACCGGATTCAAGTGGATCGCCCGAGCGGCCGACAATCTTGTGCCTCGGAGTGATGGCCTGCCTTGGAGGCTGGTGTTCGGCTACGAAGAGGCGCTGGGCTTCGCCTGTAACGACGCCGTGAGAGACAAGGACGGCATCAGCGCGGCAGTGCAATTCGTCGCTTTGTGCCGAGCCCTGGTGATGGAAGACGGCCGAACCCCCATCGAACGGCTGGCCGAGTTGATGGACGAGTTCGGCCTCCACCGCACTTATCAGGTCAGCGTGAATCTGGGTAGCCGCACCGGATCAGAGATCATGGACGCAATCCGAACGGCCCGGCCCGTCCGGTTTGGCGAGACCGAGGTGGTCCGGACCACCGACTATCGAGACGGAGTGGAGGGGCTGCCCAATGCCGACGTGCTCCGATTCGACTTGGCCGACGATAGCCGGGTGTCGCTACGTCCCAGCGGCACCGAACCCCAGATCAAGGGCTACATCGAAGTGGTCGGCGACATCACGTTCCCCGACCCCCTCCTAACCTTGAGCGAAGCGGTTCGAGAGCTGATTCTCGGACTATGAAGCCAACGCTGCGATCTCGGACCGCTGGGCAGGACTCATGGTCCAGCTTGCTGCGGCCACGTTGGAGGCCACTTGGGAGGGCTTGGTGGCGCCGCAGATCACGGTAGCCACTGCCGGATTGGAGGCCAGCCAGCCGATTGCCAGCTCCAAGATGCTGTGGCCCTGGTCGGTGGCATAGCTGGTGAGCCGGTCGACCGCGGCCAGGTTGTCCTCGCTCAAAAACATGTCCCGCATCTCGCCCTTCCACATCGACAGGCGGGCACCCTCCGGAGGCGTCATCCCCGAGTACTTGCCAGTGAGCAATCCAGACTCCAGGGGGAAGTAGGGAATCACCGTCATGCCGGTGCGCTCACAGGCATCGATCACTCCCTCATCCTCCACATTGCGGGTCAGCACCGAATAGTGGTTTTGCACGCTGGCATAGTTCCCCGCTTCAACCTCCGCCGCGGCCCCGGCGGCCTCGTCGATCTGTTCAGCGCTGAAGTTGGAGCAGCCGGTCTCCAGCACTTTCCCCTCGTCGACCAGTTCCTGAAGTGCTCCCAGCGTCTCGGCCTGAGGGGTCTCGGTGTCGGGCATGTGGAGCTGGTAGTGGTCGATGCGGTCGGTGTTGAGCCGGGTGAGGCTGGCTTCCACGGCTTGGCGAATCCAGGCCGGGTCGCCGCCCTTCTGACCCTCGGGCAGGGCACCGGGGTGCCCGAACTTGGTGGCGACGATCACTTGGTCGCGCCGGCTGCCCAACGCCGCGCCCAAGAACTCCTCCGACTTGCCCCGGCCGTACAAGTCGGCGGTGTCGAAGTAGTTGATCCCGGCGTCAATCGCCGCATCCACCACCGTCTGGCTGGCGTCGGCGTCGATGGTCATGCCGAAGTTGTTGCACCCAAGCCCGATTACCGATACCGACAAGTTCCCAATGCTGCGCATCTCCATGCGCTCGGACACTACAACGGGAAGCGGTGGGCGGCCTGCTCGTAGATGTCGGGGGCGAGCTCGCTCTCGGGCTGGCCAGACCTAACGGCAGCCACCTCATCGACGGCCACCGTCGCGCTCCTCAAGCAGCAGGCGATGCCCACGGTGGGGTAGTCGCCCGTGGCGATCACCACATGGCCATAGCGGTCGGCAACCCCGAAGGATTCAGCGAAGCCCGGTTCGAAAAGGGCCGGTGGTCGAGGACTGTCGACCCATAAAAGACCGATCTCCACCGCGTCGAGTCGGTAGGCCGAAGGAGTGCCCACCGAGGCAAGATGGGCTCGGATGGCATCGGTCTCGCTCTGCGGACCCTCGATGCTCACCATCCGCCCTCCTTCAAATGTCAGCACCACCGACGATCGGGCATACCACCCCATCGGGAGCCATATGTCGCCCGGAGACATCACCACTGTGCCCTTGGCAGTTCCCGGCGCTGGAGCCGTCCCGATCATCCCCCGGGGCCATTCGGCACCCTTGCCCGGAGTCGTCGCCATCCCGTCATGCATCCACCGGCGTGCGCCTTTGAGGCCCACTTGCAAGTTCGTGCCGCGGTCGTCCCCCACGTGCAGCTGCTGTCCGGCTTCAAGAAGCTCCAAGCCCCGTTTCACCCGGCGGCTCAAGCCGACGTGGGGCACCATTCCTCGCAGCTCGCCGGTGTTGTGGGCCACCACCGACAACACCCGGCAGTTTGGGGGGACGTGAGCGTCCACCGCGTCTGAGTGGGAACTGAGGAGGCTGACGACGATTTCGGGCGGAGTCAGATCAGCATCCATTCCGCCCATTGGTTGGTCGTCGGTCAAGACGGTCCTCGGGAGAGCTCCGATTTTGTTTAGGGCATGGACAACGGCATTCAGAAGGGCCGGATCGGTGTCTCCATCCGCCAGCACAATTGCGGGGCGGCCCGGGGCAGCCCGGCATAGCTCCAATTGGCGGGCCACAACCTCCACCGCACGCCGATCAACAGCATCCGACTCCATTCCTTCACCTATCTCCGGATTCCATCGGCTCGCCCATTACCTGATTCCATTCCCAACCTATCTACTGCGGTTCCACAAGATGGTGCAACCGGGGTATCCGTTATTTGTGACTTCTCCGAGGCTATTTTCTGAGTATGTCGGTGAAGTTCTGCGCTCGTGTCTCATGCGGCAAACGCGCTTCGGCGATTCTGTTGATCGGCGCCCGGGAGCTGGCGGCCCACCTGGTGGACATCCACGAGGAGCGTGGCATTGGCGGCGTGCCGCTGTGTCGGGTTCATGCTGATGCAGTGGTGGTTCCGCTGGGATGGACTCTGGCAGATTCGCGCTCCCCTGCCACGGAGCCCGAACTGGTGCTGGTCGGCGACGGCGCGTCCGGCTCGTCGGACTCTTCTGGCCCCCTCCGGCTTCCCACTATGGAGGAAGTCGATGAGGAGGAGATGGAGGAGGCTGCGGTGGGGGAGGTCCCACCGTTGCTTAGCCGGGCGTTCCGGGCGGCTGGCTTGGACTGAGCCGGGGCTACTGGCGCGAAATCCAGGCATTGAGGGGCTGGCTTCTAGCGCCGGTCGCTTCTAGGACCGTAGGCTTCGACCATGACCATCGTCGATATCCACGAGAAGCCCAGTGATCTGCTGCTTCCCGACCCCGAGCCCCAGCGCATCCGCTACACGCTCATTTCGGTTGACGACCACCTTGTGGAGCCTCCCTGGCTGTTCGAGGGCCGGGTGCCGGCCCGGTTCGCCGATCGGGCGCCGAAGGTGGTCGAGAGCGGTGACGGGGGCCAGCACTGGGAATTCGACGGCGAGATCTACGCCCAGCTCGGCCTGAACGCCCTGGTGGGACGGGCCGACCGCAATGACTTCACCATGGAGCCGGCCCGCTTCTCCGACATGCGCCGGGGCTCCTGGGATATCAAGGCCCGCATCCACGACATGGACCTGGGAGGCATCTGGGCGTCGATCTGCTTCCCCAGCCAGATCACCGGCTTCTGTGGCCGGGTGTACTCCGACTGCTCCGATCCCGAGCTGGGCTTGGCGGTGACCCGGGCGTTCAACGACTGGATCTATGAGGAGTGGTGGGGCTCCTATCCGGAGCGCATCATCCCCATGGGCATCACCTGGCTGAAGGATGCCGATCTGGCCGCCGCCGAGATCCGCCGCAACGCCGAGCGGGGTTTCGTGGCCGTCACGCTGCCGGAGATTCCCCACAACATCGATCTGCCGTCCATCCACAGCGAATGGTGGGAGCCGGTGTGGAGGGCGTGCGAGGAGACCGACACCGTGATCTGCCTGCATGTGGCGTCGTCGGGACACGTCATGCCCACAGACCCCGGTGGACCGCCCATTGGTGTTGGGGCCACCATGTTCCAGATGCACGCCTATGCGGCCGCGGCCGACTGGGTGTGGTCGGGAATCCCGGTGCGCTATCCCAACATCAAGATCGCCATGTCGGAGGGAGGATGCGGCTGGGTGCCCATCATGTACGACCGGCTCAAGCACCAGATCGAGATCTCCGGCCACGGTCGAAGCTTGTGGCCCGGCGGCACCGACATCGGCCCCCACGAAGTACTGATGCGCAACTTCTACTACTGCACCATCAACGACCCGTCTTCCATCGACGCGGTGATCGCGATGAACCTCGACCACACCATGGTGGAAACCGACTACCCCCACGCCGACTCCACATGGCCCAATTGCCAGGACACTCTGGAGTCGAAGCTGGGGCATTTGAGCGACGACGTGATCCGCAAGCTCACCCATGAGAACGCGGCTCGCCTGTTCCGCCACCCGCTGCCCGACGTCTGCCTTCCGTAGCTCGGATTCGGCTCCAGCTCACTGCTTGACGTGACGCGGAGACTGCGGTGAGCCGGTTCGGCCACCCGGTGATCGATGCCGATGGCCATGTGCTGGAGATAACTGCGGCCCAACAGCCCCACCTGGAGCGAGTGCTGGGGGCCGATTTGTATGGGCGATACCTGTCGGAGGGTCTTCCCATGCGCAACTCGCAGAAGGCCCGCAGCCTTGATGAGCGCCGCCGAAACCGCTCGCCGCAGGGGGCTTGGTGGGGCACCCACACCGCCAATGTGCTGGACCGGGCCACCGCCATGCTTCCCGCCCTGCTCTATGAGCGTCTGCCCGAGGTGGGCATCGACTATTCGGTGCTGTACCCCACCAACACCCTCACCAGCTGCGCGGTGGAAGACACCGGCTACCGCACCGGCCTGTGCCGGGCCTTCAACGAGTTCTACGCCGACGTCTACAACCCCTACTCCGATCGCATGGCTATGGCCGGGATCATCCCCGCCCACACCCCCGACGAGGCCATTGCCGAGCTGGAGCACTGCGCTGCGCTGGGCCTGAAGGTGGTGGTGTTCGCCGAGGGAGTGATGCGGCCCATCGACGAGCCCGACCAGCAGACCCGGTCGGGGTGGCTGTGGCCCGGCCAGCACCACTGGTTCGACTGCTATGGCCTCGACTCGGCCTACGACTACGACCCGGTGTGGCGCCGCTGCGTAGAGCTCGGCTTTGCCGCCACCTTCCACGGCGGCTTGGCCTTCCGCCCCGGCATCCACACCTTCGTGTCCAGCTATACCGCCAATCACATCGGCCAGTTCCAAGCCCTTATGTATGAGCTGTGCAAGGCCTTGTTCTTGGGCGGGGTCACCCGGCGCATTCCCGAGCTGCCGTTCGTGTTCTTGGAGTGCGGCGTGTCGTGGGGCACCCAGCTGTTGTGCGACATCATCGAGCACTGGGAGAAGCGCAGCTGGGAGGCCATCCAGCGCAACTTCGACCCCGCTCTGCTCGACCTCGATGAGCTGGGCCGGTACTTCGAGCGCTACGGCGGGGATTTCCGGGAGATCCTCGGTGACGACCTGGCCTCATATGCCCACGGCATGCCCATCCACGGGGGAACGCCTGAAGAGCCCGACGAGTGGACCCGACTGGGAGTGGGCTCCGACGAGGAAATCGCTCAGTCGTTCGCGTCTTCTCTCTACTTCGGGTGCGAAGCCGACGACCGGGGGGTGAATGTGGCCTTCGGCCCGGCCAACCCCTGCGGTGTGAAGCTCAACGCGGTTTTCTCCTCCGACATCGGCCACTGGGACGTGACCGATGTCAGCTCGATTATGGAGGAGGCCCACGGTCTGGTGGAAGAGGGGCTGATCACCGACGCCGATTTCCGGGCGTTTGTGTTCGACAACCCGTATCGGATGTATACGGCTATCAATCCCGATTTTTTTGCCGGTACCGTAATAGCCCGTTATGGCGTTTGAGCTTCCTCCCCTTCCATACCCGCAAAGCGCGCTCGAACCGTATGTGAGCGCCGAGACCGTGAGCTTCCACTATGAGCGGCACCACGCCGGCTATGTGGCCAACCTGAACCGCCTGACCAGCGGCACCCAGTGGGAGGGCGCCGAACTCGAGAAGGTGGTTTTGGGGGCCGAGGGTGCGATCTTCAACAACGCAGCCCAGATTTGGAACCACACCTTCTACTGGCATTCGATGAGCCCAGACGGGGGTGGGGCTCCTTCGGGGCCCGTTCGGGCGGCCATTGAGGAGTCATTCGGCTCCACCGACGAGTTCCGCCGCCGGTTCGCCGATGCGGCCGTGGGGTTGTTCGGCTCCGGCTGGACCTGGCTGGTAGCCGACAACGGCAGGCTCGACATCGTGCAGACCTCCAACGCCGATCTGCCCCTGCTGGAAGATCGCCGGGCTCTGCTGGTGGTGGACGTGTGGGAGCACGCCTACTACCTCGACTACCAGAACGCCCGGGCCGCTTATGTGGAGGCGTTCTTGGACCACCTGATCAACTGGGAGTTCGCCGCCGAGAACCTCGCTTCCGACTGACCGGAGCGCGCCCACTACCATCGCCGCTTATGGCGACTGCTGAGGTGACCCAGCCCGTTGATCTGCTAGACGGGTACATGTACGCCCAAGATCCCTTCCCGGTCTATGAATGGCTGCGGGAGAACGACCCGGTGTACTGGGACGAGAAGAACGAGATCTGGGGCGTCTCCCGCCATGCCGACCTGCTGGCGGTAGAGAAGGACACCGATCTGTACAGCTCGGCCTCGGGCAGCCGGCCCAAGATCGAGATGTCGGACTCCATGATCAACATGGACGACCCCGACCACCAGCGCCAGCGGATGCTGGTGGCCCGGGAATTCACCCCCCGAGCGGTCCGCAAGCAGGAAGACAAGATCCGGGCGGTGGTAACCGAGCTGATCGACCGGGTGGCCCCCCGGGGATGGTGCGACGTGGTGTACGACCTGGCCGCACCGCTGCCGGCCTACATGATCGGCGAGCGGCTGGGCTATCCCGCCGAGATGTGGCCCCGGGTAATGCACTGGTCGGAGGCCACCATGCAGGGCGGAGGCGGACCGGGCTACCACACCGTGCAGGGAGACCGTGCCATCGAGGAGTGGGCTGGCACCACCTACGAGCTGGTGCAGAAGCGCAAGGCCGATCCCCAAGACGACCTCATCTCCATGTGGTGCCACAAAGAGCTGGACGGCCAGCCGCTGAGCGACGACGACATCATGCACGAGGTGCTCCTCGTGCTCGACGGCGGAGCCGAGACCACCCGTACGGTGATCGGCACCACGTGTTTGGCGCTGATGGAGAGTCCCGACCAGCGCCAGATCCTCATCGATGAGCCCGAGGTGATCGGCGAGACCGCGGTGGAGGAGTTCATCCGCTTCGTGTCGCCCATCTTGAACATGCGCCGCACGGTGACGGCCACCCACGAGCTTCACGGCAAGACCCTCAACGAGGGCGATCAGGTGCTGTTGATGTACGCCTCGGCCAACCGCGACCCCGAGGCGTTTGAGAACCCCGAGGCGCTGGATGTGCGCCGCGACGCCCGCAGCCACCTCTCCTTCGGTTTCGGCACCCACTTCTGTTTGGGAGCGTCGTTGGCCCGGCTTCAGCTCAAGGTCATGTTCGAGGAGCTCACCCGGCGGTTGCCCGACATGAGGCTGGAGCCCTTCTATGCTCCCCGCTACCGTCCTGGGGCGTTCACCCGGGGCCTGGAGGGGCTGAACGTGGAGTTCACCCAGAGCGAGCCCGAGGGCGACGGCGCTTTGGGAATGTTCCCCATCACGGTGCAGTAATGGCTGCGTCGGCTGCCGAGTCGGGGATCGAGATTCCCCCCATCATCTCGGTAGACGACCACGTAATCGAGCCGCCTCATGTGTGGCAGTCCCGGCTGCCGGCCCGCTATGCCGACATCGGCCCCCGGGTGGTGACCGCCCCGTGCGAGATCTCCTACGTGGGGGGAGTCTTCTCGTGGACCGAGGGCGTGGGCCGGCCCACCTCGTACTGGTACTACGAGGACCTCCACTATCCGATGGTCCGCACCCATTCGGCGGTGACCTTCCCCCGCGACGAGCTCCAGATGGTGGGCATCACCTTCGAGGAGATGCAACCCGGCGCCTGGCAGGTGGCGCCCCGGCTGACCGACATGGACATCGGCCATGTGGAGGCCTCGCTGTGCTTCCCGTCGTTCCCCCGATTCTGCGGTCAGGCCTTCGCCGAAGCCTCCGACATGGATCTGGCCCTTTTGTGCGTGCAGGCCTACAACGACTGGATGGTGGAGGAGTGGTGCGGCCCCTCCGATGGGCGGCTGATTCCGCTGTGCCTCATCCCGTTGTGGGACGTGCAGTTGGCCGCGGCCGAGGTTCGGCGCAACGCCGAGCGGGGGGTGCGGGCGGTGTGCTTCTCGGAGATCCCGCCCAACCTGGGCTTGCCGTCGATCCACTCCGGGTATTGGGACCCGTTCTTCGCGGCCTGCGAGGAGACGGCCACCGTGGTGTGCATGCACATCGGGTCGTCCTCGAAAATGGTGTCCACCTCGCCCGATGCCCCCGGCGCGGTGGGCTCGGCGCTAGTCCACTCCAACGCCACCTACTCATTGGTGGACTTCCTGATGTCGGGCGTGTTCGTACGCTTCGGCGGCCTCAAAGTGGCCTACTCCGAAGGGCAGATGGGCTGGCTGCCGTACATCTTGGACCGGGTGGACGTGGTGTGGAAGGAGAACGCCGCCTGGGGCGGGGTGGCCGACAAGGTGCCCGAGCCGCCGTCCACCTACTACCGGGATCACGTGTTCGTGTGCTTCTTCGACGACAAGGTGGGTCTGGCCAACATCGACGCCATCGGACTGGAGACCATCACCACCGAGACCGACTACCCCCACTCCGACTCCACTTGGCCGCACTCCAAGGAGCTGCTGGCCTCGCAGATGGCGCACCTGACCCAGCCCGAGGTGGACGCCATCTGCCGGGACAATGCCATCCGGATGCTGGGCTTGGATATCCCAACCGCAGCCGAGCTGCGGGACCGAGCAGCGGTTTGACCGCTACGGCAGGCCCGGAGTTCGAAGCGCTGGCCGCCGAACTGGGGCGGCGCATCGTGGACGCCGGGTTGCGCGGCCTGGTGCTGCGGTTCGGCGACGAGACCCGGATCGTGGGGGTGGCCGACCGGATGCCGCCGGCGGCCACGCTCGAAGCGCCCTTAGATGAGCTCCATGAGGTGCTGGCCGGAGAGCGCGGCGCCCAAGAGCTGCGGGCCCTGCGCTGGATCGGCAACCCCGAGCCCTATATCGCCCTGCTCAGCTCAGCCTGAGCCGGCCAGTTCTCCCAGCAAGGCTTCGGTGCGGCCTCGGGATCGGTCGTCGGTGTCGTAGATGAAGGCCACCAGGTCGGTGACGCCGGCGTCGCGGACTCGCTCCAGTTGCGCAGTCACCGCGGCCTCGTCACCGGTGATGGTCAGGTCCTCCACGCCGGGCATTCCCTCTCGGTCCAGCATGCCTCGATAGGAGGGGATGTCCTTGTAGTGGGCAAAGGTGCGGGCCGCGGCCTCATAGCCGGCGCTGGCGTCGTCGACCACCGAGATGGGGAATCCGGCCGCCACCCTCGGCTGGGGACGCCCGGCATCTGTGGCCGCGGCGCTGATGGTGGGAACCACGTAGTCGGCCAGCGTGTTGGGCCCTGTGGCCCACACGAAGGTGCCGCTGGCCAGCCGCCCGGCGTGGCCCAACATGATCGGCCCCATGGCGGCCACGATGATCTCGGTGGGAGGGCCATGCGACAGGCCCCGCCAGCGGGTGGTGTAGATCTCGCCCTCGTAGTTCATGCCCTCGCCTCGCAGCATGGGGCCGGCGATCTCCAGGTACTCCTTCATCTGGCGGGCCGGCCGGGCGTAGGACAGACCCATCAGGTTCTCCACCATCCCCTGGTGGCACAGGCCGATGCCCAGGGTGAACCGCCCGTCGCAGGCCGCTTGGGCGGTGGCGGCCTGCTGGGCCAGGGCGAAGGGGTGGCGCATGGGGGTGGGAGTCACCCCGGTAGCGATCTCGATGTGGCTCGTGGCGGTGCCCACCACCGCCGATGCGGTGACGGCGTCGATCTCGATGTTGGCGATCCACGCCGTGTCCAGCCCCAGCGCCTCGAACCGCTGAGCGTTCTCGGTTATCTCATCCAGTCCGGGAGGCCCGCTCATCCCCGGCACCGGCGGGTCGCCGGTGCCCTCGGCGGCCATCGCCCCAATTCTCATGCCTCGCATCCGCGGTCTCCCTTAACTGTTCGAGCGGGACGATGGTATCGGGTGCTCGCGGTGCCACAGCAGGCCAGCAGCGCGACCGTTAGGACGACCGGAATGGCGCGCCGCAGGCGGGCCAGGGCTGCCAACCCCGCTCCTCGTAGAGGGCGTAGGCCATGCGGTGCTGGTCGGCGGGGGAGGCGTCGCGGGGGTCAACCCCTTGCAGACGGGGATAGTGGCGGCCGGCCACGCCGTTCCAAGTGGACTGGTTGAATTGGAAGGCGCCCAGGTACGGACCTGCGGGGTTGTAAGCCCGGTAGTTGCCGCCCGACTCGCACGAGATGAGGTGATCCCACTGGGCTTGGGTGGTGCCTGCCGGATTCGGCGGCAATCCAGTTGGGTCCGTCGGGGTGTTGTTTCCTGGCTGGGTTGATGGCCCGCAGCTGGGCCACGGCGCCCAACCCCGCTCCTCGTAGAGGGCGTAGGCCATGCGATCCTGGTCGGCGGGGGCGGCGTCGCGGGGATTGACGCCGACCAGGCGGGGGTAGTGGCGGCGGGCTAGGTCGTCCCAGCTGGTTTGTCTGAACTCGTAGGCACCGAAGTGGATTCCGTTGGAGTTGGCGTGCTGGTAGTTGCCGTTGGCATTGCACTGGCGGAGTTGCTCCCACTGCTCCTCGGTAGTGCCTGCGGGGATGGTCGGATCAGGCAGAGCGGTCGGAGTCGGTGTTGCAGTGGCGGTCGGGGTTGGAGTTGCAGTGGCGCTAGGAGTGGCTGTGGGTGACGCAGTCGGGGTAGGCGTGGCGGTGGGTGTAGGTGTGGGTCGGGCCTGTTCAGGGCAGCCGTTGGGCACTAGCTGGGTGTCGATGGCGAACCGGCATCGGTACTCGTTGAGCAGCGCCTCTTGGGCGGTGATCAGTCTCTCCTGCTCGTCGATCAGCGCCTGCTGACGGGCAATCAGGGCATCCCGCTCATCGGGGGCCTGTCCGCCGGCCGAGGAGCCAGCCATCGAAAGGGCAAGAGCGACAGCCACGGCCAACGACCCAATGCGGAACCAGCGCTGGCGATTGGTCATGGGCCTTGTCCCCTCAGGCGGCTTGGCGGGGGTCGGTGTGGCCCAGGATGTTCACGTGGCGGAGCTCTCGCACCTGGTCGGGGGGGAAGGCCTCGCGCTGGTGCATGGTCTGGGTGTTGAGCCAGAAAACGGATTCTCCAACGGTCCAGTGGTGCTCGTAGACGTAGCGATCTTGGGTGCAGTGGTCGAACAACTCGGCTAGCAGGGCGGCACCCTCGTCGGGACCGTGGCCCTCCACATCGGCGGCGAAATCAGGGCCGGTGTTGGGCCACACGCTGCGGCGGCCGTTGCGGGGGTTGGTCTGCACTAGGGAGATGCAGGTGCGGTCGGCCAATAGCGCCTCGCCATCGGTGGCTTTGAAATAGCTGCCGAAGTCCAAGCCGTCGCGCAGCCGATAGACCACTCCTACATCGTCGATGCGGGCCTTGAAGCCGTCGTCCAGGTCTTGGTAGGCGGCCACCAGGTTCAACCACTTGGTGGTCCCACCCTCCGATGGCAGCGCCACCGCGTCCAGATACAGGAACTCGATTAGGGGCGGAGTGAAGCTGAGATCGGAGTGGAAGGTCACCACGTCGGTGCCCCCGGTGCCGACCACGCCATCGACGTCCACGTTGGACACCCGGTTGATGCCGGGAAAGCCGGGAAGGCGGGATTTGTCGGCCAATGTGGGCCGCAGCGGCCCGAACGACTCGCAGAAGTCGGTCACCTGGGCGGGAGAGGGCGGCTCGGGGTTGCGGAACAGCAGCAACAGGTGCTCGTCCACCGCGGCCAGCAGCTCGGCGGCCGTCTCCGAATCCGGTGGAGCGGCGAAGTCGAAGCCGGCAACCTCCGCGCCGAGGGGGGCTTCCAGTGGGGTGATGGTCAGGCTCATCGGGGGCTGTCCATCAGCTTGGCCCGCTCCACCTGGGGGTAGCCCTCCACCCAGGTAGAGGGGTCGTCCCAGCGGCCCAGCGGGGGTGGGTGTTCATCGGGGTCGAGCTTGTCGTAGGGGCCGAGGCTGAAGAACAGGTACTCGCAGCCGTCGGGGCCCGACCGCTCCGGGCCGTAGGCGAACCCGCCCCGCACCCAGCGCAGGTCGCCCTCCCGGTAGGGCTCCTCGCCCTCCACTATGAACTCGCCCTTGGTCACCAGATACACCGTGTCGGACAGATGCCAGTGGGCCTCGGCATTGCGGCCCGCCCACGACTTCACGTGCATGACCCGGTTGCCCGACGCCGGATCTACCAGCCAGCGCACGAACGGCCCCGGCGCCCGATCCGGCTCGTCGGGATCGGCGTAGTCCTCCCATTCGATCTCGGCTATGCGGATCGGTTGCCGCTCGCCAATGGGGTTGTCGGTCACGGCTCCCACGCTAGTGGTCGCCTGCGGCAGGCTCAGAAGTGGGAGCGATCAGCTCGAGGATGCGGCTGGGGGGGAGGTGCTGCTCGGTGATCTCCACGCCCCAGGGGGCTAGGGCGTCTTCGATGGCGTTGCACACCGCGGCGGGGGAACCGATGGCCCCGCCCTCGCCGACGCCCCGCCAGGGGACGTCGCCCTGCGAGGGCCCCTCGATGTGCTCGATGTCGATGCGGGGGATTTCGGCCGCGGTGGGCAGGAGGTAGTCCATGAACGTGGACGTGGTGCACTGTCCGCTGTCGTCATAGACGATGCGCTCGAGCAGCACGCTGCCGATTCCCTGGGCCACCCCGCCCCGGATCTGGCCCTCCACCACCGAGGGGTTGATCATCTCTCCGCAGTCCTCCACCACCAGATAGCGGGGCACGGTCACCAATCCGGTTCCGGGGTCGAGCTCCACCCAGCACACATGGGTCGACTGGGTCCAGCCTCCAGCCGGGGTCTCGAAGTCAAACGATGCGTCGAAACCGTCGCCCAGTGCCTCGTCCAGGGTGAACGGGGCCATGTACGACAGCCGGGCCACCTCGGCCACCGTCTTGGATCGGTCGGGCGAGCCCCTCACGGCCACCACCCCGTCGACGATCTCCAGATCGTCGGGGTTGGCCTCCAGCAGGGTAGCCACCACCGCCAGCAGCTTGTGGCGCACGATTCGGGCCGCGCCCTGGGCCGCCCCGGCGCCCAGCGTGGCTGCCCGGCTCCCGCCGGTGCCCACCATGTTGAACGGCACCTGGTCGGTGTCACCGACCACCACCCGCACATTGTCGATGGGCACCCCCAGCTCGTCGGCCACCACCTGTGACAGGGTGGTTTCGTGGCTCTGACCGTGGGGCTGCTGGCTGGTAAATGCGGTCACCGAGCCGTCGGGCTCCAGCTTCACCCGAGCCCGTTGCATGGACCGCTGCTCGTAGGTGAAGCCCAGGGCCTGGCCGTAGTTGGTGGGACCGGGACCGGGCTCCAAGTAGGTACAAAGCCCGATGCCCAGATACCGCCCCTCTGATCGGGCCTCGGCCTGGGCGGATCGAAAGCCCTGGTAGTCGGCCAGCTCCACCGCCCGGTCCAGCGTCTGGTTGATGGTCATGAAGTCCAGGGTGGGGCCGGTGAGCATGGCGCCGGGGAATTGGTCGTCGCCCATGTAGTTGCGGCGGCGCACTTCCAGAGGATCAAGGTCGAGTCGGCGGGCGATGAGGTCCATGAGCCGCTCCCGCACCCAGCACTCGATCTCCCACGGTCCCCGATAGGCCACAAAGGAGGCCTTGGTGGTGGCCACCACCGATCCTCGGAATTGGTAGTGGCGCACTCTCAGGGTGCCGGGCAGCAGCACCTTGATGATGTTGGCGAACAGCGACAGCGGCAGGTTCAAAAACGGGTAGGCGCCGTGGTCCATCACTAGATCGGCTCGCAGACCGATCACCACCCCGCTCTCGTCGAGCGCGGCCTCCACGCTCACCTGCTCCTCGCGGGCGTGGCCGCCGGCCACCAGGTTCTCGGCCCGGTCCTCCACCCACCGCACCGCCTGGCCCAGCAGCAGGGAGGCGGCGCACACCACCACATCCTCCCGGGTGGGGTTGGACTTGAGGCCGAACGATCCGCCGATGCTGTCGCAAATTATGCGAATCCGAGAGGCGGGCATCCCGAGGATGGCAGCCAGATGCACCCTCAGTGCATGGGGGTTCTGGTGGGAGACCTCGTAGCGAAGGCTGCCGGTGGACGGGTCGTATTCGGCCACTCCGCCCCGGGTCTCCAGGGGGACGCAGGTGTGGCGGTGCTGGGTGAGCGTCTCAGAGATGACATGGGCCGCAGACGCGAAGGCCTTGTCGGGGTCGCCCCACACTTCCTCACCAGACCACAGCACGTTGTCAGGGGCTTCATCCCACACGGCGGCGGCGTTTTCGCCCATCGCGGCGGCGCTGGTCACCGGGGGCAGCGGCTCGATGTCCACCTCCACCGCATCGGCGCCGTCTTCCGCGGCGGCCCGGCTGGTGGCAATCACCACTGCGACAGGATCGCCGGCGAAGCGAACCTTCGTGTCGGCCAAAGGGAGATGGGCGGGCACGATCAGCGGCCCGGACATTCGCAATCCCATGGGGGAGCAGCAGTCGGCGAGATCCTCGGCGGTGAGAACCGCCACCACACCCTGGGTGCTCAAAGCGGCTTCAGCGTCAACGGAAACCAGTTGCCCGTGGGCCACCGGACTGCGCACGAACGCCGCCTCCAAGAGGCCGGGCTGGTCGATGTCGTCCACAAATCGCCCGGCACCGGCCAAAAGACGCGGGTCCTCCCGTCGGGGGACGCTGGCGCCGGTGAACCGCATGGCCGCTGAGCGTATTAGCTTTTTCGCGTGCTGATTCGGAAGCTGGTCGCCGAGGGCGTGGGAACGGCGATGCTGCTGATCGGCGTGGTGGGGTCGGGCATCATGGCCGAGCGGCTGTCGCCCACCGACGTGGGGTTGCAGTTGTTCCAGAACGCGGCGGCCACCGCGGCGGTGCTGTTCGCCATCATCTTGATGTTCGGCCCGATGTCGGGGGCCCACTTCAACCCGGCGGTGACGCTGGCCGACTGGGCGCTGGGAGACTTCCCCCGCCGCCACATCGCCCCCTACATCGCGGCCCAGGTGGCCGGTGCGGTGGTCGGGACCATGCTGGCCAACCTGATGTTCGACCTGAACGCAGTGGACTGGTCCACCAAGGACCGCTCGGCCGGCCATCTGTGGCTGGGCGAAGTGATCGCCACCGCTGGGCTGGTGGCTCTGATCTTTGCGCTGGTGAGCACCGGAAGGGTCCGGTATGTGGCCGGCGGGGTAGCGGCTTACATCGGCGGGGCTTACTACTTCACGTCGTCCACCAGCTTCGCCAACCCGGCGGTGACCGTGGGACGGATGTTCTCTGACACCTTCGCCGGCATCGAGCCGTCGTCGGCTCCCATGTTCATCGTGATGCAGATCGCCGGGCTGGTGGCCGCGGTGCTGCTGATTCGGTTTGTGTACCCACAGGACAAACCGACAGGGGATTCCGTCTCCTAACCTCAAGCCGTGGAGATAGTGCTTGACGGCCCGGTGCTAGCCGTGGACATCGGCGGCACCAAGGTGGCCGTCGGCGTGGTTGCCCCTGACGGGCAGGTGCTGTGCCAGCAACGGGGGCCATCCCAGGCTCCTGACGAGGAGGTTCTGTTCGCCCTGGTTGTGGAGTTGGCTCGGGCGGTGCTGGAGGAGCACGGCCAGCCGGTCTCGGTCTGCGGCGTGGGCAGCGGTGGACCGTCACGGGACAACCATCGGCTCCTGTCACCCCTCAACATCGCCGTGTGGCGGGATTTCCCGTTGCGAGAACGGCTGTCAGACGCGCTCCGCCTGCCGGTAGCGGTGGACAATGACGCCAAAGCCCTCGCTCTGGCTGAAGGCTGGGTAGGAGGAGCCGTAGGGGAGGACAACTACCTGGCCATGGTGGTGTCAACCGGGATCGGTGGCGGCATCGTGCTGAACGGCCGGCTGCTCGACGGGGCTGATGGCAACGCAGGCCATATCGGGCACATTTTTGTGGCCGAAGGCGGGCGAGCCGACGCTGCCGGAGCGGTGGGGCTGTTGGAGGGCCAGGCTTCGGGAACCGCCATCGCCGATCTGCTGGACGGGATCGCCCCCGCCGAAGCGCCGACAGAGATGCGGCGCCGAGTGGGGACGCTGGTAGGGCGGGGAGTCGGCTCGGTGGCCAACCTGCTGGATCTGAGATTGGCCGTGGTCGGCGGATCCGTAGCGCTGGGCTATGGCGACGACTTCTTCGACGCCGCTCAAGCCGAGATCGACCGGGTCTGCCGTCTGGTTCATTCCCAAGGCACCCGCATCATCCCCAGCCCCCTCGGCCCCGACGGCGGCATCATAGGTGCCGCGGCCGTTGCCGCCCGAGCTTCAGCGGAGTAGGCCTCAGTCGCTGAAGGTCTGAATGCGGAGGTGGCGGGCCATGGCTGAGCCGGCCGGTCCGAGGAGCATCTGCGCCCGCAGATTGCGCTTGTGGAACAGCGTGACCAGGGCTTCGTCGTATCGGTCGGTGTCGGCGTTGGCCAGCACGAACTGTTCGAGCTCGGCCTCGCCCGCCAACCATGACGCTGGACGATGGCCCAGCAGCTCGTGGAGGTCGTCCAAGTCGGCGTTGGAAACCGCGTCGCCGATCTCGTCGATGCGGGATGCGTGGCGGGCCATGCGGAACATGGTTCGCAGCTTGTAGCGCAGGTGTTCGTCTTCGATCTGCACGGTGCGCAGGTTGCGCACCAGGTGGTTAAGCACCACTTCGGCCCGGGATTCCCGGGGTTCGGGCATCTCCACTGTGGGCAGTTCCACACCAAGGATCTCGGCCAGGGCCTCGGTGGCGAACAGGTTGGTCTCGTAGCACCACTGGAGATTGGTCATCAGGTCGGAGTCGGGGGCCGGTTCCCGCAGCGCTGCGCTGAACGGGAGCTGGTTGGAGAGGGTGAACATGAAGTGGTGGCGCTGGATGGCGTCCAGGTCCACCGGCTCGCCGGCCAGCTCGCCATAGCGGTCGTACAGCTTGGCAAAGTTTCCGAACCCGAGCACCGTGTCTCTCTGGCGCCAAGCGGCCAAATCCATCATCGGGTCGCCGATGTGGCCGATCTCCACGTCCAAGACGGCCAGCACTCGGCCGTCTTGATGGTGGAACTGACCGGTGTCCCACACGATGACCGACTCCCGGCCCCGGGAGAACGGGGGATTGCGGTGCAGCCAGCCCAAGGAGAACTCGAGAAACGGGTCGGGGAGCGTCTTCACGCTGCGGTACAACTGCTCGTAGCGCCGCAAACCCAGCAAGCCCGACTCCTCGGGTCGCTCTGCTCGCATGATGCCCCCGTCGACGAATGGCTGGATTTCGAGGGCGTGCATCCGGGCCAGGATGTGGAGGTAGTCGTCCACCACGGCGTCTCGCTCGGCATCGGTGCAGTTCTCAAAGTGGTTCTCGCCGGGAACCCGGTCCATGACGTAGGCCATCGGGTCGTCGATCCAGCCGTACACATGGGCCACGGGGATTCCGTGGTCGCCGAGCAGGCTTTGCAGCCGCATCTCGTGGTCGAGTGGGAAGACCAGGGGCATATCGGTGCGATCGCCCCGCACGCACAGTTCGAGCCGCTCGCCGTTGCGCTCCAAATCGGCGAACCACACCGGTCGCCACCGGGCTTGACGCTCTATATGGGTGACCGTTCCCCCCAAGTTGTCCTCCAACCAGGCCACCACCTTGTCGGAGGCAGCTTCTAGGTCCATGGGGTCTTTGGTAACGGTCATTGCAAGCTATTCCTTGGCCAGTTTGAGCCGGTTGGAGATGTTATTTCGCTGGATGGCGGAGGAGCCGCCGATGATGGGCATCACCAGCACGTCGCGAACGTAGCGCTCCATGTCGAAGTCCTCCACGTATCCGTAGGCACCCATCACCTGCTGCATCGACAACACGATGTCTTTGGCGGTGTCGCACACGAACAGCTTGGCCATAGAGGTTTCCACCGACGCCGGCTTCTCCTCATCCAGCAGTCGGGCGGCGTGGTAGGTCATCAGGCGGGAGGCCAGTAGCCGGGTGCGACCCTCGGAGAGCATGTGGCGGATGGACTGGTGGCTGCTGATGGGCTTGCCGAACTGCACTCGCTCTTGGGCATAGGTCCAGGCGTCCTCAACCGCTCCGGTGGCGATGCCCAGAGCCATGGCGGCCACCTCGATCTTCTCCACGTCCAAACCCGGGCCGGCCAGCTTGGCCCATCCCTGATTCCAGCCCTCGTCGCCGCCCACGATGTTGTCAGCAGGCACCTCCACATCGGTGAAGGTGACGTCGGTGGTCATCGACCCCTTGAGGCCCATGGCGTGCTGGGGCTCGATGGTCACTCCCGGTGATGAGGGCGGAATCAGCACGAACGTCAGATTGTGGTAGCGATCGCCATCGGGATTGGTGTTGACCAGGGCGTAGATGTAGTCGGTGTAGGTAGTGCCCGAGCAGAACCGCTTGGCTCCGTTGATCCGCACCACGTCGCCGTCGCGCACTGCGGTGGTGGTGACGCTGGCCAGATCGGAGCCCACATCGGGCTCGGTCAGCCCGTAGGAGAACAGCATCTCCCCCTGGGCCACCTTGGGCAGCCACGCTTGGCGTTGGGCCTCGCTGGCGGTCTCCACCAGGTTCATGCCCGCGTAGCAGGCGCCGTAGATGTAGCCGCTGCCCAGGGCGGTGCTGCGGCGGCACAGTTCCTCGATCACGATCATGGTGGCGGTGATGTCCCGGCCCGATCCGCCGTAGTGCTCGGGAATGGTGATTCCGAACAGCCCCAGGTCGGCCAGCTTGTAGAGCACGCCTCGGTCGATCTCGTTGGTCCGGTCCCACTGCCGGGCCACCTCCCGGGGCACCTCTGTCTCAACGAAGCGCCGGACGGTATCCCTCAACAGTCCGTGGTGCTCGGCTTCTTGGGGGTAGTCCACTAAAACTCCTGGCATCGGTCTGGCCCTAGAGGTAGGTGTTGTAGGGCCTTGGGGTAGTCCACAGCGTGTCTCCGAATTAGCGGCCGATGAACTTGGGGGGCTCTTTGGCCAAAAAGGCGTCGAGAGCGATCTTGAAGTCCTCGGTCATCATGGTCATGCCCTCGGTGGACGCCGCCCGGTCCACCACCGCATCGGCCACCTGGCGCAGGCCGGCGTTGATTGACGCCTTGGTGAATTTGATGGCCATGCGGGCGCCATCTCGCATCCGCTCGGCCATGGCCTGCACGGTGTTATCGAGCTCATCACCGGGCACGCATTCGGTGATGAGGCCGATATCGGCGGCCTCCGGGGCTTTGATGAAGTCGCCGGTCAGCAGGTAGCGCCGGGCCCGGGCGTAGCCCACGAGCTGGGGCCACAGCAGGGCGCCCCCGTCGCCGGCCACCAGGCCCACCGACACGTGGGGGTCGCCGAACACCGACCGCTCGGAGGCGTATACGAAATCGCAGTACAGGGCCAGCGAGCACCCCAGGCCCACCGCAGGGCCGTCCACCTTGGCCAAGATGGGCTTTTCCAGAGTGAGCGCCGACTCGGTGATGCGCCGGTCGGCCCGGATCACCCGTTCCACCTCAGAGACGTTTCCGGCCAGTTGGCGCAGCCAGGGAATATCGCCACCAGCGCAGAACGAACCGCCCGCTCCGGCAAGGATGGCCACATCGGTGTCGGGGTCTTGGTCCAGATCGGTGAACACCCGGGTCAGGTCGTCGTGAAGAACCGGATTGATGGCATTACGGGCCTCGGGTCGATTGAGCACCACCGTGGTGATGCGATCGACGGTGGACACTTCCAAGGCGCCGTAGTCATCGGGATTCATGGGCTCCTCCTGCGGTTGTCAGCATGGGTTATGGAATTTTGCGCTTCAAGGTGAATCTGCCTGGCAATAGTGCCAGACTTCGTTAGCAGCCAACGTTTTCAGGGAGGAGATGCGCAATGGCGACCTGCCAGCCGGCAATTTTCAACGAAATGGGCAAATACCAATGGTATGTCCACCTCAGTCGCGGTGACGGCGCCGATTTGGGGGCTATCAAGTCGGCTATTTCCGATTGCCGCAGCAACTGCGACGCCCAGGGGATCAACCTCGTCATCGGGCTCGGCCCCACTCTGTTGGCCGACCTTACCGACGACGTTCCCGGCGACTTCCAGCCGTATCACACGGTGGAGTCCATCGACGGCAGTGGCCGCGAGGCCAAGGGCACCCAAGAGGAGCTGCTGCTGTGGATGACCCACGACGAGAAGGACTTGGTGTGGAAAGCCCAATGGGACGCCCGCATGGCCCTGATCGCCGGCGGGATGAGCGTGGCCCGGGAGACCCCCACCTTTATCTACGGCGAGAGCCTGGACATGACCGGTTTCATCGACGGCACCGGCAACCCGGAGGATGAGGATCAGCCCGCCGTGGCCATCATCCCCGACGGCGAGGCCGGTGCGGGCGGCAGCTTCATCATCGCCCAGCGCTGGGTCCACGACCTGGTGGCCTGGGAGCAGCTTGACGTGCCCACCCAAGAGGTGAACTTCGGTAGGACCAAGGCCGACTCCACCCGTTTGGACGAGCAGGCCCCGCACTCGCACCTCTCCCACGTGGAGCTGCGCGACGGCGATACCGCCGATGCGTCCAAGCCCAAGCGGGACGAGATCGCTCGTCGGTCCACCCCGTATGCCTTCCACGATGGCACCGTGGGGCTGTACTTCATGGCCTTCTGCAAGACCCAGGCCCCGTTCCGGGAGCGCATGGATGCGATGTATGGCCGCAACGGCCAGGTGCGCGACATGCTTACTGATTTCTCGAACCCGGCTTCGGGTAGTTACTACTTCGCTCCCTCCGTGGAGTGCCTCGACACCAGCCTGGCTTAGTCGGTTTTCCAGGGCTGATTTCCATCCGGGCCGGCGGGTCCTGTCGCCGGAAGCGGCCTGGCCGTCGGTGCGGCCAGGTCCGCCACCGACGCCACCCCCCGGCCCTACCGTGGGTACGGCCATGCTGGATGGGCAGGGTGGGGGAGCCACCCGCCGCCCCGCCTACCGTCGGTGGCGAATCTGAGGGGGGTCTTGGTGTTGGTGGTTGATGCTATGAACGTTATTGGGTGTCGGCCTGATGGGTGGTGGGCTGATCGGGATGGCGCGTTGGTCCGACTGATTGAAGACTTGGGCGATGCTGGGGTGCCGGCGCTGGTGGTGGCGGACGGCCGACCAGTGCCCAGCTTGCCTTCCGGGCATCACGGCCCAGTCGAACTGGCCTATGCCTCGCGCCGCGGTCCCAACGCGGCCGATGACCGCATAGCCGATGAGGTGGCTGCTATGGATGATCCGTCGGCGGCCACGGTGGTCACCTCCGACCGCGACTTGGCGCGGCGAGTCCGCCGGCACGGTGCCGTAGTAGTAGGAGCCCGGGCGTTTCGCGATCGGCTGGACCGCCGCTTGGGGTGAACCGGAGATGAACACCTTCACTTCCTCAGCGGGGTTTTGGGCTGAGGGGTAGGGTGGCGGACACAACTGAAGCCCAGGGGAGGAGGGCCTATGTTCCCGTCTCGGTTCGACCTTGTCGTGGCCCAGACCGTCGCGGAGGCGGTGGAGGCCAAGGTGGACGCGGGGGAGGGGGGTCGGTTCCTTGCCGGGGGCCAGAGTCTCATCCCCATGATGAAGATGCGGGTGGCGTTTCCCGAGACGCTGATTGACATCAACCGCATTGCTGGGCTGGATGCCATTGAGCGGTCCAACGGGCACCTCCAGGTGGGGGCGCTGGTGCGCCATGCCGATGTGGTGGCTTCGGATGCCACGTTTGGAGCTGTTGCCGCTGCTGCACCGTGGGTGGCCGATCCTCTGGTGAGGAACCGGGGGACGATGTGCGGGTCGGTGGCTCACTGCGACCCGGAGGGCGACTGGAACTCGGTGCTGTTGGCTACCGGGGCCGATGTGATCGCCCAAGGGCCCAGCGGCGAGCGGTCGATCTCCATTGCCGACTTCGTGGATGGGGCGTTCACCTCCACGCTGGGCGAAGACGAGCTGGTGGTTGGGCTTCGCATCCCCGTCCCGTCGGGCCGCTCCGGAGGGGCCTACCTCAAGCTGGAGCGCAAGATCGGCGACTATGCCACGGTGGCGGTGGCCTCCCATCTGGAACTGGATGACTCCGGGGCCATCGCCGCCGCCGGACTGGCCCTCACCTCGGTCAATCCCATCAACACCAAGGTGGCCGATGCCGAGGTTCTACTAGTGGGCCAGCAGCCTTCAGAGGAGCTGTTTGCCGAGGCTGCCGAGTTGGCCGCGGCCGCCGCCGAGCCCCGCGACGACGTCCGGGGCACCGCCGCCTGGAAACGCCAGGTGGTCCGCACCTACACCAAGCGGGGGCTGGCCGCCGCCGCCCAGCAGGCCGAAGGGAGCTGACATGGAAATCAACATCACCATCAACGGTTCCGACCACGCCAGCGACGTGGAGCCCCGCACGCTGCTGGTGGACCACATCCGCCGCACGGTCGGGCTCACCGGCACCCACGTGGGCTGCGACACGACCAGCTGCGGGGCCTGCACCGTGCTGATGGACGGCACGCCGGTCAAGGCCTGCACAGTATTGGCTGCGCAGGCCGACGGGTCGGAGGTCACCACCGTGGAGGGCCTCAAGGGTGCCGACGGCCTGCATCCCATCCAGTCGGCGTTCACCGATGACCACGGCCTCCAGTGCGGGTTCTGCACCCCCGGCATGATGCTGGTGGGCGCCTCTCTCATCGCCGAGAACCCCGACCCGTCTGACGACGACGTGCGCTGGGCCATCTCGGGCAACCTGTGCCGGTGTACCGGCTACATCAACATTGTCAAGGCCATTCAGACGGCGGCCGCTCGGGTGGCCGAATCGTCCAACGGAAGCTGAGGAGCGATCATGGTTGCACCAACAACTCCTGCTGAGATCGGCGGCATCGGTCACAGCGTCCAGCGCAAAGAGGACGCCCGGCTCATCGAGGGTCAAGGCAACTTCCTCGATGACATCGATCTGCCCAACACGCTCCACATGGCCATCCTGCGCTCGCCGCTGGCCCACGCCCGGATCAACGGCATCGACTCCGAGGCGGCCATGGCCCTCGACGGGGTGTTGGCCGTGGTCACCGGCGATCTGATGGACCAGCACGGACTGGCCTGGATGCCCACCCTGTCGGGCGACACCCAGGCGGTGCTGGCCACCGACAAAGTGCGCTACCAGGGCCAGGAGGTGGCCGCGGTTATCGCCACCGATCCTTATATCGCCACCGACGCCCTTGAGCTCATTGAGGTGGATTACGAGGAACTGCCTCCCATCACCACGCCTCAGCAGTCTCTGGAAGAGGGGGCGGCGCTGATCCGGGACGAGAAGGAGGGCCAGACCGACAATCTGGCCTATACCTGGGAGACCGGTGACCAGGGCGCCACCGAAGAGGCGTTCGCCCAAGCCGACCGGGTGGTCACCCTGGAGACCCACTATCCCCGATCGCACCCTGCTCCGTTGGAGACGTGCGGCATCGTGGCCGACGTCAACTCGGTGACCGGCCAGGCCACCATCTACATGACCTCACAGGCCCCCCACGCCCACCGGACGCTGTTCGCCATGGTGGCCGGGCTGCCCGAGCAGAACATCCGCATCGTCAGCCCCGATATCGGCGGCGGCTTCGGCAACAAGGTGCCCATCTACCCCGGCTACGTGGTGGCCACCGCGGCGTCGCTGCTCATCGGCCAGCCGGTGAAGTGGGTGGAGAGCCGCACCGAGAACCTCATCTCCACCGGTTTCGCCCGCGACTACTACATGAAGGGCGAACTGGCCGTCACCGACGAGGGCCGCATCCTGGGCCTGCGGGTGGACATGCTGTCGGATCAGGGGGCGTTCTACTCCGACGCCCAGCCCACCCAGTTCCGGGCCGGGCTGTTCCACGTGGTCACCGGCAGCTATGACTTCGGTGCCGCCCACATCAACTGCAAGGGAGCGTTCACCAACAAGGCGCCCGGCGGGGTGGCTTACCGGTGCTCGTTCCGCATCACCGAGGCCTCCTACCTCATCGAGCGCCTGGTGCAGACCGCGGCCTACGAGGTGGGTATTGACCCGGCCGAGATGCGGTTGCGCAACTTCATCCAGCCTGAGCAGTTCCCCTATGAGACAGCCACCGGCTTCGTGTACGACTCGGGCGACTATCCCACCGCGCTGCGCACCGCCATGGACGAGGTGGGCTACGAGGACCTGCGCCGAGAGCAGGCCGAGGCCCGGGCCGAGGGACGGCTCATGGGCATCGGCATCGCCCACTTCACCGAGGCGGTGGGGGCGGGGCCGTCGCGCACCTACGACATCGCCGGGTTGAAGATGATCGACTCCGCCGAGCTGCGGGTACACCCCACCGGCAAGGCCATCTTGAAGCTGGGGGTGAAGACCCAGGGCCAGGGCCATGAGACCACGTTCGCCCAGATCGTGGCCGAGGTGCTGGGCATACCGGCCAACGACATCAAGGTGGAGCACGGCGACACCGACCACACCCCCTACGGGCTGGGCACCTATGCGTCCCGCTCTACTCCGGTGGGCGGGGCGGCCACTGCGGTGGTGGCCCGCAAGCTGGCCGACAAGTCCAAAAAGATCGCCGCCCACCTGCTGGAGGCGGCCGACGAGGACATCGAGCTGGCCTCGGGAGTGTTCTCAGTGGCGGGCAGCCCCGACCGGTCGGTCACCATTCAAGACGTGGCCCTGGCCGCCTACACCAACCTGCCCGAGGGCATGGAGTACGGCTTGGATGACGTCACCTACTACGACCCGCCAAACCTCACCTACCCCTACGGCAGCTACATCGTGGTGGTGGAGGTAGACCCGGACACCGGGGTGTGGCAGGTGCAGCGCATGGTGGCGCTGGACGACTGCGGGGTGCGGATCAACCCGATGATCGTGGAGGGCCAGATCTGCGGCGGGCTCACCGAGGGCTTCGCCATGTCGGCCATGCAGTGGATCACCTTCGACGAAGACGGCAACTGCATCGGAGCCAACTTCATGGACTACCTGGTGCCCACCGCCTGGGAGACCCCCCGCTTCGAGCTGCTGGCCACCGAAGTGCCCTCACCCCACCATCCCATCGGGGCCAAGGGCGTCGGCGAGTCGGCCACCGTGGGGTCACCCGCCGCGTTTGTGAACGCGGTGATCGACGCGGTGGCCCACCTGGGCGTCCGCAACATCGACATGCCGGTACTGCCCGACCGGGTGTGGGCCGCAATCGACGAAGCCAGCTAGCCAAGGGTGCTCGTGTTGTGAACGTCGACGTCATGGCTCGGGCCGTGGAGTTACGCCAGCAGCGCCAGCCGTTCGTGATGGCCTCGGTGATCTGGCGGCGAGCACCCTCGTCGGGCCAGCAGGGGTCGCAGGCGGTGATCCTGCCCGACGGCTCGGTGCGGGGCTGGCTGGGCGGGGCGTGCGCCGAGCCCACCGTGATCGTGGAGGCGCTGGCCTGCTTGGACCATGGCGAACCTCGGCTGCTGTGTCTGGGTCCATCGGACGGCCGAGACCGAAGCCGGAGCGCGGGAACTGGTCAAAGCGACGAGCACAGCGACGGGCTGCGCACGATTGCCATGGCATGTGAATCGGAGGGTGCGATGGAGATCTATCTGGAGCCGAGCCTGCCCGCCCCCCAGGTGGTGGTGATCGGGCGATCTCCGGCGGTGGACGCCATCGCCGCGGTGGCCACCGCCATCGGCTGGGATGCGGTGGTCGTCGACGACGGCGGTCAGCCCGACGACCATGAGCGCCCCGAGCTCGTGCGCACCAGCTTGGACTTGAGCGGCCTGATCGTCGACCAGGCCACCGCAGTGGTGGTGGCCACCCAGGGGCACTACGACGACGTGGCGCTGGCGGCTGCGTTGGGCACCGATGCCGGATACATCGGCCTGGTGGCGTCGGCCAAGCGGGCCGAGGCCATGAACGACTACCTCCGCACCCAGGGGTTCGGTGACGACGATCTGGCCCGGATCAGCTCTCCGGCCGGTTTGAACCTGGGCCGCATTCCCAACCGGGAGATCGCGGCGGCCATCATGGCCGACCTGGTGGCTCGCCGGGCCGAGGGCCACCTCGCAGCCGACACCGAGGCCGCGTCCCAAGATCGCCCTGAAGAGGCCATCGACCCGGTGTGCGGCATGACCGTGCTGGTGGCCGATGCCCGCTACCGCTCCATCCACGGCGGCATCACCTACTACTTCTGCGCTACCGGCTGCCAACAGCGCTTCGAGGCCCAGCCCGCTGAGTTTGTCTCCTAGACCGCCCCGGCTTGGGCCGGTTCAGGCGGCAGGGTGTAGGACTACGTCGAGGGTCTCAGGGGAGCGAAGCACGATGCCGGTGTCGGGAGGCACGTCACCCGCAAACTCGAAGTGGTCGAACCGCTCGATCATGTACTCCAGGGTGCGTTCCATCTCCAGCTTGGCCAGCAGCGAGCCGGTGCAGGTGTGGGGGCCGGCGCCGAAGGCCCGAACCGGGCCGATCGGGGTGTAGTTGGGGCGCTCGGCACCCTGGAAGCGACCCACGTCGAACTCCCCAGGATTATCGAACCGGTCGGGGTCGTGGTTGGCGCTGGCGATGAAGCCCATGAGCTTGTTCTCCGCGGGGATCACCGTGCCGCTGACCTCCATGTCTTGCTTGGTCATGCGCACGATGGCCTGCACTGGGGGACGGAATCGGAGGATCTCGGTAGCGGCCGAGCTGGACAGCGATGGATCGTCCTTCAGGCGCTGCCACTGCTCGGGCTGCAAGATGAGGTGCTTGACCAGATTGGCCAGCGCCCGGTCGGTGGTCTCGATACCGGCTGACAGCAAGAACGCGGTAAAGCTGCGGACCTCGTCATCGGACAGCCGCTCACCCTCGTACTCCATGGAGCACAGGTCGGACAGCAGCTCGTCGCCGGGACAGCCGCGGCGCTCCTCGATGCTGGGTGTGACGAAGTCGTAGAGCTCGTCTCGGGCCACCTCGCCCCGGGAGTGGACCTCTGGGTCTTGGGCGAAGTTGGAGGTTCCCGCGGCGACGATGTCGTTGTACCAGTTCCGGAAGTTGCTGGCCGCTCCCATGTCCATCAGCTCGGCGATGGCCCCCAGCGGAACCGGCTCGGTGAGCCCGGTGCGCAGGTCGGCCACCTCGGGGGCCACCGGCAGTTGGTCGCCGTACTCGTGGACCAAGCCGGACACGATCTCCTCGATGGTGGAACCGAGATAGCGGGGGCCCCGCAAACGCTTGGCCAAAATGGCGTCTTTGCGCCGGTGCTCGTCGCCCGACATCTGCAAGATGGCCCGGCCGAAGATGCTGGACGTGCCCGGCCGGTTCATCAGTGCCCCGAAGTTCTCGGTGTCTTCCAGCATGGCGGTGATGTCTTCCCACCGGGTGAGCACCCAGGCCTGGAGCGGTTCAGCCCACACCACCGGGGCCTCTTCCCGCATCCGGCGGAAGGCCGGATAGGGGTCGGCCCCCACGTTGTCGGTCAGATAGGCGTTGAATTCTTCAGCGACCGAACTGGAGTCCGACAACGTGGGGGCCTTTCGATTAGTCGATTCGGCTAGCCGATCTCGATGCCGTACTCGCCGTCGAAGCTGTCGGCGTAGAAGCTGAACGGATTGGCCGGCACCATGCCGCCGGAGGCGGGATCGAGCGAGAACGCCGCGCCGCACTGGCTGTGGTTGCTGGCGCTCCAGTCGATCGGGCAGGTTATGCCCATGGTGTCGAATGTGCCCTTCAGAGCCTCGGTCAGGCTCTCGCGGCTCAATTCACCGGTCTCCGCAGCCCGCTCTATGGCCTGGTGGAACACGTACCCGTTGAGGAAGCCGTGGGAGAAGTTCAGGTTCAGGTGCTCGCCGTCGTAGCCGGCCAGCGTTGCACACCGCTCCATCTCAGCCGAGGCTGCGATGTTGTTGTTGGCGGTCATGAAGGAGTGCATGCCGAAGGTCTGGTCGCTGACCGACTCCGGTCCCTCGGTCCAGATCGAGTTGGCCGCGATGCCGTGGATGCCGATGATGGGAATGTCGGTTATTCCCACGTCGGCCATGCCCTGCATGACCACCAGGCCAGCGCCCGGCGAGCCGTGGAGGGTCACGTAGTTCACGCCCTGGTTATCGATGCCTTCTTGCAGTTCCACCATCTGAGCGGTGACCTCTGTGGCCCCCGGCGCCACGTACAGGGTGTTGACGTAGGTGCCGCCACCCTTGAGTACGGACTGCTCTACGTAGGCGGCGAACTCGGTGCCGGAGGGCACCTCAAGGCTGATGCCCATGACCACGGCGTTCTCGATTCCGCCGACGGTGGCGGCAATGTGTCCGGCGGCCAGGTCGGCCTGGTCGCCGTAGTGGGCCAGGTTGTTGAAGTACTGGTCACCCTCAAGCTGGATGTCAATGGTCTGGGGTGGGCCGATCACCGGCAGGTTCAGGGCCTCGACGTCGGGCTGGAGCTGGGTGCTGATGTGCGAGCCGCCCAAGCCGAGCAGGGCGATCACCTTGTCGTCTTCGGTGAGCTTGGTGAAGTTGATCGCGGCATTGTCGGCGTTGAACTGGTCGTCCTCGGGCAGATAGTCGATCATCCGTCCCAGGACGCCGCCACTCTCGTTGACGCACTCGAAATAGGCCTCGATGCCGTGGCTGTTGAACGACTGCGACGAGGCGGTCGGACCGGTCAGGTCTCCCATCCAGCCGACCTTGATCGAGTCGGAGGTAACCCCGTTGTCCGGGTTGTCGGGCACCGTCATCTCCATGGGCTCTTCTTCCGCTGGAGCGGGCGCCTCGGTGGGCGCCTCGGTCGGCGCCGGAGCGGGTGCTTCCTCTTCAGCAGGCGCTGGCGCCGGAGCAGCACCACCGTCGTCATCATCGTTGCCACAGGCTGCTGCGATCAGTGCGAACGCAAACAGGGCTGCAACAAGCTTCAGCCAGCGTCGAGTCATGGGTTCCCCTCTTCCCTCGAGAGTTGTGGTGGTCAGTGTCTTTTGTTGGCAATCCAATAGTTGGCAATCCAACAATTGGAAGTCCTGCGCGGAACCCTAATTGACAGCGGGCGTCAGGGGCCAAATGTGTGGCGAACTCAGTTCTCGGCCATCTCGGTTCCGAGGTAGGCGGCGATCACTCGCTCGTCCTGCTGCATCTCCACGGGGGTTCCCTCTGCGATCTTCTGGCCGAAGTCCAAGACCATCACATGGTCGGCGATCGACATCACCACGCTCATATCGTGTTCGATGAGGAACACCGTCATATCGAGCTCGTCTTGGGCGGCGTAGATGTAGCGGATCATGTCCTGCTTCTCGTCCACGCTCATGCCGGCCATGGGCTCATCGAGCATCAGCAGTTCCGGCTCCATGGCCAGCACTCGGCCGAATTCGACCCTCTTCTGCACCCCGTAGGGCAAATCGCCCACCGGCTCTCGTTTGAACGAGCCCAGGTCCAGCAAATCCACCACTCGTTCAATGGCCTGGCGGGCGGCCAGTTCCCGCTTTACTGCCCTTCGAGTGAACAGGCCGCCCTCGATGAGCCGGGTGTGCTCGTGGATGTAGCGGCCGAGGAGCAGGTTGGTGAGCACGTTCTCGCCCATGAACAGACCAAGGTTCTGGAACGTCCGGGCCACCCCCAGCCGGGCGATCTGGAAGGGGCGGTAGGACAGCAGATCCTCGGTTGGCTTGCCCGCGGGATGGAATTGCACCTGGGCGCCGGGCAGCGGCTTGTAGACGCCGGAGATGGCATTGACCAGGGTGGTCTTGCCCGCTCCGTTGGGCCCGATCAAGGCGAACAGGGAGCCTCGCTTGACGTGGCCGTCGATGGCGTCGCAGGCCCGCACGCCACCGAACTGCACGGTGAGGTTTTCGAAGCTCAGAATCTCGTCGCTCATGTCTCGGATACCGGTGGCCGTCGGCCGTGGGATTCCGGGCGGCGACTGGGCCGCTCTATAGCGGCGTAGGAGGTGTGGGCCTCCCCGCCGCCGCCCAGATACAGCTCCTGCACCATGGGATTGCCCCGGAGCTCATCGGCGGTGCCCTCGATCAGCACCCGGCCCAGTTCGAGCACATAGGCATCGGCGGCGTGCTGTAGTGCCAAGCTGGCGTTCTGCTCGATCACCAGAATCGACGTGCCCCGCCTCTCGTTGATCTCGGTGAGCAGCTCGAACAGGCGATGCACGATCTTGGGGGCCAGGCCCAGCGACAGCTCGTCGCAGATCAACAGGGCTGGATCCGACATCAGCGCCCGTCCCACCGCCACCATCTGCTGCTCGCCGCCCGAAAGCAAACCAGCGGTCTGGTTCAACAGCGGCCGAAGCTGGGGGAACAGCTCCAGGTTCTGTTCCAGGGAATCGTCGATGGCGTCGACGTCGGAGCGACTGGCCGCCCCGCACAGCAGGTTCTCCTTGACCGTTAGGTTGGGGAACAGCTTGCGGCCCTCGGGTACTTGGGCCACGCCGGCCTTCACGATGTCGGGGCTCTTCTTGCCCAGGATCGACTCGCCCCCCAGCGTGATGTCCCCCCGGCGCACTCGGCCCTTATGGAGATAGAGCAGGCTGGTGATCGACCGGACCAAGGTGGTCTTGCCCGCGCCGTTGGCCCCCAAGACGGTGACGAACCCGCCGGGGGGCACGGTGATGTTCACGTTGTCCAGCGCAGTGACGCCCCCGTACACCACCGTGAGGTCTTCGATCCGAAGGTCGAGTCCGTCAGAGCTCATGGCCCCCTCCTCGCCAGCGAACGGCCAATCCAGCCCTTGACGTCCTTCCACAGCCCGGCCAGCCCATCGGGCTTGAACATCAAGATGATCACCACCAAGAACCCCTTGATGGCCAAGTCGATCTCGCTGGGGTAGTCGCTGAGGAAGTCGATATCCCTCACGATCCAGAGTTCCTCTCGGGCCCACTTGAACCACTCGGGCAGGAACCAGAAGAACGCCGAGCCGAAGATGGCCCCCTGAATGCTGGAGAAGCCGCCGACCACGATGATGATGGCGTAGTTCAGCACGGTCTGGACGTTGAAGCTGTCCTCCCCCCGAGAGCCGATGTAGAAGGAGGCCAGCACACCAGACATGGACACCACCGCTGAAGACAGGGCAAAGGCCAAGAGCTTGGATCGGGCCACGTTGATGCCCAGCAGCGATGCGGACACATCCCGGTCGCGCACTGCGGCGAAGGCCCGCCCCTCCCGAGTCCGAACCACGTTCACCATGAACAGAATCGACAGCACCGTGATGGGCATGAGTACCCAGTACCACCGGAATTGACCGGTGATGATGAACTCGCCGTTGTCGTCAGGGTCGATGCCGGGCAGCCAGTGCAGCCACGAGGCGATCCGCGGGGAGTTCTCACCCTTGAAGCGGATGCCGACGAAGCCGAAGTACTCCTGGAGGTATTCCCGCCACACCAGCATCATCACGAAGTGGAATCCGAAGGTGGCCAGCAGAAGGTAGAGGTGCTTGAGCCGCAGGGCGGGCAGACCGGATATTGCGCCCACGACGGCTCCGGCCAAGGCCGCAGCGGGCAGGGCCACCCACATATTCCCGCCGCTCCACTGCACGCCGACGATGCCGCCGACGATGCTGCCCAAAGCCAAGAACGCCACGTGGGCCAGACTGATCTGGCCGGAGTAGCCCACCAGAAGGTTGAAGGCCGCGGCGCCCATGGCGAAGATGAGCACCAGATTGACCACCGCGAACCAGGTGGCCCAGGGGAAGTCCATGGGAGGGGTGAAGTCGGAGGCCAAAATGAAGGGCAGCACCAGCAGTCCAAAGGTGGTCACCGCGGCCCACGACCGATCGCTGGGGGTGCGCCACAGCCGCATGTCCTCCCGGTGGGTCAGCTCGCCCCGGGGTGTCCACACCCAGGCCATTCGGGCGACCACGGCCAAGACCACCACCGTGATCAGCGCCTTCCACCAGAAATTCACATTCTCGGTGGTTGAGCCCAGGATGAACGGGACGACCGCGGCGATGGCGAACGGGAGGAACCGCTGGACGGGCGACGGGCGATAGGTCGGGGAATCTTCTTGTTGGGAGGCGGGGTTCTCGACAGCCGTCATACCCGCTCCAAGTCCTTCCGGCCCCAAAGCCCAGTCGGGCGTACCAGCAGCACCACGAACATCACTGAGAAGGCCACCGGCTCTCGCCACTTGGTGCCCAAATGGCCGTTGGCGAACTGCTCGATCACGCCCACCACCAGGCCGCCCACAATGGAGCCGCCCAGCGACGTGAGCCCGCCGACCACCGCGGCGGGGAAGGCCCGCAGGCCGATGGCCTCGATGCTGCGATCGATGGCGCCGGTGACGTGGCCGAACAGCAGTCCCCCAACGCCGGCCATGACCATGGCCGCGGCCCAGGTCATGGCGTAGACCTTGTCGGGGTCGATTCCCATGGCCGCGGCGGCCTCGATGTCGTCGGCCACTGCCCGCATGTGCAGGCCCAGTCGGGTGTACTTGAAGAAGAGGAAGAACAGCAGCACGCACGCGGCCACGACACCGAAAATGATCAAGTCGACATACCTCACGGTGGCGCCGCCGACTTCGAAGCTGCCCTGGGGCAACAGGTCGAGGCGGGCTCGTTCCGTCGGGCCGTAGAAGATCAGCAAGAGGGCGCGGATGATCGTGGCGATGCCCAGGGTTATCAGCACAATGGCGAAAAAGCCCTGGCCCACCATTCGTCGCATGATCCCGTAGTGGACCAGCAAGCCGAAAACCAGCATGACCAGCAGCAGTACGAACACGCCGAGGAAGAAATTGAGATTCTCGGAAATCAAGAACGTCAACGCGAAGTAGGCCCCGAGCATCAGGAACTCTCCGTGGGCCAGGTTCAAGACGTCGGTGCTCTTGTACACGAGCACGAAGCCGAGAGCCACCACCGCGTAGATGGCACCGAGGGCCAATCCGCCAATCAAGAGCTGAAGGTTGACGCTCGGATCGGCTGTGAAGTTGCCAAAGGCTAGAAGCATGGCCCCCCTAGAAGTTGACCGGGCGTTGCTGGCCAACGGAGGGCGACGGTAGTTTTCGCTGGCTGGACTCGGCAAACCAGGCTGGGGCGGCAGAACTTCGCGAGCGGAGAGGAAACGGCATGTCTGGTGCATCTGAGGGCTTGGCCGAGCGCATTGCGCAGTTGGAGGCTCGGGAGGAAATCCGGGAGCTTGTGGCCCGCTACGGCATGGCGGTGGATGACCGGGATGTGAGCGGATTGGCCGACATGTTCACCTCTGACGCCAAGTTCGCCTTGGCCGACGGCATGGTGGCCAACCAGGGCCGGCAGGCGGTGATCGATTTCTACACCGAGCGCATGGCCGCGTTCGGGCCCACGTACCACTACCCCCATAGCCACGTCATCGAGTTCGATCCCGACCGCCCCGGCTTTGCCACCGGCATGGTCAACGCCCACGCCGAACTGGCCCTCGACGGTCGCACGCTGATGACCGCGCTGCGCTACTTCGACGAGTACCGGGTGGAGGACGGCCGCTGGCGCTTCGTGGAGCGGAAGGTGGCCATGATCTATTACATGGACATGGCCGCACTGGTGGACGGCGGCCTGTCGGAGTCGGACCGCAAGCGCTATTTCGGCACGGTGGGACCGTCGGAGCTCCCCGAGAGCCTTGACACCTGGCAAGAGTTTTTCGCCGAGGTCGGCTGAGCCTCGAGTTTGGTCAGGCCACCGACATGCCGCCGTCGATCACGATGGCGGTGCCGGTGGTCCACGACGACTCGTCGGAGGCCAAGTGCAGGGCGAGTTGGGCGATGTCGGTGGTGGTGCCGAGGCGGCCGATGGGGTGGCGAACAACGGCGGCTTCGATCATCTCATCGACGGTGGCGTCGGCCGCCACGGCGGCGGTGGCCGAGAACCCGCCCCGCTTCTCGTAGGTGGCCCGCACCAGGGGGGTGGGTACCGTTCCCGGGCAGATGGCATTGACCCGGATCTTGTCGGGGCCGTAGTCCACTGCCATCTGCCGGGTGAGGCCGATCACCCCGGCCTTGGCCGCGGCATAAGCGGCGATGCCCGGCACGCCGATCACGCCGCCGACGCTGGCCTGGAGCACCAGCGAGCCGCCGCCCGCCTCGATGAGGTGGGGTATGGCGTACTTGACCGACAGCCACTTTCCGGTGAGGTTCACCCCGATCACTCGATTCCACTCCTCCAAGCTGAGATCGCCGGCCCGGCCCGGCCCGTCCACCCCGGCGTTGGAGTACACCGCGTCGAGGCCGCCGAAGGCGGCTGCCGCCTGTTCGGTCATGGCCTGGCAGTCGTCGGGTTGGGTCACGTCCACCCGCATGCTGATGGCGGCATCTCCGACCTCAGCCGCAGTGACTGCCGCGGCGTCGCCGTTGATGTCGGCGCACATCACCCGGGCGCCCTCGGCAGCGAACAGCTGGGCCGCGGCCTTGCCGATGCCCGAGCCTGCCCCGGTCACTATGGCCCTCTTGCCTGTCAGTCTTCCCGTCACGGCGGCGAACCCTACTAGTTTCGCTCCATGGCTCAGGAGTTGATGCTCGACGCGGGGGACGTGCAAGAGGAGTTCTTCGACCGGGGGTGGACCGATGGGCTGCCCGTGGTTCCGCCCGCGTCGGATCGGGTTGAGGCGATGCTCGACCATGCCGGATTGGGCGCGAGCGACATCGTGGGCAACGTGCCCGAGCGGTCCCGAGAAGTGACGGCGGAGAAGGCGGCGATCAACGCAGTGATGGCCGGGTGCCGAACCGAGTACTTCCCAGTGGTGCTTGCCGGCTTGTCGGCGATGTTCGACCCCCAATTCGGGTGCCACACCGTGGTGACCAGCACCGGCGGTGCTGCGCTGTGCGCGGTGGTGAGCGGGCCGCTGGTGGCTGAACTGGGGTTTAACTCCTCTCGCAATGCCCTCGGGCCGGGCCACCGGGCCAACGCCACGGTGGGGCGGGCCCTGCGGCTGGTGGCCATGAACGTGCTGGGCGCCCGGTCGGACACCCTCGACGGGTCGTCGCTAGGACACCCCGGCAAGTACACGATGCTGGTGGCCGAGGAGCCCCCTCCCGAGGGGTGGCCGCCGCTGCGGATAGAGTTGGGCTACGGCGAGGGCGACACAACGGTGACGATGTTCCCCTCTGAGAGCCTCCATCAAGTGGCCAACCACCTCAACGGCGACCCCGAGGGGATCCTGTTGACCTTCGCCGCTGCCATGACCAACCCGGCCACCTACGCAGTGGCCAAGAAACACCAGGTACTGCTGGTGATCGGCCACGAGCACCGCCAGATTCTGGCCGAGGCCGGTTGGACCAAACAGCAGGTGCGGGAGTTCTTGACCGAGCACAGCAGGGTGACTCCCGGGTACTTGAACGCTGGCGGCGTCTTGCAGGAGTTCACCGCCCAGAACGACATGACCCCCGACGCCGACGGCAAGCTCAACACCGTGCGGGGGCCCGACGACATCTTCTTGGTCACCGCAGGCAGTCCCGGAGCCGGTTGGTCGGCCTACATCCCCAACTGGGCCCCGGTCGTACACTCGGAGGCCGTCACCCGCAAGGTGGCCGCGCCCGGCGATGGACTACCCTTGGCGTGAGAGAGGAGTTCGCATGTCGTCGGTAACTGTTCTGTCTCCGGTTTACGAAGAAGCCCAAATCGATGAAGTGGCGATGGCCCCCCGCTTCACCCCCACTGAGCCGTTGGTCATCGGGGTGATCGACAACGCCAAGAACAACGCTAAAGAGCTGCTCACCTACGTGGCCGAGGGCCTGCGCGACCGCCTCCCGGTGGCCGACATCGTGGTCCACTCCAAGTCGGCTGCTGGCAAGCCCATCGACGCCGACGACGCCGAGATGCTGGCCGCCCGCTCCCACCTCATCATTTCCGGCTTGGGCGATTGAGGGGCCTGCACGGCGTGCAGTCTGCACGACGCCGTCCACATGGAATCCCGGGGCATCCCTTCGATGCTGCTGATAACCGAGCCGTTTGAGCCGGTGGTTGAGTCGTTCGCCCCCACCGTGGGCATGGCCAGCTACCCCGCGGTCACCGTCCCCCACCCCGTGTCCACCCTCGACGACGAGTCGCTCCAAAAGCTGGCCACCACCATCATCGACGAAGCCGTCGCCCGCCTGACCGCGGCGTAGGTGGCCCGCAGCCGTCTAGACCTTAATCCCCGGAATCCTGGGAGGAATCCCTGGAACAGGGAATCAGGGGCTGTTGGGTTTTGAGGTGTTGGGCGGCGGGGGTGTGTTGGGCTTGGATGCGCCGTGCGTAGTGGGCGGCGGTCTGGGGGGTGTGCCATCGGCCTGCGAGCATGAGGCCGCCCATGTCGATGCCCGAGGCCGCGAGGTCTTGGGCCATGCCCACGCGCAGTGAGTGGGTAGAGATGCCGGCGGGGTCGATGCCGGCGTCTCGGGCTGCTGCTTTGATGCGGCGGCGGGCGGTGCTGGGCGAGAAATCGAATATGCGGGCAGCGGGATCGGAGCCTGCTGTTCTCAGGCGGGCGAGGGCTTGCGATGCGTATTCGGATATGGCGACGGCGGCGCCTTTGCCGTTCTGGTCGGTTTTGGAGCGGCGGATCCATATGGTGGCCAGTCCGCCGTCAGGTGGGTGGTCGATGTCGTTCCAGGTGAGGGCGAGGAGTTCGCTACAGCGCAGCAAGGCGTCGCGGCCGACGGCGAGCATGGCGATGTCGGCTTCGGCGCGTTCTCGGGCTTGTGCGGGGGTTTCCAACCGGCCGCCGGGCTGGTTGTGTCTCGGCGTCGGGGCGGCGGCTGCGATTCGTCGTATGTGCTCCCGGCGCAGCGGGCCTGCCTGGCGGGCAGTTATGCCTCGTTCAGCGGCGTTGCGGGCCAAGCCGGCCAAGAGCAGCCGCACCCGGTGGTCGCGGGCTGGGTTGGAGCCGGGGCGGCCGCGCATCTCGTAGGCCACCGCGGCGAGGTAGGTGCGCAATGTGGTCAGCTTCTTCCCCTGCCTATAGAGATCGGCCAGCCAGCGCTGGATATTCTTGACTGTGGCCTTCGCGATCTTTTGGCCGTTTGCGGCTGCCCAGCGGACCCAGCTGTTCCAACCGGTTTTGTAGGTCTTGCGGGTGTTGGCGGACAGCGCCGCGGTTTCGGCCTGCGTTATCAGCTCGTCCAAGCAGCAAAAGGCAAGGGCGGCATAGCTGTTCGAGGCGCTATGCGAACCCGTGTGGCTGGGGGGGGGGGGGGGGTGATTCATCGCCGTTTTCCTAGCCGATACTTTCAACCCAACACGAGCCGAATACCAGAAAACTCACCGGGTCAAGCGTGGCTCTATGCGGCGGATAAATGCCTTTATTGGTTAGCTCAGACACAACGCGCCTGTCAACCCCTCGCCTGAAGCGAGCTGGCACAGCCCCGTTGACCGATGCGCAGAAGCGAGTGTGACCAGGCGAAACAACCCCAGAGGCAGTTCAGCTATGTCTTCGGGAGAACAGACTCCCTGCCGCTGGGTCAGCACCGACTGGTTCGAGGTCGGCGCTGAGCGCAAGGCCGCGGTGTCCCCCAGACCCTAATGGAACCCGGTTCCCTGCCCGCCTTCTCTGGTCCAGTGAATCCCCAGATGGAACCAAGCACAAGCACCTGCTGATCCAGCAATCCCCGCCAGATCCGGACGGTTTACAACGCGGTGGATAAAGGCATTTATCCGCCGAATACCAGATCGGGGCTTCCTAATGAAACGACTCCGCCCGAAGGGGGCCGCCAAGATGACCGCACCAGCCAAGCGTCCGAGTCGGAAACTGCTTTTGGCCTTTCTGTCGATGCTGCTGGTGGCCGGGGGCCTTGTGCTCGCGCTGCCCGACAGCGCGCCCACCGCCGACGCCCATCCCCCGTGGACTGAGACCTACACCTATGAGGTCGATGTCACCAAGACCCGTGAGGTCCCGGTCTACAAGTGGGTCTCGCTCAAGGTTCGTGTTGCGCCGTTCACCGAGACGTACACCTACTACCCGCCGTGCGAGCTGATCGTCCTATGGGGCCAAGCAGTCAACTATTGCCCGCCGGGGGAGACCAGAACCCGCCCGGTCTACAACTACAAGTCCGGCAAGCCGTTCCAGGTGCAGACCGGAACCAGGACCGAGACGTACACGGTGACCGAGACCAGAACCGGAACCCGCACGATCCACACCCCGCACGACGAACTCCCGGACCCGCCCAACCCAAACCTGCCCTGCGGCGGGGCCACACCCTGCCCCACCCCGACGGTTCAGCCCACGCCGGTTTGCGCCAAGCACACCCACAACGGGCTGGCGTCTCATTGCGCCTCCCAAGGCCACGCGACCGCCGAGCCGGCCTGCACCAGCTCCAACGGCGGCCAGAGGGTCACCTGGATCGCCGCCCACTACAACCCGCAATCGAAGACCTGCCCGGCGGTCCAAACCAAATGTGTGAAGCCGAGCAATGGGCACCGCCACGACAGCACCAACACCTGCCACCCCGACCATGACGCCGAGCCGGTGTGCGGAACCGGCAACGCGGGCCAGACCGTCACTTGGACCACCCACACAGGCACGGACAGCCACAACCACCACTCGAAGGTCTGCAAAATCGAGCCCCCTGCCGGTGTGACGTGCCCGAATGGGTATGAGTACGGAACTGGCACTAACGGCTGGACGCCGCCGCGCGCTGCGCCTGCGGGCCAGTTCTGGGTTAGCACTAGGGCCACTCCCACATGGCCGGTGCATGAGTG
>JAJDYE010000009.1 GCA_022822905.1 Acidimicrobiia bacterium | reverse complement strand
CGAGTTCACGCAGAGTTGACCCTCGGCCGGGGCATCGCCGTGTGCCGCCAGACGGTCGAGACGCTGATGCGCCGCGCCGGGCTGCGGGGCGTGTCAGGCCGCCCGAAATACCGCAAGATCGCCCATGCGGCGACGGCGTCGGATCTCGTCGACCGCGACTTCGCCCGTTCCGATCCGGATCGGCTACAGGTGACCGACATCGCAGAGCACCCCACCCGGGAGGGCAAGGTCTACTGCGCCGTGGTGCTCGACGTGTTCAGCCGCCGCGTCGCCGGCTGGTCGATCGACTCGAGGCCGACCGCGGCGCTGGCCGCCAACGCTCTGGGGATGGCGATAGACCGCCGGCAGCCGACCAAAGGCCAGACCGTGATCCACAGCGACCACAGCACGCAGTTCACCTCATGGGCCTTCACCAAAAGAGCACTCGACTCAGGACTGGTGCCGTCAATGGGCTCGATCGGGGATTGCTTCGGCAATGCGATGATCGAGTCGTTCTGGTCGCGCATGCAGGTCGAGCTCCTCGACCGGCAGCGCTGGCGCACCCGCACCGAGCTGGCCAACGCGATCTTCGAGTATCTCGAGATCTGGCACAACCGCCAGCGACGCCACACATCGCTTAGCATGCTCACACCAGTCGAGTTCGAAGCTCGACATCAGCAATCACCGGCAGCGTGAATCCACTATCAGCCCTACGCGAAACCCAGGGACACCCAGCCTGCATAAAACCCGGGGAGGTTCAACCCGCCCCGCGGATTGGCGCATCTGGTGGCGGGCCAGCGCCGAGGTGGGGAAGCTGACGTGTACTGGCGGGAACGGCGACGACATAGCATCGCCGCGCTATAGTGGGCGGTGGAGTTGGGGGGACTCGAACCCCCAAGGAGTGAGCTTTGGAGGCTGTCCTTGCACCATGCCAGCCCCACAACGGAGATCCTATCGATCTCTTTGGAACAGCGTCGGATCATATGATTCGGCGCTGTTCTACTTGTAAAGCATTGAAATATACTGAAAGCTGTTACTTCCAGGGGTCGCGGGAGGAAGGCTTCGAATTGGGTGGCGAGGTCGTCGCCGGTGGGGGTGGGGGTTCAGCTTTTCGTCGCCGACATGCTGGTGGTTAGCGCTTCACAGCAAGCGGTTACCCTGACGGCATGGTTTCAGCCCAGACACCGGAGACTGCCAAGCCCCGCAACCCCCAGCGGCCACGCGGGCGATCTCCCCTTGTCGCGTGGATCGGCATTGGAGCAGGCGTTGTCTTTGGCGTTCAACCCCTCCTCGACCTTCTCCCGCTACCGACCTGGCTTAGGGGCCTGCTAATGCTCAGCGTCATGTTTGCAGCCTTTGGTGCGTTTCTTCGCGTCATGAGGCGGCGATACCCCGACGATCCCCGATACGGCCGATTCGTCAAGGACGGGCCCGATGCCGTGAATCTTGTCGCAAATGTCGGCATTATTGGGGGAATATTCCTAGCCGCTTACTATCTCCCGCTACCGATCTGGCTTATGCTACCGCTGATTTTTGTCGCCCCTCTGGCAGTGTTAGATGTGTTTCATCGCTTTATGGGGCGGCGATACCCCGACGATCCCCGTTTCGGCGGATCAATCATGGCCGTACTTGTTGGATTATTCGCGGCCCTGCTTTTTCGCGTTATGGGGCGGCGATAGATTTTGGGCTACCTAATGAAATCCCGTGGGGTTTCCCTGCGGTCAGATGTGTTGACGGGTTGGGCGCTTGCTCCATCGTTCGCAGATTGCTGCTGAGCGTGCGTTGGGTCTTGGCCCCTGCTGGCTCTGGTCGGCGTCTACTTCCAGGGGTCGCGGAGGAAAGCCTCGAATTGGGTGGCGAGGTCGTCTCCTGTGGGGAGGAGGTCGTCGGCCTCGTCGATCTGCCGTTCGAGTTGGGCGACGTAGTCCTTGAGGTCGTCGTCCCCCGCGACCGCAGAGTCCACTCGCTCCCGCCATGCGGCTGCGGCCTCGTCGAGCTCGGCATGGTCGGTGATGATGCCGGTGATCAGCTCGAACCGCTTGAGCAATGATCGGGTGGCCTCGGGGTTGGGCGGTCCGGGCACATAGTGGGGCACTGACACGCGCAGGGAGATGACCGGTATTTGAGCCCGGTCCAAGGCGTCGTGGAGCGCGCCCACCAGTCCGGTGGGGCCCTCGTAGGTGGGGCGGCCCAACCCGAACATGCGGGCCAGCTCGGCGTTGGTGGAGCTGCCCACCACCCCCAGCGGCCGAGTGTGGGGGGCCAGGCCGACCATGGCGCCCAGGGTCACTACCAGCCCAGCCCGGCACTCGGTGGCCACCTCCACCAAGTAGTCGGCAAAGGTCCGCCACCGCAGGTGGGGCTCCACCCCGTCCACCACTACCAAGGGATGCTTGGCGCCGTAACGCTCCACCGCATGCACCTCGGTGATCGGCCAGTCGATGACTCGCCGGCCGTTGTCGTCTAGGCGGACCTCGGGGCGGCGATCCTGGAAGTTAAAGAACTTCTCGGGATCAATGCGGGCCAGCGGCTCGACGCCGTTGGCGCTTTCCTTCATCAAGCGCACTGCGGTGGTGGCTGCGTCGGCCGCGTCGAATAGACCCTCTAGAGCCACCACCATTACCGGGTTGGATTGGGTGGGTTGGTCCACCAGCCATTCCAGCTCCACCGCCATGGCCCAAGACTCGCACCGGCGCGGCGGTGGGGCAAGCCGAATAGCGGTGAGCCAGACTGGACAAATGGACGGGCTCGGAGTCTTTGACTTGAGCGGGCGGGTGGCATGCGTCACCGGGGCGGCCAGCGGGATCGGTGAGGCTGCGGCGGAGACACTGGCCGCAGCCGGGGCAGCGGTGGTGCTGGGCGACATCGACGGCGACGGGGCTGACCGCACCCGTGACCGCATCGTGGATGGGGGTGGACGGGCGGTGTTCCGGGCAACCGACACTACGCAGTCGGATCAGGTGGGCGCGTTGGTGGCTGCGGCAACAGACGAGTTCGGCCGGCTGGATGTGATGGCCAACGTGGCCGGGGTGGGCAGCTACGGCGACGTGGTGGACGTGACCGAGGCCGAGCTCGACCGGGTTCTGGCCATCAACTTCAAAGGGGTGTTTTTCGGCTGTCAGGCGGCCATGCGGGTCATGGGTCCTCAAGGGACGGGTTCGATCATCAACGTGTCGGCCACGGCCATCAATACGCCGGTGGGAGGCCTTTCGGTGTATGCGGCCACAAAGGCGGCGGTGGCCATGCTCACCCAGTCGCTGGCGGTGGAGGCCGGACCCATCGGCGTGCGGGTCAACACCATCGCTCCTGGCTTTACCCTCACCAACTTCGTGGGCGGTCATTTGCGGGACGCCGAGGGCCAGGTGGATCCTGCCGAGATGGACAGCTACCTCAAGCTGATGCGGGATCGATCCCCGCTGGGCGAAGTTTGCGATGCCTCTGACCAGGCCAATCTCATCTGGTTCTTGGCCTCCGACGCCTCCCGCTATGTGACCGGCCAGATCCTGCGGGCCAACGCGGGCCAGAGCATTACCTGGTAGCTGAAGGTGCCCCGGAATTCGGTCTGCCAAATGAACGTCCATCGGCTAGCACCTGGTAATCAGCGTCGATGAGCCCTACACGGACCGTTCAACTCCAGGCCAACGGGGTGGATTACGCCGCCGAGGCTGAGACCCGCACCACGCTGGCCGACTTCCTGCGCCGCCAGTGCGGGTTGACCGGCACCCACCTGGGGTGCGAGCACGGGGTATGCGGCACCTGCACCGTGCTGGTGGACGGTGCCGCCGTGCGGTCGTGTCTCATGCTGGCGGTGCAGTCCGAAGGTTGCGAGGTGACCACCATCGAGGGGTTGGTAGATGCGTCCGATCCGGGCAACCCGGTGTTGGGGCCGGTCCAGCAGGCGTTCGCCGATGCCATGAGCTTCCAGTGCGGCTTCTGCACGCCGGGCATCGTCATGTCCACCGCGGCCTGGCTGGCCGATCGCCCGGCCGGTGCCGACGAACCGACCGACGCCGAGATCAGGGAGTTCCTGTCCGGCACCTTGTGCCGCTGCACCGGCTACACCAGCATCGTCGAGGGCGTACGCCTGGCCGCTCAGCGATCCTCGGGCGGTCCGTAGCCTCCGCCGCCGGGGGTGGACACTTCGAAACGGTCGCCGGGCTCAACCTCGGTGCGGAAAACGCCGGGATGGGTTTCAACGGTGCCGTCAGACCTCAGTATGCGGTTGATCCCGACGGCGCCGGGCAAGCCGCCCTCGATGCCGTAGGGGGCGACGTCCCGCCGGGACGACAGCACGTTGAGGCTCATGGCCTCTTCGAACCGAGTGCGCCGCACCACCCCGTCGCCGCCCCGGTGGAGGCCCTCGCCGCCGCTGCCCTGTCGGATGGAGAAGTCCTCCACCACCACCGGGTGGCGCTGCTCCAGCACCTCGGGGTCGGTGAGACGGGCGTTGGTCATCCCGGTGTGTACTGCGTCGCAGCCGTCCCGCCGGGCGGTGGCCCCCGCTCCGCCGCACACCGTCTCGTAGTACTGGTGTCGCTGGTTGCCCCACACCACGTTGTTCATCGTCCCCTGAGAGGCGGCCACCGTGCCCACTGCACCGAACAGGGTGTCCACGATGTGCTGAGAGGTCTCCACATTCCCGGCGAACACTGCGGCGGGCTCAACGGGGCTGATCATGCTGGGCGACGGCATAATCAACTCAACCGGTTCCAGACAGCCGCTGTTGAGCGGGATGTTGTCGTCAACCAGACAGCGCAGCACGTAGAGCACCGCGGCCCGACACACCGGGTGGGGGGCGTTGAAGTTCCCCGGGTGCTGGTCGCTGGTTCCGGTGAAATCGACGGTGAGCCTCCGTTGGCCGCGATTGATGCGAAACGTCACCGACACTCGGGAGCCGTCGTCGAACGCAACGGTAAACGAGGCGTCTTCCAGGCGATCGATCAGGCGGCGGACCGAGTCGGCGGCGTTGGCCCTCACGTGGTCCATGTACGCATGCACCGTCTCCAAGCTGTAGTAGTCGATCACCTCACCCAGGGAGACGGCTCCCTTCTGGCAGGCAGCCAGTTGGGCTTTGATATCGGCGATGTTGACGTCGGGATTGCGGGCCGGCCACTCCGCGCCGGTGAGCAAGTCTCGGATCTCTGTCTCCTGGAACCGCCCGCCCCGGGCCAGAACGTCGCCATCGAACAGCACGCCCTCCTCGGAGATGTGCGAGGCGTCGGCGGGGGCTGAGCCGGGGACTGTGCCGCCGATGTCGGCGTGGTGGCCGCGCGACGCGGTAAAGAACAAGATCTCATCGCCGTCGGCATCGAATACCGGCATGACCACGGTCACGTCGGGCAGATGGGTACCGCCGTTGTAGGGGGCGTTGGTGATGAAGGCGTCGCCCGGCGCCATTTCGGGATGGCGGGCGATGATCGCCTTGACCGCCATGTCCATCGAGCCCAGGTGGACCGGCATGTGGGGGGCGTTGGCGATCAGCTCGCCGTCGGGGTCGAACACCGCACAAGAGAAGTCCAGTCGCTCTTTGATGTTCACCGAGGCGGCGGTGTTCTCCAGCGCCACCCCCATCTGCTCAGCCACATTCATGAAGAGGTTGTTGAAAATTTCCAGCATTACCGGGTCGGCATGAGTGCCCACGTCTGCACCGGTGCGGGGGGCTATGCGGCGCATCACTAGTTCGCCGCTTGGGGCCACTGCCGCGGCCCAGCCCGGTTCAACCACCGTGGTGGAGTGGGGGTCGACGATGACCGCGGGGCCGTCTACGGCTGTCCCCGATCCCAGCTCGGCTCGGTCGAAGAAGGAGATGTCATGGGCCTGTCCCTCGAAGCTGGCCTCGTGGTTGGCCAAGGGGCTGGGTTCGGGCGATGAACCGTCGATGGGCTGTTCGGCCAGGGTCTCCGACAGGCTGCTGCGGCCGATGGCCTCCACTTGGATCGACTCCAGCACGATCGGCGTCTCTGGGGAGGCGAATCCGAAGCGGGTCTGGTGGAGGTTTTCGAAAGCTGTCACCACCGGCCGGTAGTCGTCGGCAGCCACTTCGAGTGCGGTGTCAGATCCCTCGTATCGCAAGAAATAGCTGGCTTCAATGTGAATGTGGGAGTGGGGCAGGTCGGCGGCCACCTCGGTGTAGGCCGCTGCGGCCAGCTCCCCGATGTCGGTGGCGATGGCGCCCAGCAGCTTCTCGTTGAGGGTTTGGCCCACCGCTCGCTCGGTTACCGAGCGCACGTCGGCCAGGCCGATGCCCAGCGCCGAGAGCACTCCGGCGTGGGGGTGGATCAACACGGTGGACATGCCCAGTTCGTCGGCCACCCGACAGGCGTGCTGGCCGCCAGCGCCACCGAAGCAGGCCAAGGTGTAAGCGCTCACATCATGGCCCTGCTGCACCGAGATGGTCTTGATGGCATTGGCCATGTTCTGCACCGCCACATCCAAGAACCCCTCAGCAGCCCTCTCTGGGGTCCACGATTGTCCGGTGGCCTGGGTGATGGCCGCAGCCAATTCGGCGAAGGCGGTCCGGGCCGCGGCGGCATCGAGTGGCTGGTCGCCGCGAGGGCCGAACACTGCCGGAAAGTGGTCGGGGTGCAAGCGGCCGAGAACGACATTGGCGTCGGTCACGGTGAGCGGACCGCCGTTGCCGTAGCAGGCCGGGCCGGGTTCGGCGCCGGCCGAGTCGGGACCCACCCGGAATCGGCTTCCGTCGAACGACAGGATCGAGCCGCCCCCGGCGGCCACGGTGTGGATCAAGATCATCGGCGCTCGCACCCTGACCCCGGCGACGACCGCATCGGTAGTGCGCTCGAAGCGGCCGTCGTAGTGGGATACGTCGGTGGATGTGCCGCCCATGTCGAACCCGATCAGGCGGTGGTGGCCGGCAGCCTCACCGGTGCGGGCCATTCCCACCACCCCGCCGGCCGGGCCGGACAACAGCGCGTCCTTGCCCCGGAAGTGGTCGGGGTGGGCTAGACCGCCGTTGGACTGCATGAAGAAGAGCGACGTGTCGATCTGGTCTTCCACCGTTTGGATGTGACGGCGCAGCACCGGGGTGAGATAGGCGTCGGCCACGGTGGTGTCTCCCCGGGGCACCAGGCGGATGAGTGGGTTCACCTGATAGCTGGCTGAGACATGCTCGAACCCCGCCTCGGCGGCGATCTCGGCCAGACGGGCTTCGTGGTCGGGATAGCGATAGCCGTGTACCAGCACGATGGCCGCCGACCGCAATCCAGCCCGGTGGGCCGCGGCCAGCTGCTGTCGGGCGTCGTCCTCATCCAGTGATCGCTCGACGGTGCCGTCGGCCCGCACTCGTTCGTCCACCGTTATTACCTGGCTGTACAACATGTCGGGCAGCACGATGTCGAGGGCAAAGAGGTCGGGCCGAGTCTGGTAGCCGATGCGGAGGGCGTCGGCGAAGCCCCGGGTTGTGACCAGCACGGTGGGCTCGCCCTGGCGCTCGAGCAGGGCATTGGTGGCCACGGTGGTGCCCATCTTCACCTCGGCCACTTGGTCCGACGGGATCGGCTCGTCGGCGCTCAGCCCCAGCAGGGTCCGGATGGCTTCGATGGCGGCGTCGCGGTATCGGGGGCTCTCCGACAGCAGCTTGACGGTGGTGACGTCGCCATCGGGTGTTCGGGCCACGACGTCGGTGAACGTGCCTCCCCGGTCGATCCAGAAACTCCAACCCTTAGGCATCGCGTCGGCCATGACCGGCTATCCCCCCAGCTCGGCGGCCACTCGGTGGGCCACGGCCATGGCGTCGGCGATGGCCTCGTCCTGGTTGATGTAGCGGTAGGTGGCCAGCCGTCCGGCGAAGTACACCGGGATGTCGAAGTGCTCGGCGATCTTCTCGGCGAGCTCGGCGTTGCGGCGCTCGTTGGCGCCGTCGGCGGTCAGCACCGGGTAGTGGCGTCGAGGCGCCCCCGGCATCTCCTCGCTGACGACGGTGCCATCGATTTGCTGCCCGGTGGCGTGCTTGGTCTCCACCGTGCGGGTGTAGAGAACTCGGGTCGACGGGCGGTTGGTGACATAAGCGGGGGTAAGCACGCCGCCGGGGTCGTCTGTCGGTTCAAAACGCGACCGCATCTCGATGCCCCGCCACTCCAGCTCGCCGGGGCAGCGGGCGAAGTCGTCCAGTGCAGCGGTGATGATCACCGCTTCATAGTCCTGGCCCAGGCGGTGGGCATCGTCCACGGTGATCTCGCTGTCGAGCGTGACGGACACGGTGGACAGCACCGACTCGATCACCTCGTTGATCCCGTTGGGCGGGAAGTATTGCCAGCGGTCCCGAAACAGCCCCCGGTGGCCGTCGCGGCGTAGCTCCACCCGCTTGGGGGCGAAGCGGGCCGACAGCTCGGTGGCCGGGCGGCCCCACTGCTTGGCGGTGTAGTCGCGGATGAACAGGTCGTACAAGGTGCGGCCCATCATCGACACCACATAGTCCTCGAAATTGTCGCCAGTGGGCTGGGAGGGAAGGGAGGCCAGCTCCCGCTCCACCGTCGGCCACACTGGCAGATCTTTGAGCTCCTCCACCTGGGGCGGCCAGGACAACAAGTGGCCCTCGTCATCGTCGGGCGACAGGAACACCTCGGTGAGCACCTTGTGGTCGTAGGGCCGCGTGAGCCCGTGGGAGTTCACGAACTGGTTTACCGCCTCATTGTCGGTGTGGAAGATGTGGGCCCCGTTGGGCTCGTACACCACCCCGTTCATGGTCTCGGCCCGAGAATGCCCCCCCACCACGCTGGTCTTTTCCAGAACCTCCACCGCAAAGCCCGCATCGGTGAGCAGGCGGCCGGCCACGGCTCCGGTCCACCCGGCCCCCACGACACCGATTCGCCGCCTCACAAGATGTCCCTCAAAGGGCGTGGCGACATCAGGAACTCCAGTCGGACGTCTCGGGTACGGTAGGGGGGTTGGGCTCAGTTGCCCGGAAAACGACGATAGCGCAGGGGTATGACGATGTTGGACTGCTTGATTCGGGGCGGAATGGTGGTGGACGGCACCGGAGCGCCGGGTCGGGTAGCAGATGTCGGGGTGCGAGACGGGCGCATCGTGTCCATTGGCCGTTCCGACGAGCCCGGACGCGAGGAGATCGACGCCGACGGGTTGGCGGTGGCCCCGGGATTCATCGATGTGCATACCCACTACGACGCCCAGGTGCTTTGGGACCCCCACCTCACGCCGTCGTCGCTGCACGGAATCACCACCGCCATTGGGGGCAACTGCGGCTTTACCATCGCTCCGATGGTGTCCGACGAGGCCGACTACGTGATGCGGATGCTGGCCCGGGTGGAGGGCATGCCCACCGAGTCGTTGGAGGCCGGGCTGGACTTCGGATGGTCGTCGTTCGGATCGTGGCTGGATCGCCTGGAGGGCAACGGACTGGGCGTCAACGCCGGGTTCTTGGTGGGCCACAGCACGGTGCGCCGCCTGACGATGGGATCGGCCGCGGTGGGCGAGGCGGCCTCCGATGAGCAGCTCGAGGCCATGAAATCGCTGCTGGCCCAGAGCTTGGCCGAAGGCGGGCTGGGGTTCTCCTCTACCCGGGCTTCGGCCCACAACGACCACAACGGCGATCCGGTGCCGTCTCGGTCGGCCACCGACGCCGAGATGGTGGCGCTGGCCGGGGTTTGCCGGGATTACCCCGGCACCACCCTGGAGATCATTCCCAGCATCGATTACCTGTGGTCTCCAGAGGCTTACGAATTGATGACCGCCATGGTGCTGGCCGCTGATCGTCCGATGAACTGGAACCTGTTCAACGTGCGGCCCGGCGAGGACGACTACCTGGAGAACCGCCTGGGGTCCGCCGACTACGCCCGACAACAGGGTGCCACTGTGGTGGGGCTCATGCTGCCCGACGTCATGCAGATGCGGTTGAACTTTGCTACCGGGGTGCTCTACGACACCCTGCCCGACTGGGCCGAGATCATGCACCTGGACCACGCCGCAAAGGTTGAGGCCCTGTCCCGTCCCGAGGTGCGCCAGCGGCTGGTGGAAGGCGCGGCCCAGGCGTCTCACCGCACCTGGGTGCGGTGGGCCGAGACCACGGTGGTGGATGTGTCGTCCTCCTCGTTGGAGGCGCTGGTGGGGCGCACAATCGGCGACCTGGCCGCTGAGCGGGGCCAGGAGCCCTTCGATGTGATGTGCGATATCTCACTGGAAGACGACCTGATGACCGGATTCGGGCCCCCGGTGGTGGGCGATGACGACGAGTCGTGGAAGAAGCGGGCCGAGATGCTGGGCGACCCCCGGGTGCTGGCCGGCGGCTCCGACGCCGGGGCCCATCTGGACATGATGATGACTTGGGGCTGCACTTCGGCGTTGGTGGGCGACACGGTGCGGGATCGGGGACTCCTCAGTTTGGAGCAGGCAGTGAACCTGGTTACCGACCGTCCGGCCCGCCACTACGGCCTGCGGGGCCGAGGACGGCTGGCCGAGGGCTGGTGTGCCGACATCGTGGTGTTCGACCCGGCCCGCCTCACCAAGGCCCCGGTTACCACCGCCTGGGACATGCCTGGAGGAGGGTGGCGGCTCACCGGTGGCGCCGAGGGTATCGAGCACGTGCTGGTGAACGGGGTGGAAACCCAGCGGGCCGGTGCCCTCACCGACGCCCGCCCCGGCCGGGTCATACGCTCCGGGCGCGACACCGACACGGTCACCGCTGCCGGCCCCTGATTTTTCCCAGACCGGCCGGATGACGGCCCAGCAGGGAGCAGGGGAGTAGAAAGAGCGGGTGATCGAGGGTCCTGATCGGCGAGTGCCACGGTCGGTGCATGCGCTGGGCTATCGGGACTATCGGCTCTACTGGACCACCAGCGTTGTATCCAACATCGGGTCGATGATGTACCTGGCCGCCATCGGCTGGTTAGTGGAGGACATCACCGACGACCCCTGGAAGGTAACGGTGGCGGCCACCGCCGGATTGATTCCCCTGTTGGTGATGAGCCCGTTCGGGGGATCGCTGGCCGACCGCTACAGCCGCACCCGCCTGTTCTTGGCCACGGTGGTGGGCCAGATGGTGGTGGCAGTGGCGTTGGCCTGGGTGGTCCAGATCGACGCCGAAACATTCTGGGTGCTAGTGGCCTTCTCCATCGGCGGGGGTGCCACCGCATCGGTAGGGGCACCGGTGCAGCAGGCCATCGTGGTGGAGCTGGTGCCGAGCGGGGCCATGCGCAACGCCATCTTCTTGAACTCCACCCAGTGGAACATCTCCCGGGCGGTGGGCCCCATGCTGGGCGGATGGCTCATCCAGTTCTGGGGGCCAGCCGCGGCATTTTGGTTCAACGCGGCCAGCTTTACCGTGCTCGTTGTCGGGCTGAGCCTGTTGCCGCCCCGGCCCCCGCCCGGGGCGTCGTCGAGCCACAGCTTCCTCGCCGATTTCCTGTCAGGACTCCGATACGCCAGAAGCGTCGAGGGTATCCGAGTGGTGATGCTGGCCAGCTTCATGCTGGCCGCCGCCATCTCCCCGACGCAATGGCTCGCCCCCGTGATCGCCGACGACGCCTTCGGCGTGGATGCCGCTGGCTTCGGCGTGCTGCTGGGTGCATTCGGTATTGGATCGCTCATCGGCGCGGTGCTGCTGCTCCAGTTCGACCGAGGAACGCTCTACAGCCGTCTCACCACCATCGGCATCAGTGCGGTGGCTGTGTTCACCATGTTGCTGGCCGTGGTGCCCACCTTCGCGCTGGGCGTGTTGGCAATGGGCGGGGTGGGCCTGGCCTTCATGGTCACCATGCCCACCCTCACCAGCGCGCTCCAAAGCCTGTGCGACGACACCTACCGGGGCCGGGTTATGAGCTTGTGGATGATGCTCTTCGGCCTGGCCGCGCCACTCAGCATCCTGGTGCAAGGAGGGATAGCCAGCGTCATCGGCATTCGCTGGGTTCTGGCCATCACCGCCATCGCGGTGGCTGCCTACCTGGCCAGCCAGCTCACCCGCGGCCGCCTCCGCCACCTCGACATCGCCGGCTGAACGAGGGCTAAAGCAGGATGCCGTTGGGGCGGGGGACGCCCTGCTCTTCGCAGTAGCGGTAGTACATCTCCAGGTTGGTTTGGGCGTTGGAGATGTACTCCACGTTGCCGTCGGGGTCGAGGTATTCCACGTCGCCGTAGATGGCCGACACCAGCTCGGTGGGCTCGTCGTTGTCCTCGGGCACAAACAGGGTGTGGATGGAGCCTTCAGGCTCGTAGAGGTAGCTGCGACCCCGGTTCATGAAGTCGTTCTCCCGGTAGTCCCAGGCGCCGCTCAGGGTGAAGGCCAGCACCGGCCCCTCGTGGCGGTGGGTCTGCACGTTCAGTCCTGCGGGCATAAAGCCGTGCAGCACATAAAGACCGTCCTCGGCGTTCACCTGGAGCAGCCGCATCCGAGCTCCGACCGCAATGTTGTCCACGAACGGCACATCGTCGATCCCCACGTGGCGGGCCGACGGCACCAATTCGTCTAGCAGGCTCATATTCAGAGGCTAGCCGCCCACCCCATCGAGGATTCCGGCCAGCCAGGCGTCGGTGCGGCTGTTGGCGGCTTTGGTCATCTTGGTGGGGAACACGGTGAAGGATCCGCTGTCGTGACTTATTGTGAGAGTGGATGGCAATCCGTCGCTACCGAACGTTTGTGGTTGTGGGATTTGGGGCATTACTGGTCGCGGGCTCGATTGCCACGGTGCTTCATTTGGTGCGGGGCCCATCGTCACCGCAGGACACCCTGAGGGAGACCTCGCTGGGCCTTGTAGTTGCAGTGCATCCGAATGGACCCAGCTTCGCAACGGTCGATCTCGCGGGCAATGCCCAGGAGTATGGGCCGTCCGAACACTCTATTCCGCACGATGCTGTCTCAGGTTTGACGATCTCGAAGTCCGGTGATGTAGTCGTTTCAACAGGCACGCGTGTCTTCGTTGTGGAGGACGCCGATTTCTCCCAGGAACCAATCGAGCTTGGGCCACTTGAGTTTGATCACATTGCAGGGGTGGCAAACGACGTGCATGCGGCGCCAACCCAGGATGGAACCGCGGTATGGGTTGTGCAGCCTGCATTGCAGATGAGAAGCGGCGAAGGCTATGGCACCCGCGCCTATCTTCTTGCCTCTGACGGATCCTCGGTGCTTGGGGCCTTCACCGATCCGAGGAGTCTTGTTCCCGTTGGTGTTACGGCCGAGGCGAAACTCGTGGTCAATAGCCATGAAGATGGCGAGGTCTTGACAGTCACCAAATCTGGCGAGGTTGCTCTTGTAGGTCCTGGTATGCCGATCGGGGTAGGGGTGAATCACGTTGCCTTGGTGCAGGACGGCGGAGATCTCATCGTCGTGAGCGACGCTGGGAGACAAAGGGTCCCCATGCCAGTCGTAGGCGGAAAGTGGTCGGCTGTGGGCTACTCCCAAATCCCTGATGTTTCGGTGCCCGTTTCAACGGTGACCGATGACGGTCGGTTCCTTGTCGATGTAGTCGTTGCTGCGCCGGAGGAAGGCGATCGAGGGTACCGACGATCCCTATATGTAGTTGATGTAGACAACAACGAACCCCCCGTTGTTGTGCCATCGTCGTCCTTCTACGGTTCCGCGGCATGGACCGCCAACGGGAATTCGATCGTCTTGATGGCCCCCCACAAAGCCTGGATCGTCGACCCGTCGAGAGGCCAAGCTGCCGAGCTTCTCCATGAGTTCGACTCGAATCACTTTGTCATCACCGCGTACTAGGTGTTCTGTCCACAGAGGTTGTTAGCTCGGGCAGGTAGCTCCGCTATTGGGTGAGCCTCCAATGCCAGTGTGGTGGTTGCGAACTACCGCACTGAGCAAGGGAGGCTCGATGTCGCACGCTAATGCACGCTTGGCCCCTATGGGGAGGTTGTTGATGGTCCAGCGGATCGAGGGCGGGATGCCCCAGGCCCATGTGGCCGCCCAGATGGGCCTGTCGCGGTCCACGGTGGCCAAGTGGTGGCACCGCTGGGTCGAGCACGGCGAGGCCGGTCTCCAGGACCGGTCGTCTCGCCCGCGCCGGTCGCCGCGGCGCACCGATGCGAGGACCGAGGAGCAGGTGTGCCGGCTGCGCCGCCAAAAGCGGTGGGGTCCGGCCCGCATTGCGGGGCGGTTGGGGGTGCCGGCGTCGACGGTGCACAAGATCCTGGTGCGCAACGGGCTAAACCGGCTCAGCTGGATCGACCGGCCCACCGGCCGCGTGATTCGGCGCTATGAGCGCCCCGAGCCCGGCGATCTGGTCCATTTGGACGTGATGAAGGTCGGAAAGGTGCCGCCCGGGGGCGGGTGGCGCGCCCGGGGGCGGGCCAACACGGCTTCGAGGGGCACCCGCCGCCGCTTCAGAGGCTAGCCGCCCACCCCGTCGAGGATTCCGGCTAGCGCGGGAAGGGCTTGCCGGTGGCGATGTTGACGGTGTTGTAGGTGGCCCAGGCTCGGTCGAGGGTGGCTTGCAGGGGTGTGAGGCGCTCGTCGTCGGTGGCTTGGGCGATCTCTTCGATGACGATGCTCGCCGTTTCGAGGGCGGCGAGGACATGGTCGTCGGTGATAGGGGCATTCAAGGGGATGGTCCGGTAGGTGACGTACGTTCCGTGGACCCTCCAGTTGATGTAGGGCTCGTTCGGGCGTTCGCTTCCCTCCAGGTCGATGATGCGGCGGAGCGCGTCTTCGATTCGGGAGTGGGAAGGCTCTTTGACCAGTGCGAGCAGCTGGTGAAGCTGGTGGGTGAGCATAGGGCGCTCTTGGTTTTGGCAGTGGATCAGCGCAGTCAGAGCGCTCTCCGTGACTGCATGGGCTTGGGAGCAGATGCCTGCGAAGCGCTTCCGGGCTGGGTCTTGCGGGTTGATCTCCGGGGAGGGCGTGGGCGGTTCGTCGCTCGGCTCCGAGCGGTAGACCACTCCAAGCAGTGTCAGGGACAGGTCTGTGTGGAGGAGGCTTTGGACGGCTTCCTCGTGGTGGGTGGAGGGCAATTCGATTTCCTTGTTCCAGTTGGTGCGAGGACCGGGGGTTAGGGTTCCGGCCAATACAAGGGCGTCGAATTTCACGCCGCTTTCGAAGGTGGTCCGCATCCGGGTTGAGCGATGTACCCACTCGGGCCAATCGGTGACGTGGACGTCGACCTGGTGGCCGGTGGCCTCCCGGGCCAGGTGTTGAAGCTGGCCTTGGATTTTCCAGCGTTCCTGGTAGTCGCCCAGGTCGTCGAAGACGGCCACCAGGTCGATGTCGCTGTCCTCGGTCTGCTGTTCGCGGGCCACCGACCCGAACAGCATCACGCACGCCGCCCCGCCCTCCAAGACCGCAGCCGCGGCCCGCTCGGCGTCGGCCATCGTGGGGGCAGCCAGGGTTGCGGGCATAGTTGCAGGGTACCAATCCTGCACGCTCACAGTAAACAACTTTACGTTATTTTCAGATAACCTCAGCTATTACTGATCGGCTATCGGGAGAAGACCCCAAGGGAGGATTCCGTCAGGGCGGGGAACCCTCTAGCCATCGAGGATTCCGGCCAGCCAGGCGTCGGTGCGTTTGTTGGCGGCTTTGGTCATCTTGGTGGGAAACACCGTGAACCCGTGGGGTGAGGCCGGGTAGATGGCCAGTTCGGCGGGGTTGCCATCCGCCCGCCAGCGGGCGGCCATGAACAGGGAGTCGTCGTAGAGGTAGTCGTATGTGCCCACGGTGAACAGCGCGGGGCACAGGTGGTTCAGGTCGGCGTACAGCGGGGAAATGTCGGGGTGCTGGCGGCCCTTGGTGTCGTGGTCGCCCACGTACATTTCCCGGAACTCGACATTGCCCAGCTTGATCTGCGACGGGGTGCCGCTCAGGTCGAACACCCCGTACACCAGGTTGGCCCCGATGAACTCACCGGCAGCGTCATGGCGGTCTCGCATCCGCACCAGCGTGGTGGCGGCCAAGTTGGCCCCGGCCGAACCCCCGCCGATCAGCAGGGGCACTGAGCCGAACTCGTCGCGGCCCGGTCCCAGCGCCCACAGTGCGGCGGCCTCGCAGTCGTCGGGACCGGCGGGCCAAGGGTGTTCGGGGGCGAGGCGGTATTGGGCGCTGACCACCGCGATCTGGTGCTTGCGGGCCATGGCCCGATTTCCCAGGTCGCCCATCTTGGGGTGGCCCATAAAAAAGCCACCGCCGTGGATGTCGAGATACAGCGCCCGGGCCGGACCGTCGGGCGCGAATACCCGCAGCTCCAACTCGTCGCCCGCCGCGCCGAGGTAGGTGCGTGTGTCCACGTCATCAAGAAAGGAGGAGGCGAGGATGCCCCCGCCTAGAGACTCGAGGTCTCGGGCTTGGGCCCGACCCTCGGGGGTCGACAGATCAGGGGCCGCCGATACAAACGAGAACTTCGACAAGAAGTCCATGGCTTCCGGCACATATTCGTCGAGCGCCGGGTCGTAAAGCTGGCTCAAATCCATGAGGTGGTTCTAACATCCTCCCGACTCCCGATTACAAAAAAGGGGAAAACCGTGTCGAGTTCTGGTTCGATTTTGGGGAATTCCGTCGTTCGCGTCGAGGATCCCGGGCTGCTCACCGGCGCAGAGCGCTACTACGACGACTTCACTCCTGAGGGCACCGCCTACGTGACGTTTGTGCGCTCGCCGATGGCCCACGCCACCATCACGGAGGTCGATGCGCTCGAGGCTCAGGCCATGGACGGCGTGCTGGCGGTGTACACCGGTGAGAACATTGGCCTGCCGGCCACCGCCGGGTTCCCCATGCTCCCGGTGTTCGAGCGCCCGCAGATCGCCGGTGAGCGGGTGCTGTTCGTGGGCGACATCGTGGCCGCGGTGATCACCGAGACCCGCGAGCAGGGCATGGATGCCGCTGAGGCGGTGTTCGTGGACTACGACCCGCTGCCGGCCAACGCCGACCCCGAGAAGGCGCTGGCCGAGGGAGCCGAAGTGCTGTGGCCCCAGAACGAGGGCGGCAACCTGGCCTTCCACACCGAACTCGGCGAAGACGACGGTTTGGCCGAGGCCGCCCATGTGGCCGAGGTGAAGATGGAGAGCCAGCGGCTGGCCGCGGTGCCCATGGAGCCCAACGGCATCCTGGTGGAGCCCGGCACCCCCGAAGGCGGCATGACCGTGACCTTTCCCAGCCAGGCGCCAATCGGCCTCAAGGACGGGTTTGCCGGCCTGTTCGGCCTCGACGGCGACAATGTGCGGCTGATCGCCCCCGCGGTGGGCGGCGGTTTCGGGGCCAAGACTGGCCTTTATCCCGAGTACCTGGTGGCAGCCAAGGCCGCCTTGGAGTTGGGCCGCCCGGTGAAGTGGACCGAGTCGCGCTCCGAAGACATGGTGTCGCTGGTGCAGGGCCGGGGCCACATCCTCACCGCCAAGATGGGCTTCGACGGCGATGGCCGCATCACCGGTTTGAACCTGCACTGCTTGGCCGACTCCGGGGCCTATCCGGCCATCGGCAGCTTCTTGCCCATCCTCACCCAGACCATGGCCCAGGGCGTGTACCAGATTCCCAAGGTCAGGTTCGTGGGCGACGCGGTGGTCACCAACACCACCCAGATCGCCGCCTATCGGGGCGCCGGTCGTCCCGAGGCAACTCAGATTTTGGAGCGGGTGCTGGACGTGGGTGCCGACGAGCTGGGCATCGACCCCGCAGAGATCCGGCGGCGAAACTTCATCGGCGCCGACCAGTTCCCCTACGCCACCATCACCGGTGCCAACTACGACTCCGGCGAGTACGAGAAGGCGCTGGACGCCGCGCTCGAAGCCTCCGGTTACGGTGATCTGCGGGCCGAGCAGGCCGCCCGGCGGGACTCGGGCGACTCCAAGCTGCTGGGAGTGGGCGTGTCTGCCTACGTGGAGATCACCGCCCCGCTGGGCTTGCACACCGAGTACGGCCGGGTGGACGTGCTGAGCGATGGGACGGCCGAAATCCGGGTGGGCACCAGCGCCCACGGCCAGGGCCACGAGACGTCGTTCTCGATGATCGTCAGCGATCTGTTGGGCGTGCCCATGGAGAGCATCAAGCTCATCCAGTCGGACACCGACGAGATCCCCAGGGGCGCGGGCACACTGGGTTCCCGCTCGCTTCAGACTGCGGGCAGCGCCGTCTACAAGGCCAGCGAAGAGGTGCTGGCCCAGGCCAAGGAGCTGGCCGCCCAGCAACTGGAGGCCAGCGCGGATGACATCGTGGTGGGCGAAGGCGGCCTGCACGTGGCCGGCGTGCCTGCTCAGGCCGCGTCGTGGGCCGATCTGGCCTCGGCCGCCGATGGCGGGGTGATCACCCACGAGCTCGATTTCGACCAGGGCGGGGCCACCTTCCCGTTCGGGGCCCACGTGGCCGTGGTGGAGGTGGACACCGAGACCGGCGGGGTGGAGCTGCTGCGCCACGTGGCGGTGGACGACTGCGGCACCATCATGAACCCGCTGCTGGTTGCCGGCCAGCAGCACGGCGGCGTGGCCCAGGGTGCGGCCCAGGCGCTGTTCGAGTGGGTGCAGTACGACGAGGACGCCAATCCCCGCACCGCCAATTTGGCCGACTACCTCATGCCCAGCGCGGCCGAGCTGCCCTCATTCGAGGTGAGCAACACCGAGACGGCCAGCCCGATGAACCCGCTGGGAGCCAAGGGCATCGGCGAGTCGGGCACCATCGGCTCCACCCCGGCCATCCACAACGCAGTGGTGGACGCGGTATCCCATTTGGGCGTGGCCCACATCGACATGCCCACCACCCCCGAGCGCATCTGGCAGGCCCTGGCCGCGGTCTAGCCCCTGTAGATGTTGAACGAGAGTAGGGGGAGTGGGGGCTCGTCACGTCGGCTTGTTCTATTCCATGGTGGGATCATCGCAGGGTATAGAGGAAGATGGTGGATCGTATGACCGGGGTTCGTGTATGAATCCGGAGTAGGTGCGGTCGGTGTGTAGGTATGTGTCGATGGCGTCGGCGGTCGCTCGGGCGGCAACCCTGATGTACTCGGGTGTGGCGAATAGCTTTGCTTCGTCGGGGTTGGAGAGGTACCCGTACTCAATAAGGGCAGACGGAGTCGACGGGTGGCGCAATATGCCGTAAGTGTCGTTGCCGTCAGGCTGTAGAACCCGAAGCACTCCTGCGTCAGGCAGGCGGCTCCATGAGACATCGTCGAATGAAGAGAGCCCTGCAATTATCTCTTCGTAAAGCAGCCCCCCAAGGCGAGCGGAGTCGACTCGGGCTTGTTGGGGTGTCGCAGATTGCACGTACACTTCGCTACCTGGAATATCGACAATATTCCAGGTAGGTGCGTTGTGGTGAATGGATATCAGCACATCGGCTCCGAGGACGTCAGCGAAGGCGGCTCGGGCAGATAGGCGAACTCCGTAATCGAAGGTACGTGTAGTGGCGGCGGGTATGCCGCGGTCGGCTAACTCCTCAAGTACGGCGCGGCTGAGCTTCAGATTCAAGTCCTTCTCAAGAAGGCCATTGGGCCCAACTGCGCCGGTGTCCCAGTGTCCCCCGTGGCCTGGATCAACAACGACTCGTATTCCATCGATGGGTTCTCCTTTGGAGATTTGGGCTGTGTTGCCACACGGTGTCAGCACCGAATAACCAGCATCGGTGCGTTGGATAACGACGACAGGGATTCCCAATGGTGTGAGCACTGCGACCGGATCGTTGCCACTGGTGTCTATCTGCAGCCCATTCCCCTCATTTTCTTGCAAAGTAACATCTGATGGCGCGGAAGATGACAAATCTGGTTGCACCATCGGTCGTGGATCCGCCTCAATTGGTGTAGCCGTAGTAGGTGTCGAATTCTCAGCATGATCTCCGCAAGCTGCAAGGAGCGCAAGCATGCCGAATACAACGACGCTCGAAGTTCGCTCTACTCTGCGTTGACACAGCATGAGACTTCTCAGAGTCGACGTTCAAACTCGCACAAGCAGAGAGATCGAGTAGCCATCCGCGTTTGATCCTGTGACTGTTGCCAGTTGGTCTTGCCAGCCGTCGCGGAAGACGCTGTCAGAAGCGAGGGTCAGTCGGGCCAAGTCTCTGGCGCTGTTGCCGTACCGGCTGTCGATATAGGCGTTCTCGCAGTCTGCTCGGGGAATGGCCAGTTGGCTCGTCTTGATGGCGCTGTTGCTGGTGACAGCATTGCTGAGGCTGTCATGAACCTCGAAGTGGCAGTGAGGCCACCTACCGCGATAGCAGCCGGGAAACACGGTATTGAAGACCACCTTGCCAGCACCGTCAGCGGCCTGGACTCCTCGCAGAAAGTTCTGGTCGGAGATCTCGTAAATCGAGTAGCGGCCGTCAGCGGTGCAATGCCACAGATAGATCGAAGCGCCGGGGAGAGGACTCCCGGTGCTGGCATCCACCACAGTTAGATGAATGGCGGTGGGGATGCCCTGTGCTGTGCCGCTGAATTCACCGACACTGCTGGTGAGATCGGCCCTGACAATTCCATCTATGGCCAGGACATTTGGGCCGTTTGTGCCATTCGCAGGAAAGGGGCCAGCCGTTTCGCTCGGTATCTCCGCCCCTGGGTTCGCGATGTTGCCGGGTAGATCGACAGCCGGTGTTGAAGTGGCCTCTGCGGTGGGTTGGCCCGTGGCTGTGATGGTTGGCGATGCGGTGGGTTGGCCCGTGGCTGTGATGGTTGGCGATGCGGTGGATTGGCCCGAGGCTGTGATGGTTGGCGATGCGGTGGATTGGCCCGAGGCTGTGATGGTTGGCGATAGGGTGGGTTGGCCCGAGGCCTGTGTAGGAGTTTGGGGAATCACCGCGGGATTGCTGTTGGTGCCACACGCGGCCACTACGCCTGCGAGGCTGGCACCACCGATCAAACGAAGAGCTAGACGTCTGTCAATTAAGTGGGGCAAATCCCTGGAAAGACCCCCGAAGTCATCATGGTCTTCGATTTCTGTCATGGTTTCTCCTTGTCTTGAGTGGGTTCCTCGCCCTCTCGCATTGGAGTTTGTGGAGGGCGCAGCGGAAGGGTGATGGTGACCGAGGTCCCGAGGTCGGGCTCACTGGCCACATCAAGGCTGCCTCCATGGGCCTGAACCACTGTGTCGGCAATCGACAGGCCGAGGCCGCTCCCGCCGTGTTCTCGCGAGCGCGATGGATCGGCGCGGTAGAAGCGCTCGGTAATCCTGGCGAGATGATCGGAGTCGATGCCCGGACCGTTATCGCTGATCTCGACGACCACGTTGTCGTCCAACCGGCGGGCATCGATGGTAACGGAGGTGCCGGGTGGAGTATGGACAGCGGCGTTGTTGACGACGTTGGCCAATACTTGGCGCAGTCGATCCTCGTCGCCGGTAATGCTGATGTCGGGCTCAATGGTGGCGGCGAATACGTGATTGGGCGCAGCAACTCTGGCGTCGGCCTCAGTGTCGGCGATTAGCGTGCTGAGGTCTATCTCGCTGAGGCCGATTGGGCGTTCCTGGTCGAATCTGGCCAATGTCAGCATGTCTTCAACCAGGCGGTCGAGACGCTGGGCCTCTTGTTCGGTACGACGCATGGCGTCTTCGAGGTCGCGTCCTTCAGCTAAACCCCCTTGACGGTACAGCTCGGCATAACCCCGGATGGTGGTAATGGGGGTCCGCAGTTCATGGGAGGCGTCGGCCACAAATCGGCGGAGCCGCTCCTGGGATTGGGCCTGGCTGTCCACCGCCGTCTTGATTCGGCCCAGCATGACGTTGAGTCCCCGGGCCAATGCACCGGCCTCGGTTCCCACGGTCTTAGGTTCGGGAACGCGAAGGGAGAGGTTGCCGTCGGCGATCTCAGTCGCGGCGTCGGTCATAGCTCGGATGGGTTGGATGCCGAGTCGGATGACCCACCAGGCGACGGCGGTGAGAACCAAGAAGATTGAGCCCGCGCCGAAGACCACAAACAGGATCAATCGATCGACGGTCTCTTCAACGTCGGTCAAAGGCAGGGCCCGAACAAAGATGATGTCGCGAAGTTCAACGGCCAGTACCCGGTACCTAACATCGTCGTCCACAGCCGAAGCGGTGAACGGCTCGGAGATACGATTGACGACGGTGTTCCAGTCGAGATCGGGTGGGCTGTATGCCTGATCCGGTAGGTTCGGCTCGAATAACGTTTCTAGGCCGCGATTGCGATGGACAGCGCCTTCGAACATATTGCTCAAACGTCCCGGCTGCTCACGCGACTGTAGATTGCTTTTATGCGACGGGAGATGGTTGCCCCGCGCAGACTCATCGTGGCGTCTATCGAAGAGACCGTCGCCTAATCGTCCGTCGCGATCGATGTCAGCGGTGGCGACGAGATGTTCGTCTACCTGATCGACGAGATGATTGCGGGTATTGGACACGATTGCCCATGCCGCTGCTGCCAGGATGATTGCGACTACGGCAACTCCGGCAAGCAAGCGAGCTCGAAGCGACAGCGACCTCCTCACCGCTGGCCTCTCAATGTCAGGCAGAGCCAAGGGAGTGTCATTGGAGTCGAAGGGTGTAGCCGACGCCTCGGATTGTGTGGATGAGTTTAGGCTCGGCGGTGTCTATCTTTTTGCGAAGGTAGCCGATATAGGTCTCTACAACTCCGCCGTTGCCGTTGAAGTCGTACTGCCAAACATGGTCGAGAATCTGGGCTTTCGACAGGACGCGGCCTTGGTTTACCAGCAGGTAGCGCAACAGGCTGTACTCGGTGGGCGACAGCGACACTTCGACGCCGGCCCTGGTCACTCGGTAGGCATCGTCATCCATGGACAGATCGGCCAGATTGAGCACGCTTGATGCGCCTGGCTTCCCGGCGCGGCGCAGAATCGCCTCCACACGTGCGACAAGTTCGTCAAGGCTAAAGGGCTTTTGGAGATAGTCGTCGCCCCCGAGAGTCAGACCTCGCACCTTGTCTTCGGTCTCGTCTTTCGCGGTAAGAAACAGGATTGGCGTCTGGTTGCCGTCGGCTCGGAGTCGTCGGCAAACCTCAAAGCCGTCGAGGTCGGGCATCATTACATCCAAGATGATCAGATCTGGCATTTCGCGAGCCGCGGCGGTGAGCGCCTCTCTGCCGTCTCGGAATTCGCTTACCTCAAATCCGTGATAGCTCAACGCGGCCCGGAGCATTGACCGGAGGTTGGCTTCATCGTCAACCACAAGGAGGTGGTGTCCCTTCACAACCTCCATCGTGGCACTCCGTTCTGAGAAGAACCTGAGTGTCAGCCGGGAATTGCTTGGTGATCGAACGGATCCTGCCGGCAAACTCGGCAGCCGTTCTCGGCAAATTCTCAGGTTGAGGCTCTAGACCTCCGAGGATGCCCGCCTCAGTTGGACCCGATGACCCAGGTGAATTCGAGCCCCGCCTGGTTGAGGTGTCACGCAGGGCGTTTCTTCGCCGTAGTGCCGTGGCTGGGGCCATAGTGGCATTCCCTGTCCTTGCTTGCAGCAAGAGCGATGCCGAGGTTTTCGCAGGCTCAAGCTCGGCGACCGTTGCGCCGAGCGAGCCCGCGCCAACCGAACCCGCGGCGGCGACAAATCTCGAGCCCGCGCCAACCGAACCCGCACCTGGTGACGTCGAACCAACACCAACCGAGCCCGCAGTGCAGTCCACCGGGCCAACAGCGGCCATGTTCCCGACTGGTGCTGAGTTGGCGGTGGCATTTGCCTATGTGGCGGGTGCTGGCGGCCGGGGTCGGATCCTCAATCCCTACGTTGCAGTGTGGGTTGAAGATCACGCCGGCAACCTCATCGACACCATAGGGCTCTGGTTTCTGCAAGAGCAGAAGGGAACCCGGTGGCTCAATGACCTACGGCGCTGGTATTCGGCCAGCAATCAAGCTTCCGATACCTCCATGTCCGGTGCAACCCGGCCAGCGGGTGCCTATTCGGTTGTTTGGGACGGTACCGATTTGTCTGGGAACCCGGTAGAACAGGGCGATTATTTCCTCTTCATCGAAGCTGCCCGAGAGCACGGTCCCTACAGCATCACCAGCACGCCGATCACCATCGGCAGCCAACCCTTCTCTGTTGCGCTGAGCGACAACGTTGAGATCGCCGACGCCTCAGCGGAACTGATCCTCTAGCTAATGCACGAAGGCTTCTCCCCAACAGCCACCGCAGAGAGACCCGCACCAAGTCCGACGACTCCGAACTCTGAAGGGCCGATGCAAACGCACAATGGAGGGCGCGGCGCGCGCCAGCCTGCCAGTCGGCTGAAGCGGGCCACCGACTTATGGGCCCGCCGCCTTCACGTTTATACAAGCATGATTGCCCTCCTCGTGGTGTTGTTCTTCGGACTCACCGGCATAACCCTGAACCATCCCGACTGGACGTTCGGCGACGATGTCTCGGTGTCGAGTCACAACGGCCAGTTCCCGTTCGAGGCCTCTGGCGTCGACGGTACGGTGGAGTTCTTGGCCATTGCCGAGTATGTCCGGGGCGAATACTCAGTGTCTGGCACTGTGGACAACTACAGCGTCGTCAACGGGCGGGGCTCCATTGCCTTCAAGAAACCGGGCTACTCCGCCGACCTGTTCTTTGACGCCGAGGCCAGCACTTACGAGCTTACGGTCACCCAACAAGGGTTCGTGGCGATCATGAACGACGTCCACAAAGGACGAGACGCCGGTCCCCTGTGGAAATGGGCTATCGACATTTCAGCAGGGTTCCTGGTCGCTATCTCGATCACGGGGTTGGCGATGCAGCTGTTCTTGCGCCGACGCCGATTTGTCGCTTTGACCGTCGCAGCGGCCGGCGGCCTGATTACTGTCTTCGTGATACTGGTCACAATCAGCTGATTGAGCCGAATCTCTCCCCCCAATGGGGATCGACGGCAGGGGTGCCGTCTCGATCTACGACTAGTCCGGCTAGTTCGTCTGATTCGGCCAGCCAGTCAAGCGCTGCGGGGGGGTCGAGAATGCAAGCGACAGTGGCCGCGACATCTGCGGTAATGGCGTCGTCCGCCACGACCGACACGCTGGCCGGACCCAATGCCGGCTGGCCCGACCGGGGATCGATGACGTGGCTGTACCAGGCATCGCCAATCCGAAACCCGCGCCGTGATGAGCCGCTGGTGGCTATCGCCTGGTCTTGTAGGTGGATCACTACAAGAGGCGGCTCGTTGTCGTATGGGCGCAGTGGATTTTCGATTCCTACTGCCAGACCTGGGCTGCCCCGGTGCAAAACGTCGCCGCCCGCGTTCAGGCTGATGGCCTCGATTTCGAAACGCCGAAGAGCTGCTTCGACCACGCGATCGACGATGTAGCCCTTGGCGATAGCGTTCAGGCTCAGCCGAGTACAGTCCCCCAACGGCACCGGCACGCGGTCGAGCAACTCGAAACGGGGTTCGGCGATTGATGCCGCCTCCTCTGCCAAATCGGCGGCACCCGGCATGCACCCGGCTTGTTCGGCCCGGCGCCACATTTGGGTCAGTTGGCCGGTGAGAGGGTTGAACAGGCCCGCCGAACGACGATGCCACGCCAGCGCCAGACCCATCAGCTCGCAGAACTCATCACTTGGGTGGAGAACCTCTCCGCGACGCCAGCGGCATAATTCGCTGTCGTCGTCAAAGACGCTGAACACCCCTTCAAGTCGAGCCACTTGCCCAGCCACGAATTCGTCGACGGCTCGAGACATCAGCTTGTCGCCGCCCTTGATCCGCAGATCCAGCACTGTGCCCATCAAGCCGTGGCACCGGAATTGGAATTCGCGCTGGTTGTCGCCTTGTTCGCTAATGGTTCTGTCCTTGGGTGCCGCTTTCTAATCCATGTCCAGGCCCAGCAGCTTGATGGCGTTGCCGCGGGCGATCTTGTAAATCGCGTCGGGATCGAGGTGGCCGAACAGGCGGGTGGCCACCTCCTCGGTGTTGGGCCAGGTGCCGTCGGCGTGGGGGTAGTCGGTTTCGAAAGTGATGTTGTCGATCCCCACCCGGTCGAGCAGGTCGATGCCAACGCTGTCTTTGAAGAAGCAGCCGTATACCTGGCGGTAGTAGTAGAACGACGGCGGCTCGGGGATGTTGCGTCGGGCTTGGCTCCACCCCTGGTGGGTGACCCATACGTCGTCGGCCCGCTCCAAGGCGTAGGGGATCCACCCGATTTGGGCCTCGGCATACATGAGCTTGAGGTCGGGGTAGCGGTGCAGCACGCCCGAGAAGATGAAGTCGATCAGCGAGGCCGCACTGTTGCAGAAGATCAGCGAGGCGGTCACCGCATCGGGGGCGTCATCGGCGGTGGACACGGTGCGGGTGCCCGACCCGATGTGCATGCACACCACGGTGCCGGTCTCGGCGCAGGCCTGGAAGAACGGATCCCAGTACCCGGAGTGGATGCTGGGCAGCCCCAGCCAGGTGGGCAGTTCGCTGAATGCCACCGCCCGCACCCCCCGCTCAGCATTGCGGCGGATCTCGGCGGCGGCCAGCTCGGCGTCCCACAGCGGCACCAGGCACAGCGGGATCAGCCGGCCTCCGGAGTCGCCGCACCACTCCTCCACCATCCAGTCGTTGTAGGCCTGCACGCACAGAAGCGACAGCTCCTTGTCTTGGCGCTCGTTGAAGAGCTGGCCACAGAACCGGGGGTAGTTGGGAAAGCAAAGCGAGGCGTCGGTGTGGTTCATCTCCATGTCGTCGATGCGGGCCTTCGGCTGCCAGCAGCCGGGGCGCATCTCGTCGTAGGTGATGCCGTCGGTGGACAACTCGTCATAGGCATAGCCGGCGGCGGCGATGAGCCGCTTCACCGAGTAGGTGTGGTCTTCGTACAGCCACCAGGCCACGTTGCGGCCCTCGGTGCCAGGGCGCTCCCGGTACGTCCCGCCGTCGAGCACCACCTCGCCCTGGGGCAGGTACTTGATGCGGGGGCCGACGTCGCGGTACTTGGCCGGCAGCCGGCTCGTCCACAGGTGCGGCGGCTCCACCACGTGATCGTCCACGCTGATAATGCGGGGCATTTCGGTGGTGGCCATGGTCATGCGGTTGCCTCCGACATCTGGGGAGCGCCCACGGCGGCCAACACGTCGTTGACGAATTCGGGAACCAGCACATCAAGCTGCGCCTTGTTGAACGCCCGCTGGTGGATCACGTCGGCACCTTTGTAGGCCAGCAAGTCGGCAATCTGGTCGATGCAGTTGCCTGGATACCACTTGTAGGTGGCGAAGGCAGCCACCGGCTTGTGGTGCAACGAAGGCAGCGTCATCAGCTTGGCCGTGCCCCCCGGCCGATGCCCGAACAGCACGAGCCCGTCCACCCAAGTGCCCACCGCCAAAAGGTCAGCCTCGGCAATCTCGGTGAGCTTCAACCCATGCACCGGCCGCACGGCTACTTCGTAACCGGCCCCCCGCAATTCCCCGCCGATCATCTCGGCGGCCCGCTGGGTATTCCCCGTGCGGCTCTCGAAGATCACCACTGCCCTCATGTCTGGAACCTCACGGCTTGACTTCTAGCAGCTACGCCTCCCAAGTGCCACGATGGTGGTATGGGCAAGTACGGGTATTACGTGATCGACTCCGACGGGCACGGGGGTGAGCCGCCCCAGTGGCGCCATGGGATCAGCGCCGAGTGGCGGCCCCAGATGGTGGAGTACGTGGCCAAGATGAAGGAGATCTACGGCGACCTGCCGGGAGCTGGATCGCCAGTACACACCGAGGATGATCAGAACTACGGCGAATATGCCGCGGGCGAGCTGGACTTCGAGACGCCGCTTCAGCGGGAGGGCATGGCGGTGCCCGGACCCCGGATGACCGATATGGACCTCGAGGGCATCGACGTGACCGTCATGTTCCCGCCGGGCTCGGGCGAGGAGTGGGCGCTGGGCGATCCGGGCTTTGCCGACGAGCTGTGCCGGCTGTTGAACGACGCTCGGGCCACCTATGCGGCTTACGACCCCGCCCGCCTGAAGCTGGTGGCCAAGCTGCCCCTGATAGACCCGGAGCGGGCCGCCGCCGAGCTGGACCGGTGCTTTACCCAGTATCCGGATCTGTTCGTGGGCATGGTGACCGCCCAGCACGTGTTGGACCGCAACCTGGACCACCCGGCCCTCGACGCGGTGTGGGAGGTGGCCGACAGCCACAGCGCCGCGGTGTGCGTACACGGTGGGGGACAAGCGCCCGACCAGGTGCCGATCGTGTTGGACCGCTACAACACCCGGCTGGAGAAGCACGCCGTGACCCACCCGTTCGGGGCCATGCTGGCCACGATGAACTTCACCGTGGGCGGGATCTTGCACCGGTTCCCCAACATGCGGGTGGGCATCATGGAGGCCGGGTGCGGCTGGCTGCCGTTCTGGTTGGAGCGCCTGGATGAGGAGTACGAGTTGATGCCCGACCAGGCCCCAATCCTGGACCGCAAGCCCTCGGAGTACTTCCTGTCGGGGCAGTGCTTCGTGGGGGTGGAGTCAACCGAGTCGGCCCTGCCTTACGTTATGGACCAGGTGGGTGACGACATCCTGTGCTACTCCTCGGACTACTGCCACTGGGACTGTGACTTCCCCCACTCAGTGAAGCTGCTGGTGGAGCGCGACGACCTCAGCGACGAGCGCAAGCGCAAGATCCTGACCGACAACCCCGCTCGGCTGTTCGGGATCCCCATTCCTTCGTAGGCGCCACCCCCCGCCCTCGATTCACTGCCGCTGAGATTCGGGGATTGGAGAGTTAGTCGGTCCTCGGGCCGAACCAGTCGGGGAGGTCTAGTGGGGGGTGGGGGAGTTCGGTGATGCCGCGCTCTTCGAGGATGGCGGCGTGCTCGGCCTTGTCGGCGGGGGCGGGGCGGGAGTCGCCGAAGTAGATCTCCAAGATCTCGGCGCCCTGGTCGCTCACTTTGATGGGGCCGAACGTGGCCAAGTGGGGGAGCTTGATGAGGGTTCCGGCCCGGCACACCTCCTCGTCGAAGGTGACCTCGCCGTCGATGACGAAAATGAAGTGGTCGCTGTTGTGGCCGTGGCGCTCCAGCACCAGGCCGGGGTCGTATCGCGTGTGGTACACGGCTCGCTCTTGGGTCAGCTCCATCAGCTTCAGCCATACCGACACCCGGCGGCCGTCGGCGTGCTGCTGGCTCTTCACCTCGGCGAAGTCCATGTCTTCGGCGTGGATGTAGGACACCTGGGGTTGTTGTTCGCCCATTATCGGAACATCTTCAGCGACCGGCTGTCCGAGGTGTCCTCAGGCCGCTCGTCGGCGGCCGACTCGATCGGGTTCAGCTCGTCGGGCGGGGTGAGGGCCAGGCTGATCGGGGAGTCCAGCTCGAAGGGGTCATGGAGTCCCAGCTCGTCGCCGATGTCCCGCAGGGCGGGCAGCACCTCGGTGCCCATCAGCTCGATGCACCGCAGGGAGTCGTCGTGGTTGACGTCCCCGTCGTTGCCCCACAGCATGAGGATCGACGGGCGGCACGTCTCCAGCACCACCCGCAGTTCGGCGATCACCTCGTCGGGGGTGCCGGCCACTATCTCCCGAGCGGCCAGTTGCTGCTCGAACGGGGCGGCCCGAGAGCCTCGCACCTCTGCGTTGGCCATCTTGGCGTAGTCCAGCCGACGGGCCGATGAGCCGTAGCCCGACGGGCTCACCCAGTAGGGATGGCCGATGCCGGTGAACTCGCCCTGCATCCACATGAACTCCCGGGCGTTCTCCCGGGCCTTGTCGCCGTCCTTTTGCACATGGACCCTCAGCAAGTAGCCCCGGTTCTCCGGTCCGGGCTCATAGCCCACTGCCCGGGCCGCTTGGTCGTAGATTTCCCAGAGCTCACCGGTGAGATGAAGGGGCGTGTTGAGCGAGATGTAGGGATAGCGGTGCTGGGCGGCCCAGCGGATGGTCTCGGCGCTGAACACGCCGGGCACCCAGATGCGGGGGTGGGGCTTTTGCAGCACCCGAGCCCAGGGGTTTACCACCCGGTACTGGAAGTGCTCGCCCTCCCAGGAGAACGGGCCGTCGTCGGTCATGGTCTTCACCAGCAGGTCGTGGGCCTCGTTGAACCTCTCCCGGTTGTAGGCCGGGTTGGCGTTGAGGCACACCGACTCCTGCCCGGCGCCCCGCACGATGCCCGAGATGAGGCGGCCCTTGGAGATCATGTCGATCATGGCGATCTCCTCGGCGAACATCAACGGGCTGTCGTAGGTGGGCAGCGGGTTGCCGAGCTGCACGATCTTGGCGTTCTCGGTGATGGCGGCCAGGATGCTCGACATCACGGTGATGCGGGCCTGCATGCAGAACGGGGCGTTGTGGTGTTCGTTCACCATGATCCCGTCGAAGCCCACCTGATCGGCCAGCTTGTACTCCTCGATGCGCTCATTGAACAGACGGCTGCCCTCTACTGGGTCGTAGTACTTGTTGGAGAACATCACCGAGGTGAAGCCCTCCTTCAAGCCCTCGTCGGCCGGGTAGGCGCTCATGGGCTGCTCGGTGAAATACGACAGGAACATCAGCCTTCTCCTCCGGTGATTATGGCGGCGAGTGATTCGGGGGCTTCGAGATCGACGGCGTGGCCGCAGTCGGGGACGATCTCCAGGCGGGCATCGGGCAGGGCCTCGACATAGGCATGGGCGCACTCCATGGGCACCACGGCATCGTTGTCGCCCCACACCACCAGGGCGGGGATGGTGACGCCTCCCAGCAGGGGCCGCAGCCGGCGGTTGTACATGTAGGGCTTCCATCCCACCCGGGTGGTCATCTCCCGGTTCATGTCCCACACCACCAGAGTGTCGTCGCCCAGCGGATGCTCCTCGGATTCGTCGCCGTTGCGGGGATAGATCGCCTCGAAGGCCTCGGTACTGGAGAAGGCGGCCTCCACATAATTGGAGTGCGACACCAAGAACTGGTCGTAGATTCGGCCATTTTCGGGCAGCAGCCCCGCTGCGCCCACCAGAACGAGTCGCTTGAGCAGTTCGGGGGACATGGTGGCCAACTCGGCTGCCACCCAACCCCCGAATCCGCAGCCCACCAACTCGACCGGCCCGAGCTCCTTGGCCCGCAGCCACTGGCCCACCAGCAAGGCCAGATCCCGAGGATGGCGAGCCCACTCCGGTCGCTCCGACCCGTCTGTCCCGCCGTAGCCCGGCAAATCCAATGCGTGAACGGTGTAATGATAGGCCAGGGCTTCGTGGATCGGCATCCATCCCGGGTTCCCAAACGAGTGGTGCAGCATCACCAGCGGATCGCCCGACCCCCCAGTGAACTCCCGCATCCCCAGCCCGGCAACAGTGGTTGTCACGGTTTGCATCGCCATGACGCTATACCGCTCGCGCCATCAGCCGCCGGGGTTGGCGGGGAGGTGGTCGAATTTTTCGGTGGGGCGGGTGTGGGTGTACTCCTCCACGATCGGGCGGAGTTGGGTGGGGCTGGCGCCGTGGAGGATGACGCCGTCGCAGCCGAGGTCGAACTGGCCGCGGATCTTCTCCACGCACTGGGCGGGCGTGCCGGTGGCGGCGGGGGCGAGCCATTCGTCGGGGATGAGGGTGGCGATGTGCTCGAGCTGCTCAGTGGTGGCCACCTGATCGATGGCGCCTTGGAAGTTGGCCACCAACTCGTCGGCGAGGAAGCGTTCCAGCGCGGCGGGATCCCAGTTGTTGGTGCGGGCCATCAGCTCGGGGTAGCCCTGGAGGTAGGTGGCCATGCGGCCCACCGTCTTCTTGAGCCTCACGTCTTCGGGCAGGTGGTCGCCGATGGTGGCGAAGCAGCTCCACACTTTCACCGAAGCCGGGTCGCGCCCCGCTGCCTCAGCGGCTCGCTTGACGTCGCCAACCACCCGGGCGGTGGTCTCGTCGGTGAAGAACGTGTGCAGCACTACCGCGTCGAAGCAGCGCCCGCCCAGGGCCAGGGAGTTGGGGCCGAAGGCGGTGAGGGCCATGGGGATGTGCTCGCTGCTTGCTCCCATGAGGGTCAACACCGGATAGTTCCCAATCGGGCCTTCATGATTGAAGATGGCCTCGCCCCGCCACAGCCGGCGCATGATGCCCACAAAGTCCTCCATTTGGGCGGTGGTTATGGGGGGCAGGCCGAAGGCTTGGGAGAGGCGGTCGACCCCCCGGCCTAGGCCCAGGCAGAAGCGCCCTCCGGTTAGCTTGTGCATGGTCATGGCGTAGGCCGCGGTTACCACCGGGTGGCGGGTGTGGTGGTTGGTGGCCGCAGTGGCGATTCCCATGTTCTCGGCGGCCACGCCGACCGCGCCCGACAAAGTGGCCGCCTCTTTGATGTTGAACCGCTCGCTGATGAACACGTTGCCGATGCCCAGCTCCTCGGCCTGGCGGACCTCGTCGATCAACTCCCGAGGCGACTCCGGCGCCCCGGCCAGGGTGTAGAAACCGAGCTCGTTCATCTGGGTCACTTGGGGCCTCCTCTTCGATGGGCGGGCGGGTTGCAGGTTAGGCCAAGCCGCTGGTTGAAGCCTTGGCCGGAAACTGTCACCGGGGGTTTCTAGGATGGCGGGCCTATGGAGATTGTTCTTCTCATCGTTGTTGCGGTCGCAGTGGTCGCGCTGGCCGTCATGGTGCAGCGGTGGCGCCTTGCTGGCATTGCGGGTGGAGCTGACGACTCTAGGACTCGGGTGGCTCAGCTGGAGACCCAGTTGGCCGAGCGCGACACCCAGCTCAGTGAGGCCCGAGGCGAGCGTGATTCAGCCCGGAATGAGCTGAAGGAGGTCCGAGACGAGCGTGATTCAGCTCGGACCGAGTTGGCCGCGGTAAGGGCCGACCACCACGCTCGCACCGAGGAGCTAGCCGAGGCTCGCACACAGATCGAGACCCAGTTCAAGGGCATTGCCGCCGATGTGGCCAGGGCCAACAGCGCGACCTTCTTGGAGCAGGCCAAAGAGCAGTTCGAGACCCAGCGCCAGCTCAGCGACACCGATCTGGAGAAGCGCCAGAAGGCCATTGACGAGCTGGTCAAGCCGGTCAAGGAGAACCTGGACAAGTTCGAGAAGCAGGTAACGGAGATGGAGAAAGACCGCAAAGGGGCCTACGACGTGCTGCGGAACCAGGTGGGCCAGCTGCGGGACACGGCTCAGGACCTCAGCGAGGCCCTGCGGTCCCCGCAGATGCGGGGGCAATGGGGGGAGCAGCAGCTTCGCAACATCCTGGAGCTATCGGGGTTGAGCGAGCACATCGACTTCGTTGAGCAGGACACCATCGATTTGGGCGAAGGCCGGGGAAGGCCCGATGCGGTGGTCCACATCCCCGGCGGCCTGGAGGTGGTTATCGACGCCAAGACCCCGTTGAGCTCCTACCTCGACGCGCACCACTCCGATGATGAACAGCGCCAGAGCGAATTGTTGAACAGCCACGCCAACACGCTCATGGGCCACGCCAAGACCCTGGGTGACCGCGACTACGCCTCGGCAGTCGATGGGTCGCCCGACTTCGTGGTGATGTTCGTTCCTGCTGAGCCCATCCTGGACGCAGCCATGGACGTGAAGCCCACGCTGTGGGAAGACGCCTGGCAGAAGCACCGAGTGCTCATCGCCACTCCTGGCTTGTTGCTGGCTTTCCTCCGGACTGTGGCGGTGGCATGGCAGCAGCAGGATCTTCAGGAAAACGCCCAGAAGATCGCCGACGGGGCTGCCGACCTATACGACAGTCTGAGGGTCTATGCCGGCCACGTTGATGGCGTGGGCAAGGGGCTGAGTAGAGCGGTTGATGCCTACAACAGGAGCATTGGCTCGCTGGAAGGCCGGGTGCTTCCCCGAGCCCGTAAATTTGAAGACTGGGGCGTGGTCGCTGGCGGCAAGCAGATCGAATCAGCAACCTCCGTAGAGGCGATCGCTCGGCCCGTCGCAGCTCAAGAGTTGGTTGAGGCCACAGCCGAGCCGGCCGCACCGGAACTGACGGAGGCGGAGGGCGACTGAAAGATCACTGTCGGTCGGTGAGCAGGCGTGGGGGGATGAGCCATTCCAGTTCGCCGGAGTTGTCGAGGTTGAGATTCACCCGGGCGATGGCGCCGGTGGGCATGCGCAGATCGGCTCCCGTCAAGTACCCCAGAGCGCTGGACATTGTCGGCTCATGCCCGACCAGCATGAGCACCGGAACCTGCCGTCGACAGGCCAGAGCGACCATGTGATCGACTGAGCCGTAGTAGAGCTCGTCGGCGGTCTCGATCGGGCAGGTCCAGTTGCCGGACGCCACCGCCAATTCAAGGGTTTGGCGGGCCCGGACGGCTGGTGAGCACAAAGCCAAATTCGGGACATGACCGGCCTCGGCAAGAAAGGTGCCGACGGCGGCTGCTGCCCGGCGTCCGCGTTCGGCCAGCGGTCGACTGAGATCGTCGTCTGTGCCGGCGTTCCAGTCCGACTTGGCGTGCCTCAAGAAGATGACCGCTGACATGCCGCAATACGCTAGGCGGGTGGAGCAGTCGGTGTACGACGCAGTGGGCGGTCAGGCCTTTTTCGACCAGCTGGTGGACCGCTTCTACGACGGGGTGGCCGATGACCCGGTGCTCCGGCCCTTGTATCCCGAGGATCTGGGTCCCTCCCGGCATCGACTGGCCGGGTTCTTGGCCCAGTATTGGGGCGGACCCCCGTACTACAGCGCTGAGCGGGGCCATCCTCGGCTCCGGATGCGCCACGCCCCGTTTGAGATCGGCGGTGCCGAGCGGGATGCCTGGATGGGCCACATGCGGTTGTCGCTGGCTGCGGCGGAACTGCCCGAGGAAATCCACACTGCCATGTTGGACTACTTCGAGTCGGCCGCCACCCACCTCATCAACAAGCAGCCGCCCGCGCCGCCGTCTGATTCTCGAAGCCTGCCGATCAGTTAGCCGCTGGAGCCTCTGCCACTTGGTCGGCGATGACCGGAGATGGCTGGCTCACCGTCTCCAAGTCGATGCCGTACAACTCGGCCACGTTGGTGAGGGTGAGCTTGTGCCGGTCGGCCTCGCTCACACCGGCCTCGTTGAATTCATTGGTGGCGAACTCGCGGGACCGGGGCCAGGTGGCTGCGCCGTGGGGGTAGTCGCTGGACCACATGAAATGGTCGCTGCCGGTGAACCTGAGGTTGTTCAGCCCGATGGGGTCTTCGATGTAGGTGAGGTAAACGTTGCGCCGGAAGTACTCCGACGGCTTCATGGTCAGCGTGTCGTCGATCCGGCTCCAAGCGCCGCTGTAGGTTAGGTCGAGCCGCTGCTCCAGCCGGGCGGCGTAGTCGATGCCCCCCTCGGCGGCCACGATCCGCAGGTTGGGGTGGCGCTCGAACACTCCGGCGGCGATCAGCTCGGCTGTGGTTTGGGCCAGCTCATCGCGCGCCGTGATCCCGAAGTAGTAGGTGCCCTCCACGGTGACGCCGTAGTTGCTGATGCCCTTAGTTTGGTGGCCGCCAAAGATGTGGATGGAGATCGGCATGGACCGTTCGGCGGCGGTGGCCCACAGTGGCTCGTAGCGGTTGGAGAAGAAGCTGTACTCCCGGGTGGCGGGCGGCGAACTCCAGATGATGGCGCCTCGGAGACCCAAGTCGCCGCAGCGGTTGAGCTCGGCCACGCCCACGTCGATGTCCCAGGTGGGGATCATGGCGATGCCAATGATCCGGTCGGAGTCCACCGCGCAGAACTCGGCTAGCCAGTCGTTGTATACCTGGATGCAGGCCAGCTGAAGCTCGACATCGTCGTACTGGAGAAGCGAAAGGCCGGCGGTGGGATAGACCACGTCAGCCACCGTGTCGTCCACCCACATGTCAGCCAGCCGGGTCACCGGATCGTGCCCGCCCGTGGCTCCGACCCAGGCATCGGGATCGGCGGCCAGGGCGGCGTCCACTTCCTGGGTGGAAATTCCGGCATTGCGGGAAAGCGTGAGGTTTACCCCCCGACCCATCTCCGGGGCCTCGAAATACCAGTAGTGGTTCTCGGGATCCTGTACCGCTCGGGGCGCCCGGTCCCGCAGGTGCTTGGGCAGGCGCTCCAGCCACAGATCACCCGGTTCGACAACGTGGGAGTCCGACGAGATCAACACGGCGACAACGGTACCTGCTCTGTCAGGATGCAGGAAGATGGGAGGTGGCGCCCCGACCCAAGATCCGCAGGAATACGCCGGAGCGTGGCTTGGGGGCGAAGAAGCTCGACTTGGGCGGCATGAGCCCCTTCTCGTCGGCCACCGCCATCAGCTCCCGCACCGTCATGGGGTGCAGCGCGAACCCCACCCGGTTCTCGGCATCGCACCGGCGGGCCAGCTCGTCGAAGCCGAGCGAGGCCGGGAGGTACTCCACTGCCCCGGGCTGGGTCAGCTCGTCGGCGCCCAGCACGGGGCTCAGAATGGATCGCCGAAGCCGCTCCACATCAAGGCCGTTAACCGCTCCGTTGCCAACTGCTGGAGGCAAATCCAGTTGATGCCATGAACCCCCCAGATAGAGCCCGACCACCCCTCTTTGCGGAGGGCGAGCTTGCCGAGAGGAGAAAACCGGCCTCACCTCGGTCACATCGTCGAGTGCAGCCAGGCAGTCTTCGATGCCGCGGTTGTGCTGGTCGACGGCCAGTCGGTGGAAGGCCTGCACCTGGAGCTGTTCATCGGGGAATACCACGGCCAATGTCCGAGCCAGTGCCGGGTTGGTCGGCTCGGCGGCCCAGGCTCGCACCGCGGCGGCCGAGCGGTGGTGGCCGTCGGTCACGTACAACGCCTGGTTTTCGAAGGCCGCAGCCAGCGATTCTGTGTAGTCGTGCGGAACCGTCCACACCTGATGCCGCACCGTGGTGGATCCGAACTCCAGATCGGCAGGCGCGGCGGCGGTGATGTCAAACAGCTGGTTGTAGAGCTCCGCGGTAGATCGAACGGCCATGGCCACCGGACTGGAAGTGGCCCCCACACCTTGAAGATGGGCGGTGAGCAGGTCGGCCCGCTCGTCGTGAACGTTTTCGTGTATGCGAATGCGCCCGTCGTCAAAGCCCTGCACCGGCACGGTGCACACCACTCCGGTTTGCATGCCCTGCTTGTGGGTCAGGCGATAGAGATAGAGGGCCGATCGCCCAGAGGGGACGAATGCGTTGGCGTTGAGCAACCGGGTGAGGGCAGCGGCGCCCTGCGCAACCAAATCGTCATGCGAGAGGTCGGCGTTGTCGAAGAGATCCTCCCGGCTTCTGGTGACGTTCATGTAGCTGTAGGGGTTCGATGCCACCAGGGACTGGCGCTGCAATGGCGAGAGATTGTCGTATGCCCGGCTGATCACCCGCTCGGCCCAATCGGGATGCACCACCCAGCCGGCAAAGGGCGCTACCAGTGGCTCGCTCAACGCTTGGTCGACGTCGCCTGGCTGTGCGTTGGTCACTGGGACGCTGCCGGATGGGTGTCGAGCACCGATGCGCAAATCACATGCTCAATGGAACCGAGAGTGCCTAGCAGGTCGTCGTCGATCGTCCCGGCCACTTCGATTATGGCCACCGCCGCTTGAGAGCCGGAGAAGATCCGATTCTGCATGTTGGCCACGTTCATGTGCTTCCGGCTCAACTCCTGAAGCACACAGGCCAGCACTCCCACCCGGTCTAGGTGGCGGACGCTCAGAGTGGCGGTTCGATTGGGAACCCGCTCGAGGTTGACGCAGTCCAGCACAACTCCGCTGCGGTAGGCCTCGATCACCTCGGCGGTGCCCTCGGCCACTGCCATCTGGGCCTGTTCGGTGGAGGCACCGATGTGGTGGGTGGCTGTCACCTTGGGATGGCGGGCGAGGTCGCAGCTGAATTGGCCGGTGCCCCCCGAAGGCTCCTCGGCGAACACATCGAGTCCGGCCCTTAGGTCGGTGCTGTCGAGTGCGGCCAAGAGCGCGGCCTCATCCACCACCTCGCCCCGGCTGGTGTTGATGAGCACCGCGTCGGGCTTCATGGCGGCCAGGAACTCGGCGTCAACCATGCCCACGGTCTCCTCTCCACCGGGCACGTGCAGCGACACGATGTCGCTGGTCGCCAACAGCGCGGCCCGATCGGCCACCTCCTCAACGCCGATGTCGGCCATTTGGCGGCGGATGTCGCGGGTACGGTCAGACCGGGGTTCGGTGATTACCCGCAAGCCACAGGCACCGGCCCGCTGGGCCACTTCGACGCCGATGGCCCCCATGCCAATGATTCCCAATGTTGCGCCGAACAGGCCCCGGGCCTTGCTGTACGTCTGCTTGTTCCAGTCGCCAGCTCGCAGATCGGCGGTGGCGGGGGCGATGTGGCGGTCGATGGCGAACATCAGCCCGATGGCCAGCTCAGCCACCGCTATGGCGTTTCGCCCGGGCACGTTGCACACAAAGATGCCCAGCTCAGCGGCCCGGTCAGCGTCGATAGTGTTGGTTCCCGCACCGGCTCGCACAACCAGCCCAAGCTGGTCGGCCGCGTCCAAAACAGCCGCGGTGACCTCGGTACTGCGCACTACCAGCACGTCGAACCCGGCAATGTGCTCGGGCAGTGTTTCCGCAGTTAGCGAGGAATCGACCACGCATTTGTCACCGCCAGCCCGCAGCCGCTGGACGGCGCTCTCGGCCAAGCTGTCGGCAAAGAGGATTCGCATGTCGGGGACTCCGTGGTTGCTCTGCGGGGGATGGGATGCGGCACAGACCGACACCCGCCCTTGTACCGAATAGCGGAACTGTTCCACTATACGATATCTCTTTCTGCCCTGTTGCCGATTGGGGAAATGGGGAGAAGCTTGTAGGTAATGTCATCCTTGTAGGTAGAATATTGATATTCCCCCAGTCGCCTCGGCGGCTGGGTGCAGGGCTCGCTCCGGCGAGCCCTTGCGCTTTCCTACCAAGCACTGGGTTTGCGGATAACGCCTTGGCTGGTATGGATGGTCGGTGGTAGCTGGACTTGGGCAAGGACATTGTGTCGAAGCTGTTTGAAGAACGTCCCTTGGAGTCGGCGGGACCGAAACTGCGGCTTGTGGGGATTGATGATGCCCACTTTCATTCCAACCTCAGATCGAGCAATTCGGATCGGTTCGGCAAGATCAGAGTCGTTGCTGATGACCACTGCGGTGTCGCAACGATGCTGGAAGGCATCAAGGAGCAGATAAGTGGCGATGTTGACGTCGGAGCCCTTTTCCTCGGTCTTCCAGACTTCAACTGTCTGGGGACCACGCCTGGGCGGATTCACGAGCGCCATGCGAGTGGGACGGGTAACAAAATGGCCTTCGTGGATCTCGATGAGCGGGAAGGTGCCGAGAGCTCGGAGAAAGGTGTCCAGACGGTTGGCTTGCTGAGGATCATCGGGGCGTGAACTGATCCGTGCCGTGAAATAGCGAATCTTGGTGATTTGATCCTTTGGGAGCAAGCGCCGGCAAAGTGCTTCAAAGTCGAGCCACTTGTACGGAGTGTCCTTTACGGCGCCGTAGTAGAAGTTGAAGCCGTCAATGTAGACGATGGTGGCCACTAGAGAATGCTACCGACTGTTATATGCAATCAAAGGTGCAATAAGCAGCGGTTGGGACGGTATTTTCGGCGGGGTGGCAGACAGGCGCGGTCGGGGAGCGGTGCCCCGGCGGGGACGGCTGGGGCGCACGGCCAAAATGGCCGGGCTAGGAGCTCGCAGCGGGAGACGCTGGGCGATGGCCCGGGCCCGGCAGGTGTTCGCCGACGCTCGGCGGTCAGAGGCCCTCGAAGCAGAGCGGGAGCTGCGCACGGCGGCCGACGTGGTGGAAGTGCTGGGCAATATGAAGGGCGCGCTGATGAAGATCGGCCAGATGGCCAGCTATTTGGATGTGGGCCTCCCCGAGTCCACCCGGACGTCACTGGCCCAGCTTCAGGCCAACGCCCCGCCGATGAGCCCGGCCCTGGCTGAGTCGGTGGTGGCTGCCGAACTCGGCGCCACGCCCGACGAGCTGTTCGAGGAGTGGGACCCGGTGCCCATTGCGGCGGCGTCCATCGGCCAGGTCCACCGGGCCATCACCCCCGACGGCCGGGCTTGCGCAGTCAAAGTCCAGTATCCCGGCGTGGCTGAGGCCATTGCCGCCGACCTGGGATCGGCCAGGATGGTGTTCCGGGCGCTGTCGGTGCTGTTTCCCGGCCTCGACCCCGCCCCCATTGTGGACGAGCTGCGCCAGCGACTCACCGAGGAGCTCGACTACGAGCATGAGGCGTCCAACCAGCGCCTGTTCGCCGACCACTACCGGGGTCACCCCTACATCTCCGTTCCCGAGGTGTATGACCACTTGAGCTCTTCCCGGGTGCTCACTACCGAGTTGGCTACCGGCGCGACCTTCGAAGATGTGCTGGGATGGCCCCAGGAGCAGCGCAATCGGGTGGCCGAGACCATCTATCGGTTCTCGTTCGGGTCGATCTATCGCTTGTGGGCGTTCAACGGCGATCCCCACCCCGGCAACTACCTCTTCGGTCCCAACGGTTCCGTCACCTTCTTGGATTTTGGACTGGTAAAGCGGTTCACCACCGAAGAGACCTCCCAGTTCGAGCGGATGCTCATAGCCATGGTGATCGACCGGGACATTCCCCGGTTCCGGGCCGAACAAGTGGCCGCCGGGCTGCTGCCGGCCGACGCTCCGTTCAGCGATGACGAGGTGGAGGCGTTCTTCACTCACTTCTACGAGTTCGTGTTGACTGATGAGACCCGAACCTTCACCCCGGAGTATGCCGCCGCGGGGGTCAGAGCCATCTTCAACGCCACCGGCGAGCACGCCGAACTGAAGAAGGTGCTGAACGTGCCCCCTTCGCTGGTGGTGCTTCAGCGGATCAACCTCGGGCTGATCTCGCTGTTCGCCCAGCTTGGCGCCACCGCCAACTGGCGGAGCATCGCCGAGGAGCTTTGGCCGTTCACCGACCGGGCCCCGTCCACCCCCATGGGCGAAGATGCCCAGGCTTGGCGCCGATCGCTACCGCAGTAGCAGGTAGGTAACTCGACAGGTCTCTGGCCTACGCTTCTCGCCCATGAGCATTTTGGGCAATGAGGTGAGGCGGGTCGAAGACCCCCGGATGTTGACGGACGGGGGAACCTATGTGGCCGACGTCCCTCTTGAAGGGGCAGCCCATGTAGTGTTCGTCCGCTCGCCCATCGCCCATGCCCGGTTGGTGTCGGTAGAGACAGGCGATGCCCAGGCCATGCCCGGAGTGGTCGACGTGGTCACCGGCGACGACCTGGACCTGCCGCCCCGCCCGCCTATGTCCGGCGACCCTGCTATGTCCCGCCCGCTGCTGGCTACCGGCAAGGTGCGATTCGTGGGCGAGCCCATTGCCGCGGTGGTGGCCGAGACCGTCGAGCAGGCCACCGATGCCGCCGAAGCGGTATGGGCCGACTACGACCCGCTGACCGCAGTGGTCGATGCCGAGACTGCCGCCGACGGCCCCAAGCTGTTTGACGATGCTGAGTCCAACGTGGCCATAGCTCTGCCCCCGACCGCCGAAGTGGACTTCAGCGAGTGCGAAGTGGTGATCACCCATCGCATCGTCAACTCCAAGATCTACGCCAGCCCCATTGAGGGCCGAGTAGCCGCCGCGGCATGGGGAGAGGACGGGCGCCTCACCTGTTGGTCGAGCACCCAGGGGTCCCACACCGCTCAAGGAGCCATCGCTGGGGCATTGGGGTTGGACCCATCACAGGTGCGGGTGATCATCCCCGATGTGGGCGGCGGCTTCGGGACCAAGGCCAGCCCTGGTGCTGAGGAGTGCCTGTTGGGGTGGCTGGCCCGACGGGCGGGTCGCCCGATGCGCTGGGCCGAGACCCGCACCGAGAGCCTCCAGTCGCTGGGCCACAGCCGAGCCCAGTTCCAGACCGTCACCTTGGGGGGCACCGCCGATGGCCGCTTCACCCACTATCGCCTGGACATGCTGGCCGATGCCGGGGCCTATCCCGGCGTGGGGGCGCTGCTGCCCACGTTCACCGGGCTCATGGCCTGCGGCAACTACGACATTGCCAACGTGGCCTGGTCGGCCACCGCGGTGGCCACCAGCACCGCCCCGGTCAACGCATTCCGAGGAGCCGGTCGCCCCGAGGCCACTGCGGCCATCGAGAGGGCCGTAGACCTGTTCGCCGCTGAGATCGGTATGGACCCGGCTGAGCTTCGCCGGCGCAACTACATAGCCCCTGACGCCTTTCCCCTCACAACACCCACCGGAGCGGCCTATGACTCGGGGGATTACCGGGCCTCTCTGGAGGCTGCGCTGCAAGCCGCCGATTACGAGGGCCTGCGAGCCGAGCAGGCGGCCCGCCGCGAGCAGGGCGACAATCGGCAACTGGGTATCGGAGTGGCCACCTATGTGGAGGTCACCTCGCCCATGGGCCCGGTCTGCACGGAGACGGGAAGTCTGGAGCTGCGAGTCGACGGTACGGTGCTGGCCCGCACTGGGGCCACTCCCTTCGGTCAGGGCCACGTGACCACACTGTCGATGGTGGTGGCCGACACCCTGGGCATCGACATGGGCTCCATCGAGATCATCCATGGCGACACCGACGAGATCCCCTCCAGCGACATCACCGGAGGCTCCCGCACCGCCCAGATCGCCGGCTCGGCCTTACTCAATGCCTCCGAGAAGCTCATCGATGCGGCCCGTCCGCTCGCTGCCGAGTTGCTGGAGGCCGCGGCCGCCGACGTGGTGCTGGACTCTGAGACCGGTCAATTCCATGTCGTCGGTACTCCGGCCCGGTCGGCGAACTGGGCCGACGTGGCCGCGGCGGCAACCGAAAAGCTGTTCGTGGAAAACGACTTCGAACAGCACGGCCCCACGTTCCCGTTCGGAACCCACGTTGCAGTGGTCGAGGTTGACACTGGTACCGGCCAGGTGAGCTTGGAACGTCTGGTGGCGGTGGACGACGCCGGCAATCTCCTCAATCCGCTGTTGGCCCATGGCCAGATCCACGGCGGGCTGGCCGCCGGTGCCGCCCAGGCCCTCATCGAGGAGGTCCGCTATGACCCCGACGGCAACCTGCTGACCTCCAACTTCGCCGACTACGGCGTGATATCCACCACCGAGTTGCCTAGCTTCGAGGTCCACGAGTCGGTCACGCCCACCCCGCTGAACCCGCTGGGGGCCAAGGGCATCGGTGAGTCGGGCACCGTGGGCTCCACCCCCGCGGTGCAGAACGCAGTTGTGGACGCCCTATCCCACCTCGGCATCCGCCACCTCGACATGCCCGCCTCCCCGGAAAAGGTCTGGTCGGCCATGAAGTCAGCCAGCTAGCGATTGTCCTACTCTTGCGAGCCATGAAGTTCGGGATTGGTTTCGCAAACATCCTCCACTGGACCTCCGCCGAGGGCGCGGTGGAATTTGGACAGGCCGCGGAGGCCGCCGGGTTCGACTCGGTTTGGACGGTGGAGCATGTGGTGTACCCCGACGAGTACGCCTCGCAGTACCCCTACGATCCGTCGGGCAAGATGGCGATGACTCCCGACTCCCCTCTGCCTGACCCGCTGATCTGGCTGACTTGGGTTGCGTCAGCCACCACGAGCCTGCGGTTGGGGACGGGCATCTTGATCCTGCCCCAGCGCAACCCGGTGGTGCTGGCCAAGTCGCTGGGCACCCTGGACTCAATGTCGGGGGGCCGGGTCATCCTCGGAGTGGGTGTGGGTTGGCTCAAAGAAGAGTTCGAGGCGCTGGGCATCCCCTGGGAGCGTCGGGGCCAGCGCACCGACGACTACATCGGAGCCATGCGGGCGCTGTGGGATGCAGACAGCACCTCGTTTGACAGCGATCACGCTTCGTTCTCCGGGGTCAGCGTGAACCCCAAGCCGGCCAACGGCCGGGTGCCCATCGTGATCGGCGGCCACTCGCGGGCCGCGGCCCGCCGGGCGGGGCGTTTGGGCGACGGCTTCTGGCCCGGACCCCGAGAAGGAGTGTCCATGGCCGAGCTCATCGATGAGATGCGCCAAACCGCCGCCTCGGCCGGCCGAGACCCGGAGAGCATCGAGATCACCGTGGGGTTGCCCAACACGCCTATGGACGACCCCGCCGGGCTGATACAGGAGGTAGCCGAGCTGGGAGGCGACCGCCTCATCGTTCCCTCATTCTTGTTCTTTTCCGACACCGCCGAGACGATGGCCGCGTTTGGGGAACAGCTCCAAGCAGCGGCCCAGTAAGCAGCATCGACATGCGACGTAAGGAGGCTTAGTGAGCAGTATCGAACAATGGCACGCCGCCGCTGTCGAGCGGACCGGGATGGACGACTTCGGGAGCGACGATTATCTCGAAGGTCTCACCGTGCTGGAGGAGTCGCTAGAAGCCGAGGCGGCTATGACCGACATCGGCCGTTTCGCCATCGGCGAGATCATTACCGGAGCCCTCATGGGTCGCCTCCAAGCCGAGGCTGGCCTGAAGGCTCGGCCCGAGGCGGCCGACGTCAATGTGGAGCGCCCTTTGGTCATCATCGGCCTGCCCCGCACCGGTACCACCGCCTTGCACCAGCTGATGGCGGCCAGCCCCCATTTCCAGGGATTGGAGCTGTGGCTCGCCGAGATGCCCCAGCCCCGCCCGCCCCGCGACCAATGGGAGCAGATTGACGACTACGTCAGTTGCAAGGCCAAGATGGACGCCATGGCGGAGATGAATCCGGACCAGTCCACCATCCACTTCCAGTCGGCCGAGTTCGTGGACGAGTGCTGGAACTTGTTCCGCCACTCGTTCGCCAGCGTGACGTTCGAGTGTTTGTTCCGCATCCCCACCTATTCCGCCTGGTGGGCGGCCTGCGACATGGGCCCGGCCTACGCTCACCACCGCCGCAGCATCGGGCTGATCGGCGTCGATGAGCCTGAAACCTGCTGGCTGCTGAAGGATCCGAGCCACCTGTTCGCCCCGGAGGCGCTGTTCGCCACGTACCCCGATGCCAACGTGGTTATGACCCATCGGGACCCGTTGAAGGCGGTGGCCTCGGTGTGCAGCCTCACTGCGGTCAGCCGCCAGGGGTTCGAAGAGCATCCCGACAACATCGCCCACGGCGCGGAGCAGACCGAGCTGTGGGCTCGGGGGATCGAGCGGATGCTGGCCTCCCGAGCCGGGCGAGAGGACCGGTTCTACGACCTCCAATTCGCCGACTTCCAGTCCGACCCGCTGGGCAGCGTGGCTGCTATCTGCGATCGGTTCGGCTATCCGTTCGATGCCGCCGCCGGGGAGGCTGTGGCCCAGTGGGCCGCTGACCATCCGAAAGGCGAGCACGGTGTTCACGACTACAGCCCCGACCAATACGGCTTGCGGGCCGAGGTAATTCACGAGCGGTATGCCGACTACATCGAGGCTTGCGGGGTGGCGGTGGAATGAGCGAAATAGATCTGGCCAATTCTTGGGAGGACTTCTGTGACGCCCTGCGGGATGCTGGCCGCCAGGTGCTCAACGCTTCCCCCGACGATGATTTCGACCGGGCCGAGGGGTTGCGCTACGTGACCCGCCTGGTCGCCAATTTTTTGAAGGCCAATTTGGAGGAGTCCGACCCGGCCCGGGCGATTCTCAACCAGTCAGGGGTCAAGATCGGCCTGGACAACCCCGATTACGCCTACGGCGGTGCCCGGTTGTCGCCCCGCTTCGACTACCGGCTACGGGGCCGACTCAACGACGCCCACTCCATCCGGATGGGGGCATTCAGCGGCGGCTTGGGTACCCCCGAAGGGCTGATCCGCGACAGCTATCTCACCACCGAAGAACTCGCTTTGGACGACGACGGCTGCTTCGAGGTGGCCATTAGCACTGAACCCCAGTCGGGACCATGGCTGGCCATGAAGGAGGGCACCAACTCGCTGAACGTCCGCCAGACATTGCTGGATCGGCCCAATCAGACTCCCGCCGAGCTGACCTTGGAGCGGACCGATGCCGGTAGCCCGCCTGAGCCAATTGATCCCGAGCGGCTGGCCGGGGCACTGGGTTGGGCCGGTTTCACCGTGGCTGCGGTGGTGGGCCAGTTCTTGGGCTGGACGGCCAGCTTCGCCGCCCATACTCATGAAGTCCGGCCCATCGATCCCCAGCTTCTGGCCTTCGCCCAGGGCGATCCCGACACGTCGTACAACTACGGCTACTACGACCTGGGTCCCGACGAGGCCTGGATCATCGAGTTCGAGCCCCCCGAGTGCGAGTACTGGAACATCCAGCTCGGCAACCACTGGTTGGAGTCATTGGACTTCGAGTATTACCGGACCAGCCTGAATCACCACACCGCGGCGGTTGAAGACGACGGCACCGTGCGGGTGGTGGTGGCCCGAAGCGATCCCGGCCATCCCAACTGGCTGGATACCGCGGGTCACGCCCGAGGCGGCCTGGCCCTGCGCTGGGTGGGGGCAGAGATCGAGCCCGAGGTCCGCTGCCGCGTGGTTAGCGCTTAACCGGGCCGGCGGGTCCTGACCCGGCCCAGCCCGCCGTCCTCCATGGAGTCCGGGCGGCGGGCGCCCTGAGCCGGGCCACCCCCCGGCCCTACCCTGGTTTATCCAGCGACTCTGACTCAGATGCTGTTGCTTGGCCTGCCGGGGCCTTCGGCGGGGTTGCCGCTCATGTCGGCGTTCAACTCAGCCTTGGCCATCAGATCGGCCACCACCGGGTGCAAGGTGGTGGGGTCTTGGGATTCGAGGGGCACGTTGGGCCCGAGAGCCCAGCCCTCTGCGATACCCAGCCGGCCATTGCCCACTACCCAGACCCGGCCGGTCACGTTGTCCGCTTCAGGACTGCACAGCCAGGTGACGATGGGGGCGATCCAAGTGGGGGACATCGTCTCCTGGATTTCTTCGGAGATGTCGCCGCCGCCCATCAGCGGGGCGGTCAGCCTGGTCAGGGCGCTGGGGGCGATGCAGTTCACGGTGATGCCGTAGCGAACCAGCTCCATGGCCGAGATCACCGTGAAGGCGGCGATGCCCGCCTTTGCCGCGCCGTAATTGGTTTGGCCCACGTTGCCGAATATGCCCGATGGAGATGCCGTATTGATGATTCGGGCTTGGAAGCTCTGCCCGGCCTTGGTTTGCTCCCGCCACCAGGCCGCGGCGTGGTGGACCGGGGCGAAGGTGCCCTTGAGGTGTACTTGCACCACCGCATCCCAGTCGGACTCGCTCATGGAGAACACCATGCGATCCCGCAGGATGCCGGCGTTGTTGATGAGGATGTCGAGCGTCCCAAATGTGTCGATGGCCTGGTGGATCATGTCCCGGGCGGCGTCGAAGTCGCTGACATCGGCGCCGTTGACCACTGCCTCGCCGCCCATGGCCCGAATCTCCTCGACCACCTCACCGGCGGGCCCGGCGTCGCCGCCGCGGCCATCGGGGTCGGCGCCCAAGTCGTTGACAACTACCTTGGCGCCGTGGTTGGCCAGCATCAGGGCGTACTCCCGCCCGATGCCCCGTCCGGCGCCGGTGATGACCGCAACCCGTCCTTCACAAAGCCTGCTCATGGTGTCGAACCCCTCGTGCTTTTGAGCCCCTCGTCTATTCGTAGGAGCTTCGCCGACGAACTATAGAAGGGCGTCGGCCAGGGTTCGCCATTGGGCCAGAGGCAGCTCGCCGCGGGGGCTGAGTACCTGAACAGCTACGTGGTCGGCGCCGGCGTCGTGATGGGCCTGGATGCGGGCGCGGATGGTGTCCAAGTCTCCCCAGGCCACGATGGCGTCTACCAGACGGTCGGATTGCTCGGCCACGTCTTCCTCGGTGAAGCCCAGCCGGAAGAGGTTGTTCACGTAGTTGGGAAGCCCCAGATAAAGGGCCATGTTCTCTCGGGCCAGTGCCCGGGCTGCCTCGGGATCGGTCTCCAAGCACACCTTCTGCTCGGGGGCCAGCAGGGCGTCGGGGCCCATGACCTCGCGTGCACTGGCGGTGTGCTCGGGAGGCACGAAGTAGGGGTGGGCGCCAGCGGTTCGCTCCGCGGCCAAGGCCAGCATCTTGGGGCCCAGCGCGGCCAGCACCGTCGGCGGCGCCTCCTCCGGTCCGGCGGCCATGTACATGGCCCCCTCCATCTCGTTGAGGTACTCCACCATGAGGGAGTAGGGCTTGGAGTAGTCCAGCTTGCGGATGCCCTCGATGAACGGGCCGTGGCTCACGCCGATACCGAGCAGGAACCGATTGTTAAACGCCTCGGCCACTGTCTTCTGGGCCGCCGCGGTGGTCATGGGGTGGCGGGCGTGGATCTGCACGATCCCGGTGGCGATCTTCAGCGAGTTAGTGGCTCCCAGCATGACCGACGCCGACACGAAGGGATCCCGGCCCACCGCCTCGGGGATCCACACCGTGGGCCAGCCCATCTCCTCGAGCTCGGCGACGACTTCTCGTACTCGACTCGAGGGCTGCTGGTCGAGCACGCCCTGCCACAAACCGATTCTTCCGATGTCCATGGGTGGGATGGTAACGCCGGCCTGTTAGACGGTCGCATCGTGTGCAAATGGCCTCGGGCAAGGTGCGATGGGGAGTGAGCCGCAGAAGAGGGGTACTACGCTTCGGGCCGTGTCAAATTACGAGACCTTGCTGTATGAGGAGTCCGACGGGGTGGCGGTGCTCACATTGAACCGGCCGGAACGGCTCAACGCCATGGACAACACGGCGTGCGATGAGCTTCGGGCCGCGTGGGCCCATCTTCGCTACAACGACGATGTGCGATGCGTGATCCTCACCGGCACCGGTGAGCGAGCCTTCAGCACCGGGGTGGATATCACCGGGTCGTGGAAACAGCCGGCCTCGCCGTTTATGGTCGACGACCCGATCTCCACTGTCGGCCCCAAATCCAATGACTATTGGCGCCCGGTGATCGCCGCGGTCAACGGCATGGCCGCGGGCGGCGCGTTCTACCTCCTGGGGGAGGTGGAATTCATCATTGCCTCCGACAACGCCACTTTCTTCGACCCCCATGTGAGCCACGGCATGCCCGCGGTGAACGAGCCCATGTTCATGCTCCAGCGGATGCCGTTGGGAGAGGTGATGCGGATGTCGCTGCTCGGGCGGCACGAGCGCATGTCGGCCCAGCGGGCCTTCCAGATCGGGCTGGTGCAGGAAGTGGTGCCGCTGGACGACCTGATGGACACGGCCCGCTGGTGCGCCGAGGCCATAGCGTCGGCCCCCGAACGGCTGGCCATCGAAGCAACCATGAAGGGGTTGTGGACGGCGCAGTACACCACGCTGGCCAACGCCATGAACAGCGGAGTGGCCTTCTTGAGTCTGGCCGGGGCTGAAGAGGAGATCACCGAGAAGGCCCGGGGCATCAAGGAGCAGACTCGCATCGAGCCCCGCATCCGATGACCTCAAGCCCAGGCATGGCACCCGGAGCGCTGAGCGGGCTTCGGGTGGTGGACCACACCGATATGCGCGGCGCGCTTTGCGGTCGGATCCTGGGTGATCTGGGGGCCGAGGTGATCCGGGTGCCGCCGGTTCCCGATCCTGACGACCTGGCCCACGCCCACCGCAACGCCAACAAGGCAGCCGGCGATCTCACTGAATTTGAAGAGTTGACGTCAGCCGCCGACCTGCTCATCGACAACAGCGGACTCGATCTCGAGAACCTGGCCGATCGCCATCCCTCCCTCGTCGTCGTGGCACTCACCGACATGGGCCTCACCGGACCCCGTTCAGACTGGAAGCTGGAGCCGCTACCGGCATTCGCCTCGTCGGGTGGGCACTTCCTGTCGGGCTTTCGGGAAAAGTCGCCGTGTTGGCATCCCGGCTATCTGGCCCATGACTGCGCTTCGGTGTTCGGCGCACTTGGCGGGTTGGCTGCGGTGATGGACCGCCGCCGCCACGGCCACGGCCAAGTGGTGGAGATCAGCGTGCAGGAGGCGGCTCTGTCCGGGCTCAACCCCTGGTCGGTGCTCATTCCCGACTATGTGCGCCACTTCCCCGAGCTGCCCGATGAAGGCCGTCGCAACGCCGATGGGAACTACTGGATCTTTCCGGCCCGCGACGGCTGGGTGCGCACGGTGATCGGCACGCCCTACCAGTGGACCGGCTTTGTGGAAGTGCTGGGCAACCCCGACGCATTGACCGGTCCGGAGTGGGCCGACGGGGTATTTCGAGGGAGGAATCGAGACGTCATCCACATGGTGGCCGACGCGATCACGTCGCAGCGAGACCGAACCGACCTGTTCGAGCATGGTCTGGCCGCGGGCACCACCATTGGTGTGATTCAGTCGCCCAGCGAATTTGCCGAGCATCCCCAGGTGGCTGGTCGAGGGTTCTTCCGCTACGACGTGGAGGGCTCCGAGGGTTTGCCTGTCCCCGATGCCCCCTGGAAGCTCTCGGGTACCCCGGCCGGAGTGCGTAAATCGGCGCCACGGGAAAAAGACGAGCGGGTTCAGTTCAATGCCCGTCCCGACGACAATCCGTGGGTACCCGGCCCCTCCAACGGCGCCAACGACAACGGCCAAATTCTGGCTGGAGTGCGGGTAGTGGAGTTCGGTATGGCCGCGGTGGTGCCCGAAGCCACCTGGATGCTGTCGGATCTGGGGGCTGACGTCATCAAGATCGAATCGGTGGCCCATCCCGATTCTCTGCGCTTCGCTGGCCGGGGTGATCTCAACAAGGCATTCCCGTTCAATGCTGAGAGCCGGGGACGGCGTTCGGTGGCCCTGGATATGACCACCGAGCGGGGCCGGGAACTGGCTCTTGAGTTGTTCATGGCCGCTGATGTGGTGGCCGAGAACCTGCGGGGCGGGTCGCTGGACAAGCTCGGCCTGGGATGGGATGACATGTCGGCCAAGCGATCCGATCTGGTGTACGTGTGCTCGCAGGGCTACGGCCGGGGCGGACCGATGGGCAAGATGCCGGCCTACGGGCCGCTCAACGCCAGCTTTGCCGGGGCCCACTGGCTGTGGAACCACGCCGATGTGCCGTTTCCGTGCGGCACCACCCTGAACCATCCCGACCACATCGCGGGCAAACTGCTGGCCGTGGCGGTGCTGGCCGCCCTAGACCACAAGCAGCGCACCGGCCAGGGCCAGCTCATCGATATGGCCCAGACCGAGGCCGCGGCCTACCTCATCGGTGACGTGTATATGGGAGCGGCGGCCGACGGTGCCGATCCCCAGGCCAAAGGCAACCGGTCAGACACGGTTGCTCCCCACGATGTGTACCGAGCCGGTGGCGACGACGACTGGGTAGCGCTTGCCTGCCACGACGACGAGTCGTGGCAGCGTTGTTGTGAGGTGATCGGCGTGGAGAACCGCTGGCCCACCAATGCCGACCGGCTGGCCGATGTGACAGCGGTGGATGCCGCGGTAGCCGCCTGGATGGCCGACGGGCTGGCCGACGAACGAGCTGAGCGATTGCAGGCTGCCGGGGTGTCGGCCATGTCGGTAATGGGGCCCTACGACCACCTGGGCGACGAGCACCTGGCCGCGAGAGGTGCTCTCGACGTGCTGGAGCACCCCGTGGTGGGCAAGGAGACCCATGTGGGCAACCCGATCCGCTTCAGTCGTACCGCCACCCGCATGGCAGGCCCATCCCCCTTGTTGGGCGTCGACACCGTCGAGGTGCTGGGGGAAGTGCTGGGCATCCCCCCCAACGAAGTAGAAGCCCTGGCCGAAGCCGGCATCTGCCGCTGAACTCGATCCATCAGTCAAAGGAGCTGAAATGAAGGTGCTGGTCATGGGCGGGAGCCAGTTCAACGGTTACTCGCTGGTCATGGAACTCGTCAAGCAGGGCCACGAGGTTACGGTGCTGAACCGAGGGCGCACCCGGGTGGACTTTCCCCGGTCGGTAAGCCGACTGGTGGCCGACCGCACCGACCACGACCAGGTGCTATCGGTGCTGGGCGGGGAGAGCTTCGACGTGGTGCAGGACATGAGCGCCTATCACCCGGCCGATGTGGAACTGATGATCGAGGTGTTCGAGGGGCGCGTCGGCCACTACATCTTCGCCTCGTCCACGGTCATCTACGCCCCCACCGACATCCTTCCCATCACCGAGGACCACCCCGTCGACCGCGGTCCCAACCAGAACGAGTACGGGCTGCACAAGCTCCTGTGCGAAGACATCCTGGTCGATGCCTGGCGCAGCCGGGGGTTCCCGGCCACCATCGTGCCGTTCTCGATGGTGTTCGGTCCCCGCAACATCCTGGCCGACCGGGAGCAGCGGATGATCCTGCGGCTGCTGCGGGGCCGCCCGGTGCTGATCCCCGGCGACGGCACCACGGTGGGCCAAGTGGGCCATGTAGACGATCAGGCCCGGGCGCTGCGGACGATGATGCTCCAGCCCCAGACCTTTGGGAAGCGCTACAACCTCACCGGCGGGACATACCAGTCAGACGTGGGCTATGTGGATACCTTTGCCGAGGTGCTGGGGAGGGAGGCCGACAAGGTGTTCATCCCCGCCTCGATGATGGACGACCTATGGGACGGCGCACTGGTGTTCGAGGAGGGGCGAGCCTCCCCAGTGAACATCGACATTCGCAGCTCTGACACCGCCCGAGCCGATGCCGAGAACACCCGGCGGCGGTTCAAACTGGCCCAATTGGTGCAGCGGCTGGCGCCCAACCTGCATCGATGGAACCGAAGCGTGGTGTTCTCCGTCGACCGACTTCGAGCCGACATCGGCTGGGAGCCCGAGTACACCCTGGCCGCCATGGTCGATCACGTACACCGCTGGATGGTCGCCGAGGGCCTCGACCAAAGCCTCGATCTGGACTTCACCTTCGAGGACCAGATCGCAGCCCACGTGCGAGGCGGGGCCTGATTAACATCTCGAAAGAGATCACTATTCCTGGACTCGTTCAACGGTCAAGGCGTAGCCGATGCCGCGTTCTCCTGAGTTCTCGTTGATGTAGATGGCGTAGTCGCCGGCTTCGGGGGCGGTGAATCGCAGGTGTGCATTCTTGGCGAAGCCCAAGCCGGTGCGCGGGTCGGTACCATCGCTTCTCACCGTTTCGCCCGTCTCGCGGTTCCTGACCGTGATCGAGGTATCGGCAAGGATCGAATCGGTGCTGATCTCGATGATGTCGCCCTCTTCCAGGCTGACCTTGTACCAATCGGTGTCAAACGTGTAGTCGAAGAATCCGAAGAAGGTCTCTGAATTGCCCTCGGCCAGCAAGACGGTGCCGTCGGCTTCGTCGTTGTAGGGGTGAAGCCTGATCGTGGCGGTCAGACCGAACTCGTACTCTCCGTCCGAGAGACTGCCGATTCTCACGAAATGCCTGCCGCTTCGGAGCACCTCGAAGGAAGCCTGCTCGATTCCGGTCTCGGTCGAGTTCTGCGTGGCCAGCGTCTCCACGGCATCGGAGGCGATGATGAGGCCGTCGCTCTCGCCCTCGATGCGGATGGTCACCTTGGTGCCCGCCGCGGCGTTGAAAGTGAAGGCCGGGCTGTCGATCCCCCTAGTCCCGGTGACGTTGTGCTCGAATTCTCCAACTTTTCGCGGCGCCCGTCGTTCGGTCTTGTCTTCTGTAGGCACTTGGCCTGCAATCAGCCTCTGCACGATCAGCGCATCGTCGGCGGCTGAGGTGGCCAGGGCGAAACCGGCTTCGCTGAATCTCCACGTGGAGATGCCCACCACCTCCCCGCGCGAGTCGAGGAGGGCCCCTCCGCTTTGCCCGCCGGCAATCGCCGCGTCGGACTGGAGGATGGTGAGGTCATACGTGGCCCACTCGCGCAAACGAGACAGGATGCCTTGGGTGATGGTGGGTTGTGGGAACAACTCAGGCTCAGACGGATATCCCACCAACAGGAGGTTGCTGCCGAGGGGCAGATCATCTCGATCGGAGAACGCCAGCGGCCGGTAGGGGACGTCGACTGGTCCCAGCACGGCTAGGTCGGCCATAAAGTCCGATCCCACTAACGGCACGTCTCGGAGCTCGGTGCCGTCGGGGAACACCACCCAGGTCTTGTCGTCGGGCCACACCACATGGTGGTTGGTCACGATGTAGCCGCCTTCTATCAAGACGCCGCCGCCGATCTTGGACGATGTCTCGATTAGTGCGATCGAGGGGGACACCAGTGCGTAAACCTCCGCGGGAGACATCTCCTCTCCTGTCGGCCGTGGCGTCGGTCGGGGAGTGGGCCTGGAAGTGGGCTCGGGCGAACTGCCGCCGCATCCTCCCGGGACCAGGGCGGTGTCGATGTCGAACCGGCAGCGATAGGTATTGAGCAGCTCCTCTTGGGCGGCCACTAGTCGGTCGCGCCTGGCCAGTTCTCCCAATGTAGGGGTCCCGTCGAATGGCTGGGGTTCCTCGGCAGAGTTCACCGGCGATCCGTCGAAACAACCTCCCGGCACCTGTTGGACGTCAATGCCGAATCGGCAGCGGTAGATGTTGAGCAGGGCCTCCTGCTGGGCGATCAGCTGATCGCGTTTGGCGATATCTGCGGGGCTCGCGGACTGGGCGCTGGCTGGCGCTGCCATCCACAGCGTGGCCGCGATCACCGCGGGTGCTGCCAGGCGGACAACCAGATGCTTGAACCTGGTTGCCGGGACGCTGCCAATGTTGACAGGGGAAGTTGTCGTCACTGCTTCCTTCTTGCTGCTTTTTACTCGGTCGCGGCCGACTGGGGCAATGCTCTGCGGATTCGCCAGATCAGGATACCGGCGGCAAGAACCAGAAGGCCGACAATCACGGAGGCCCCGGGCAGAGCCACGGCCAGGGTGACGCAGCCGATGAAGCCGAGGCCGCTCAGCCCCCGCGGCCAGCGGCGCCGGGCGGCTGACAGGGTCCACGCGGCGGCATTGGTCACGGCGTAGTAGAACAGCACGCAGAACGAGCTGAATCCGAGCACGCTGCGAAGGTCGGTGAGCGACACCAACACGATCACCACCGCGGCCACCGCCATCTCGGCGAAGTGGGGCACCTTGAATGTCGGATGTACCTTGTCCAGCGATCGGGGCAAGTCGCCTTCTGAGGCCATGGCGAACGTGGTTCGCCCCACGCCGGCGACCAGAGCCATAAGCGCCCCGGCCGAGGCAATGGCCGCCCCCACTCGCACTACCGGGGTGAGGCCGTTCCAAGCCCCGGCGTCGGTGGCCGCTGCCAATGGTGCGGCCGCGTTTGCCAGCACTTCGGGGCCGACCGCCCACAGGGCGGTGGCCGACACCGCGGCATACACCACCAGCGTTATGCCCAGCGCGGCGGGGATGGCCCGGGGAATGGTGCGAGCCGGGTCTTTGATCTCCTCGCCCAGAGTGGCGATGCGGGCATAGCCGGCGAAGGCGAAGAACAACAGCCCGGCTGCCTCCAGAATTCCGCCCGCGCCGCCCTCGCCCCAGTCGGCCAGATTGTCGGCATCGGCCGTGCCCCCGCCCACCGCAGCGGCCACCACCAAACCGAGGGCGATCAGCACCAGGGTGACCGTGACCCGGGTGGCCGCCGCCGTCCGGGTGATGCCTCGGAGATTGATCGCAGTCACCACCACAACGGCGGCGATGCCGGCGGGCCGCGGGTACTCGGGAAAGGCGTAGGCCCCGAAAGCGAGCGCCGAGACCGACAGCGTGGCCGACTTGCCGACCACGAACCCCCATCCGGCGCAAAACCCGGCAAGGTGGCCCAGCCGCTTTCGCCCATACACGTAGGTGCCCCCGGAGGCGGGGTAGAGGGCGGCCAACTGCGCTGAGGATGTGGCGTTGCAGAACGCCACCACTCCGGCTACCGCCAATCCGATCATCAGGCCCGATCCGGCCGCAGCCGCCGCCGGCCCGATGGCAGCGAACACGCTGGCCCCGATCATCGACCCCAGTCCGATCACGATCGCATCCCCAGTGCCCAGCCGTCGGGCCAACCGGGTGGGCGGGTTGCTCACAATCCGACAGGATAGGGGTCATGGCTGAAGACAATGTGACCTACGAGACGGCCGGAGCGGTGGCGATGATCACCCTCAATCGGCCCGACGTGTTCAACGCGCTGACCGACGAGATGTTCGACCAGATCGTGGCTTTCGTCCGCCAAGCCGAGGCCGACGACGATGTGAAGTGCATCTTGTTGGCTGGGGCGGGGCGGGGGTTCACCTCGGGTTTCGACCTGTCCAGCCCCGACGACTTCTACGGGGGGGCGGAGACCAAGGGGGGCCGGTTCGCCATCGCCGGATTGCGTCGTCGGGCCTGGGTGATGCGCGACCTGCTGTACTCGGCCAAGCCCATAGTGGCCCGGGTTCACGGGCCGTGCATCGGCGCCGGGCTGTATTTGGTGCTGGTGTGCGATTTCGCGGTGGTGACCGACGACGCCGTGTTCGGGCTGCCCGAGGAGCGGTTCGGCTCGGCGGGCACGTCGTGGCTCTATCCCATGCTGGCCTCCCAGATCGGGCTGAAGCGGGCCAACGAGCTGGTGGTGACCGGGCGGAAGTTCGACGCCGCCGAGGCCGAGCGGCTGGGCCTGGTCAACCGGGTGGTGCCCTCCGATGAGTTGGACGAAGCGGTGGCCCAGATCACCGGGGCGCTGGCCAGCCTGCCCCGCGACGGCATCGCCACCGGCCGCGCCGTGGCCCACCTGGCCTACGACATGCTGGGCATCGGCCAGTCATTCACCCCCCACTACGGCGTCCACCCCTTGTTCGTGATGGGCACCCGCCGCAGCCCCGACGAGTTCGACTTCCACGAGACGTCGCGAGAGAAGGGCATGAAGGGCGCGCTGGCCGAGCGCGACGAGCGCTTCGGCGGCGACTACTGGGGCTGGTAGGGCACCGAGGAGTCGAAGAAGGGGCGGTCACCGTCCACGGTGCAGCGGCGTACCTCCCGGACCTGCGGATAGTGGTCGGACACGCCCCGATGGTTGGTTGACCGCTCGTCCCAGATGGCCAGGTCGCCCTCAGTCCACGACCACCGGCAGTGGAACCGGGGCTGATCTATGTGGCGCACCAAGAAATCGAGAAGGGCCTTGCTCTCGCCCTCGGTGAGCCCGACCACGTATTGATGGAAATTCGTGGCGATGTACAGAGCCCGCCGCCCCGTCTCAGGGTGGGTGCGGACCAGCGGGTGCTCCACGCCGGGATAGGCCTCTCTCAGCGGGGCCACCAAGTCCCAGCTTCCCGACTTCTCGGCCATGCTCGTGCAGAACTGGGGATAGTTGGAGTGGTGGACTTCTAGACCGTCGATCATGGCCCGCATCGGTGCCGACAGGGCGTCGTAGGCCGAGGTGATGCTGCACCACATGGTGTCGCCGCCATAGGAAGGGGCGACCACGGATTGGAGCAGGGCAATCTTGGGGGGTACTTCGATCCAGGTCACGTCGGTGTGCCAATTGTCGGTGGTGGGCAGGCTCTCGGCGTCGTCGCGGATGACCGAGGTATTGGGCTCGGTCACTCCCATCAGGGCTTGGAGCGGGTAGATGCTGGGCTGGCCCCACAGTGAGGCCAACTCCAGTTGGTCTTCGGCGCTCATTGGCACATTGCGGAACATGATCACCTCATGGCGAAGCAGTGCTTGATGAACCTCGGCGAACTGCTGATCAGTCAGTCCCTCGCGGGGGTCCACCCCGGAGATCACTGCGCCCAGCGACCCACCGATCCGGTCAACCTGGATGGTCTCGTAGGACTCCTCCGCGTCGAGACTGGGGGTGAGGGTCATACTCATAGGGCTATTGTGCCATCTCGTCTGCACGCAAGCCGATGAGGAGGCACCTGATGCGCACGATCTTGGACGGGCTGAACTTCTCCGAAGGCCCTCGGTGGCACGACGGCGCCCTGTGGTTCTCCGACATGCACGCCCATCGAGTGGTACGCACCGACCTTGACGGCAACGCCGAGACGGTGGCAGTGGTCGACTGGGACGACCCGTCGGGGCTGGGCTGGCTTCCCGACGGCCGGCTGCTGGTGGTGGCCATGGCCACCCAAAAGCTGCTGCGCCAAGAGCCCGACGGGTCGATTGTGGAGCACGCCGATCTGTCGTCGCTGGCCATTGGCGACATCAACGACATGATTGTGCGCTCCGACGGCACCGCCTACATCGGCGACATGGGGCAGAGGATCCACGCCGGCGGCGAGCGGCGCACCGCGCAGACCCTCAGAGTGGCGCCCGACGGGTCGGTGAGCGTGGGCGCCGATGGCATGGAGGCCCCCAATGGCCACATCTTGACCCCCGACGAGGAGACGCTGATCGTGGCCGAGAGCGCGGCCTTCCGGCTCACCGCGTTCGACGTGGCCCCCGACGGCACCCTGTCCAACCGGAGGGTCTACGCCGAGCTGGTTCCAGAATCCGACCGGGCCCCAGTGGCCCCGCCCGACGGCATCTGCCTGGACGCCGAGGGCGCGGTGTGGGTGGCCGATCCGCTGGGCTTGCGGGTGTTCCGAGTGCTGCCCGGCGGTGAGGTGACCGACTCCTACGACATGGCCCCCAAAGTTCCGGTGGCCTGCGTGCTGGGCGGCGACGACCGCGGCACACTCCTCATCTGCGCCGCCGACGACTGGAAGAGAGAAGTGGTCACCGCGGCGAAAACCGGCGCCATCTACGCCACTGAAGCCGCCGTTCCCGGCGTGGGCAAGCCCTAGTCGACAGGCTGGGGCGTCAGCTCGCGCAGGGATACGGAGACGCCGGAATCTGGGCTGAGGCTGACCAGCACTACTGCGGGCTCGCCTTCCAATGACTCCGCGGTGGCGCCGGAGTAGGCGACCACCGAAGGTGATTCGCGCACCACTTGATGGCGGTGAATGTGGCCCAGGGCGACGTAGTCCCAGTCGACGGTGTCCAGGTGGCTGGGGTAGATCGGAGACGAACGGTAAGACGGCGTCTCGTCGGGCATGACCAGGCCGTGGCCCATGGCTACGCACCAGCCGTCCTCAGGACGATCGGGAAGGCCATCGAGGGGGTGGAAGCCGGGATGGTGGTCGTCCATCGACTTGCCCCACACGGTGAGCTCCAGCTCGGGAAGTTGAGTGGTGGTTCCCTCGAGGGAATCGAGGACCGTGACCGGGAGATCCTGTATATGGGGGCCAAACCGGTGAAGCACCGACGTCTCCGGGTGGGCGTCATGGTTGCCGGCGATCATCACCACCGGGCACGAGAGCCGAGCGAGCTGATCGGCAGCCCAACTCAGCACGTCGTCGCCCACCCGGTTGTGGTCGAACAGGTCGCCGGAGATGATCACCGCGTCAACGGCCTCATCGATGGCCAGATCGATGGCCGCAGCAAATGCCTTCTCTTGGCGTTTGGCTGGAGAAGTTCCCAAATGGCAGTCCGAGGTGTGCAGTAGCGATAGAGCTCGGCGTTGTTGGCTTTGGTTGTCGGTCACGTTGCTGGTAGTCCTCGGCTCAACTCGTCGGCGTAGGCTCGACCATAATTCCCCAAGGGAGGGAAGGACCATGAGTGAGGGTGCCACCGACGGCAAAGTTGCGCTGGTCACCGGCGCCAGCAAGGGGGGAACGGGTACCGCGATAGCGGTGCGTCTAGCTGCCGAGGGCGCCCGAGTGGCCATCACAGCACGCGACGAGCAGGGCTTGGCTGCCACCAAGGAGCGCATTGAGGCGTTCGGCGGGGAGTGCCTGGTGATTCCATCCGACCTCAGCGACCCGTCCGGGGCCCGCACCGAGCTGGTGCCCAGGACAGAAGAGGCGTTTGGGCCGGTCGACATCCTGGTGAACAATGCCGCCTTCGGTGGGTATTACCCGTTTGAGGAGGTCACACCTAAGCAGCTTGAGCGGAGCTTGCAGGTCAACCTATGGGCGCCGTGGGAGCTGATGTCGTCGGTGGTCAGCGGGATGCGCGAACGGGGGAGCGGCGCAATTCTGAACCTCACCACCTTCTCCGCTGAGTTGCCCCCCGGACCGCCGTTCCCGTCGAGCAAGCCCTCAAAGGCCGGATTCGTATATGGGGCGCCGAAAGCGGCCTTGAACAAGCTGACGGTGTCGGCGGCCAGCGAGTGCGAGGGCCAGGGGATTTCCGTCAATGCCCTCACCCCGCAAGCGGCCATTGCCACCCCGGCGCTGGTGGAGGGCGGCTGGATAGACGAGGAGATGTTCGAACCCCTTGAGACGATGGCCGAAGCCGCCGTGGCGCTGGTCACTGGCGATCCCGACGTGCTGACCGGTCGCATTGCCTTCAGCTTGCAACTGCTGGTGGAACTCAACCGGCCGGTGCGCGATCTGATGGGCGAGTCTCTGGTGGAGGGCTGGCAGCCGGCCGATATCCCTGCGGTCATCGCCCGACAAGAGGCCAACCTCGCCCGGCGGGGCTGGCCCGACGGCTACACCTTCGGTCGGGTCCACAGTCCGCGTCCATGAGCGACGAGCTGATCATTCGGATCGTTACCGATCCGGAGGTGTACGCCAACCCCTATCCCTTGCTGAGGGAGCTGCGGGAGACGGCGCCGGTTCACAAGCTCAGCTTCGCTGACTACTGGGTGCTCACCCGGTACGAGGACTGCCGGAAGGCACTTCGGGATCCCCGGATGGGCAACGCCGAGCCTGGCGACGAGGTTCCGACGCTCACTGCGGAGAGAGTGCGAACTCCCAACGAGGAGCGGACCTTCTTGTTCTTGAATCCTCCCGATCACACTCGACTGCGCTCGCTGGTCAGTCGGGCCTTCACTCCCCGACGGGTAGATGGTCTGCGGTCGGCAGTGGAGGAGATGACCGGCGAAATTATGGATTCGCTGGCTGCTTCCGGAGGGGGAGACCTGATCGACCAGCTGGCCTTTCCCCTGCCGGCCAATGTCATCAGCGAGTTGGTGGGGGTTCCCCGGGCCGACCGCGATTGGCTGCGACCGCTGGTGTCCGATTTGGCCGGCACCCTCGAGCCAAACCAGAGCCAGGAAGGCCGGGAGCGGGCCGAGGCCTCCGGGGTCAAGGTGGCGGCCTACTTCGATGAGATGATCGACCGGCATCGAGCCGAGCCCCGTGACGACCTGCTCTCGGCGCTGATCGCGGCCAGCGACGGAGAGGACCGGCTTACCCAGCGAGAGATCGGACTCACCTTGTCGCTGATCTATGCCGCGGGTTTCGAAACCACCACCAACCTGATCGGGAACATGGTCCACACGCTCATCCGGCATCCCGGTGAGTTGGCCCGGCTGCGGGCCGATCGGTCTCTGGTGCCCGGCGCGGTGGACGAGGTGCTTCGCTATCAGCCTCCCGTGCAGGTGGACGCCCGGTACACCTTCGAGAACGTGGAGATCGGGGGGCACGCCATCGCGAAAGGAAGCATGGTGCTGATGCTTCTGGGGGCGGCCAACCGCGACCCCGACGTGATCGACGATCCCGACCGGTTCGATATCGGCCGCCAAGAGACACCGCTGCTGTCGTTCGGATCAGGCATCCACTACTGCCTAGGTGCTTCACTGGCCCGCCTAGAAGGCCAGGTAGTGCTGGCCGGCCTGCTGGACCGATTCGAAACCTGGACTCCCTTGGAGGACGATCCCCCCTGGAAGGACCGGCTCACATTGCGCGGGCTGGCCCGCCTGCCAGTGGCTCTGTCCTAGCCGAGAGTCAGAAGACGATCGGCACCGAGGCGTAGCCCTGCTGGAAGGAGCCCGGCAGGCGGACCACTTCGTCGGCGGGCACCTCGAAGTCGGGGATGCGGGCCAAGGCCTCCTCGATGATCACCCGTCCCTCCAGACGGGCCAGATGGGTGCCGATGCAGTAGTGCAGGCCGTGACCGAAGCCGAGCTGGCGGGGCGGGCGACGACGAATGTCGAATGTCTCGGAGTCAGGGCCGAACTCATGCTCGTCTCGGTTGGCCGACTGGTACAGCAGGAACACCCGGTCGCCGGGGGCCATCTCCTGGCCGCCGATCTCGGTTGGCTGGCAGACGGTGCGGCCCAAGTGCTGTATGGGCACTTCCAGGCGCAGCATTTCCTCGAAGGCACCCCCGCTGAGCGACGGGTCTCGGGACACGGCGGACCGCTGGTCGCTGTTGGCGGCCAGGTGGATGAATCCGCCGCCCATCACCTTGGGAGTGGTCTCCACGCCACCGGTGAACAGGGTGGAGAGCTGGATGGCTGCGTCTTGGTCGTTGAAGGGATGGCCCAGCAAGTCCACTCCTAGCAGAGACTCGATGTACTCAGGGCAGTCTCCCGCCCGCTGTTCAGCTACGAAGCCGCACAGGTATTCGTGGATCTTGGCCCGGGCCGCAGGAGCCCGGTCGTCATAGCGCATGGTCTGGTTGGCGTATTCCACCAACTTCTCCCCGTCGGAGAAGGGGAAACCCAGCACCAGTGAGGTACCGGCCACCGATACCGGCGAGGCCAACTCGGTCACCACGTCCAACCGTCCCTGGTCCAGAGCGGCGTCCACGCAGTCGGCAGCCACCCGGCGCAGCTCGGCCTCCAGTTCGGCCACTGGCCTCGGGCGCAGCGGGGGATAGAGAATCTTGCGGACCTGGGTGTGGGCGGGCGGGTCCATCTGAGAGAAGCTGAGAAACGGCCCGGTTGGCAGCGGCCCCAGCTCGGCTGGGGCCGGTTGAAGCACCTGATCACGAAGGAAGACGGGCCCCTCGGCGATGGTGAATGACTCTCGGTCGCAGCTCACCTCCCACACCTCGGCGAAACGGGGCAGCGCCCACCCGTGATACTGCTCCAGCCGGTGTACGCCGCCTGCTGCCCGCAATTCCCGATAGATGGGCAGCGGATCAGTGGCCACCTCCAAGGAGAACGGGTCGTAGTCGTTCATTGTGATAGAGACTGCCTTATGGGACTGAGTGATCGCACGCCGCCGACTGCTGAAGAGTACGCCGCCTATCGGGAGCGGTTCTGCAACTGGGGTCGCTGGGGGGACGACGACGAACTGGGGACTCTCAACCACATCACGCCGGAGGCCCGACAAGCGGCGGCCACGCTGGTGCAGACCGGAGAGGCGGTGTCGATGAGCCGGCCCATCGACACTCATGCCGGTCCGGCCAACCCCTACCCGGCCCATCACTTCGTGGGGGCGGGGGACTCGGGGGCGATGGCCGACTACTTCGGCATGTTCATCCACGGGTTCGTGCAGACCCACATCGACGCCCTGTGCCATCTGCCGGTGGACGGCGGGGGCAAGTTCTGGAACGGCAAGGAGTTCGCCAAGTCCCCCATGCCCGCCGAGCACACCGGCACCATCGACTTCTGGAGCGACGGCATCGTCACCCGGGGAGTGCTCTACGACGTCCCCCGGTTCCGGGGCACCGACTACGTGGCCCCCGGCGAGCCGGTCCACGGCTGGGAGCTGGCCGACGTGGCCGCGGCCCAGGGAATCGAACCCCGGGCGGGCGACGCGGTGTGCATCCGCAGCGGTATGGACGTGTATTTCGAGAAGACCGGCACGTCTCAAGGGATGGGGTCGAATGCCGGGGTCCACGCCTCGGCCATCGAGTTCCTCTACGAGACGGAGGCCTCCTGTCTGACCTGGGACTTCCAAGACGCCCCTCAAGAAGACCAGGGCATTCCCAATCCGATGCCCATCAGCATCGCGCTGCACGTCCACCACATCCTGTTGCCGTACATGGGGATGCCCATCATTGACAACGCCGATTTTGAGGCGGTGGCCGCCCGCTGCGCCGACCTGGACCGCTGGGAATTTCAGTACGTGTGTGCCCCGCTGGTGCTACGCTACGGCACCGGTTCGCCGGTGAATCCTCTGGCAATTTTGTAGCGCGAGACCTTCTTCACCACCCACTGCGAGGCCAGGGCTTCGGTAAATTCGCAGACAACCTTGTAGCACTGGAGCGCTTATGAGGTGTGATGGCTGATCTCGGCGATCGGGCCCAGGTGGTGATCGTCGGTGGTGGGATCGTCGGCTGTTCTATCGCGTACCACCTCACCCGTCGCGGGGTGACCGACGTGCTGCTCATCGAGCAAGGCCAGCTCACCAGCGGCACCACCTGGCACGCCGCCGGCCTGGTCAGCCAGCTCAAGTCCAGCCACAGCCTCACCCGGCTGGCCACTTACTCGGCCCAATTGTTCGAGGAACTCGAGGCCGAGACCGGCCAGGCCACCGGCTACCGCGCCCCGGGCTCCATTTCGGTGGCCGCCGACCACGAGCGGTGGGAGGAGCTGCTGCGGGGGATGTCCATGGCCCGGACCGTGGGAGTGGACATCCGCCAGATCGAACTCGACGAGGCCCTCGAGCTGTGCCCGCTGCTCAATATCGACGACTTGGTGGGTGCGCTGTTCATCCCCCGAGACGGTGTGACCTCCCCGGTGGACACCACAATGGCGCTGGCCAAGGGGGCTCGGGCCCGGGGCGCCCGCATCGTCCAGGGCACGGCCGTGACCGGGGTGGTGGTGGAAGACGGCCGGGCGGTGGGGGTGGACACCGAGGCGGGCCGGGTGGAGGCCGAGACCGTGGTGCTGGCCGCAGGGATATGGACCCGCCAACTTGCCGCCACCGCCGGGGTGAGCGTGCCGGTGCAGGCCTGTGAGCACTTCTACATCGTCACCGAGCCGGTCGAAGGGGCGTATCCCAACATGCCCACGGTGCGCGACCCGTCCAACTACACCTATTTCAAAGAGGAGACCGGCAAGTTGATGGCTGGTTTCTTCGAGCCTCGGGGCAAGGTCTGGAACTTGAACGGCATCCCTCGCGACCTCCAGTTCAAGACCCTGCCAGAAGACTGGGAGCACGTCTGGCCGATCTTCGAGCGGGCCATTCACCGCATGCCGGTGCTGGGGGAGGCCGGCCTTCAACTCTTCTTCAACGGACCCGAGGCCTTCACCCCCGACGGGGTGTACTACCTGGGGGAGTCCCCCGAGGTGGACCGCTGCTTTGTGGCCGCGGGGTTCAACTCGGTGGGCATCCAGTCGGCCGGGGGCGTGGGCTGGGTGCTGGCCGACTGGATCGTCGACGATCACCCGCCCATGGACCTCTCGATGGTGGACATTAGGCGCTCGTTCGGATTCCAATGCGAGCTCGCCTATCTGGATGCCCGCATCCCCGAGAGCCTCGGCCTGCTCTATGCCATGCACTGGCCGTTCCGCCAGTACGAGACGGCCCGAGACATCCGCCGCTCACCGCTGCACGAGCGCATCGACGCCGCCGGGGCGGTGTTCGGCGAGGTAGGCGGGTGGGAGCGGCCTAACTGGTACGCCGCCCCCGGCCAAGAGCGGGAGTACCGCTATAGCTGGGGTCCGCAGAACTGGTTCGAGGCCAGCGGGGACGAGTGCGAAGCGGTTCGCAACGCGGTAGGCCTGTTCGACCAAACCTCGTTCGCCAAGTTCACCGTGGAGGGCCCCGACGCCATGGTCCTGCTCAACTGGGTGTGCGCCAACGAGGTGGACGTACCGGTGGGTCGGGCGGTGTACACCCAGTGGCTCAACGACCAAGGTGGCATCGAGGCCGACCTCACCGTGACCCGCCGGGGCGAGGACTCCTATTGGGTGGTCACCTCGGCGGCTACCGCCACCCGCGACTGGGCCTGGCTGCGGCGGGCCGCCCGGGGCAGGGACGTGGTGATCGAAGATGTCACCGACCACTACGGGGTGCTCGGCGTCATGGGGCCAAATTCCCGGGCCGTGCTCAGCCGGCTCTGCGACGCGGATCTCGGCAACGACGGCTTCCCGTTCGGCACCGCCCAGGATCTCTGCATTGCCGGTGCGGAGACATTGGTGCTGCGCATGACCTATGTGGGCGAATTGGGCTGGGAGCTCTACGTGCCCAACGAACAGGCCGTGGCCCTGCACGATGCGGTGGTTGAAGCGGGCTCTTCCCTTGGACTGCGCCACGCCGGCTACCACGCCATGAACACGCTGCGAATGGAGGCGGCCTACTGCCACTGGGGCCACGACATCACCGACGAGGACACCCCGTTGGAGGCCGGGCTGGGATTTGCGGTGGCGTGGGACAAGGCCGGCGGATTCCGGGGCCGCGAGGCACTGGCCGCCCAGCGGGAGGGGCCCCGCACCAAGCGCCTCATCAAACTCCGGCTGGAAGACCCCGACTGGCTGCTGTACCACGATGAGCCCATCTATCGCGACGGCCAGATGGTGGGCCGCACCTCAAGCGGCATGTGGAGCTACACCGAGAAGCGGGCGCTGGCCTTGGGCTACGTGGAGTGCGCCGACGGCGTCACCAAAGACTGGGTGGAATCTGGGCGCTTCGAAATCGAGGTGGCCGGGACGCCCATCGCCGCCACCGGATCTATTCGTTCGTTCTACGATCCCCGCAAAGAGCGGGTTCGACTCTGATTGACAAGGAGCAGCCAGCGGTGCGCGATGAAGCCCAGGTTGTGATCATCGGCGGTGGAGCCATGGGCGCGGGCCTCTTCTACCACTTGGCCCACGAGGGCTGGACCGACACCGTGCTGGTGGAGAAGGGGGAGCTGTCCTCGGGCTCCACTTGGCATGCCGCCGGCCTCATTCCCCACTTCATCGGCAGCCTGAACATGGCCAAATGCCATCTGGTGGCCCCCGACCTCTACGCCAAGATCGAAGAGGAAACCGGGCTGGCCAGCGGCTGGCATGGCACCGGCGCCATCCGCCTGGCCCTCGACCGCCACCAGGTGGACTGGTTCCGCTACGTCAGCGGGATGCTCGATCTGGTCGGGGTCGAGAACCACCTGATCGAGCCCTCCGAGATTCTCAACCATTGGCCGTTCATGGACGTGTCCGACGTGCTGATGGGGTGCTGGACGCCCAACGACGGCTGGACCGACCCGTCCAGCGTCACCGCGGCCATGGTCAAGGGCGCCCGCCAGCTCGGCGGCGAGCTCTACCGCCACACGCTGGTCACCGCCATGAACCAGCTCCCCGACCACCGCTGGGAGGTGGTCTGCGACGTCAAGGGCGAAACCCACCGCATCATTGCCGAGCACGTGGTGAACGCGGCCGGGTGCTACGCCCCCCAGCTCGGCGCCATGGTGGGCCTCGACGTGCCCATCGTGTCGGTGATCCACCAGTACCTCATCACCGAGGCCATGGCCGAGATGAAGGAGCTGGGCGAATTCGACCCGCCGGTGATCCGCGACCCCCGGGCCTCGGCCTACTATCGGCGGGAGATCGACTCGCTGCTGGTCGGTCCCTACGAGCGGGAGAACGCCCAGACCTATGGGATCGACGGCATCGACTGGGACAAGCACTTCTATCTGACGCTGCCCGATCTCGACCAGCTCATGCCCTGGCTGATCGAAGCAGGCAAACGGATCCCCGCCTTCGCCGACGCCGGGATCAAAACGGTGGTCAGCGGACCCATCACCCACACCCCCGACTCCGGCTACCTCATGGGTCCGGCCCCCGGCCTGCGCAATTACTGGCTGTGCGCGGGGGCGTCCATCGGCATCACCCAGGGGCCGGGGGCGGGCAAGTACCTGGCCCAGTGGATGGTGCACGGCCAGACCGAGATCAATGTGGCCGAGATGGACCCCCGCCGGTTCGGCGACCACTGCGGGCCCACCGGGCGCTACGCCATCGAGAAGGCCATCGACGAGTTCCACGAGATGTACGCCACCCGTCTACCCGGCGAGCAGCGCTTCGCCGGCCGACCCCAGAAGACCGACCCCATCTACGACCGGCTCGACGCCCGGCACGCCCAGTGGATGGAGATCTTCGGCTGGGAGCGCCCGCAATACTTCGGCGAGCCTGAGGCCCACACCTTCCGGCACTCCAATGCCTTCGACATTGTGGGCGCCGAGTGCCGGGCCACTCGGGAGCGGGCCGGCATCGCCGACCTCACCGCCTTTTCCAAGTTCGAGGTGACCGGCGCCGACGCCGAGGCGCTGCTCGACCGCCTCACTGCCAATCGCATGCCAGCCAAAGACGGAGGGATGCGCCTCACTCACTTCCTGACCGAGTTGGGCGGCATCGAGACCGAGATGACCATTACCCGACTGGCCCCCGACCGGTTCTATCTCAACTCCGCCATCGTCGGGCAGTTCCACGACCGGGACTGGCTGGCCCACCATGTGCAATTCGGCGAGGACGTGACCGTTACCGACCGTACCGACGACATGGGCATCCTGGCCGTCTCCGGTCCTCTGTCCCGCCAGATTCTGGCTCAGCTCACCGACGCCGAGCTGGAGGCCCCCGGCTTCCGCTGGCTCACCGGCCAGCAAATCGACGTGGCCGGGGTGCCGTGTCTGGCCCTGCGGGTGTCGTATGTGGGGGAGCTGGGCTGGGAGTTGCACCACTCTCAAGAGCACACCGCCGGGCTCTACGACGCTCTGGTTGAGGTGGGCGAGCCGTTGGGCATGGTCCACTATGGCGCCTACGCAATGAACACCATGCGCATCGAGAAGGCCTACAAGGCGATGGGCTTCGAGCTGACCACCGAGATCACCCCGGTAGAGGCCGACCTGGGCCGGTTCGTGGACTGGTCGGGCGAGTTCCAAGGCAAGAAGGCCTCCGAAGAGCGGCTGGCCATGGGCGACGACATCGAGATGATCCTCGTGTACTGCGAGGTGGACACCACCGACAACGACTGCCGGGGCAACGAGCCGGTTTACGACGGCGACGAGCTCATCGGGCTGACCACTTCGGGCACTTGGGGTCACACCACCGGGCGCGGCCTGGCCTTCGCCTACGTGAAGCCGGAATACAAAGCGCCGGGCACCCGTTTCGAGGTCCAGCTCATGAGCGACCGCCGTCCGGCAATGGTGTTGGACGGCCCGGCCTACGACCCCGACAACGAGAAACCGAGGGCTTGATATGGCGCGACGTGCAGGAGGCAGGGCAGCCCGAGTGGCCATGCGGGAGGCGCCGCCCGAAGCCGATGCCCGGGCGGTGTGGCCGGGAATGCCCGGCGGGGCCTACAAGCCGCTGTCCGAAGGCCAGTGCGACGACGTATTCGAGTCGGCCCTGGGCCTGCTGACCGATCTGGGCATGGGGCAGGCCACCCCGGAGATCATCGAGGCGGTCACCGCCAACGGTGGCCGAATGGACGAACACGATCGCCTGCGGTTCCCCCCCGACCTGGTCAAACAAGTAGTGGACGGGGCCTGCAAGGAGTTCACCCTGTACGGGTTCGACCCCGACCGGGGGGTGGAGATCGGCGGCAATCGGGTTCATCTCTGCACCAGCGGGGCCGCGGTGATGATGCTCGACCACGACACCAAGCGCTTCCGCCCCAGCACCTTGGCCGACCTCTACGACGTGGCCCGGATCGTCGACACCCTCGACAACATCCATGTGTTTGTGCGGACCCTGGTGGCCCGCGACATGGAGACCGCCCGGGAGTTGGACATCAACACCGCCTACGCCATCCTGGCCGGCACCACCAAGCCGCTGGGCACGGCCATGTTCCAACCCGAGCATGTTCACGAGTGCATCGACCTTTTCGACATGGCGCTGGGCGCCGAGGGGGAGTTCGCCCGGCGGCCCTTCAGCATCGGCAACAACACCTTCGTGGTGCCGCCCCTGCGCTTTGCCGAAGATTCGGCCTTATGCCTGATGGAACAGGCCCGACGGGGCATGCCGATCAACCTGCTGTCGGCGGGCCAAGCCGGGGCCACCTCGCCGGCCGCGCTGGCCGGATCGCTGGTGCAGGCCCTGGCCGAATGCCTGGCCGGGTTGACCGCAGTCAACCTGGTTGTGCCCGGCCACCCCTGTGTGCTGGGCATGTGGCCGTTCGTGTCCGATCTGCGCACTGGAGCGATGAGCGGGGGCAGCGGCGAGGAGGCGATCATCAACGCGGCGGCCGCCCAGGTTGTGAATTACCTCGGTTTGCCGTCGGGGGTGGCCGCCGGCATGGCCGACTCCAAGCTTCCCGACAACCAGGCCGGGGCCGAGAAGGCCAACGCCATCACCCTGGCGGCCAACGCCGGGGCCAACATGATCAACGAGACGGCCGGAATGCTGGCCAGCATCATGGCCTGCTCGCTGGAGGCCCTGGTGATCGACAACGACATGCTGGGGTCCATCAACCGCACGGTGCGGGGCATCGAGATCACCCCCGAGACCCTGTCTACCCAGGTAATCGCCGATGTAGTACACGGCGAGGGCCACTTTCTCGGCCACTCCCAGACCCTGTCGCTCATGCAGACCGAGTACGTCTACCCCGAAATCGGCGACCGCCTAAGCCCCGACGACTGGGTGGACGCCGGCGCCCGCCTAATCGAAGACGTGGCCCACGACTACGTCACCGAAGTGCTCAGCCGCCCCCAGCCCGACCACATCACCCCCGAAGCCGACGCCCGCATCCGAGAAACCTTCCCCATCCACCTCGCCCCCATCCGCTGACGAAGCGCGCCGTTGGGCGAGGCTGTTCTAGTCTCGGATCATGGCCTGGGATTTTTCTACTGATCCGGAGTTTCAAGACCACCTCGAATGGCTGACGGAGCTCATGCACACCGAGATCGAGCCGCTAGACCACTACTTCCGAGGGCGGTCCCCGTTCGACAAGTCTGACGAGGAGGTTCAGACACATCTGCGCCGCATCCAGCAGAAGGTCAAGGACCGGGGGCTGTGGGCCTGCCACCTGAAGCCGGAGATGGGAGGCATGGGGTTCGGCCAGGTGCAATTGGCGCTGATGAACGAGATCTTGGGCCGCTCCACGTTCGGCCCATCCGCCTTCGGCAGCCAGGCTCCCGACTCGGGCAACGCCGAGATCCTGGCTCACTACGCCAACGACGAGCAGAAGGAGAAATACCTCAAGCCGCTGCTAGCCGGGGAGATCTCCACCTGCTATTCCATGACCGAGCCCCAGGGCGGGTCCGATCCCAACCACTTCACCTGCACCGCCCACCGCGACGGCGATGAGTGGGTGATCAACGGCGAGAAGTGGTTTGCCTCCAACTACCCCCGGGCTGAGTTCCTGATCGTCATGCTCATCACCAACCCCGACGTATCGGTGTATCGAGGCTCTTCGATGATGCTGGTGCCCCACGACGCCCCCGGCTTGGAGCTAGTCCGAAACGTAGGCGTGGGCGGAGAGCGCCGGGGCCACGGCGGCCATAGCTACCTGCGGTTCAACGAGTGCCGCGTCCCCATCGAGAACCTCATGGGCGAGGAGGGGGCCGGGTTCAAGATCGCCCAGACCCGCTTGGGCGGGGGCCGGGTCCACCACGCCATGCGCTCGGTGGGCACGGCCAAAAAGGCCTTCGACATGATGTGCGAGCGAGCCCTCAGCCGGGAGACCAAGGGCTCGCTTTTGGCCGAGAAGCAGGCGGTGCAGCACATGATCGCCGACTCCTGGGTCCAGATCGAGCAGTTCCGCTTGCAGGTGCTGCACGCTGCCTGGCAGATCGACCAGTCGGACACCTCCAAGGCCCGGCTCTACATCGCCGGGGTGAAAGTGGCCACCCCCCGAGTCCTGATGGACGTGGTTTTCCGCTCCATGCAGATCCACGGCTCGCTGGGCATGTCCAACGAGACACCACTGGCCAACATGTGGATGATGGCCCCCACCTTCGGGGTGGCCGACGGCCCCACCGAGGTCCACAAGGACACCATCGCCAAGCAGGTGCTCAAGGACTACCGCCCCTCCGAGGGCCTGTTCCCCACCGAGCACCTCCCGGCCAAGATCGAATGGGCCCAACAAGTGATGGCCGAGCGCATCGAAGAGGAGTTGCTGAACGCCTGATTCGGGCGCTCAGGCTCTGCTCAGCGGGAGAGCAGGTCGGCTACTCGCCAGGAGTTGGCCATGATGGACAGCACGGGGTTGACGCCGCCGTTGGTGACGTGCAGGGAGGAGTCGGCCACGTAGGTCCGCTCGCAGCCCCACACTTTGCCGCTGGGGTCGACGGCCCCGCCCGCGGGAGTGTCCGACATGCGGGCTGTGCCGGCTTGGTGCTGGCCGCCGGACAGGATCTGGAATCCCATTGAGCCGCCGGTCACGTCGCGGGCCCCGGTGGCGGTGATCCACTCTCTGGCCCGGTCGCCCAAGAACTCCGCGGTGCGGAGATCCTCCTCGTGCTGCATGCCGAAGAACCTGGCTACGGGCAGGCCCCACCGGTCCCGGACTTCGGCTGACAAGTCCAGTCCGGCTGAGCGGGTGGGGATTTCCTGGATCGGGCCCATGATCATGATGGTGCGGCGGTAGGTGTCCCGCAGCGCCTGGCGGGCTGAGGCGCCCGTCGGACGCCCAAACTCGTCGATCTCACCGGCGGCCTCGGCCGCCCGCTGGTGCTCGGGTCGGAACCACGAGCCCATCACCCAGTGCTGCACTGGTGACACCGCGTACTCGTCGGCGATCATGCCGCCGCCGATGATGCCGTCGTTTTGGTGGCAGTGCTCCCGGGTGGCCATGGCCAGACCAGGGCCGACGCCGTCGCTGAGCGGCTCGTCGGTGTCCACATGGCCGTGGGCCAACACGTAGGTATGGCCCTGGAGGCACCGGCCCACCCAGTCGTTGCCCAGCCCGCTCAGCATCAGCAGCCGGGCGGTCTCCACTGCACCGGCGGCCAACAAGATCCGGTCGGCCCGCACCGTACGCTGGCCGTTCTCTGAGCGCAGCTCTACCTCGCCCCGGCCATCGTCGATCCTGGCGGCCAGGGTGTCGCACAGGATGTGGGCACCGGCCGCGGTGGCTCGGGGGAGCAGGGTGTTGTGGACGCCGTTCTTGGCGTCCACCGGGCAGGGGTGGCCGACGCACTGGCTGCAACCCGCGCATGCCGGACGTCCCCCGTAGGGTCGGGAGTTGACCAGCAGCGGAACGGGCGCAGTGGCCCAGCCCAGGCGAGCTGCGGCCTCGCCCAGCATCTCGCCCCCTCGGTCGGGCGGGAACGGGGGAAGCGGGTAGCCGCGGGACCGGGGACCGTCGCCAACATGGCCGGGCGCTCCGGCGACGCCCACCTCCCACTCCACCAGGTCGTAGTAGGGCTCGAGATCGTCATAGGTGATCGGCCAGTCGACCAGGGCCGACCCCACGGGGACGCCGTACTCGCTGGCCATGCGGAACGTTTCCGGTGCAAACCGCCACCCTTGGCAGCCGTACAGCCGGGGACCGCCTCCTAGCAGAACGGCATTGTTGTGGTAGCGGAAATCGTGGGGATCGAGAGCCTGCTCGCCGTCTTTGTCTTTGACGGCCCGGGGATTCCCGACCGGCGTTACGCCCTCGCCGAACCCGAAGACAGCGGTTCGGTGATTGCGAACCGGGTCCCAGCCGATTTCTGTGGATTTTAGGGGGCGGCCTCGCTCTACCACCAGCACCGAGCATCCGGCCGCGGCCAGCACATGGGCAGCCACGCCGCCCCCGGCACCGCTGCCGATCACCACCGCGTCGTAGTGATCTCGCACCTCGTCCCAACCGATCACCGGCGGCACGGTGTCGACCAGTTCAGGCTCGCCGAGGGGGAACCGCTGGTAGCCCAACTCATCCCAGCACCCCGAGTCGGGAACGGTCAGCCAGCGAAGCGTCTCTTGGTCCATAAGATCAGCCTTCGCTCACGATGAGGCGGCAGGCCGCGGGGTCGAGGCCGTCGGCGGTGAAGGTGAGTTCGACAACTCCGGGGCCGGTAGGGCGGATCACGGCCAGGGCTTGACCGTCGTAGGTGGAGCAGGTGGACGATCCAAAAGGCTCGGTGGACTGGTGGTCGGCGCTGGCGAAGCCTTGAATTACTCCGGAGCCCTCCACGGTCACTTCTATCGGACGGTTCGCCACCGGGTTCACGACCCCGTTGGCATCAGTCAGGCATACGGAGACGTAGGCCAAGTCGGTATCACAATCGGTGAGTTCGGTGCGGTCGGCCTCAACCTCAAGGTGCAGCGGACCGGAGGCGGTTCTCAGCGCGGTTCGGGCCGATTCCTCACCGTCTGTGTAGGCGATGGCTACCAATTCACCCGGTTCGTAGGCGACCGCGAACTTGGCACGGAATTCGTCGACGGTCTGGCGGCCGAGGGTCTTGCCATTGAGCACCAGCTCGACCTCGTCGTCGGCCGAGTACACCTCCACGTCCACCGTGGTTTCCTCGTATCCGTCCCACGACCAGCTGTCAACGGTATCGCTCCACGACCACGGGCCGGAGTAGGCGATCTGCTTGTGGGCGTTCTCCGGCCGCTGCACTGCGATGAAGGGCTCTTGGCGAAGACCGAAGACGATCTCCCGGTAGTAGGAAGCCGGCCTGCGAACGCCGGTGATGTGGATATCGCCGGTGTGGGCGACGAGCCAGGGAAACGGCGCGACCACGCCGGGAACGCCCCGGTCCACCGGATCTTCGTCGTCGTAGCCGACTCGGCCGATGCCTACTTCGCCCAGGTAGTCCCATCCGGTCCAGGTGAAGTCCCCGATCAGATGGGGATGGGCGCTGATGACCGGCCAGTCTCGGCCCAGGTCGGTCACATTGGTCTCGGAGCCGACGATCACCCGGTTGGGATACAGCTCGTGATCCAAGAGATAGCGGTTGGAGACGTAGTTGTAGCCGACCACGTCAAGCGAGGCCGATACCTCCTCGATGCCCTCTGCGATGATCGGATCCCGCATGACCTGGTCCTTCACCATGGCCCACATGGCCATCTGAGTGTTCACCCCTTGCGATTCGGCCTCTTCGGTGGGTGGCGGCTCGTCCGCAGCGGAGGAGTCCGGTGATTCCACAAACCCGAGGATCTCGGGAATCTTGGCGATCAGCCCGCGAACGGCCAGCATCGGCTGTACCCCGGTGGTGACGTAGCGGTGGGGGTCGAGTGAGCGGACGTGCTCGGCGATGTCGCGGGCTCGGGCCGCACCGAGCGGTGAGCCGACATCGGGGATCTCGTTGCCGGTGGAGTAGAGCACCACGCTGGGATGGTTGCGGTCTTTGCGTACCAGGGTGGCGACGTCGCTGCGCCATCGCTCCTCAAACCGCAGGGCGAAGTCGTGATTCACCTTGTTCTCGGTCCACATGTCCCAGGTCTCGTCCATCACGATCACACCGAGGCGGTCGCAAGCATCGAGCATGGCCCGGCTCATCGGGTTGTGGGCGCTGCGCAGGGCGTTGAACCCGGCAGCCTTAAGCAGTTCCACTCGGCGCTCCTCGGCCCGGGTGATGGTGGCGGCGCCGATGGGACCGTTGTCGTGGTGGACGCAGGCGCCCCGCAGCTTCACCGTCTCGCCGTTGATCCGCAGCCCGTGGTCGGGGTCGAGTTGCAGCGACCGGATGCCGAATACGGTGACGTCGCGGTCCAGCTCGGCAGACTCATCATCGCTCTCGGACAGTGTGGTGGTGCAGGAGTAGCGGTGGGGCTGGTCGGCGCTCCAGCGGGCCGGGTTGGCCACCGCCAGCCGCTGCCGGCCGATCGCAGTGGAAAGGGGACGGAGGGTCACCGGGATATCCCCCGAGGCCACCGCTTTGCCAGCCGGGTCGCGTACATCGCAGGCCATTCGCACCGTCACCGTGTGAGCGGTGTCGTTTTGCACCTCGGCGGCCACCTCTACCACCGCGCCTTGGTCGTCGATCTCCGGGGTGGTGATCCACACGCCGTCGATGGCCAGGTGTACTGGGTTCTTCACCCACAGATGCACGGGCCGGTAGATGCCCGCCCCAGAATACCACCGGGAATCCTCGCCGGCCCGGCAATCCACTTTGATGGTGTTCTCCTCGCCGTAGCGCAAGAACGGGTTGAGGTCGACGATGAACTCGGCGTAGCCATTGGGCTCGGAGGCCGCGAAGTCGTCGTTCACATAGACCATGGCGTCGCGGTACACGCCCTCGAACTGAAGGGCGACCCGGCGATCGCGCCACTCGGGCGGAGCCTCAAACCGCTTGGAGTACTCCCACACCCCGCCGGGGAAATAGGCGATGTCGTGGGAAGCGGAGGGGTCGCGTTCGGTGCTGATCATCGCGTCGTGGGGCAGCATCACCGGCTCGGGCGCGCTCTTTGCGCCCGTCAGCTCCGAGAACGGGTTCTGTTTGGGTCGCACTGCCCAGCCCGCGTTGAACGACGATCTCATCGGTACCTCCAGTCGGCACAGAGTAGGGGAAGGCCCCTCCAAAGAGCGTGCCCGCCGCTGGCAGAAGTAGCGTCCGGCCATGACCATTCGATGGGGAATCGCCGGGCCAGGAGGCATCGCCGTTGGGTTTGCCAACGGGCTTCAGTTGCTGGACGATGCCGAGATCTACGCCATTGGCTCGCGCTCGGCCGACCGGGCCAAGGACTTCGCTGCTGAGTACGGGGCTCCCGCGGCTTACGGCAGCTACGAGGATCTGGCCGCCGACCCGGACGTGGATGCGGTGTACGTGGCCACGCCCCAGTCCCGTCATGAACAGGACACGCTGCTGTTCTTGGAGGCGGGCAAGCCCGTGCTGTGCGAGAAGCCGTTTGCGCTCAACCAGGCCCAGAGCCAGCGGATGATCGATGCCGCCCGGGAGCGGGGCCTGCTCTTGATGGAAGCCATGTGGAGCCGCTTTCTCCCCGTGTATCGGGTGCTGGCCGATCTGCTGGGAGAGCAGGCCATCGGCCAGCCTCAACTTGTCGAGGCCGACTTCGGTTTCCACCAGCCGTTCGACCCCGACCACCGGCTCTACGACCCCGAGCGGGGCGGCGGGGGGATTCTCGATCTCGGCGTGTATCCCGTGCAGTTCGCCTCCCTGGTGCTGGGCGCCCCCACCAGCGTGGCGGCCCAAGGCCGAATCGGCGAGACCGGTGTGGATGAGCAGGTGGCCGCTGTACTCGGCCACGCCGGGGGCGAGTTGGCGGTGGTGAAGGCGGCCATCGCCACCAACCTGGGCTGCACCGCCCGCATCGCCGGCACCGAGGGGACGATAGAGATCCCGGCGTTCATGCACTGCCCGGCATCGCTGACGGTGACGCAAGGGTTCGAGCGAGAGGAAATCGACGGCTCTTGGGAGGGCGATGGTCTCCGCTTCCAAGTGGAGGAGTTCCACCGCTGCTTGACCGCCGGCGAGCTCGAGAGCCCGGTGATCTCCCACGCCGAGACGCTCTCGATCATGGGCACCCTGGACCAGATCCGCGACCAGATCGGCCTGCGGTTCCCGGGGGAGTGAGCGGCGAAACGTTCAGTTGACCCTTACTTGATGGCGATCGGATTGAGGGGTGATCCGACCGCGCCGGGGATGTTGAGCGGCGGAGCGACCAGCATGAACTCGTAGCGGCCGTCGGCGGCGCAGTCGGCGGCGAGGGCGTCCAGCACCCAGAACTCGCCCAGGGGCAATCCACGGTCCACCAGCGCCCCGCAGTGGACGGGATGTTTGCGGTCCTCGGGGTCTTCGGGCACCAGCACCTCTACGCCGATGGTGTCGGCCGCCACCGCGGAGATGTCGTTGCGGTCACACCAGTTGAGGGCATCCACTCCGAATCCCGGAGACCCATTGAAATACTCCATCTGCTGCTCGGGGGTAAACGCCGGGTCCCACAATGCGAGGTGTCCGGTGCGGACCAAAGCGATGTCCCCGGCTTCAACTGAGCTTTCCTGGCGTTCGACACAGCGATCCAGCATGGCCGAGTCGATGACCGTGGCCGGGGCCAGCGGGTCACGGCCCTCGGAGCGGGGCAGGTCAAACAGCACCGCCCGGCCCACGAAGCTCTCCCGGTGGTTTTCGATGCCCAGCACCGATGCGCCCCCGAAAGCGGTGACATTGCCAGCCCAATAGCCGTTGTACATCGTGTCCCGATAGATCACATGGCCGAAGCCGTCCCACTGGGTTGAGCCCTGAAGGGGCATCTGGAACATGTCATCGTTCCACTGGAAGTCGGGATCGGCGGCAGAGTAAGGCGAGCCCACCACCTGATCGGACCCGGCCATCATGAACCAGTGCAGCGGGGCCGGCCGAGTATGGAACCGGGGGCCGCTGGCGTCGATTGGAAGGGCCAGCGAGAACACTTTGCCCGACTGCACTAGCGAGGCGGCCCGAACTCGCTGCTGGGGGCCGATCAGATTTTGGGTGCCAATTTGGTCGTCGTCGCCCCAGCGCCCCCAGTTGTTGGGGCCCTCGGGCTCATAGCCGCCGACCACCTTGCCGTTCTCGTCCACGGAGTAGTCGGGCGCCGACCAGCTCGTGGCGTATCGGGCGTAGTCTTCTCGACCCATGGGTCCTCCTCGTTGGTCAAAGCTGGATGAGACGGGGCACGGTCCCGTAAATGAGCAGATCGCGGCCGATCTCGGTTGAGAGGTACCTGGCGGAGCCGAACAGCGTGTCGAGCACCAGCATTCGCTTGAGCCACAGGTGGAACCGGTGCTCGGCGGTGAAGCCGATCCCGGCCAGCACCTGTTGGGCGTGGGTCGCGGTGGTGAGGGCGGCCTTCCCGGCCAGCGACTTCGCGAGCGCGGCCTTCATGGGGTCGGGGTCGCGGAGGCACTCCGCAGCCAGCGATTCCGCCGCCTCGATCAGCACCAGCGACTCGGCCAGCTTGTGGCGGATGGCCTGGAACGACGCTACCGGACGGCCGAACTGCACCCGGTCCATGGCGTGCTGGCGGGCTTCGGCCAGCATCCAGCGGGCTCCGCCGATGAGCTGGTAGGCCAGCGCAATCCGGGCCGCGGTCATGGCGGCCTCCCAGCTGCCCTCGGCCTCCACCGGTGTAACGGCGTCGGCCGGGACTTGGGCAGAAAGATGGCGATAGGCGCGGTCGGGGTCGATTCCTGTTGCCCCCGGTTCCCGAAGCAAGCCTGCCTCGACCGCAGCCACCTCTGTGCCCGGGAATTCGTCCACGGCAATCAGCACTGTGGTCGCCCGGTCTATCCGCGACGAGACCAGCCCGTTGAGCACATAGGGATTGTCCTCTATCAGGTTCCGGGGATCGCCAGGTTGTGGGGCGGCAGGGTTGGTGTGAAGGGAAGCGTCGAATAGCACGCAGACCGACGGGGAGATGGGGATGCCGAGCGCATGGGCCACAACGTCGTCGAGCAAGGTGGCGGCCGAGCCGGTTGTGCCGAGAGCCGTGAACGCAATCGCCGCTCCATGGTCGGGGGCGGCGGCGAGCAGGTCGGGCCAGCCCATGTCGTTGAGCGCTTGGTCGGCCTCGTCCGGGCCGGGCGCGGCGAGCATTGCGGCCGCGAGACTGGCTCCCAGCAGTGCAGCATCCTCGGCGTCGAGGAACTCGCTCATGACTCTGGCCCCAAGTCGAGCAATCGCCGGGCGACGATGTTGCGCTGGATTTCAGCGGTGCCCCCATAGATGGATGCCGCCTTGGAATAGAGGTAGTGGGTGCGCCACATGGTGGCCTCGGGATCCTCGTCGAATTCCACCACGCCGGGAAGCAGGTCGCGGACCGCTTCAAACAGCTGCTGTTCGGCGGACGTGATGAGGATCTTGTCGATTGACGTCTCCACGCCGAGTTGCTGGCCGTTGGCCAATCGGTACTGGGTGTCTCGGGATCGGCTTCGGAAGGCCACAAGAGACAGGAACACTTCGCCGACGGTCTTGGCCGTGAGTTCGCTTAGGTCGCCAGAATCCGATAGCTGGGCGACCAGGTCGGAGAAGCGCCGGTGCAATAGGGCGCCCCGGTGCCAGAACGTGGTGGACCGCTCGTAGGGGAGGATGTCCATGGCCACCTGCCAGCCCCCGTTCTCCTCGCCGATGAGCCGATCGGCGGGCACGAACACCTCGTCGTAGTGGACCTCGGCGAAGTCGAGGCGACCGTGCATGGTCTCGATCGGGCTGTAGGTGATGCCGGGGGAGTCCACGTCCACCAAAAGGGCGGTGATGCCCCGGTGGGCACTGTCCGGCTCGCCGGTGCGGGTGAGCAGCACGCAGCGCTGGGAGTATTGAATGAAGCTGGTCCAAACCTTCTGGCCGCTGACCACCCAGCCGCCGTCGGTCTTGACCGCCCGGCACGACAGCGAAGCCAAGTCGCTGCCCGCGTCGGGCTCGGAGAATCCCTGGCACCACATCTCGTCGCCCCGCAAAAACGGCGGCACCAGGCGGGCGGAGAGCTCGGGCGAGGCGAGTTCGATGACCGTGGGGGCCAGTACCTCGATCATTGTCCAGGCGTTGGGGTCGGCCAGCCCCCGGAAGTTGATCTCTTCGCCCACGATGGCCCGCAGCAGCGGCGAGCCGCCGAGCCCACCCACCGACTCCGGCCATCCATAGCGGCCGAATCTGGCATCGTAGAGGGCCCGCTTTACCAGGGAGTAGTGGGCCATTTGCTCATTCATCGAGGCGATGCCGTCATACGGCGGGGTGAGCTCGTCGGCGTTGGCGTCGAGCCATGCCCCCAAGTCGCGGCGGAAGGTCTCAGGATCCATCACAGTGTGGATTACAGACTGTCGTAGTCCACGACGGCGTCACAGTCGGGTACCGATTGGCAGGTGAGGATAAATCCCTCCTCCACTTCGTCGGGTTCTAACGCCTCGTTGGCCCGCATGGTGACGCTGCCCTCTTGGAGAAAGGCCATGCAGGTGGCGCAGTTGCCGGCCTCACAGGAGAACGGCGGGTTGAGCCCGGCCCGCCGGGCGGATTCGAGCACCGTGTCGCCCTCGACGTAGTCCATCGTGCGGCGCTGGCCTCTGAAGATGATCGTCAGACTGGTGGGGCTGCTCACGGGGTGGGAGGGGCAGGTGCTTCAGCTCTGCTGCTGGGCCAGTTCGCGGGCGAGGGCGTAAACCCCCTGGTCGTAGGAGAACTCAACCATGTTCCCGTCGGGGTCGCTCAGCATACAGATGTAGCCGATGGGGGGCGGCATGTCGGTGGGGGGCATGGCCAGGCATCCGCTGGCGCTGCCCTTGGCTGCGGCTTCTTCCACTGCCTCCCGGCTGGTCAGCTCGATGCCCAGATGGGCGAAGGGGGCCAGCTTGGCCATGGGCGAGTCCTTGAACGGATCGGTCTCGGGGAAGAACTGGGCCAGCACCAGGATGAACGGCGAGTCGGCAGAGTCGCCGTGGCCCAGCCAAGCCCCGTAGCCCATGTGGTCTTCCCGCCGGTCGAGCAGCCGCATCGGGGTGTGCGTGGTGTACCAGTCGATGGTGGCGTCCATGTCGGCCACCCGCAGGGCGATGTGGGTCCAGCGGGCGGCCGGGGGGTGGACGTCGTAGACGGGGTCGTGATCGGTCACGGCTGCCTTACTCGTCGGTCCAGCCGTCGGGGATCTGGGGGTCGTCGCCGCCCTTGGTCCACAGGATGAGGGTGTTGCCCCACGGATCTTTGAAGGCGGCGTTGAACCCGTTGAACTCGGCCCAGTAGTGCTCGCGCCACAGCTCGGTGGCCCCTCGGGCCACGGCCCGGTCCATGATGGCGTCGGAGGAGTCGTCGTCGCTCACCAGGATCCAGATCCGCACGGTGCGCCCGTCTTCGGACAGGCCTCGGGGATCGACGCCAGCGGGATCGGGGTGGGGCCGGGCGTTGGCCGCGTTGTGGATCCCCATGTGCAGGTTGCCGATTTCGCTCTGGGAGCCGTCGTCCAACTGGAAGTTCTGGCCGGGGACGATCCGGTGGAACACACCGGCGGGGCGGGGCTCCACCTCCCAGCCGAACACCTCGTGGTAGAAGGCGGCCGACGCTTCAGGATCATCGGAGGGGAAGTCAACGAAGATGAGAGTGTTTGGATAGGTCATCGGCTCTATTTCTAGTTGATGTTGTCGGCTATCGCATCGGCCAGCGGGAACGAGGGCGGATGCCCGAGCGCTCGATGATGGATCGGGCGGCCTGGCGGGCCTCGGTGCGCAGCGAGTCGGCGTCCACTGTGGTGCAGCGGCCGTCGGCAATCACGAGGCGGCCGTCCACGAAAACGTCGGTGACCGAGCGGCCGCCGACCGCCCACACCAGTTGCAGTATCGGGTCGGGGCTGGGCGGCTGCCACTGGATGCCGGATCGGTCGATCACCACGATGTCGGCGGCCTTGCCCGCCTCCAAGGAGCCGATCCGGTCGGCCATGCCCACCGCCTCGGCCCCGGCGATGGTCAGCAGCTCGAAGGCGTGGTGGGCGCCGAACTCGGTGGGGTCGGCGGCGGTGTCTTTGGCCAAACCGGCGAACAGGGCGGCGGCCCGCAGGCCGTCGATGGCGTCGCCGGCGTTCTCGGTATCGCAGCCCAGCGCCAGCCGGCCGCCCCTCCGCCACAGCTCCAGGTGGGCGAAGCGCTCGGTGAGCCCCTGGCCGAGGCGCAGATAGGCCCACGGGCAGGAGGCCACCGCGGCGCCGGCGCGCACCAGGGTTTCCACCTCGGCGTCGTCGATGTGTACGGCATGGCCTACCAGCACATTGGGGCCGAGCACCCCCAAGTGGTCCATGTGTACCAGCGGGCGGTGCCCGGTGCGCTCCAGGTAGCTGGCTGAGTCGTCAGGGGTGGGGGAGAGGTGGAAGCTGAGCCTACGCCCGGTGGAGCGGGCCAGATCGGCGGCCGCCGTCACCAGATCGTCGGACATCAAGTCGTGGCCCACCAGCGTGACCGATGCCTCCACCAGGCCACCGGGGGGATATTGCTCGATGAGGTCCCGCTGGGCATCGATCACTTCGCTTACCGAGCCCGACTGGGGCAGACCGTCGGCGTCCGAACCCCAGCGGGCGACGGCGCCCCGCACACCCACTGCGGCCATGGCTTGGGCCACTCGGTCGGGGTGGGCCACCGTGCCGGCGTCGATGGTGGTGGTGATCCCGTTGGCCGCGGCCTCCACCAAACTCAGGGTGGCGGACAGCTCGTCGTCGTCGCCGGTGACGTGCTCGTGGATGGGCACGATCCACTCGAAGATGGCCGCACCGGGGGGCAGGTCGTCGGGGATGGCCGAGGCCACCAACCGGTCGGCGGTGAGGTGCTGATGGGCGTTGACGAATCCGGGCAACACCAGCGAGTCAGCGGAGCCCCGCTCGGGGGCATCCGGGTACCGCGCCCGGATGTCGTCGGCCTTGCCCACCGCGGCGATCTTGCCGTCGGCCACCGCCACCGCGCCGCCCGAGATGATGGCGCGCTCGGCGTCCATGGTTGCGATGTCGCCGGTGATCACCCAGTCGGCTGTTGACACGTCAGTTGACGTTATCGGCGCAGTGTTCGGGAAACAGGAAAAGGGATAGGCGGTATCATCGGCCCATGAGCGGAAACGGCGATTCCAACCAGCTCGTCGGCCAGCCCGCACTGGACCACCAGTGGTATCCGATCGCCCTTGTCGAAGACATCGCACCGGGCCCAGTCGGGATACAGGTACTGGGTCGCCGCTATGTGCTGTGGCGTTCCGACGACGGATCGCTCACCGCGGCCCCCGACCGCTGCCCCCACCGGGAGGCTCCGCTTTCTGAAGGGCGCATGGTGGACGGCTGCTTGGAATGCCCCTACCACGGGTGGCGGTTCGGCGCCGGGGGCCGTTGCCAGCTGGTGCCGTCGTCGCCGCCGGGAACCCCGGTACCGCCCAAGGCCCACTTGGAGTTAGTCAACGTCGAGGAGCGCTATGGCCTGGTTTGGCTGTGTCCGGGCAAGCCTCTCGGTCAGATCCCGGAAATCCCCCAAGAGGACAACCCCGAGTTCCGCCGGCTCAATACGCCCTTCCAGCAGTGGGCGGTGTCGTCCACCCGTATCACCGACAACTTCATGGACTTCTCCCACTTCCCGTTCGTCCACACCGCCACCTTCGGCCTGGCCCAGGAGACGGTGATACCGCCCCTGGAAATGGGCGACCTGCCCGACGGCTATCGGGGCTACGTCTACGAGGTGAACGCCAACAACACCAGCGATGCGGGCCAGACCACCACCGGCCAAGACGACGAAGTACTGCACCGCCGGATGACCACTGGTTACGTGCTGCCGTTCTCGGTGCGCAGCACCATCACCTACGAATCAGGTTTGGAGCACATATTGCTGCTGTTGACCACTCCAATGGACGACGTGAACTCGCTGTTCAACTTCGTGGTGTGGCGCAACGACGACTTCTCGGTCCCCGCCGAAGAGATCATGCAGTTCGACCTCGCCATCGGCGCCGAAGACAAAGCAATGTTGGAGAAGCTCGAAGGCGTCCTCCCCATGGACCTGACCGCCACCGTCAGCGTCCAATCCGACCGCCCCTCAGTAGAATGGCGCCGCAGCCTCGCCGCCCTGATGGCCGAAGGCGGAGCTGGCTAGTAGGGAACCTGCAATGGCGACCGATGGCTCCACCGCAGACCAAGAAGAATCCGACATCCCGGACCCTCACGGTGACATCGCGGCGGGGCGCTACACCCGCTATCTCAACTCTGAGAAGTTCTTGGCATCATTCGAACATGACGCATGATTTTGTGCGGCGCTCACCTCTGACAAAACCGGGACGTTTCAGCGCGGTTACAAGCGGGGGACGTAGCAGTCGAGCCACCAGACGGGAATACAAGATATGCAATCCGCCGAACAGTGCAGGATAGGTCGTTGACGATTACTTACTTTGCTCCGCTAAGCCGCTGGGGCCCGCGGCGAATCTGGATCGGGTATGCGGGACTAGTCGACCGCATATTCACACCTTTGGGAAAATTCATCAACGGCGAGACGCACAAACGGTATTTTCGGGTAGCAGGCACGGCGCTGGCAGCTGTATTCGTAGCAGCAATCAGCATCCGCTTCACCGGTGACAGCCGATGGGTCGCCTATCTCCTAGGATTTGTGGGCATATCCATTCTCTACTGGTTTGTCTACGCACCGGCAAAATGGGCACACAACGACAATCTGTTGAGTTCAACCATGAATCTATTCAAGGATCGGAGAATCCATACTGGAGAATTCACAGACCCCATGTTCAGTCCTATTGGCCAAGAGATCATTTGGCAGGGGAATCCTCCAGGCCAAGTTCGTTATCCGGTAATTGAAAACGAAGTACCTCTTGAAATCCAAGTGCTACGCCACTACGTAGAGCACACGGGTCGCTATGCCAAAAGGGGGGAGTATCTTCACACTCGACAATGGAGTCCACCGGGATACTGGAGAGGGCACCTAGAGTATACGACCCTAATCAAGTTCGTTGAACAACAGGAAGGTCTCGGCCATCAGGAGACAGCTGTCGATAGAAATTTCGACACTTACGCCGAATATCTCAGTGCTCTACAAGAAAACAACTTCAGAGCTTCATACACGCTACTGGCACTGACCCTTTACTTTGATGAGAACAACCCTCGATGGCGTAAGAGAGCGAGGCTCTGGGCTGAAGGTGGTATCAGGGGAAAGGTTAAGAAACACTTGCAAGCGGCAACCACAAAGGCTGCGCGCCTATTCAAACGGCATCCGAGTTGATCGGCTGATCCCAAGCCTCATTTCAGCGGAAATACAGAAAGCCGTTTCAGGCGAAAGCTAGATCGGACCAAAGAAACGTCATAGCACGCATTAGGCTAACGGTCTGCGAATTCTTGTAGGTGTAATTTCTGGCACTTTCGAGCGCGAACTCTGCAGTCATCATTCACTAACGGTGCTGCGGGCCAGCTGGTCTCGTAGCCAGCTAAAGAGTTCCTCCCATGATGCCTTGTAGTCACGAATTTCAATCTGGCTATAGAGTTGATCGCTGCTGTTTTCAGGCCACCATTGATTCTCGCCACTAAAGTGCAATTGATTTTCACCTCGCCCATGCCATGCAAACCACTTGCTGTTTTCGCGAAACCCGTGTAACGCTGATAATTGCTCCTTTTTCTTAGTTTTCTTCGGTGGGGACCATTTCCAAGTGAAGGTCGCGGGATCAAACAAATTATTCTGACCATCGTCAATTAGCTTCTTCTCAAAATATACAAGCCTGTTGCCATCAAGTATGATTCGCGCGTAGCGTATTTCTGAAAGCTGATACTTGTCCAGACTTTCTCTTGCGTGCTCGTTGCATGCCTCAATTATTAAATTGCCAAGTTGCTTTGTCGCGGATTCATCGCCCTGATCTGATCTTCGGATTAATTCATCTGAGCCTTCAATCTTGGCTCTTTTCCAGGTTACAGGTGTAGTTGCTTTTGTGGATTTTACCTGCCATCCTATTCCCATTTCTCGAGATATCACATCAGCGAAGTCATATTTGGCAAGTTTTTCTCCACCGTAATGGTCTGCAATGATACTCTCTGCATATGATCCAGGAATTGAATCAGAAGCAAATGGGAGATGGAGATATAGGGCAGTCTTCTCTGCGATGTATCTGATGTCTGGAGTTGGTGGGTTCATCTGATACTAGGCTAAAGAGGAATGCATTTCATTTGCAAGAGCAAGCGCCAGTAGAGGTGGAACAGCGTTCCCAACTTGACGGCATCGAGACACCTTACCTCCGACGAATACTGTCTGATCAGGAAATGATTGCAATCTAGCTCCTTCCCTCAACGTGATTGTACGGTGATCCTCTGGGTGGTAGTACATTCCACTTCCGGGATGATACATCCATGTTGTTATGGTCAAAGCGGGTACGTTCCAAGCCATCCGTCGGTATGCACTTCCGTAGGTGCTCTTGGGCACTAGTTGTTGAGGAAGTGACTCTACTCCCTCTCCTGGCTTGAGATGCGAAAGTCTGCTGCTCTGAACGTCACTGAGTTTCCATGCCACGTGGTCTGTTACTTCTTCCGCATCTTCACGCAACATCTTTTGATAGGGATTGTTGGGCGGAGTTGCATATGGTCCAGGAGAGGTTCCTTCTCCACCTTTAAGGCTAGGTAGGTCATCAATAGCTTCAGAAATGGTGCGCCAGGCATCTAAGGGAAACAATGTGTCGTTATCTGCGCTACTGCTATGAGTTGGCTGTGGTATAGCAATACTAGCTTCTCGTCCTGCACATATGATGGCCCTTCGCCGACGTTGAGGCACGCCGTAGTCCGCTGCGTTCAATATCTCCGCAAAGGGAAAATTATATCCAAGTGAAGCTAACGCTTCTAGTATTTCTACCTTGAATTTCCCGTTTTCCTTGACAACCATGTCAGGAACGTTCTCAATCACGACAGCTCGCGGGAGAAATGCCTCTACAAAACGTAAGAATTCCTTAAACAAATAGTTGCGCGGATCATCAACAAAGCGTCCGTATCTGTGTCTATATGCTCGATTTCTACTAAATCCCTGGCAAGGGGGGCCTCCGATCAAAACGTCTAGCTCACCCCGCTTCAACGACAGACTCTTTAGCAACTGGACAGCGTCTAAGTCAACGATTGACCCAGGCCAGCTTGCAGCTGTCGGGTGATTTAAGGCAAATGCTGCCATGCAATCGATGTCAATATCATTCCCAGCGATTACTTCGAAGTTGCTGGACATGGAGAATCCAGTAGAAAATCCTCCACAGCCAGAAAACAGATCCACAATTTTCAGCTTCATATCCGTGGTCTCCTTTGGTCAATCGTTCATACCAATAGAATTGCGGGGGAAGCTTTGGACATGTCGCGTTCAGGGATGTTGCTGGTGTCCGAAACACCAGCGTTACCCAGTGGAACACTCTCATGGAGGTGATCCTCCTGCCAACTACTTAGCTCGTAGGGCAAGGGTTGCGACATGCTGTGGGTCATAATGGCCACGTTCGCATGATAGGCAGGGGGGTGACAGTTTGTGTGGACCCCTCACTTCCAGTCGATAGAGGCTCCGGCTTCGAGGCTCAGCCGTTGGTCGGGACCTTTCGCCAGGCGGCGGGCATCTGGTTGATGGTGAAGATGCTCAGGCCGTCGATATCGAGCAGCTCCACAATTCGGACTGTGGTGGACAGCGGCTGCGGCCGGGCGACAACCACGACGGCCGGGCGGGCAGGCCTGTCAGGAGGACGGTTCGCCGCCGTCTCGGTACACAGATTGCACCAGGGGCGCTCAGGGCCTGGTGCCGGGCTATTCGCAGAGGCGATGACAGCGGTGGCCGGGTGTGCCCGCCTCTATAGGACGAATGGGAGTGACGGGGGACTCTGTTTTCGGTCCGTGTTTTGTGGGTCTGATTCCTGGAGGATGGGAGGATGACCGAGATGAAGCGAAGGCGTCATACGCCGGAGGAGGCGATCCGCTAGGTCCGTGAGGGTGAGCGGTTGCTCAATGGCGGGGCCTCGGTGGGCGAGGTTCTGCGGAAGCTGGAGGTGACCGAG
>JAJDYE010000002.1 GCA_022822905.1 Acidimicrobiia bacterium | reverse complement strand
ATCAAGTTGGACAAGGTGACCACCTCGATGACCAACAACTGGCCGGCCGCCATTCTCATGGCCATGTACGTCGCGGTGGCCGAGCAGGGTGGTGTGCACCGGGCCGATCTCGGCGGCACCATTCAGAACGACATCCTGAAGGAGTACCAGGCCCAAAAGGAGTACATCTTCCCGCCCCGCCCATCAGTGCGGTTGGTTACCGACTTGATCCGATTCACCACTGCGGAGATGCCCCGCTGGCATCCAGTCTCCATTTCCGGGTATCACATCCGCGAGGCCGGATCGACCGCGGCCCAAGAGCTGGCCTTCACTCTGGCCAACGGCTTCGCCTATGTCGAGGCCGCCATCGCCGCCGGGCTCAACGTGGACGACTTCGCCCCCCGGCTCTCGTTCTTCTTCAACGCCCACAGCGACTTCTTTGAAGAGATCGGCAAATTCAGGGCTGCCCGCCGAATCTGGGCCTCCTGGATGAAGGACCGCTACGGTGCCACCACCCCAAAGTCGCAGATGTGTCGTTTCCACACCCAGACCGCGGGCGTCTCCCTCACTGCTCAGCAGCCCGAGAACAACATCGCCCGTGTGGCAGTCCAAGCGCTGTCGGCGGTGCTCGGAGGCACGCAGAGCCTGCACACCGACTCCTACGACGAAGCCCTGGCCCTGCCCACCGAGAAGGCTGCTCGCATCGCCCTTCGCACCCAGCAGATCGTGGCCCACGAGACCGGCGCCGCTTCGGTGGTCGACCCGCTGGGCGGCTCCCACTTCGTGGAGTGGATGACCGACGAGATGGAGCGTCAAGCCAACGAGATTTTCGACCACATAGATCAAATCGGTCGCGGCTCCATGCTGGAGGGGGTGTACGCCGGCATCGACGACGGCTACTTCGTCGGGGAGATCGCCGACGCCGCTTACCGTTTCGAACGCGAGGTGAACGCTGGTCGGCGGATCATCGTCGGAGTCAACGAATTCACCGAGAACGACGACGACGAAGCCAATCTTCTGTCCATTGGACACGCCACCGAAGAGATGCAGATCAAGCGTCTCGATCAGATTCGCAGCGATCGCAACGATGACGCAGTCCGAGCTTCTCTGGCCGCGCTGGTTGAAGCCGCCGGTCAGCCCGACATCAACCTCATGCCGTCCATCATCGACGCGGTGCAGACCTATGCCACCGAGGGCGAGATCGTCGCGGCATTGGAGTCGGTGTTCGGCACCTACGTCGAGACCGCGATGGTGTGACCCGATGAGCGAGACACCCGGCATTTCGCCGCTGTCTGCGGACGACCAAGAGCCGCTGCGGGTGGTGCTGGCCAAGCTGGGCTTCGACGGCCATGACCGCGGCCTGAAGGTGGTAGCCCGAACCCTGCGTGACGCGGGCATGGAAGTGATCTACCTGGGACTGCGCCAGACCACCGACAGCATTGTCGCGGCCTGTGAGCAGGAGGACGCCGACGTGATCGGGCTGTCGATGCACAACGCCGGCCACCTCACTTTGGCCCCCCGCATGGTGCAGGCCGTTGAGGAAGCTGGTTTGGGCGTGCCGGTGGTGATCGGCGGCATTGTGCCTGCCGAAGACGTGACCGTTCTGATCGAGGCCGGCGTGGCCGCGGTGCTTGGGCCCGGAGCATCAACCGAGGAAGTTGTGGCCGCGGTGCGCGCTGCCGTGGCCCACCAGTCCCCAGCCCGGTGACCTCTCAGCCCGGTGAGTCCTCAGCCCGCAGATCCCTTCTTGGGCGTCAACCCGTGAGCGCCCCCTTGCTCGACGAGCTGTTCGAATCGGCCCGGACCGGAAACCGGCGGGCGTTGGGCAGACTGCTCACCATGGTGGAACGCCAAGACGACAACGCCGTCATGGTGTCCGAACGGGCCCACCGCGATGCCGGACAGGCACGGGTGATCGGGGTGACCGGCGCCCCGGGCAGCGGCAAGTCCACCATTACCGGCCGACTGGCCGCCGTCTCCGGTGCAGCCCGGCCCGCCATATTGGCCATCGATCCCAGCTCTCCTCTGACCGGAGGGGCCATATTGGGCGACCGCATCCGCATGGACAACAACGTCAGCAGCAGTACTTTCATCCGGTCTATGGCCACGCGGGGCCACGCCGGTGGGTTGGCGGTGGCCGTGCCCGACGCTGTCCGGGTGCTCGACGCCGCGGGCTGCGACCCGGTCATCGTGGAGACCGTAGGCGTTGGCCAGGTGGAGGTGACCGTCGCCGCCGCCGCTGATACCACCGTGGTGGTGGTGACCCCCGGCTGGGGCGACGCGGTGCAGGCCAACAAGGCAGGGTTGTTGGAGGTGGCCGACATCTTCGTCGTGAACAAGGCCGACCGGCCCGACGCCCGCGGTGCTCGCCGAGACTTGGAATTGATGCTCGATCTCGGACACCGGGGAGACTGGCGAGCCCCCATTGTCTTGACCACCGCCACCGAGGGGGAGGGCATCGACGACTTGTGGTCGGAGATCGAGCGCCACACCTCATATCTTCACCACTCCGGCGAACTGATCCGCCGCCGCTGCCGACGCCGTCGCAGCGAAGTGGCCGACAGGATCGAGCTCGGCTTGCGCGACCGGGCTCTCCGCATCATCGACGACCAGTCCGGTGAATCGGCAATGGTCCGCGTCGAGCGCCACGAGCTCTCCCCTGCCGCGGCTGCCGAGCAGTTGCTGGCGACTCTGATCCCCGACAACCCTCCAGAAGAGTGACATGAGCACCTACTCCGCCCCCTTGGAAGACATCGCCTTTGCTCTGCGCCAAATTGCCGGTTTGGACGACCTGGCCCAGCTGCCCGCATGGAGCGATGTCGGACTCGACCACACCGAAGACCTCCTGGCCGAGGCCGGGCGACTGGCCGCCGAAGTCATGGCCCCCCTCAATCGAACCGGCGATGAAGTAGGCAGCGTGCTCGACGCCAACGGCAACGTCATCACCCCCGAGGGATTTCGGCAGGCCTACCAGCAGTACATCCAGAGCGGCTGGACCGCGGTGTCGGCCCATCCCGAACACGGAGGGGCCGGATTTCCGCTGGTGGTCGACGTGGCCATCCAGGAGATGTTCACATCAGCCAACATGGCGTTCTCGCTTTGCCCGATGTTGAGCCAGAGCGCCATCGGCGCCCTCAGCACCCACGGCAGTCCCGAGCAGAAGCACCTCTGGTTGCCCCCGCTCACCAGCGGCGCCTGGACCGGAACCATGCTTTTGACCGAGCCCCAAGCGGGCTCAGACGTCGGCGCCCTCACAACTCGAGCCGAACCCCAAGGAGATGGGAGCTATCGCCTGTGGGGCCAGAAGATCTTCATTACGTGGGGCGAGCACGACATGGCCGACAACATCGTTCACATTGTGCTGGCTCGCACTCCCGACGCACCGATGGGCACCCGGGGAATCTCCTTGTTCATCGTGCCCAAGTATTTGGTGGAAGCCGACGGCACGCTGACCCAGCGAAACGACATTCGGTGCATCGGGCTTGAGCACAAGGTGGGCATACACGCCAGTCCCACCTGTGTGATGGAGCTCGACGGAGCAGTCGGAGAGCTGGTGGGGGAAGAGGGCGAGGGCATGCGCCTTATGTTCACCATGATGAACAAGGCCCGCCTCTTGGTGGGGCTCGAAGGTCTGGCGGTTGCCGAGCGGGCTTACCAGCAAGCGGCGGTCTTCGCCGCCGACCGGCGCCAGGGTAGACGCGCCGACACCGAGCCCGGTGACCAGGCACCGATAATCCAACACCCCGACGTGCGCCGCATGCTTCTGGACATGCGAGCCCGTACGGAGGCCATGAGGGGGTTGCTGCTTCTCAACGCGGCCGCGGCCGATCGCGCCGCCAGCCATCCCGATCCGGACCACCGCCTACAGGCCCAGCAGCGGGCTGAACTGCTGACGCCGGTGTCGAAGGCCTGGTGTACCGACCAAGGCGTCGAGGTGGCCTCACTGGGCATCCAGGTACACGGCGGCATGGGATTCATCGAGGAAACTGGGGCCGCCCAGCATTGGCGGGACAGCCGCATCGCCCCCATCTATGAGGGCACCAACGGCATCCAGGCCATCGACCTGGTCGGACGCAAGCTTCCCATGGCCGATGGCGCTCCGTTGGCGTCGCTACTAGGAGACATGACCGGTTTGGACAAGAATTTGGACCAGGCGGTCGCCGCGGTGGCCGATGCCGCCCGTTGGCTGGGCGAGCACCCCGGCGACGACGCTTTGGCCGGAGCCACCCCGTTCCTCGAGATGCTCGGTCTCACTGTTGGCGGTTGGGTCATGGCTCAGACGTGGGACACGTCCCGACTACTCGAATCGGCCGAACCGGAGCGGGCTGACTTCTGGAGGGCAAAGCAGACATCCAGCCGCTTCTACCTAGATCAGATCCTCCCGACGGCCCCTGCCCTGCTCTCCGCAGTCACTTCTGGAGCAGCCGCCCTGGACTAGCCGCCTTGGGCAAGCCGCTCTACTAACCGCCCAAGCGCTCGCGGGCCGAGGCGCTGCGGTCCAACAAGTGAGCAGGCACCGTCGCCCCGTTTACCACCACGTCTCCGCCGGCGTCGTCTCCGGCCCCCGCCGGCAGTTCCTCAACGTCGCCGTTCGATCCAGCAGCCAACTCCCCCGCCTCGGCCGCCGCCTCAGCAGCAGCCTCAGCGGCGGCCCGCTTGACCAGGAAGTCCTCCCACTCAGCCTCTTTGACCAGCTTGTCCCGGTGGATCGAACCCCGCTCGGCCCCGCTGTCGAATCGCACCCAATAGCGCAACCAGCGCATACCGGTGTGCATCATCACCTCGCCGGAAGTTCCCTCGGCAACCCCGGCCAAGTCTTCGGCAAGGACAACTCGCTCTCGCCGCTCCAAGACATCGGATCTACCGGCCATTCCCTCAGGGTATCTGTGACATGCAGACCCGGAGAAACCGCCGCAGAACCCTCGAATTCATTGACCACAACCACCACATCAGTCACACTGAACTCATCAAGGGGTGCTTGGATTAATGTTGCAATTTGGTTACGTTTATAGCCATCGCCCCCGCCTCCGCGGATTTCGATAGCTCCTCATGCGCAGATTCAATCGGATCCTCGTCCTTCTAACAGTCATAGCGCTGTTGGGATTCAGCGCACCCAGCGCAGCCCAGGACTCCTTCGTGGAAGAGCGGCAGCAGCAGATTGAAGAAAAGAAGCGAGAGATCGAAGAGCGTCGCCGAGAGCAGCTCACACTTCAGCGCGCCTCACTGTTTGCCATCAAAGAGCTCGATGTAACCAACGCCCAGATCGAAGAGGTTGATCTGCATCTCAAGCAGGTCAATTCGTGGATCGCCGCGGCCGAAGCCCGCTTGGGAGCGGTGGAGCTCTCCCGCACCACAGCCCAAGAGCGGGTCGTCGACGCCCAAGAGCGAGCCGCCGAAGTGGGGCTCGAGATCACCGCAATACGAGAGCAACTACAAGACCAAGTGGTCCAGATCTATCTCGACTTCGTATACGAGCCCAATTTCCTCCTCGAAGACGGCGACCCCAACCGAAACGCCCGTCGCCAGTTCTACATAGAGGAGCTGGGGGCTGACGCCCAAGTGCTCATTGACCGGCTGCGTCGGGCATTCGACGACCAGGAAGCTTCCGTGCGGCAAGCCGAGCAGGCCCAAGCCGACATCGAGCAGGCGCAAGCCGACATCGAAGAGGCATTGACCGAGCTGGCCGAGCTCAAGGAGGCCCAAGAACTGCTCCAAGAGGAGTGGAACCGAAAGCGGGAACTCCTCCAAGCGAGAATCACGCTCGAAGCCCAAGAACAAGCCGACATCGAGAGCGAGATATCTGGACTCGAACAGAACATCGAAGAAATCGAAGACGAGATCGAGCGTGAGCGTGAGCGAATCCGCCTGGAAGAAGAACGGCAGAGGCGCGAGGCAGAGCTGGCCCGCTTGGCCGAGTTGGAGCGTCAACGCCAGGAGGACTTGGCCCGCCTGGCCGAGCAGGAAAGGGCGGGCCAATTCGACAACATCGAGATACCTGCTCCCCCCACATTCTTCCGGCCGGTAACCGGAGAAGTGGTATCCGGGTTCGGCAATCGGGTCCATCCCATCTTCGGCACCGTTCGCTTCCACGCCGGACTCGACTTCGCCAACAACATGGGCGATCCCATCCTTGCTGCTGCCTCCGGCACCGTCACCCAAACGAAATGGAGAGAGGGCTACGGGAACACCATCGTCATCGACCACGGTGGTGGGTGGACGACTCTGTATGCCCATCTCTCGGGTTACAACGTGTCCACCGGAGAAGAAGTCGATATCGGAGAGCAGATCGGCCTTATCGGGAGCACCGGGTGGTCCACCGGCCCCCATCTCCATTTCGAGGTCCGCTACCGAGGGTCGCCCCGCGATCCCGCCAAGTACCTCAGCCTCTGATCACATCGGGATCAGCGCGTTTTGCGGCCGGGGCGCCGACGAGCACTGATGATCGCCCACGGCAAGCCTCAGCTCGGTTGTCTTTGACCCGGCCTCACGGCAAGACTGAGCCAATGGAGGCCTTGGTATTTGAGCGCAAGCCCGCTCGCTATGTGGCCGCCGCGGTGGCTTCACGGGTGGTGCCCGGTGCGGGTGGCGGGGTAGGCCCACTCCGCTTGCGCGACATCGAACCGCCTGAACTGCCCGGACCGGAATGGCACACCATTCGACCTCGTCTGACCGGCATCTGCGGATCCGACCTGGCCACCGTGGAGGGCCGATCCTCCCGCTATTTCGAACCGCTGGTGTCGTTCCCGTTCGTCCCCGGTCACGAAGTGGTGGGCGTCGATGAGGATGGGCGTCGATTGGCACTCGAACCGGTTCTGGGTCCAGAGGCCCGAGGCGAACCGCCCCCCTTCCCCGGCGCCGCCCCCGGCGACGGAGACGACTACGGCTATCTCCTCGGAGGCGCCATCAAGGATGGGATCCAGATTGGCTTTTGCTCCAGCACGGGTGGCGGATGGGGAGAGATGCTGGTCGCGCACCGGAGCCAACTCCATCCAGTGCCCGATCACTTCAGCGACGAGGCTGCCGTCATGCTGGAGCCCGCGGCCGGTGGAGTCCACGCCGCCGTGAAGGCCCAAGTGGAGTCAGGGGCTTCGGTGGCCGTGCTGGGAGCAGGCACCATGGGATTGTGCTCGCTGGCCGCATTGCGGTCGCTCACCTCCGCCGGAACCATCATCGCTACCGCCAAATACCCCCATCAGCGGGACCTGGCCGACGCTCTGGGCGCCGACATCATTGTCAACCCTGATGAAGTTCGACGCGCCGTGCGGAGGTTTAGCGGCTGTCGGATGTTGGGCAACTACCTATCGGGCGGGGTGGATGTCACCATCGACGCGGTGGGCAGTCCGGCATCGGTAGCCGATGCGATCGCCATCACCAGGCCTAGGGGCCGAGTGGTGTTGTTGGGCATGCCTGAATCGGCTCGAATCGACCTGACCGGACTATGGCACCGTGAGACCGAACTGGTCGGCGCCTACACCTACGGAACCGAGAACCTTCCGGATGGACAAACTGCCACCAGCTTCGCGATGGCATTCGACTTGGTGGCTTCAGCCGACCTGGAGCGCTTGGTCTCGGCCCGTTATCCCCTGGACCGCTTTCGGGAGGCCGTCGCCCACGCCGCCGAGGCCGGTGCTCGAGGCGCGATCAAGGTGGTGTTCGAACAGAACGCTTGATCGCTATAAGCCCAGCGGAGCCAGTCCGAAGTCGGCACCGATGGCACTGACCTCCTCCACCAGGGCAACCGGCAGGGGAATGCCCCGGGCTAGCCGCTCGGCCCGGTTCTCGTGCTCGATCTCGCCGGGCACATAGATCCGGTCTACTCCCTCGGCCCGCTCGGTGTTGTGAACGTCTCGGATGAGCTGGTCCATCTGCTCTCGAAACCGGTCCAATCCGCAGAACCGCTCCAGATCCAAGGTCAGAAACATCCAACCCTTGGCCAGCCGGCGATTTCCCACCAATTCGCACTCCGTCTGCTCGGTGTGCCCGAAGCTGCTGCCGGCAACAATCCCGGAGAGCACTTCCACCATCAGCGCGATGCCAAACCCCTTGTAGCCCCCGAACCAGCACAGATTCTGGGCTGAAGCTGTCTCCGTGTCCGTGGTTGGCCGGCCCAGATCATCGTTGGCCCATCCCTCGGGGATGGTTGGATCACCGCGCTTTTTGGCCAGCAATATCTTGTTCCCGGCCACCGCGGTGGTGGCGATGTCGTACACCACCGGCAGTTCTTCCCCGGCGGGAACCGCCCAGGAGAATGGATTGGTCGAGAAGATGCCCGATCGGCCGCCGTAGGGAGGCACAATGGCCGGGCCGTTTTGCACAGCCATGGCGAAGCAGCCGGCTTCAGCCGCAGGGAGGGTGTAGTAGGCCAAGGCACCCAGGTGGGTTCCCTCTCGTACGGTGACTGCCGCCACCCCGTGGGCTTTGGCCCGCTCCACGGCCAGTTCCATGGCCGCCACCCCGGACACCTGCCCAAATCCGACGCCACCGTCCATCATCACTGTGGCACCGTCGTCTCGAATCACAGACACTTCTGTGACTGGCCGAAGATGGCCAGACTTCAGCCGGGCCACGTACAGCTCGATCAAGTGGGCACCATGGGACTCCACACCCCGCAGGTCAGCTTCCACCAGGTTGTCGACCACGACTTCAGCTTGATCGGGGGGCACCCCCAATCCCTCAAGAATGGCGATTTCGTAGCGCCGCAGGACGTCATGATCCACTAGGACCACATTGGCATCGCTCACTGTGAAGCAGCTTCGTCAGACTTGGGCGGGCGATAGAACACAGCGAGCTGTGTCAACCCCGCCAGCACACCGCCGCCGGCGCCAATCGCCAGACCAACGTAGCCATCCCATTCGTCGTCGATTCCCAACGCGCTGTCTACCGACCACTCCATGGGCCCCAAGGTGGCCACCGAAGCCGCGACCACCGCCAGCACGAAGGTGTACTCCCAGCCTTCCCGCACGATCATGAAGCCGTTGTGGCGGTGAACCGTCCACGCCGCCACCACCATGACCCCGACCATCCCCGCGGCCGCCAAAGGAGTGAGAAATCCCAGGGCCAACAGCAAGCCCGCCCCGATTTCCGTGAGCGCTGCCATCCAGGCATGTAACTTGCCCGGCTTCATCCCCATGCTGTCGAACCAACCGGCGGTACCGGGGATGCGGCCGCCTTGAAAGATCTTGCCGTATCCGTGGGCGGCAAAAGTAAGCCCGATGCCCACCCGCAGGATCAGCATTGCCAGATTCATCTCGTCCATAGGCCCACAGTACTGGCCCATCTAGGCTGGGCACGTGCCCCTCTGGCTCAGTGTTCTCATCGCCATTCTCGCAGGGATGGTCCTGATCCGGGTCGGCATCGGCGTGCTCTTGATGATTCGCCAGCCCCTCCCGCCGCCTCCTCCGCCGGGTGAGTTGCGCAAAGTGAAAATCACCTATCGGTGCTCAATCTGCTACACCGAAGTCCGCATGACCGTCGCCCCCGAGGAAGACCCGGCGCCTCCCCGTCACTGCGGCGATGACATGGATTTTGTGGCCCCAATCGACGATTAGGGTTGGTTTTCCACAGGTTGTGAACAAATCTGGGTACAAACTACAAAGCCGTAACTAGCGCGTCACCTGGTCGCAACCAAGAATCAATGCCATTGAGTGGCCACCAGCATCCCAGCCAGCAGCAAACCAAGACCCCCTAGCAGGTACCAGTTGTTGGTGTCTCCGGGCAGCAGCGCCACGTAGTTCAGCACAATCACGATGGCGCCCAACACCAACAGGGCGATCATCAACACCGGCACCCAGGTGGGGCTGACCTTCTCGGCCGAGACCGGTACGCGGGGAACGGCTTCGTTCTCGGGCCGGGTGCCTCTTGGGGTTACCCGTCCGCCTTGCACTCTTCGCTTCGTTGGCTTGGCCATGGGCTAAGGATAGACCTGTAGTTATCTGGTTCTAGCCTTGAGCGGTCCCCAGATAACGTTGAACCCGGTGAGCCCCAGAATTCTGGTGATCGACAACTACGACTCGTTCGTCTACAACCTCGTCCAGTATCTGGGGGAGCTAGGTGCCCAACCCATCGTTCATCGCCACGACGCCCTGTCCCTAGAGCAGGCCCGCGACCTCGAACCCGACGGTGTTCTCATCAGTCCTGGGCCGGGCCGTCCGTCTGATGCCGGGCTGAGCAACTCCCTCATCCAAGAATTCTGCGGTATCCGGCCCGTCCTCGGTGTGTGCCTGGGATTGCAGTGCCTCGGAGAAGTCTTCGGCGGACAGGTGGTTCGAGCCCCTCAGGTCATGCACGGCAAGACATCGATCATCCACCACACCGGAGACGGAGTCTTCGCCGGCCTCCCCAATCCGATCAAGGCCACCCGTTACCACTCGCTCATCGTGGAGCGTTCTTCAGTGCCCGATGTCTTGTCTATCACTGCGGAAACCGATGACGGCCTCGTGATGGGGTTGCGACACCGTGAGCACCCGGTAGAGGGCGTTCAGTTCCACCCCGAGTCGATTCTCACCTCATCCGGCCACGACATGCTGTCCAATTTCCTGGCCCAGACTGGCTGCTGATCGATAGCCGCTGGTCTAGTTCCAGAAGACATCGCATCCGTTGTCTACCCCCGGAGTGTCGCCGTCCAGACCCTCGGCCCAATTGTCAGCGTTCGCCGCTGATGCGGGCATTGGATACGGAAGTTCGATATTCCACGCCACCGCAAACCCGGGAATATCGGAGTAAGTCGCAACAAGACCCCTGCACTCTGATTCGAATTGGCTGGAAAGGGCGTTCCATCTCGCGATGCTGCCCAAGGCATTGGGCAGGCGCCCAGCAGCCACGGCTCTCGCAGTGATGTCGGAGGCGGCGTTCCACGCTGCCGCCCGACGGGGATCAAGCTCTTCGACCGGAATCGCAGGGCGACCAGGGGGTCCCGGCCTCGATGGTTCCGGCCTCGATGGTTCCGGACTCGATGGTCCCGAACCCGATGGTCCCGGCGGCGGAATTACCGAAGTCGGCAATCCCAAACAGGCGATTACCTCTGTCCCCGCAGGATGTTCCTCTTGAGCAGGAGGCACCTGTCCCATGATTCGTCCAACCAGTTCTTCGGTGTCGTTGGGGAAGTCGCAGTCTGGAACAGGCTCGGCCAAGACCAGTTCCAGCTCAGCCAACCGCTGTACGGCCAATTCCGGGGTCAGCCCGATCAGGCTGGGCACGATCACGCTCTCTGCGCCGAGAGAAACCACAATCGTGATCGGGCTGTCGGGCAGCAACAGCACAGGTGGCGAAGGATCCGTGCCAATCACCAAGCCCGCCTCCACTTCAATGGATGGTTCCTCGATGACCTCGTCAGCAACCTCAAGGCCAGCTTGGGCCAGAACTTGAGTGGCCCGCAACAAGGTCATTCCCTTCACATCGGGAACTTCTATGGCTTGAATCCCCTCTGCCACAAAGAGCATCACGGTGCTGCCCGGTGCGACTTCGCCTCCGGCCGGCGGATCCTGGCGCAGAACTTGCCCAGCCGGCGCAGTAGAACCCTCAACCTCCCGCAATTCGGCGGCGAACCCCCGGTCCTGCAAGAAACGGGCAGCATCATTCGCGTTCTGGCCCACAACCCCGGGCACTGCCACCGGAACGGCTCCCGAACTTACCGTGACCTCGATTTCCGCCCCCTGCTCCACTTCATCCAGCGCCGCAGGGGATTGGGAAATCACCTCGTTGGCTTCCACCGCTTCACTGGCTACGAAAACCTGGCTGACCACGAAACCGGCAGCCCGCAATTCACGAATCGCCGCCTGACTCGACAAGCCCACCACGTCGGGTACGGCAACAAGCGGAGCGGGCGTCGCGGTCACCGCGGGTGGTGCCGACTCATTGCCGTTGTCCAAGACGTTCGACAGCACAAAAAACACCAGCACGGCCACGGCGATGAAAATCACCGCAGCCGCGGTGTACAGACCAGCTCGAGATGAGGGCTCTAAGACGGTCACGGGGGGAGGCGAGGCCGCCGGAGGCTGCGGCGGCACCTCTGGAGGCGGTGGAGGCGGGCCTTGCTGGGCACTTGTCGGTTTCTCCGGTTCTTGGGATGGCGGAGGTGGAGCTTCCCTCTGGGCGTCAGCGGGCTGATGACGAGAAGACAGTTGGTGCCGACCTTCTCGATAACGCCGCAGATCCCGTTGAAGGTCTTTGGCCGTTGGATACCGCTGTGCCGGCTTCTTGGCCAGCAGCTTCATGGTGATGGCCTCAAGTGACTCCGGCAGCACAACTCCCAGCGACGATGGGGAGGGCACCGCTTGCTGGACATGCTTGTAGGCCACCGCCACCGAATTGTCGCCCGCAAAGGGAGGACGACCGCAGAGCATCTCGTAGAGCACGACTCCGAGCGAGTACAGATCACTGCGATGATCCAGGGTCTCCCCCTGGGCCTGTTCCGGTGAGAAATAGGTGGCTGTTCCCATCACAGAGCCGGTTTGGGTGAGGTTCGCCTCCGCTCCCCCGAACGCGGCAATGGCGATGCCGAAGTCAGTCACCTTCACCTTCCCATCTGGCGACAGCAGTACATTGCCCGGCTTTACGTCGCGGTGGATTACCCCGTTCTCGTGGGCACAGCCCAGCGCGGCGGTCACGTACATGGCGATTTCTGCGGCCTGCTCAGGAGAGAGTCGAGCGCCGCCTCGAAGCAGTTCAGCCAAGCTCTTGCCCTCGATGTACTCCATGACGATGTAGTACGTGCCCTCTGCCGAACCCCAGTCGTATACCGCCACAATGTTGGGATGGTTCAGGTTGGCCGCCGCGGTGGCTTCCCGCCGGAATCGCTCGACAAAACTGGGATCGGTGGCGAATTCCGGAAACAGACGCTTGATGGCTACCGGGCGCGATAAGAGGGTGTCCTCGCCGAGAAAAACATCGGTCATGCCGCCACGAGCGATCTGATTTCGCAATCGGTAACGACCGCCCAAAAGCTCCGGACCGTTGTCTGTCATGGCGAAAACAGCGTACTTCTTGACTTGCTCGATTTATGGCAGGGCTACGTCGATCACGTCTACGACAACCACCGTCACGTTGTCGCTTCCGCCATGCTGCAAAGCCAGGCTCACCAGCGCATCAGCAGCTTCTTTCGGAGACTCAAATTGGAGCAAGATCGCGTGAATGTCCCGGTCGTGTACCTCGTTGGTCAAGCCATCGGAGCACAGCAGATAGCGATGGCCCGTCACCGGGGCCAGAGTCCAATCGTCAACCACCACCTTTGACTCAATGCCCAGCGCCCGGCTGAGATGGTGCCGGTACTCATGGACTTCAGCTTCCTGCGGGGTGATCATCCCTGCTTTGACCATCTCCTGCACCACGGTGTGGTCTTCGGTCAGCTGGTGAAACCCGCTTTCGTCGCAACGGTAGGCCCGTGAATCGCCGACGTTCACCAAGGCCAACGCCTCGCGGTGGTCTTGTTCAACCACGGCCAGCGCACACAGAGTTGTCCCCATCCCCGACAACTCGCTGGTCGACATCGACTCGGCCAAGATCTCCTCGTTGGCTCGCTCCACTGCATCCACCAGCTCACTCACCGTTGGCACCGGTGAATGACTTGGCCGACGGCCAAATCGATGGCGGCGGCGGTCTCCGGTCCGAGCTTGAAGCGCAGCCTTGATTTCGGCTGCCAACGTCGCCACCGCCAAGGAAGACGCCTCCGCTCCCCCTCGATGGCCCCCCAACCCGTCGGCAACCGCGAAGAGTTCCCCTTCAACCAGCATCGAGTCTTCGTTCTTCTCTCGACGTCGGCCTCTATCGGTGGCTTGCCCCGCTTCTAGCCGGATCATCAGAGTTCCATGACCGTGGTGCCCTCCACTTAGCGGTGGACTATAACCACCGCCCGTGACGATTGGGAGTCGGTCTCAAAGCAGACTTGGCCTCGGCCATTCTCAGTTATCGATCTGATCTTCCGTCTTGTACGCTGACCACCCCGACGATCAGCGCGAGTGGCGGAATTGGCAGACGCGCAGGATTCAGGTTCCTGTGTCCGCAAGGACGTGGGGGTTCAAGTCCCCCCTCGCGCACGTTTGGGGCTCAGCCCACCGTTCCGTCGGGAGTAGGGGTGGGCACTTCGGTGACCGGAATAACCGGTGGAGGACCCCAGGCAATAGCCGCTTTGGAGAACCCGGCGGCCATGGCCACCGTCAGAGCCAGTTCAGCCAGCTCGGCCGTGGTGAACTCCTCGCCCAGCGCCGCTTGGTCCGCTGCGCTAAGCCCTGACGGGTCGGAGATCACCGCATCAGCCATTCTCAAGGCCAGCTTCAACCGGTCAGGCAGGTCGCTATCGGCGTAGCCATCTTCGATCTGGTCCACCAGATCTTCGGTGAGTCCCTGCTGCTTCGCACCTGCGAAGCGGAGGTTCTTTCAAATGTTGCAGTCGTTGACCCGGGCATTGCGAAGCCGGCCCACCTCCTTGGTGGCCTGGTCCAACTCCCCCTCGCTCCACAGCGTGCCGTAGAAGCGGTTGAACACCGCGAACAGCTCGGGCTGGTGGTCGAACAGCGACATACCCCCCTCGGGGATGGCAATCCTGGTCATTCCATGACTCCTTTCAACACGGTCCGGCTGCGAGCCAGGGCCTCGAAGGTGGCAATGGCCGTGGTAAGTGCGGCCAATTCGGGCGCCGACAGATGGGCGTTCAGCTCAGCGCACAGTTCATCGGTCACCCCGTGGGCGTCCAACACGTACTGCTCGGCGAACGCCAGCACTACCCGCTCTCGGTCGTCTTGGGGAGACGCGGCCAACGCCCCACCACCGATCATCTGGTCGATGCGGGCGGCACAAAGCTCCAGCAATCCTGGATCCAGTCCCGCTCCGTCAAGAGCCTGCACCAACTCCTCCAGCGGGCCGGCCACATGGGGATCCAAGGCGGCCAGGGGATTGTCGCTCGGCGTCAAACCCATCTCGATCATCCGCCGAACATCGCCATCCACTGCTCGGCCGAGCGGGGCATGAACACATAGTTGGTTTGGCGGGTCTCGCCCATCGACGCCGACGGCTGGGGCGAGTACAGATGGCCGGGATACAGCGTCGCACTGTCGGGAACCCGGGCCAGGCGCTGCGTCAGGCTCTCGTACATTGCCGCCGGATCGCTTCCCGGCAGATCGGTCCTCCCGCACCCCTCCAAGAACAAAGTGTCCCCAGCCACCAAGCGCCCGTTGGTCAAGAAGCACTGGCTCCCCGGGGTGTGACCCGGCGTGTGGATCATCTCAATGTCCACCTGCCCCACCGACAGCACATCACCGCTCCTGTGCAGACACAGATCGTCTTCCTCAATACCCGTAGTCATGGTCACATAGCGGGCTTCGTCCGCCTGCACATGCACCGGAACCGACACCAACTCCAGCAGCTCGGCCACCCCCGTGATGGAGAACTGCATCATCGACCCGCCCACATGATCAGGGTGGTAATGGGTAGCCAATACCCCGGTGAGCCGCATCCCGTCGGCCTCAACCAGATCCACAATCCCCTGTGGGTCATAAGCCGGGTCCACCACCACTGCTTCCCCCGTCTCCCGATCCCCGATCAGATAGACGAAATTCACCATCTGCCGGGCCATCATGTCCCCAACCGCCAAGTCCCGCCCCGACAACAACTGCCGAAAATAAAGCCGATCCTCGTTCACATCCCCTCCCTTCCCACTAGACCGGGGAACACAATATAGGCAGGCTGGGGGGTGGCCCGGCTCAGGGCGCCCGCCGCCCGGAGCTTGTCGAGGACGGCGGGCTGGGCCGGGACAGGACCCGCCAGCCTGCCGGAGGATGGTAAACCCCTAGGCAACTGGCTCGTCGTCTCCTTGACGCCGCCAAGCCTCCTCAGCCAACGAAACAACCTCCCGCGCCGGCAGCCCTAACAGCTTCGACGCCCTAACAGCCTCGTCGTGCTCAACCTTCACCCGCCCCGCGCTCACCTTCACCCGAACCCGGCGCCCATCCACGTCCACCTCATGCTCCAACCGGGCCCGAGGCCACCGCTCGATCAACTGCCCCCGCACCCCCAGAGACCCCGTCTCCTCCGCCAGCGTGGCCGCCACCTGATCGCCCACCGCAGGATCGGCCAATGCACTCACCGTGTACGCCGGCCGCCCCTTCTTCATGACGATCGGCGTGATCCAGGCATCGTGCGCCCCTGCATCCAGCAGCGATGCCACCGTGTGCGCCAGGGTCTCCCCCGTCGCGTCATCCACGTTGGTCTCAAACAACATCACCGGCTGGCCCGCGGGGCGAGATGCCGCCATCGTCCCCACCACCACTTGAGTCAGATTGGGACGATCCTCCAGTTGGTTGTCGCCCGCGCCAAACCCGCTCGCTGAGATCGTCATCGGCGGCATGGGCCCCCAGCCTTCCGCCAGGGCCGAGAGAATCGCCGCACCGGTGGGCGTGGTCAGCTCCAATCCCACATCCAAGCCGAACGTCGGGCACCCCACCAGCAGTTCCACCACGGCGGGCGGCGGATTGGGCAGGTGCCCGTGGGCGCTGCGGATCATTCCCCGCCCGCACGCCACCGCACTGGAGTAAACCTGGTCAATCCCCAGTACCTCCAGTGCAGCGCAGGTGCCCACCACATCGATGATGGCGTCGAGCCCGCCCACTTCATGGAAATGGACCTGCTCTGACGGCCGGCGGTGCAGCTTGCCCTCGGCCTTCGCCAACGCGTCGAAGACCGCCAGCGCCCGGTCGGCCACCCGGTCGGGCAGCCGAGCCTCTCCGACGAGGGCATTGATGTGACTGGCGGTACGCACCACCGATGTCTCCTGGGTGATCACCCGCACGTCGGTAGCCGCGACACCCCCTCGCTGGGTGGGATGGGCTTGCAGATCCCAACCACCCAAGGGCAGCAGTTCGCATATGTCCCGCACTTCGGCCACATCTGCCCCGGCGTCGATCAGCGCCCCCAGCGCCATGTCGCCCGCGATCCCGCTGAAGCAGTGGAACCAGGCAACGCCAGCCGGCTCAGCCATTGTTCACTCCACGCGGATTTCGGTCGCTCCACTCAGCCATCGGTTATCCCAGCTGGCGATGCCGCCCGATCCCGCGACTTGAACAGCCGCAGCACCGCGCAGGCTGCCCCAAAGCCGTTGTCCACTCCGACAACGGTCACTCCCGCGGCGCATGACGACATCATGGCCAGCAGCGGGGTGACCCCCTCCAGCGAAGAGCCGTACCCCGCGCTAGTGGGTACGGCCACCACCGGGGCCGCCGTCAGCCCTCCAACGACCGAGGCCAAGGCGCCCTCCATCCCAGCCACCACTACCACGGCGTCGGCCTCCGCCAGTGAGTCGACTTCGTTCAGAATCCGATGAAGTCCGGCCACCCCCACATCGTTCAGCCGCTGCGGCGCCAGCCCATGGGCGGCCAGTACCACTCCGCACTCGTCGGCCACCCGGAGATCGGCAGTACCGGCCGCGGCCAGCACTACCCGCTCGGGCCGCGGGGGTGCCGGCCGCCAGACCAAGGTGGCCTCGTAGCGCTCCCCGCCAGGGTTAAGGCCCAGCGAGGCGGCGGCCTGCTCGGCTGAGGCCCGAGTCAACAGCACCGGACCGCCGGGCTGATCGAGCAGTTCCTTGACAATGGCCGCGCATTGGTCAGGTGTCTTGCCCGGTCCGTAGACAACCTCGGCCAGCCCCTGGCGGAGGTTGCGATGATGATCCACCCGGGCAAACCCCAAATCGGCAAACGGCAGCCGCCGCAGCCGCCGCACTGCGTCATCAGCCGACAGCGTCCCGCTGCGCACGTCGTCCATCATTTGCCGAAGAAAAGCCTCATCCACCTCGATATCCCGCCTTTTCCAACAGTCCTTGCCATTTTCTCACCGCGACCGCGTTTCTCAATACCACTATCCTGCCCCTTTGTGACTGCCTCTGCCCGATCCATAAGCCACGTGGCCTATCTCGGACCTCCGGGCACTTTCACCGAAGAGGCGCTTCTCACCCAACCCGACCTGGCTGAAGCCGATCACCTGCTCTGCCGGTCGATCCCCGAGGTGCTCGAAGCCGCCGCGGACGGCCGCGCCGATTTGGGGTTCACCGCTATCGAGAATTCCATAGAGGGCACGGTAAACGTCGCCCTCGACGCTTTGATCTTCGAACACGACCTTCTCATCCAGCGAGAGGTGATAATCGACGTCCGACTCCACCTTCTCGGGCTTCCCGGCGCGTCGTTGGAGACAATCCAAAGGGTCATCAGCTTCCCAGTGGCCACTGCGCAGTGCCGGCGCTATCTGACCAACAACCTGCCCCATGCCGAAGAGGTGGCGGCCAATTCCACCGCAGCCGCGGCGCAGGACCTCGCCCATTCCCAAGACGCTGCGGTTGCCGCCATCGGCACCGCCCTTTCTCAGCAGCTCTACGGCCTGGAGCTGATCGCCACCGACATCGAGGACCACCCGGAGAACCAAACCCGCTTCGTAGCAGTCTCCAGCTCGGGCGTGCCTACCCCCACCGGGCGCGACAAGACCTCAATCGTGGTATTCCAGCGTGCCGACCGATCGGGCTCGCTGATGGGCATTCTCGCCGAGTTCGCGGCCCGCTCCATCAACCTCACCAAACTGGAATCCCGGCCCACCAAGAAGGCGTTGGGCGATTACTGCTTTCTTATCGACCTTGAGGGCCACATCGCTGACCAACTGGTAGCCGACTGCCTCACCAGCATCCTCGCCAAGCACGGCGAGGTGAAGTTCCTCGGCTCCTATCCCACCACAACTCGGGGCCACGAGGAGAAGAACAGCATTGCCACCTCCGCGTGGAGCGAAGCCCAGAGTTGGATGGACTCCCTCCGCAGCCAAGTGGGTGAAGCTTGACTTGACGCGTTCTAATATCTTCAATTAGAACTGTCTCGGCAGTGCCCTCACCCAACGGACGCGGAGGAGACCATGGAGTTCGGAATATTCGTAAACGGCTACATCCCCGGGCCAGCAGCCCACGACACCGAAGCCGAGCACACTGCCTTGATGCGGGAGGCCCACTACGTCATCACCGCTGACAAGTACAACTGGAAATACGCCTGGTTCGGCGAGCACCACTGCCTCACTGAATACAGCCACATGTCGGCGCCAGCGCCGGTCATGGGCTACGTAGCCGCCAAAACCGATCGCATCCATCTCTCCACCGGCATCACCAGCCTGCCCACCGCCAAAGAACACCCGGTCCGCATTGCCGAGCGGGCTGCAATGCTCGACCACATCACCGAGAACCGCTTTGAGTTCGGCACCGGGCGAGGTGCAGGCAGCCATGAAGTGGCCACCTTCGGCGGGCTGACCCCGCCCGAAACCAAGTCGATGTGGGATGAGGTAATCCGCGAGATCCCCCGCATGTGGGAGCAGCGTGACTACTGCTTCGAGGGCGAGCACTTCTCGGTGCCCAAGCCCCACAACGTGCTGCCCAAGCCCCACGGCCACGGCCATCCCCCCATCTGGGTGGCGTGCGGCAACCCGCCCACCTTCGCCAAGGCCGGGTCGCTGGGCATCGGCGCCATCGCCTTCAACTTCGAGCCCATCTTCAACCTCAAGGGCCGCATCGACGCCTACAAGGAAGCCATCCAAAGCCCGGTGGAGCAGATCGGCCAGTTCAAGAACGACAACGTGATGATGACCAACGCCGTCATCTGCCTAGAGGACCGGGAACGGGCCCGCGAGATCGCCAAAGCCAAGGGGCGGGGCTACCTGGTCACGATGGTGAACCTCTACCACGACACCATGCCCAAGTCACCCGACGCCATCACCTGGCCTTCCGCGCCCAACCAGATCGAGTGGACCGACGAGATGCTCGACGGGGCCATTGCCGGCGGCTACATGCTGTGCGGCAATGCCGAAGAGGTCTGCGAACAGGTGGCCCGTTATCAGACGGTCGGCTGCGATCAGGTGGTGTTCGGCCTGCCCGGCGAAGGCATGGAGCATGACGAGATCGACGAGATGCTCGAAGTGTTCGGCACCAAGGTCATCCCGGAGTACGACCCCGACCCGATCCACTCCACCGACCGCTATCGGGCGACCGCCCAGCGTCGGTATCCCGACTTCGAATTCCCGCTGCCCGACGGCATCGACGTGGAGCTCATCCCCGACACCGCCATATTGCCCCTGGGCCACGGCAAATAACCCAGCCGACTCGAGGAGCAGCGGCTGTGCCCCGCGACGCCACCGAAACCCGAGCCCGACTGATCGCCGAAGCCGAGCGCCTGTTCGCCGAGCAGGGCATCTGGAGGGTGCGGGTTCAAGACATCGTGGCCGCCGCTGGGCAAAAGAACAGCTCGGCGCTCTCCTATCACTTCGGATCCCGTAGCGGAGTGCTCGACGCCATCTTGCGAGAGCACGGTGAGCCCATCGACCAAGACCGGGGTGAGGTGTGGGCTTCGTTGGATGACGACCACACTCCCGCGCTCATCGAAGCGCTGGTTCAGCCTCTCACCCACCGGTTGGCCACCGACAGCGGTCGGTGCTACCTGCGGATCGTGGCCCAGCTCAGCGCAGACTTCAGTCGCTGGGATTTCGATCCCACCCATGTGCCGGCAAACCTCAACGCCATCTTGAGGCTGTTGCGAGACCGCTCATCGGCCACCGACAAAGCCCAGCGAGACGAGCGGGTTCTGGGCATGATCCAGCTGATGACCGCTTCATTGGCCGAACGGGCCCGGCGCATCGAAGCAGGCGATCCCTTGGCCACTCAAGACCACGTGTATGCCGCCAATCTGGTGGACATGTTGACCGGGATCATTGAGGCACCCTCTCGGAGTGCGGCCATGACGGCGCCTCAACGCACGGGCCAGTAATTTGCCACTGTGACAGACAAACAGATTCCTCGACCGGTCACCGGACTGTGGTTTGAGGAATTGACCCCCGGACTGGTTGTCCATCACGCCATTCGCCGCACGATCACCGAAGCCGACAATGTGGCCTTCACCACCATGACCATGAACCCGGCCCCCATCCATCTCGACGCCGATTACGCATCTGGCACCGAATTCGGGAAGCCGTTGGTGAACTCCCTGCTCACTCTAGGATTGACGGTGGGCATCAGCGTCCACGAGACAACGATGGGCACCACCGTGGCCAATCTGGGCTTCCAGGAGGTCTCTTTCGGCGCCCCGGTGTTCGCCGGCGATACCATCCGGGTGGAAACCGAGGTGCTGGACGCCCGCCAATCCGAGTCCCGCCCCACTCAGGGCGTGGTGACCCTAGAGCACCGGGCCTACTGCACGGCCTCAGAAACCCTCGTTTGTCGGGCCGTTCGCACTGCTCTGATGCATCGCCGACCGCCTCAATAGGCCATGCTTTGGGCATGAACCGATTTGAAGACAAGATCGCCATAGTCACCGGCGCGGCATCCGGCATCGGAAGGGCCACCGCCGACCGCCTGCGCTCTGAGGGCGGCACCGTGGTGGGCATCGACCGAGACCCGGTTGATGACGTTGACCTGGCCATCCAACTCGACCTGCTCGACCTCGACGCCATTGCTCCCACCGTTGCTCAGATAGTGGACGCCTACGGCCGCATCGACGTGCTGTGCAACATCGCCGGCATCGGCCATTTCGCCCGTGATGAGGACGAGACCCCGGAGGCATGGAACCGGGTGATCGGCGTGAACCTCACCGGTACGTTCTTCATGTCCCAGACCTGCTTGCCCCACTTGCTCGAGTCCGAGGGCAACATCGTCAACACCGCCTCCACCGCCGGCACCAACGCCCAGCCGTGGAGTTCCGTCTACTCGGCCTCCAAAGGCGGGGTGATCGCCCTCACCCAGACCATGGCCATCACCAACGGGCGGTCGGGAATCCGGGTCAACTGCATCGCCCCCGGGGGTGTTGAGACCCCGATCGCCGGGCAGTTCACCGTACCGGAAGGCGTCGACCTCACCATCATGGACCGCATCCTCCCCTTCCACCGCCCAGCCCAACCCTTTGAGCTGGCCGCAGCGTTCGCCTTTTTGGCCAGCGATGATGCCAGTTACTGCAACGGCATCGTTCTCCGAGTCGACGGAGGTATGCAGACATGACCTGCCCGGCAGCCGTCCACCGCCTTCTCCCGATCAAACGAGGTACGCAACCATGAGCCACCCATTACCCCCTCTCGCTGGTGTCCGGGTGATCGAGAGCTCATTGCTCGGCCCCGGATTCTTGACCACCTTCCTGTCCGACATGGGCGCCGATGTCATCAAGGTCGAACCCCCGCAAGGCGACTACATCCGCCAAATGACCTGGCCCATCGTCAACGGGGTGTCGTTGCTGCATTTGCACACCCATCGGGGCAAACGCAGCATCGTGCTCGATCTGCGCCAACCCGAGGGCGTGGAGCTTTATCTGGATCTGGCTCGCAATGCCGACGCGGTGGTGGAGGCCATGAGGCCCGGCGCCCTGGAACGGCGGGGTTTGGGCTATGAGCAGCTGAAGGAAGTCAACCCCCAGATCGTGTTCGCCACCATCAGCGGCTACGGGATGACCGGCCCGTACAAGGACATGCCCAGCCACGGCATCGCCTATGACACCTGGGCCGGTCTGATACCCCCCGCCTATGACGACGACGGCTTTTGCCGCATCCCGGAGATGCCCAACATAGGCATCAACATCGCCCCCCTCATTGGCGCGCTCGCGGTGTGTGCCGGGATCATTCGGGCTCGGGACACCGGCGAGGGCTGTCGGCTCGAGCTGGCTCAGTCCGACGCGGCCGCCTACATGGACTGGTACCGCATCGAAACCTGGAAGGCCTACGAGCGACCCGAAGACGAGGTAACCGGCAACCCGTCGGACGACTATGAACGCCGGGCCCCCGGCCTGGCCGGCATGTGGGAGGGCGTCCGGTATCAGATGTACGAGTCGTCCGACGGCCACGTGCTGTTCATGGCCTCTGAGCAGGCGTTTTGGAAGAACTTCTGCGAAGCCCTAGACCGCATGGACCTGTTCGACCGCTGGCCGGGATCGAAGTACGCCGACCACGCTCGGGGTAACCTTGAGATGCAGCGGGAGCTGCGGGACATCTTCCGCACCAAGACCAGCGCCGAATGGCTGGAGTTCGGCGACCGGGTGAACACGCCCATCGCCCCGGTGAACAACGCCAAGAACGTGGTCGACGACCCGCAGTTCCAAGACCGCCTTCCGCTGTTCACCACCGAGCAGGTGGGTTGCGAGCAGCTGCCCCTTCCCGTCAAGTTCTTCGACGAGGAGCTTCCCGTCCCCACCCACGCCCCCACCGTCGGCCAGCAAACCGACGAAGTGCTCAGCGAGGTGTTGGGATTGGACGACGACCGACTGGCTTCACTGCGGGACCAAGGCATCTTGGGATGACCGAGTCGGCCGATGCCGAGTTGCTGACCGAGGCCGTTGAGCTGGCCCGAGAAGCCGGACGGCTAACGCTGCGGTGGTTCTCCGACCATGAGCTGTCGGTGCTACGCAAGGACGACGGGTCACCGGTAACCGAAGCCGACAAAGCCGCGGAGGCCTTCCTCCGAGAGGCTTTGGCCAAGAGGTTCCCCGACGATGCGGTGATCGGAGAGGAATACCCCGAAGAGCAGGGCACCTCGGGGCGAACTTGGGTCATCGACCCTATCGACGGCACCCGCAGCTTCGTCCGCGGCGTGCCTCTGTACACCACTTTGCTGGCCTTGATCGACCAGCACGGCCCGGCCATCGGAGTGGCGGCCGTGCCCGGCCTGGACGAAGCGGTATGGGCCGGTCGAAGCTTGGGTTGCCACCACAACGGCCGCCGCTGCCAAGTGAGCGCCCAAACCGAGCTAAGTCGGTCGTACTTGAGCACATCTGGAACTGAATGGTGGCCCGAAGGCGCCTTCGATCGAGTCAGGCGAACCCGCGACCGAGAGAGCCGAACAGGTCTCCGAGTGCGCACCTGGGGCGACGGCTACGGCTACGTGCTGGTAGCCACCGGTCGCGTCGACGCCATGATCGACCCCGGTCTCAATCTTTGGGACATCGCCCCCATGCTGGTAATCATCCCCGAAGCCGGTGGCCAAATCACCCAATGGAACGGCACCAGCACCCCATCCGCCGGTGACTGGCTGGCCACCAACGGACACTTCCACGAAGAACTCCGCGTTCTCCTCAACAACGGCTAGGCCCCGGCAAACTCCTCACAGACCACCCCTTGCCCTTCCAGCACTCCTAGAAACTCAGCCGCGTCCACAATCTCCGACAACCCCACCACGCCAGTCCCATCAACCTTTCCCGACCCGATCGACTCCAGAGCGCTCACCACAACCGACGAAGCCACAAACCCCGGCGCCCCTGAAGCCCCCAGAATCCGCCCCGCCCAAGCACCGTCTCTCTGCCCCCGCACCTCCACGCGCACAGCACCCAGCTTCCCCTCCGGATGCGGGGGCCGCAGCATCGGCAACCAAGAGGAAAAGCGATCCCTCCGAGTGGCTGCCATGCGGGCCGTGATCCGATCCGCCCTGCTGAACTTCCGAACCAGCAGCATCGGATCGGGCAATGCGGCCCGATAGCAGTCCGCCGCGTCCACCGGGCTTGGAAACCAGCAGAGCTCCCGCCCCGAGCCGCCCGGCCGCTGCTTCCAACCACCCCGCCATTCCAACGCCAGAGAGCTCAATGCCCGGTGATGCTGCCGGGCGCAATCCGGCCCCCCAGTGCCGAACTTGGCGACGTGAACCTCGGTCACCCGTTCGAGCTCCGCGGCCGCTCGAACGGCGAGCACATCGCTCAGCCCGGGGGCCATGCCCACTCCGGCAACCACCAGCGAGCCCTGTTGTCGAACCGCGCCATTCATGCCCAGCATCCGCCTCACATCAGAAACCGAGTCAGAGGTGGCCAGCACCACCCGCCCCTGGTTGAGAAGCCGACGCGCCAGTCGGGCCTGGGTGCCTGACGCGGTAGCCAGAACCACCACATCGGCCGCATCATCCAAACTTCCCACGGTCACCGGAGGCCCATGTTTCTCGGCCAAGTGCCAGGCCCGATCGGGATTTCGGTCGATCACAGCCAGCCGACTGACGGGGGTCGAAGGCGAGCCAACCAAGTGATTCACCACCCCGGCGCCGACCACGCCCGCGCCAACTATCAAGATGTCCATATCAGTTATCCGACCGGCGGAATGAGGGTCACCATACGGCTCAGATAGAGCAGTTCAGAGTCAGCTGCTGCCGCTGATCTGGCGCCAGCCGCCCGACTGAGGCGCGACGCCCCCGGTTCCCCGGGCACGCAAGATGGCAGCGATGGCAGCCGCCCCTGCCAGAGCAACCAGCGCTCTTCGCAGAATCTTCACGACACCCATCCTAACGAACCCCCTCAACGGTGCAACCGGGGAAAGTCATCAACGTGGGGCTAGCTGGATTCGAACCAGCGACCTCACCCTTATCAGGGGTGCGCTCTAACCGACTGAGCTATAGCCCCAATGCCAAACCGAGTGGACAGCCTACTTACGGGGGTTCCAGGCAGGCCAACGAAATCGGCGAGGCCGAGTCCGGGGCCGTTGCCGAGCTGTCTCCTCCTCGATGACTGTGACCCTCATTCCGCCGGTCAGGTCACTGATGAGGTTGAACAGCACACACAGCAAAACGTTGAAAAACGTGCCCGCCACCACCAACACCAACCCGCCTATGGCGAAGCCGCGGAATATCTGGCTGGCGTTGAACTTGAACTCTTGCAGGGCGAACAGCTCCTCGATGAACGACTCGGTGTCGTCTACGGTGCCCGAGCCCACCGCAATGCTCCACAGCATCACGCCGGCCAGCATCACGATCACCCAGAGGCACATGTAGAAGATCAACGAGATCTTCAACACCGACCAGGGCTCGATGTGCCGGATCACCCGGCGCACCTTGCGGGCCTGCAATCGCACAGCCCTCCGGTACTCCCTCGGGGTCACCTTGACCGGTTGGCGCGCCACTGCCTGGCTGGGCAACGGTGCGGCAGAGGGGTCGCTCACCCGACCGGGGTCGATGGACACGCCCCGAAGTGTAAGGGATCGCTGGTGTCAATTAATTGGCACCACCACCCGATTGGTCGGAACTCTGCTCTGGCTGTCGCCAGTGAACCGTCGCGGCGCACGACCACCTCGGTTTCGAAGCCCTCTTGCACCATCGAAACCAGCGTCGCCCGGTTGGCCGCCGCGGTGGCTCGAGCAGCCTGAGGGTCGGCCGCCGCGGCCATTGCCACCGTATCGGCGATCGCTGTCGCCCGAGCCCGGCGAACCCCGTCAGCGCCGAGTTGGCCCAACAGCAGGATTGCCATCCCGATCACCGTCAGCACTCCAACGCCCAACACCGAAATCGATCCCCTCTCGTCCATCGCACTTCTCCGCTGTCATGTCTGGGGGGAAGCTTCGGCGAGTAGGAGGCTACTCCTCGTCTTCGTCTTCGGAGCTGGACAAGACAGGAGCCACTGCGGCCACCAGCTGATCGTCGGACAAGCTCATCACCCTCACGCCTGAGGCTTGTCGTCCTTTCACCGAAACCGAAGATACCGGAATTCGTATGGTCACCCCGTTGGACGCCACCATGAACACCTCGTCCTCCGGAGCCACCACCCGTGCAGCCACTACTGTGCCCCGACCATCCATCATCCTCATGGCCCGCATTCCCATGCCACCGCGATGCTTGGCCCGAAACTCGTCCAAAGGCATCCGCTTGCCGTATCCCTGGTCGGTAACCAGCAACATCTCGTCGCCAGGCTGTACCGCACTGGCAGCCACGACCACATCGTCGCCTCGCAGCCTCATCCCCCACACTCCGGCCGCCTGTCGTCCCATGGCTCGGACCTCGTCTTCTGAGAAACGCATCAGCTTGCCTGAGGCGCTCACCAGGCAGATGTCGTCGGTTCCGCTGGTGGGAAGCACCCGCACCAGTTCGTCGTCCTCCCGCAAATTGATGGCTATGAGCCCCCGGGACCGGGTCTTGTCGTATTCGAGGAACCGGGTTCGCTTCACTATCCCCCGGCGAGTCACGAACAGCAGGAACCGCATCGTCTCGTAGTCCCGGGTGTCGATCACCGCGGAGATGGTCTCTTCGGGCGCCAAGTGCAGCAGGTTCACAATGGCCATACCCCGGGCGGTTCGACTAGTTCGGGGCACCTCGTGGGCCTTGATGCGATACACGCGCCCCATGTTGGTGAAGAACATCAAATACGCGTGAGCGGTGGTGTGGATGAGCGAGGCTATGTAGTCGCCGTCTTTCAGATTGGCGCCGATGACCCCTTTGCCGCCTCTCCCCTGCGTTCTGAACTCGTCGGGAGTCACCGTCTTGACATAGCCGGCTGCGCTCAGGCTGAACATCAAGTCCTCGTCGTCGATCAGGGCCTCGATGTCGATCTCGCCCTCATCGGCCATTATCTGAGTACGCCGGTCGGTGGCGAAGGCATCCCGCACTTCTAGCAACTCCTCTCGAATAACAGCTCGCAGCTTGGCGTCATCAGCCAGAATGGCCTCCAAATCCACGATGAGCGCCCGCTTCTCAACGAGTTCATCGTTCAGCTCCTGGCGGCCAAGCTGGGTGAGCCGCCCTAGGGGAAGGTCCAAGATGTGGTTGGCCTGGATCTCGCTGAACTCGAACTGCTCGCCCATCAGGGTGGCCCGGGCGGCGGCCCGGTTCTCCGATGCCCGTATGGCGGCAATGATCTCGTCGATCATGTCCACCGCCCGCACGAGTCCCTCAAGGATGTGCTCCCGTCGCCGAGCCTCGTCCAAACGGAATTGAGTCCGACGGCTCACCACCTCCTGCTGGTGGCGGGCGTAGGCGGCCAGACAGTCTCGCAGTGTCATCGTCCGAGGCACCCCGTCGGCGAGCGCCACCATGTTCACCGTGAAGGTGCTTTGCAGCGGGGAGTGCTTGTAGAGGTTGTTGAGAACCACCAGGGCCGGAGCGTCCCTCTTCAACTCGAACACCAACCGGGTCTGGCCCTTGGCCGATTCGTTGTGGATCTGGCGAATACCGTCGATCACCTGCCGATTCACCAAATCGGCCACCTTTTCCTCAATTATCTCGGCACTGGTCTGATACGGAATCTCGGTGACCACGATCCGGGTCTTGGAGTCGTCCTCCACGATCTCGGCCGAGGCCCGCACCTTTATGGCCCCCTGGCCGGTGGTGTAGGCGTCGCGGATGCCCTGGAAGCCCATGATGCAGCCTCGGGTGGGGAAGTCCGGGCCCTTCACGAATTCCATCAGGCTCTCGTCGGTGGCCTCGGGGTTTTCCAGCAAGTGGTTGACCGCGTCGATCACCTCGCCCAGGTTGTGAGGCGGGATGTTGGTGGCCATGCCGACCGCAATGCCCTGGCTGCCGTTGACCAGAAGGTTGGGGAACCGCGACGGCAGCACCTCTGGCTCTTGCTCGGTGGAATCGAAATTGTCGCTGAAATCGACGGTCTGCTCGTCAATGCCGTCGAGCAGCCTCATGGCCAACTCGTCAAGGCGGCATTCGGTGTACCTCATGGCCGCCGGCGGATCGTTGGGAGACCCGAAGTTCCCGTGGGGGTCGATTAGCGGGTGCCTCAGCGAGAACCCCTGGCCCAGTCGCACGAGGGCGTCGTAGATCGCCTGGTCTCCGTGGGGGTGGTACTTGCCCATGACATCGCCCACTACCCGAGCGCACTTCACATAGGGCCGATTGGGCCGGGTCCCCTGGTCGTACATGCCCCAGAGAATGCGGCGGTGGACCGGTTTGAGCCCGTCTCGCACATCGGGGAGCGCCCTGGCGGTGATGACCGACATGGCGTAGTCCAGAAACGACTGCTCCATCTCAGTCTGGATGTCGATGTCCTGAATTGAACTGACAGGCGCCCCTTCAGACTCTGGGGACGCATCAGGCTCGTCGGGCACAGGAGTCCTTTGCGCTCATATATCCAAGAAGCGGACGTCTTTGGCGTTGGTCTGGATGAACTGCTTGCGAGCCTGCACGTCCTCTCCCATAAGCCTGGAGAACACCCCGTCGGCTATCGCTGCCTGTTCCACCGAGACCCGCAGCAGGGTCCGTCGCTCTGGATCCATGGTGGTGGCCCACAGCTCCTCGGCGTCCATCTCGCCGAGGCCCTTGAGCCGCTGGAACTCTGCGCTGTGCTTGGGGTTCTCGGCTAAGAAAGCCTCTTTGGCATGGTCGTCTTTGAGGTAGATCTTCGACCGACCCACCTCCGTGGAATACAGCGGCGGCTGGGCAATGTAGACATGGCCTTCTTCCACCAGCTTGTGCATCTGTCGATAGAAGAAGGTGAGCAGCAGCGTGCGAATGTGGCTGCCGTCCACATCGGCATCAGCCAGCAGGATCACCTTGCCGTAGCGGATTTTAGAATCACCCGGAGGATTGTCTTGGCTGGTCGCTCTGTTTCCGTTTCCGTTTTCGCTGCCCCCGTCGAACTCCGGGCCAAAGCCCGCGCCGATTGCTGCGACCAGTGCCTGGATTTCCGCATTGCGGAGCATCCGGTCGACTTGCACCCGCTCCACGTTCAGGATCTTCCCCCGGATCGGGAGAATGGCCATGGTCTTGGGGTCGCGGGCGTCCTTGGCCGAGCCACCGGCCGAATTGCCCTCCACGATGAACAGCTCGCACTCATCTCGATTAGTGGACGTGCAGTCCACCAGCTTGCCCGGAAGTCCCGCTCCGTCGAGAGCCGACTTGCGCCTGGTGGCATCCCGGGCCTGGCGCGCCGCTAAACGGGCCTTCTGGGCCTGGAGGCATTTGGTCACAATCTTGCGGGCGTCTGAGGGGTTCTCCTCCAGCCACTCGGCCAGCTTCTCGTTGGTGGCCCGCTCCACCAGCGAGCGCATAGACGCATTCCCCAGCTTTGCCTTGGTCTGGCCCTCGAACTGCGGCTCACGGAGCCTCACGCTCACAATCGCCGTGAGCCCCTCGCGGATGTCCTCGCCGGCCAGGTTGTCGTCCTTCTCCCTGAGATGCCCCTTGGCTCGGCAGTAGTCGTTGACCACTCGAGTGAGCCCCTTGCGGAAGCCCTCCTCGTGCATGCCCCCCTCAACGGTGTTGATCCCGTTGGCAAAGGAGTGCAACCCGTCGGTGTTGTAGCCGGTGTTCCATTGAAAGGCCACCTCCACCTCGTCGCCGTCATCTTGCTGAGAGAAGAAGCCGACGTCATCGAACAGCGCGTCCTTGGAGCTGTTCACCTCGCGCACGAAGTCGCTGATGCCGTCCTGGTAGCAGTACACCGTCCAGTCGGCTCCACCCGTGCCGTCGGGACGCAGGTCGCGGAACTTGATCTCCAGGTTGCGGTTCAAAAACGCCATCATCTGGAGCCGTTCCAGCAGCCCCTGGGCCCTGAACCTCACGTCGTCGAAGATGCTCTCGTCGGGCCAGAAGCGAACCGTGGTCCCGGTGCGATCCTCGGGGCTGTCGCCGATGATCCGCAGTTTTTCCGTCATGTCCCCGCCGTTGGCAAATGACATGGCGTGGCGGCTGCCGCCCCGATCGATCTCTACCTCTAGGCGGGTGGACAGAGCATTCACCACTGAGACGCCCACGCCGTGCAAGCCTCCGGACACCTTGTACCCGTTGCCACCGAACTTGCCCCCCGCGTGCAAGAGCGTCAGCACTACGGCGACTGCGCTCATATCCGGGTGTTGGGGGTGAGGATCAACCGGAATGCCGCGTCCGTTGTCTCGAACCTCGCAACCACCGTCAGCCAGAAGGGTCACCTCAATGCTCGTGCAGTACCCGGCCATTGCCTCGTCAACCGCGTTGTCCACTACTTCGTAGACCAAGTGGTGCAGCCCAGTCACCGACGTGGACCCGATGTACATGCCCGGACGCGTTCGGACGGCGTCGAGGCCTTCCAAAACGGTTATGTCTTCAGCTCTGTAAGACTCAGAGATGTCAGTCACGAACTAGCTTTTCTGCCCTGCTAGACGGGCTATATGGGCGGGTAGGACGGTCGTTCTTGCGGGTTCGTTCGCCTCGCGATCAAACCAGCTGAATGCACTGCCTCCGATAGGGAAATTCTACCAGTTTTGAGTGTCCATTTGACTCACCGGAGAGCCTGTTGCCGGCCTTCTGCGCCAATCATCCAGGGCGGACTCTGACAGTCAGAGATGTGACCGCTTCTTCCTTCGCAATGGCGTTGATTCGACCGATGAGCTCAGTGCTGAAAAACCTCATTTCGGTGGCCCATGCAGGGTCATCCACGGCTACCACCAGCTCTCCGTCCACCAGTCGCACCGGCGACGAGTGGGCCGCCATCACCGAGCCGACCAGATCCTCCCACGCGGCAAAGACCATCTTCAGCACCTGGGACCGCGGCACCTTCAGCCGCGAGGCAACCTGATCAAGCGCCTCGCTCAGCCGTCTGGGTCCCGACCGATTGGGCAAGGGTTCCCACCCCATCGCCTCAGTCTGCCTCATTCCGTGGTCGCAAACGTTACGTCTCACGGATGACTTGGCCGCCCACTACTCGAAATCGGGCGTTGTACGTGAGATCAGACGGCAGTGTGCCGGCCGTGGTCAACAGCGTCTGTTCAGATTGCAGTGCTTCTAGAACACCCTTCGATCTCTCCGGGTCCAGTTCCGAGAACACGTCGTCCAACAACAGCAGGGGAAACTGACCAGCCGTTTCCGCCAACTCCCGGTGTACGGCCAACCGCAGCGCCAACGCCAGCGATCGCTGCTCGCCTTGGGAAGCGTGCGTGCGAGCCGGCTGGCCGGCAAGAGCCACGAACACGTCGTCCCGGTGAGGGCCCACTGTGGTTGCCCCTCGGCGGAGGTCTTCTCGTCGGACCCGGCCCAAGGCCTCGCTCAGCTCTCCGGGTGACCAAACTGACTCGTAAGTCAAGCTCACGGGTGTCGGCTTGACCGCAATGTCTTCATAGGCCGCAGCCATCTTGGGCTCGAGGTTTGCCACCAGGTTCCTTCGGGCATCGGCCAGCCGCTCCCCCACATCGGCAAGTTTTTCGTCCCACACGTCCAGTGTCACCGCCACCTCTGAGCTGAGTTGGCCTCCTGATTGGCGCAGCAGGGCGTTCCGCTGGCGCAAGATGCTCTCCAAGTCCCCCCTAGCCGCATCGAGGCGAGGGTCGATCTGGCTCAGTGCATCGTCAATGAATCGGCGCCGCTCCCCAGGCCCGCCCTTGAGCAGCGCCAGATCGTCAGGCATGAAAACAGACACGGGAACAAGACCCAGCAGTTCTCGGCGACGCACCTTTTGGCGGTTGACCTGGAACTGAGAGCGACCGGTGGATCTGAGCGCGGCCTCAAGCAGAATTTCCCGCTGGTCGTCAACCATCTCCCCTCGCACCACCGCCTCGGTGACGTCTGCCCCAGTCCGGATCATCGAGCCTGCGGCTTTGACACGAAACGACGACATCGTGGCCAGGTAATAGGCGGCCTCCAGAAGATTGGTCTTGCCCTCGCCGTTGAGTCCCACAAACAGGCTGGTTCCCGCAGGCAGCTCCAGATCGAGATGGGAATAGTTGCGAAAATCCGCTAGCCAGAGCCGTCGAAGGCGCACGCGCTGTCCAATTGACGCAAGCGGGGCTCAGCTGATGCGAACAGGCATGAGCAAATACAGGAACTGCTCGGTCTCGGGTGTGCGGATCACCGCCGGCTTTAAGGCATCCACAGTGTTCAGCACGATCTCCTCGCCTGGAGCCGCCTCTGCCCCGTCCAGCAGATACTCGGGATTGAAGGCCACTGTGAGGTCCTCCCCCTCGAAGACGGCGTCCAGCTGTTCGGTCGCTTCGCCCACGTCTTGGGTCGTTGCCGATAGCTCCAGTCCGGCTGATGACATATCCATTCGGATTGGAGTCGAATCTTGGGCCATGAGACGGACCCTTCGCACCGCGTTGATGAAGCCCTCCCTGCTCACGGTGAGGCGGTTTGGCTGATGAGTCGGTATCAGCCCCTGGTAGCTGGGAAATTCCCCTTCAATCAGCCTGGTAGTCACCGTTATCGCCCCCAAGCCAAAGGAAGCCTCACGATCGTTGAATCGCACACTCACCTCCTCTACGTCGGGAAGCAGGCGGATCACCTCTTGAAGTGCTCTTGACGGCACCAGAACACTCTGATCAGACCCGAGAACCTCCAAACCGGGCAGATCACACAAAGCCAACCGATAGGAATCCGTTGTCACCAGTCGGAGACCCTCCTGCTCCGCCGACAACAACACGCCGGTCAACACCGGACGAGACTCATCCGCCGACGCTCCCTTTACAACTTGACGCAGAGCAGTCAGCAATCCCTCGGCTTCCAGTACCACCGGATCGCTCGCCAAAGCCTCCACCTGCGGGAAATCCTCTGCTCCCATCGTCTGCAACGAAAACTTGGAGCGAGCTGAATCAATATGAATGCCTTCCGTGTCCACCGTCACATTCACCGCTCCAGCATCCAAAGAGCGAACCACCTCACTGGCCAGCCGAGAAGTAACCACTGCGGTGCCGTCGCCGTCACCAGCCACCTCCAATCGGTTGGTAATCGTCAACTCCCTGTCAGTCGCAGTAAGGGTGAGCTCATCACCCTCCAAGGTCATATGAACCCCGGAAAGCACGAGATGGAACCCGCCTCGGGTCCCGGCTGCTCTGCCCGTCACCATCAATGCATCTAGGAGGGTGTCCCGTTCACATCGGAATTTCACAGACTGCTCGCTTTCTACCTGTCTTTGTATCAATAAATACTGCTAGCAGCAGTAGGTGGGTGGAAATGTGGAAAGACATCATTTCCCCTGCTCAGATAGGATTTACTTTTCCTTTTGTTTCCCCAGGCGAGTGGATTGTTCGCCGTGGATGCAGACTCCCTGTGGAGGATGCGGCTGCTATCCCCAGCCGAGCATGGTCTTTCCCCAAGTTGCTCCACTTGCGTTCCCCATTGCTTGGGTTCAGGCATTCTTGATCTTTTGAATGAGTTCATTGATCTGGTTGAACGTCTCCGGCTGCTCGGCCATCTGCTTCGTGATCTTCTGCACCGCGTGAATGGCTGTGGTGTGGTCTCGACCTCCAAAGACGCGTGCAATGTCGGGGTAACTGAGTTCGGTCAGCTCTCGAAATACGTACATTGAGACCTGTCGAGCCTTTACCAGGGGCCGCTGCCGTCGAGGGCCCACAATGTCGTCCACACTAAGCGCGAACAGGTCAGCAGTCGCCTTCAAGATCACGTCGGCCGTCACCGGCTGTGGCTCACGGCGCGTCGTGATGTCTCGAAGAATGAATTGAGCCAGTTCAAGGTCAAGATGCTTATCGTTAAAGCTGGCATATGCTGTAACTCGAGTAAGGGCTCCTTCTAGTTCCCGAATGTTGTCCTTGATATTACTGGCGATGAATGTGAGAACGTCATCGTTGATAGCGAAATTGGATTGCTCAGCTTTCTTTCGGAGAATTGCCAACCGAGTTTCAATGTCGGGAGGCTGAATATCTGTAAGCAAGCCCATCTTGAACCGGCTTGTCATCCGGTCTTCAAGTGTTGCTATGGCATCTGGCGGTCGATCACTCGTTAGAACAATCTGCTTGTTCACTTCATGCAGAGAGTTGAAAGTGTGAAAGAACTCTTCTTGAAGACCTTCTTTGCCTTCAAGGAACTGAATGTCATCGACGAGAAGCACGTCCACGTCTCTATAGATTTTCTTGAATTCACTTCGAGTGTTTGTTCGGATTGCATCTACAAATTGATTGAGAAAAGTTTCAGTGGAGACATAGACTATTCGCTTGATTGGATGACGCTGATCGTCAATGTAGTGGCTTTTGACATAATGACCGATGGCTTGGAGCAAATGCGTTTTGCCAAGGCCGGCGTGACCATGGATGAAGAGCGGATTGTACGATTTACCAGGGGTTTCAGCCACCGAAAGGGCAGCTGCTAGGGCAAACCGATTGGATGGACCTGTGACAAACTTGTCGAATACATAGTTCGGATGAAGGGCAGTCGTTGTTCGACGTATTGGAGTAGAGCTTGCCATTTCTGGCATGGCCACAGGTGGAGAAGCAACGGAGACGTGGTCATCGTCATCGCTCGAATCTCGCTCCGTGCTGATCTTCAGTGTGATATGAGTGGCATTCGAACTAGCTAGCGCGTTTCTCAAGACCTCAAAGTACTCACCTTCGAGGCGGTCTTTGATGATGGTGCTTGGAACGGTTAATTCGAGAATGTCTTCCTCAAGAGAGGTTGCTTTTGCCGGATTGAAAGTCGATTGCCAGACGGCATCAGGAACTTGAGCGCGAATGCTGCTTTCGAAGGAAGACCAGAGAAATGTTGCAGACACCATTTTGTTGGCAACTCCAAAAAAATGACATGCAGTATCCACAAATGTGCATAAGCTGTGGATAACTTGCGGTCCTATTGCTTTGCCCAACCAAGTTGGCACCGCCTCGACTGGAATTCAGGACTGTAGCACCTCTTATCTATTCGTGCACGGGCGTCTGGGTAGTTTTCGCAGGTCAGAGGCTTGTGTTGAAATAGTTGTCATTGTCGCTCAGGTGGCAATTGTGGCGGTGTCCGCGGCATTGGTTGTCGTGGCCCTGGGCAAGGCCGTAGCGTAGGGAAGACGCCGGGAAACGGGAGGCGCTTGTAGGGCGGTCCCACGACGACGGCACCCCGGCCTTGGAGGAAGTTGTGAAGCGCACGTATCAGCCGAATGTGCAACGCCGAGCACGGCGCCACGGGTTTCGGCATCGGATGATGACAAGAAGTGGGCGGGCGATCATCAATGCTCGTCGGCGCCGCGGCCGCAAGAGGCTGTCGGCCTGATTGAGCGGCTCCGGGGACGCTCCGCGTTCGCGCGGCTCAGGGCTGATGGTGTTCGTGCTGACCATGGGTTGCTTTGGGTTCGGTTCCTGTCCGACCCCTCCCTCAACGCGGCCCGGGTGGCATACGCACTGCCTCGCCAGGCGGGCCCTGCGGTGATTCGGAACAAGGTCCGCCGGCGCTTGCGGGAGATCGTCAGAGGCCTCGATCGGGAGAGCCCGAGTGGTTTGCCGGCAGGCCTCTACCTCATCGGCACGAAGCGGGGCGCGGCACAGTTTTCCTACGTTGACCTGCGGGTTTCGCTGGAGACATGCTTGGCCAAGTTGGAGCGAACTGGGCCATGAGTTCGGTAGACAGCCGGACTAGGCGCGTGGAGATGAGCATGGCGGCCCGAGCCATCAAAGGCCTGATCACGGGATATCAGCGGGCTACCGACCATCGTCCAAGCCCATGTCGGTACGTTCCGAGCTGCTCCTACTATGCGCTGGAAGCGGTGGAGGTGCATGGTGCGGCCTCGGGAGTTTGGCTGGGCCTGCGCCGCCTGCTGCGGTGTCGGCCTGGGGGGCCATCGGGGTGGGATCCCGTGCCTGACGAAAACGGCCGACTGGCTCCAGATCCCACGCTTCAGCCACTTGGTACATCTGAGATTTCTCGAGAATCCGGCATCGCGGCCAGCAAGGCGGTGACCCGTGTTTGACGCCTTGTTCGACGGTCTCGCCTGGCTGCTGGCGGTTTACTACACGCTGGGGGAGAGCTACGGCATCGCCATCATGCTGTTCACGCTCACGGTGATGTTGATTTTGACCCCGCTCACCTTCTACACCACGCGTTCGATGCTTCGAATGCAGACCCTCCAGCCGGAGGTCAAGAAGATCCAGGCGCAGTACCAAGGCGACCGCCAGCGGATGAACGAAGAGATGATGCGCCTCTACCAGGCCAACAACGTGAATCCTCTGGGCAGTTGCCTACCCATACTCGCTCAGCTTCCAGTATTTTTCGTCCTTTTCCGACTAATCCGAGGATTGACACGACGAGTCAGTGATTTAGGGACTTACGTTGGCTGGCGGCTGCCGTTCGGGGAGAACAACGTACCCAATCCGAATTTCGACGAGCGGACCTTCAACCCGGAGTACTTGGCGGATGACTCCCAATTGCGAGTCGCTCTTGAAGAGTCAACGGAGATGAACTTCTTGAGCATGGATCTGTCGGCCAGCCTGACCGATGCATTCCGAGACTCCTTTTCCACCGCGCTGCCGTTCTTGTTGCTGATCGTGCTGATCGGTGTGACCAGCTATGTCCAGCAGCGTCAGATCGCCGGCCGTCGCGACCCTGATACGCCGATCAACCCCCAGCAGCAGATGATCATGAAGCTCATGCCCTGGTTCTTGCCGATCATCTCCATCGGGTTCCCGGCCGGTCTGAACTTGTACTTTGTGAGCTCGAACATCGTGCGTGTCGGGCAGCAAGCAGTGATTACCCGTCGCATCTACAAACCGCATCAGGAGCGTCAGGCCCTTGTCGAAAGCACCGAGGACGATGGGGAGGAAGAGCCTTCGGAGCCCGTGGAGCCCGAACCTCGACCAATGACCCGCTCTCGCACGCCAGTGGCGGATCATGGCAGTCGGCGGCCCACATCGAGGACTCCGCCGAAGAGGCTCCCAGACAGTCGCCGCACCACACCCACGTCCGCTGGTCAGCGGACGCCGCCTCGGGTGGCAAAAGAGGCGGAGAGCAAGGACGCCAAAGCAAAGGACGCTAAGGGATCAGGGACAAAGTCCAGTAGCAAGAAGTCGTCAGACACAGGACCACAGCAGCGCCACACGAGCCGAACCACCCAGAAGGGTCAACAGTCACATCCCACGGATCGTCGGCGCCAGCGGAAAAAGAGGAGAAAGTAGCCATGGAGTGGCTCGAAGTCACCGGCAAGACCATTGCCCAAGCGGAGGAAGCAGCTCTGGATCGGTTGGGAGTGGACCGCAGCGAAGCCGAGTTCTCCGTTGTCGATGAGCCCAAGTCTGCACTCTTGGGATTTCGAAAGACGGAGGCTCGGATCAGAGCGCGAGTTCGCCCCGTGCTGCCGCGCGAGAAAAGGAATCGAAACCGCCGTCCGTCCAACAATAAAGACCGGGGTCGAAATGGCGGTCGCCGGCCATCCCAGAACAGAGATCGGGCCCAGAACAGAGATAGAGGGGGGAATCGGAACCGCAATCCTGAGCGGGGTAATTTGAGGCAAGACAGGAATCGGGCCAATCAAGGAGACAACAGCCGGGGCGGTCAAGGCCAGAAACGGGATCCCCGAGCGTCGGCTGGCGATCAAGCTTCACGCCAGGAGCAGAGGAAGTCTCAGAATTCTAATAAGAACAACAGGGGGGCTCGAGAGAGCCGTCCAAACAATGTCCAAGAGAGGAAAAAAGTGAGAGAGAGCAAACCAATGGAAGATGCGATGAGCTTGGAAGAGCAGAGCACCCTGGTAGTGGAGTTTCTCGACGGGCTGTTGGATGCCTTCGAGCTAGACGCCGGGGTGTCCGCGGAGCGGGTAGACGATGAGACCATGGAAATGAGGGTGGAGAACATCCAGGGCGTGGGCTTGCTAATCGGACCCAAGGGAAACACACTGCGAGCGGTTGAGGACTTGTCTCGCATGTTGGTGCAGAGGAAGTCGGACGGGAATTGCGAAGGGCGAATCCGAGTTGACATCGGTGGGTACCGGGAGCGTCGGCGGGCGGCTCTGGAGTCCTTCTGTGAGAAAATTGCCTCGGAAGTCAGGGACACCGGCGCTGAGCGTCCTCTCGAGCCAATGAACGCGGCGGACCGCAAGGTAGTCCACGACGTTATCGCCGAGATCGACGGCGTCAACACCGTCTCCGAAGGCCAGGAGCCTCGCCGCTGGGTCGTGATCATTCCTGACTGACTTGACCTGATAGACGTGGACAGTGCTGATCGGGCGAAGCTGGCCGATGTACTCGGCCAAGCTCAGGGGCGGGGCTGGGTTGGCGGCCGGGGCGTCGAACAGCACATCGAGCACTCCTTGGGGTTTGCCTCAGTAGTTGCCGCAATTCCATTGGCAGCCGTCGACTTGGGGAGCGGCGGGGGCCTGCCGGCTTTGGTGTTGGCCGCGGTCTGGCCTCAATCGAAGTGGACGCTGGTGGAGTCCTCGCTGCCCAGAGCCGCTTTCCTGGAACTGCACTGCGCCCGTCTCGGCTGGTCGGAGCGTGTCGATGTCCTCCATATGACCGCTGAGCACCTCGGCGAAGACGAGCAATACCGCGATCGCGCCGATCTGGTAACCGCCCGCAGCTTCGGCCCACCAGCCTCGGTCATCAGTGCCGCCGCTCCCCTGCTCCGCTCCGGTGGCGAGCTCATAGTCAGCGCCGCCCCCAACCCCACCCCCTGGCCCTCCCACATGCTGGCCAAACAGGGCATGGCCCCCGACCGCCTGACCCAATCCCCCCCAAGATTCCACCGCTCCACAAGAACAAGCTAAAAACGTCGGAAGGTGCCCCCACATGTTCCACGTGGAACATTTGTCAACGTAGAGTAATAGGTCCCCCACGTGGAACATTGACGAGGGGGGTGCTTGATCCAAGGTTGAGGGTGAGGGAGAATCCCCTAAGTGTCTATTGGCGAAATACACCAAACTCGGACATGGCGTGTGATCGCGGTTGCCAATCAAAAGGGCGGCGTTGGAAAAACCACGACCACCGTCAACCTCTCTGCGTGCCTTGCTGACAATGGCCACCGCGTGCTGGTGGTCGACCTGGACCCTCAGGCCAATGCCACCACCGGCCTGGGCATCGACCCGTTCTCCGGCGGCGTGTCCACTTACGACGTGTTGCTGCAAAACGGGACCCTGAGGGAGAGCATTGTTGCCACTCAGGTAGAGAACCTCTGGGTGGCGCCGTCCACTTTGGATCTTGCTGGGGTGGAGATAGAGCTTGTGCCGGCGTTCAACCGAGAGCGGAGACTGGATTCTGCCCTGTCTACCGTGTACGGCGAATTCGACTTCGTTTTCATCGACTGCCCTCCATCGTTGGGCCTGCTCACCGTCAACGCCCTGGCTGCTGCTCGTGAGGTAATGGTTCCGATCCAATGCGAGTACTACGCCCTGGAGGGCCTGGGCCAGTTGATGCGGAATATCGAATTGGTTCGCAACAGCCTCAACAGTGATTTGGAGATTTCTCTCATCGTGCTCGTGATGTACGACGGTCGCACCAAGCTGTCGGCCCAAGTGGCCTCGGAAATCCGGAGCTATTTCGGCGACAAAGTCTGCCATCAGATGATCCCCCGGAACATCCGCTTGGCAGAAGCGCCGTCCTACGGGGCTCCGGTAACCGTCACTCATCCGCGGTCACGAGGAGCGCTGGCCTACCGCGAACTAGCCAAGGAGGTAGCTGATGGCTCGCTCGCCAGGGTTGGGTAGGGGACTCAGTGCCCTCATTTCCGACTCCTCATCGACGACCGATGGGATGCGCTCAGCTTCGTTCTTGGAGCTCCCCCTTGATGCCATCTCGGTGAACCCGTACCAGCCCCGAGACAAGTTCGACCAGGCCGCATTGAATGTGCTCACAGAGTCGATCCGAGAAGTTGGCGTGCTCCAGCCGGTGTTGGTCCGCCCCAGTGAAGACGGAAAATACGAGCTGATCGCCGGCGAGCGCCGTTGTCGGGCCGCCCGACAGGCAGGACTTGATCGGATTCCCGCGGTTGTCCGCACCGCGGAAAACGCCGATGCCCTCGAGCAAGCCCTGCTGGAGAACCTGCACCGCGAAGACCTGAACGCCATTGAGGAGGCGGCGGCGTGCCAGCAGTTGATTGAGGAGTTTGGATTCACCCAGGAGACCGTGGCGAAACGGCTCGGTCGTAGCCGATCGGCGGTGGCGAACACGGTGCGTCTCTTGCAGCTCCCCGACGAGGTCAAGACGATGGTGGTCAACGGCTCCCTGTCGGCCGGCCATGCCCGGGCCCTGCTCAGCGTCTCCAACGAGAAGCGCTTGATCAAACTGGCCAAGAAAGCAGTGGCAGACGGCCTGACCGTGCGAATGGTTGAACAAGAGGCCCGGGGCGTTGCTCCGCCGGTCAGAAAGCCCAAGCAGCCCTCGCAGGGACAGAGCGGCGCCGATAGGGGAGCGGCGGTACTGGAACTGGAGAGCCTGCTGAGCGATCACCTCAGCACCAAGGTGGATGTGACGCTCGGCAAAGGTCAGGGAAAACTGGTGATTAAGTTTGCTGACTTGGATGATCTGGAGCGCATCTACCGGGTGATGCTCCACGCCTAGCGTTACCATCCTCCGGCAGACTGGCGGGTCCTGTCCCGGCCCAGCCCGCCGTCCTCGACGAGTTCCGGGCGGCGGGCGCCCTGAGCCGGGCCACCCCCCAGTCTGCCTAGTTTGGGGCCCTTACCTCGTTGTTGTATTGGGTTAGGCGGGTTGGGTGGCCCAGCGGGCGAGGCTGCCTTCTATGGAGCGGGCTAGGGGGGAGAGACGGGCTTGCACGAGGCCGGTGGGGCCGATACGGCATTGAACTGCGGTCATGCGGGTGTGGCGCAGCACGGGCAACCGCATGCCCCTCACTTCAGCCCCGTCGATGCCCAAGGCGGCGGGGAGCCGTTGTCCCAGAATGCTGGCCAACCGGTGGCCGCCAGGGGAGACAAATCCCTCGGTGGCAAAGTAGGCCACTCGGCACTCCACCTCTTCTGAGGGGAGCAATCCCAAGTACACATCCACGGTCAAGCGATTGGCCTCGTCGGCTCGCTCGGCCTCCGGCCAGTCGCAGACCTCGCTCACGGTAGCCCCTGATCGACGCAAACCGGTGGCCAACTCTCCGGCCACCGCGGCCATGGTGCTCGTGGATGCGATCATGATGTGCTGCTCGGTCAGCCGTCGAGGTGCCCCCTGGAGTTTGGCCCGCTCTCGAACCGCGGCCACCGTGGCCGGCGTCACTCTGGCTGACATGCGCTGGAGCGAGCCGGTTGTCTCCTCCCCGCACACCGCATCGACGATCAGACCGCTGTTGACCTGGAATTCTGTGACCGCGCCGGCAGTATTGGGGCCGAAAATGCCGTCAACCCGTCCGGCGTCAAAGCCCAACGAGCCCAGGCGCAGCTGCAACTCGGCCACATCGTCCCCCCGCAGCATCGGCTGGCTCAAGTACAGGTTTCGATCACCCAGCGACCAGTTGGCCTCTTGCAATGCGTTCCAGGTATGCGGACCGCAGATCCCGTCCACGGTCAGTCCCCGACTGGCTTGGAAATCGGCAACGGCTGCCGCAGTGGAGGCGTCGAAACTCCCGTTTACTGCCAGCGCGAGGGCGAACCCGGCCGTTGCCAGCTGCTGCTGCAAAAGAGCGACGTCTTCGCTCTCGTCTCCTCGTTTCAAGGTGGGGAGTTGGATATCGGCCAAAACTGGTGCTCCTGCTACAACCCCCCGCAGCTTATGAGCGCAAATTAGAAGGCGACTTCGCCGATCTCCTGAAGCAGCTGCTGCTTGCCCTTGGCGCCCACGATCCGCTTGGCCGGCTCTCCGTCTTTGAACACGATCAGCGTGGGAATGCTCATCACCTGGTACCGAAGCGCCACGTCTTGGGCGTCGTCCACGTTGAGCTTGGCTACGTTGATCACGCCGGCCTTCTCAACCGCGATCTCATCGAGGATCGGGGCGATCATCTTGCACGGGCCGCACCACTCAGCCCAGAAATCGACAACAACCGGCAGCTCCGCGCTGCCGATGACCTCATCAAAGGTCTCATTGGTGAGCGTGGTGATGCTCTCGGCCATCTTCGGGGATCCCTTCGGTTGCAGCGATTGAGGAATGGTCAGCCTATCAGCGGATTTCGGGGTTAGCCGTGTCCGGCAGACTCCAGCCACCGCTCAGCGTCGATGGCGGCCATGCAGCCCGAGCCGGCAGCGGTTACTGCCTGGCGGTAGAAGTCGTCTTGTACGTCGCCGCAGGCGAAAACGCCCTCAATCTCGGTGCGGCTGGAGTCGGGCTCGGTCACCAGATACCCGTTCTCCTTGCGCTTCAGCTGCCCTTCGAACAGGTCGGTGTTGGGCCGGTGGCCGATGGCGATGAACAGTCCGGTCACATCGAGAACTGAGGCTTCGCCGGTGACGGTGTTTTGCACTTCGATGCCGGCGAGCTTGTCCTCGCCGTGGATGTCAGTTACCACATTGTTCCACAGAAACTCGATGCGATCGTTGGCAAACGCCCGATCCTGCATGATCTTGGAGGCCCGCAGTTCGTCTCTTCGGTGTATTACCGTGACTTTTGAGGCAAATCGAGTCAAAAAGGTTGCCTCCTCCATGGCGGAGTCACCCCCGCCCACCACGGCGATGTGCTGGTCTCGGAAGAAGAACCCGTCGCAGGTGGCACAAGTGGAAAGGCCGTGGCCGATGAGCCGCTCTTCGGCTTCCAGGCCCAGCATGAGCGACTGGGCGCCGGTGGACACGATCACCGCCCACGCCTGGTAGGTGGGCTCAGGAGCAGCTGGATCGCCCACCCACACGCCGTGGGGCGGTCCCGACAGATCCACCTTCGTGACCTTGTCGGTGAGCATCTCCGCGCCGAATCGCTGGGCCTGCTCTCGGAACTTGATCATCAGCTCCGGGCCCATCACCCCGTCGGGAAAGCCGGGGTAGTTCTCCACGTCGGTGGTGAGCATCAACTGGCCGCCGGGCTGGTCGCTCGTGGACGAGGGCTCGCCTTCGATCACCAGCGGAGCGAGGTTGGCCCGAGCCGAGTAGATGGCTGCGGTGAGCCCCGCCGGTCCTGAGCCGACGATGATCACATTGCGGATGTCCTGATCAGTGGCGGTCATGAGGCTCGCCTCGACCAGGCAAGAGCACCGAGTGACACAAACAGCAAACCGAGGATGCCGTGCGCGGCCCAAGCCCGCCCGGTGGCTATCTCTAACCCGCGTACCGCCGCGATGATGCCCAGCACCAGCACGATGACCAGGGGAAACACGCCGAAAATGAGATAGGCCAACAGGCGGCTGATGTTGATAACCGGCCCGGTGGTTACATCGCGGACCTTGTCCACCGCGTTCACCACGGCATCGGCAGCCTGCTCGGGCCAGTCCTCAGACAGCCCCAGCATGGAAGCAGTGGTTGCTTCGTCTTTCGGCTCAGAGGCTTCAGCCATAGGACTTCAGACTACCGCCGAGGTGTGTTAGATCAGATGTTGGGGGAGAGGGGTCGGGGCTATTCGAGCCAGTTGAGGAAGGTGGGGGAATTGAGCAGTTCGCAATCGGGGGGCGGGGATGTCTCCGTCAATTGCAGATCGTCGCCGTCGAGGTACACCGACACCTGCACTTCCACTTCATCTACCACTGCGTTGAATCGGCTCAGCAATTCGATGCCCTCGTTCGGGAACAGCGGACAGCCCATGAGGTCGATTGCGGTGGCTTCGTCAAGTCTGCTGGTGCCCTGGGCGTCGACGAGGTCTTCAGCCAACAGCATCATGTAGTCGACGAGATCAGACGCGGTCTCGAATACCAGGAGTTCCTCTCCTGATGTAGGTGCAACGTCCGCCGCTTCATCGGCCATGGCCGCCTCCCCGTCGTCGGAATCCTCGGCGGGGGCTTCCAGTGGTTCCTCTTCTGGGTAGCCCCCGTCGTCCATGGGGGCTTCTACGAGTTCGACGGCCATTTCGTCTTCCATCATCTCCTCGGCGGGGGCTTCTGTAGCGAAGACATCATCAGCGTCGTCAGAATCAAAACTCGCAGCCGGTTCTTCGGCAGCTTCCATGCTCTCGGGTTCGTCGGCAGCAGCAGGCAGCGGCATGTCCTCGGCGTCCGCTGGCGCATCGGCTTGCACCACGGGGGCAAATGCCATGTCGTCGTCGGCGAATTCGTCTCCTTGCCGCTCAAAGATGGTCACACCCACCGCGGCAATGGCCGCCACAACCGCGGCCGCGGCCAGGATCACCCTGGCCTGAGGGGGGATGGCCCGCAACCGGCGCCGGGCCGTCTCCATCGACACCACCGGGGCCCGGTGATCCAGTGCTCGAGCGATCATCTGGTCTCGCACCTCGTCGGAAGGCACCTCCACCGGGGCACCCACCATATTTCTGACCGCCCGGAGCTCTTCCACCATCTCTTGCAGCCGGGGATCGCTCTCCACCAGGGCGGCCTCTTCCGCCGTGGCCTCCCCATCCAGATAGGCGGAGGCCAGCTCGTCCAGTTGCTCTGGGGTCAGGTCGCCGCGTTCGTCGCTCATGGTCTCTCCCCAGTGTGACGTTGGCCGGGGCCATTTGGGTTCCCGCGAAGCACTTCCGCCAGACGTCGGCGCCCCCGGGAGATGCGGGACCTCACTGTCCCGGGGGCGATGTTCAGCTCTTCGGCGATCTGCTCATAGCTCAAGCCCACCTGATCGCACAGCACCACCGGCACCCGGAATTCCTCGGGAAGCTGGGCCAAGGCGGCCTCGATGTCCAGGCGATCGCCCACCGTGTCGGCTACCGGCCGCTCGGCCGCCGCCAAGGGCTGTTCTTCCACGGGGGACGGCACTGGGCGTCGGCCCCGCCGTCGCAGCTCGTCCAAACAGGCGTTGGTCACCACCCGGTGCATCCAGGTGGTGAACTTCGACCGACCGTCGAAGCGGTCGATGCGCCGCACCAGGGTGATGAGCGCCTCCTGGGTGGCATCGAGGGCGTCGGCCTCGTTGCCGGCCAGCCGCCGGCAAATGGCGTAGATCTTGTTGTAGTGCTGGCGCAGCAGGGCATCGAGGGCGTCTTGGTCGCCTTTCTGGGCCTTCTTCACCAGCTCCGTGTCATCCGCCGCGCCTCTGATTTCCCGAGGGTACCCACCCGCCGCCCCCGGCTGGTTGCACTGTGAGTTTGGTCCGCCGGGAACTAATCCGCCCCGCCCTTCGTCTCACTTGGCAACGCTCGACAGGGGAGAAAGCCCATGCACGACGCAAACCACACTTCAACCCGGCCGAAGCGCCGCACCCTGAGCTTCATGCTCCTGGCGTTGCTCAGTGTGGTGTTTGTACTGCTCGGTGCTTGCAATGCCAGCAACGATGACGACGGTGCCGAGGTTTCTGCTCCTGCCGATTTCGATGTCCCGGCGGCCGCGGCCGACGACTCTGGGGAGAGGCTGGCGCGCCCGGAACCTGAAGAGGCAGCAATGGAAGAAGCCGCTGAAGACGCGCCTGCAACCGTCCAATTGACGAGCGGCGACAACGGCCTCGCCGTTCCCACCGCCCTCACCCCCGCCGATCTGGGCCGCGACATCATCTACACCGCCGAGATCGCGGTACAGGCCGACGACGTGACCGCGGCCAGCCGGGAGGCGGTGGCCATCGTGCAGGGCCTGGGCGGCATCGTGTTCTCCCAAACCACTCGCACCGAGCCCCTGCCCCGCGCCGCCATCACCTTCAAGGTGCTGCCCGACAACTTCTCCACCGCCCTCGAAAGGCTGGCCGGCGTGGGCAAGCTGGTGGACCAGTCCATCAGCTCCGACGACGTGACCGAGATCATCGTCGATCTGCGGAGCCGCATCATCACCGCTGAGGCCAGCGTGGAGCGCCTGCGGAACTTCCTCCAACAGGCCACCGATCTCGAAGATGTGGCCGAGCTAGAGCGGGAGCTGCTCGACCGCGAGACCACCCTGGAGCAATTGCGAGGCCAGCTCCGCACCCTGCAAACCCAGGTCGATCTGGCCACCATCACGCTCACCATCACCCAGTCGCCCACGGTGCTGCCTGACACCGGGATCTGGGTCACCGCCTGGGTGTCCGAAGACGCCGACGACCCCTGCCTGGGCGTGCAGAACATCACCGTGGAGCCAGACGCAAAGGTCTACCTCTGCTTGGAGGTGGAGAACACCGGCACCTCAGCGCTCACCGACGTGGAGGTGAGCACCCGCAACCTGCGCCTCAACCTGGACAACTTCCAAACCATCCAGGGCAGCTTCAACAGCATCGAGGCCAACGAGCTCATGGCCGCAGTCCTCACCCTCCCCATCGAAGAAGGCCGCCTAGCCGGCCGAGTGGCCACCCGAGGCCTGCCCATCGAGCTGGAGGTGACCGCCACCCCCGCCGCCTTCGACGGCACCGCGCTGGACGAGGTGTGGGGCGAGTCGGTGGTGTGGGTGCAGGTTGACACCGACGACGCCCTGCCCGGCTTCGGCGACTCGGTGTCCGACGGCGCCAGCGGCGTGGTGGCCGTGTTCAGCGTGATCCTGATCGTGGTCGGCGTGCTGCTGCCCTTCCTCCCCATCATCGCGGTGATTGTCGCCCTTATCTGGTGGATCCGCCGCCGCAGCCACAAAAAGAAGGAGGAGCAGACCTCCGTCGGCTAGCTGAACACCATTCGGCCTGACATGAGCTGCTCGTACAGTTCCAACAGATCGGCACTGATCAAGTCGTCAGCCTCAGGCTGGTCGCTCTCCCGCCGCAGCAAGCCCACCAGTTCGGTCATGATCTGGCGCACCTCGGTGGGGTTCTCGGCTGCGGCCATCAACCGCCAGCGGTAGCACTCCTCGCAAACGCCCACCAATTGGAGACTGGTCATCACCGCTTGTCGAGCGCCTTGGAAATCGCCGACATCAATGCACCTTTTGGCCAGATCATGAGCCGTGTTGTCCACCAAGCAGTCGATTCGGGTCCGAAGACCGAAGTCGGCCCATCGGTACATGTCGCCAACGCCCCCGGTGAAGGGGGTCCCCCGAACCAGTTCGAGAGCGGTTTGAAGCCGTTCTCGGCCACGTTCCCCATTATCGGTGCGGGCGGCGGAGACGAGGGCTTCGAACCTGCCAACATCAGTTCCCACCTCTGTTCGCAGCTGATAAATCCCCTCTGGGCTCACTCTCGGCAAGTAGGGCTCGCCGTCATCATTGACGCCCAGCGCTTTTCGGGCCCGACTCACCGTATTGGCCAGGGTTGACTCAGAAGGAGGATCGTCTGGTGGCCAAATCTGGGTCCTTAACTGATCTCGGTCAGCTCCCTCAGGGTGGAAGGCCAGGTAGGCCACCAGATCCAGCGCTCGGCGGGAGGTAAACGGTTGCGCAGCGCCGAGAACGTCCACCGATCCCATCACGCGAACTTCAATGTCAACAATCATTGGATCCGGAGAGGAGGGCTTGTTGTTGGGCTTGGCTACTGTCAACACCACGCCCTCGGTGTCCTTTGCCGAGGATGCCAATTCGGCAAAGGCGGCGACGTCAGAATCAGGCAGGCCGTGAGCTTCTAGCCGAAGGCCGATTGGCTGCAACAGCAGACCATCCTCATCGAATTGGGCTACCCAAGGCGCGCCTTCGAGTCCGTGAGCAACAACGCATACCGATGAACCACATAATTCGAGAAGGCCAAGTGTTTCTTGACGGTGGGGAACCAAGGTCACCAGGGGGTGCCAATAGTCACCGCTGCTTCCGAATCTGCTGTTGAGAGGAAGCGGATGACTTCCAAGCAAGGCTTGGTTCTGACGCTGTTGATGCCTGATTCGCTCGATGGCTGAGGCCACATCCGGTACGTATTCGACCCGCTCGAACACTGCCAGCTCTTGACCGAAGCCCACACAGATCACCGTGAGGTCATCGGCCAAATGACTACTGGCCAGTTGGGTGGCTATAGCGGCGCACAAATCGGTGATCGCCCTTGAATCTCCTTCCAGGCTCACCGCCACTAGATGTTCAAGGTTCAACAAGCATTCCTTGCCATCACTCTTGCCAAAGGTGGCCAGGGTGGGGAGCGGTGCCGGTACACCGTCGGCTTCAGCGAGAAGCGGTTCCAGCACTACGTCTTTCGAATGCGTCCAAGTCTTGCTGTCCGTGCTGGTGTGGAATCCGGGGGGCGCGGCGGCAGGAGAGTTGAGGTGGATCGAAACACTGTCCACATCCAGGGTTACCCCGATGATCTCGGGCGGCGGATCGCCGGCAGACCGGGAAGACATGACCCGTAAGGCGGCATCCAAGAAGAGAGCGCGGTTGGGGTCGGATGCGGCTTGCAATTGCTGATCTAGTTGGACGGCCTTCTGAGAAGGTGGAAGGGGCATTCGACCGTTCGCCAGTCGGCGGCGCTGAGTCCTGCGGAGCCGGGCCAGCACCCAGCCAAGGCTGCTGGCGAACACTCCCAGGCCCCCGAGTGTGAACATCACCTGCTTGCTGGAAGCAGATTGTCCGTCGTGTCTGTTCGGTGGGACGTTGGTGGTCACGGTCGCCCTGGCAGTGGTGTAGGCAATTGCCCGAGCAGGGAGGTCGGCCGGGTCCGCTGATGGCTGGCCTACCGGTACGTAATGATCGGCTGGCTGGGGCGGTGATTGGGTTGCCACAGTGGAGTGGTCAGCTGGTTCGGGTGGTGATTGGACAGAAAGTTCAACGATGGTTGGCTCAGGATCATGGCCAGGGATTTGAAGCTGCCATCCGGGCAAGATCACGTTGGGGTCTTGGATGATGTTCTGGTTGGATTCGTAGATGTCAACCCATCTGTCGGGGTCGTCGAGATGGTGGTCCGCCAGGTTCCACAGCGTGTCTCCGCTCTGCACCGTGATCAGCAAATCGTCGGACTCAACGGAAGGCTTGCCAAGTAGTTGTGTGTCATCTGAGGCGCTGTACTCACCTGAAGCGGGAGGGCGGGTGTCAGTGGGCAGCACAAGCTCCCACCCTGGTTGTAGTCGGGTTGGATCGGTAGGCGAGCCACCATCTGCTTGCGCCTGTCCATGATTGAGCACGAACACCTCAGTCCATCTGTCTGGATCGCCCAAGTACTGTTCAGCCACCATTTGTAAGCTGTCGCGTCGTTCCACGGTGTGAACAAATGGCTCCGCGTCGAAGGGCTCAATGCTGTGGGGGTTGTCACTGCTGTGAGAGATCGGGGCATCACTTCGCGCATCGAGGGAGTCAACGTCTAACTCGATTGTTGTCGGGGCAAGGAGGTCCTGGTTGGCGGCTATGGCGGCTCCGGGATTCTGAACTGAGAATGCAACGAACAGAGCCGTTCCCAGAAGGCGAGCGGATAAGCGCTGCACAAACGACGGCACCAGAACAACTCGAGGGGCAACTCGACCATGAAAGTGGGCCCAAACCTCGACTCCTAGTCCGGCCAGCAATTGAAGCCACAAAACCCACACGACGACTGAGATCAACTTCAAGATCAGGGATGCGGGAATGGCACCTGTCTTTATGGCGGTCAGTGCGTCTGAACCGGATGGCAATCCTCTGGGCAATGGCCAACCCACTCCGGCGATGAGAAGCATCGGAATCCCCAGCAGCAGGCCGGCCAGCAATGTGGCAGAGCCCAAGCCGCGCACAAGCTCCTGACGGAATTCTCTATTCAGATTCATAGGTCGTCTCCTGTCTGTACGCCTCGGACCGCTCGGGCGGTGGCTGAGCCGGCCACTTGGCGTGAATCAAGGCCGAGCATTGAGAGGATCAGAAGAGGCTGGGTCAACCAGACGGTTGTCGAAACCGTGTCGCCCTGGACCGAAAGCGACCACTTCTTGTGCTGGCCTAGGTACTCGGCGGCGGCAACTTGAGCCAACGTCGGGTCAACGGACACGTTCCCAGGCTCTTGGTAAATCGACTCACTTGAGATTGCCTGGGCACCAGCTCTGGCTGCCTCCAGGGCCAATCCTGAAGCGGTTCGCTTGGCGTTCAGGATCTGGGCGCCGTCGTACGCCAGACCGCCGAGCATGACTAGCGCGACAGCTAAGACAATGAAGAACACGCTGACCTGGCCTCTTTGACGACATCCCGACGTCCCAGCCCAGGTCTGGCTTTGACAACGTCTCCACCGCTGGGAAGAGCCAGGCCACCATTGAGAAGTACGCCAGTACACAACTACGAGACTCCGCTTCGATAGTGATTCACCACAGAGGCGAACTCAGCGATAACCGTGTGGCTGCCAGGGATGTTGAGCAGAGTCAGGTCGGACAATCGCACCGCGCAAGAAACCTGGATATGAACCTTGCCGCCTGGCCGAAGATTCATCTCCCGGACACGAACTTGGGGTCCTCTGTGACAGCGAATATCCAACTGGTTCAGGGTGGACTCTGCCGTTGTGACTGCTGCCATCTGAGCTGCTGATGGCGACTGGGATTGTGTTGCTGCCCGGGCCGCATTGCGGGCCGCGGTTGTCAACTTGCTTTCGACCACACCGACTCGACCGGCAGCCACGACGAAGAGCAAGAGCATGGCCATTAACGGGGTGAGAACCGTCAGCCCGACCACGCTGCTGCCTCGCTCCTGGCTATTGCCGAGCCGGTTACACCACCGGAGACAGGGATTCATCTTTGATTCAGGGGAATGAAGACTTCGCGCGAACCTGCGGCAGTAGAAGAGACTGTTGGCCTGTATCCAGGGATCAGCGACTTCACCGTGGCCTCTACGGTCACCGAGAGCTGCGAACGGCTGGTATGAGAAGAGATGTGGACGTTCGACAATAGGTTTTCGGCATACGTTACGATGGTGGATTGAGCAACGGCTCGGGCCACATCCTCGTTCCCCGATGCCCCCTGGCCGGCCTGGGCGCCGTCTTGGGCAGCTGCGTCGACGATGGCTTGGGCGTGGGAGACCAGGGCTGCCTGAACAATCAGAAGAATTATGAGCATGGCAATGGGAATAGCGAGGACTGCGGTTGTCACTTCGCCACGCTCGCCCTCGGTTCCATGGTTGGCTTTGCCCTGCTTGATCAGCTGATCTTGCTGGTCTGGTCGGAGATAAAGGAGGTGATGACCACCCCAGCGGCAATGGCTGCGGCTACCAAGACCGCGATGATGATCACTGTCGAGGTCACGTCTCCGCGCTCGCTTTGCCACGCCCGGTGGACTCGTTGTTGGAGTCCTGCCAGTGCTGCGGCGACAAATTGACAGAATTTGATGGACAATCTCAATGTCATCTCCGGTGAGGTCTCGATTGGGGCGGTTCATGCCGCCGATAAGCTGGCACTTTGGAGTCATGTCGTGCTGGAGCATTCACGTGCTCAGAATCGCGGCAATTGCCGGGTAGCCGATGAGTCCCAGGAATGCCGAGAACATCAGAACAACCGGGAGCGACATGCGCTCGGTGGTCTGCTGGGCTTCAGTCTCAGCCTCGTTCAAGGCCCGCTCTCTCAAGCCTCGGGCTTTGACATGCAAGGACGATCGCACCCGAGATCCAGAAGTGCCGGCCAACATCAGCCATGCGGCCAGTTCCTCGAGTTCCGTTGAGCCAAGTTCTTGAGCCAGCTTCTTGAGAGCAGTCCATGGTGGCTCGTTGGCCAACTGGGCTTGTCGCAGCGCCCTGTCAATTTCGATAAACCCCCAGGCCGAACCCTGAGCCGCCGATTCGGCCAACGCCCGTTCCATACCCGAGCCTCCTGACAAGTGGAGGCCCATCAAATCCAAGTACGTGCTGATCTGGTCGCGTAGCTCGCTACGCCGAGACCGGGCTCTATCCCGCAGCGACAAGTCTGGGACTAGAAAGAGCAGTCCTCCGGCCAAGATGGATGCCAGTACAACCGCCGCAGGAGAGATCCACACTCGAGCCAACCAGGCGACTATCCAAATTCCCACCGGCAACCCCGCGCCCAGCACCAGCATTCCCAGCTTGGCCACTGCGAGCTCTTCCAGGCTTTGGCCGGCAGCCCTCAGATCGCGGTCGATTCGGCAGCCCCGAAACACCAAGGGGCCGAACGATCGTGCGGCGGCCCGTCCTAGTCGGTCGCGTCGGGTTCTCGATTGGTAGACATCATCGGTTCGCTGGCCAAGCTCGCTCAGACGGGCCTGCAATGGCTCGCGGGGAGGAAACAGCCCCCAACAGGCAATGGCGAGACCGACTCCGATCATGGTGCCCAGCACCATTCCGATGGTCATTCTGAGTGTCCCTTGACCACGCTCAGGGTCGGAGGAGTTCGGTGAACCTCGAGGATCCGGGGCGCGGTGTTGAACCGGCTCATCTGTACGAGGGCGAATTCCGATCCGAGGAACAGCCCGCCGATCCCGGCGAGAGCAATCTGCCCCGACAGGGTGTCGAAGGGCGCCAAGTACGACCTATTGAAGATCACCATGGCAATGGAGAACACCGCGACGACGACGGCAATGAAGCGGGCGGAGGTGAATTGCCGAGCTCGAGACGCCTCAATCCTCAGTCGCATCGATACTTCTTGGCGAGTGTTCTCCGCTAGATCGCCCAACATTTCCTGCAATGACCCCACTTGGTTGGCCGCTGCCAATCCGAGTGTGACCGCAACGGTGTCAGCCACTGCGTGGTTTACCTCATCGGCAAATTTGGCCAGGGCATCACATAGAGGCTCCCGCTCAGCCCGGGCGGCGAGTTGCTTGACCTGGGCCCGCACGACCGCTGGAGCGGCTTCTGCTGTGGCCTTCAATGTCTCGGTTACCCCGGACGCTGCACTGCACGTGTCCCGGACCATCTCCACCCAAGTAGCCAAGGCCGCCATTCGATTGACTTCTTGGTCGCGGATTGCCTTGGCCTTCAAGAGGGTCGGCGACACGAAACCAGCGATGCCTGCGGTCAGGCCGGCAACAAGCCATCCGGTCAGCGCAAATGCCGCTAGGGAACCGGCAAGAGCAATGACCGAGCGGAACACGATTGACGTGGGCGCCCATTGGAACTCTCCCAAGAGCTTCCAGTCACGTACTTTTGGCGGGGCAAGGAAGCCGCGCCAGCCTAGTGCGGTTACGAAAATTCCGCAGCCCACTGCTGCTCCGATCAGCGCTCCAATCAGAGAGGACATTGTTGGTCCTCTGGTGCCGATTCCCGCTCTGGGGGGGAACAGTCGAAGCCGATATCGGCCAAACGCTGTTGCGTGGTCGGTCGTAAAGGGGAACGTGGTCGGGCCGGGCACGACCCGTTGGATGCAAACACCTCTGCGCTGTTGACTTCTCCCAGTGAGGTGCCGGTGACTTCCCGCACCGATCCCACTTGACGTTGGCCGTTCTTTCCCCTGCTGATATGGACAACGAAGTCGATGCTCTCCGCGATCATGCGGTTGGTGGCCTCTACCGGGATGCGTTCCGTGGACCGCAGGGCGTAGGTGGCGATCTTGCTGAACGCTGCCTGAGAAGAGTTGGCGTGGATGGTGCACATTGAGCCGTCGTTTCCGGTGGACAGCGCCGAAAGCATGTCAACCACCTCGGGCCCTCGCACCTCGCCGACAATCAACCGGTCGGGAGACATGGCCAGCGCGTTGCGCACCAACTGCTGCATGGTGATCTCACCGGTTCCCTCAATGTTGGCTGTTCGGGTTTCCAGCTCGATCACGTCGCGATGCCGGTCTGGGTCTGCGGCCAGGCACAACTCCAGTCGGTCTTCAATGGTGATCAGCCGCTCATCGGGGTCGCAGGCGTTGAGAAGTGCGCGCAGGAGTGTCGTCTTTCCCGCGTTGGTCCCACCGCACACGATGATGCTCATCCGGGCTCTCACTGCGGCGTACAAGAAATCCCGAAGTGCTTTGTCCACTGTTCCCAGCTCGCACAGGTCGGCCAAGGTGACCTGCTCGTGGCGGTGGCGTCGAATTGACACCGCGGGGCGTTCCGAGACCGCCATCACTGCATTCAAACGGGACCCGTCGGGCAGCCGTAGGTCCAGAAACGGGTTGGCGATGTCGAACCGCCGTTCATTGCGTCCGAGCCGAGCAGCCGCCTTGCGTATCAGCGCAACCAATTCGTCGTCCGACTCGGCGATGGCCTCGGCTCGACGTTTGACGCCACCGGCATATTGAACCCAAACCGTGTCGCATCCGTTCACACTTATGTTTTCGACCGACTCATCGGCCAACAACCGTTCGATAGGCCCGAGGCCGAACAACGTGGCCAGCACTTCGTCGGCAATGCGCGATTCATCGGCTTCGCCAATCGGGGTGAGAAACGCCCTCGCCCGATCGGCGGCGATCATGTCAAGGGCTTCATGTATGAAGTGTCCGGCCAGAGCCTTTTGTTTATGCCGGTCGCCGAGCTGGTCTGTCTCCGTCTGGTCGAGTCTTTGAGTGACCACGGCAAGCACGCGTTCAACGTGGGGGCAGACCACTACGCCGCCTCGCGACCGGCCGGCGCAGCCTGCACGCGGAACTGGATTCGATGGACGAGCTCGGTCAGGGTGCGCCACATCAGCAGCCGGCGATGGCGCTGATGGGGAGGTAACCCCCTTCCCAGAGCTTGGGCGATTCTTCGTTCGTGGGCCATCACGCCGAGGAGGTCGAGTTGACAGGCCTTCGCCATCTCTGTTGGCGAATAGGGGCGGTCGCCAACGCATACCAGTGTGGTGGGGATGTCGTGGGAGATGGTCCTGCGGGCCTGGTGGACGAGGGGCACGAGCTGATCGAAGCAAGGTCGAGTCACCAGCACCAGCAGATCGCAGTGTTCAATGAGTTCGGCAGCGGGGGAGTGAGGTCGTATTCGGCCAACGTCAACGACCGCGTCGATGTCGTCAAGGCGGCCAAAGCCATCTGTCAATCGCTTCGCCAGTGAAGCGAGAACCAACGTTGTGGTTTCTCCACACCCTGGAGCAACGAGGGTGGGCAATTGGCCAGCCAGCAACTGGCAGCCGGCTTGAAGCCGAGCCATGGTCAACTCATGTCGGGCTGTTCCTGATAACTCCACTAGTGACGGCACAGAGGCCAGTCCAAAACGCGCCGCCAAGACCCCGCCATCTCCGTCCGCTTCAACCAAAACCGCTCGTCGTCCGGTGGTCCACTCCCATGACAGTCCGAGTCCAACCGACAAGCTGGTGGCACCGGGACTGGCCTTTGCACTGCCCACTGCGATGATGCTCATGGACCTGTCCTAGCCACTACCTGGTGAGACCTCGTCAGCCTGCCTGCCACTTGAGAGGCTTCTTGGGAGTCATCTCGTTGCTCTTCCCGAGAGGCTTCTTGGGATTTGTTGGGCAAGAGGATTAGGCGCAGCTCGTTGGAAGAAGCTGCCTTGCTAATGACCACTGCGTCGTCAGCGGAGGCCAGTAACGAGAGAAAAAGCGCTTGTCGGCCTGATTCCCGGATTTCACTCACTTCGGCGACCGTGGCTTGGATGGCCGCATCCAGAGTGTCCGGCGATGCAGACCGATTCACGCGGTCAATTCGATCCACGGCATTCGGCTGGTTGGAATGGCTCGTTATCACTACCCCAACTGGTTGCCCTGGGCTGAGATGGGCAATCGGATATTCGCCTGGCTGGAGCACAGCGCCGACGACGGCTGCTCCTCGGTCAATCAGCGAGTTCGTTGACAGCATGCCCGGATGGAAAATCGTCCCCTCGGGAATAGAGGTTCGGACGGTCCGGCCCACCACGAACTCCAAATCGGCCATCGGTACAAATCCCGCTCCTTGGCCGCTGGCGACTTCCACGGCTCGGAGGTCTTCGATCTCAACAGTCGAGCCAGAGGAGATGTCACGGGCAGCCACCGCCACCGCAGTGCGGCTGCTCAGTGACGATGCCCACAGGGCGAAGATGATCGCCGCGGTGAGAGTGACGGTCAGCCCGAGGGCCACCCAGGGGAGCTGTCGTCGGCGATCCTCGCTTGCCATCCGCATGGGTTGTGTCCGGAAGGTCGGGGAGGGAGCCGTCTAGTCGCTCCGATGTGGCCAATCTGCCACACCTTGCCTGCTGAAGCAAGATGTATTTCAGATATTTTTATGAATTGCTGTTCGGCTGGTATTGGCAGATGTGGGGGAGTTGGCGGTAGCGCTCGCCGACGTCGAGTCCGTAGCCCACCACGAAGTCGGGCGGAATCTCGAAGCCCACGTAGCGCAGGTCGAGGTCTTCGTATTGGCGGCCCTTGCGCACCAACAGGGCGCACACTTCGAGGCTGGCCGGGTTGCGGGCGGCCAGGTTCTTGCGGAGGTAGTTGAGGGTCAAGCCGCTGTCGATGATGTCTTCCACCAGGATCACGTCGCGCCCGGCCAGGTCCAGGTCGAGGTCTTTGACAATCCGCACCACGCCGCTGGTGCGGGTGGAGCTGCCGTACGAAGACACCGCCATGAAGTCGAACTCCACCGGGAGGTCGATGGCCCGGGCCAGATCGGCCATGAACATGAAGGCGCCCTTGAGCACCCCCACCAGCAGGGGCGCCCGGCCCTGGTAGTCGGCGGTGATGCGGGAACCGAGGTCGGCGATGCAGTTTGTCAGCTCGTCGTTGGAGATCAGGATCGGGCCGGGGTCGCCGTTGCCGGTGGTCGCCTCGGTGGACACGAGGGCCAACCTAGTGGTGCTTATCTTTGGAGGCCGAGCCGTTGGGAAGATCGGGTAACCCGCCAGCCTCCGCCAATTTCGGTGGATCGAATCTCGTTTCGGACCACGGCCATGACCCGTTCAATGGCGGCGGCATCGGGCGGGTGCTCGGCGCTGGTTCCCCGCTGGATCCAGCGCCGCAGCGCCATCTGGGCCAGGGGCTCGGGGGCCTCGGCCATCGCCTTGGCATCGGTGGGGTCGATGGCGGCGGCCAGCTCATCGAGCAAGTCGCGGATGCCGCCCATCAAGCCCGCGCCCCGGGCGATGATGGGAACCACGTCGCGATCGGCGATGTCGCAAAGCAGTGGCAGCAACTCTTGGCGGACTCGGTTGCGGCGGTGGGCGGGGTCGAGGTTGGACGGGTCTTGCACCGGCTCCAATCCGAGGGAGTCGCACAGCGCTTGGGTCTCGTGGCGGCGCAGGGCCAGCAGCGGGCGGCGGGCCGGGTTGATGCCGGCCAAACCGTCCAGGCCCGCTCCTCGCATGAGGTTCAACAGCACCGTCTCGGCTTGGTCATCCGCGGTATGGCCGGTGAGCACCCCTTCGGGCAGTACCTGATAGCGGGCTTCCCGGGCTCGGGCTTCCAGATTGGGGCCGGGCTCGCATTGGGCGATGCGGGCCTCGAAGGCCGCCCCCCAGCGGTTTGCCGCCTGAGCCACCACCTCGGCCTCGCCCGCTGAGCCGGGCCGCAGGCCGTGGTCCACATGCCAGGCGGTCACCGAACATCCTGCTTCAGAGGCCAGCACCAAAAGCGCCAGCGAATCCTGCCCGCCCGACACCGCACAGTCCACTGCGGTGCCCGCAGAGGGGAAGGTGCAGCGCTCCAGCAGTTCAGGAATCATCAAACCGGCTGCGCCGCGGTGGCCGACGCGATCAGCTGGCCAGGGCAGGGGTGCCGTTGACCCGGTCGATCCATTGCTGCGGGTTGCGGATCTCGGTCATGGTGGGGAGGCGTTCGGAACACTCCCACGCCCGGTTCAAGAGTTCGGGGCCGCCTCTGGCTTCCACCGTCTCGATGAACGCCTCGCCGGCGGCGTACTGGTTCAGCTTGGCCTCGATGCCGATCATGCGCTGCACCAGCTTGGACACCCCCTTGGCCGAGTTGCGGCGGTGGCGCAGCACCCGGGCGAAGCGGGTGGCGTCGGGGATGTGGCCGGCGCCGGCCCGGTCCATGGTCACGTCGCCGTGGCCCTCCAACAGGCTCATCATGCCGCCGATGCGGTCCAGCACCACCTTCTGCTCGGGGGTGGCCAGAAGGGCGGGGAGGCCTCCGTCGGCCATCAGATCCTCGCCCCGTCGACGGGCGTCCATCACCTGCTTGGCCACCTGCTTGAAGTGCTCCAGGTCGGGCTCGGCGGCATCGAGGGCCTCTTGCACCAACCCCAGGAAGTGGGGCCGCAGCCACTCGATGCCGGTGAACTGGGCCCGGTGGGTGGTCTCGTGCAGGGCCAGCCACAGGCGGAACTGGCGGGGGTCGAATCCGTGCCTGTGCTCGAGCGCCATCACGTTGGGGCCCACGTAATAGACCATGTCTTGGTCTTCGGGCCGGTCGTCCTCGATGATGAGCAGGTCGTATTGGCCCAGCACCCGGGTAGACATCCAGCCCAGCACCGCTCCCATCTCGGTGCCGCTCACCCGCTGGGCCAACGGGGCGAACCACGAGGCCGACACCCGCTCGGCCATCTTGTCGGTCACCGGGCGCAGCAGGCGCTGGAAGGAGGCCACGTTGGCGTCAACCCATCCGGCTCGGGTGGTCACTCGGGCCCGGGCCGCGCCGCACATCGACTTCAGCCCGGTTTCGGCCGCCACCATCTCCTCGGCTTGGGCGGTGAACTCGGCGAGTTCGGGGGCGAGGCTGCGGTAGTGATAGGAGTCGAGGAACGGCTCGTGGCCGCCCACCCTTTTGGCTACTCGCTCAGCCAGCCGCCAGTCGACGGGATCGGCTGCTGCAACCACCGGGGATTACTCGGATTCGCCGGCGCTCTGAGCTCTGGTTTCCCGCTGGTGCCGGCTGTTGTAGCGGGGGGCCACCACTTTGGTGAAGTAGCCGACGATGGTGGCGATTACCAAGGGAACTGTCCCGATAACCAGCAGCAAAGCGATCCACCAGTGCCACACCACGGCGGCGATCAAATCCATGCGCTCACCCTAGTGGTCTGGTTGCGGTGACTCCACGCCGGGCAGTTGGGCCGCACGCTCAGAAATCTTGGATATCCAGGTCGTCGAGCACCACGCGCTGGAGGGTCTCGGTGATGCGGATTTGCAGGGAGGCGGGGGCCGACTCCCGACAGGCCTGGCCCATGGCCAGCTTGAAGCGCACCTCCACATCGAGGATCTGAACACAGGGGAGGCAGTTGGCCAGCTCTAGGCGCACTTGGCTGATGCTCTCCAGCGTGGGTTGGCCGTCCAATGCCCGGGCGATGAGCTGGCGCGAGAGATCGCACTGGTTGGGTACCCCCAAGCAATGCTGTTCGCTGCCCATCGCGGTGCCTCCAAGAATCAGATGCCAGCCGGAGCCGGCGCCCGGTCGGGGTCGGGTGGATCCACCCAGCCCCTGGTTTGTCCGAACTCTAACAACCGCTTCTGTAGCGTTTTTCTTCCCCGATGCAGCCTGCTCATCACCGTGCCCATGGGCACGTCCAGGATTTCGGCGATCTCCTTGTAGGCGAAACCCTCCACGTCGGCCAAAAGCACCGCAATCCGGTACTCCTCGGGCAGCGACTCCAGGGCGTCCACGATCTCCGACTCGGTGATGGTCTCCATCAGCACTTCCTCGGCGCTGGCCCCCAGCTTGGCCTTGGTGTCGCCCCCCAGCCGCTGGTGCAGGTACAGGTCCTCCACACCGGCCAGGTCTACCGACTTCGGCTTGCGCTGCTTGCTCCGGTAGGAGTTGATGAACGCATTGGTGAGGATGCGGAACAGCCAGGCCCGCAGGTTGGTGCCCTCCTGGAAGTTGCCGAAGCCCCGGTAGGCCCTCAGGTAGGTCTCCTGTACCAGGTCTTCGGCGTCGGCCGTGTTTCGGGTCATTCGCCGGGCTGCCGAATAGAGCTGGTCCATGTAGACCATGGCCTGCTCGGCGAACTTGGCTTGGTCAGCCATCTTGGGCCCAGCTTACTGCCGCAATCGGAAAATGTGATCGCGGCTGAGAGCAATTCTTCACCACTATTTCGGCACGGGTCCGCCCACCTGCTCCCGCCACGGGACGTGCTTGTCCACCCGGGGCTCCGGGGGCAGTCCGAGTACCCGCTCGGCCATGTTGTTGCGGTGTACCTCGTCGGTGCCGCCGCCGATGGAGCCCCAGAACCGGTTAAGCGCCTCGTTGGCCCACACGCCGGTGTCGGCGTGGTCGCCTGCCACCCCGTATCCCCCCAGCATTCCCACGCCGAGGTTGCCCCGGTCGCGGCGGCTCTCCGACCAGAAAACCTTCAGCGTCGAGCCGTCGAAGCTGGGCTGACGGCCCCGGCGCACGTCCTCTTGCAATCGCCGGCCCATCCAATCCAACAGCTTCTCTCTGGTGTAGGCCTGGGCCAGCTCCTGGCGAACCATCGGGTCTTGGGCCGTGCCCCACCGCCGGGCCAGGGCGATCAAGTTGGCCGCGCTGTCGGCCCGGTCCATGCCGCCGCCGATCATGGTGGACTCGTTGGCCAGCACGAGGCGGGCCACCGCCCATCCGCTGTTCACCTCGCCGACCACGTTTTCGGCCGGGACCCGCACGTCGCTCAAGAACACCTCGTTGAAGTGGGACGACCCGTTGATGGTGCGTATGGGACGGGGGTCCACGCCGGGGGTGGCCATATCCAGCAGGAAGAACGTGATCCCCTTGTGCTTGGGGGCGTCGGAATCGGTGCGGGCCAGCAGGATTCCCCAGTCCGACAAGTGGGCCGATGAGTTCCACACCTTTTGCCCGTGTACCACGAACTCGTCACCGTCGCGTTCGGCCCTCGTTGCCAGGTTGGCCAGATCGGATCCGGCGCCGGGCTCGCTGAACAGCTGGCACCACACCACGTCGCCCCGCAGCATGGGCTCCAGGTGGCGGGCCTTCTGCTCATCGGTGCCGAAGTGGCCGATGGCCGGACCGGCCAGGGCGATACCGGCGGCGAGAAAGCCGCTGGTGACATCGAATTGAGCGGCCTCCTGCTGGAAGATCTGCCGCTGCCACCGCTCCCCGCCCTGGCCGCCGTGGTCCACGGGCCAGTCGATGGCCGCCCACCCGCTGTCGTACAGCTCCCGCTGCCACGCTCGACAGCGGTCCATATGGGCCTTTTCCGCGGCTTCGTTGGGATGGGTGGTGCGAGTGGACCAGCCGTCGCCGTCCTCCCGCAACGGGGCCTGGGCTTCCAGCCACGCCCGCACCTCTGCTCGGAATGCCGCTTGCTGCGGGGTGTCCTCTGAGTGGTCGGCCACGGTGCGACGATACGGTATGGGGCCGACGGAAACAGAGGAGAAGCCTCCATGGCCGATGATCGATATGGGGTCCGCGATGAAGAGGTGGAGATCGAGCGGAACCGCCTGGAGATGCTGGCCGAAGCCCGCGATCCCCGAACCCGCCGCATTCTGGACAGCATTGGGCTGAGTCCGGGGTGGCGGTGCTGGGAATTGGGTGCGGGCGGCGGAACGGTGTCGGCCTGGCTGGGCAAGCGAGTGGGCCCCGACGGCACGGTCTGGTCTACCGATGTCGACCTCCAGTTCCACCGCCCGGTGCTGCCCAATGTGGTGGTGGAACAGCACGATGTGATCAGCGACCCGGTGCCCGAGTCGGCCTTCGACCTCGTCCACGCCCGGGCCGTTCTCCAGCACCTGCCGGAGCGCGATGAGATAATCGAGAAGCTGTGGGGCGCTCTGGTGCCCGGCGGTTGGCTGATGGTGGAGGACGGCGCTTTTGCGTCCTTTGCCGAACAGTCGCTACCCGAGCCCTACGCCACCGTCCACCGCTACGTGTCCTCGGGGGTCACCACCGACTGGCGCGATTCCGACTATGGCGTCCGGCTGGTCGGTCGCTTCCGAGATCTGGGAGCGGCCGACATCGACATCATCGGCGACGTGTGGGCCATGCGGCCCGGCGAGCCTGGCGGGGAGTGGTGGTTCATGGCCCTGGAGCGGGCCATCCCCCGTTTGGTGGAGGCCGGCCTGGTGAGCGCCGAAGACGGCGACACCGCTCTGGCTCAGGTTCGAGCGCCGGGATTTGTCATGATGAGCACTGTCTCAATAGCCGTTGTCGGCCGAAAGCCCTCGAACTAAGGACCTCAGGAGGCAGAGATGGAACCGCTAGAGCTTTGGAATCCCTCGACATTCAAGAATGGATTCCCCCACGACTATTTCCGTGACAAGCGCGACAACGATCCGGTGTTCTGGAGCGAGCACCCGCACTGGGACGGTTTCTGGAACGTCAGCCGCCACGCCGACGTGCAGCGGGTGTCGCGCGACTCGGATTGCTTCAAGAGCCAGCCCAACCCCTTCCTGGCCGGCGACCAGCCGCCCTCGATTGACGACGGTGCCAACTCGCAGATGCTCATCAGCCTGGACCCGCCCGATCACACCAAGATGCGCAAGCTGGTCAATCGGGGATTCACACCTCGCCGGGTGCGCGACTTGGAGGAGAGGATCCAGTCGCAGGTAACCCGGTTGATCGACCAGGTGGCCGACAAGAGTGGCTGTGAGATGGTCAGCGAGATCGCGGTGGAGCTGCCTTTGCAGGTGATCGCCGACTTGGTGGGCGTGCCCGAAGAAGACCGCCACCAGATCTTCCACTGGACCGAGATCACGTTCGGCTTCGACGAGAAGTACACCACCGACGAGATGATGGAGGCCGGGGCGCAGATGTTCGCCTACGCCGACCAGATGTGCGAGATCCGCAAGAAGGAGCCCCACGACGACCTCATCAGCGTGCTTATGGAAGCCGAGATCGAAGGGGAGTCGCTCGACCAGATGCAGATCGACGTGTTCTTCATGCTCCTCCAAAACGCTGGCTCCGAGACCACCCGCAACCTCATCACCACCGGCACGCTGGAGCTCATCCGCAACCCACACCAGATGCAGATCCTCAAGGACGACCCGTCGCTCATCCCCAATGCCGTGGAGGAGCTGTTGCGCTACACCACGCCGGTGATGCAGTTCGTGCGCCGGCCCACCCACGACACCGTGGTGGGGGGCCAGGAGATCAAGGCCGGCGATCCGGTGGTGATCTGGTACTCCTCGGCCAACCGGGACGAGCGGGCCTTCGAGAACCCCGACACGCTGGACGTGACCCGCGACGCCAGCCAGCACGTGGCCTTCGGCGCCGGCGGACCCCACTTCTGTCTGGGGGCGTCACTGGCCCGACTGGAGGCCAAGATGATGTTTGAGGCCATCATCGGCCGCTTCGAGGGCCTGGAGCTAGGGGTGGAAGACCCCCGGACCCTGCGCCGCCTGCACTCCAGCCTGGTCGACGGCTACGTCGAGATGCCGCTGCGGTGGAATGCGGTGAATCCTGCTGCCTAGATGGGCTTTTGTCATCCATACGACAATTGTTAGGCTAACTTGACGAATTGGCGCAGTCACTCTAGAGTTCTGCGCCCATGAGCAAGATTTCTCGTAATGGGCTGGCTGGCGCGCTGGTCGCAGTAGCCCTCCTAGCTGCCGCTTGCGGTGGCGACGGCGGCACCAAACTCGAAGGCGTTGCCGCCACCGTCTACGACGGCAAGTGCGCTGATGAAAATGGCTTGTCGGTCACCGTGTACTCCGGCCGCAGTGAGAACTTGATCAAGCCGGTCCTGGATGCCTTCGCTTGCGAAAGCGGCACATCAGTCCGGGTTCGCTGGGGCTCGTCCACCGACTTGGCCCTTCTGATCGACACCGAGGGCGACCGAACGGACGCTGATGTGTTCATTTCCCGATCGCCAGGTCCGGTGGGATTCCTGGAATCAAAGGGTCTGCTCACCTCAATGGACAGCAGCGTGTTGGAACTGGTGCGCGAAGACCATCGTGGAGCCAACGGCACCTGGATCGGATTCTCCGGGCGCAAGCGGGTGCTGGTTCACAACGTTGAAATCGTGCCCCCCTCCCAGCTGCCGACCTCGGTATTCGACCTCACCGATCCGGAGTGGGAGGGTCGGGTGGCCATTCCGGCCACCAACGGATCGTTTGTGGACTGGTTCACGGTGTTCCGCGACCAGTACGGCAACGATGTGGCCACCCAGTGGCTGAGCGACATGGTGGACAACGACGCTCGCTACTACCCCAACAATGTGGCCATCGTGGAGGCCGCCGCCCGAGGCGAGATCGACGTGGGCCTGGTGAACCACTACTACAACTACCGGTTGGCGGCTGACGCCGAAGCGGCCGGACAGGAGCATCTAGCCGCCAACTACGACCTTTCTGACGAGGACATCGGCTCGCTGCTCATCATCACCGCCGCCACCATGACCACCAATATGTCCGACCGGGAAGCATCCCAGGATCTGATTGCCTACCTGCTCTCCCCATCGGTGCAGCGGTACTTCACCCGCAACACCTACGAATACCCGCTGGCCGGAGGCGTCGAGCCCAACCCGGTGCTGCCCCCGCTGGCCGCCCTGTCCATCGGCTCCGTCGATTTCGACGCCCTCGGCGGCGGTTTCGAAACCACCGAAGAAATAATCCAAAGCAGCGGAATCCTCAGCCAATGACCGCCACCACGCCGGAGGATGGTAACGACATTCTCGCTGCGCTGTGGATCAAGCAACGCAGACCCTCTAACGTTTTGGCGTGGACGTCGACCCCCTAGACCTCATCTCCCCAAAGCGCTACGGCGCCAACGGACATCCCCACGAAGTGATGGCCTGGATGCGCCAGAACTCCCCCGTGCACTGGTGTGAGCCCGACGGCTTCCAGAACTTCTGGGCCATTACCCGCCACGCCGACATCATCGAGGTTTCCACGCAGCCTGAGCTGTTCAGCAACGAGGCTGACAGCATCGCGGTGCGCAGCGACCAACAGGTCGCCGATTTGGAGAAGTACGGCAGCGTCATCGGCGAGATGCGGACGATCATCAGCATGGATCCGCCTGATCATCGGCTCTACCGCAAGGTGGCCAGCGGGTTCTTCACCCCTCGGGGCATCAGCCGGCTCGACGAGATTGTCCACAACAGCGCCAAGGCCCTGCTCGACAGCCTGGGTGACGAGGGGGAGTGCGATTTCGTAGATGTCATTGCTCAGCGCCATCCGCTGCGGGTGCTAGCCACCATCTTGGGCATCGACCCAGAAGACGAAGAGCGCCTGCTGGTACTGACTCAGCAGCTTCTGGCCGGCGACGACCCCGATTACCAGCGCGATGCCGACAGCCGCCATGAGGCCAGCCGGGAAATCGGCCTGGAGTTCTACGCCATGTTCGACCGCATCATCAAAGATCGCCGGACCAACCCCCAAGAGGACCTGGCCACCATGTTGGCCCATGCCCACCTCCCCACCGGAGAGTCCCTGGGCGAAATAGAAACGTTTGGCTACTACCTCATCGTGTTCACCGCTGGACACGACACCACTCGCAATGGACTGTCGGGAGCGCTAGAGGCGTTCTTGGCCAATCCCGACCAGCTTCAGCGGCTGAGGGAGAACCCGGAACTGGCCAAAGAAGCGGTAGAAGAAGTGATTCGGTGGTCTACCCCGGTCAACTACATGAAGCGCACCGCCATGGATGATGGCACCGTGGCCGGTCAGCCGGTGAAAAAAGGCGACTTCCTGGTGATGTTCTACGCCTCGGGCAATCGGGACGAGACGGTGTTCGACCGCCCCAACGACTTCGACATCGGCCGCCATCCCAACCGCCATCTGGGGTTCGGCTGGGCCGAGCACTACTGCCTGGGAGCGCATCTGGCCCGGGCCAGCACCCAGGCCCTCATAAAGCAGTTGGCCGAGCGGGTGATCGAGATCGAGCCTGCGGGGCCGATAGTTCGCACCGAATCCAACCTCGTTGTCGGGGCCAAGAAACTGCCGGTGCGCTACAAGCTCCGTCCCGCAGCCTGAACCCTTTTCCATACCTCGACCCCAACTGAAACCACCATGAGCACCAACGACCAAAGCCCTGTCCACTACGACGCCGTGGTAATCGGCGCCGGATTCGCCGGCATGTACATGCTCTACAAGCTCCGCCAGCTTGGGCTGACGGCCCGTGTATACGAACGCGGCGACGACGTGGGGGGAACCTGGTACTGGAACCGCTATCCCGGCGCCCGCTGCGACGTGGAGAGCCTGGAGTACTGCTACAGCTTCGACCCCGAACTGGAGCAAGAGTGGGAGTGGACCGAGCGCTATCCGGGCCAGCCTGAGATCCTCCGCTATGCCCAGCACGTGGCCGAGCGGTACGACCTGTATCGGGACATCCAGTTCAACACCATGGTTACCAAGGCCGCCTTCGACGACGACACCGGCCAATGGCAGGTGAGCAGCGCGCCCGCCGTCAACCACATCGACCACAACCACGCTCCCAACGACGACGACACCGACCACGTCACCACTCAATACCTCATCACCGCGGTGGGTTGTCTTTCGTCGTCGAATGTCCCCGACATCGCCGGCGTCGACACCTTCCGGGGCGAGGTGTGCCACACCGGCCGTTACCCCAAAGAGGGCATCGACTTCGCCGGCAAGCGGGTCGGGATCATCGGCACCGGCTCGTCGGGCATCCAGGCCATTCCGGTGATCGCTGAGACCGCCGACCACCTCACCGTTTTCCAGCGCACCCCGCAGTACGCCATCCCGGCGCGCAATCATCCCCTCGACCCGGCGGAGCAAGCAGAGGTCAAGGCCGACTACCACCGGCTCCGAGAGCAGAACAAGACCCAGCAGGGCGCACTTGGGGCCCGTTTCGACTGGAACGAGGGCTCGGTGCTCGATGTCGAGGTTGAGGAGGCGTTCAAGGAGTTCGAAGCCCGCTGGGAGATCGGCGGCTTCGCCTTCCTCGGCGCCTACTCCGACATCGCTCGCACGCCGGAGGCCAATCACGTGGCTGCCGACTTCGTCAAGCAGAAGATCCGCGAGACGGTCCAAGACCCCGAGGTGGCCGATCGCCTCATCCCCACCACCTACATCGGCTGCAAGCGGCTGGTGCTCGACACCGATTACTTCAAGACATTCAACCGCGACAACGTCACCCTGGTGGACATCAGCGAGAACGTCATCGACGAGATCACCCCCGATGGCCTGCGCACCGCCGACGGCACCCACTACGACCTCGATGTGATTGTGTTCGCCACCGGCTACGACGCCATGACCGGCTCGCTGCTCCGTATCAACATCCAAGGCCGGGGCGGGCTTCCTTTGGCCGACCAGTGGTACGCCGGGCCCCGCACCTACCTGGGCTTGGGGGTGCCCGACTTCCCCAACATGTTCACCATCACCGGCCCGGGCAGCCCCTCGGTGCTGGCCAACATGATTGTGTGCATCGAGCAGCATGTGGACTGGATCGGCAACTGCATCGATTACATGCGGGCCAACGGCCACGGCCACATCGAGGCCACCGAGGAGGCCACTGAGGCTTGGGTGGACCACGTGAATCTGGTGGCCAGCTACACGCTGTATCCCACCTGCAACTCCTGGTACCTGGGGGCCAATATCCCCGGCAAGACCCGGGTGTTCATGCCTCTGCCCGGCTTCCCCGACTATGCCGAGAAGTGCGAGCAAGTAGCCGCCGCCGGGTATGAGGGGTTTGCGCTCATCCCGTCGTAGCCATCGCCTACCTTCTGATCCAATGACGGAACTCCGCATCGGGCTGACCTTGGCGGAATCCACGTCACCGCCGGTGGCCCGACCCTACGATTCCGATGCCCCCAATGTGCTGGTGGTCGTGCTGGACGACCTTGGTTTCGCCCAGCTGGGGTGCTACGGGTCCGACATCGACACCCCCAACCTCGACCGCTTGGCGGCCCGGGGCCTGCGGTTCACCAACTTCCACACCACCGCGATTTGCTCTCCCACCCGGGCCTGCCTGCTCACCGGGCGCAACCACCACCGGGTGGGGGTGGGGATGCTCACCGACTTGCCCGTCAACTTCCCCGGCTACAACGGCCAGATCCCCGACTCGGCCGGGACCCTGGCCCAATACCTGGGTGCGGAGGGCTGGGCCACCTACGCGGTGGGGAAGTGGCACCTCACTCCCCGCGACCAGCGAGCCGCCGGGCCCTACCACACCTGGCCCACCGGGGTGGGCTTCGACCACTACTACGGCTTCCTCAACGGGCAGACCAACCAGTGGACGCCCCAGCTCGTCCGCGACCAGACCTATATCGAGCCTCCGGCCACCCCCGAGGAGGGTTACCACCTCGACGCCGATCTGGCCGATCAGGCCATCGACTACGTGCGGGAGTTGCGGTTGGCCGACCCTGATCGCCCGTTCATGATGTGGTACGCCACCGGCACCCCCCATGCCCCCCATCACGCGCCCCCGGAGTGGATCGACAGCTACGCCGGGCAGTTCGACCGGGGCTGGGACGTGTGGCGCGAAGAAGTGCTGGCCCGCCAGAAGGAGATGGGGGTAATCGCACCCGATGTGGATCTGTCGGAGCGTCCCGAGTGGGTTGAGGCCTGGGCTGACGTGGATCCCGACCGCCGGCGGCTGTATGCCCGCATGATGGAGGTGTACGCCGGGTTCTTGAGCCATTTCGACCACCACATCGGCCGATTGCTCCACTACTTGGAGTCGACTGGCGAGGCCGACAACACCGTGGTGGCGTTGATCTCCGACAATGGCGGCTCAGCCGAAGGGGGACCCCACGGCACCTGGAACCAGCTCCGCCACGTGATCAGCGACGAAGAAGACAACCTAGAGCTGGAGATGTCCCACTACGACGACCTCGGCGGGTTCCGCTCCTGTGGGCACTACCCGTGGGGGTGGGCGCTGGCCGGCAACACCCCCTTCCGGCGGTGGAAGAAATACACCTTCGAAGGCGGCGTGCGCGACCCCTTGATCTTGACTTGGCCAGCCAGGATCGCGGCGCGAGGCGAGTTGCGTCATCAGTACTCCCACGTGACCGACGTGATGCCCACGATTTTGGACCTGGCCGGGGTGCAGCCTCCGGCCGAATTCGGCGGAGTGGAGCAGATGTCGTTCGACGGCGTCAGCATGCGCCCGATCGTGCTGGACGATGATCCCGACGCCGCCCGCACCAGCCAGTACTACGAGTGCTGGGGCAGCCGGGCCATGTACCACGAGGGGTGGAAGGCGGTCACCAACCATGTCAACCAGCTCACCTCCGCCGACCGAGACGCCATCGTCGGCAGCCTCGATTTCGCCGAGGACGAGTGGGAGCTGTTCGACACCGTGGCCGATCCCATCGAGTCGCACAACCTGGCCGACACCCATCCAGAGAAGCTGGCCGAGATAGTCGCGCTGTGGGACGCCGAGGCCGATCGCAACGGGGTGCTGCCCCTCGACGACACCGCGGTCAATCGCATCGCCCACATGTATGTCCCTTGGATGTCGCTGCGGCCCCGCTACGACTTGGTGCCGGGCGACAAAGTGCACGAAGCGGCCGGGCCATTGCAGTTCGGCGGCTACCGGGCCGTGGCCGCCTTCCCCGATGGCGTGCCCGAGAACGCTGATGGCATCATCTGCGAGCAAGGCGACTGGATCTCAGGCTGGGCGTTGTTTTTGGCCGACGGTGAGCTTCGCTGGGTGGCAGTAGTAAGCGGTTTGGAATATCGAGCAACCGCTCCCGCCCCAACCGGAGCGCGCTTCTTGGGGGCGGTGTTGGCCCCGACCGACGACGGCCTGTTCACGGTGACGCTTACTGCCGACGACGTCGAAATCGGCCAAGGGGCCAAACCGGTGCCGTTGCCCACAAACTGGGCGGCCGACGGAGCGTTCCTCCACGTCGGCTATAGCCGCCCCTTCCCGGTGTGCGACGACTATGAGCCGCCTTTCGAAGCGCCCGAGGCCCTAGCCTCGCTGGTCATCGAGACCGGCCAGCTGCCCCCCTTTGACTTCGAAGCCGAGATGGCCCACGCCATGCGCCACCAATGACGGATCAACGCATCGGGCTCACCCTGGCCGAATCCACATCACCGCCGGTGCCGCGGCCTTACGACCCCGATGCCCCCAATGTGCTGGTTATCGTGCTGGACGACCTCGGCTTCGCCCAGCTGGGGTGCTATGGCTCCGACATACACACCCCAAATCTCGACCGCTTGGCGGCCCGGGGTCTGCGGTTCACCAACTTCCACACCACTGCGATTTGCTCGCCCACCCGGGCGTGCCTGCTCACCGGGCGCAATCACCATCGGGTAGGCATGGGGTTGGTTCCCGACTTGCCCATCAACTTCCCCGGCTACACCGGCAGGATCCCCGACTCGGCCGGGACCTTGGCCCAGTACCTGGGCGCCGAGGGCTGGGCCACCTTCATGGTGGGAAAGTGGCATCTGACGCCCCGCGACCAGTTGGCCGCCGGTCCGTATGACAAATGGCCCACCGGTATGGGCTTCGACCACTACTACGGGTTCATCAACGCGGAGACCAACCAGTGGACCCCTCAGCTCGTCCGCGACCAGACCTACATCGAGCCTCCGGCCACCCCCGAAGAGGGATACCACCTCGATGCCGATTTGGCCGACCAGGCCATCGACTACCTGCGCAACCTGAGGCTGGCCGACCCCGATCGGCCGTTCATGATGTGGTACGCCACCGGCACCCCCCATGCCCCCCATCAGGCGCCCCCGGAGTGGATCGACCGCTACGCCGGGAAGTTCGACCGGGGTTGGGATGTGGTGAGAGAAGAAGTGCTGGCCCGCCAGAAGGAGATGGGGGTCATCGCCGGTGACGTCTCATTGTCGGAGCGGCCCGAATGGGTCGAGCCCTGGGATGGCATCGACCCCGACCGGCGACGGCTGTATGCCCGCATGATGGAGGTGTACGCGGGGTTCGTGAGCCACGCCGACCACCACATCGGCCGATTGCTCGACCACCTGGAATCCACCGGCGAGGCTGACAACACCGTTATTGCCTTTATCTCTGACAACGGCTCTTCGCCAGAGGGCGGGCCCAACGGCACCTGGAACCAGCCCCGCCACTACATCAGCGACGAAGCAGACGATCTGGAGTTGGAGCTGGCCCATTACGACGACTTGGGCGGGTTCCGCTCGGCAGGGCACTACCCCTGGGGATGGGCGCTGGCCGGAAACACGCCCTTCCGGCGGTGGAAGCGGTACACCTTCGAGGGCGGAGTGCGCGACCCGTTGATCTTGTCCTGGCCGGCTGGAATCGCGGCGCGGGGCGAGCTGCGCCATCAGTACAGCCACGTGACCGACGTGATGCCCACCATTTTGGACGTGGCCGGGGTGCAGCCCCCTTCGGTGTTCGGCGGAGTGGAGCAGATGTCGTTTGACGGCGTCAGCATGCGCCGAATCGTGGATTCGGATGATCACGAGGCCGCTCGCACCAGCCAGTACTACGAGTGCTGGGGCAGCCGGGCCATGTATCACGAGGGTTGGAAGGCGGTCACCAACCACGTCAGCCAGTTCACCGCGGCCGACCGGGACAACATCATCGGCAGCCATGATTTCGCCGACGACCAGTGGGCGCTGTTCGACACCGTGGCCGATCCCATCGAGTCGCACAACCTGGCCGACACCCGCCCCGAGAAGCTGGCCGAGCTGGTCGAGTTGTGGGACGCCGAGGCCGATCGCAACGGGGTGCTGCCCCTCGACGACACCCAGGTCAACCGCATCGCCCACATGTATGCCCCCTGGATGTCGATGAGGTCCCGCTATGAGCTGGTCCCCGGCGACAAAGTGCATGAGACCGTCGGGCCGTTGCAGTTCGGCGGCTACCGCGCCGTGGCCGCCTTCCCCGACGGCCTGCCTGATAGCGCTGAGGGCATCATCTGCGAGCAGGGAGACTGGATCTCAGGCTGGGCGCTTTTCTTGGCCGACGGCGAACTCCGCTGGGTAGCGGTAGTACACGGCCGGGAATACCGGGCTGCCGCCGCCGTCCCGACCGGGGCGCGCTTTCTGGGAGCGGAATTGTCCCCCACCGACAGTGGCCTGTTCACGGTGACGCTCACCGCCGACGACGCCGAGATCGGTCAGGGCGCCGAACCGTTGCCCCTGCCCACCAACTGGGCCCCCGACAGCGCCTTCCTCACCGTGGGCTATGGGCGCCCCTTCCCGGTGTGCGACGACTACCAGCCGCCGTTTGTGGCACCCGAGGCCCTGGCCTCGTTGGTCATCGAGACCGGGCAGGTGCCCCCCTTCGATTTCGATGCCGAATTGGCCCACGCCATGCGCCACCAATAGCCGTGTGCCTCTCCCGGCGCTGCTTCCACCGTCTGTGAGGGGTTCGCGTCGTAGCCATCGCCTCAGCGATAGATCCGATCTCGCTGTCCGATCCGAACCACCAAGACCCGGATTGCCTCGTCTTGGATGTCACAGACAACGCGGCAGTCGCCCACTCGGTAGCGCCAAAGCCCTCCTAGGGGTCCGGTCAGAGCCTGGCCGAGTCGGCGGGGATCAGAAGGTGCGACGCGCTCATCCATGTAGTCCATGATGCGCCGAGCGGTATTCTTGTCGAGCTTCCTCAGCTGGGATTTGGCCGTGTCGGTGTAGTCAATCGTCCAGGCCAAGCTCTTTCCTCACGTCCGCAGCAGAGTGAATCCGCTCGTCATTCTTGCGGATGCGTTCTAGGACATCGGCGGCCAAGTAGTAGTCCTCGAGGTCGTCGAGCCCCCGGTCAATGATCTCGCGCAAATAAAAGGCCTTCGTCCGACCGGTCAGCAGAGCCAGCTGAGTGAGCCTCTCTTCGGTTGCGGGCTCTAGCCGAATCGATGTGGGCATCAGTGCATCCCTTGAAATTGAAAATGAATACGACAACTATTTGTAGTCATCCTATCGAACCCCGTTGAGATATCAAGAGGTGTACTGGCTAAGGTCATCGTTCGATGACCGAATACAAAATCGGACTCACCCTGGCTGAATCGACGTCTCCGCCGGTGCCGCGGCCTTACGATCCCGATGCCCCCAATGTGCTGGTGATCGTGCTGGACGATCTCGGCTTCGCCCAGCTGGGGTGCTACGGATCTGACATCGACACCCCCAACCTCGACCGGTTGGCGGCTCGGGGGATGCGGTTCACCAACTTCCACACCACCGCGGTGTGCTCGCCCACCCGGGCGTGCCTGCTCACCGGTCGGAATCACCACCGGGTGGGGGTGGGGATGCTCACCGACATGCCCGTCAACTTCCCCGGTTGCAACGGCCAGATCCCCGACTCGGCCGGGACCCTGGCCCAGTACCTGGGCGCGGAGGGCTGGGCCACCTTCATGGTGGGGAAGTGGCATCTCACTCCCCGCGACCAGCGAGCCGCCGGGCCGTATCACACCTGGCCCACCGGGGTCGGGTTCGACCACTACTACGGGTTCCTCAACGGGGAGACCAACCAGTGGACGCCCCAGCTCGTCCGCGACCACACCTACATCGAGCCGCCGGCCACCCCCGAGGAGGGGTACCACCTCGACGCCGATCTGGCCGACCAGGCCATCGACTACCTGCGGGGCTTGCGGCTGGCCGACCCAAATAGGCCGTTCATGATGTGGTACGCCACCGGCACCCCGCACGCCCCCCATCAGGCGCCCCCGGAGTGGATCGACCGCTACGCCGGGCAGTTCGACCGGGGTTGGGACGTGTGGCGCGAAGAAGTGCTGGCCCGCCAGCAGGAGATGGGGGTCATACCGGGTGACGTCGACTTGTCGGATCGGCCCGAGTGGGTGGAGCCCTGGGATGAGGTGGACTCCGACCGCCAACGGCTGTATGCCCGCATGATGGAGGTGTACGCCGGGTTCTTGAGCCACGCCGACCACCACATCAGCCGGGTGCTCCGCTACCTGGAGTCGACCGGCCGGGCCGACAACACCGTGGTGGCTCTGATTTCCGACAACGGCACCTCAGCCGAAGGCGGGCCCAACGGCAGCTGGAACCAGATCCGCCACTACATCAGCGACGAAGCAGACGATCTAGACCTGGAGCTGTCGCACTACGACGACCTCGGCGGGTTCCGCTCGTCCGGGCACTACCCCTGGGGGTGGGCGCTGGCCGGCAACACCCCCTTCCGGCGGTGGAAGCGGTACACCTTCGAGGGCGGCGTGCGCGATCCGTTGATCCTCTCCTGGCCGGCCGGAATCGCGGCGCGGGGCGAGCTGCGCCATCAGTACTCCCACGTGACCGACGTGATGCCCACGATTATGGACCTGGCCGGGGTGCAGCCCCCGGCCGAATTCGGCGGAGTGGAGCAGATGTCGTTCGACGGCGTCAGCATGCGCCAGATCCTGGAAGACGATGATCCCGGCGCCGCCCGCACCAGCCAGTACTACGAGTGCTGGGGCAGCCGGGCCATGTACCACCAGGGCTGGAAGGCGGTCACCAACCACGTCAACCAGCTCACTGCCGCCGAGCGGGACGCCATCATCGGCAGCCACGACTTCGCCGAAGACCAGTGGGAGCTGTTCGACACCGTGGCCGATCCCACCGAGTCGCACAACCTGGCCGACACCCATCCCGAGAAACTGGCCGAGATGATCGAGCTGTGGGACGCCGAGGCCGACCGCAACGGCGTGCTGCCCCTCGACGACACCGCGGTCAACCGCATCGCCCACATGTATGCCCCCTGGATGTCGCTGCGGTCCCGCTACGAGCTGGTCCCGGGCGACAAAGTGCATGAAGCGGCCGGTCCGCTCCAGTTCGGCGGCTACCGCGCCGTGGCCGCTTTCCCCGATGGCCTGCCCGATAACGCTGAGGGCATCATCTGCGAGCAAGGAGACTGGATTGCAGGCTGGGCGCTGTTCCTGGCCGACGGCGAACTCCGCTGGGTGGCAGTGGTTCACGGTCGGGAATATCGGGCCACTGCCCCAGCCCTCACCGGGGCCCGTTTCGTGGGGGCGGTGGTAGACCCGACCGAAAGCGGCTTGTTCACGGTGACGCTCACCGCCGACGACGCCGAGACCGGCCAGGGGGCCGAACCAGTGCCGTTGCCCACCAACTGGGCCCCCGACGGCGCTTTCCTCACGGTGGGCTACGGCCGGCCCTTCCCGGTGTGCGACGACTATGAGCCGCCGTTCGAAGCACCCGAAGCCCTGACCTCATTGGTCATCGAGACCGGCCAACTGCCCCCCTTCGACTTCGACGCCGAGATGGCCCACGCCATGCGCCACCAATAGCCATGTATCCGTCCCGGCGCTTCGGCTACAGCGACGACCCCTGGTTCCGCATCGGAGGGTACCCGGTGTCCACTACCGCCTTTGTGGTCGGCCTCGGCGTGATCTCCATGATCATCTGGGGAATCGAGGGCCGCTTTGGTCCGCTCTTTCGCGAGCTGGTGCTGGTCTCGGAGGATTTCTCACTGGGAAGCGTGCTGGAGGGAGACGTCTGGCGGCTGGTCACCTGGCCGATACCCAACGAGCCCCACTTCTGGACCATCATCCTGTTTGCCATCTTCTACATGCTGGGTTCCCAGATCGAGTCCCTGCTAGGACGGTGGCGATTCGCGTTCTTCCTCATTGCCCTCACCCTTGTGCCCGCGGTGATTGTGACCGCGGTGGAAGCGGTGACCGGTATCACCGGATTTGTAGCTGGCCTGCGCATGGTGGAGGTTGGAGTGTTGGTGGCCTTTGCCGCCCAGTACGCCCACGCCCGGTTCTGGCCCGGCATTCCCGGTTGGGTGATCGCCGTCGTCATCGTCGGGCTCGACGCCATCCAGGCCCTGGGCAACCGCAACTGGTTCGCCCTGATTGTGCTGGCCTGCACGGTCGCTGTAGCCCTGCTCGGCATTCGAGCATTCGGCTACGCCACCAACCTGACGTGGATTCCCAAGCTCTCCTTCTCCCCGGCCTCGGGCCAGTCGGCAACCAGCACTCGTTCTTCGCGGTCTCACCGACGGGGCCGAGGTCGAGACCATCTGCGGGCGGTCCCCCAGGCTGGTGAACCCGTCAGCCCCGAGATCGACGCCCTGCTCGACCAAGTTTCCAGCCAAGGTCTCGACAGCCTCACCCGCAAGCAGCGCAAGCAGCTCGAGTCCCACGCCCGCCGCCTCCGCCGCCGCCGATAGTCAACGCCCGCGTTCGCCGTCGGAACCGATTGGCGGCACCGTCCCGCGTAACCCACTACGGTAAATGGGCGTCGGCTGGCGGGAGGAGTCCTATGGCACAGGTGGGCGATGACATCATCGTCCTGGACGGCGTCTACAAGATCTTCGGCCCCCAACCCCGTGGAAGGGCCTTCGAGCTAGCCAGCTCCGGGATGGGCAAGGACGAAGTACAGGCCGAGACCGGGCACGTGGTGGGCCTCGACGACGTGTCTTTCGCGGTGTCAAGAGGCGAGATGTTCGTTGTTATGGGACTGTCGGGGTCGGGCAAGTCCACTGCCCTCCGCACGGTCAACAAGCTCCATGACATCACTGCTGGGACCGTCTCCGTCGAAGGCACCGACGTGCAGACGCTTGAAGGTTCAGAACTCCAGGCCTTCCGCAGGAGCCACATGGGCATGGTTTTCCAGCACTTCGCGCTGTTCCCCCACCGCAACGTCATCGACAACGTGAGCTACGGCCTCAAGGTCCAAGGGGCCGCCAGATCCGCACGCAGCGAAGCCTCAATGCGCGCGCTGTCGATGGTCGGATTGGATGCCTACTCGCAGAACATGCCGTCGGAGCTTTCCGGAGGGATGCAGCAGCGGGTGGGCTTGGCCCGGGCCCTGGCATCGGATCCCGAGATCCTGCTCATGGATGAGGCCTTCAGCGCTCTCGATCCGCTGATCCGCCGCCAGATGCAGGATGAGCTGCTGGAGATCCAGAAGGAGCTGAAGAAGACCATCCTGTTCATCACCCACGACCTCAACGAGGCTCTCCGCATTGGCGACCGGGTGTGCATCATGAAGGACGGTGCCGTCGTGCAGATCGGTACCCCCGAGGAAATTCTCACCGAGCCGGCCACCGGGTATGTGGCCGAGTTTGTGCAGGATGTCGACCAGGGCCGCGTCATCCAGGTACACGAGGTGATGATGCCGCCGGCGCCGGTTGCTGCGAATGCCACCATCGCCGCGGCTCTCGCTGCCATGGATGAGCGGGCGGGCGCATTCGTGCTCGACGCCGCGGGCGCACCCACACACCTTTTCACCGTCGATGACGCCGCCCGAGCCGCGAGCATGGGCACCGTGGAGGTCGGCCCCGCCCTGCGTACCGACTTCGAGCGCTGCCGACCCGACGACCGGCTCAACACCGTCTACGCCGCCGCTGGCCGAGGTCTGCCTATTGCGGTGTGCGACGACTCGGGGTCACTGGTCGGGAACCTCGACCCCCGCCACATCATGGAGGAGATGGGCCGGGTCGAGCACCTCATCGATGGCTTCGAGCGGGAGGTGTTCCTGTGAGCCTGTTGGCGCAGACCGAGTCTCCCGGCGTGGCGGACAACAAGGTCCTCGACCAGTGGACCATCCCCTTCGGAGAGTGGATCGAACAGATGGTCAACTGGATCGCTCTCAACCTGGGCTGGTTGCTGAGCATCATCGAGTGGCCCTTCACATTCCTATTCCGCAACATCGTCAGGAGCCCCGACCACCATCCCTGGTGGGAGATCACCGACATGCCGTGGATTGCGGTATGCATTTTGTTCTTCGCGATCGGAACCCTGGTCCGCAACGTCAAGGTTGGCGGGTTCGTGGCCTTGGCCCTCGCCGTCTGCGGACTGCTGGGCATCGAGTACTGGGAGGAGACAGCACTCACCCTGGGAATGATCATCGTGGCCGTTGCGCTTTGCGCCCTGATCGGCATCCCGGTTGGCGTCCTCTGCGGCCGCTTCGATGGTGTTTGGAACGCGGTGCGCCCCGTTCTGGATGCCATGCAGGTGGTTCACGCGTTCGTCTATATGTTGCCGGTCATCTTCTTCTGGGGCATCGGCACTGAGCCGGCCACGATGGTGACCATGGTGTTCGCACTGCCACCGCTCATTCGTCTCACCAACCTCGGGATCAGGCAGGTGCCCGACGACGTCGTGGAGGCCAGCAGGGCCTATGGAGCGCCGGAGTGGCGCGTGCTGCTGGACGTGCAGCTGCCCCTTGCTCGCCCGGCCATCATGACCGGGCTCAACCAGACGCTGCTGTTGTCCATCTCGATGCTCGGCATTGCCGCCATCATGGGTGCAGGAGGACTGGGCCTCCTGGTTTTCCGGGCTGTGCAGAACCTTGATATCGGGTTGGCCGCATCGTCCGGCCTGGCCCTGTTCATTGTGGCCGTGGTGCTTGACCGGATTTCTCAGACCGAGGCCACCGACAGCGAGAACCTCTTCAAGCGGATCCGGCGGGCCTGGGCCCATCGGCGCGACCCGGAGGCACTGCTTCCTGAAGCCGCGTCGGTTGGTGTCGCGGCCAAGACACAAGGCCACGCAGCGCCGCTCTCCGGCAGGGAGCACCGGGGTCTTGCCATCATCGCCTTAGGCGCGCTCATCGCGGTTGTCGCCGTTTTCCTGCCATGGGGACACGACTCGGGCAAGATCTCAGGCTACGCCCGTTTGGTTGACACGGGGCGCTACGAGAATGTCGAAGTCGATCCCGAGCGGTCGCCTGGTGTCGTCGAGCTCAGAGAAGCGAGCCTCGACCCGCCCGCCGAGCACATTGAGGAGAACAGCGTGCTTGAGGCACAACGCAGCGCGGTGGTAACCGCGGCGGGTGCCGAGCTTGTGACCGACGATGAGGTTGTAGGTGTCATCACCGGCATCGAGGATGAGATCGCGCGCCTCTCCAACCCCTTGGCGGCAAGCAGCTTCAATGGCTTGAGTGCTTCCGGCGGGTCGTTCTACGGCATTCTGATTCTCGGATTCGCATTGCTGATGCTCCTAGCTGCCGCGAGCAATGTCAGGCGACCCGGTGGAGACGTGCGCCTATTCGGGTCCAATGGCGTGCTTACCCTGGGTGTGGGGTTGGTGGCTGCGGCGGTCGCCTATCTTTGGGCGGCTCCCGCACCGGCCAATGTCTCCCACTCTGTGGGCGTCGGTCCGTGGGTCGCTGTCATCGCCGGAGCGGTCACCATCATCGGCGCAGCATTGTGGCTTAGAGCAGCCCCCTACTCTGCCCGAACGCCCCTGAGGGCTGGCGTCTCTTACCCTCATATCGGCGTAGCAGCCTTCGTTGTGATCATGCTCGTGGTCGCCGGTTTCTCGGGATGGTCTTTCGACCAGCGTGTGGAATCGGTCGTCTCGCCAGAACTGGCGGCTCAGATCGAAGCCTTGGAGCAGCAACGCAGTGATGATCCAGCGGTTGAGGCTCGATTGGCTCAGGAGATTATTGCGCTGTCCAGCGAGGCACAGCGGACTCAGAAGGTTGTCATTGACGGCTTTGCTGGCGATGGCAGCAGGTACGGCTACCTCTCCATCATCCTCGGCATCGTCGGTGTTGTTTTCACACTGCCTGCTGCCGGGGTCTTCGGAGCCGACGAACGCAGGCGACGGCGCTGGAACGCCGCGGTCGCCGGTGTCGGCTTTGGGTTGATGGTTGTAGCAGTGGCGTGGATCTCTTCGCTGCTCCGGGTCGCCGACCCCAGGTTCAGTAGTGGAGCAGGCGCCTTTCTCTGCCTCATCGCGGGATTTCTCCTCATGGCGAGCACGGCTGGGGTGTTGAAGGTGTTTGACCGGTCACAGGTGTACGTCGCTGTCGACAGCCGTGACTCGGCCCCAGAGGCATCAGCAACCGCGGTGGCCCCGCTCGATTGAGCCACTCCGGCTCTTGTGTATGCGGCTGTTGTTTGGTTAGCGTCGTGTCGTCCGGCTTCGGGCATTCCCCCAACGGCGGGACCAACAAACAGGGAGGGACACATGCTTACGAAGAGACGATGGAATAGGTGGCTTGTGCTGTTCGCAGTACTGGCCCTTGTGGCCGCAGCCTGCGGTGACGACGACGATTCGGAGTCAGCGCCAGCGGCCACTGCCCCGGCGGCAACCGAGGCTCCGGTGGAGGAGGCCCCTGAGGCTCCGGCGGCAACCGAGGCTCCGGTGGAGGAGGCCCCTGAGGCTCCGGTGGAGGAGGCTCCGGCGGATGATATGGACATGATGCCTGGTGAGGGTGTCAGTGTCACCATGGCTCGGGCGAACTGGAGCACTGGCTATATGCAGGCGGCGATCTATGCTCAGCTGCTTGAGGAGTTGGGCTTTGAGGTGAGCGAGCCTGCCGAT